>JBBCJQ010000004.1:0-483904 GCA_037190885.1 Chitinophagaceae bacterium
TTCAGACCAGAAAACAACTTTAATCTCCAATTGTTTAAAACTTAAAAACACCCCCTGCTATCCAAAAATGCCTGTTTAACAACCGCAGATCCCCACCAGACAACAACCTTTTGTCAAGTAACAACTTTTACCGGACAACAGCGGTTTCCAACCTTCCGAAGGTTGAAAACCCTTTCCCCGCCCGAAGCGCTACATCCCTTATTGCTTCATGATTGTGGATGACCGGCTGTCACCTTTTTCGGTGATGAACTGAACAAGATATATGCCCGGTTTCCAGTTGGCCGCTTCTGTGATCTCAAACAAATTACTCCCTTTCTCAACCATGACTTTTTTCCGGTATTGCAATTGACCGGATTGATGATATATGCTCAGCGTGATCGCACTTTTTTCGGTAGCGTTGTAGCGTATATTCAGTTGTTGTACAAAGGGGTTGGGGAATGCCTGCAAAGAGATACCGGGTGCATTTGTAAGCTTCACCATTTTTATGTCGGAGTATTTTTGCGTGCCGTCCGGACTGATCGCTTTTACCCTGTAATAGAGGGTGGCGCTTTCCCCGGCAGTCATATCCCGGTAGCTCGTTTTTTCCACCGTGCTTACAAGCGTAAATTCTTTTCCGTTCGTACTGCGTTCCACCTCAAACACCAGCTTTTCATCACTCAGGATAGACCAGCTTAGTGAGGGGACATTGTTTACCAGCGACACATCAAAGCTTTTCCATTGTACCGGCAGGATCGAAAAGGGTGCATAGGTAAACGAACAACCGCCCTCTGCCATAGGTATAATAGTAGTATCCGGCTCGTTAATTGCCGAGAACTGCGCATTGGGGTAAACCGTACCTCCCCATTGGTTATCGAAGATCCGGTCTGTGCTAGCGCGGTTTACGGTGTAGACAAACAGTTCTTCTGTGGCGACATTGGAGCCTACGCTGCCGTTTTGTACGCTGCTGCCGAGGATGTACAGGCTTCCGTTACCCCGGATATGTCCGTTGTTGGTAAATGTCCTGGTTCTCAGTACAGCGTTGCCACTGTTCATCACCGTAGCGTTATTGTTGGTGAAGTTTCCGTTATTCCTGGCGCTGGAAGCCCAAAGCAAGCCGCTGTTATAAACGGTATTATTATTAAGTGTGATCCCGTTTTCCACGATCACCCGGCAGCTATTATTGAAAGATACCGGGCTATTTAGTGTAAAGGAGCCACCTACGTGTAAAAGTCCGTGGCTGTTAATTTGACCGCTGTTGCCGCTAAAATTGCCTGTAATGGAAATATTACCATTGTTTTGGAGGATTACACCGTTGCCTCCGAAGGCGAAATTGCCTGCAACGGAAATATTACCATTGTTTTGAAAGCTGGTGTTGTTAGACCAGTTAGAAAAATCACCTGTAAAAGTGAGCGTTGCATCCTGGTGGTTATAATAGATCGCCGTACTATTCGTCTGCGTGGTACCGGTAAAAGTGGTTATACCATAGTTATACAACTGAAACCCTTCTGCGGCGCCTGCATTAGGCAGGGTGGCTGATCCGTAGATCCGGTAGATACTTCGGTAGCCGTTTATTGAAGACGGACGAAATTCGGCGCCGGGTGCCACGGTTATTTTGGTGTTGGCTACCCAGGAACTGATGGAGCCGGTGTAGGTGCCCGATGCAATATAGAGACTGTCACCTGCCGAAAAACTGTAATTGGTGGCTGTACCATTATTGACATAGGTTGTTTGTGCAGTAGTCCCCTTTACAAGGGATAACAGGAATAGCATTGTACACAGCTTTTTCATGGGTCGTTTTTTAGGGTCCGTGATTTGGGTGGTGTCGTCCCGGTAATAAAACTCAAAACTATAGTTCTTATTAGGGTAAACACTTATTATTTCGCCGGAATCCCCCTGTTTACCGGTGAATCGACGTTTAAACATTGGTTATTGAAGGATGATATATACGAAGAACCTGCACAGACTTAGCATATGTTAATTCAAAAACGGCAAATATGACAGAGGGGGAAAGAGCCGCCGGCAATCTGGCATAAAAAAAACAGGTCGCCCTATCCCGGGCGACCTGTTGCCGATATCTCAGTAAAAACGTCCTATTTTGCTATAATTCTGTCATAAAAAGACCGCTTGCTGTAGTCCAATTATATAAATAAGTGTTGGTACTTATCCGCTTGACCCTTACCTGTACATGAAACGCCCAAAATTGTACATGTGCGTAGGCTGGTGACTTCGGCCCTAATCCTATTTTCACTCTCCTATTCTTTACATTCAATAATGAATATGTGCCGTTATTTATCGGGCTACCATCTTCTTCTTTATACAAAAATGATCCATTAACTGCTCCGCCTTCCCCTACCTGTCCTTGCTGATTTATTAGTCTCCAATCAAATGACAAGTCTGATTCTGGAATGTTTTGGGGAATAACAAATGATAAACCCAAGGTATTTCCATGATACATAAACCCCTCTGAATTGTCATATCTGACCTTAGCCTTTATAACAGGAGATTGAACTGCGGGAGTTGTGACGCAAATATAGTTTAAAGTAATATCCTTATTTGTAGTAACACCTGATCCCAGAACTATTCTGAAATAATATGTTTGGCCTATATTTAATCCAGATGTTTTTAATAATATGCTGGTTCTACTCACACTTGACTCTCTTTCCATCAGTCTTAAAGTAGATCCGCTTATGGAGAATAGCTCCACTCTAAACCAATATCCTAAAGTATAAGGTGATGAAACAAATATATCATGGGTATTATTTATTGCGGTGAATTTATACCACACATCTCCCAAATACTGTGACGAAGGAGTCGATCCTCCATCAATTCCAAAATTTTCATAGTTTGTTTGTGTAATTGTCGAATTGGCAAAATAAGCAGATTTCGAATTCCCCATCGATCCAGGAGCAGGGCTTGGAGTTAATGTAATTGCTCCACTATATTCATCGTTTAAAAGAGGTGGGATAACAGGTGTTGTTATTATTTCTACCTGATATAAGGGAGTCCACATCCACATACCATTGGGGTAGCCACTGGGCGGTGTTTGTCCGTTAGATTTCCATAATAATCCAATTCTTAAGTTTTGTCCAACTCCTGCCAGGGTGCTGTTATAAGTAATATTTATATCATAGGTTTTATAAATGCCATTAGTGTTTGTACCCTGGGGCCCTGAATTAAAATCCGCCGTTGTGATGTTATATAGTTGACTTAGGTCTTGAATCACCTGATTCGTTGAAGAGTTGATCGCTACGATTTTAAAAAAAATGTTTGCTGGCTCAAGATTATATGCCCCTGATATTAAATATCGAGTAAAGCCAAGATCAAACTTGATAGCAGTAACCCCTGAATTGCTTATTAGAACTTTCCCATTATTAAGATATGCATTCTGTACTGAAAAAGATGAAACAACTTCAGCATACAAACATTGTGAGCCTAAAACAAATAGCAGTATAAAAAATAATTTTTTCTCATTGCAAGATTGTATTAATGTATTGTTATAAACTATCGCGAGACCTTACTCCATTGTTCCCAAATAGAATAAGTTCTTTTCTTTCGTCGTCATTGTATAAGTAGTATCAGGCGATATGCTCATTTCTGTAATTCCATCTTTACCTGAAGAAAAGATCAAGGTTCGTGTAGGAGTTTGTAAATCTATAACAGGTCTTAACACATATTTGTTGAGCTTTGGTGGTTGAATAAATTGAAATAATGTAGCAATAAAGAAATTCGAGTTTACCCCATCAATGTCAATAATGACCTCGGCAAGTTTAAAATTTTCAAGTTGAGTAAATTTCACCTTTTTTACAGAATAAGCATTATACTTGTCGGTCTTGTGCTCAAGTATAATCTTTATCCATTCCTCAAATCTTTGTTCGGTTGGAGCAATTTTTAAGATATTTTCTTGAGGAGATAAAATGGGTTCTGGCTCTTTTGTCTGATTTTTTTTACAAGAAACAAATACGACCAAGGCACAAACTAAAAAGACGGTATTTTTTAGATTCATTTTCATAAATAAGGGTTTAATTATTTTTAGTAAATGTATTCTGGATATTTATTGCAGTATTTCGATATGCGAAATTTAACTTTCGAATTTGGAAAAAGTCATCTGTGCTTTTTATCATACTCTCTTTAACCTGCAGTATAAGAGATCAGACAATTACGTATGTTAGAGACTTTTGCACAGAAGAATTAAAGGAAGTATCAGTTAAGTAATGATGGCAATAGAAAAAGGCTGATAGTAGATACAAAGTTTGTGGATATTGAGTACAATATGACTTCGGAAGTTTGTAAAGATAAACAGGTCGCCCGCTAGGACGACCTGTTGTCATTTTTTTACTATAAGAAAAACTAACCTTGCTTAACGAGCTTATATTCAAGAACGGGTTTGCCTCTTACACCACCATCCTCTGCGTGAAAACTGATAAATTTAAGCTTATACACGTTTCCGGCGGCGTCTTTAATTATATAAAATCGGTCGGCTCTTACACCAATGGTACCGGTAGTAGCCCGCCATTTAGAACCTATTGCATCATAAGAAGAGGAAAAGGTGGTGCCGGCGATATTAGCCTCACCATACGTATCATAAGTTACATCAGAATCAGCAGTAATAATCTCAGCCGCCTGAACACCTGCCAGATGATTGATGAAAACCAGGTCGGAAAAGCTATAAGGAGAGATCTCCCCGAAGTTGGCATAATACATAGACCAGGTCCATTGAATATCCCACTCATTCTTAGCAGGCTCTACATCAACCGGGGCCCCGGAAGACAATGAAACGAACTGGTAATTGAAATCTGCATTCTTGTTGACTGTCAGTGTTTTGGATGTTGTTTCACTTAACTTCGCATATTCCAGCGTATAACCGTTATTTGCTCGTTTTATCCGGATCTTCCAGAGATTGGCTTCATCAAAAGGGGCAGCATGAGAACCTCCGGCCGGGTTGATGATATATACTTTATTGTTATCGTCTGTTGCTGAAATCTCGGCAATCACTGTTTCTGTAACACTATAATCAACCGGGTTGTCAATCAGTACAAGGTCATCCGCCGAACCCAGGTCAATATTCAATGTATCCGGTTGCTCAATATCTTCAATAGAAACATCATTGATATCTGTTTTATCAATTACAATAGCAGAAGCTCCATTGGTATTATTGATCTTAACCCTGAACTGACTTCCATTGTAAAACTTCAAATCCCAGCTTCCCCTGGCCACTCCCGTAGCCTTATCAGCACTTAAATCCAGGAAAACAGAGTTTGCTGCCAATGCACCTCCTTCACCTCCGTCAACTGTAACCGTTTCTCCTTCGGAAGGAGGAATAATGGGTATAGGTTCCTCATCTTTTTTGCAGGAAGTAAATACACCAATTGATGCTGCTATCAATAGAACCGATAAGAATCTGCTTTTCATGTTATGTTTCATTTTTTATTATTTATTCCAGTTAAAATGAATTCCGGCAAAATAGGAAGTGCCGTATCCAGTTAAAACGTTACCTCCTACACTGTGCGCTCCTCCGCTTTCTATGGAGCTTCCGACCCAGCCTACATTAAACAGGTTTTTTACGCCGGCCGTGAGGGTAATGTATTTAAAGAGTTGTTTGGTGGCTGTAATATCTGCCCAATGATAGGACGATGTCTTTGCCAGGTAAACCTGGTTGTTGGCATCTACCCTGTAGGAAGGGAGTTCTCCGGTAAACTTGTAGTAAAACCCTATGCTGCCGCGGAGTTTGGGAAAGCTATAGGTAATATTGCTGTTTATCTCCGGTGCCCAGTTGAATTCGCTAGTGGCTTTGTCTAACTCCCTATAGCGATTATACCTGCCTATATAGGAAAATCCTGCAGTGGCGGATAAGTTTTTATAGGTTAACTTATTATCCCAGATAAATCCTGTAGTCTTAAACTTGTCTATATTAAGATAGGTGAAAACAGTGCTGTTGGCCCGCATCCCGGTTGTAATGAAGTCAAAATAATCGTTGTAAAAACCGGTTAAAGATGAACTTAAAAGAACTGCAGCATTACGATGGTTACCCCAGTTCAGGGATGCCATAAAACTGTTCGAATACTCTGCTTTCAGGTCAGGATTGCCTTCAATACTATGATTGGCATCGAAATAATAAAAATATAATTCCCTTAAAATCGGAGCTCTGAATCCCCTGCCATAAGAGGCACGCAGATCCCATTCGTTGTTGAGAGAAAACTTGGTGTTTAAGGAAGGGATTACAGGAGGAGCCTCATACACGGAATTCTTACTAAGCCTGATGCCTGGCCTGATATTGATCCACCCCAATGGTTTGTATTCTGAAGAAACAAAAAAAGAATAGTCGGTTATCGACTGTTTATTGTCCAGTATCCGCTCTCCTGTAGTTTGATCCCATTTGATGTCGATCCCCGGTTGTAGCGACAGCTTTGGAGAAATATACCATTGGGCAGTAGAACGGAAAAACCAGGTTTTGAATTTAGTAATGTCCCAACCACCATCAGCTTCGCCTGCCGGCACCTTGGTTTTCGCAACATGATCCACAGCATAGGTTTCGGTATCCCTTTGATAATCCTGAAAGGAAACTGCCGTATTTATCTTCAGGTCCGGAGCCAGCCGCCAATTGCTCTGAAGCTGATGCATGAACCGATTGGTGATATAATATTTGTCCTGTGCCCTGCCTGTGTTAACATTCATGATACCGGCAGAAAAAATAGACTCATTGGAGTAATCCAGGCGGTAAAGAAAGTCTACACTTTCCTTTTGGAAGCCCACCGTACCACCTGCCATCCACTGGTCCTTCGGCTTTACTACTTTTGCAGGGTATGCCGCCGTATCCTTAAATCCTCCGAAATTATTTCGGGTACCGTATACCGAAGCGTTCCAGTTTTTTTCTGACCAATTGATACCCAGGTGCTCATTGTGGATGCCGTCACCACTGAAGGGCGAATACGTACTGCCTGTTGTTTCTTCCTGTACCCTTGCATTTATACCAAAGGTTTTTTTGCGTGAAGCTTTTTTGGTAATTATGTTGATGACTCCACCCAGCCCGTCTGTTCCATAAGCAACACTCATCGGTCCCTCTACTATTTCTATCCTTTCAACAGAGTTGATATCAATTTGTCCAATGCTTTGACGGGTAGCATCCCTGTCGGCCAACGGAATACCGTCCAACAGGATCTTCACACGTTGTCCACCTACTCCCAGTAACTGCACATCTGTCTCACCCAATGTATGGTCAGTAGAAAAGCGAAAGCCCAATTCTGTATTCAGGATTCCCATCATATCCGTAGCCGCTCTCATTTTTATTCGTTCCTGGTCCAATACCCTCACCCTGTACACCGAATTTTTCAACGACTGTGCTTCATACTGGCCGGTCACTACCACTTCGGGGAGTTGTTTGGAGCTTTGCGTGAGCTTTACGGTAGCGATCTCGGTTTGGGAGCCGTTGCGGATAACCAATGGAAAAGCTACCTCATTGTTACCTGTCGACTGTACCAGCAGGGTATAGCTGCCGGCGGGCGCCCTCATGGAAAAGCTGCCGGTTTCATCAGTGATCGTTGCATGCCTGGTGCCCTTCAGTACGATGCTGATGGCATGGGCCGGTTGTTCATCGCTGGTAATGACCTTTCCGGTCACTGTTCCGTATTCCTGGGCAAGAACGGGTGAAATAAGCAATACACAGATGCCAATGGATAGAATTGAACATTTAAACCTCATAACGAAACTTGTAGTTTACCCGGAAGGTGGATTAACAAAGGTATCCTGATGGAATGAGGCTGATTTGTGCAATCGGGAAATTGATTTACGAAAAAGGGAAACTTTGCAGGGGTATCTTGACAACTATTTACCTTGTTTTCTGTTCCTCAATAGTTTATATATATTTATAGAACTCATTAGTATAATGATAAACAATACCAGGCCTCCCAGCCCCCATACCAGGCTGATATTTTGTTTTACGACTACCAGCATGACAATGGCGACCAGGAAAATGGTCGCGATCTCGTTCCAGACCCGCAACTGCTGGGAAGAATATTTAAAAACGCCCGATAACTGCTGTTTGAAAATGCGGTGTTCCGCCAGGAAATAGATATACAGGAACAGCACAAATATGAGCTTCAGCAGCAGCCAGCTTCCTTCCGCGGTAAACAATACCAGGTGCCAGTCTCCTTTTACCAGTACGGCGGGTCCCAAAACCAGGGTAAGTATAGCAGAGGGCCAGGTAATACCGTACCATAGCCGTTTCATCATTGTGCCGAACTGTTGACGAAGCGCGTTCCTGACAGCCTCGGGCTGATCGTTCGCTTCTGTATTATATATTAAAAGCCGGGGCATATAAAATAACCCTGCAAACCAGGTTACCACAAAAATGATATGAAGGGCTTTTAAATATAAATACAGGTACATACTTATCGAATATACTTACCGATCACCGGCATTTTTTGGAATTCTTTTTTTTCCACTTTCAGCACGAACCGGATAAATGCCAGCATGATAATGGTGGCAGTTGCCAGGCTGTAAATATCGTTATCCCACAAACGAAGCAGGAGCCGGTGAATAAAATACAATAATACCACTATTACCATATAGGCAACCAGCTTTTTCCAGGCGTAGGGCACCGGGTACACTTTCTGTCCCCATACATAACAGGCAACACACATGAACAGATAGCAGAAGAACGTGGCCCAGGCGCTGGCTACATACCCGTATTGGGGAATGAAAAGATAGCTGATCCCTATGGTGAGTATGGCGCCGCCCGTGGTGATGGTGGCGCCGGCGCCGGTTTTATTGGATATTTTATACCAGATGGAAAGGTTATAATAAATACCTAAGAACATATTGGCCAACAGCAGTATGGGCACTATTTTCAATCCTTCCCACATTTTCTCGTTTTGGATAAAATATTTCCAGATATCCAGGTACAACGCTACAAACAGGAACATTACACAAATGGTGATCACAAAAAACTTCATCACCCTGGCATAGGTTCTCTGCGGGTTTTCGCCCGAAGCCTGCTTAAAGAAAAAAGGTTCGGCTCCCATACGGAACGCCTGTATAAAAATGGTGATGAGAATGGCCAGCTTATATACGGCGCCATAGGTGCCTATTTCTTCCTTTGCATCGATGCCTTCGGGATGGTACCACCAGCCCAGCATCAACCTGTCCAGGGTTTCATTCACCATGCCCCCGAAGCCAACGATCAGCAGAGGGGCCGTATATATCATGATCTCCTTCCATAACCTGGCATTGAAGCGCCACCGGAATGCTTTGAACTCTTTCCAAAGCAGTACCAGCACAAGCGTATTCATTATAATATTAGCGATGAAAATATAGCCGGTATCGGTGGTAAGATTGGCCAGTACGGTAAATATGCTGTTGGGGTCATCGGCGGCAAGGCGGGGCGCCACCGACAGAAAAAAATACAGGGTGCCTATATTAAGCAATATGGCGCTGAGTTTTATGAAAGCGTATTTCCGGGGTCTGCCTTCCTGCCGGAGCTTTGCAAAAGGAATGGCACATAACGCATCCAAAGATACGATCAGCACGGCCATTTTGATATACTCCGGGTTGTCCGGAATATTGGTAAAGTTTGCCAGGGGCTGGGCAAATGTCCATAATATAGCTGTTAGCACAATGGTTGAACTGATGATGGAAACATTCACCGTATTGTAAAGGTCCCTGCTGTATTCAGGTTTTTGGCTGAACCGGAAAAAAGCTGTTTCCAGTCCGTAGGTATATAAAATAAGCAGGAAGGCCGTGAAGGCATACACAAGTGTCATGTCTCCATAGCTTGCCGTATTCAGCTTCAGGGTGAGATAGGGAGTAAGCAGGTAGTTCAGCAGCCTGGGAATGACACTGCTCGCTCCATACCATATCGTCTGACCTGCTAGTTGTTTAATCCCTGCCAATACTAAAATTTTACGCAAAAATAGGTGGTTGAAAATATTTATTCGCTTTTGTGCAACCATTTAATTAACCCTTTCATCTATTAATCACAGTTATGAAAAAGACATTCTTCTTTTTATTTGGCTTTTTATTTTTAGGTGGTACGCTGACCGCCCAGATCACTGAGGGAGAAGTGGAGTTCAACAAAATAAAGCGTACCGTAAAACAGATGGAAATAAACTATGCACAGGAGCACGTGGAGCAGGCGGTTATTTCCAGGATGTCGAAGGCCGGGTACAAACCTGCCCAAAACAAAGGCTGGCTGATATTCAAAGGTGTAATTGACCCGAACATAAGCCATGAGACGTCTGACCTGTATGTGAAGGTAGACCGTAAAAGCCGTAAGGATAAAGAGGCGAGTGTAGTAAGCTTTTTTACCACCAGGCCGAGTGACAATACGGTAGCCACTCCAATGGCTGCCCATATGCTGGGATCGGAAACGGAAAATTTCTTTACCAGGATCACGCAATCTTCAAGGGAAAATAAGCTGGAAAAAGAGATACTGGAGCAGGAAGAAATAACCAAAAAAGCTCAGAAAAAATACGATGACCTGGTAAAAAACCAGGCTTCCCTCGAAAAAAAGATCAAGGACCTGCAATCTGACCTTGAGTTGAACATACAAAAGCAGGAGTCGCAGAAAAAGGAACTGGAAGACCTGCACAAGTCGCTTGAGACTTTAAAACAGCAACGCTCACCTTTGAACTGATTTTGATACGCGTAAGCGATAACTACTATGAGTGACACATACAGACTGCCCGGCAACGGGCAGTTTGTTATTACAGAGGATCTCCGGTAATATTGATATTCTTCGCAGGTGCCCCCACGCCTGTAAACCCACTGCTGGTTGGTGTCTCGCCTGACCGTCAACTTAAGTATCCAATTAGCGGCCTCAATCATTGAGCCGTGACATGGTATAATCAACGATGATAAGTAGACCGCTCTCTTTTTGGGCATAATGTATCAGGGTTCTATAGCTGAAGTTACAGTAACACTAAAGCTTAATCAAATTGATGGCCATGGCATCTCACCGGTCAGAAAACCTGATAGAGTGAAAACTTAGCATACACCCATAATATTTTATACTTATTTTTAGAGCTGAACAAGTTTACATGAAGCAGCCCATCGGCGTTTTTGATTCCGGATACGGTGGCTTAACGGTTTTAAAAGAGATCGTACACAAGCTCCCCGAATATGACTATATCTACCTGGGTGATAATGCCCGGGCTCCCTATGGGAACCGTTCTTTTGAAACGGTGTACCAGTATACCCTTCAATGTGTGAAATGGCTGTTTGAACAGGGGTGTCCCCTGGTTATCCTTGCCTGCAACACGGCATCAGCAAAAGCGCTTCGAACCATACAGCAAAATGATCTTCCGCACCTGGCTCCCCAAAAGAGGGTGTTAGGAGTCATCCGTCCTACTACCGAAGTGATCGGGAGCTTTTCTTCCACAGGCAACGTAGGCATATTGGCCACCAACGGCACGGTGCAGTCCGAATCCTACCTTATTGAGATCAGTAAGTTTTTTCCCGGCCTGCAGGTTTACCAGGAAGCCTGCCCCATGTGGGTGCCGCTGGTGGAGAACAACGAGTACCGGGGAGAGGGTGCAGACTACTTCGTTAAAAAAAACATTCATAACCTGCTCCGGAAAAATGAAGCGATAGATACCATATTACTCGCATGCACCCACTATCCCCTGCTGCTGGAAAAGATAAAGCAATACCTTCCCCCGCATATAAGGGTGTTGGTGCAGGGAGAGATCGTGGCGGACAGCCTGGCGGACTACCTGCAACGGCACCCCGAACTGGCGGGCAGGTGTACGAAAGGCGGGCAGCTCTCATTTTTTACCACCGATTCCACGGCTGATTTTGATGCGCATGCAGCCGTTTTCTTCGGGCGGAATGTGAGCTCCGGGCATGTTTCGGGGAATTGGTAAAGTCGCAGTATACAAGTCACGGGATCTACCTGTAACCTGGGTACTGCGACTTGCAACTATTTAAATATGTCGTTGTAGAATAAAGGCGCATCGGTATCCTTGTCAAAGCCGATGATGATCACCCGGAAGCTCTGTGCCTGATCGTTGTTGTAAAACTTAACGGTCACCGGGCGGTTGGGTACGGTCTCAGTCAGGGGACCCCAATAGATAACATCACGGGTGTCTTTTTCCAGTGCTTTATAAGCAGACTCTTTATAGTCGGGCGCGTAAAAATCAGCCACCCTGTCATAACCGTTCAGGCTGGCGCTGTTAAGTGCGGGAGGCTGGTTGCCTCCGCCCGCGGGCTGTGTGTCGCCCCGTTTGGTATAAATGGCCACCGCGCTGCCACCACCACCGCCGCCTATGCCTCCCATAAAACCGCTCTTGATCACCTTCACCATAGCTATGTCTGCAACCGGTATGCTGGCGATCTGGTTGGGGTCAGTAGGCATTTCATTCAGGAACAAACCCGCCCGCTGCCCGCGGATCATCGGAACGGAAACACCGTTTTGCATCTGTATCTGCAAACCCGCTACCCGGCCCTGCAGCCATTGCAGGATGTTGGGGAAGCTGACCGCTTCGGGATGCTCGTTCACAAAATCAAACACATCTTCGTTCATGCTCCGGAACATGCCGGAACTTAACTGTTCATTCAGCTTTTCCTTATTGCTTTTGCCGGCCGCTGTAATTTCTATGGTTTCAAGCGTTTTTATCCTCTCTTCGTTAAACCGTTGGTTATCCAGGTTCGTCAGCGCCCGTGCTATATCATCCGGGAGCTTGTCATTGGGGGGACGTTTCTCCAGCTTATATCCCGAAGCCGGTAAAGGCCCGCTGTGGGGAACAAACATATACAACGGCTCAAATATCACGTTGGTTTGCCGGGCACTGGCGCCGGAACTTCCTTTTTCCGTATTCAACTGGTAATACACCCTGAACGGCTCGTCAAATACCAGGTTGTTGAGCACAAACTCCCCGTTGGCATCTGTTTCCACCTGTGATATCTGGTTGGTAGAATCAGGAAAATAAAATACCAGGTTTACCGTAGAGTTGGCAGCCGTTCTTCCGCCGGCAGTGGTTACCTTTCCCTTATACGATATATAGGGTTGCGGTATGTGTTTGATCTCGGGAAATTTCCCCTGCAGAATATCGTTCCAACTGAACCGTTTCCAGGTCTCCGACATTAAGAGTGCGTCCAGGGCATCTACATCGCCTACTATGCTGAGGTAACGCGCAGGCGCATATATCTTGCTGGTAAAGTCGCCGGTAAGCCAGAGAGCGCTCAGCAGGTTGTCGTCTTCCAGGTCATCGGCCACCGAACCGTCCCTTACCAGGATAAAATAGTTCAGGTAATTAGTGTCGGGTGCAATATCAAAAGCGTTCAGCCCCCGTGCAGACTTGCTCAGGTACAGCGGAGGAAAGGACGGGCGGCCAACCTGCAGCAATTCGGGCTGAATAAAGCAAAGTCGTTCCGTTACCAGGTTTTCCTGTTTATCGAACACGGATAGCCGCAGCACGCCATTGATCAGCTTGTCTGCCGGAATAGCACTGCTGAGCTCAGGCGTTGCTTTGTTTATCCCTGCCTTATATACCAGGGTGTTATTGATGGTGCCGATCACTTTATGTCCTATGATATCATCGGGCATGTTCACAAAATTGAGCGCATAGTAAATAGACTCCGTGGTACTGTTTACCTGCAGGCTGACACCTTTTTCCGCCACGGCAGGCAAATCAATTGTCTGCTTTTTTCCCTGGGTGTCTTCTACGATCACCTGGTATTTTTTCCCCTTCTGCGGTGTAATGGTCGTTAGCCCTACATTCCGGTCAAATCCTCTGAAGGGAGATATTTTTTCCGCCGGTTTTGCCGCATCTATAATATAACCGCTCCAGATGGCAGGTGCCAATCCTTTGGATTGAAGCCGTACCGCCACTTTAGTGGTTACCCCCTCCAGAAACACACCGGCTTCCGGGTGGGCTGAAGCAGTCCAGGGCGAGGTGGTATCGGCCACCAGCTTTTGCGGCGATTTCGGATTGTAGATGGCGATGGGCCGTAAATACTGGAATTCTTCGCTGAAGTTCAGCATCCAGGTAGTATAGGCGCGTACAAAATAGGCGCCTTCCGGTAAGCTGTCAGCCAGGGTAAAGCTGCCGTTCCCCTCCCCGTTAAACAGGGGTATGATCTTTTTATCCACCTGCTTTTTACCGCTGTCGTATAACTCCACGAACAGGCTGGTAGAAATGGCTGAGCGATTGTAGCCTTCCAGTACATAGGCGCTGAACCAGGCAGTTTCTCCCGCCACATAATTGCTCTTGCTGAAAAGCATATAAACTTTTTCCTGCGGAAAATTTTCCAGGTTTTGCAAGGCCTGTTCTACTTTCTGTGCCCTTACCACCTGCGCGGCGCCGCATAAAAGCAGCAGACAAAATAATGATCTTCTCACGCTTAGTTTCATAGTACTATTTCTTTAATGCACCTACCCCAAAACTAAAGGTATGCATTTGCAATTTAAAGCATGTATCAGCATGGAACAGCAATGTCGCCGGTTTTTTCGACACCTGCTTATGTTAAAATCGCTTTAACATATCCATGCGGCAGTCCTATTTTTTTGCAAATGCCGTAATGGCTTCCACCAGCACATCCAGGTTTTTGGTGGTCGTATACACATTGGGCGTAACTCTTACGCCATTGATGTTTTCCCAGACAATGGTAGTTGTGTGTATTTTATATTTTTCAAAAAGAAAAGCATCCAGTTCCGCCGCTTTCTTGCCTTCCACCAACACATGTCCTATGGCGCAACCCCACCTGGGATCGAGGGAGGTATTCAGCTTTACATTTGGTAAATTTTTTACTTTCTCCATCCAGTAATTCTTCAGGTAATGGAGCCGCTGCTGTTTGCGCTGTATACCGATCATATCATGAAATTCAACTGCCTTGCCTATTGCCTGCTCAATAAAGAAAGGACGGGTACCCAGCGTTTCAAATTTTCTTATATCATCTTTCAGCGGGTCTTCGCTGGTGGCAAACAGGGGATATATTTTTTTGATCTTATCTTTTTTCACGTACAACATTCCGCTGCCGATGGGGGCATACAGCCATTTGTGCAGGCTGGTAGCGAAATAATCAGCATCCAGGTCGGGGATGGTAAAGTCGAAATGGGCAAAGCTATGCGCTCCGTCCACTACTACCTCGATGCCTCTTTTATGCGCTTCCTGCGCAATTTTTTTCACCGGGATGATCTGCCCGTTCCAGTTAATGATATGGGTAATGTGCACTACTTTGGTTTTAGGCGTAAACGCACTCACGTATTTGTTTACCAGGTAGTCTTCATTTTCAGTGGGCAGGTCCAGGTTTACCCATACCATTTTTATACCGTCCCGTTTTTCGCGCTGGTTGTAGGCGTTGATCATGTTGGGATAATCCTGCCGGCAGGCCACTACCTCATCGCCGGCTTTCAATTGCAATCCGAATATGACGGTTTCCAGTCCTTCCGAAGAATTGCGGTTGATGGCTATTTCTTCGGGGTCGCAACCTGCCAGGCGGGCCAGGTTTTTACGAAGGGGCTCGCGACCCTGGTCGAGTATGCGCCACATAAAGTAGCTGGGCGCCTCGTTGCTCAGGTCGTAGAACCTTTTCATGGCATCCTGCACCGTTTTGGGCGCCGGGGAAACCCCACCGTTGTTCAGGTTGATAATACCGGGCGATACGGTAAAGGACTGTTGTATGTAGTGCCAGAAGTCTTCATCTGTCGCCAGCTTGCCGGGGGGAATATCTGCCGCATTGCGGATGGCTTTTTCCAGGTTTTTTGACCAGGAAGGTGTAACAACCGATGATAATAAACCCGATACTGCAAATAATCCTGTTTTTCGCAGGAACCCGCGACGATGACTGATATCCATTAGAGAAGAGATTAGTTTATCGGGAAAATTAAGAAAAAGCAGCGACTTTGCGGTAATGAATTATAGCATGGCTGAGAAGTGAGTTGTTAAAGTGGTTTCAAAACAGACCCACATGCCTGGCGGAGGCTTTTTCGCTGGAAAATTTAGCGGGATGCAGTCTTGGGGAAAACATAGGAGGTGCGAAGTCGAAGACTGTCGTATAGCGGCTATGCCGGGGCGGCAGGCCTATAGGCCCAAGCTGCGGTAAACAGGGCTTCAACCTTTCAAAGATTGGAAACCCCTGATTGAACAGTTTCAATAAAACAAAATTTTCTTTTATCTTTATTATGCCTGCAACGGCAAGAAGGTTGAAACTCGACGAGGGCAGACATACATTGGTCTATCCAGGGTAAAACCAAGGTAAGAAGGCGACTTTAATAAGCCAGATTTTATGTTTATAACACTACAGTTTCCGCTGTTTGATCGTCGCTTTTTTGAAGCAGACCCGAACAGAACGGAAAAACCCAAATGGCCGGAGCCCGGTAAGAATGACCGGGTCCGTTATTTCGGGGATGTGTTCAACAGGAACAACCGTTACCTGGGACCCTGGGATGATGAGAAAAAATACTGCAATGCCGGAAGCGTGATTAATTTCTGTGGATTGCAGGAAGATCACTTCTTTACATCGCTGCACAATGCCCCTTATAAAGCCAGGATACTGTTCCGCAGATTTCAGTCGGATGGGAGATGTCTGGCGAAATTTGAAATAGGTTTCAACGATGCTTTTGAGCAGGTGACCCCTGCATCCGCCACTTTCGACGAACATATACAAAAATACCTGTTATGCCCTGTGAAAATAAAAATTGGTAACAGGCTTTCGGAATATCTTCCGCTTATTGAAAGCGGCAATAAATTAAAAACAGCCTACTATTGGACTACCAGTAAAGGAAAACGCAGTTTTGATATAACGGAAAGTAATAAGCATGTTGACAGCTGTGAACCTGTTTTGCTGATACAGGTGGATGCGGATAAAATAGGCACACTTCCGCTTACAGCTCAAAAAGTAGAAGCTCCTTTCCTGGAAAAAGAAGGCATACAATTATTCTTCAGGCATATTCAATATAAAATAGGAAGAAGGAATTATAATATAAAAGCCTGGATCATTGCCGGGCCGGGGCATAGTTCGGCCAACCCTGTATACTCCCGCGACTTTTCCGGTTATAACACTACTATACGTTACCTGCGGATCAATTTACTAAGGATACATACAGAAGTCAGCCTGCAAAAAAAGCTGGTGGAAGCGTTAGGCGAAGCGGAAATCACCAGCAGTGATCAGAAAAAAAGATTGTATTTCTATTTGCATAAGATTTTGTTGAACCTTACCAACATACAACGGAATAAACAGCCCCAGATCATGCTCGTAGAATCAGCTTTCAGGCTTGATGAATTATACGACGGATCTATGCGGATCGAAGACCAGATAAATATACTTGAAGAGTATAAAAACTGGTTGAGTAATCTTGATGTAACCCCCAGGACCCAGCAGGTGATTGGTTTTGTGGAAAAGAGCGCCGCCGGTCTTCAGCACCAGTCACAGGTTGTTGTATTCATTTCGTACAATCATGCTGATAAAGCAGCCGCGGATATGCTGAAGAACAAGCTGGAGAATGAGGGCATTACGGTAATACTTGATTCCGCGTCTATGCAGGCTGGTACTGCTATTAACGATTTCATCAGCAAAAGCATCCGGCGCGCTGATGCCATTCTGTCTGTTGTTTCGGTAAACAGTCTTATTTCCGGCTGGGTAGGTGTAGAAACCATTAACACAATGTTCATCAGGGATTTTTTCCCGGAGAAGAAATTTATTCCATGTGCATTGGACAACAGTTTCTTCGAAGATAATTTTGTTGATAAAGCGCTGTCAAAAATTGAAAGCCGCTTATCGCAGCTCAAAGATCATTCAGTTTCCAGGGCTGCCAAAGGAATACGTTTTACTGATTACGACGATGAACAGGCACGACTTACGGGATTGAGCACTAAACTTCCCGACATAGTGAGATACCTGAAAGCAGATCTTTGTATAGACATCAGCGGAACAAACCTTGATACGAATTTCAACAAGATACTTGATACGATACAGGCATAAGAATTTTTCATGAACCCGTCGCTTATTCCTTTCCAGACTTCCGGGACTGCGTCCCGGAAGAACATAGGTGATACGAAGTAAGAGACTTCGCATAGCGGTCAATATAATCCCCCGGATTAAAGAGTGAAGTGCCATTTATTTCCCATACCGGTAATGCCCGATGATCGTATAGCTGAACAGGCAGTCCTCCAATACCTGTCCGGCGCCGATATTATGCACGATAAGGTATCGTTTACCGTCCGGTGATCTCTTATTTACTACCAGGCCGATATGGGTGAGTCCCTTGTCAAGGCTCCAGCATACAATATCGCCGGGCTTATAATCTGACGCATTACCGGTAACAGGCAGTTTTGATCGCTGCCGTTCAAAGAACTTCATCAGGTTAGGTACCCGCCGGTGGTCGATATTTCTGTTGGTGGTTTTGAGTCCCCAGTTTTTGGGGTAGGCTGAAAAGTGGCTGCGCATATCTTCATGCACTTCTTTTTGCAGGTCAATCCCCATTTTCCGGTAGGCTCTTATGATCACATCCGTACATACGCCGCGATCCGGTGCTACATCTCCGTTAGGATAGTCTATTACAACGTATCGCGGATCGTATATTACTTTTTGCTGCGTTAAGGTCGCTGCGGAGTCGGCAAGACGCCCGAAGAATCCAGTTTGTGCATGACTGATACCAACAGCAAAAATAAAGGCTGTTATGATCAATGTTGTTTTAATTGCCTGCATGATACATTGACACGCAGCAATGTTTTTTCCATACAGGCAGGATTCGATCCTGTCGTAATTAACATGGGTTTTACAGTTGCTGCGGAATAGTATGCTGTATAAGAAAAAGCCGGGACTTAGTCCCGGGAGAACATAAATAGGGGCTGACCAAAAAGCTCATGGAACGTCTTTGCGAGGGAGGAACGACCGAAGCAATCTCTTTGAGTAATAAAGGCTTAAATATTTGAGATTGCTTCACTTCGTTCGCAAAGACGACCTTTTTGGTCAGCCCCAGCGGTAGGTAATATGAAGGTCATTAGTAGTACAGGTCGCCCTGGCCGGATAGTATTTCCCGGTATTTATTGAAAAGTTTTGTTTTGGATATGAATCCCAGGAACTTTCTGTTGCGGTCCAGTACCGGCAGATACCAGCTACGGCTGATGTCGAACTTCTCCATCACCTTCAGCATATTTTCGTCTTCGTATAAAATATCCGGTGGCTTTTTCATGAGGGAACGGATAGAGGTGGATTCAAATATTTCGGGTTGAAACAGCTTTTGCTTGATGTCATTTACTTCTATGATGCCGCAAAAATTACCTTTCCGGTCAATGACGGCAAACACATTTCTTTCCGTCCGTTTTATTACATCAACCAGGTAAGACAGGTTTTCATCTATGGGTATGGCTTCCGTTATATCCTGTATCATTTGCTTCATGTCAATGCTCGTCAGGATATTCTTTTCTTTTTCATGCGTAAAGATCTGCCCCTCTTTTGCCAATTGCTTGGTTTCCATCGAAAATGGCTCGTATTGTTTTACCATGAAAAATGATATGGAGGAAACGATCATCAGGGGAATGAATAATTCATATCCATTTGTGACTTCGGCAATAAGAAATATGCCCGTAAGCGGGCAATACATAACGCCACTCAATATGCCTGCCATACCCACCAAAGCAAAGTTTCCTTCCGGCAGCTTTACCAGCCCGGTTATGTTTACCAGCTTGGAGAAAAAATAACCAACAGAGGCGCCCATGAACAGCGAAGGTGCAAAGTTCCCTCCGTTGCCGCCTCCGCCAATAGTGATACCGGCCGCAACAGGCTTCAATGCTATCACCAATGCAGTAAATATGATGATCGACCATTCGGGCGGCAGGTAAGACATTATGCGGGAGTTGTCGCTTACTGTTTTCAGGTTGTCATTTCCCATGAGCTTCACGCTTTCATAGCCTTCACCAAACAGGGGAGGAAAAAGGAAGTACAGCAGCGCCAGGCAAAAGCCGGCCAACAGCGACCGGGAATAAGGATTCATTTTGCGGGAGCTGATATAATGTTCCGTGCGTTTGTAAGTACGTGCATAATAAAGAGACAGAAGCCCGCATAGAATGCCCAATAAAATATAAAAACCCGTATTATGGTAATTGAAGCTTTGGGTGAGTGAAAAATTAAACAAAATGGAATCATCCAGGAGAATGCGGGAACACAGAACACCACTTACCGAAGCGGTGATCAGGGGGATAAAATAGCTTACTACCACGGTCTCCGTCAATAACACTTCAATGGCAAAGATGACCCCGGCGATAGGAGCGTTGAAAACAGCGGCAATGCCGGCCGCTGCCCCGCAGGCAATCAAAAGCGTGCGTTCGCGGTAGTTCAGCTCGTGGATGCGTGCAATATTGGAGCCAATTGCCGATCCCGTGGCTACGATCGGCGCCTCCAACCCTACCGAACCGCCGAAGCCCACCGTAAGTGAACTGGTAAAAATATGAGCATAGGTATGCCGTGTGGGTATAAAAGAAGACTTCCGGGCAATGGCTTTTAACACCATGGCAATTCCCCTCTCCAGGCTGCCGCCCAAAAAATTACGTATCAGCAATACGGTGAGCAATAAGCCGATCGCAGGAAAGAAGAGATACGAAAAGCGGGCGGCCGTCATGGTTTCGATCCAGCGCTGCACATAGTGAACGAATAGTTTGAGTACAACAGCTGCCAATCCTGAAACAAGTCCTACCAACACAGATACCACCATCATATACTGGACGTTGCTCAGCCGTTCACGCAGCATCTGCGAAAAGTACCGGTAGACCCTTTTGATGTTTTCGTTGATCAAACGTGACATTGGCGACAAAAGTAAAAGGATAGAATAAATAATCCCGCATCATCCGGAGGAATTCTGTGTAAGACGGATATTTATCTCTGGCGGAAACACTGCTTTCACCGGGACGAAGCCCCGGAAGGACATAGGTAATACGAAGTAAGTCGGAGCGTATAGCGCCGCCGGTATGTCGCTGCAGGAAATCGGGATTGTTTAAATAATAAGGGCTGCAACAAACTGTCGTAGGCCCTTATTATTCGTTACATCAATTGTATGTATATGTATATCAGGCTCTTTTTTTCCTTGATTTAAGCGCTGCTTCTATGGCGGACGAAAGATTCTGGGAAGTGGGTTTTCCTTCGAAGCGCTCTCCGTTGATAAAGATAGCCGGTACTTCCGTTACCCCGGCATCCACTGCCTGCGCCTGGTCGTCACGCACATACCAGCCAAACTTCGAGTTCATTAGGTCGTCCAGGAAGCTTTTAGCCGTAACGCCCACTTCACGGGCATATCCTTTCAGGCTGATGGTACCCAGGTTGCGCTGGTGCTGCAGCAGGGTATTGTGCATTTCCCAGAATTTGCCTTCCTGGGCTGCCCCAATGGCAGCCTCTGCCGCTTTAAATGAGCGCTGGTGAATTTTAGTCATCGGGAAATGACGAAAATTATATTTAATTTTTCCCTTATATTTTTCCAATAACTGGGATACCACCTGGTGGTTTTTAGCGGTTTCATGGCTCTCATAGTCGCCATACTCCACGATCAGCACTTTTGCGTCCGGGTCTCCAACGATCACCTCTTTTGGAGGAATAATTTTTTCTTCAATTTTTACCTTCATAGTACTCCTTAATTTTACTTAACAGCGTATAAGCTGTCAAAAGCAGTGCCATATCTGCAATATTATATTAATGAACAATACCTGCTCCGAAAGATACTGAAAATCAATAAATACCCCGAATTTTCGTTAAATGACATATTGTCTTCGTTTGACCAATCGGTTTTGCCAAAAAACTGTTAGGTTTGATTTTAGGTATATAAATAAATATAATGTCAAAAGCAACGCAGTCAGAGATCAGGTTTTTGGAAGGGCCTCAGTCCCGCTGGCAAGAGTTTAAGTTTACATTAAAAGTGGTACGGGAGTTTGTAAAGGGATTCAGGGCACTGCACTTTGCCGGTCCCTGTGTAACGGTTTTCGGGTCGGCGCGTTTTAAGGAAGATCACGAATACTATCAGCTCACCCGGCAGTTGTCGGGTGAAATTGCAAAGCTGGGTTTCACCATCATGACAGGGGGCGGCCCCGGTATTATGGAGGCGGCCAACCGGGGTGCAAAGGACGTTGGCGGCAAATCCGTGGGCTGCAATATTATCCTGCCGTTCGAGCAATCCCCCAATCCATACCTGGACAAGTGGGTGGATATCAAATACTTTTTTGTCCGTAAAACCCTGCTGGCAAAATATTCCTATGCGTTTGTAGTGATGCCGGGCGGGTTCGGCACCCTCGATGAATTTTTTGAAGCCCTTACCCTGGTGCAAACACAGGTGGTGGAGTCCTTTCCTATCATTCTTTTCTGCAAAGACTTCCACAAGGAACTGATGGACTATATTCAAAAGATGAAAGCCGTGGGAACCATTTCTCCCGAAGATCCCGACCTGGTATTATATACAGATTCCATTGAAGAAGCAATAGAGCATTTAAAGATAAAAAGCATTGAGCAGTTCGGGCTGAAGTATGCAGAACCCACACCAACCGGCTGGTTGTTTGAGAGGGGGCTTTTTAAACGAAGGTGAGTAGCCCGGCCGGAATACCGATAACAGGGAAAATGACATATAAGACTATTTTACTGATAACGCTGTCTGTGGGTGTATTGCATTCCCGGGCTGCTGAAACGCCCGGCTCACTGGGTGTAAAAGGCGACCCGGCAGATGTAATTGCGCCTTCGCAGGGAGCAGTGGTGCTTTCAGGCGGCGGCGGTGTTCCTGCATCTGTATTCGCATGGATGATCAAAAGAAGCGGGGGTGGAGATGTGGTGGTGCTGACAGCATCCGCCAGCGCGGTGTATAACGACCTCATTTATGATATCGGCGGGGTAAATTCAGTGGAAACGCTGAATATTACTTCGCGGGAGCTTGCAGACAACGATTCGGTAGCGGAAACGGTGCGGAACGCTGAAATGCTGTTTATCGGAGGCGGCGACCAATCAAGGTATATGCATAACTGGCGTAATACCAGGCTCAGTGAGGCAATAAACTACCTGATGAACGTAAAAAAAGTACCGGTTGGCGGAACCAGTGCCGGATGTGCTATTCTTACCGGCTTTTATTTCAGCGGCGAGCAGGGCAGCGCGGTATCGGATACCGTGCTGAAAGATCCGTTTCATCCCAGGGTTACCGTTTACAACAATGACTTCCTTCATCCGCCTTTCCTGGGAAAGGCCATCAGTGACCAGCATTATACTGCCAGGAAGAGGGAGGGCAGACATGTGGTATTCATGGCAAGGATACTATCCGATCATGGCGTCTATGCCCTGGGAGTTGCTCCTGATGAAAAAACCGCAGTATGCGTCAACGGGAGTGGAATAGCCACCGTGATCGGGGAAGGCGATGCTTACTTCATTAAGCCCCTGGGCCGGCCCGAAAGCATACAGGCAGGAAAACCACTGCAATGGAAAAGAAAACGCAAAGCGCTGCTGGTGTACCGGGTAAAAGGCGCCGAACAGGGCAATGGAAGCATTTCCATGCCGGATTTTACAGAACAACATGCAACAGGTGGACGCTGGCAACACTGGTGGATTGATAACGGCGTTTTGCATAAAGGAGCTGATAAATTATAGTATGAGAGTTGTTATACAAAGGGTGTCTTCCGCATCGGTAACCGTAGAAGGAAAGATCACGGGCGCCATCAGCAAGGGGCTGCTGGTGCTGCAGGGCGTGGAAGATGCCGACACCGATGAAGACATTGAATGGCTGAGCAATAAGATCGTCAACCTGAGGATCTTCGACGATGCGAATGGTGTAATGAACCTGTCTGTAAAGGAGGTGCAGGGCAATATTTTGCTGGTAAGCCAGTTTACATTACATGCGTCTACCAAAAAAGGAAACCGCCCTTCGTATATCAGGGCCAGTAAGGGAGATGTGGCCGTTCCTTTGTTCGAAAAGATGAGCGCCAGACTGGGCGCGGTATTGGGAATGCCCGTACAAACCGGTGTATTCGGAGCCGATATGAAAGTGGCGCTGGTGAATGAGGGGCCGGTTACCATTGTTATCGATTCAAAGAACAGGGAATGACCGCCTGTAATTTTTTGGCAAAGGCTTTGCAAGTTCTGATGTATTATTGCCCCTGAAAACATTATCCATAATAAACCAGGTATCATCCATATATGTTACAAACAGCAGAAGATATTCGCCAGCTCAATGAAAGGATCCAGGCTGCGTCCCCGTTTCTTGAGAAAATAGAAAAAGAGATCTCCAAGGTCATCGTAGGACAACAGTATATGGTGAACCGTTTACTGATAGGGCTGCTGAGCAATGGCCATGTGTTGCTGGAAGGCGTGCCGGGACTGGCCAAAACACTTTCCATCAAATCGCTGGCACAAACCGTTAATGCACACTTCAGCCGTATCCAGTTTACGCCGGACCTGTTGCCGGCAGATGTGGTGGGCACCATGATCTATCACCAGCAGAAAAACGAATTTGTGGTGCGCAAGGGTCCCATTTTTGCCAACTTTATTCTGGCAGACGAAATAAACCGTGCGCCGGCAAAAGTGCAGAGCGCCCTGCTGGAAGCCATGCAGGAGAAACAGGTAACCATCGGCGAAACCACTTACAAGCTGGACGAGCCGTTCCTGGTGCTGGCCACGCAAAACCCTATTGACCAGGAGGGAACCTACGCGCTACCCGAAGCGCAGGTAGACCGCTTTATGCTGAAGGTGATGATCGATTACCCGGCCAGGGAAGAAGAGCTGCTGATCGTTCGGCAAAACCTGCAGGGCATAAAAATGCCGGAAGTAAAACAGGTGGCCGGTACCACCGAAGTATTGCAGGCACGCGACCTGGTAAGACAGGTGTACATGGATGAAAAAATAGAGAACTATATACTGGATATTGTGTTTGCCACCAGGCGCCCCGGAGAGTACAGGCTGGAGAAGCTGAAACCCCTGATCGCTTATGGCGGTTCGCCCCGCGCTTCTATCAACCTGGCGCTGGCCGCTAAAGCCCATGCCTTTATCAATAAAAGAGGGTATGTGATACCGGAAGACGTACGGAATATGGCAAAAGATGTAATACGCCATCGCATCGGGCTTACCTATGAAGCGGAAGCGGAAAACACCAATGCGGAAGATGTGGTGGATGAAATATTGAGAACGATAGACGTACCTTAGAAAAGCGTATTATCTACATAAACTTCGATTTTCTGAAGAACAAAAGAAGGGATCATGTTGATCACGACATCAACGTGGCAGACATATTGAAAAAAGTAAAAGAGCTGGAGATACACAGCAAGAAGCTTTCCTCCAATCTCTTCGCCGGTGAATACCATACGGCTTTCAAAGGAAGAGGTATGTCCTTCAAAGAAGTGAGGGAGTACAGTGCGGGAGATGATATCCGCTTTATTGACTGGAATGTGTCGGCCCGCATGGGAGTGCCCTTCAGCAAATTGTTTGAAGAAGAGCGGGAGCTGACCATGATGTTGCTGGTGGATATCAGCGCCAGCTCAATGTTCGGTACGGTTAACCTTCGTAAAAAAGACCTGGCTACGGAAATATGCGCATTGCTGGCCTTTTCCGCCATGAACAACAACGATAAGGTAGGGGTCATCCTGTTCAGCGATAAAGTGGAGTTTTTCATCCCACCCAAAAAAGGCAAGCAGCATGTGCTCTATATCGTAAGGGAATTACTGACCGTAAGGCCGAAGTCCCGCGGAACCAACCTCAACGAAGCGATCCGTTTTTTTAATAATACCGTAAAGCAAAAAAGCATTGTATTTGTGCTGAGCGATTTTATGGTGGAGAAATACGAGGACCCCCTCCGGGTGGCCGGCAACAGGCATGATGTGACAGGCATCAAGGTGTATGACAAGATGGATATGGAGCTGCCCAGGATCGGTATGCTGCAGATTGAAGATATGGAAACCGGCAAGACCCAATGGGTGGACACCAACGACGATATGGTGCAATACAATTACCAGCAGCAGTTTGTGCAGAACGAGGAAGCCTGTAAGCTTGCGTTTCTGAAGGCAGGCGCAGACCTGCTCTATATGCGAACAGATGAGGACTATGTAAAAGTATTACAACAGTTTTTCCTAAAAAGAATGAAGCAGGCAAAATAGCATGGCCGGCATTACCGATGAAAAAGATTTTTAAAATACAGCGTTTTGTCTTTATCCTCTCTTTTTGCCTGGGTTTTGTGAGCGGCGCCTTTTCGCAATCGCAACCATCGGTAAACGTTACGGCAAACAGGGACAAAGTATTGCTGGGCGAGCACATCGAACTAAGGGTGCAGGCGAATGTACCGGCGATACTGGAAGTGACCGACCTGTTCCACCTGCCGGATACCCTGCAGCACCTGGAAATATTGCAACGGGGAGCGATCGACTCCACCATAGATGGCGGCACTAAACTATACAGCCAGTCTTTTACCATCACCGGCTTTGACTCCGGCACATGGGTGTTTCCGCCGATGGCGATAAGAGTTAACAACAAAACCTATCGTTCCAAACCGCTTCCGATAACGATCGTACCGGTTCAGTTGACAGACAGCACTTACCACGATATCCGCGAAATAATAGAAGTGCCACCACCTGCAACAGCATGGTGGTATTGGGTAGCTGCAGCATTATCGGCTATCCTGCTGGGCATCCTGGTATGGCTGTGGTGGAAATCGCGGAAGAAAAAGCAGGTATTACCAGGCGTAGCACCTGTTAACGACCCCGGTGCGCTGGAAGCGGCGCTGCAACAGTTGCGTGCCCTGGAAAAAGAGCAACTGCCGGAGAAAGGAGCGCTAACGGATTATTACAGCCTGCTGGGCAATATCGTACGGGGATATACGCAAAAGCGGTTTGGCATCCGGGCGTTGCAATTCACCACCGATGAGCTGCTGGTGCAACTGCATAGTACGCTCCGGCGTGAGCAGCCGGGGAAGCTGGCGGAGCTGCTGCGCATAGCGGATGCCGTTAAGTTTGCAAAGTTCAGACCGGATATAGAACAATGCCGGTCGGATATTAAAAATGCGGAAACCATTATGAAGGAAATGGATATGCTGAAACAATATGCTGAAACAGTATTTCGATAGTATAGAATTTGCATATCCGCAGGTATTGTTCCTGCTGCTGCTGATACCCGTGATCGCGGGTTGGTATATCAGCTATGCCCACCGGTTGAAAGCCAGCATGCGGGTATCGTCTCTGAAGAGCTTCCATAATACCGCTTCCATCAAAAGCAATCTCCGCCACCTGCCGTTCATCCTCCGGGTGCTGGCGCTGGCATTTATCATACTGGCGCTGGCGCGTCCCCGGTCGCACAATGATGAGAAAACAGTGGAAGGCGAAGGCATTGATATTGTACTCTGCCTGGATGTGAGCGGCAGTATGCTGGCACAGGATTTTACACCCAACCGGTTGCTGGCGGCCAAAAGGGTGGCGCTGGATTTTATCCGTGAGCGACCTACCGACAGGATAGGGCTGGTAATATTTGCCGGGGAGAGCTTTACCCAATGCCCGGTTACCAGCGACCATGCCATACTGGAAGCGCAATTGGCGCAGGTGGAAGGCGGGTTCCTGCTGGACGGAACCGCCATCGGGTCGGGACTGGCCACCAGTGCCGACCGGCTGAGAAGCAGTGAAACCAAGAGCAAGGTGGTGATCCTGCTGACCGATGGGGAGAACAACGGCGGATTGATAGGCCCGTTGCCGGCAATGGAAATTGCCAAAACACTGGGTGTAAAAGTATATACCATCGGCGTGGGCAGCGACGGCTATGCCAATACGCCTACCCTGAGTGATATAGGCGTGGTGATGCAGCAGGAAAAAGTAAATATTGACGAAACCCTGCTCAGGCAGATCGCCGATGAAACAGGCGGTAAATATTTTCGTGCCCGCGACAACGAAAGCCTGAAAGGTATTTACAGGGAGATAGATGAAATGGAAAAAACAAAGATCAACACGGTGGTCACCCGGAAATATACCGAGCGCTTTCATCCCCTTGTATTGGTAGCCATCGGGCTTATCCTCCTGGAGATGATCATGCGAGCCACCGTATTTAGGCGTTTCCCCTGATATCCATCCATGAAAAGGCGTGTGATTATTATCATAAGGTATTGATACTCTTTACTAATTATCATTTTTCTGCGTTATAACATATACTTTAGACGCCTATTTTACGTTCAGTACAAGGGAAAGTTATAATTTTACATGGTGAATAAATTTACACTGCTTTTACTTATAGGCTGCATAACGCATTTTTCCGGGGCTCAGGCCCAGGAGAAAGGTCCGCTTGCAGCTGCAGGAGAAAACACTGTAAAGTTTATCAAATTTTACCCCAACCCCGCCACTACCGTTATTAACTTTGAATTTCAGCATGGTTACGATCGGTCGTACAGTTTTCAGATCTACAATTTTCTTGGGAAAAAAGTGTACGAAATAAAAAACGTATCCGTAGCCAACCAGGTATTGCTGGATAACTTCAACCGCGGCGTTTATATTTTCCAGTTGCGCGACAGATCCGGAAAGATCCTTGAGTCCGGAAAGTTCCAGGTTTCCAAATAAAGCGAGTGTCTTTCTTATAAATCCGGCCCCAAAAAGGGCAGCGGATGAAGATTGGTGAAAGGATCCTCTATAGGACGACGATGACAGTAAACAATCCGGGTAAAACTGATGTTTAGAAATATATTTATTTCCTACAGCAATATATCCGCGATCTCCTTCCAGTTGGCAACCCTTTCGTAAGTAGTTTCTTCATGTGCATTCATGATCGTGGAGTAGAGATAGGCTTTGCCGGGAAAATGAACCAGGTTGCGGGTATGGTCGTCAAACATGTAGTCACCGCTGATCATGCGTTTATCTCCGCACAGCACCAGTTGCCGCCAGGTGAGATAGGGGAAATGTTCGTTCAGCCATTCCAGCTTATCTCTCAGGGAATTGGGAAATTCGGTAGCAGCGGATACAATGAACAGCTCATATTTTTTGTTTACTGCTTCGAGCACTTCCACACAATTTTCCATTACGGGCAGGCGCCTGAAAAAACCCTCGCTGTACAACCGGTCGATGACAGCGGGCCGGTGCTGGTCGGGAAATCCCGGCGCCCAGGCGCCTATCATTTTGTCATAGTTCACCGGCAATCCATACTCTTTGGTGTACCATTCTACCATGCCGCCCATGGTGTCTGCCATCACCTCGTCCATATCTACTATTACTCTTTGCATATCAGTTGTTTTGATGGTTAAGCTCCTGCTTAAGATAATGACCCGTATAACTTTCTTTGCAATTCATTAATCCTTCGGGTGTGCCTTCAAACACTACCGTACCGCCGCCGTCGCCCCCTTCCGGGCCGATGTCTATGATATGATCAGCCACTTTAATTACATCCAGGTTATGTTCGATCACCAACACTGTATTTCCCCTGTCGGTCAGCTTGTTCAGCACCGCCAGCAGGTGCTGTATGTCTTCAAAGTGAAGACCGGTGGTGGGCTCATCCAGTATATAAAAAGTTTTTCCGGTGTCTTTTTTTGCCAGCTCCGTAGAAAGCTTCACTCTTTGCGCTTCTCCCCCGCTGAGGGTCACCGCGTTTTGTCCCAGTGTTATATAGCCCAGCCCCACATCCTGCAGCACCTTTATCTTCCGGTACAGGTAAGGAACATTCTGGAAGAATTCAACGGCATCGTCCACCGTCATGTTCAATACATCACTAATGGACTTGCCTTTATAGCGGATCTCGAGTGTTTCCCGGTTATACCTTTTTCCCTGGCATTTTTCGCAGGGAACATATACATCCGGTAAAAAATTCATTTCGATCACCCGCATACCGCCGCCTTCGCACACATCGCAACGGCCACCTTTTACATTGAAAGAAAACCGCCCGGCATTGTAGCCCCTGATCTTTGCTTCAGGTATGGCGGCAAACAATTGCCTGATCTCTGTAAAGAAGCCGCAATAGGTTGCCGGGTTGCTTCTCGGCGTTCTGCCGATCGGTGACTGGTCAATTTCTATTACCTTGTCTATATTTTCCAGTCCTTTTACTGAGCTGTATTCCAGCGGCTGCATCCGCGAGTTATAGGCATGCCGGCTGAGGATGGGATAGAGCGTTTCGTTTACCAGCGTGGATTTTCCGCTGCCGCTTACGCCGGTTACCAGTATCAGCTTGCCCAGCGGGAATTTCACATTTATTTTCCGCAGGTTGTTGCCGTTGGCGCCCCTGATCTCTAAAAATTTGCCGTTGCCCTTTCTCCGCTCTGCCGGTATGGCTATCTTCCGGTGGCCATTCAGGTAAGAGGAGGTAAGCGTATCCAGCTTCAGCAGCTCTTTGGGTTTTCCCTGTGCCACTACGCGGCCACCGTAATAACCCGCTTTGGGGCCGATATCTATCAGGTAGTCTGCCGCCAGCATGATGTCCTTATCATGCTCTACCACCAATACGCTGTTACCGATATCCCTCAGGTTTTGCAAGGCAGCGATCAACCGTTGGTTATCACGCTGGTGCAGCCCGATGGAAGGTTCGTCCAGTATATAGGTAATACCCTGCAGTTGCGATCCTATCTGCGTTGCCAGCCGGATCCTTTGCGATTCACCGCCACTCAGGGTCCTGGACGGCCGGTTCAGCGAAAGGTAGGTCAGCCCTACATTCAGCAGGAATCCGAGCCGTTCCCTGATCTCTTTCAGGATGTCTTTTGCGATGGCGTTTTGCTTGTCAGACAGGCGCTTTTCAATACCTTCAAACCAGTCAGACAAAGCGCTCAGGTTCAATACACTCAGCGCTGCAATATTTTCCCCGTCGATTTTAAACCAGAGACTGTCCTTTTTCAACCGGGCGCCGTGGCAGGCATCACAGGTTCTCAGCTCCATGAATTGCTCTACCCACTTCTGTATGTTCTCGCTGCTGCCCGCAAACCAGCGCTTCAACTGGTTGACAATTCCTTCAAATTCGGTGGCATATACCTGGTTGCCGGGCTCTATTTCATCAAAGTTCAGCAGGGTTTCGCCGGCATCATCCTCCTTACCGTACAGCAGCAGGTTCATGGCTTTGGGCGAAAGGTCTTTGATCGGCTTGTCCAGGTTTATTTTATGCTTTTTGGCCAGTTGCTGCACCTGCTTAAAAATATAGGCTTCCCGCTCCTCGCCCAGCGGTGCTATCCCCCCTTCGTTGATGCTCCGCTCCGGGTCGGGTATAATGGCATCCATGCTCACCTGGTACACGGTGCCCAGCCCTTTACAAACCGGGCAGGCGCCATAGGGAGAGTTAAAAGAAAAGCTGTTTGGTGAAGGCTCTTCGTAAGAAAGCCCCGTGTCTTCGCACATCAATGCCTTGGAGTAAGAAGCTTCTTTGATATTTTTAGGACTGTCTTCCGCCGGGGAGATAAACAAAAGATCTTTGCCCAGCCGGAGCGCATGCTGCACACTCTGGCTGATCCGCAGGCGGAAAGCTTCCTCTACTTTCAGCCTGTCTATCACCACTTCTATATCGTGCACTTTATACCGGTCTACCTGCATTTTGGGCACCAGGTCCTTTATTTCCCCGTCTACCCGTACTTTCACAAACCCTTTTTTACGGATATCTTCAAACAGCTCGCGGTAATGCCCTTTGCGGCCACGGACCAGCGGCGCCAGCACGGATATTTTCTGCCCTTTGAAGCGGGTAAATATATTATGCACAATTTCCTCCTCGCTCCACTTTACCATTCTCTTGCCGGTATTATAGGAATAAGCCTCGCCTATCCTGGCAAACAGCAAACGCAGAAAATCATATACTTCCGTTACGGTGCCTACTGTGGACCGGGGATTTTTGTTGGTCGTTTTTTGCTCTATTGAGATCACCGGCGACAGCCCGGTAATTTTGTCTACGTCCGGCCTTTCCATATCCCCGATAAATTGCCGGGCATAGGCACCAAAGGTTTCCATATACCGCCGCTGACCTTCCGCATAAATGGTATCAAATGCCAGTGAAGATTTGCCACTGCCACTGATGCCGGTGATCACCACCAGCTTGTTTTTGGGAATATTGATATCCAGGTTTTTCAGGTTATGCACCCTTGCTCCAAATACTTCTATCTGTTCGTCTTTACCGTTAATGGAGGACGTTTTGTTTTTCTTCTGTGTAGGCATAAAAAAAGAGAAAGCAAATATACTAAAAATTGTAGCAATTTAAGATCAAACGGATGTATTCCGGATTGTTAACATGTGGAAAGTGAAGATACCCGGCATCTGTTCATAGCTGATGTCTCACAGCCTGACTTTACGATGGAGAGGAAAATCACTTTTCTTCCAGGCAGGCGGCTACTACAGGCCCCGGGTGCAGGCTGTGGACTCGGCGTTATACGAAGACGCCGGGTCCCCTTCGGGAAACATCCGCTGGGAAATAAAGGATTTGGGTCGCAGGTCTCAAGTCCTAGGCAGACACAGGTTGTGCACATCTTGCAACCTGCATCTTGCGACCCGCCCCCGCTTTCTAACCAAAAGCTAAATACATCCCTGCTGCCCCCGGTTAGATACTGTTGCTTATATTTGCAATGCTTCCGCCTGCCTGACCGTGGGGCGCGCTGCATTAAATAAACCGCCGTGAACACAGAATCATACCAGATTAAGCTCCCTCAGTTTGAAGGCCCTTTCGATCTCCTGCTCTTTTTTATTGAACGGGATGAGCTGGATATATATGATATACAGATCACAAAGATCATAAACGACTTCCTGGCGTATATACATAATGCGGAAGAGCTTAATATTGAGCTCAGCAGTGAGTTTATCCTGTTTGTTTCCACGCTGATGCGCATTAAAGCCAAAATGCTGCTTCCCCGCAAGGAACTGGATGCACAGGGCAATGAAATTGATCCCCGGCAGGAACTGGTTGACAAGATACTGGAATACAAACGTTTCAAGGAAGCTTCGGCGAAAATGGCCGAAATGGAAGCCATCCGCATGCTGATGGTGAAACGCGGTAACCTGCAGAAAGAGCTGAACCGGATAGGGGAAGAGGCCGGCGAAGGAACGGAAATACAGACCATTACCATGTTCAAGCTGATGAAGGCCTTTGAACGGGTAATGCAGAAAATGCATGACCGCAACAACAAGCCGCAGCACGTAGTGTATCAGTACAATTACACCATGGAAGAGAGCAGGGACGGCATGCTGCAACTGGTGGAGGAAGAGAAAACAGTGAGTTTTGAGAAAATTTTTGAAAAATGTGAGAACAGGATCCACGCGATTTTTTTCTTTCTCTCGCTGCTGGAGCTGGTGCAACAAAAATATATGACCATTATTTCCGGGGAAGGCCGTAATAATTTCATTGTAGAATGGAATGAAGACCGGGAAGAAGACCCGGAGGTCTGACCATACCCCAAAACCACTGCTTTTTTGACTACGGCTGCTGAGAATGATCTGAACGATGCATTCAAAGGCAATACCTTGTTATGCAGAAACCAAAAAACATGGCTAGAATCTTACTATTGGCGCTTTTTATTTTCCCGCATCTTTTATATGCCCAGGAATCTCCTGTAAAATGGAATATCAGCAGCGCTAAAAAATCAGATAATAATTTTACGGTAACCCTGCAGGCGGAGGTCGCCGACGGGTGGCATGTGTATGCGGAAGACCTCACTGATATCGGGATTGAAGCGCTGTATATTACCTGGGATAACGACCACATCAAAAAAACAGGTGACCCGGTAAGCAGCCCGGCTCCGAAAACCCAGGCCGATCCTGTTTTTGACAACCAGGAAGTAAAGGTCTTTTCCGGGAAATTTTCCATTGTGCAGGACCTGTCTATTGAAGGCGAAGTGCCGGCCTCATTGAAAGTGACCCTGAAAGGATATGCGGCCAACAACGAAGCCTTTCTTCCGCTGGAGGAAGACGGCGCCCTGCTTTTTGAGGGCGGGGTGGAAAAAGATACCGCGGGCCGGATAAAGATCAGCAGCATAGACGTGAATAACCCGGCCTATCCCTGCGGTGATGGTGTCCGGGAAAACAAAAGCATATGGGTCGTGTTCCTGCTGGGACTGGGCGGCGGATTGATCGCCTTACTGACGCCCTGTGTTTTCCCGATGATCCCGGTAACCGTTTCTTTTTTCACCAACAGGGCTTCCAACCGCGAGCAGGCCATTAAAAACGGCGTGTTATACGGTTTTTTTATTTTTCTTATTTACGTGGTAGCCAGCATTCCGTTCCATATTGCCGGTAATGTGCAGCCGGAGATATTCAATAATATTTCTACCAATGCCTGGCTGAATGTGCTGTTCTTCGCCATTTTCATCGTATTTGCTATCTCCTTTTTCGGTTATTTTGATATCACGCTTCCCTCCGGCCTGGCAGGGAAGGTAGATGCAAAAGGCGGATTGAGCAGCCTGGGCGGTATTTTCTTTATGGCGCTCACCCTGGTGATCGTATCTTTTTCCTGTACCGGGGTTATCCTCGGCACATTGCTGGTGGGCACTGCTTCAGACGGCGCCTGGCCGCTGACGGCAGGTATGGCGGGCTTTGGTACGGCCCTGGCATTACCCTTTGCCCTGTTTGCCATATTTCCGAACTGGCTGAAATCGCTACCCAAAAGCGGAGGCTGGCTGGATACAGTCAAAAAAGTGCTGGCCTTCCTGGAACTGGGACTGGCATTTAAATTCTTATCCAATGCCGATCTTGTAGAGCATTGGGGGCTACTGAAGAGAGAAGTATTCATCGGCATCTGGATACTGATCGCTTTAGGACTCGGCGCTTACCTGTTTGGGTGGCTGCGCCTGCCGCACGACTATAAGGGGCAAAAAATTTCCACCGGCAGAAAAGTGCTCGGTGGTCTGTCGTTTATTTTTGCCTTATACATGATGCCGGGACTCACCAATACACCAGCCGCCAACCTGAAGTTGCTGAGTGGGTTCCCGCCACCATTGAGCTATAGCGTGTATGGAGAAAGCAGCGCACATGGAAAAGGGGTGGAGCCGGATGTGAAAAATGACTATGAAAAAGCGGTGCAGCTGGCAAAGGAATCCAACAAGCCGATCCTGATCGACTTCACCGGCTGGGCCTGTGTAAACTGCCGTAAAATGGAGGAGCAGGTGTGGACGGACCCCGAGATCGCATCCCTGATACGGGAGAACTATATCCTGGTATCGCTGTACGTGGACGACCGCCAGAAATTGCCGGCAGAAGACCGCTTTACGTATCAACTGGCGGATGGCAGGGAAAAGGAGATCAATAAAACAGGGGAGCTGTGGGCAACTTTCCAGTCCGAGAATTTTATCAATTCTGCGCAGCCGCTGTATGCCGTGATCAGCCCGGACGGAAAGCTGGTGACCAATCCTGTGGGATACACGCCGAACATCAGGAAATACAAAGAATGGCTGGAGTGCGGGTTGCAACCCGTTAAGTAATAGATTTCCGCGGGTTTTCACAGAAGTAGCTTTAATAGGATCAGCGCTTATCTGCATCATCCGGATATTACACCATGGCCTGTTAATCAAGAATCTGTAAAAGGTGCAGCGCACCGTGAATATTTGTAGTTCTATAAAAAAGTTTATTACGAGCAAGCAGCGCTGCGAAATATTAACTTGTTAGCGGAGATGCCTGCCCGATTGAAGTCATTCGGGATGGGTACCAGACATGGACGATCTTTTGATTGATATCTCTCACGGCATCCAACAACGGTATTATAATTCACGCAAAGCCGCTATGAAGCGCAAAAGGCGCACAAACATTTCCCGTTTTTGAACCGCTTCTTCCTTTGCGTCGTCTCTTTGCGACCTTTGCGTGACCCATCTCGTATACATGATCAGTTTATTGTCGCAGCTCAATGATCAGGGAGGCGCTAATGAGCACTGGTTTCTCCTCGTATATTATAAAATAAGAAAGGCTGCCTCAAAAGAGGCAGCCTTTCAATTATCTAAAAGAAAAAACTTACGCGATCTCTACGTCAGCGCCGGCTTCTTTCAGTTTTGCTGCGATCTCATCAGCTTCGGCTTTGGCAACACCTTCCTTAATGGGTTTCGGTGCACCGTCTACCAGGTCTTTTGCTTCTTTCAAACCTAAGCCGGTCAGGTCTTTTACTACCTTCACCACGCCCAGCTTGTTAGCACCGGCTGCTTTCAATACTACGTTGAAAGCAGTTTTTTCTTCAGCAGCAGCAGCGCCACCACCAGCAGCAGGAGCTGCCACAGCTACAGCAGCAGCCGCAGGCTCAATGCCGTACTCATCTTTCAAAATAGTCGCTAATTCGTTTACTTCTTTTACGGTAAGATTTACCAGTTGTTCTGCAAATGCTTTTAAATCTGCCATTGTTTCAAATTTTTCCCGCCTTCATTGCCTGTGCTCCGGCGGAGTTATTAAAAAAATTTGTTTGTATATTATCCTCAGGCCAGGATAATTAATTTGAAAATGAGTCAATTTGAAAATTTGAAAATGCAATAGCTAACTTCTTACATTTTCAAATTAGCATCCCGAAACTTCGGGATTCAAATTGTCACATTAATTCGCTCTTTCTTCCAGCGCTTTTACCAGGCTTGCCAGCTTATTACCCGCATTCAATGCGCTGATAACATTCTTGGCAGGCGACTGCAGTAAGCCGATGATCTCGCCGATGAGATCCTGCTTGCTCTTCAGTGTGGTCAACGCTTCCAGTTGGTTGTCTCCGGCAAATACATCCCCGTCAATAAAAGCTGCTTTCAGTTCCGGTCTTTCACCTTTGCTTTCTTTACGGAAAGTGCTCAGGATCAGCGCCGGTTCCTTGGCGTTTTCAGAAAACAACAGGGCGGTTACATTGTTCAGAGATTCATACACACCGGAAAACCTTTCGTTGTCGATGGATTCCAGCGCTTTTTTGATCAGTGTATTCTTCGCCACTTTCATTTCCACGTTCTTGTCGAAGCAGGCGCGGCGCAGTTTACCAATCTGCTCAACAGATAGTGATTCAGTATTGGTAATATAAAAGTTATTGTATTGTGAGAACTTGCCTTTCAGCAGTTCAATCACTTCGTTTTTTTCCTGTTTGGTCATACAAAAGATTTTTATGCTGTTAAAGCATTAGTTAACAATAGATTTAGTGTCGATGGCAATACCGGGGCTCATAGTGCTGGCCATGTAAGCGCTTTTCAGGTAAGTACCTTTTGCAGTGGCCGGCTTTGCCTTGATAATAGCATTGATAAATTCCTGGCTGTTTTCAGCGATCTTTTCAGGCGTAAAGCTTACGCGACCGACAGATGCGTGAATGATACCGGCTTTATCTACTTTAAAAGCTATTTTACCACCTTTTACCTCGTTAACTGCTGCTGCAACATCATTGGTTACGGTACCGGTTTTAGGGTTCGGCATCAGGTTGCGGGGACCGAGTATTTTACCCAGTTTACCGATCTTGGGCATCACTGCAGGTGTAGCCACAATCACGTCGATGTCTACCCATCCGCCTTCTATTTTCGCAACATAATCGTCCAGTCCCACGTGATCGGCGCCGGCTGCTTTTGCCGCTTCTTCCTTATCGGGTGTGCAAAGCACCAGTACTCGTTTTGTTTTACCGGTTCCGTGCGGTAATGTTACCGTGCCACGGATGGCCTGGTCGGCCTTTTTGGGGTCTACACCCAAACGCAGGTGTATATCAACAGAGCTGTCGAATTTCGTGATGTTCACTTCCTTCACCAGGGAAGAAGCTTCCGACAGCGAATACAGTTTGTTTTTATCTACTTTAGCTGCTACAGCTTTTCTTTTTTTACTAATCGCCATTTTCATTCAGTTTTTGGAAGTGAAGATTAATTTTCCCAGGGGGCGTTACCGTCAACCGTAATACCCATGCTGCGTGCTGTACCCGCTACCATGCGCATAGCGCTTTCGAGCGAAAAACAGTTCAGATCGGGCATTTTGTCTTTTGCGATCGCCTCTATCTGGCTCCAGGTTACCTTACCAACTTTGTCGCGATTGGGTTCTTTTGAACCTTTCTGCAGCTTGGCGGCTTCCATTAACTGAACGGGGGCCGGGGGAGTCTTAATGACAAATTCGAATGATTTGTCGGAATAAACTGTAATTAATACGGGAAGTACTTTTCCCATTTTGTCCTGGGTGCGGGCATTGAACTGCTTGCAGAACTCCATGATATTGATACCTTTGGAACCCAACGCAGGACCTACCGGGGGTGCAGGATTGGCCTGACCGCCCTTTACCTGTAGCTTTACAAAGCCACTGATTTCTTTTGCCATTTTTTTACATTTTTGGTGTTAACGTCCTGCATTAAGCAGAACTCCCAAATTCAAATAAGAACTTTTTGGGGCGGCAAAGGTAGGAGAAAAAATTAAGATATCAAATAAAAATTATCAGTTCCTGCCGTCGCCTGCAAAATGATCCTGAAGGACAGGTCTGGTGAGGGGATTGCGGGATTTTACGGCAAAAAACGGGCAATTATCTTTTACATCTATCCCAAGAACAGTAAAATATAAAAACTATTTCTGAAGCTACATTGATTATTGCCGGCCTGCCGGCGGCACACACCCGGCAGCGTTAGCGTCTTGCAGATATGTGTAAAGATCGGCTTACATCGATCGGAGACCGTTTCAGGTTTCCGGGCAAAGATCAGTTGTGGTTTAATTTACATGGAAGATACTTTTATTGTCTATTTTTGCTATATTCAATAAGCTTGATATGCCGCAGTTACACCCTGCGAAATGACCTTACACCTATGTTCCTCACCGTGGACAGGTGCCGCACATTGCAGCCCTGCCGGCTAAAGCAAAACTATATGCGGTGATGAAAACGCAGAAATACCTCTTTAATGCTATCTCTTGGCCAGACTGCTTTGCCGTATTAATGGCGACAGTTATCCTTGGATTTATCTGTCAGAGTATTTCATGTAATCAGGAAAATAAAGAACATTCTCAACAGGTAAAAGATCTGTTATCCGTAGTAAATGCGTTGCCGGACGATAGCCCGGAACAGATGGATTTTCTTGATTCCGCTTTCAACCACATTAAATATCCGGGTACAGAAGACCGGCTTGAAATATACGGCTTTAAATGTGCTTTCTACCAGCGGCAACGCAATTTTGAGGAAGCATTTAAATATGCGGACAGTATGCTTGACCTGACTGCAAATAAAATAAGCCAGCCCAAATTTGCACAATGGTATGCTTCTGCACTTGCTTCCAAAGGCGATATATACCTGGCATTGAAAAATTATGATGAAAGCCTGGTATATTATACTAAATCAAGGGTAATAGCAGAAAATGCTGCGACAGATAGCTGCAGTATACACAGTTACACGCAACGGCTTGCTAATCTGATGTATAAACAAAAAAAATTCGAATCAGCGGCTGAATATTTTAAAACTGCTATAAAAGAAATTAATTGCAGCGCTGTCACCAATCAATTCCTGACATTCGTTTATTCACAAGCTAATTTGGATAATGTGGGTTTATGCTATGCAAAGCTGCATCAATGGGATAGTGCTGTACATTATTTTAATGCGGCTATGGAATATATCCTGAAGCAGGAACCGAAGTTCCCAACCCGGCAGCAATATATACAAACAGCCAAAGCCGTTGTATGGGGAAACCTGGCAGATTATTATGCACAAAAGAACGAGAGAGCCCTGGCTGAATCGTTATATGTAAAATCGCTTGCCGTTTTTGAAAAACGCAATGATAACTTTGCCCAGAACCTGCAGCTTGGCCTGGCTGACATGCTTATGTCAGAAAACAGGCTTCCTGAAGCAAACCAATTGCTGAACCAGGTAAGTGATTCACTGAAAACACTGCCTGATGAGAATAACCACCTGAAATATTACCAGGTCAGGGCTGATTATCATTTAAAGCTGGGTGAGACAAGGGAAGCTGTTGAGCAATTGAAAAACTATATTTCGTTTAAAGATTCTGTTGATGAAGCGAATAAACGATTTACGTCTGTTAATATCAGCGCAGACATGGAGAAAAGATATCATAAAGCGCTGAATGAAACACTCGCTAAAGATATCAAATTAAAGCAGGCCTATCTGCTTGTAGCGATCGCGATTGCCTGTATGGTTATAATTATATCTCTCCTGATGAGAAATAATTATAAAAAATCGGCAAAACTGCAGCGCCAGCTTGCATTGAAAAATGAGCGGGAACGGATATCAAGAGAGTTGCATGACGACCTGGGAAGCAGCCTTACCTGTCTGCAGATAGTCGTCAACAGGTTAGCTACCCGGCCAAGTGGAAGCTCAGAGACAATGTTGAAAAATATTTCCCAGATTTCAGGGGAGGCAATTGATCAAATGAGTGAAATTGTATGGATGCTGAAGGACACAGTAGGTACCCTTAATGGGCTCATGGCTCATTTACGGGTATATATGGCCGAGTATATTCAAAGAACGGACCTTAGCCTTACACTTGATTTTAAAAACAACTGCAAAAACGATTATCATATCAATAATATACAGCAGAGGAATCTTCTGCTTGTTATTAAAGAGATATTTCACAATGTTATCAAACATTCTAAAGCAGGTAAGTTTTCCATTGACTTTTCGTGCAACGAAAAAAGGGTCAGGGTAATAGCGAAGGACAATGGTATAGGCTTACATGAAACCCAGCCCTCAGAGGGTAATGGCATCAATAACATGCAGAAGAGAATAAGCAGCATTGGCGGTATCATTTTATTTGAGAACCGGGAAGGATTGCAGATCACAATTGATATACCTGCACAGCTGAAGGAGTCATAAAATAGCACCGGCTATAGCAGCTGCGAATAACTGCAGGAAGCCGGAATAGTACACAAAGGTATACTTTTCCCAAGCCGGGATAGAATGTATTATTGCTATTGTCTATAACAACTGGCAGGTACGGAAGCTCCGGATAAATCTTGGCAACCGGTGTTTATATCATTAAAAGAATAATAAGTTGATTACAGTTTGTATTGTTGAGGATCAGCACATGGTACGCAAAGCAATAGAGGATATGCTGAATGCAAGTGACAGTATTTCCTGTATCGGCTCATTTCCCAATGCAGAGGCGTTTATTGAAAAATATGAAGACCTTCAGCCTGATATTACGTTAATAGACCTTGATCTTCCCGGGATGTCCGGGGCAGAAGCTATCTTTTCTGCTAAATCGAACTATCCCAGAGCGAAATTCCTGGTGCTGACCATCTTCAATGATGACGAAAAAGTGTTTACCGCGTTAAAAGCCGGTGCAGGCGGGTATTTATTGAAGAAACATTTTTTTGATCACCTGGTCACTGAAATAACCGAACTATACAATAACGGCGCGCCCATGTCGCCGGAAATAGCCAGGAAAGTAATAAACTATTTTCAGCGTGATGACGAAAAACTGCGTTTCAACGGGCTTACGGAAAGAGAAAAATCCGTGCTTGCTTTGATCGTAGAAGGCTTTCTGTATAAAGAGATCGCCGGAAAGCTGAATGTTGGCATCGACGCCATAAAAAAGCATGCGCATAACATCTATGAAAAGCTACAGGTACGCAACCGGAGCGAAGTGATAAAGAAATACATGTCAAATTAGATGTGAAGGGCTGCATAAGCGCTTACCTAACGACAAATATATGTTTGTCCGGCAGGCATTTTTTGCCCGTTCCCCAACATTTTATACCTGCACCTCGGTAAAACACGCCTTTTATTTTATTTGAATCATTCTACAATTACTTTCAGATGAAAAAAGCATTAGCAGAATTTCTGGGTACTTTCTGGTTGGTTCTGGGCGGCTGTGGCAGCGCGGTGCTGGCGGCTGCCTTTCCGGAAGTGGGGATAGGGCTTGTTGGAGTTTCCCTGGCCTTCGGGTTAACTGTTCTCACCATTGCGTACTCACTGGGGCATATTTCCGGCGCTCATTTAAATCCTGCGGTAACCATAGGATTATGGGCAGGTGGAAGGATAAGCAGTAAAGATATTTTGCCCTATGTGATAGCGCAGGTCTTCGGGGCAATTACGGCTGCTGCGGTATTATACATCATTGCTACCGGCAATGGTAATGTAATAAACAGCTTTGCCGCCAACGGATATGGCGAACATTCACCCGGGGGATATAACATAATTTCAGCGATCGTTACCGAGTTTGTAATGACGTTTATGTTCCTTCTTATTATTATGGGTGCAACAGATGAAAAAGCTCCGGGGGGCTTTGCAGGACTGACCATTGGCCTTGCTCTTACACTGATTCATCTTGTCAGTATCCCCGTAACCAATACCTCGGTCAATCCTGCACGAAGTATCAGCCAGGCTGTGTTTGTCGGTGGCTGGGCGCTGGCACAGCTCTGGCTGTTCATTATTATTCCTGTTGCGGGCGCAGTGGCGGCGGGGACGTTGTACAGGTTACTGCGTAAGGTATAATAAGTGGTGATCATTAAAAATGCGTTTCCACTATGCTTAAGAAAAAGATAGCCCAACTGCGCGATACATTTATTGCAGGGATTATATTCCTGCTGCCCTTACTTATATTTTTTGTGCTTATAACCAAAGCCTTCCGGTTCCTTACGGGTTTTACTTCCCAGATCGCATCCCTTTTCGGGTTGAGGTCAATATTCGGGATATCCGGAGAAACGGTTGCCAGTTCGCTGGCGCTATTGATCATCATTATCATTTGCGGATATCTTGTCCGCCTTACTTTCTTCAGGCAAATAAATGCCTGGCTGGATAATAAGCTGGTAAAGCATTTTCCGGGATACAGGGCTTATAAGGAATTGGCGGTTTCAAAATTATACGAGCAAAAAAATGCTCCCTCTATGGTGGAAAGCCCGGCACTATATGAAAAGGATGACACTATCTTTCCCTGTTTTCTGATCAAAGAAATGGATAACGGGCTGGCAACTGTTTTTTTCCCCTCTTCAAAGAGCTGCGAAGACGGTTCTGTGGCGTTTGTTCCTGTAAGTAATCTCAAACTACTACCGCATATTACAAGCGATCAGTGGAAAATAGGCATCTCCAATAAAGGCTCGGGAATTGACGAATTACTATCGGACGAAACCAACAACAGAGAAAATAAAATACAGTAGTACACAAAGGTGTAGTAAAACTGCAATCCAATACCGTGTAATTTGTCATTCGTATAACAGGCATGCCCGTTATATAACCTCTGACAAACATATCCTTCGTATCCGTTCCTTTTTATTCCAATTTGCGATCAAACCTATTTTGAGATAACAGTGTATACACCGCGTCTGTATTATTGAAAATACGGGTCGGCTCATATAGCCGGTCGGTATTGTCGGCAAAGAATAAATACACGGCAATGATTGAATAATATAACACTTATGCATTTTCATTTTTAAACTAAACAATAACAGGTATTATGAAAAACTGTATCATTTTATTTTTTATTGTCGGCATTGTCTGTTCCTGTGGTACCTCAACTCAAATTGTAAAATCGTGGAAGGAGCCCGGAGCGAGTGTAAGCCTTGAAGAAGTTCAAAAAATTTTAGTGGTGGCCCTGGTGAGGAGCGAGGCATCAAGGCGTACAATAGAAGATCAGTTGGTAATGCGGCTTCAGAAAAAAGCATTCCCCTCTTATGTAATGATGCCCGGTAATCTATCCGGTGAGGAGGAGTCTGCCATTACCGCTAAGCTGAAAGATGACGGGTACGATTATGTATTGATGATGCGCCTGGCAGACGTTGATAAAGAAACATCATACGTGCCGGGCAGCAACCCAGCTCCCTTTTATTACCGCGGTTACGGCGGCTACTACCGGTACGCTGCTCCATATTACTACGATCCCGGTTACTATCGCGAAGACAAAAATTATTTTATTGAAACAACAGTGTATTCGGTGCCTGATAACAAATTATTATGGGTAGGTACCAGTAAGACTGTCAATCCCTCCAGGATAGACAAGGCCGTGAATGAAGTAGCCGATGCCGTTTCTAAAAAAATGAAGGAAGAAGGGTTTTTAAAGTGACAGGGTTGCGTCAATAAAATAACGATCAATTTATAATACAAAAAAACTTATGGGATTATTACGAATAGTAACGAGGTGCCTGTTTCTGCTGCTTTCCGGGCCCGGGCTTTCAGCGCAGGAAAAGCCACCGAACAACGCAGAGCTGGCAGATAAGCTGGCTAATCCCGTGGCGAATCTTATCAGCGTGCCGTTCCAGAACAATGTGGATTATGGGATCGGCCCGTATAACGGCGCACGTTATACGCTGAACTTTCAGCCGGTCATCCCAACCCAGCTCACGCCAAAGCTGAACCTCATTGCACGGGTGGTGCTGCCCATTATTGATCAGCATGATATTACCGGGCCTGGCGACAACCAGTTCGGTTTGAGCGATGCTACGGTGAGCGGATTTTTATCACCCGCCAATCCCAGAAACGGGTTGACATGGGGCGCCGGGCCCGCTTTTCTTGTTCCCGTGGGAACCAATGAATGGCTTACTACAAAAAAATGGGGTATAGGGCCCACGGCTATTGTGTTGAAGCAGGCAAATGGTTTTACCTATGGCTGCCTGATAAACCAGCTATGGTCTTTTGCCGGCAGTAAGGACAGACCCGGCGTAAACCAGCTATTCCTGCAGCCCTTTTTCGCCAAAAATTTTCCCAGCGGCGCCGGACTGAGCAGTAACGCAGAGATCACCGCTAACTGGAAAGCGAATACAACGGTCGCCTTTCTTAACCTGGCGGTAAGCGCTGTTACAAAATTGGGTGATCAAACTGTTTCACTGGCTGTCGGACCAAGAATACCCGTAGCAGCGCCTTCGGGGGGTAAAACAGATTTCGGCTTCCGGGGTTCGATCACCCTGGTATTTCCGAAATAGAAATACCTGCTATGCCTGATGAAAGCAAACCATAAGAACGCACAAACATTCATATTGAAAAACCATCCTTTATACAAAAAATGATTCATTATGAAAACAACATTAACCAGGAAGAAAATCGCGTGTTTCCTGCTTTTGGTGTACTTCATCTCAGACGTGGTTCCGGTGTCAGCCTGTTCCCGCATACTCTGGAAAACCCCGCTGGGCGTATATGTTGGCCGCGGTGAGGATTGGATAGTAGATGCTCCGACAGATCTTTGGGTGTTGCCCCGGGGAATGGCACGAAGCGGGGCTACGGAAGATAACCCCTATAAGTGGACGAGTAAATATGGAAGTGTAGTTATTACAATGGATGAGCACGTTGCCATGGACGGCATGAACGAGGCTGGTCTTTCTGCACACATATTGTGGCTTACGGGAACAAAGGTAGCTCCACGGGATCCAAAACTGCCAGGACTTCCCCTGAGCATGTGGATGCAGTGGTATCTCGACAACTTCTCCACTGTGAGCGAAGCGGTCGCTGCTTCTAAAAACCTTCCGTTCCAGTTGCGGATGGCTATGGACCATCATGGTACCAAGAGTGAATTTCACATTGCTATTGAAGATTCGACAGGTGATTCCGGCATATTCGAGATGATCGACGGAGAACTGAAGATCTATCACGATCGCAGCTACATCGTGATGACTAATGAGCCTACCTACGACAAGCAGCTTGCTATTCTCTCGCAATATGCCGGTTTCGGAGGTAATAAACCTCTTCCCGGTACGCACGATCCCTCCGATCGTTTCATTCGCGGGGCATTTTACGCTAAAAACCTGCCGGAACCGAAGACCGAGCGGGATGCAGTTGCTGCGCTGATGAGCGTCATGCGAAATGTTGGTATGCCTTTCGGTATGCCAAGCCCTGAACGGCAGGCCTCACACGCCGAAGCGAGCCCAACCGTTGCATTTACGATCTTCCGGACCATCATGAACCTTAATAAGCGTGTGCTCTATTTTGACCGCGTATTCAGCCCCACTGTTTTTTGGATAGACCTGGCCAAGCTCGACTTTAAAAAAGGGGCACCGGTGAAAAAGCTCGCAACCGCGGGTAATGACCTTGCCTACGATGTAACCAATAAATTCAAGCCTGCTCCGATGTTCAAATTTATTTCTGCCACTGAGGCTACGCTGGGTGCTATTGAGAACCCGCTTAATAAAACGGTTGAGAAGGAATTAGCAGGCCGTCAATTGCCGGATGTATCAACGTTTATACAAGCTGGCAGTGACACTGCTATTGAGCAGCGTGACGGGGAGTCTGCCGGCTATGCTGCTTTCTGGGGCATTGCGGGTGTAGGATGCATATCATTAACACGCCGCAGAAGTGGAAAACAAAAGGACACTGGTAAATGAAAGATCGGGTGAGCATTTTTTGATCGCGGAAAGCAGTCAATTGTGCATTAGCGATATCGGAAAAAACGGTCTGGGGATTCTGTGGTTCAATCATGTTGGTATCCTAAATAGAAGATACTTTTCACCCCTGCTGACCCAAACCATAAGGACATATTTCATATAACATTAAACTATAGGGCATGAAAATTAAAAAGCGTTCGGTTACAATAGTATTTGCCTTTATTCTTTGCTTTTTTTTGGTGCATCAATCTTATGCACAAAATAAAAAAACAACCAATGCTTCTCCTGGAAAGCCAAACATCGTGGTGATTTTTGGTGATGATATCGGGTTCTGGAACCTGAGCGTGTATAGCAGGGGCGCCATGGGCTATCGTACACCCAATATAGACCGCATTGGCAAAGAGGGCGTCATATTCAGTGACCATTATGCACAACCCAGTTGCACCCCGGGAAGAGCAGCATTCATTACAGGGCAAATGCCAATCCGCTCCGGGCTTACCACGGTATCAAGCCCGGGAAGTTTACTTGGACTGAGGCCTCAAACAGTTACACTTGCAGAGGTATTAAAACAGCAGGGATATGCTACGGGACAATTCGGAAAAAATCACCTGGGCGACAGAAATGAGTATTTACCCACAGTACACGGCTTTGATGAGTTTTATGGCAATCTGTATCATCTTAATACAGAAGAAGAACCGGAAGATATTGATTACCCTGCCGATCCCGAATTTAAAAAGAAACACGGCACCCGTGGCGTATTACATTGCTTTGCAACAGATAAAGATGACACTACAGTTGACCCGAGGTTTGGAAAAGTTGGTAAGCAACGTATCGAAGATACCGGGCCACTTACACGTAAGCGGATGGAAACAGTGGATGAAGAATTCATTAATGCCTCATTTAAGTTTATGGATAAGGCCAAGGCAGAGGGCAAGCCATTTTTTATTTGGATTGCTGCCAGCAGGATGCATGTTTTCACGCATGTTCCCAAAAGATACCTTGACAGTGCAAAGCAATATACCAGCGGAGATGACCTGCATGGTGCCGGCATGATACAGCATGATGAAAATGTAGGATCGATATTAAAAAAACTGGATGATATGGGGATTTCTGAAAATACGATTGTGATCTATTCAACCGATAATGGACCCGAAACAGAGACTTACCCATATGGCGCCACAACGCCCTATCGTAGTTCAAAGCTAACAACCTGGGAAGGCGCCATCCGGATACCCTTACTTATACGCTGGCCGGGAAAAATTAAGCCCGGTACTGAGCTGAATGGCATTCAAAGCCATGAAGATCTTTTTGTAACCCTGGCTGCCGCGGCAGGTGTTGCTGATGTAAAGGAGCGGGCTTCGAGGGGAGATGCTTTTGGCACGGATGTCGTTAAGAAAAATTATATAGATGGATTCAATAACCTGGATTACTGGACGGGCAAAATCCATAAGTCTGCCAGGAACTTCTTTATATATTATTCAGAATCTAATCTACAGGCTGTTCGTATGAATCAGTGGAAAGTACACTTTTTTACCCGCAATGGTTATTATGGCACTACTACAAAAATGGAGCTACCCTTATTGATAAATATACGCCAGGATCCGTTTGAGTTTTTTGATCAGGCCCCGGGACCAAAAGCAACAATGATCCAGCAAAAACAATATGTGTTTCATATGGCACAAGACATCCTTGAGGAACACATTAAAACACTTCGTGATTTTCCACCCGTTCAAAAAGGAGCTTCATTAAGTGGAGCGGAAATTATGAAACAATCTCAGTAGTATTTCCGATAGCTGCATGTACCCCTGTTTAAAGTATGACCTGTACATATGATTGATAGTTAAAAAAATACAAAATGAAAAAGTTTAATCTTTATGCCGGTTGCATATTATTCCTGGTGCTGCTTTCTTTTTTCTCCTGCAATCAAAGCGCAGAACAGAAAAAGAATACAGAAGAAGAAATCTCAAATCTTCCAAAACCAACCCCGCAGGTTGAAGGTGCCAAAGTAACCTTAAATCTTTTGTAACAAAATCCAGCGTCATGAGATTACCACTCAAAACAATCCTAACCTTAATTAGTATAGGTTTATTAATTGGCTTGGCGGCTTGCCGGGAAAAGAAAAAATCAGGCCGGTCTGCTGGGCAAGACGTTGTACTTAGTCCTGAAAAAGTTCGCCAAATTGCAAAAGAAGCTTACATCTACGCTTATCCCATTGTTGACAATCTGCGCGTTCAATATGCGTATTTTTTCGACAAAACGGATCCTGAATACAAAACTTCCCGCAACAATATCTTTAATGTCCCAAGAGTGTTTACACCAAAAGACAGAATTATTCAAACGCCTAATTCTGACACACCTTTTTCATTTGTAGGATTGGATTTAAGAGCGGAGCCCGTTGTTTTTATTATTTCCCCTATCGAAAAAAACAGGTACTGGAGCCTGCAGTTGATTGATCTTTACACATTCAACTTTGATTACCTGGGTAGCAGAACTACCGGGAATAACGGCGGCGCTTATATGATTGCCGGTCCGAACTGGAAAGGCGAAACGCCAAAAGGCATCGACAAAGTGATCCGTTGCGAAACTGAAATCGCCTCCGGAATATTCAGAACACAATTGTATGATCCGAACGATCTGGAGAATGTTAAGAAAGTACAATTGAAATATGTTCTTAAGCCTTTGTCGGCTTTTATGGGTCAACCTGCGCCACCAGCCACGCCTGCTATTGATTTTCCAAAACCACTTAGCGTGGAAGAACAAAAGTCATCATTAGATATTTTCAAACACCTGAATTTTGCTTTACAGTTTTGCCCTACCCATCCGTCGGAAAAGGAGCTAATGGAAAAATTCAGTCTTTTGAATATTGGCGCCGGCAAAACTTTTGATACTACAGCCTTTTCCACCGAAGTGGTAAGCGCCATGCATCAGGGTGTTGCTGATGCATGGAAAGATTTGGCAGCAGTGGTCCAACAGAGCAATGAAGGTAAGGTTTCAGCATCAGATGTTTTTGGTACGAGAGATTTCCTGAACGGAAATTATATGTTCAGAATGGTTGGTGCAGTCACAGGTATTTATGGAAATAGCAGGGAAGAAGCCATGTATCCGAATTATTTTGTTGATACAGACGGTAATAAACTGGATGGTGCAAATACTTATGCAATGCGTTTTGCTCCCGGGCAATTACCCCCTGTTAATGCATTCTGGTCACTCACCATGTACGATTCAGACGACCTGTTGGTAGAGAATCCGCTTAACCGCTACCTGCTGAATTCAACCATGCTATCTCAATTTAGAAAAGATACCGACGGCGGCCTTACACTATTGATACAACACGAATCCCCCGGAAAAAACAAAGAAGCAAATTGGTTGCCTGCCCCGGCAGGAAGTTTTAGGGTGGTGTTAAGATTGTATTGGCCAAAACCTGCAGCACTTGAAGGAAGCTGGAAACACCCTGTGGTTAAAAAGTTGTAAGGGCTCCATTTAATCGATAATTAGAATGACGCTTTTGAATCCTATATACCCATACCATTAAAAGTTTTAAAAATGAAACCAATAAAACATCTCAGCCGGATTCCAGGTATCTTGTTGATTGCTTCCGTGATTTGTTTCTGGAGTTGTAATCAAAGCACAGAACAGAAAAAGAACACAGGGAGAGAAATTTCAAATCTTCCAGAACCAACCGGGCCGGTAACAGGGGCTACCGTAACACCATTTTACCAGGATGCGACGCCCGGCAAAGTGCTGCCGGTTAAGGCCCCAAAAGGCGCTCCCAATATTGTTATCTTCCTGATAGATGATATGGGCTTTGGCGCCATGAGCACGTTTGGTGGTCCTGTGGCTTCACCCAATCTTGACAGGGTGGCAAAGAACGGGGTATCTTATATTGACTTCCACACTACCGCGCAATGCAGCCCCACCCGTGCGGCCCTGCTTTCGGGCAGGAATCACCATAGTGTAAGCACGGGAACGATCGTAGATATCGGAACCGGTTTTAACGGCTATACCGGGCAGGTGCCGAATACAACTGCGCCTATTGCCACGGTATTGAAAAATTCCGGCTATGCAACATCCGCCTGGGGTAAATGGCACCAAACGGCAATATGGGAAAACAATCCTTTCGGACCGTTTACTACTTGGCCCACAGGACAGGGGTTTGATAAATTCTATGGCTTTATCGGTGGCGAAACCAACCAGTATTTCCCTGCTTTAACGGATGGTATCACTTCTATTGAAGCACCTGACACACCGGGTTATAATTTGAATGATGACCTGGCAGACCGCGCTGTTTCCTGGCTGCGCCTGAAACACTCCATGTCTCCGGAGAAACCCTTCTTTTTGTATTTCGCCCCCGGGGCTACACATGCGCCACACCAGGTTTCAAAACAATGGAGTGATAAGTATAAAGGAAAATTTGATTCGGGTTACGACGAACTGCGGCAACAGATCTATGAGCGCCAGATAAAAGAAGGGAAAATTCCTGCCAACGCAGGATTAAGCCCGAGGCCGGAAGAGATTCCCGCTTTTTCAACCCTCAGCCCCGAAGAGAAAAAAGTAGCCAGCCGGTTAATGGAAGTGTATGCAGGTTTTGCCGAGCAAACCGATTATGAAGCGGGACGTTTATTAGATGCGTTGCAGGAAATGGGCGAACTGGATAATACTATATTCATGTACCTTGTTGGCGATAATGGCGCCAGCAGCGAAGGACAGGAAAAGGGCATGTTTAACGAACTGGTAAGCCTGGATGGCCAGACGGAAGATTTTAATACCATTCTCAGAAATATTGATAAGATAGGCGGCCCGGAAGCTTTTAATCATTTTAACGCAGGCTGGGCCTGGGCAACAAGTGCTCCTTTTCAATGGGTTAAATTAGTAGCATCGCATTACGGCGGCACTTCCAATCCGCTTGTTATCAGTTGGCCCGCCGGGATCAAAAGCAGGGGAGAGATAAGAACGCAGTTTCACCATGTAATAGATATCGCCCCCACCATTTATGAAGCCACCGGCATACAGTTTCCCGAATATGTAAATGGCGTGAAACAAAAGCCGCTGGAAGGCGTGAGCATGGTTTATTCTTTTGATAATAAAGATGCGCCAACACAACATACGGTTCAATATTTCGAACTGTTCGGCAACCGCGGCATTTACGACAACGGCTGGTATGCCTGCGCCAAACACGGTGATAAACCCTGGAACCTTTCTGCCACAAAATCTTTCGACAACGACAGGTGGGAGTTATACAATATGAAAGAAGATTTTTCGCAGGCGCATGACCTTGCCCAATCAAATCCTGAAAAGCTGAAGGAGTTGCAGGCGGTTTTTGACAGGGAAGCGCGTAAATACAATGTTTACCCGATGGACGACAGAGGTGGGGCCAGGTTTAATCCGGAAAACCTGCCATTGGCCTCAACCGGCAAAACAGAGTTTACCTACTATCCCGGTGCAGAGCGTATACCCGAAAAAAGCGCTCCGAGGTTTATCGGTGCAAATTATAATATTACCGTGCAACTGGCAGATCTGAAAGGCTCGGAGAACGGAGCTATTGTTGCGATTGGCGGTGTGTCGGGCGGCTGGTCAATTTATATGAAGAACGGAGTTCCCTATTATGTATTTAATGAATATGGTGAACAGCGCAACCTGATAAAGGGAACGGTGCCATTAAAAGGAAACGCTACGCTTGAACTGAATGTAAAAGAGAACGGACCCGGTAAACCTGCCGATGCCGAGCTGCTTGCAAACGGTAAGCTGGTGGGTAAGGTATCTACCAAACGTACACCACTTTCAGGTTATTCATTAGACGAAACTTTCGATGTGGGTAATGACCTTGGTTCGCCGGTAGGAGATTATAAGCCTTATTTCAAATTCAACGGAAATATTAAAGAAGTAAAAGTGAAGCTGATAAAATGATCTTTATCGTCACTGCGAGAACGCCCGCGTGTTGCATTGAATTGAAGGTATATCGCGGCGGGTGAAGCAGTCCCCGCTAATTTGAAAGACGCAGACGCACGAGGATTTACGTCTCCCTGCGGCGGATCGCAAAGACAGGCGAGGGGTTGTAAAACCAAGTACGTCATTGGCTCCCCTCCCAAATCGAATACTTAAACCAACAATTATTATTTATGAAACACAAATTCCTTCCCGCTGTAATTATCCTGGCCGTATTTATTTCTTCATGCGGCAACAGCCAGGAAGCCGGACAAACTGCTGAAGAAACAATCGCAACACAAGCACCCATAGCTGAACCTGCAAAAGCAGATACCCCGGCTGCTGTTACCGACTATGAAGCAGAACGTGCCAAAGCAAAGCCTGTCACCAAGGTGCCGGAATATAAAAAGCTGGATAAAAAAGAAGTGGCGGCCTATACTGAAGAGGCTATTGTATCTGTTGCTCCTCAAAATGAGCTCACAGATATAGCGGGCTATAATTATAAGCCTGATAAGACCGCTATGTACCCCGGTGGTGAAAAAGCCTTTGACAGGTATTTCTATACAAACTTTGAGTACCCCCAGGACGCACTCGACAATAATATACAGGGCACTATTTACGCCGAGATCTTTGTAAATGAAGAGGGCTATGTTGAGAAAGTGGAATTCCCCGGGCGCAAGCTGGGATACGGATTGGAAGAAGAAGCAAGAAGAGTGATCATGGCTACAAAGAAACTGGAGCCTGCCATTAAAAACGGCGTTCCGGCAAAAGCCAGGTTTGTATTACCCATAACGATGCGTATCCAGCAGTAATATGTAGAATAAAAATATTGTCATGAAGCTATTCAAATTGCCGGTATTGATCACGGCAGCAATAACATCAACTGCCGCTTTATCTCAAAGCTTTCCTGATCCGCAGCTTACAGCCATTGCAACGAAAGAAAGCATAGTCAAAGCACAGGAGGTAGACGCCTATAATCTTGGTGTTATGGCTTATACCTGGGGCTATCCGCTGGTACGGATGGAGCGGGTCGCACGCGAATACATCGATATGCCTGCGAATAAACCTGCCACCAGCTATCGCGCGCCACTTAACCAGATCGGCTGGGCCACAGAGCTGGCAACTCCTGCTGCAAAAGATATGCCTACCGCCAATAATGACACCTATTACATGAGTGCGGTAGTTACCCTCACCGAACCTTATGTGCTGACGGTTCCGGATACACGCGATCGCTATTATGTGATCAATGTATTTAACATGTACCACGATCATGAATTTAATATCGGGAGGCGTACAACCGGTACAAAAGCAGGAAAATTTGTTATTATTCCACCGGGCTGGAAAGGGAAAACTCCTCCTGCGATGAAAGCAATACCCGTAGTTACTGATAAAGTATGGCTTTGGGGACGCATTCACGTTGAAGCGGATGAAGACCCAAAACCGGTATGGGCATTGCAAAAGCAATTTGACCTGCGCCCGTTAAGCCAGGCAGGCAATGTAAATTATAAAGTCCCCGCAGCAACACTACCACAACTGCCTGATATTATCGGAAACGAATTCGGCTTTTTTGTGCACCTGGGATATGCCATGCAGCAAAATACGATCAAGCAAATGGATGATGCCCTGGTTGGGCAACTGGAACGGATAGGGCTCACAAAAGCAAAAGGATTTGATCCTTCAAAATTAACAACAGTACAGGTAGATGCGTTAAAAAAAGCATTGACCGACGCACAGATCCAGGTAGCTGCTGCAGTGGCAAATACCTCTACGACTCGTAACGGCTGGAACTGGGCGCCCCTCAGCGGATTTGGATACAATTATCCACTGCGTGCCGTTATAGCCGGTCCATACCTGGGTGGTAATATTTCGGATGAAGCACTGTATCCTAACCGCTTTACAGATGCAGCTAATAAACAATTGAACGGAGCCGGCAAATATGAGATGAAATTCAGCAAAACGCCACCCGTAAACGCCTTCTGGTCTTTAACCATTTATAATAACGATGATAAAATGCTGGTAGATAATCCGGTCAACAGGTATAAGATAAGCGATAAATCACCCGGCTTTACAGTAAATGCTGACGGATCATTCACCATATACATCCAGAACGAGGCGCCGGAAGATTCAAAAAAAGCAAACTGGTTGCCTGCTCCCAAAGGAGATTTCAATTTATTCCTGCGCTTTTATCAGCCGGCAGAAGAGCTTTTAAACGAAACCTATCCGCTTCCCCAGGTGGAAAGAATAAAGTAGCAGGCAATCAATACTATAATCAATTACAAATTCCTATCATTCTCAATTTTATGCATCTTGTATTAAACCCAAATAGCGTAGACAATTTTTTATAACAATTGCTCCCTATATAAAATTCTTTGCACCCAAAAAGAAATAATATGTATAAAACCGGTTTAACCTTTGTATGTATTGCGCTTGCTTTAATGCAGCAAGGTACGGCACAATCATCGTGGAAATCGTCCACCTATAAAGCTGAAGCATACCGTAAGGTAATTGTAATGGCAAAAATTTCGGACGATCTTGCCAGACGGCAACTGGAAGACGCTACCGTAAAGCTGTTGAACGACAAAGGCATTGCCGCCATACCTGCCTATTCAAATATTGTTGAGGGCGACCTCGCATCTGAAGATGCATTTATGCAAAAAGCGGACGCATTGGAAGCAGATGCGGTGATCGTATTTAATATAACAGGCGCAGGCACTGAGTATAAAAACAAGCCTTCAGTAGACGCTTATGTAGGCGTGCCGGTTAAAATAGGCATCTTCAGGGCCTCTATAGGCGGTAATGTTCCATTAGCCGGAGGCACAAAGGCTGTTACTGTGGTAAATGCCACCGCGGGGTTTTATAACCGTTCATCAAAAGACCTGTTGTGGAGCACTCAACTAAGCGGTAAACTAAAAAAAGATACCGGTAAGCTTGCCGCTGATTTTGCAAAAACGACCATTAATGCATTATTGAAAGATGGAATATTTCTTCAAAACAAATAGCTGTTAATGCTACTGAAGTTATTCATTATTGCAGGCGTATGTTTTTTACAGGTTGCTGTTGCAATTGGTCAGGATAGTACGCAGCATGTAAATGTAATTACTACTCACCGGTATGATGCTGTTTTGGAAGCGAGGCAGCAAAAAGCAATTACTATGCTGAATAAGGAAGATACTACTGTTGCGTCTTCCCTGTTCCCGAACATAAATCCCGCTTTCTTTTTCTCTAATATCAGAAAGAATATCCTTTTTCCTGATTATATCAACCAGGGAAAGTCTACTAACTTTTGCGGTTATGCGGCGCTTACGCATCTCCTGATCAGGTATCACCCGGATGTATACACGAAGCATATACTTTCCCTGTACCACAACGGGAATGCTACACTCAAAAAAAGAAAACTGTCGGCTTCACTTGAAATACGTGTAGCTGCAGGTACTCTAAAAAACAAAGGCATGCTGGATGTGTGGCATGCCGATCAGCTTTGGTTCTTAACACTTGCCGATCAGTTTAAGGGGTATATGAATTTTATTGATCAGCGCTATAATCCCGGCGACGAAAATAGAATATGGGCGGGAACCAACTACCGGAAGTTCAACAAAATGCTGATGCACTTTACGGATGATACGCTTACGCGGCGGGGCTCAGATTTGCTACGACCTTTTACAGGTAACTTCTACGGGTATATTTCCGCGCAACTAAATAAAGGTGTGGTATTGATGTATGTAAACAGCAAGTATCTCTACCCACATAGATATTCACTGTTCAGGCTGAGGGCTCCTACGCATTTCATTGTGCTGTATAATATGTACAAAGTTGACGATATGATTGAAATACAATACTGGGATTATGGATTAAGGACAGAACAGCAGATTACAAGAAAAAGACTAAGACAACTGGTGTTTGGAGTAACCACTATAAACCATGCCAGCGATGACACGAACTAATATATATGTATGGCTGTTTTTCCTTGCGGGAATGCTTGTTTCCTGTGCTTCTTCTTCCAAAAGAAAAACTGCAGACTATTATCATCAGCATGAGGTATCTATAAAAGAGATCATGCAATTGTATGATCAGCTATATGAACAGCAACCTTTTTCAGCAGGTTTCTCCGACAGGTCGTTTAAATACTACCTGATGGAAGTACGCACAGATACCGTACGCTATATTTATAATACGGAGAAAAACAAAGAAGCGTTTTATTCAACCATCTTCCGCTTCAATTACGATACGGTAAAATTAAAATCCCTTGGCGAAAAAATCCGGGATATCAAATGCCTGTGGTTATCCAAATCAACTTTTTATATAAGTGACAAACCTGAAACTGTCAACTTTCTTTCTTTTAAATCTGTTTCTTCCGGTAAGCTGTTTGTGGAAAACAAATATTATATACTGGTGTTTTTAAAGCACCCCATCAGCAGTCCGGATATCAATGCCCGGATCGAAAAAGGTGATCTTGTAAAAATCAACGACCTGGTATATTATATGATCGGCTCGGGGTTCAGGTAAGGCTAACTGATATTTGAAGTAGTTTACCTGCTTGAGGGTATGATTAATTGGTGATCTAAAATATGTCACCCGAAGGAGTTTTTTGCTGGTGGGTGAGACACCCACCAGTAGGAAAAGAGGTTGAGTTAATACATGCGTGCTTTACTGTTGGTTGTAAAACCCAAATACTTTTAGCGTTACTACGATCCCGCCTATCGGTTGAATTGAATTAAACGCATGTTGCGGCGGGAGAAGCAGTCCCTGCAGTGAAGGAACAGGACAGATGCACAAGGATGGCTTTGACGTAGTAAGTACCTGGTGAGAAAGGCTTCATCAGTACACTCCTCCTCCGGGCAGGCGCACCATGACGGTAAGGGATTGATGATCCCGCATTATGCTTATGACTACCCTTTACGCAATGTCCAGTACTTTTTTGCTATCGGTGGGTGAAGGCACCCACCGAAGCGCTCAATCCTTGTAATGAGCCAGAAAATGAAATGCATCAATATTTTCCGGATAGAACCTCAAACTGCTCCACCTGTATTCTTCAGGTAGTTCGTATAAAGCCCATTTCTTCACAACAGGATTATCATCTATGTATTCCGGTTTTTGTTTTAATAATCCCTATTTGGGGAATTTAATGTTCCAGGTTATATTGCCGCCGTTGTATTTGGCCCCTTGCTTAACGGAACCTGTTGCGGCATCATATATGTAATAATAAGTTCCTGTCTCCCCATTTGAAATAATAGCATATTTATTATTGCCAATATTTATAAAGTCTGCCCAGGTACAATCTCTTGAAAGCGGTATATTGAGCCTTTGAGCCGTTTTGCTCACAACATCCACAGCCCAGTACTCAACAACAAATCCTTCCCAGTAATCACTGTAATTCACTATAAGGTCTTTGCGGAAAACTTTGGTAAGCGCTTTGCCGCCACCCACAGGATACAGTACAATATTGTGATTGCCGCCAACGGCTGCGGTTATGTCAAAAAAGTAACTGTCGTCAAAGTCGGTTTCTCCGGCTTTAATGCGTAGCACCCCGGCAGGAAGGCTTTCGTTTACGCCCCAATAGTCTGTGTTGCTTGTGGATATATACAAAGCGCCGTCATCGGCAAGCACAAAGCCGCCTTGCAGAAAGTCAACTCCCAGTGAACAGGAGCGGGTATCGGTTATGGTTTTTTCTACTGCAAGCGTGCTGCGGTTAATTACCAGCGCTTCAGCCTTAGGGTAACTTTCATATGTAGTACCATCTACGTGTATGTAAGACAGGTACAATTTGTCTTCCTTAGCATATATCCCATTGGGCCAAACCGCAGAATTGGGTATAATCTGTACAGGGAAAACACCTGTTTTTGTAACAGTAAATGTTTTAGCATCCATAAGGTTGTAATGAATATTGGCCGTAGCAGAACCTGCCGGATTGGCTTCTATGTATTGTTCCGACTGGATGCTGATGAGCTGATCGCTACCAATGTCATAAAGGTATCCCTGAAGATTAACCGGCAGCGTAGCTGTTGCACTGAGTAACCCACCCTCTGAAAGTGCCGCTTTAAAAAGGTTGCACTGGTTGCCGTCCACTTTTTCCAGCCCGTAAACCGTTCCGTTAATATTCCACATGTAATTCCAGTTCATGCCTCCCTCTACAGCATTGGCGATGTTGTAATCGCCTTCGGCCAGGCTTAGTACAGTATGGCCAACGTAATCAGCCCCGGTCCTGGGATTAACGAGCAAATAAAATTTGTCATCCCCTGTTTGTGGTTCCGGGGAACCTTCTTTATCTCTTGAGCAGGCACATAATAGTACCATTGCTATACATATCATGGTTTTGCTCATGCTTGCGTTAGTTATTTTCATTTGCATTATATTTTTAAAAATTAAACTTTCTTTTTGCTTAATAAATAGTACCTGACTTTTACAGAAAATGACCTTCCCGGTTTTTGAACCGCAAAGTTGTCAAAGGTCATCTTATCAAAAATATTCAGACATTCCAGCGATATGTTGTATGTACTTTCTTCGGAAGAGAACGTTACCGCAGCATTTTGAACCACCTGGGTAGGGATTACATATTTCTCGCCTGCTCTTGCTATACTGGGATAATTAAGATAAAATTCGTTTACATAGTTCAGGCTGTACAGTACATTCAGCCGCAACTTCTTTTTCCCGATATCAGTAAAGGTATAAGCCGCATCTGCATTGCCAAACAGCCATGGTGTGTTGTACATACGGTCGCGGTATACAAAATTCGGGATGGTTGTCCCCGTTTCATACTTTATGTTGTTCAGCACATCCTGATAAGTAGCGTTTACGCTTAGTGCAAACTTGTCTCTGTAGGCGTATCCCAGCATCATATCTGCCCCCCTGATGTGCACGCCCTCAATATTGGAATAGACGTTAAAACGGCTCCCCATACCGGAGTTCAAAAAAATCATTTGGTTCACCAGCCAGAGGAACCCGTTTGCCTCGGCAAAAATTTTATGGTTAAAGTTTTTGTCCGCAAAAGCCTGGTATAACACTCCTGCATTGAAGTTATTGCTGCTTTCAGGTTGCAATTCAGTATTGGAAAGCGTATTGAAGCCATTTCCGAATATCTCAACCGCTTCGGGCAGCCGGTAAGTTTTTTCAAATGAGCCTTTCACTAACCAGTTGTCGTTTATCTTATAACTGGTAGCAAGGCCGTAGCCAGGCTGTGTGAGCCCGGTATATTTATCTTCTATAACTAATTGTCCAAAACTATAGCTTTTCGAGACTCTTGTATAGATACCAAAATCGAAGTATTTGAGCGAAAGCGTGGTCAATAGCTTATCATTAAAAGCCTTGTAATCATGAGACAGCCCATACACTTTTTTGCTCAGGGTATTAGGAGTGTTTAGCGGGTTCAGGCTGTTTTTTTCCGGGTAAGTGAGGTATCGCTCGGAACGCTCCAGGTAACTGCTGGTAAAGTTGAAGTTGAATGTGTGGTGGTGGTTCAGCCTGTATGCAATACCCGAAGTTTGCTGAAAGAAATGCTGACGGAAATTGCGTATCTCCCGCAACCTGTTATCATCACGTATCAATTCGCCCAGCCAGTTGTATTGCTTTCCACTTGTGCCATGGTTGATGTTGTTCTGATATGTATAAGAACCTGAAAAGTTAACATCCAGCCCCCTGAAGAACAAATTCTTTTTCATGTATCTAAGACCGGTGATCGTGTTTTTATCAGTATAATAAGCGTCCGTTGGCGCACTAAGGATGAAATTACCGTATGGATCACGGTTGCCTGAAGCATTTATAATATTGCTTTTCACTTCCCCATATCCTATATCTGCCAGCAGGTGGTCGGCCCATTTTTTCCCGGTAAAGCCCAGTTCCACATCACCCTTGTAGGATTGGTAATTGCTCAGGAACCTGCGGAAATCTCCCACACTGTCAACACCGCTTTTTAACCTTGTTTTCAATTGGTACAGCATGAATGTATTATCGCTGTAGTTATAGTAAAATCCGGGTTTTACCGTAAACCCGGAGTCCATACGGTACTGCCCTGTAATGTTGGCACGATGGGTATTGAACGAACCGTAACTGTAAGAGGCATCGAGATAGTTCCTTGTTTTTTGTTTGGTAACAATATTAACAGCGCCTCCAAGCGCATCTGAACCAAACTGGATAGGAACAGCCCCCTTATAAACCTCTATGCGCTCCACCATATTGGCAGGGATATTGTGCAGTCCGAATACCGCTCCAAAATCTTCCATGGGCTGCCCATCTATAAAAAATTTCACCTGGCTGCCCGACATCCCGTTCAGGTAAAACGTATAACCGGAGCCGAGCCCTCCGTTCTCGCGGATGCGAACACCCGTGGTCTGGTTGAGTATCTGGTTAAGACCAAGCGCCCTGTTTTCGTAAGGTTTGGTATCAATCACATTTACATTAAAACCTGATTCTTTTATTTGCTGTGTTTTTATTTTTGATTGCACTGTTATTTCCCGGAGTGTGCTGTGGTCTTCCGTTAAAATGAAATCGATCATAAGCTCTTTGCCGTTATCGGTCGCCACGATCTTTTGCAATGCTGTTTTGTATCCAATGCAGGACACGGAAACAATATGTATTCCCGGAGGAATATGTTTTATAACATATTGCCCCAATGTATCTGAAACAGCACTTATGCCTAAAGAATCAATACTAATGCTGACTGATGAAAGCGGTTTGCCATTACCGTTATGGATCTTTCCCCTGAGATCAATACCGGTTCCTTCCTGCGCCCGGGCCATCACAACAGAAAACGAAAGTACTAATACAACTATATGCCCGTACCTCATAAATTAAACTTGTTTACACTATGCCATTGATTTACCCTGGTTTGTAGTATTGGCGGCAGGTATCTGGCTTTGTTTACATCAATGATATAGGTTTCATTATACCTGTACTTATGCTGAAAAACCATATAGTCCTTTTCCGGCTTTAGTACTATCTTTTTATTGGTGAATGGCGAAGGAGAACAGGATGAATTCAAAATGACTGCTACATCATGAGACTGGCTGTTTTTCAGCATCATGTCTCCACAAAAGTTGATGCCGCTCTCCGTTCCGCATAAGTTGGTTACAGCATCTGTACGGGCAGATGGCATCAGGATAAAATCAACTCCCGCCATCTGGTAATGTTGAGGAATGTTTTTTGTATTAGCAAAAACTTTCCTGGTAACAAAGAAGCCAGACTCACATATTAATTGATATCCTGCTCCAAACAATATAAGCACTATGCAGGCGACTGCCGTATAGCGGAATGGTTTTCTATATATGGCACGAACCGGTGTTATATCCCGGTTTATCTCTATCGCCATTTTTTTTGCCATAGACTGCCACATCTCCTGTTTCAGCATTTCATCTTCCTGTGAAACCGGGTGAGTGTCAGGTTTTATAAACCACTCCTTTATTTCCTTTTCTTCGCTTTTGGTGCTTTTGCCCAGCAACATTTTGCGGAGCAATTGTTGAATGTTCTTATACATAGCTGCTGTTGATGCTACATATTAGTAACATGGAAAAGGAAAATACCTGGCCGAAGGGATAAAAAATTTAAAGAAATGCCGAGAGCTTTTTTCTGAGGTATTTTTTGGCGTTACTGAGGTGGTACTGCACGGTTTTTACCGAGAGGTTTTTCGTGCCGGCTATTTCTTTCAGACTGAGCCCCTGTTCTGCTTGCAGCAGAAAGACCTCCCTGCATTGACTGGAAACCAGGACCAGTTGTTTATGTACCTCTTTTTCCAACTGGCGCATGAATATTGTATTTTCAGCATAATGTAGCCCGTTGCTCTGTTCAGTATCCGGCAACTGGCTATGATGATATTGTTTTATTTTCCTGTTCCTGCAATAATTGATAACCTGGTATTTAGCTGCTTTGAAGAGATAATTTTCTACAGGCCCTTCTATAGTAAGATGATTTCTTTTTTGCCAAAGAGACAGGAAGATGGATTGAGTAAGATCTTTTGCTTCTTCGCTATTATGGGTACCAGCTTCACAGATAGTGTATACTTTTTTCCAATAAAGATCATACAGCCTTTGAAATCCTTCAGCAGTTTTTATATCGGGCAGCGGAGAACTTTCTTCCATTTTAAACAGCAGGTTTCCATACTTCATGGGAGTGCGAAATTATTGCCGGAAAACAAATGGCATGTATCGAAATCGGGAAGACATGTACCTAAATCGGGAATTTGTTTTTGCATGAAAATCTGACGAACCGGTGACAATTCGGTAAGATTTAGCTAAGCCGCAAGAGAGGGAAACGTTATTCATCTCCGGCTGAAAACGGATGTAACGTCTTTGTATCTGCTTCCTTTTTTTCCTGCATGGACTTTGAACTCAATTATCTAATTTGATAAATGATTGCTTTTGCTGGTGGGTGAGGCACCCACTAGTAGGGAAAAATCTGTCACCCGAAGGAGTTCAATTTATAAAGATCAGATTTATGAGAAACCGACCTTATGACCTTAATAACAAAGCCTGTACTTACAATATCAACCTTATTAACTTATCATATCCCATTTTAAAGTTTTCTGGTAATGCTTTAAAAACCTGTCATATTCTTCTGCAAAGCTCATCTTTTTATGATGTTCGGGCTGACTGAGTATATACTTGCACACATTATCTATATCTCCTTTTGAAACAGAAAAGGCAGATGCTGATTGTTGCTATGCAAAGAACTCACTTTATCTTAATTTATAAAAGAAGGCGATACGAAAATTGATCGGGGTTGAGATACTACCGGAATAATATCCTCGCCCGTCAGGGCCATCGTCTGATACCCACCAACCACTAACCAATACCTGTTGATTCGTGAGATTAAAAACATTTATTTGCAGTGAAATCTTTTTCCAGTCATACCCGGCATTTGCATCCCAAAGTGTATAGGCCGGAATTGTCTTCTTCTTATCTTTTGGATCAGTCCACCCTGCCCACACAACACTTACATCATCTGTTAGTTGCATTCCCAGGCCGGCGGAGAATCCTTTTAATTTGCTCTGCGTGAATTTGTAACGGATCATAGCATTTGTTACATGCTTTGCCACGCCATAATTGGGAAACCCGATCATATCCGGATCAGGATCTTCTGTGATCTTAGCATCCGTAAATGTGTAGTTGAAGTTTACCATAATGTTTTTGTTTATATTTCCTATCACTCCGAATTCAAAACCATTAATAGTAATCTGACCGCGTTGCACATATAGTTGTGTTGCAGGGTTTTGTACCAATACATCATTTTTAACTGTATGAAATAATGAGGCATTAATGGCAAGCCTGCTTTTTATTTCGGCTTTATAGCCAACTTCGACATTGCTTCCGGTTAAAGGTTTGGCTCTGGTGTTATCTTCTTTTCTTCCTGTTTGCGGTAAAAACGTCTGATCATATAAGGTATAGACAGACATGTTTTTTGAAATTAAGTAAGTAAAACCCAGACGAGGTGTAAATTTTTTGTCATATACCTGTGCAGTATCCCAGGTTGCCACTGTTTTTGTCAAGGAAAATCTTCCTGCAAGTGTAATGATGAATTTATTGTAGATTTTGATATGATCCTGTCCATACCATGCCATCCAAAGTGTCCCGTATTTGTATCCGGGATATGAAGTGGTATCCTTTACCCAATCTCTGTTCAAATTATATGTTGGCTTTGCAACCAGTAGTGGAAAATTTGATCCCCAGGTTGAATCATATGCCGCACTCCATTCTCCCTTATACCAGGAATCTCCAAAATCCAATCCACTAAGTACAGAATGTTCAATATGTTTCCCCGTTGTAAACTTACCATCAATGAACGCTTGAGCAGCCATCAGTCCGGTTGGCCAACTACCGGTCCATACGTCACGATAAAGCGTATCAAATTTTGAACTAAACTTAGATACGTACATACCGTCTCCTTTCCATATTCCACTAACTAATGCAAACTGGCCCTTTAAAGTCCAACCATTTTTAAATTTGTGTTGATTATTTATCCGGAAGTAAGTGTCGTCTGTTTCCGTACCATTTATCGCGTTAGGATCTATACTATTAAAAGTTTTGGGGAAAATAAAATTTTTTCCGTCCAACGTTATATTATTAGAATTATCGGCTTTTGCAAATCCTTCCATACGGTTCGCCATGAGCTGTACATACGAGTTATCTTTATAAGTATAGCGAAGAGAAGCTACTCCATACATTCGGGTTGACTTGTAAAAATCATAGAAAGATCTGGTAGTTTGACCACCTACAATAACCCTGTAACTAAATTTGCTCTTGGTTGAGAACCTGTCACCGAAATCTATTCCGGCCCGGAAAAGATTATAGCTTCCATAACCTAACATCACCTGTTTGGTTTTTACGCCATCTGCCTGCTTAAAGACTTCATTCACCAATCCTCCCGGTTCACTATTACCAATCATAAATCCGGCAGGACCTTTTACAAATTCAACCCTGTCAATCATGAATCCATCCGATTGCTGATTCCAGTAAACACCACCAACGCCATTTTTAAAAAGACTGGCCCATGCATACGTTCCGCGGATGATAAAGCTGAAATCGTTTTCATTCCCCCATCCTTTGGTAATACCGCTTGTTAAACGAGCCATTTGGCTGGTGCCTGTTATTCCAAAATCTTTTATTGTCTGCTGCGTTGCGACACTGATATTTTGAGGTGTTTCGATCAATGGAGTATTTAACCGAAGCGATGCAGAAGTGCTTGCAACCACGTATGTTTTTTTATTGGCTACTACTACCACCTCAGAAAGCAGCTGTTGGGATTCACTTAACTGAAAATGTAAGGCGATTGATTTACCTGCTTCAATGACTATATGCTCATTAAACGGCTCATAACCAACTAAAGTTGCTGTTAACATGTAATTACCCGGTATAATATTCCTGATATTATAATGTCCATGATCATCTGTAATTACCGTTGCATTTTTCCCTGACAATTGTATTGTTACCCGTGAGGCTGCTTTGCCGTCAGATGTTTTAACGGTGCCATAAATGGCGCCGCTGTTTTGTGAGTATGTCCCTTTAAGGACAAAGAGGCTGAATAATAATATACTTAGTGTTTTTTTCATAAATTGAAGAGTTAGCTTAATGTTAGTTTTCAAAATTATCTTTGCTACAAGTATAATGATCCCAAAATAAGGAAAAACTCCTGCCGAAATGCGGAAAAAGATAGGCGTTGCCTGTTGGGAGTTTATCTGCCGAAACACTCAATCCATGTAATGAGTCAGGAAATGAAATTCAGCAATGTTTTCTGAATAAAATCTCGTACTGCTCCATCTGTAATCTTCGGGTAGTTTACATAAAGCGCGTTTCTTCATAACAGGATTGTTATGTATATATTCCAGCTTTTGTTCTGATATTTGTATCGTACTTTATTTGGTGAGCAGTGAATTTTGCAAAATTCACTTTTATTGGTGAGACACCCGCCAACAGGGAAAAACGACAATTAAAGATTTCTCCTATTACTGATGTATTATCAAGCTATGAGTTGTTTATAAGTCTTAGCTACATGACTGACTTCTGAAAAATTTTTGTTATCCGGTGGATGTCTTCATGAGGCTTTAAAGGAACCGGTTATGGCACAATGCGTATCAAGCTCTGCCTTACAGCACTTACATAGCTACTATTGACTTCCGGGTGCCTGTATTCTCTGCGTTTAATTACTGGAACAAGGTATATGTGAACCGGTAGTGGGAGAAGTAAAAGAGATTGCGAACTTGCATTAGACTGGATTAGCCTGCCGGGACATACGCATCAACAATTCTGCCGAATTATAATACAATTCATTTGATTATGGAAATGTGTTGTGACAGTGGTGAAGGAACTGCTCTAAAGCAACGCCTCAGGAAAGGTTTAAGACGAAAGACCATTTATACCAGATCACACTTTGTATATTTCTTTATCAGGTGTTATCCGAACTGTCAGTTTTGATGAAGTGTTACCAGCTTTCTTTTTTCTTCTTCCCCACCAAATGTAAAACCCTGTTACGGGCAATAGGGCGCAGAACAGGGCTATGAGCGTAGCAAGGATTTTTGTGGGCCATCCATAGATGCTTCCTACATGGATCGCATAGTTGCTGTTCCGCCATTTTGCGCCCAGTGTTTTTTGATCATGTGTGGTGGAAAAATACAACCTGCCGGTTTGAGGATGATAGTAATAATTATCCGATTCGTCCCAGCCCGATGAACCGGAAGAATACCTGATGAACGAAGATACTGCTTTCAAGGCTCCCGTATCTGCCGGAATGCTCATGCCGATTTGCCGCCATTGAGGTACCCGTTTTGCAGCATCATGAAATATTGTGTCGATCACGCCAATCTGTATAGTATCTGACGCAACAGGTTTGGATGGCCGTTGAAATACTTTGCCGGGGTCGTTACCAAGCATACGGTAAATACCATTGGTCCACCAGTCAAAAGTCCACACCAGGCCTGTAACAGCGAATAACAAAACAAAAAGAAAAGTATAGATACCGCCAATATTATGGATATCATAATTCTTTCTTTTCCATTTTGTACTTTGCTTCCACCGGAACCACAAGCGTTGGCGCAGCGCTGCCTTATTTTTAGGCCACCACAATACAATGCCGGTAATGATCATCATAAAAATGACCAGTGTAGCGCCACCTACAATATAGTGTCCCACATCATAATTCAGCAACAGGCATTGGTGAAGCATGCGGGTGCAGAAGATCCAATCGTAGCGCAGGTCTACCACGCCCAGCACTTTACCCGTATATTGGTCTACATAGATCCGGCTGTAGTCTTCCATGGATGATGCCCAGGTCCACCCGGGCTTTTTACGGGCCTTGTAGTTGAGGAACATAAAGGTCCTGGCGGGATCGCGGTCAATGTTTACCGAGGTAACAGTATGATTGAAGGAAGCTTGTCTGGCAGCGGCAAGCAGTGTATCAAAGGGAAGACGGTGATCTTTTACCTCTTTTACAAAGAGTTTGTCATGGTGATACCATTCGTTCAGTTCCTTATCCCAAACAAAAATTGCTGCGGCAACTAAACTTATAAAAACCACCAGCCCGGCTATGAAGCCGAGCCAGAGGTGTATTTTTCTGAAAGCTTTTTTTACAGTCATCTACAATGTATAATAGATCGTTGCTAAGAAATTCCGGGGAGCGCCGGGATAAAGGCGATTGAAGTCGTATCCCCCGGTCCAGTGTGTTTTATTAAAGATATTATTGAAATTAACGGAGATCCGCACTTTTTCGAACCGGTAGTACAGCGCGGCATCGGCCACAACATACCCGGGCAATTGCAGGATGGGAGAAAATGTTTTTCGTTCGGTTACGAAATTGCTGCCTGCCGCAACGCCTATCCCGTTTAATTTTCCCCGGGTAATATAGTATTTGATCCATACCCCACCCTGTTGCAAAGGCGCATTTTCTTTTAACTGTCCTTCGAGGCTCTTATCGGTTGATCTGGATATAATTGCTTTGCTGTAAGTGTAGTTGGCGCTGATAGAGAGATTATCACTGATGCGTCCATTGACATCTAACTCAATGCCGCGCCCTCTTTCCTGTCCGCGTTGTATCAGCGAATCAGGGTTGCCGGGGTTATTGGCGTTAACGAGCACATTGTTCTGTTCCAGGTGATAAAGGGCTATAGTAGCACTCAGCCGGCGTTTCAGAAAATCCCCTTTGGCGCCCACTTCATACATACGGCTGATCAGCGGGTCAAACGGCCCGCCGACATTTGGGTTGGCCATAGTGGCTGTATTCTGCGGCATGAAACCCTGTACATAAATGCCATATACATTAATATTTGGAGTGAGATTATATACCAGCCCTACTCTGGGGATCAATGACTCCTGCTGTACGCTTTGTTCAGCAGCTTTTTTATAATTGAATTTATCCGTATAAAACTCTTTTCGTAAACCCAGGAGTAAAAAGAATTTATTCCATTTGATATTATCCTGGATATAGATACCATTAGCGCTATTACGTGCAGGAGCAGTGGCTGTGCTGGTGGTTACATAAGCAGCAGTATTGGCTAAAGAATAGTCAGGTGTTACAAGGTTAAAATGCGGAACATTCGGAACAGGATTTCCATTGGTATCCAGTATATAGTCATCTTTCCTGTTTTTATTATAAGTATTGGCTACCCCACCATTTTTTAATTTATATCCCCTGGCTGTTTCAGCCGACCCTCCGACCGGTACGGAGAATTGATTGAAGTCGTACCCCAGCAGCAACTGGTGCTGCAGACGCCCCGTATTAAAACGGGTGAGAAAATAAGCAGTAAGATTATCGTTATAGCTTTTGGATATCCTGCGTATTGTCTGCATTTCCATTAATGTTGGTATCTGTAAACCGGCGCTGTCTGATGCATAGTTGTTGGAAGTACGATGCTCCATCAGGTTCTCGTTATAGGAAAATCTGAGGTAAGAAAGATTGAAGGAGAAGTTGGAAGTGAACTGATGATTGAGCGATATATTGGCCGAAAAGTTCTTCTCTTTCAGGAAGTCGCCTGCGCGTCCAATCGCAAATGAAATAGGCGTAGAGTTCAGTTGTGTTCCTGCGGTAGCGCCAAATATGGGCTGGCCGCGGTAAAGTTTCCCGTTGGAAAGGGAATACACCAGATCCAGGTTCACCCTTGTTTTTTCGGTGGGCACAAAAGAAAGCGACGGACTTACAATGATGTTTTCCGACCCCTGTAGTGTTTTAAATGTCTCGGTGCTTTCGTATCCTACATTCAGCCGGTATAAAACTGTCTTACTTTCATTGACAGGACCTGTCAGATCAACAGTACCACGATAGGTTTGAAAACTGCCTACAGTAAAAGAGAATGATTTACGGTCAATATCCAACGGCTTTTTTGTTACCCTGTTGATAGTACCGCCAGGATCGGTATTACCAAATAAAGCGGCAGCGGGGCCTTTGATCACCTCCACTCTTTCTATGTTAACGAGGAGCGGTTGGGTCCAGAAACCTGTTACCGTTCTAAGCCCGTTTAACAACTGGGTGTTGCTCCGGAATCCGCGAAGCGTATAATCATCATAACCAGAAAACTGGTTTACCCCGCTCACGTTCTTTACTACATCCCCGGTCCGGAAGGCTTGCTGATCCTGCATCAACTCTTTTGTTATGGTGGAAATGGATTGGGGTACATCCTTTATCGCCATTTCTACTTTGGTAGCAGAAAAAGAATGGTCGCTTTTGTAGGAATTCGCCTTACGGCCCGTTACCTCTACTGCTTGCAGTTGAGTATGCAGGGTATGCAACTCTATATTAGCTATGATCGTTTCATTTTCCTTTATTGTTATCTTTTTCCGTTGTTGCCCGTAGCCAACAAGTGTTATTTCAAGTGTGTAATTCCCGGGAGCTATATCGCTGAACTCGTATTCACCCGTTATATTGGTAGTAGTTCCAAGGTTTGTTCCCAGCAGACTAATACTGGCAGATTCCAAAGGCTGACCATCAACAGCAGTGACAGATCCCCTGACATTGCCATTGCCTGTATTGGCCGTTACATATTGTATACAAAAAAGAGTAAGTGCTATAAGGAGTAGTGATCTTTTCATTTTGTTATGTCATTTAGTTTTAATTGTCTTTTGTTTTTTTATAAATCCTTCCATAGGTAATTGGTTGCTGTAGGCGTCCGAATAAGATGAACCATTCTATCGGTTGCATTTGGATACGGCTGTTTCAGGTAACCGGAGTGATGCAGAAGTGCTTGCAACCAGGTATGTCTTTTTATTGGCTACTACCACCACCTCTGAAAGCTGCTGTTGGGATTCACTTAACTGAAAATGTAAAGCGATTTATTTGTCTGCTTCAATGACTATCTGCTCATTAAATGGCTCATAACCAACTAAAGTTGCTGTTAATGTGTAATTACCTGATATAATATTCCTGATATTATAACGTCCATGATCATCTGTAATTACCGTTGCATTTTTACCTGACAATTGTATGGTGACTCGTGAAGCTGCTTTGTCGTCAGATGTTTTAAGGGTGCCATAAATGGCAGCGCTGTTTTGTGAATATGTTATTTTAAGGACAAAGAGGCTGAATAATAATATACTTAGTGTTTTTTTCATAAATTGAAGAGTTAGCTTAATTTTAGTTGTCAAAACTATCGTTACTACAAATCTAATGATCCCGAAATAAGGAAAAACTCCTACCGAAATGCGGAAAAAGATATGCGTTATCTGTTGGGAGTTCACCCACCGAAACACTCAATCCCTGTAATAAGTCGAAAAATGAAATTCATCAATATTTTCTGGGTAGAACCTCGTACAGCTCCACCTGTATTCTTCGGGTAGATTGTATAAAGCCCATTTCTTCCCGGCAGGCTTGTTATGTATCCCGGCTCCCCTATTTAACATACATCATTAAACAGGTATACTTGTCAACATAACCTCCTTTATTTCAATAGGTCTTATTGTCTATAGCAAAAATTTGCGATTGTGCATACGGTCCGGAAAGACAAATTTTGCATGCAGAATATAAAAACCCTTATTCATTAAACCGGAAAATTTACAGAAAGTAAATTCTCCGCCGTCAACCCTTGAAAATGAACATGCCCGAACCTTTACACCAAAGGGGAGTATACCCCGGTATTAAAGTGATAATCATTATTTGCTGGCTTTTTGCTGTTCCGGTAAAATACAGCCTCAGTCAAAGCTATCAGTATGCTCAATTTTCCGGCACACTTCCGGCTTTTCCGGCTAACGCAGCTTCCGGCACAGGCACGTTTTCCCTTCCTGCGATCATTCCCGATTTTGACTGGCAGGTTACTACGTCTTCAAATAAGCTGAACAGGCTGTCCTTTGCACTCACCTCAGATGAAATGCCCGATACCAATGCCTGGGAAAGTAAATATGGCGACATCAGTACTGCCACTTCCTGCCTGGTAGCCAGGCATGGCGGCAATGCAAGTATATCAGGTGCCCCGTTGGGTATACCCGTTACCACCACCATCACTTTTACTACACCGGCAGCAGGCAATGGCTGGGGATTTATGCTGCTGGATGTGGATGTGGAGCAAATAGACATTGAAGCAACAGATGAATCCGGGAATTTCTATTCCCATGCAGCAATCAGTTCATGGTTCAGGGCTGTTGGAGATGCTCATGTGGCCGCCGATAATGCAACACCTTGTTGGGCGCCGGGCAGTGCAACTGTAGTAGGATCCGGCGCCATTACCTCGCCCTGTGCCAGGTGGACCACACTGGGCAGTGGTTTGTATGAAGGTGTTGGTGCATTTGCCTATTTTGAACCCGATGTGCCGGTGAAATCATTGATATTCCACTTTTATAACCTGCAGGCCACCAATCTTACATCTTACCGGCTATTTATTGCTGCCCAGACTTTATCGATATTGCCTGTTAACCTGCTTGACTTCCGGGCACAGGGATCAACCGATATTGCCATACTGAACTGGCAGACATCAAATGAACGAAACAGTGGTTCATTCGTGATCGAACATAGCACTGACGGATTGAAATTTGCTCCCATTGGAAGCGTCAATGCACAGGAATATAGTGATCAAAAAAACAGTTATTCATGGAAGCATATCTCACCTGAACCCGGACGTAATTACTACCGGCTCAAAATGATCGATAAAGACGGTCAGTTTTCTTATAGTAAAATAGAAGTTGTACAACTACAAACCAGGGCAGGCAGCGGGCGTCTTTATCCGAATCCGGCACGATCTGTAATATATATTACGCTTCCGGCGGCTGTCATACATCCCGAAGTGCAATTATTCAATACACTGGGAACAAGAGTGATGCTTACAAAAGCCGGCAGCCAATCCGGGGTACGGCTATCTTTGGAAACACTACCTGCAGGCGTTTATTACGTAGTTGTTGCCGAAAAGAACAAAATAGTATTCAGGGAAAAAATGATTAAAATGGAGTGACCTCTTCCAGATTCGGGCGTCCCAATCATTTGGTAAAATACTTCACCCTCAACCGGAATATCTGTTGCTGATCTTCCCCGTAATGTTCTGTAATGGTGTTCCTGGAGAACTGGTAGGTATAGACCTCCTCAAAGCGCCAGTGTGCGTTTAACTTAAACCCGATGCCGGCACGTATTCTCGTTCTGTCGGAATATCGCTCCCTCACCTGCTTATCTATGGTCCAGAATACTTCCGCATCCGTTATAACATACCATACCCTGTTTTCTGCAAGAGAATTTTTATTGATAAGATAAATACCTTCCATACGTAATCTTGACCTTGTGTTGCGATCCCAAACACTACTGTCGTAGGTATATTGATTACGGGTCTCAAACCTTGCCAGTAACCTCAGGAGCAGTCTTTTGTCAGGAGTAATATTATATCTTATACCCAGCCCCGGTTTTACCTCCCACGTATCATACCCTGCCTGCTGATTAGTGTAGGATGCCCCGACATAGAATGTAAGATCAAAATGTTTACCGAGCGCTTTTTCAATTTCCGGTGTAATATCGTAACTGCGCCATTTGGTAGTTTTACTGATATTGGTCTTATAAGAAAATTCATTGTCGAACGTAAATCCTTTTCGCATAGGTACATTCATAATAAAATCCACCCAGGATTGTGTGGTGATCTGTGCTGAGAGGCAGGTTGTTAATAGCAACAATACCGAAGTAAGCCCAAAGCGTCTGCCTGTTGCACAATAATTACAGTGATGCACATGTTATTTTTTTGCGAGCACCTTTGAAACAGTTAGATCTTTTACACAACGGAACCCGATATGATCAGAGGAGGATCTGTATTCTCCTTTTCCCCGCGTGCCTACCATATACCTCGTGCAGTACTCGTCGGTGCATAAAAACGAACCGCCTCTTTGCACTTTTTTCCTGGCTTCCGGCTCCTGTGGGTCGTAAGGGTGCTGCGGACCGGGGGGATTCCTGCTGATACTGTCATGTGAAAGTCCGCTGTAGTAATCATGCCGGTACCAGTCATGGCACCACTCCCAAACGTTGCCTGACATATCAAAGAGGCCATATGGGTTGGAAGGATATGTTGCAGCCGGTGCCAGCCCGGCAATGCCGTCTTCTGCTTTGTCGAAGGAAGGAAAAGATCCCTGGAAAACGTTCGCCATCCATTTATTGCCGGGCCTGAGCTGATTACCCCATGCATATAATTCACCGGATCTTCCCCCCCTTGCTGCAAACTCCCATTCTGCTTCAGTTGGCAGCCTTTTACCACACCATTTTGCATATGCCTGTGCGTCTTCCCAGGCTATGTGAACGACGGGATAATTTTCTTTTCCTTTTATATCGGAACCCGGCCCGGCAGGATGTTTCCAGTTGGCGCCTTTTACATACTGCCACCACTGGTAATGATTATGCAGGGGAACTTTTGCAGGGGGCGGTGAAAATACAAGGGAGCCGGCTACGAGGTTTTCTTCAGGAGCGCCGGGAAATTCTTCTTTGGTTGGCTTTTGTTCGGCAACAGTTATATAGCCTGTCGCTTTAACAAAAGCGGTAAACTCGGCATTGGTCACCTCGGTTTTATCCATTAAAAAGGCGTCTACATACACGCCATGTACCGGCCGGGCGTCACTCATTTTTTCATGTCCGCCATCTGTTATACCTACAGGGTTTACCGCGCCCATACTGAAAGTACCACCGGGTATCAACACCATGCCATCCGGGATGTTCAAGGAAAATTCTTTTACCGTATTTGCAACGGTTGGGTGAAAAGATGTGCCGCCCTGCTGCATATAAAGGATGCTGTCAGCTTCAGTCAACCCGTTGCTTGTACATGAAACGGCCGCTGCTATCCTCATTTCCGAAAAAGCGGCATCACTGTTTTTTGATCCCGTATCCCGGCAACCTTGTATTACAGGCATATACAAACCTGAAAATGATACACTTAAAAGGAATGAGCAAACAGTCCTGGTTCTCCGACACATGATATTTCTATTAAATATAGCAGAAAGCTTCCCCATGTAATTTTTTTCTGAGGTTGCTATCGTCGCTGATGGTGATTGTAGAAAACTTCTCACAGGTTAACATCGGCGTTATAAACAGCGTTCGCAAAAGGGCTATTCCATCGTTAAAAAATTACAGGGGATCCGGTTTCTCTCTGCCTTAAATAATTTTTAAATATAGCACGATCGCCGGGGAGGAATAAGTACACTTTTGTGTACTGGTGAAAATGACTAAAGTATTGGACTTTGGCCTTGCATTTGATCGCCCGGCATTTTATTTAAATTTAATGTGAGTCAACCCTGTAAGAATAATATTATCAATCGTATACAGGTGAGCTGTATGCAAAAATAACCCTGTACGATCAACCCGATAAACATACCAACCCCGGTCAGAATACACAGACGGCTGTCACACCTATCGAATTGCCGTTGTGTAAAGCCTTATTTTATGAAAAATATTACCATATTGATCTTTGGTTTGACCTTGCTGGCAAATCATCTTCCTGCCCAACAGGGTTATATTTATGTTCATAACAAAACACTGGATGAGTCTTCTGCGGTGGGTTTTACCTATTCGGTTTCCGGAACAACACCAATACCCAATTTTGTGCTGAATGACAGACCAGAAAATATTTTAATAAGAGATATCGGCAGTTCTCAGAATGGAAGGCTGTGGGCGGTGGGTGAAAATAATATTTTATATTATCGTGATGCAGGAAGTGCGAACTGGGTTTCGACATCTCTTCAGGCTACCGGCAGGATTGATGGCGGCTCCGGAGGGAATTGCACTTATATTTATGACAACCGGATCTTCTCCACCAATGGTATCAGCTATACTCAATATGGCGTACCTGCAAATTTCGGCAATTCCAATCCAGTGGATGTAACGAATACCTGGGGAGGTGTAACCTATGTTAGCACAGCCGCCGGTACTTTATGGCGTTATACCGGTAGTTCCTGGGTACAGGTGGGTACCAGCACCAACAATACCAACAGGCTGGATGCCGACCCTGTTACGGGAGATGTAATTGTTGGCAAAACGAACGGCAATGTTTATCGGATTACCCCGGCAGGTGTGGAAACCAATTTAGGCAGGCCTGCGGGAGTGGGCGGAGGTAATGTGGGCGATATTGCTGTTGACGCTAATGGCGCGATTTATGGGGTTTATTCTACAGATGCCGCTGTGGTGTTCAGATTTTTGGGCGGGACCACCTGGAGTACTGCTGAGGCCACATCCCGGCGTGTTGCTATGATTACCGCAGGAGTAGGCGGACAGGTATGGCTGCGCCATCAGGGATCAGGTTCGGGGTTCACCCAGCCTGTATTTTCCCGTGCGGTAGATAGTATCGGAAATATCTGGTGGATCGATGATGAAAGAGTAAGAACAAGCCCGGCAGCGGGAAATTCCCAGATGTTTGCAGTGGATGAGGACGTCTATACCATTACCCAGGCAGTTCCCGGAGGATGGGATCTTCAAAAAATAGAGGTTTTTGATCCCTCCGGCAATTCTATTATCAATCTTGTAGGCAACTCCGTTACCCTGGATGTAGCAGCCGGGGAAACCGTGCACGTTATCTTCACCAACGGAATAGTGAACCCTTTTTCCATGAATAGTAGCTGTAATGATGTTTATATCGAAGATTTTGGAGCAGGGTCAGCCGGTACATATGGTTCTCCATTGACCGGGCAAACATCCTATCACCACCAGGGTGTAAGTGGTATTGCACAGGATGGTTACTACAAGGTCATCAGCCGGGTAACAGATATCGGGTTTGGTCCGGGTAGTCCCCAGATGTATGACCGTACAGATGGTACGGGCAACGGAAGAATGATGGTTATCAATGCATCGTATGACCGCAACGATTTTTTTCGCAGGCGCTTTACCGGTTTAATACCCGGCGCCAGCTATGATTTTAGCGCCTGGATTGCCAGTATTTTTGATGGCACCATCAAGCCGAACGTTACTTTTCAGGCGATCAATCCTTCGGATTATAGTGTTCTCGGTTCTGCTTCAACAGGTGATATCTTAAGCTATAGAGAATGGAACCAGTATGGTTTAACGTTTGTGGCTACATCAGCCGATGTAGATCTGCTGCTGGTGAACAATACCATAGGCGGCACCGGGAATGATCTTGCCCTGGATGATATAACACTTACCATGCTCCCTCCGGTTGAGCCTGTGACTGTTGTAAATACAACCTGCGGCTCCGCAGCTGGAAGTATCAGTGTTACCGCTCCGGTTGGCGCTCCATATGAGTATAGCATCGACAATATCAACTGGCAGAGCGCTCCTGATTTTACAAACGTTGCGGCAGGAATATATACTGTTTATGCACGTTTTGCCTCAGCTACAGACTGCATCGGCAGCAAAATTGATACCGTAAGACAGGCTGTTTGCGGGAATGTGTTTAACGACGGCAACGGGTTAACCGATAATACCGTGAACGGACCGGGTACGGATGCGGGTGCTACACTATATGCCATTCTTTATGACAATACAGACGGGAGAGTGGCCGATACAATGAAAGTAAGCCCGGCCGGCTCTTTTCTGCTGAATGCCATTGCAGGTAATAATGCCGGTATTTATATCAGCACTACACCGGCTGAGATCGGCCAGGTAGCCCTTCCTGTTATAAGCTTGCCCACCGGCTGGGAAGCTACGGGAGAAAACAATTGCGGCGTCATTCCTGCGTGTACGGGAGACGACGGTACGCCTGACGGCATATTGCCCCTGGGGATCATTACAGTTCCGGTTACAGAAGCCAGCTTCGGTATAAACCGGCAACCGGTCAGCAATGATATATTGCAAACCATTCCTTATCCCACAGGCGGCACTATTACTGCGGGTACTGTCATCACCGGTGTGGAAGGAACGGATGCTGAGCAGGGCTTGCTCAACGGAAGTAATGCATCCATCATTATTGATGCCGTACCTGACAATGCTGCCATGTTCTACAATGGTGCCCCGGTAAATGCCGGTGATACGATAACAGGTTTTGATCCCCTGCTGTTATCTTTTGAAAATATTACAGCCGGCTCTGTCAGCGTGGAGCTTGACTATTCGTTTATAGATGATGCCCGCACAAAAAGCGGGGAACCGGCCGCCTTTGTCATTAGCTGGGATACTCCCCTGCCGGTAACGCTCCGAAGCTTTGGAGTATATATGCAGAATAATACAGCCCTGCTGCAATGGGTTACCGCTACGGAGCAAAACAACAAAGGTTTCGGTATAGAGCGTAGTACCGGCGACAGGGAATGGCTGAGTATTGGCTTTGTATCTTCATTATCTCCTGATGGCAACAGCAACGTTGAGCTGTTGTATACGTTTACGGATAAACAACCACTTGCCGGTAACAATTATTATCGTTTGAAGCAGGTTGATCCTGACGGCAGGTATAGATACAGTCCCGTGCAGATAATAAGGTTTACAGGTAGGGCAAACATACATATTTATCCCAACCCCGCTAAAGACATCATAAAAATTACAGGACTAAGAGGTAATGAAACGGTACATATTATCAATATCACCGGCCAGCGGGTGCGTAATTTAAAGGCAATCGCTAATACCTTAACGGCAGATATCCAACAGCTTCCTTCAGGCATATATTTGATCAATATAACGGACCCTGCCGGAACAGCGGTACACCATGAGAAGATCATGAAAAAATAGTTTGTCACTATTGCCCGGTTAAAATTGATGTCAGATATGCTGTAATACTTGTCAGTATCAGGCCTGGAAATAGAGATCGGTCGCTTTAAGCCCGGCAGCGTCTCTGCGATTGAGGTGCCTGCGGTTCCGTAGTGAATACCTGCTGTCATTGACGGAAATTCTATGCAGGAATTCAACGTATTATATGTAATTAGGTAATAAACGGATGCTCACCCCGTATGTCAGTCGGGATTTCGCTATTGATGCAGTGCTAAAATTGTAGTAACAATTCTACCTTCTGCTTATTAAAATAGTACTTCAGCTTTGTGGTTCTTCTATTTTATAAACGGCGTCTGCATGCTTACTTTGTATCATCAATCAAATGATAATTTTTGAAGAAAGTAGCCGTATGATCAGAGAAACCAGGAACGCAAAGACGTCATATCATTCAGCGTACACAGTTATTAGAAAATAAATAGAAAAAGAAATGGGAGGGGATCAATATGGAAACCGGATCGATTGTTTCAGATCAGCTTATCAGGTTCCATATTCCTGTGAAACCAGTCACCGTCCGTACTTGTAATGTTAATCCAATATCCTGCTTACTCCCGTTTCTTTTCTTAATATAAATGCTAAATCATTATTCCGAAACCGGATTCCTTTGTATAGAAAGAGAAAGCATTATTCGTTATTAAAAAAGCTGTGATATGGAAAACGAGCGAAATGCCGTTATACTTGATGACCACAGGCTTTTTGCAATAGCCTGGGCGTGCCTGCTGAAATACACTGGTTGCTTTAGCAATACTGTATGCGCTCTTAGTATCGGTGAAGTGAAGCAGCTATTAAATGAAGGTACATACACTCACATATTCATTGATTATATGATGCCCCGGGTAAATACCCTTGCCGAAATAGCTGATATACGTGCCGCCTGCCCGGGTACTTTTATAATTGTTGTCAGTAGCTTAACAAACACCGACCTGATATCGCATGTGCAGGAAGCCGGCGCCCATGCCTTTATTTCAAAAACTTCAGAACGGCATGAGATTGAAGAATGCCTGGAAACAATTGAAAATGATGCCTTTTTTATGAGCGCCAATCTGCGGTCAGTAATGGCAGATCATTCCAAACGAAACAGCAGGTATTTGTTTACAGCACGTGAGCATGAAATACTTAAATGTATTGCTTCAGGCATAACCATAGAAGAAACTGCACTGCAATTGTTCCTGAGCAAACACACTGTTGTGGCGCACCGTAGAAATATGATGGCTAAAATGGACGTCAGATCGGCAACTGCGCTTCTTAAAAAAGCGGTTGAGTTTGGAATGGTTTAAAGACCAAAAAGCAGCAGCCATCCGGTTGCGTAAAAAGCATTGTGGCCAGGGAAGGCTTCCTATACTTTATACCTGCCGAAAGCCGGGCATCAGTAAAATCATGCCTGCAGGCAATACACTATTACAGTCCCTGGTTGAGCCATATCGGCTTTTGCAGGATGCCCCGGCATTTATATACGTCCTCCCGGTAAAATATCACTAATAGTTAAGCCGGCTCCTACAGAAAACCGTCTTTTACGCTGCCTGTTACCTTTTGGTTGGATACACTTTTGTGTACTATATAGATTCATTAAACTTTGGGAAATTAGCTGATCATTTTTCCGTCCGCTGTTTAATCCAATATCCGGACTTACCATGAAACGGTGCAAGCAGATATAATGTCTTCTTTGAACCGTGCAGGTAGAGGTTGCAGTATAAAACACCCATATACATGTACAGATCTCTTTGCTACAATTGCAAATTCCTTTATGAAAAATATATATGGCATCTTAAAAATCGTTACCGGCGCTATCGCAGGACTTGTTTTTTCGGCAGGTATTGTACTGGCATTTTTAGGTGGGTATGATTTTATCATAGCGATACTGCATGTAACCGATACCGACGGTCACAAACTATCCGGTACCATAGCCATAGGCATGCTGTCGGCTGTGGATATGTTAATGATCGCGATCGTTTTCCTGGTATTTTCCATCGGCATTCTTTTACTTTTTGCCAATCCCGTAAAGCTCCTTCCGGTGAGACTGCCCGAATGGCTGCGGATAAAAAATTTCATGCAATTAAAGATCATTTTGTGGGAGGCTATACTTACGACTCTTGTTATAGGATATCTTACCGGACTTGCCGAAGCGAGGTTAAATGGCGATGCGATACATGTCCGTCACCTTATTGTACCGGGTGGCATACTTCTGATATCATTAAGTCTTTATTTGCTGAAAAAAAGTGAGAAATGACCCGGAAATACTATTTGCTGATGACCGGAAGTCAAAGCTGCCATTAAGAAATCGAAACCGATCAATGATGAAAAAACTATTGGCATTCATTTTTATTATCTCCACCGGGCTTTCTGCGGCGGCACAGGATAAGGATTCTGTAATGTATGATGAAGAGCCTTCGCGATTTGATGATTTTATGAAAAAGGGAGAGGCGCTTTTCAGGATATTGCCCGTGCCCATGTACTCTTATTCGAGCGAGGCGGGAAATATATTTGGTGTTGCCAAGTTTAACCTGTTCAGGTTATCTGAAAGAGATGAGATTTCCTATCCTTCCAAGCTTTCCGGTGTTTTTACTATTTCCACAAAGGGAAGGATCAATGCATCTGTGGCAAATGAGATGATCTTCCGGGAGAATAAATATATTGTGGTAAGCTATCTTAATTATAAAAAGCAGCCTGAATATATATTTGGCATAGGTAACAGGGTTAAAATAGAAGATATAGAGCAGATAACGCAAGACCGCTTTGTTTTTTCCACCAACTGGTTCCGCAGGATAAAGGGCAAAATATATGCCGGTGCCCTGTTGAATGTTGCCAATTATTTTAATATCCATACAGACACTGCCAGCGTTCTGGTTATCAATAAGCTTCCCGGCCTGGAAGGGGGAACTACCATTGGTACGGGTATAGCAGGGGTGGTGGAAACACGCGATAACCGGTATAATCCTTCCAGGGGAACATACGTGGAAACAGGGTATACGCTTCATTTTGGTGATTACGCGTTCAAACGATTTCACGCAGACGTCCGCAAGTATTTTACGCCTTTTTCAAACAGGATTGTATTGGCTGTTCAGGCCACTACTACGCATACCTCCGGCGAGGTGCCTTTTTATGAGCTAAGCATGTTGGGAGGCGACAGCAGAATGCGCGGTTATTACCAGGGGGCGCTGAGAGATAAAACAGCATTGGACGGACAAATAGAGCTCAGGGTGCCGATATGGAATATTTTTGGATTGACTGCATTTGCCGGTGCCGGGCAGGTTGCACCCGGTTACCGGCATTTTGTATTGAATGATTTTTGGGTATCATACGGGAGCGGACTCCGTATAAAAGTGGATACCAGGAACGACACCAATCTTCGCCTGGACGTTGGCTTTGGGCCCGGAGGAATAAGATCGTTTTACATCAATTTCGCGGAAGCGTTCTGAGAATGGTTATTGATAAAGAAATGGGAACATGACTGTCTGGGATACCGGCTATATAATAACATGCAAACCTGTCTGACGCGCCGGTTTTTCAGATGAACAGCTTATGATAATTCAGGAAGAAGCACTAATTAAATCAACGATTTCCCTGATCCTTTCAATTTCCTGCACATGCTTTATATAATACCCTGATCCTATTTTTCCTGCACGCTCCAGGTATTCTTCATCAGGCGTTGCCAGAAGTACTACAATATCAATACCCGGATATAGCTCTTTTAGAATTGCCAGCAGGTCCAGTTCGGTGGATTGAATTGAAGGGATGGCAAGAAGGATGATCCCGGCTTGGTTTTCATCAAGCGTACGGGCTACTTCAGTAAAAGAACGAACCTCTTTTATTTGCGGCTTTACTTTTGTCAGGCGTAACACTTCTTTCAAATGACGGCTGATAAATAACGAATCATCAACTATGAGTAACTTGTGTTTTTGCAGGTACATTTTTTCGTTAAAGGTTAGCACAAATATATGGTTCGGGAGTGCCCTGCTTTATAGTAGTTTAATGGAGTTTTTGTAGTACCCTGACTACAAAACAAGAGGCTTACAGCAGCTTGTTTTCGATACAGTACACAACTATCTGTGCATTGGAGTTTAAATTCATCTTTTCACAGATCCTGGACTTGTAAGTACTGATGGTCGTAACGCTCAGCATCATTTGTTCTGCAATTTCGGAGATGGACTTTCCTCCCGCGATCAGCTTCATAACTTCAAACTCCCTTGTGGACAGCAGTTCGTGCGGAAGTTTATCTCTGTCCTTATCAAGGGATAGAACCAGTTGATCCGCTGTGGCGGGCGTAATGTATTTTTTCCCCAATAGCAGTGAATTGACAGCTTTTACAACTTCTTCCGAGGGAGCGCTTTTGGCCAGGTATCCCGATGCGCCGGCCTTTAAGACCCTTATCGCATATTGTTCTTCGGGCTGGCCACTGAAAATAAGAACCGGTGTATCAGGGTAGCTTATTTTTATCTGCTGTAAGGCCTCCAGCCCGGAACGTCCCGGTAGTGATAAGTCCAGTATTACGAGGTCATACCTCTTTTTCAGCATCCTTTTCAGCAATTCTTCAACATCTTCCACCTCCTCTATTTCTGCAGAAGGAAAAGAGCCCTTCAGTATCTCTGTTAGCCCAAACCTAACCACCAAATGATCGTCAGCAATAACTATTTTCATTTGTTTTGTGTTTATACAACGGAACAGATCACTGTAATGACACTGATCTTATCTAAATTTACAATTATTCCTCTGCAAATCAAAACTATTGACAAATTCACGCCTACATGGAACGGGATGCTTCCCGGTTTATTGCAGGCATGTTCCGTTTGACGACTTTCTGATCTTAACCGGGTACTCCATTCCCTGCTGACCGGTCAGCGTTGGCCGGGCTATCGGGCTTTGTTCGCGGGCCGCCCGGGTTTTTGTTCAATAGTTCCTGGATGATCGCTGTGCAATGTTTGCATTCTTTTTGTATCATCTCCAGCTCGTCCCTCAGCTCCGTATCCCGCATTCCGGTGAGGAGAGCATGCGTGATGTAATCAATACCCGAGAGAGGACTTCGAAGGTCGTGGGCTACAATTTTTATCATATTATTGTTTGCATGATTGCTTTGCGCCACGGAAATAAAAGCATTTTCCAATGCCTGACCTTTTGTGCGGATCACCCTGTTTAACTTCTTTAGCTGCGCTACATTTTTTCTTACATTTTTTAGATTCAGCCATATAAGAAAAGATAAAAAGCAAAGTAAAACAGCTCCAATTACCCCCAGGGTAATATAGCTGCTTTTTCGTTGCGCAAGGAGTTCAAGGGTTTGATTAAATCCTTTCTGTTCATTTTTCAGGAACTCGAGCTCAAGGTTTTTACTATCAAATGATTTTGCTGCTATGGTCATGGAATCCTTTAGTGCCAGGTATTGCTCTGCATAAAATAGAAACTCGTTGTGTTTCTTTTGTGTAGCATACAGGTCGGATTTTATTTTAAGACTTTGCTGAAGTATCTCCGGGTTTTTATGTATTTCCAGCATACTGTCCAGAGTGTTCAGTGTACGCATGGCTTTTTGATACTTACCGGTTTTTACATACATCTCAGCCCGGCTTGCCATCAGCATTTCAGCAAAAGACGGGTCTGTTCTTTTAATACTATCGACAGACTGTGAAAACAATTCTTCTGCTTCCCGGTAGCTTTCTTTTTTTACCAAAGCAGTTGCAATAAAACCTTTCGCAGTAGCCCTGGCGGTTTTTAGAAAAGGGTTGTAGGGTTCCAGCCCATACGCCTGCCAGCTTTGATCTATAAAATCTAATGATTGATTGTAGTATATATATGCGCTATCGTAGGCTCCCATGTTGAAAAAGCAAAGTCCTACATTGCACAGGTTCTTCTGAATAATATAAAACCGTAGAAATGTTTTTTCTCCGCAGCGAATGACCTTGGCATTTTCAGCAAGGTAATTTTCGGCAGCCGGGAGATACTTTCCCTGGGCAAACATAATATCAGCGAGGTAGGTCTCATGCGCCTCAACACTGCAGGAGTCCTTCACATGGGCAGCTATTACCTGGCTGGCTTTAAGATAATAATGCAGGGCCTCGTTATAGTTCCGAACTGTTTTCAGGCAATATGCTTTGCTCCGCAGCATCAATGCATATTGGATCGCCCGTCTTTCATTATTATGGAGACGATTTTTGATCAGATCAATGGCGCTGTCTAAATACAGGTATGTGAGAGGCGTATCCCTTTTTATTTCATAAAAGGCAACAAGCTTGTGCAACATCACCTGTTGTTGATCAATAATACCCGGATTGGGGAACGCGTTATAGGCCGAGTCCAGTTGCTTTATACTTTTTTCCCAATCTATGCCGGCAGCATTATCAAAATTTTCCAATACCTCATCGAAATAATGTGGATGAGCGTCATCAGCAAAGCGGCTTTTGCATGCCTGAAGAAACAGTATTGCTGCAGTGAACGATATTAAAATCTTTCGGTTTATAATAACAAATTTATTATTGGTTGGTTTATACCCCGGTTCTTACTGTACAGGAAGCCGGATGTAAAATGCTACCCCTTTTTCCTGCCTGTTTTGAAACCAGATACTGCCACCCTGTTCATTTATGATCCTTTGGCTTATAAAAAGCCCCATGCCATATGATTCCTCTCCATCTGTTCCTTTTCTCCCTCCTTCCGTTTCCAACGAAAAAACCCGGTCCCTGATCTCTTCAGGAATTCCAATACCCTCGTCCAGGATAGAGATCAGGGCTCCCCCGTCTTTCTTTTCCAGCGTAATGTATATATCTGTGTCTTTAGGGCTGAACTTTATTGCATTATGAAGGATATTGCTGACCGCACGTGAAAGTTGATGCGCATCAATCCCGGTTATAATGCTTTCTGTTATCAGGTTAATAGTTTGATTTTTTTGCTCTGCTTTTGACCGTAACAGTTCAGCACATTGCTCCAGCACCTCCGATATATCCATAAGTTCTCTACGGGGTTGTAAATTATTATCAGGAACCTGAGACATTTCATTAATTGTTTTCAAAGAGTTGTTGCACGCCGTTTCGATAACCGCAAGCTTGATTTTAAAGTCGGGAGGCGCTTTTGTTCCTGACAGAGAAGATGTATGCCCGATAATGTTGACAATGCAGTTTTTCAGATTAACGGATACCGTACGAATGATCTCGCAGCTACTCTTATAACCCTGCTCAAGAGAAATAAATGCGCTTTGAAGCGCCTGGTTTTTAAGCTCAATCTCTTTATTCAGACCTGCTATCGTTTTTGCAAACCGGTGAGATCTCCTCACATTATACCATAATAGCAACAGGATAGCGGTTACCAATATGCAAAACGCAGTGATAACTGCCAGGAAAAAAGCTTTAGCTGTATTTTCTTTCCTGAGGGAGTATCCACGGGACTTTTGTTCCAGTACTTCGAATTCATTGCTTATATCGCCCGCGGTCTCCCTGACAATTTTCGTTTCAAGTGAATCTTTCAGTTGAACATACCTTTTCATAATATCTGCTGCCCTGACAACCTGGTTTTGTTTTACGTAGTAGTCTTTCATTAATTCATACCAGTTCATTAATGACTCTTCATCCGGGAATTCTTCAATTGATATTTTTACCTCCTCAAGCAGCCGCGCGGCCTTTTCCATCCGGTTATTCTGAAGATAGAAACCTACCAGTTTTAACCGGGTGCTGTGTGTAAAACGGCGATCGTCACGCAGCGTACCTTCTATACTTTTCAAAAAGAGCAGCTCTGCAAGGCCGGTATTCCCTCTTTTGCCGGCTACTTCGGCCTGGTTTCCATAGATCACCGCTTTGGCAAGAGCAATGTATTCCTTCTTGTCCGGGAAACGATGCTCGTTATTGGTAATAAAATGTAGTGAGGTGGAAAAATATACCTCTGCGCTATCATACATGCCGGCCTGGCTATAGCTCATCCCTGTATTGTCCAAATATTCCTGTATGGCTGCAAATTTCATCGTGCTGTCCCAATCGCATCTTTGCTGATACTCAATTCCCTCTTTGTAATACCGGGCGGCTTCCAGGAAGTCGTCCCGCTCATACATAAGCTTACCCAGGCGTGCGTGATACTCAACCAGCAGACACGAATCCTGCAAATGGGTCAGTACAATATCCTTTCCTGCCAGGTACATCAACATGCTTTCTTCATATTTATTTGTGTGCATTAGAATATCACCTTTTACAAAAAAAGCATCTGCCAGGAACCACGCAAAATGCGTATTGTCTGCCTCCTCCTTTAATAAGTGTATAATGCTGTCACAATAGCTGATCCCTCTTTGGTAATCACCGTGCGCATCATAGAAAAATTTACGTTTATAATCGTATTTCCGGTATATATCTCCTATCCCCGGCCGGGAAAATTTTCGATAGGCAGCATCCAGGAAATAGATGTCTTCAATGGCTGCATTAGCGCTTGCCGGCATTTTTGTATAAATGCTATCGAAATAGTGAGGATGATATCCGGATGAAGATGTTTGTTTGCAGGAGGGAAAGAGAATGATGCAATAGCATACCAACACCAGGCGGGATAGTTGCATGTGAGGATTATATTGCTTCTCTTTTTTCATAATCCAAAGATTATTTAACTACGCAGCACGCTTGTTACTCAACTGTATTTCCCGGGGGCACTTATGATATGCGGCGGCTGACGAAAGAAAATCATATTGACGACCGAAGGTTAATTGATCAATATATTTTCTTTTCAAAACAGGAGCTTGTCCCCTGTTTCTATCCCCGTTTCACGATCTTCTTTAGTGACACCCTCCCGTTTTTTTCAACAAACTGAATAAAATAGATACCCCCCGGCAGGTTGTCAACCGCTATCTCGTGAACAGACCTGTCAAAGTTTGTCTCTTTGATCAGCACCCTTCCTGCAATATCCATGACCGTGATTTGAGTATTGTCAGGAATGCCTGAAATAATGATCCTGTTATCCGCCGGGTTAGGCCAAACCGTTATGGATGCTGTACCCCGGCAATTTACCTCAACAGGAATGGTCTTGCTATAGGTAAACGTTCCATCCAGGTCGACCATCTTAAGACGGAAATAATATATTCCTCCGGAGAGATCAGTAAGTTCATACCTGTACATTGCACCGGTTGTGGCGTTTTTTGACGGAACGGATCCGTTACCTGTAAGATATACCGCATCAGTACCCCACTCAATATCATAGTGACTGCTGTTTATTTCTGCTGAGGTTTGCCAGGATAACGACACGCTGCAGCCTGAAGCATATGCTGTAAAGCCGGTCAATACTACCGGTAGCGGGTTAAGTATGCTCGTGCTGCCCAGGGTTATTTTCGAAAAAGTTGCCAGACCACGGTTAAGCGTTACTGTCACGGTTTCATCCGTTGTATTGATGTTGTTGGACAGGGAGCCGAGGTTAACCCATTTTCCTCCATCCCAACCGGCGATCGTCAATGATGCAGGATCTCCTACGTACCCTTCGGGTCCAAAGTTCCCGTAAGGTATCATAACATCGGTGCCCGATAAAGCGGCGCTGTTAACGGGATAATATTCAAGTGCACTGACCGTTGCGAGGTTTAACGCGCCCTGGGTATTGTCCCTGATGTTAATGAAACCGGGATCTCCTACGGTATACCGTAAAGTAGTTGCAGCCGGGTTGCTGAAAGTTGCAGGTGAATAGATACCGGCATGTCCTACAGGAAATGTAAAGCTGCCTGTACCTGTTTTACCGACATATCCGTCCACATGCCTTGAGACTCCAAATGCACTGCTGCCAGAAAGGTCCGCTGACGCTCCCAGGCGTATTGCGGAGGAAGGGTTATCTGCAGTGATGGTGATGCCGTTGAGCAGCTGCAGATTACCGGCCACATCTACTCCGGCGGTGTTACTTATTGTAGCTGTTGCCGCTGCCCCGTTGTCAAGAATTAAACGATAAAATGAAGGTGCGGCAGTTCCGGATATCTCAATAGCAGTTCCCGAAGCATCACCGGCATCATAAAAATGATCTGTAGCTGTATTGCCTGATGCATCGTAGATCCCGGTCACATGAAAAGCATATACCCCTGTGCCTGCTCCCCAGCTTGCATTGCCAGTGTTGGAAGTATTACCAATAGCTACGGGCAACTGTCCAACGGTATCCAGTCCTGTCAGCAGCAGGCAGGAGATCTTCAGAAATTTTGATAAAACACTCATCGATGCAATGATTTTGAACAGTTTGATATTAATATATTCTTGTCAGGCTGATATGATAGGTCCGTGCAATATTTCCATTGTTGGTAACCGTTAGTGTAAATACGCTGCCGGACCTGGAAAGCGTAAGACTGTGGTTGAAAGCCGTGCTACCGCTGCCATCGCCACACCCTGCTTTTCCTGTCCAGGTTGTATTGATTACTGTTCGGCTCACCTGTGTGAAAGTAGGAGACTTGGTAGTGGTACCACCGGCTAAAATTCCACCGGCGCCATTAATGGCAAAAATGTCGTTTATAGACGCCGTTCTTATATAATACTCAGCATTGGCCACGTCCCCACAGCCATCACCTGTTGAAACAACGGCTTTGTAGGTGGCCCCATCCGCAAAATTGGTGGTAAGTACACCTGAGGCCCCGTTGCTTATAGAGGCCGAACTTGCGGCGCTCGTAGCTCCGAACGTTGTGGCCGCAGAAGACTTAACAATATTGCCTGAACCATCTGCAAAAAGCGGAGTGATGCCGGTTGCTGCGCCAACCTGGTTGATGGTCCGTATCCGGCCGGTACCGCTTACATCAAGGGTAGCTGTGGCCGGAACAGACGGGCCGACCGATACATTTCCGCCGAAAGGATTCAGATAAAGTCCTGACCCTGTAGTTGGACTGCTTTTTACCTGTATTACCTGTGGATCGAACAGCATATGAATACCTGCTGATTGACCTAACATCAGGAACCCGCTGTCCACCATCGGACTGTTCAGTTGGGTGCCTCCCGGCACTTCGATGGAAGACCTCGGATTGGCGGCGCCTACCCCAAGCTTGGTATTGATGTTTAACTTAAATCCACCTCCGTTTAGCTGGCGGTTTGCTGTAAGCGTCCCGTCACCTTCATAGATATTTTTATCGTTTGTACTGTTAACAGAGGTATTCACCTTTGCCCACTGACTTCCATTCCAATAGTAAAAGCCGGGTGTTACGTTATTGGGGGCAGTGCCTGCAGTAGCTGTATTATATACCAAAAGCCCGGTTGCGGGAGCGCTCACGGGCATCGATTCATTGGATGCTGTAAGGGCTACCTGCGGCGCCAGAAAGCCCCTTGCGGTTGCTCCCCCGGTATTACTGGCATCAAGTATCGCGCTGGCATGGGGAGCTCCATTGGGCAAGCCGACTTTTAGCTGGGCATAACCCGCGCAGCTCAACAATAATGCGATCATCAGGAAGGCAATGCTATTTTTCATGATTGGAATTTCAGGGTTAAAAAATCTGTTTATGCAATTGGGTGTCTTCCCGGATTTTGCTACTCCCTATACAAAAAACCGGAACATACATACTGAAAGCAACGCGGTAATATAGGGTAGGGTTGATACAGTCCGGATTCTGCATATTATCAGTAGCTATTAAACTATAACTTATACTTTGGGAATAACAGTACACTTTTGTGTACATCGGAAAGATCATTTGTATAAGAAAGAACAACATTGAAAAAAGAAACGGGGTTGCCAACAGGATATGGATTTTTAAAGGTACGGACTGCCGAATTTTCACAGGACAGGCTTTCTATGGCTGGTTTAGGGATCACTTTTGGTTTTTTGTTGGTTATCCCCGTTTCTTTTTTGTTATTCCTGCCGGTTGTCATACATCACGTAAATACGCAACCAATGCTACAGGAAATATTTCTACTGAATAACCGGACATTTTCTCTGAATATTATCCTTTGATTAATGATACAAAGTAACGTCGGCCCCGGTTCGAAAAAAATAGAGATATTAGTATATCCGGGTACTATTTTTTAAACGGCTTTGTAGAAAGCTTACTACAATTTATTACCACAACGCAGGTGCCTGTTCGCAAAATGAGGGGTAGTACATTCACATTGTTCACAGCATGATGCTTTTCTTACATAATCATCACACAGGGTTATTCAACGGAAATATCAGGAGAAGATAAACCAGGGAGATTGTATCATAACGGGCAGCAAAAGGCATATGATGAATTATTGCTGCTCCAAACCGGAGCTTCACTCCACAATTGGCAATTGATTTTGTTGAGCCGGAAATTCCCGGGTCAGACCTTTTTCAGGGGTTACTCCTCCACCTTATAACGACTGAACCGCTCTTTTGGGAAAGTGCCGGGCGTGGCATGACTGCCTTCTTTAAAGTCGAGGTTCACATAGTTAATATTGGGCAGGCTGGTGAGGTTCAGCACCACGGTGGCTATATATTCACTGGCGCCATAGGTGCCCATATCATCGGTGAATGCGGAGGCACTGTCTATATGCACATATATGGTATCGCCCGATATCTTTTGGAACTGGAGATCAATAGCGGGGTAAATGGAGTGTATACCATTGATCACGCTCCGGGGCTCCGTAATGGTGATTGTATCTTTGAACACGCGTTCTTTTATCCTTTTTTCGGAGTTCACCGTCCAGAAAAGCACCGTATCGGGCTGCTCTGTGACGGTTTCAAAGGAATCCAGGTCGCTTACCGATGCCTCCGGGCCCTTATCGGGACCCGAGCAGGAAAGGACGGAAAGGCACACGATGCATGCCAGTATGACCGGGAGGGAAAAGCTTTTCTTCATAGCTAACAAGATACCATAAAAAATACGCACCACCGGTTATTTTAACAAATTAAAGGCCAGCAGGCTCAGGAAATAAGCCATGCCGGTCATATAAGCCACCTGGATCAGCGGCCATTTCCAGCTCCGGGTTTCCCTTTTTACAATGGCAACCGTACTGATACATTGCATGGCAAACACGTAAAAGATCAGCAGCGATACCCCGGTGGCCAGCGTATAGATCCGGGAGCCGTCCGGCCAGGTAGCGGCGTGCATTTTTTCGCGCAGGGTGGTATCATTTTCATCTACATCGCCGCCCACACTGTAAATGGTAGCCATGGTGGCTACAAACACCTCCCTGGCGGCAAAGGAGGTGATCAATGCAATGCCGATCTTCCAGTCGTATCCCAGGGGTTTGATAGCCGGTTCAATAGCTTTGCCCAGGATGCCGATATAGGAGTTCTCCAGCAACTCGGCATTTTTGCCCTCTTCCAAAGCTTCTTCGTTATCCGGCTGCTGTACCAGCAATGCTTCATACTTCTCTTCCACTGCATCCATCCTGCCGGAAGGCCCGTAGGTGCTGAGCGCCCACAGGATCATCGCCAGTACCAGGATGATCCTACCTGCCTGTACGGTGAATATTTTTGCCTTTTCCACCATGGTTACCAGCACTGTCTTCCATCGTGGGCTGCGGTAAACCGGAAGTTCCAGAATAAAAAAGCTCTTTTCCTTCACTTTGATAAACCACTTCATTACCCAGGACACCACCAGGGCGCCCACCAGCCCCAGCAGGTAAAGCCCTGCCATTACCAGCCCCTGCAGGCTCAGGAAGCCCCAGTAATATACTTCGGGGATCACCAGCGATATCAGTATGATGTAAACGGGTAAACGGGCGCTGCAGCTCATCAGCGGAGATACCATGATCGTCAGCAGCCGCTCTTTTTTATTCTCAATATTACGGGTGCTCATGATGGCCGGCACCGCACAGGCAAAGCTGCTGATCATCGGCATCACGCTTTTACCATTCAGTCCTACTTTTCGCATAAGCTTGTCCGTTAAAAAGCTGATCCGCGCCATATAGCCGCTGTCCTCCAGTATGGTGATCAGCCCGAACAGGATCATGATCTGCGGGATGAAGATCACGATGCCACCGATGCCTGCTACCACGCCATTCACGATCAGGTCGCCCAGCCAGTTTTCCGGTAAAACACCGCTGAGCCAGGTACTGAACTCACCGAATATCCACTCTATAGCATCCATCGGGTAGCTCGCCAGCCAGAATATGCTCTGGAAAAGTAACATCAAAACAGCTGCCAGGATCACGTAGCCCCATACCCTGTGCAGCAGGATGCGATCCAGCCGGTCGCTGATGATCTGCTTTTCTTTGGGGTCTGCCTCCACCACGTTTTGCTGCATGATATTGCGGATACGGGCATACCGCTGTGTGATCTCGCGTGCCTGTACCTGTGTATGGTTAAAGCTATGCGTCTTTTCTATGTTTTCTATTTTGTCCTGCACTGTTTCATCCAGCCCGAAGGATTCGTGGTTGATAAGATAGTGGATGGCGGCATAGTCGCTGATATCGTTGAATTCTTTCCTGACATCCGCCACTGCGTGTTCCGCCAGTTCCTTTGTATCGGCAAAGCTCCAGGCCGGCGGCTTGTACAGGTGTCTGGCTGTTTGTTCTATCGCTTTTTTCAGCTCCCGGATCCCTTTATCGCGCCGGGGATTTACCGGCACCACCGGTACACCCAGCGATCTTTCCAGCCCTTCCACATCTACCTTGATGCCTTTTTTGGCGGCAATATCCATCATGGTAAGCGCTATCACCACGGGTTTCTTCAGGTCTATTACCTGCGAAGCAAATAACAGGTTCCTTTTCAGGTTGCTGGCGTCAACCGTCAGCACCAGCAGGTCTGTTCTTTCTTTGGCGCCGGGATCCAGTAAAATGCTGTAGGTAACCCATTCATCGCTTCTGCGGGGGTACAGGCTGTAGGTGCCGGGCAGGTCGAGAACGGTAGCAGACAGCGCATCTGAAATACCGGTGCTCCCGGATTTTTTATCAACAGTAACGCCGGGAAAATTCCCCACTTTTTGAGATAACCCGGTCAGGGCATTGAACAATGAACTTTTTCCACTGTTGGGGTTTCCTATTAACGCGATGTGTAATTGATCCATTTTTAGCAAGAAACGGCAAAAATACGTTTAAATAATACTGTCGGATTACGAATTCGGGAAAGGAACCCTGAAATTTATCAAAAAAAAGAACATCGGCTGTTTGTGGCATGAAAAATGACCTTAAGCCTCTATACCTTTGCGTCATTATAAAACTGCCACCTTACATGAACAGATTTGCATTATTACTGGTTTTTACTTTCACCCTGCATACAACCTATGCGCAGAAGCTGAAAAGAGCCGACCGGAAGGTCGTACAGAATCTTGAAAAGAATATCAGCTTCCTGGCGGATGACAGGCTGGAGGGAAGAAGAACAGGCACCCCGGGAGAAAAAGCCGCCTATGAATTTATCATCAGCCAGTTTAAAGCAGCCCGCATCGCACCAAAAGGTAACGATGGCACCTACCTGCAGGCATTTGAAGTAAATGATGGTAAAAAAATAAACAGCAGTACCTACTTTAAAGTGGATGGCAAAGCAATGGAAACCGGGAAAGATTTTTTCCCGTTGCCGTTCAGCGCAGAAGCAACCGTTCCGGAAACACCGGTAGCCATTTCTCTCTCGGAAAGCGGCGTGCCCTGGTTCAAGGATATTGATATTGTGCTGGATGAGAACGAGAATAATCCCCATTTCGACGTTTATGAATACATCACAAAGGAAGCGGCCATAGCCAAAGAAAAAGGAGCTACCGCCCTGGTGATATTCAACAACGAAAACAAGGAAGACGGGATACGGTTCAACGGAAAGGACAGGAGAGGAGCTGCTGCCATACCGGTGCTGTATCTTACCAAGGCCGGGAAGGAAAACTATCTGAAGGATGCTTCCTCTTTATATGATATTGAGATAAAAGTAGAGCTGGGAGAAGCCAGGCGTACCGGGCACAATGTGATAGGCTATATCGACAATAAAGCGCCTTCCACGGTTATCATCGGTGCGCACTACGACCACCTGGGTTATGGTGAGGACGGCAACTCTATGATAAAAGACGGTCCCCGGGCAATACACAATGGTGCGGATGATAATGCCAGCGGAACGGCCGCGATGATAGAATTGGGAAAGCTGCTTGTAAAATCAAAAGCCAGGAACAATAACTATTTGCTGATCGCTTTTTCCGGTGAAGAACTGGGACTGCTCGGATCCAAATATTTTGCAGACAACGCTACCATCGATCTTTCTACCGCCAACTTCATGATCAATATGGATATGGTGGGCCGGATAGACGACAAAAATACCGTTACCATAGGCGGGTACGGCACTTCGCCGGTATGGGGTGAGGTGGTGCATTCGCAATCCAAAGTGCCGTTTGCCATCAAGGTCGATTCCAGCGGAACCGGTCCCAGCGACCACACTTCATTTTACAGGAAGAACATTCCCGTACTGTTCTTCTTCACGGGTACGCACAGCGACTATCATAAGCCTTCTGACGATGCCGATAAGATAAACTATACAGGTACCCTGTATATTACCCGTTATATCCAAACGCTGATAGAATCGGTGAACAAAAAAGGTAAGTTGCCGTTTACCCCTACCCGTGAGGTACAAACCGGTGGCAGAACCAGCTTTTCGGTAACCCTGGGCATCATGCCGGATTACAGCTTCAGCGGCACGGGGGTGAAAGCAGATGGCGTCAGCGATGGGCGCCCGGCGAAAAAAGCAGGTATAAAAACAGGCGATATCATTATCCGGCTGGGAGAACATGCCATTACTTCTATGGAAACCTATATGCAGGCATTGAATAAATTTAAAAAAGGCGACCAGACCAAAGTGGTGGTGAAAAGGGGAACGGAAGAGCTTACTTTCGATATAACATTTTGATGAAACTGGCAATCGATAATAATACGTTGGCGGAAGATTTTTTTTCGGACGCTTCTATAATGGGGATCGTAGCACCCATAAAGGATTATCGTTTTTGCTGGCTGCTGAACCAGGCTATGAATTGTGACTTTCGCAGGAACAGCACCCTGGAAATAGAAATGGTCAAAAAGGGCAGGCAATATTATTTTTCCATTTATGAATACAGTCCGCCGGGCCATTTTATTGATCATTATATCTATAACAACCAGTTTGACGGCGAATACCTTTTGCCGGAGTTCCGGCACCTGGATTTTTTATGGCTGATCAAGAGCAGCGAGATAGGGAAGGACTACCTTGCCTACCTGCAGCATGCCATCAAAAGCATCCATGGTGTACAGCTGATCACGGAACTGGATAAGAGCAAAATAAAAAACAAAATGCATCTTGTTCTTTAGACCTAACAGGTTTCAAAAACCTGTTAGGTCTGTTAAACGTGTACTAAAAACATTTACCATGTGGAAAGAAACCAACGATCAACTGTATAAAAAGTTTGAATTCAGGGATTTTTCGGAAGCCTTTGCCTTTATGACAAGGGTAGCGCTGGAAGCGGAGAAAATGAACCACCATCCTTTATGGACCAACGTGTGGAACAGGGTAGAGATATGGCTGAGCACACACGATGCCGGCAATATAGTTACCGAAAAAGACCGGAAACTGGCAACCAGGATCGATGCGCTGTTGTAACCGAAGCTAGAGGTCTCCCAGTTGCGGGCGTAAAATGATATCTTCCACGCAGGCCTGCGGCGACAGTTGGGATGCTGCATATATCATTTGTGCAATATCGCCTGCTTCCATGATCCTGTCTTCAGATACACCGCTGCCGGCCCATGAGTCCGTATAAGCGGCGCCGGGATATACGGCTGTTACCTTTATATTGAAGGCTTTCATTTCTTCCCTCAGGTTTTTGGAAAACCCTGCCAACGCAAACTTGCTGATGCTATAGGCGCCGCCATTGGCATAAGCATGCAGAGAGGCGATGGAACACATATTGAAAATATGACCGCTCTGCTGCGCTGTCATTGCGGGGATCAAAGTACGGGTCAGATGATACGCGCTGTACAGGTTGGCCGCTATCATGCTTTCCAGGGCGCCTTCCGGCTCATTGTGCACGCTGCCCGGTATAAAAGAGCCTGCATTATTGATGAGGATATCAATTGAAATGTTCAGCCCCAGCAGCCATTCCCCGAAAGCCTCCGCCTCCTCTTTTTTGCTGAGATCGCAGGGGCGTGCTTTCACGGTCACATCCGGGAAGCGGCTCAGCAATTCTTCCATGGTATCATACAGTTGTTTTTCATTGCGGGCACAGATAAAAATATTGTATCCCTTGGCGGCAAATAATATTGCCAGTGCTTTGCCGAATCCTTTTGAAGCGCCTGTTATTACTACATTCATACCTTTAACAATAGCGGCCAAGTTACGATATCTTTTTTGCTCATTATGTCTCTCCGGGGGTCTGGCAGCGCCGACCCCGGATGATACGGCCATCCCGGGGTCGGCTACGCCAGACCCCAGGTGAACGGAATAGTATTCCGAACCCTGCTCAACCCGGTTGATACAGTAATTCCCCTATTTTTGCCGTTTGATACCGATAGAAAATGGGGCATAAAAAATTGATCAGGTTCGAAGCGATAAAGCAATTCCGGAATGTGCTGCAGTTCCCGGAAAACATGGCCGGCAACTGGCAGCAGTTTTTTGGAAACGCCAACGGAATTACCCTTGAGCTGGCCTGTGGCAAAGGAGAATACACGGTTGCCCTGGCGCAGCAATACCCTGACAGGAATTTTATCGGGGTGGATCTGAAAGGGAACAGGATATGGGCAGGCGCCAAAAAATGCCTGGAGGGAAATATTACCAACGCTGCGTTTTTACGCACCCAGATCGAGCGTATCCACGAGTATTTTGCAAAAGGTGAAGTGAGGGAGATATGGATCACTTTCCCGGATCCGCAACTGCGCGCATCCAAAGCAAAAAAAAGGCTGACGCATCCCCGCTTCCTGCGGCTTTACCGGCAGATACTGGCGGATAACGGTGTGGTTCACCTGAAAACGGATTCCCCGGACCTGTACCGGTTCACCCTGCAGGTGGCAGAACTGTATGACCTGGAGATACAGGACTTTTCAGATGATATATACGGACGACCGGATGTATCCGAAGACCTTAAGATAAAAACCTATTACGAAAGCCTGGATATAGCAAAAAGCAGCAGGGTACATTATCTGCGGTTTACCATAGATAAAGCACTGCCTGCTGAAAAAGATATGATATTAAAACAATTGTTGAGCGGTGAAGCTGCAGATCAGTAATCGCCCAATGTTTCCGGCAATTGTTCCAGGGCTTTCTTCAATTGATCATCGTTGGGCGCTATGCCATGCCATTCGTGATCCCCTTCCATGAAGTCTACCCCTTTGCCCATCACGGTATGCATCATGATCGCTATGGGTTTGCCTTTACCGGTCATTTGTTTGGCTTTATGTAAAGTAGCAATAACATCATCCATATCATTGCCGTTCATGCTGATAACCGACCAGTTGAAAGCTTCAAACTTCTTACCTATATCGCCCATATCCATCACTTTTGGAGTGGGTCCGTCTATCTGTTGCCCGTTCCAGTCTACGGTGACTATGAGGTTATCTACCTTATGATGCGGGGCAAACATGATGGCTTCCCAGTTTTGACCTTCGTTCAGTTCGCCGTCTCCATGCAGGGAAAACACCAGTCCCTTATCATTGTTCAATTTTTTGGCTATGGCGGCGCCGATGGCAACACTCATGCCCTGTCCCAGCGACCCGGAAGCCACGCGGATACCCGGCAGGTGCTCATGCGTGGCAGGGTGTCCCTGCAAACGGGAGTTTATCCTGCGGAAGGTAGACAGCTCTTCCAGCGGAAAATAGCCCGAACGCGCGAGGGTAGCATACCAGACGGGTGATATATGTCCGTTGGAGAGAAAGAAGAGGTCTTCTCCCGTTCCGTCCATATTGAACTCCGGGTTGTGTTGCAATACATCAAAATATAAGGCGGTAAAAAAATCTGTACAGCCCAGGGAGGCGCCGGGGTGCCCGCTTTGGCAGGCATGTACCATTCTTACTATATCTCTCCTGATCTGAGTGGCAATGTCTTTTAATTCTGGCATAATTATCTGGTCTTAAAGTTTCAAAGCTAAAGTATTGTGTTTTGCGGGCAAAATTTAGAGGGTATATTCCTGATTTTCGCTCTATACAAGTTTTTTCCGGTCAGTTAGGCTCCTGCCGGTAGCGGGCCCTACAGGCGGTGTCTCCACCCGCCCGGGAAGATTTGAACTTTTTCACCGCAGGTAAATACGCTCAAATTTAAATTATTTATTCAATAATAATACTGTTTCCCAAACCGTTTTAAAGAGTAGACATATTAAATAAAATACTGAATTCCCCTTAAAATCACAGTTTATCCAAAAAGATATACCTTTGCGTTTGTAAAAATAACCAGATGGAAATCATTTTATTATCCATTATCCTTGCATTTGCCATCACCTATACAGCCATCCCGGTTATCATAAATGTATCCAATATCAAGAAGCTGTATGATGTTCCGAATGCAAGAAAAGTCCATGCTTCTCCTATCCCCTCTTTAGGAGGGTTGGGGATATTTGCCGGCTTTGTGCTTTCCTGTCTGCTCAGCATTTCCTTTGCTGATCTTCCGGCATTTCAATATTTTTTCGCAGCGGCGCTGATCATTTTTTTCCTGGGGTTAAAGGATGACATCCTGATCCTTACACCCATGAAAAAGATCATCGGCCAGGTGATCGCTTCCTTTATCATCATTTATAAAGGAGGGGTGGTTATCACCAGCATGCACGGTTTTCTGGGTGTAAACGAGCTGCCGGAAGTGGTAAGCCTGATCATTACCTACCTGACCGTGATGTTGATCATCAATTCTTTTAACCTTATTGACGGAGTAGACGGACTTGCTGCCGGGCTGGGTATTTTTACCACTTTAACATTTGGCGTATATTTCTATATCATTCACCATATTGCATATGCGGCGCTGGCTTTTGCTATGAGCGGCAGCCTGCTGGCTTTCCTGATCTTCAACCGCTCACCGGCAAGAATATTTATGGGAGATACCGGGTCGTTATTGATCGGTTTGGTGAACGCCATCCTGGTGGTGCATTTTATCAATGCTGCCGGCGATCCTGCCAACGCTTTTCCGATAGCCGCCGCACCGGCTTTGGGCATAGCCATTTTAATTATCCCTTTATTTGATACATTAAGGGTGTTTTCTATCAGGATCGTCAACCGGCGTTCTCCTTTCAGCCCGGACAGGAACCATATTCACCACATCCTGCTGGACAGGGGGTTGAGCCATAAGAAGATATGCTTTATTCTCATCATGACCAATATTGCATTTGTGATGATCGCCTACAACTTCAGGTTTTTGGGTAACAATTTTGTAATACCTATGTTGGGCGTCACTGCATTTGGCGCCTTTGCGCTGGTGTACTATATGCGCAACCCCAAACTGAAGATTGTAAAAGGGTTTGGCGAAGAAGACCTGCCGGCATCAAAAATACTTCCGATCAAGCCCCCGTCAAAAGCGGTAGAGCAACACTAACAAAATTCGTCTTTCTATTACCATTTGTTTAGATTTGCAGCCCTGAAAATATATTAACTATGGTAGAAGATGTATCATTGGTCATGGATGTTTGTGAAGATTCCATGAAAAAAGCGGTCAGCCATCTTGAATCTGAACTGGTAAAAATAAGGGCAGGCAGAGCGAACCCTCAGATGCTGGACGGTATTGTAGTTGATTATTACGGCAACCCCACTCCCATCAACCAGGTGGGCAATATCTCGGTAGTGGACGCGCGGACCATTACCATACAGCCATGGGAGAAAAATATGCTGCAGCCGATCGAGCGCTCTATTATTGCCGCCAACATCGGCATCACCCCTCAAAATGACGGTACCATCATCAGGCTGTTTTTACCTCCCCTTACCGAAGAAAGAAGAAAAGAGCTGGTCAAAAGAGTGAATGCAGAAGGCGAGCAGTCAAAGGTAGCCATCAGGAGCATCCGCAGGGATGCTATTGAGGATATCAAAAAGCTTCAAAAGAACGGGTTGAGCGAAGACGCCGTAAAAGATGCGGAAAAAGAGATCCAGCAGGTAACGGACAAATTTATAGCCCTGGTTGACCAGCGCCTGGCCACTAAGGAAAAAGAAATCATGGCAGTATAACGGCGCCCGCCTGATCGTGCATTGATTGTTAATAAGTATTAACAGTTATTGCCAAATATTACCTTGCATTGCAATATTTTTAACCTGATTAATTTCAAATTAAACCTTAAAGAAAACAATGTATGGGATTCATTAAAGAATTTAAGGAGTTTGCATTTAAAGGTAATGTCATAGATCTGGCAGTCGGTGTGATCATCGGCGGCGCTTTCGGGGCAATCGTGTCATCTTTAACCGACAATGTGATAACGCCCTTAATACTTGATCCGGCTTTAAAAGCCGCCAATGTCGAGAACCTGGCGGAACTGAAATGGGGCTCCGTTCAGTACGGCAGCTTTTTAGCCGCTGTTATTAAGTTTATAATAATAGCATTTGCATTGTTCCTGCTGATCAAAGGGATCAATTCGGCAAGCAAGAAAAAAGAAGAAGCACCTCCTCCTGCACCACCGGAACCGTCTTCTACAGATAAGCTGTTGATGGAGATCCGCGATGCGTTAAAGAAATAACCACCTCTCCTTTAAAATAATTACATGTACACCTGAAGCTTGGCAGGGTGTACATTTTTTTTGTAAATACAGAAAGCCGGTATTGTTCTTCGGCTGGAACTACTGCTGATAACGGACTGCAGCCGATTGTTATTCCCTCTGTCGGCCTATTGCCCAACCTTTTGCTGGGGATTCGTGTTTTTCTGTCATTAAGAAGTGATAACTAAAGAGCATTTTCAATCACTTTTTCGATTTTAGATTGGTCAAAACCGCCGGAATACAACACTTCACCTTCTTTGTCAATAAGAATAATTGTAGGGAAAAGATTTACACCATATTTTTCCGCCACGTCGTTGCCGTTCATCAGAACTTTATAAGTTACCCGGTGTTTATTGCAAAACCATGCTATGTCTTTTTGTGAGTCCCAGGTGTTGATGCTCAAAACTTCAAATTTCTTATTCTTAAACTTGTCATTGATGGCATTTAAATGCGGAACACTTTCAATGCAAGGACCGCAATTCTTAAACCAAAAGTCAAGTAATACTACTTTTCCCTTAAGCCCGGAAAGAGAAACATTTTCATTTTTGTTATAGAGAGGAAGTGACCAGTCAAATGCAATTGAACCAACTGATATCAATGGTGAAATTTCTTTTGGTTTGGCAGGTTTATATTCAGTATAACTGGAATAATACCATGATAACTCCGATGGCTGTTGCGCATTTGTATTAATATTTGTAAAAGTGGTTTTTTTGAAATCATTATTTACATCATTCGTTTCTATTACCTGAAATGGCAAATCACTTTTTTTATCAACGATAATTTTGTAGATGATACTCCTGTTCATTGTTATTGAATCAAAACCTCCGAAGCGGTCAATTGATTTTTTAAAAAACGAAAAGCTAACTACATAAAAAGGTGTATTATTTATAGTGGTATCACTTAAAGTCCTGGATATTGTTTTGTTTGCAATAATCGGGGGAAGAGCATTTTTGAATGTAATGATGGAATTGTAAAAAGATGTCATTCCGTTAAATGACTTCATTTGAGGCTGGATATTGATTTCAATAGTCTTGTCTTTTTTATTCAATTCAAATTTTTCTGTACCGTTAAAAACCTCTTTTGTTATTTCACCTTCAATCTGATATTTGAAGCCAATTATTTTGTCCGCTTCCTTGAAATCAAGATAGACATAGGCGGCTAATTTGTTATGATAGTTTTCCGAAGAATAATTAAGCTCCAGTTGATAATCGTAACTTATATTTTTTAAACTATTTAATTTATCTGACATTTTTTGAAGGACACTGTCTGCTTTGATGCCTTTTGGATCAGGATTTTTTTTAACATGGTTATTTTTCATTGCCATGAATAAAAGTGAAAGGATCAAAAGGGATGTAGTTTTCATTTTTGAAATATTTTTTGTGACAAAGTGTTATGAAAACCTTTTTATAGTCAGATATGTCTTAACATGCCCGCCAACAATAGTATATGCGGAGCACAGTGAAAGCAGGGTTTCAGGTTTAGCAACAACATGGTCTCGTACCGGTATCTAAGGCAGCGTATTATTGGTGAGCGCTTATTGCTTTGTAGTAATCACAATGGCGCCGTTTTTTGCTTTTTTCCCGTAAAAACGGCGGGCTTCTTCTCCTTTCAGCACATCCACTCTTTTAATATCTTCCCCGGCTAATTTTTTTATCTTTTTCCAGCTTGCTTTTTCCCCGTTCAGAATATAATATGCATCATCCTTCAGGCTGCCCAACACGGCTTCTTTTTCGGCTTCGCTTTCAATGGCGTTTGAAAGCTGGAGGTGGAGGATTTTGTCATCCCGCATGCGCGTGGAGGAATCGATCGTTACAGCCCCGCCCGGCTGGGTTATGGCCCCATACCCTTTCACGGACACCGGCTCTTTCTGCTGATCGAGGGTTTTGCTGGTGATCAGTACTACGCCATTCGCCGCTTTAGGTCCATAGGTAGCAGCCGCATCCAGCCCTTTCAAAACACTGATGCTTTCTATATTATGAGGGTTTATTTTTTGTAATCCTTTGGGGGAAACTTCTACCCCGTCAATGATGTACAATGGATCTGCAGTTATCCCGGGAGTGATGGTTACAGCCATCAGGCGCTTCGGAACAGTATCCGTTTTAGGGGATTTAATAAAGATCAGGCTGTCTTTTGCTGTACCAGATAATGATGCGGTATTTCCTTCTTTAAAAATGATGACATTTGTAATAGCATCCGGGACAGTCGTATCGGAAGATGCCTTATGTCCGTAATTCACTACTACATAGGTTTTGCCGCTGTCGCTTTCCACATTTTTCAATACCAGTCGCTGTTTCGGAACGGTATCCATAATATCCGGAATTGCTGTCTGCGGGTCGGGCGTTTTGACAATAAGTGAGATCGTTTCAACAGGCGTATATCCGGGGTTTTGTCCGGCAGACCGCGTTTCATTCCTGAACGATAACAGCAATACCGCGATCACCGGCAGCAGGAATGCAAACCTGGCAAGGTGTATACGGGCTGTTTTGAGGGTGTTCATCATAACGATCCTTTTTTTGAGAGACGAAAAATTGAAGTGGTTGGTAAATGCAAACTGGGGATGCCCTACCACTTTCAGCAGCAGGTATTGATAGGCCGTTTTGTCCATCCCGTTCTGCAGCACTTTGTCATCTGCAATAAATTCAAGATTCTGTCTTACGCTGTGGCGCAGCAGCCATACAAAGGGATTGAACCAGTTGAGCATACAAATCAACTCCAGCCATATGATATCAATGCTGTGTTTCTGTTTTATGTGCACAAACTCATGCCGGATGATCTCTTCCAGTTCCTCTCCGTCGTGCAGGTCGGCATTGATAAAAATGGAATTACCGAACGAAAACGGGGTGATATCTTCGTTGAGCTGGTAAATTTTTGTTCCGCCCCCGGAGATCAATTCTGCTTTTGCCTTTATCCTGTAAAAGGAATACAACCTGGTAGTCAGGCGAAGCAGCAATACCAGCGACCCAAGCAACATCGCCGCAGCCAGCCAGTCCCACCCCGTAAGGGTTTCCAGGAAATTGCTTTGTGCCGTACCCGCAAAGCTCACTACGGGGATCCACTGCAAAACTGCCGTATCCTGGAGATTCTGCTTTTGCAGGGAAGGCATAATATTTACCAGCGGGATAACGAAGCTCAGCAACGTATAACCCAGCAGGTACCATCGGTTCCAGTTATAAAAAGTCAGCCTGCGTAGCAGCAGCCGGTAAAACAGGTATACTACGCCAAAGCATATGTTGAGCTTGATAATGTATTCGATCATTCCGGGCATGGCGGTCATCATTAATGGTAAGGAAAATTATTTTTTACTGCCTTTTTCTATCATCTTCACGATCTCTTTCAGCTCAGTGGCAGACAATTTCTTCTGGTCAACAAAAAAATTCACCAGCTCTTTATAGGAATTACTGAAATAGTCCTTTACCACATGACCCATAAACCTCTTTTTGTAATCATTCTCCGTGATAATGGGCTTATACACGTAGGTATTGCCAAACAGGCGGCCGCGGACATACCCTTTTTTTTCAAGATTTTTTATGGTGGAGGCAATAGTAGTATAAGGCGCCGGATCTTCTATATGTTCCATAAATGCCTTTATATGACCCTCTCCCGTTTTCCAGACGGCTATCATTAATTGCTCTTCCTGGGGCGTAAGCTTTATCATAATTACGAAATTTAATGTAAATTACGAAAAATTCGTAATAAAGATGATTTCCTGATAAAAATTTTCAGGAAGGGTCTGTATCCCGCCCTCAGTTATACTTTCAGGAGCGTTGCTGACCGAAAGTCAGCAAATTGTTGTCCGGGTCCAGGAGCGAAAACTCCCTTTGTCCCCAGGGTTTGTCCTGTAAGGGTCCGTTAGGATGTATCGCTATATTATGATCCAATAAAGACTGGTATAGCGCATCAATATCGCCGGTGCGGATATAGACCTGTCCGTAGTTTTCTTTGGGGTCCAGCTCTTTATATAAAAAGAAGTGGATTTCTACCTGGTCCTTTTTCATCATCAGGTAATCTTCATACTCCCCGCCCGACGGCAGGAAGCCAAGCTCCAGGTAATAGGCTTTTGTTTTGGCCCTGTCGCGCATGGGTAGTTTGGGATGTATGTCCGTCAGCATGATGGTCGTTTTAATATATACAATGATACGAATAAAAAAGAGCTGTTCTGGCGTCTCTACGGAACACATGCACATTTTGCCCCCGCCAACTTTGTTGGGGCTACTCAAATTCAGGCCCGCCTACGAAAAAAAATATCCTATCGCAGGATGATCGTTAAAGAGAACAATTGTTTCAGCTTTGCCGGAAGTCAATATAACTTTTCAGTGCGTCTATATATGCCTTGAATTTCCTTACACCCAACGCGGTTATTTTACAAGTGGTAAGCGGAAAGCTTCCTTTATAGCCTTTGCGGATCTCTATATAACCCGCTTCTTTCAGCTTCTTCAGTTGAATGCTTAAGTTACCCTCGCTGGACTTCGTTTGTTTACACAGGTAGGCAAACTCCGCTTCCCTGACTGTAATTAATATGGAAACGATGCCTAATCGCAATTGCGAGTTGTGCAGTAAGGGATCCAGCTCTTTAAGCATTGGCAACACTTCTCTTATTTAGCAGATAACCCGGCAAAGTGTAGCTTAGCAGGCAAACCCAAGCTCCTAAAAGCAATTGATAGGGAAGGGCTATGTAAACAGCCGCAATTGCCATCGCCCAATTCAAAATGCCACCCCAAATGAACGGTCGAAACTTGATAAAACTGCCTGTTGCCAGCAACCAGGCTCCGTACACCATAAATATTACCGGAACAGGCTGTATACCGGTTTTGTGTATCACAAAAAGCAGCAGGAACAGGAAGCTGTGAAATACCAGCGAAACCGAACTGGTGTGGCTTTTTTCGTTGCCGATTGCCCGCATCCTCCGTCTCTCTATCAGGGAATAGGCTACCGACAAAACAGATGCTGCCACCGTAATGAATATCCAGGTATAAGACGCGATATGGGATGCAGAACGGATGAGAAAGATGTAATGAGCTGCCATTGCCAGCGCAATAGCGGTTCCCCAGACGATATAATGAAAACCGCTTTTCCGTTCGGCATTACCGATGTTCTGCAACACCCGGTAAATGTAATCCAGCTTTTCTTCTGCTTTGTGTTTATCTTCCATAATTTTTCGTTCTATGATTGCTTTTGTTTTTCCTTAGTCCTTCTTTTTTCCAATCCAACCTAAATGAGTGTTTTTAAAATTGTCGGTGTATTTCAATCCGTAGCCTAAAATTCTGTCCATTGCTGAATGCCCGAATAAAATTATACCTGTTAAAGAGAGTAAAGAATTATTAAATCCAAACCCCAATCCTAAAATAACAATTGCCAGTAATTTATGGTGGAAAAAATTATAAAGCCAGGCACCTGTTTTAGGATTGACCGCATAGCCAACCATTGATAAATCAGGCAATAAAATAAAAGCAGGAAAAACCCACCAGGCATAGTCTAATTGGTTGAACAGGATTATTGAAAGTAAAAACTGCCCCAATTCTTCGAGGGTTAAAAGATGATTCATTGCTTTTGTCATATTTCCTGTATTTAAAATATTTTGTTGTTGTTTGATTGAAGCTGTTCTGCTAAACCCTGTGGGATCTCAAAATAATTTGTTTTCCTTATAATTCTATAGACATCTTCGTCACCTCCATGAATACATATTACCTCTTACCTCCCTGACTACCATTGCTTTCATTTTCTGATTGATGTATGGTTAATTGCTTTTTTTGCGGGTTCCCGACTTGTCGGTTTCGTAGATCAGTAACACTACTCCCGACCGGGAAACTGTTGCTTTTGCGTTTTTCAACCTGACTGTTTTTTTTATTTCGTTGAACAGCGGTTTGCCACTGCCTAATATTACAGGATAAACGGCCAGCCTGTAAACATCAATAAGCCCAAGGTTTATAAATGTTGTTGTGAGCTTACCTCCACCGTACAGCCAGATATTTTCCCCCGGTTGCTCCAGGATCTCCATAACGTTTTTCTGTAGGTCGGAATTAATGAATATGGCAGTGGTATTATCCTGTTTTACGGTTGAGGAAAAAACGTATTTCTGTTTGCTGTGCAGCAGGCGATAGGCTGCTTTGAGCTTCTCCCCCGCATTTTCGGGCGGCTGATAATTCCCCCAAAGCTCGTAGCTGATCCTTCCGTAAAAAACGGCGTCAATACCGACCAGTATTTCGTTCAGTACATCCCCGAAATCCGTTGTTTCATCAGACAGAATCCAGTCAATTTCTCCGTTTGGACCTTCAATAAACCCGTCTAAGGTTACGGCCAGGTCTAAAATTATTTTTCTCATTGTTGCTTTTTTTGTTCATACCGGGTAACAATATCATTTACGCTAATTTATAAATTGACCTTCCTTTTTGTCTTTCCCTGTGGCAGGTATCCTATTTTTTCAGACACGCTTTCAATAGCTGTTCAGTCAACGCTTTTCCCCAACCCGGCGCATTCAGGTATTGCGGCTCAGATGCTTCATACTTTTCCAATGCCTTTTCTAAATAGGGAACAGCTTTTTCCGTGCCGCCTCCGAATGCTTTGGGTGTGTAATAAATACCCATGCCCCGGATAAGATAGGGACGTGGGTTTTCAGGATCTGCCTGTATGGAAAGGTCTATATAACCGGCGCTTTTCCTGCCCATTTCGGCACCTCTTACCATTGGATCAACATTCACTTTTGCCCCGTAGAGATATGCGTACAGGGCATACATTTCAGAATTTTCCGGTTGATTTTTTTCCGCGTTCTTCAGGTACAGTTCTGCCTGGTCGGCATACACATCAATCTGCTCTCCCTTGGCCAGATAAGCCAGCTGTACATACGAATAAGCTGTATAATAATGCGCCAGCCAGTTGTTTTCCTCTGCCAGAGCGATCCGTTCAAAATCGTTGGCCAGCCGTTGTAAAGTATTGGCGGTATAAGCCGTGTCCAGTCCGGAGATACGTGCGGTAAGAATGCTGTCATAAAGACTTTGGGTAAAAGCCATTGTTAAGCCGAAAGACAAAATGGATGTTGAAATTATTTTTTTTATCATGGTATCTTGTTTTATTGTTTACGGTAATTGTTCCAGTATTTCCCCTGACCGGTCCTGCCCGATGCTGATGAACCAGCCTATTATAAAGCTGCGTTTGTAAGGCAGGGTAACAGGAAGGCGATAGCTGCCGTCTGTTGAATACCTGTAATTGAAAACCTGCTCATTCCCGGCAAGATTGTTGACGGCAAATACAAAGGTGTTGAATGTTTTACCCCACCTGCGTAACAGCGCCGTATTGAAATTAAGATTATGATAAACAGGGGTCCTGTCGGCTAAAAATTCCCGGTTGTTGGGGTTGTAATAAGGGCGTCCGGCCGCAACGGAATAAGAGCTGCCCAGAAAAACCCCGATGCGCTCAAAAAAATATTTTACGACGACGTGCCCCGTATGGGGGGAAGCAAAAATGGGTGTTGCCCGAACCGGGTAATCCATAAACCGCCTTTCGGTTTGCAGCCATGTATAGGAGACCCAGTAATCAAATCCCCTGACCGTTTTCGGATCTCTCCAGAAAATATCGATTCCGCCCGCATAGCCGTTTCCGTTGTTTGCTGATTGTGGCACAGTGGTGAGCAGCTTGCGGTAATCCTTGTAATAGGCTTCTGCCCGGAAGATCCGTTTTTGATGTCCATGCTGGAAATTGGCAATGTAATGTGTTGCCCTCGTGAAATGCAGCATCGGGTTTTCTGAAATAAAAATATAGCCGGGCTTTTGTGCATATGTTCCCGCTGAAAGATTGAGCTGGCTGTACCGGCTGGTACGGTAAGCAAGCGATAAGCGGGGCAGCAGAATGGCATTGCCGATGGCTTCGTTATACTCCGCCCTGATGCCGGGACGGATCATTATATCACGTTTGATACGCCAATCGCTTTCTATCCATATGGCTGTTTCATTGTCTCTGTATTGTATTGACCGGTTTGTTTGTACGCTGTCTGTTATTGTATGCAGGTGAGATCCTTCCATCCCCACATTCAGTTTTGCCCGACTGGTAAGCACACCTGTAAAAGCCATTCTCAACTGATGCCGGAAGGAGTTGATACCGGTGACCATGCTTTGGTTTTCTATATGGTCTTTATTGAAATTAAAGCCGTATCCGGCGTACATGTTCCATTTTTCGGAAAGGTTGCCTGTATAGGTCAGCAGCGAAATGGCATTGGCGTTTTTTACGCTGTACAGGAACGGTCGGCCCTGTTGTTCCACATCGGGATAATGGATGGATTGCCGGAGCAGGTTGCCGTAGCCATACCATTTGATCATTCCGTTTCCTTTTGTGCTTTTGCGAAAATTTGCCGTTATCATACCGCTTTCAGGCGCTTTCAGCCAATCCACGTTTTGCGGAACAACCTTGTAATATGGTCCGAAGTTGGAATAACCGATATCAAAGCCACCTGACATATCCTGCTTTTTATTCAGGAAATCGTGCCCGACCTGCCCGCCATAAGGGATAAGCGCTATCACGGTTGAGGGTTTGCCCGGATGGTCCTTCGTTTCCAGTGCAAGCACCGAAGATAAGGCTCCGCCATATTGAGCAGAATAGCCCCCGGTATTGAACACGATGCCTTTAAACAGATGCGGTGAAAAACGGTTTCGCTGTGCCACATCCGGAACACCGGCAAAAAACGGGTTGGGAATATCCAGCCCGTCGATCATGATCTTGGTTTCCTCTCCGCTTCCGCCTCTTACAAACAGCAGTCCGCTTTCACCCACCTGTTGCGTACCGGGCAGGGTCCGTAGCGCGCCTGTAATATCCCCGTCTGTTCCCGCGGTGGTTTCCACATCCATTGTATTCATTACGGTTGCTTTGTTCCTGTCGCCCACGCCAAGATTTCCTGCGGTGATCACCACGCCTTCCAGTTCCGTGGTCTTCTCTTTCATTTGTACGGATATATCCGCCATTCCTGTATGAATGTTAACCGGTAATTGTACTTCCTGCATAGCAATATGCCTGAAAACAATCATCGTATCACCCGTGATACGGGTATTGATCATAAACACCCCGTTTTCATTGGTAGATGTTCCTTCGATTGTCCCTTTGATAAAAACGTTTACGCCTGTAAGAGGGCCCCTGCTTTCGTTCGTTACTTTTCCTTTTATAACTGTCTGGGCATATGACCATATCGGGCAAACGGAACAGAAGCAAACAATTACCAGAAAAAAGCGCATTTCATTATTTCAATTGCTTATTCAAATATAAGTACTTTTATTTGTAAAAGTACTTATAATAAAACTGAATGATGCAGGCGGCAGGTCACCGCCCCGCCCGCGAAGATTAGAACCTTTCTGACTGCAGGCAAATACATCCGTAGGGATTGATCTTATTCAAAGAGGCGTGTACGATACTTACCCGAACAAATAGGCCACCTCCTCTTCTGTCAGCTTGTTGATAAACCCGTCATCTGCCGCCACCAGCTCTTCCGACAGCTTTTTCTTTTTCTGCTGCAGGTGAATGATCTTTTCTTCGATGGTATTCTTGCAGATCATTTTATAGGCAAATACATTTTTTGTCTGGCCGATACGATGGGTCCGGTCGATGGCCTGATCCTGCACCGCGGTATTCCACCAGGGATCAAACAGGAATACATAGTCCGCGGCTGTGAGGGTAAGTCCTGTATTGCCGGCTTTCAGGCTGATCAGGAACAGGTGGGTATCACTTTCCTCCTGCTGGAAAGCGTTCACCATTTCTGCCCTTTTTGCCGGTGGCGTTTGTCCGTCGAAATGATAGAAAGGTATTCCCTGTTCCGTACATTTTTCCGCCAGTATATCCAGCATGGAACTGAATTGCGAAAATACCAGCACCTTGTGTTTGCCCAGGATGTTCTGCAATTCTTCCAGCAATACATCCGCTTTTACAGAATCCGTACAGTTCAGGTTATCTTCCGGCGGCAAGAGTGCCGGAGAGCTGCAGGCCTGCCGCAGGCGGGTCATGCCCTGGAGGATGGACAGCTTGGCTTTTGCCAGTCCCTTGCTTTTGATATCGAGGAAAATGCTGCTGCGGGTTTTCTCCAATATGCTGTCGTATACTTCCCTTTGCAGTCCGGTCATGTTGCACCAGAGCACGGATTCTGTTTTTTCCGGCAGGTCTTTGGCTACCTGTTCTTTGGTACGCCGCAGGATGAAGGGCGCCGTCAGCTTTTTCAGCGCGTTGATCTTCTCCTCGTCACGGTGGTAATCTATCGGATCCGCATACTCGCGTTTGAAAAACTCCCGGCTGCCGAACAGTCCCGGTACGGCAAAGTTTAACTGGGTGTAGAGGTCAAATGTATTGTTGACCACCGGCGTACCGCTCAGCGCCAGCCGGAAGCCTGCCCGCAGCTTCATTACTGCCTGTGCGATCTGGGTGGCGGGATTTTTAATATTATGGCTTTCATCTATTACCGCCACCCCATAAGCCTGCTCACATACCAGGTCGGCATCGGAACGCATGGTATGATACGTGGTGATCAGTACGCTGGTCTCGCCTTCCGTGAGGGTCTCTTTTTGCCGGTTCGGGCCGTGATATATCTCTGTTTTAATGGAGGGGGCAAATTTTTGCAGCTCCTGCTGCCAGTTATACATCAGGGAAGCGGGACAGATGATAATATTCCTGGATTTCGGATGCAGCTCCACATAGCGTGCGATCATGGCGATAGACTGCAGGGTTTTTCCCAGTCCCATATCATCGGCCAGGCATGCGCCGGCACCCACCTGCTGCAGGAGCGTCATCCAGTCGTATCCTTTTTGCTGGTAGGGACGTAAAGATGCCTGCATACCTGCCGCCAGCGGGAACAGTGTTTCCTGTGTGTGCTGCCACCGCCTCCATTTCTCCCACCATTCTTCCTTAATAGTATTACCCATCTCCGTATTCTTCTCTCTGGCAGATAGGTCGGTGATCACCATCCAGCGCAACAATTCTATCTGGTCCTGCTTTATTTTTCCATGCTTGATGATCGCTGCATATTGCTGCAGCCAGTCATCACCCAGGACGCCCAGGGAACCGTCTTTTAATAACACGGCTCTTTGTCCGGCGATCAATGTTTTTTGCAATACATTTAGCGGGACGGGCTCTTTCCCAAAAGTCACTTTCATTTTATATACCAGTCCGTCATCATTTTCTTCCAGCAGTTGCATGCTGGTATCCGCAGTATGAGAGGAATAACGGAAATGCATCAGCATATCCATCCCTGCCACGTCAATATCCATCTGCAGCAACCGGTGATACGCTTTCAGGAACCACTGCTTTTTTTGCGCATCTGCAAAAGACAGGTAAAAGTAGCCGTTGCGCTGCCTGCTGAAATTGGGATGCAGCGCTTCCAGCATTTTTACAAAATCAGCCTCTGCTTCCTCATTTCGTTTGATGATATGGGTTACCCCGTCTTTTACTACTTCAAAAGATGCTTTCCACGGGCTTTCTGCCAGGTTACTGTCATACAGCCACTGTGGGGTCAACATCAGGAAGGCATTGTTCAGTTCGGTGAGCAGCACCCGGTTGACAGGACGTATGTCCACTTCTTTTTTGGGAAAGAAATCATGCCGGTTTACCGGGTATTCTTTTTCCAGGTCTGTAAGAACCTCCTGCACAAACAATTCTGGGTTATGTGCTACGCGGCTTATATTGAGCTGCTGCAGCTTACGCAGGGTCCGGTAATCGGTGAAGCTGAGTATAAAGTACTCGTTACGGTTTTCCAGCAGGAAGTAGATCTGCTGAAAGCTGTTCAGCGGGTAAGATATATTATTGATCAGCACATGTGTGATAAGGTGGAGCCCTTTTTCATTTTTGCCAACCTCAAAAGACAGGGTGGGCCTGAATTTGCTGAAGCTGCAGGGAGCAGTCAGGTAACGGTCCTTTCCGGGGAGGGCTTTCCGGTGATACCATTTTACCAGCGGGAAAAAAGGTTTGAAAGATTCCAGCGTTCTATGCCAGAACTGCAGCATATGTGTCTCCAGGTATTCGTCAAATGGCGTATCGCCCCGCTGCATGGCATGCAGCTTTTTTACTTCCGAAATATAACCATCCCAGGATTCCAGGCTCCAGTTCATTAATATGTCCCTGGCCGGTTTTGGAAAGTCTTTACATGTCGTCCTGATTAGGGAGGCTTCCAGTACCGCACTCAGGTAATTCACCTGGTCTTTTTTCCTGACCACTTTCAGCATTTCCACGGCAGGGCTGCGCCTGTGCATCAAAGAAGGAGATAATAATAGAATCGGCCGCTCATCTTTTTTCATCACGTGTACTTATGCTTCAGCAACGGGAGCTGGTTTTGTGTTTTATATTCGAGGCGCAAAAATATCCAAAATAGGGTTCCGAACCCTCACAGCAGGTTTCAGGAAATGCAAGAGGCAGCCAGGGTTCGGAACTCCTTGCCATCCTTATGCCTCTCCGGGGGCTGGCAGCACTGACCCCGGAAGTATGGAAGCTTATTATATTCTGCTCTACCGTTTTCATAAAAACTAACACCTGGCGATCCCGGGGTCGGCTACGCCAGACACCAGTTGAACACAGGAAATTAAGGGTTCTGAACGTTCAGAACCCTTTTGCCAAAGACGCCGGATCCACTTCGGGAGACCCGGTTGGGAAATCAGGATCCTTTCAGGGCAACGCATAATTTTTCACGAAAAAACCAGCTTATCTTCGCTGGCTACGTATAGCACTGTACAGGACAGACAATGATGCCGATCCTGTTATATTTGTAATTCATTGAAATCACTAACGATAATGAGTACTAATAATTTGTTAGCATACAACAGCCAGTATCCTTCGGTTGCCCATTTGAAAAAGAAAGCAAAATCCAGGATCCCGAAATTTGCCTTTGACTACCTGGAAGGCGGTTGCAATGAAGAGTTGAACCTCTGGCGTAATGAAGCCGATTTTAAGGATGTGATCCTGATGCCGCAATACCTGAAAAAGCATAACGGTGTGGATATGAGCACGGAGCTGTTCGGACGCATCTATGATGCCCCTTTTGGTATTTCACCTATAGGACTGCAGGGCCTGATATGGCCTAATTCGCCGGAGATACTGGCCAAAGCCGCGGTAAAGCATAATATCCCTTATATCCTCAGCACCGTCTCCACCAGCTCCATAGAAAGGATCGGGGAACTGACGGAAGGTAAGTTCTGGTTCCAGCTATATCATCCTACCAAAAACGAATTGAGGGATGATATACTCAAAAGACTGGAAGCGGCTCATTGTGACGTGTTGGTTGTATTGGTAGATGTGCCTTCGTTCGGACTGCGCTACCGCGAGATCAGGGCTGGCTTGTCCATGCCGCCCAAAAATAATATCAAAAACTTCCTGCAGGCAGCACTTCGCCCCACCTGGTCGTTTGAAACCCTCCGGGCTGGTATACCCTCATTTGCTACCCTGAAACCTTATATGGAAAAGGGTCTGGATATAAAGCAACTGGGCAAGTTCATGAACGCCACTTTTACCGGCAGGGTGGATGCAGACAAGGTGGCTGCCATACGCGATAAGTGGAAAGGTAAGCTGGTGATCAAAGGCGTGGTGAGCGAGGAAGATGCAGAGCTAAGTGTAAAGATCGGCGCAGATGGCATCATTGTTTCCAACCATGGCGGACGGCAGATAGACGCCGGGGAATCTACCATCCGGCCTTTAAAAGGACTGGCGGATAAATTCGGCGATAAATTAAAAGTGATGATAGACAGCGGACTTCGTTCCGGTCCGGATATCGGCCGCTCACTGGCCTGCGGCGCCGCTTTTACATTCATGGGGCGTCCCTTCATGTATGGAGTAGGCGCATTGGGGAAAGAAGGCGGCGATCATACCATAACCATGTTCAAAGCACAGTTGAGGCAGGTAATGGAGCAGGTTTGCTGCGAAAAAATAACCGATTTTCCGCAGACCCTGATACAGTCTTAGCGGGCCCGGATCATTCCGGTCATTGTTTCGGGTATTAAACCTCCGGAAAGCGATATATTGCAGGGCAAAAGCGAAGTATATATAGTGAACGAATATTTCAAAATCGGGAAAATAGTGTCTGCTTTCGGTGTGGCGGGGGAGGTGATCATTACCCATAGTCTCGGTAATAAGACCGCGCTCAAAGATGTCGCTGCTGTTTTTATTGAAGAAAAAAAAGATAAGCCTATTCCTTATTTCATCGAATATGCCAAAGCCCGCAACGACAAAGATGTGCTGGTGAAGCTGGAAGGGATACAAACCCGTGAACAGGCTTCCCTTCTTTTGCAGAAGGAGGTGTGGCTGCTGGAAAAAGATTTCAAAAAGCTGGTATCGAAGTCGGCTCCCATCCAGTTACTGGGATATACACTGATAAATGACGGCGACCCCGTTGGGGAAATATCCGAAGTGATAGAACAGCCCCACCAATTGCTTTGCAAGGTAATGATAAACGACAACGAAGCTTTGATACCTTTACACGGCGAGACCTTACAAAAAATAGACAATAAGCAGAAAAAAGTGCATGTAATACTGCCCGATGGTCTGCTGGAGCTGTATCAATAGATGCTGTTTCCCGGGAGCCTGTGCTTGTAAACTTTAGATTCCTTATGGCGAAAAAAGACAATGGTGCAAAGGGTTCACCAAAAGAAAAAATAAACAGGGAAAACCTGCGTGAAGCGCTGGTGCTTTTTTCGTACCTGAAACCTTACCGGGGCCGTTTCATTGCCAGTCTTGTTTTTATAGCATTATCCGCTTTTACTACCAGCCTGTTTCCTTTGTTTTTGGGTAAAATGATCGATGCGGCTGCACCCGGCGGTGCATCCTCCGTTAACCCGGGCGCCGGCGTTTCCGCCTTCGGATTCAACCTGAACGATATTCACTGGAGCCTTAATACCACCTTGCTGCTGATCTTTCTGCAACTTACCGTACAAACATTTTTTTCTTACATGCGGGTGTACCTGCTGACCTATGTGGGGGAAAAGTCGCTGGCGGATATGCGGAAAGATGTGTACTCTAAATTGCTCATCATGCCGATGGCTTTTTACTCCGAAAGAAGGGTGGGCGACCTGAGCAACCGCCTGGCATCGGACCTGGCACAGATACAGGAAGCGGTATCTTTTACGCTGGCAGAATTCCTGAGGGGCATTTTCACTTTACTGATAGGACTGGTATTTATTTTCTGGATACAGGCCAAGCTGGCATTGGTTATGCTGTCGGTGGTGCCGGTGATCGCTATCCTGGCAGTTATCTTTGGGAAACGTATTCGCAAGCTGGCTTCCAAAGTGCAGGATCAGCTGGCGGAAAGCGGTACGATCGTGAATGAAACCTTCCAGGGAATTACGGTAGTGAAAGCCTTTACCAATGAGTTCCTGGAGATCGGCCGGTTTGTAAAATGCATCGGCGCATCTGTTAACCTGTCCATTTCCAATGCCCGTTACCGCGGCGCCTTTATTTCCTTTATGATCTTTAGTGTATTCGGCGCCGTTGCCTTTGTGATATGGTATGGTGCAAGAATGATCCAGACCGGTGAGCTCAGCTTTGGCTCCCTGGTGATGTTCGTGGTATTTTCCGGGTTTGTGGGTGGCACCTTTGCCGGCTTTGCTGATATGTTCAGCCAGTTGCAGAAAACGCTGGGCGCTACCAAAGCCGTGCGGGAAATTTTGAGGGGAGAAGGAGAGCCGGTGTCTCTCACCAAAACAGAAAAAGATACCCGTTACAGCATACAGGGAAATGTACGTTTTGAAAATGTGCGCTTCAGTTATCCTTCCCGGAAGGACATACAGGTATTGAAAAATATATCGCTTTCGGTGAAGAGTGGTGAAAGTGTAGCGATCGTAGGTCCCAGCGGTGCGGGAAAATCAACCATTGCCGGCATGCTGCTGCAGTTCTACCATCCGCAGGAAGGACATATTTATTTTGACGAAAGAAGCGCAGACAGCTTTCCGCTGACACAGTTGCGCATGCAAATGGCCCTGGTGCCGCAGGAAGTGCAGTTGTTCGGCGGCAGCATCCGGGAAAACATCGCTTACGGTAAACCGGGCGCCAGCGAAGAAGAAATTGTTGCCGCAGCCCAAAAGGCAAATGCTGCTGGTTTCATCAACAGCTTTCCCGAAAAATATGATACCCTGGTGGGAGAAAGAGGTATCCAACTGAGCGGCGGACAAAAGCAGCGCATTGCCATCGCCCGCGCCATTCTTAAAGACCCCGCTATCCTGGTGCTGGACGAAGCCACCTCCTCGCTGGACAGCGAAAGCGAGCAACTGGTGCAGGAGGCCCTGGATAACCTGATGCAGGGAAGAACATCCTTTATTATCGCACACCGTTTGTCTACCATCCGCAACGCGGATAAGATCATTGTGATAGACCATGGCTCCATCGTGGAAGAGGGAACACATACCGGGTTGATGCAGCAAAACGGGCTGTACAAAAAACTAAATGACATGCAGTTTGAGGTGCAGGGAGAAGAGCAGGCTTTTAATTCCATTACATAACAGAGGGATACGGGGCTCTCCTCACCAAAAAATCAACATCAAATGATACGTGGAGACATGTGTCGCAGGTCGCCCGGTTGCGTGTCTGCAAGTAACTTTTGCAGCCCGGGTCTTCGGGAACAATCGTGTTTCTTCATAATATTGATTAACAGCAATTAAGGATCCTGATAATGCGGAGATCAGGCTTTTTAGGGGTTCGGAACCATTGTTGTCCGGGAAAAATCTGTCTGATCATAACATAATGCCTGCGGGAGCCTGCAGAGTTATTTGAAGATGCCGGATGTAAAACCAGTAGAGATAGCAGAAAGGAAGCAACCTTATTGACCTTAATAACATACCTGTGCAGTAAGTTCACCTTATTACCTTCAGCGGTACCAATGGGTCATCCGGACCGTTCCATCTGGATGTGGGAAATCAGTTTATCTGTACATGTTGCAAATATCACGGATGTTAGAAAAAGCAGTTGGTTAATAATAATAAAGAGGAACAGATGGTACTGGTGGCTGGTTACTAATGTGATAAGGTTTTGAACGTTCCGAACACAGACAGCAGGGTTTGGCAAAATCAACGGGTTACAAGGGCTGGAAACCCTGCGGCCCGGTTTAACAGCCTGTACTGTAACTTTTACCCCACCCAACCCGTTGCAACTGATAGCAAAAGATAATAAAACGACTTATAGCTTAACATTAACATATATGGATAGCGGAAAGCCGGGTATTTTATTAATTTAAAGTTTAAACGAACGACTGTTATTATAGTCTTACAAACATCACTAAAATTTAAAATTATGAAAGCTGTTTGCACTCTTATACTGGCGCTGGTTTTCAGCACAATAGCAGCCTTCGATGCTGTATCGCAGAGCGAATGGCCAAAAACCGTAACCACTTCACAGGGTGATTTGATAAAAGTATATCAGTGGCAGCCCGAATCATATGCAAATGGTATGATGCAGGCAAACGCTGCCATTTCGGTGACGGAAAAAGGCAAATCCGATCCTGTTTTCGGGATGATCTGGATGACCGCTGATGCGGAAGCCCGGGGCAACGAAGTGTTTTTCGATAATATCAACGTGACAGATATCAAGCTTCCGGACGAGGACAATGCCGGACGCGCTTCTTTTTTGCAAAGCGCCTTAAAAGAAGGTATGAACAACTGGAACCTGGCATTACCCGAAAAAGATGTGAACGGACTGTTGCAGCAAAACCAGGAGCAGCAAAAGCTGACCGCCGGGTATAACAACAACCCGCCAAAGATCATATATGCTGATAAGCCTTCTTTGCTGGTAGTGATAGACGGCGCTCCCAAGCTGCAGAAAAACAGTAAATGGAACGTGGAAACAGTAATAAACACGCCCTTTAATATTCTTAAAACCAATGGGCAGTTTTACCTCTACGGTGGCAAACACTGGTATGCAGCCAAAGCGGCTACCGGTCCTTACGCCATCACTACTAACGTACCCTCGTCTTTAAAGTCCATAGAAGCCGAGATCATTCAATCCAATAAGGAGAACAATGTGGAACAGGAAGAGCGGGATTATGTGATATCAAATATTGTTGTGAGTACCGAACCCGCCGAATTGCTGCAGTCGAACGGAGAGCCGGAGTTCGTGCCGATCCAGCCGACCAACCTGCTGTTCATTAAGAACTCCGAGAATGATATCTTTATGGATGTGTCCGGGCAGCAGTATTATGTATTGCTTTCCGGCCGCTGGTACCGCTCTTCTTCGCTGAGAGGTAAATGGCAGTACATTGACGCGGATCGTCTGCCTGCTGATTTTGCAAAGATCCCTGAAGGTTCGCCCAAGGATAATGTGCTGGTGAGTGTAGCAGGTACGATAGCGGCCAACGATGCGGTGAAGAATGCACAGGTTCCGCAGACGGCTAAGGTAGACCGTAAGAATGCTTCGGCAAATGTGGAATATGATGGCAATCCCCAGTTTGAGGATATTGAAGGTACCGATATGGCGTATGCCGTAAACACCAACGGACAGGTGCTGAGATGGAGGAATGCTTACTACGTAGTAGACAATGGTGTGTGGTTCCGTTCCCACAACCCTATGGGACCGTGGGTAGTAAGTGCGGAACGTCCGTACAATGTAGGGTTGATCCCTCCCCGCTACCCGGTATACGGCATGAAGTACGTGTATATCTACGATGTGACGCCGGACTATGTTTACATGGGATACACGCCCGGTTACCTGAACGCTTATGTATACGGTCCTACAGTGATATATGGTACCGGGTATTACTACCGTCCGTGGTTCCGCAACCATTATTATGCCCGTCCGTTCACGTGGGGGTTCAACATGCACTATAATCCCTGGACCGGCTGGGGCTTTGGCTTCAATTATAATATGGGCTGGTTCAACAGAGGCTGGCACCCTTATTACAGCACCTGGAGCTATGGCTGGTGGGGACCATCAATATATACCCCCGCTTATTGCTGGACCCCTTATTATGGCGGTTACCGTCACGGGTATTTCGGCGGCGGATACTATCGCAGAAACACCGTAATCATTAATAATGTAAACATTTACAGGAACAATAATATTTATAACAGCAGGGGTGGGGTGGTGCAAACCAGGGACAACCGGGTGTATGCCCGCAGTTCCAACGCACCGGTAAGGCGTTTTGCGGAAACAAGACCTGCAGGTAGAAACGCGGGAGTGAACAACGGCGCCCGTCCGTCGGTAAACCGCAACAGCGGGTTATCACCCAGAACGAGCAACAATGCTACAGTTCGTAGAAATGAGGGTACGGTGAATGCGAACCGGCCTACCCGCAACCTGGAAAACCGCTCCGGAAACAATACTGTAAACAGGCAAAACAATCCCGGAAGGCAGGTAGCACCCGGCAATACAAATACCGGGGTAAACCGGACAACCAGGCAGTTTGCAGACAATGCGCCGCAAAGGCAGAGCAATACACAGCCCCGTACGGTAACCCCCGGCGTGACAGAAAGAAGTACTCCGGCCCGGCAATCCACGCCCCAAAGGACGGTGCAGCCAAGGCAACAACCGGTTCAACGATCTGTTCAACCGGCAAGACAGCAACCGGTACAAAGATCTATCCGGTCCACGCCCAGCCAACGGGTAGAAAGGTCTGCGCCGGCTCCGCGGTCTTCGGGCAGGTCGGGTGGTGAAAGCCGTCCAGGAAGAGGATAAAAAAAGCTGACTACAAGCATATAATTAAGATGCAAAAAGGAGAAGGAACCCGGTTCTTTCTCCTTTTTTTTTAAAATTGGCGGGTTTGTTACAATTTTTGAACACATTAGTAGTTTAATCATTATCAATGCTATATCTTTACCGCCAATATTCCTTAAAACAATTCCAAATGAAAGTGAAGTACTTTTTACTCCTGGCTCTTGCCCCCGCATTTCTGTTTTCCTGCGTGAGCAGCAAAAAATTTAAGGCTGCACAGGCTCAACTGGATTCCCTTAACCAGGCACATGGTAAATTACAGGGAGATTTTAAAATCTGTGAGGATGATAAAGCAGAAAACGCAAGAAAGAACGCGGCTTATGCAAAAGAAATAGAGGAGCTTAACAAACAAATCGCATTCCTGAGAGAGAACAATACGACAGCCCTTAAGCAACTGGAGGATCTGTCTGTTATTTCCTCTGCGCAAGCTGAGAGCATTAAAAAATCCCTCGAAAACATAGGCGCCAAAGACGCTTATATCCAGGATCTGCAGGCTTCGCTGGCGCGTAAAGATTCTCTGAACATGGCGCTGGTAATGAATCTGAAAGGTGCTATCGGCAACCTGGATGACCAGGATATCAATATTAAAGTAGACAAAGGTGTTGTATTCATCGATATTTCTGATAAGCTGTTGTTCAGAAGCGGCAGCTACGACGTAACCGAAAGAGCTAAAGAAGTATTGGGTAAAGTAGCGCAGGTGTTGAAAAATCAATCTGATGTAGAATTCATGGTAGAAGGTCATACAGATAATGTACGGTACAGCAGAGGTGTTTTGCTGGACAACTGGGACCTGAGTGTTAAACGTTCTACTGCTGTAGTACGCATACTGCAGAAGCAATACGGACTGGATCCTGCCAAGGTGATCGCTGCCGGACGTGGCGAATATGTTCCGTTGTCTGACAACAATACCGCTGAAGGAAGGGCAACCAACCGCAGAACCAGGATCGTGATCTTACCGCAACTGGATCAATTCTTCAAATTGCTGGAGCCCAGACAATAAGGGATCCTGTTAAAATATGGTAGAAGCCACCTCTTTTTGGGGTGGCTTTTATTATTGGCAGCCATTGTCTTGGACGTCTTACCTTATCTTTACCATATGAAGCTGATAGTAACTTTTTTGCTGCTGTTTGCGACGGCGCTGCAGGGAATGTGCCAGGCAGATACCCTGCATCAAAAGGGTAGGGAATATATGCGCACCGGCGACTGGAAGAATGCGCTGTTCGTATTCAACAGGGCGCTGCAGCAAAGCCCCGGAAATATTGATATCATAAAGGATATCGCCTATAGTTATTATTTGCAAAACGATTTTGCCAACGCGCTGGAAACCATCAAACCTGTAGTGGAAGGAGACCAGGCTGATGTGCAGAGCTTCCAGATAGCCGGAACCGTTTACAGGGCTATTGAAGACACAAAAAACGGCGCCAGAGTATATACAAAGGGATTGAAAAAGTTTCCGCTCAGCGGTGCATTATACAGCGAGTATGGCGAACTGCTGTGGCAAAAAAAAGACCTGAACGCCATTTATGAATGGCAAAAAGGCATACAGGCCGACCCCAACTACCCGGGCAATTACTACCATGCCGCCCGGTATTATTATTTTACTTCAGAGAAAGTCTGGGGGCTTATTTACGGGGAAATATTTATAAACCTGGAAAGCTATACCATCCGGACAGCGGAAATAAAAAATCTTTTGACTGAAGGCTATCAGAAGCTTTTCCTGTCCACGGATCTTCTCAAAGATTTTAATGAAAAAAAGCAAACCGCTTTTGAAAAAGCCTTCCTTACCGCTATGAACAGCCAGTCTGCCGTTGTTGCGGGAGGGATCAGTACGGACGTGTTGATCAAAGTGAGGACCGGCTTCCTGGATCACTGGTATAAAAATTATGCATCCACCTTCCCTTTCAGGTTGTTCGACTATCAGAAGCAGCTATTGGAGTCCGGTATGTTTGCCGCTTATAATGAATGGATATTCTCTTCCGGCGCCACTCCTGATGCGTATCAGCAATGGGTAGCCAGCAATAAAGAGGCTTACGAGCAGTTTAACTATTTTCAGCGGGGCAGGGTATTTAAATTACCTAAAGATCAATATTATCAAAATAAATAGGTATTCTCTTTTCTGTAACTGTTTTTTGCCTTAATTTAAGGCATGCACAAATAATGATTGCTATGACTCAACCCCACAGATTATTTGATTGTATAGAGCTGCAATTGACCAGGTTTCCTAAAACAGACATGCTGGCTGCCAAGGAAAACGGTCAGTGGCGTACCTATAGCACTGAGGAAGTAAAGCAAACCTCCCTGAAATTGGCCGCGGGGCTCCGGGCCCTGGGAGTGTCGGAAAATGACATGACAACGGAGAACAGGGATAAGGTGGCCATTATTTCCAATAACCGACCTGAATGGCTGATAACCGACCTGGCCGTGCAGCAGAGTGGTGCTATTTTGGTGCCGATCTATCCTACTACCAACCCGCTGGAAATAGAATTTATTTTCAATGATGCAGAGGTTAAATATGTTTTCGTCAGCAGCGAGGATCTCTACGAGAAAATAAAGGGGGTGCAACCCAAGGTGCCCACCTTACAGGAGATCTTTTCATTTAACCATATTGAAGGCGCCCGGCATTGGTCCGAAGTGCTGAATATGGGAACCGAGGAGGGAATAGCAGACGTGGAAACGGTAAAGCAGCGGATCGGCAAGCATGACCTGGCGACGATTATCTATACCTCGGGCACCACCGGCACGCCCAAGGGCGTGATGCTGAGCCATAACAATATTGTACAGAATGCGCTGTTGGCAAAAGAGAGCTTCCCGTTTGTTGACAACCCGCAGGGGAAGGCACTGAGCTTCCTGCCGCTGAATCATATTTTTGAAAAAATGATCAGCTATATTTACTTATTCAGCGGTATCGGTATTTATTATGCCGAAAGTCTGGAAACCATCGGCGCGAACCTGCAGGAAGTGAAACCCGATGTGTTTGCCACCGTACCCCGCCTGCTGGAGAAAGTGTACGAAAAGATCATGGCGAAGGGGGCTGCCCTGACCGGTATCAAAAAACAATTGTTCTTTTGGGCGGTGAACCTGGGCAAGAAATACGATAACCTGAAAAGCGGCGGCTTTTTCTACAACCTGCAGTTGTCGCTGGCAAATAAGCTCATTTTCAGCAAGTGGCGCGAAGCGCTGGGCGGGAATATCAAATACATCATAACCGGTGGCGCCGCCTGCCAGGAGAGGCTGCTGCGTATTTTCAACGCTGCGCAGATACCCTTGTATGAAGGATATGGCCCCACGGAAAATTCACCGGTGATCTCGGTAAACCGGATGGGCAAAGGCCTGATGAAGCTGGGCACGGTGGGACCTCCGATAAAGGGGGTGGAAGTAAAGCTGATGCCGGACGGCGAAATATGCGTAAGAGGCGAATCTGTTATGGTGGGCTACTACAAGCGTCCGGACCTGACAGCCGAAGCGATCATAGACGGATGGCTGCATACCGGCGATATAGGTGTATTTGAGGATAATAATACGTTTTTGCGCATCACCGACCGGAAGAAAGAATTATTCAAAACCAGCGGCGGTAAATATGTGGCGCCGACAGCTATTGAAAACAAGCTGAAAGAATCGCGTTATATTGAGCAGGTTATGGTAGTAGGGGCGAATCAGAAATTTGTGAGTGCGCTCATTGTACCCTCTTTTGCCAATTTAAGGCCCTGGTGTGAATCCAACGGTGTAGCTGTGGACAGTAATGAAAAAATGGTAGCGGACCCGAAAGTGATCGCATTTTACAAGGACATAATAGACGGACTGAATACATATTTCAACCATGTGGAGCAGGTCAAGAAATTTGAGCTGCTACCCGCTGAGTGGACGGTGGAAACCGGGGAGGTTACCCCCAAGCTGAGCCTGCGGCGAAAAGTGATCATGGACAAGTATAAAGATGCCATTGAGCAGATTTACAGCGACGCTTCCTGACTTATTCACAGATTAACGTAATTTTGTATTTGCTGCAAGCTATGCTATCGCGGTCTGCCAAAGGTGGATCGAGGAAAGTCCGGACAGCAAAGGGCGGCATACCGGTTAACGGCCGGTCGTGCCGTAAGGCGCGGAGAAAGTGCCACAGAAAATTACCGTCCGCCGCAGGCGGATAAGGGTGAAAATGTGAGGTAAGAGCTCACAATTCCGCAAGGTAACCTGCGGGATGGGTAAACCTTATGTGCTGAAATGCTATGTAAACCCCAACTTTCCGGCGGCCCGCCGGAATGCGCAAGCTGTTGGGGAGGGTAAGCAGATAGATTCTTTTAGTAATAAAGGAGCCAGATAAATGATAGCACACGACAGAATCCGGCTTACAGGCTTGCAGTATCTTATTAGAAGAAGCCCGGTGTTTGCCGGGCTTCTTCTATTTTAAAAATTCATAGCCGACGTCTCACAGCCCCATTGTATGACGGCGTAGGAAATAACATTACTTCCGGGGCAAATTGTCTCTCTACAGCCTCCCGCATTGGCTGTGGACTCGGCGTAGTGCGGGGAAGACGCCGAGTTCCCTTCGGGAAACATCGGCTGGGAAATCGTGGATTTACACCACCACGTTGATCATCCGGTTCTTCACATAAATAACCTTTTTGGGTGGCTTGCCTTCCAGCCATTTCAGCACTATATCGTTTTCCTGTACCAGCTTTTCTACTTCCTGCTGGGTGATATCCAGCGGGAGGTTCAGCTCGGTGCGGGTTTTACCGTTGATGGCAACCGGGTAGGTCTTGGAAGTTTCCAGCACGTATTTTTCTTCAAACTTCGGGTAAGGTGCGTCGAGTATGCTGCCGCTATTGCCCAGTTGATGCCACAGTTCTTCAGCGATATGCGGGGCATACGGCGTCAGCAATACCAGGATGTTTTCGAGTATTTCCTTTTTGTGGCATTGCAGCTCCGTCAGTTCGTTCACCGCGATCATGAAAGCGCTCACACCCGTATTGAAGGAAAAGCGTTCCGTATCGTCTTCTATTTTTTTGATGGTCTGGTGCAATATCTTCAGCTCGGCAGCGGTAGCCTCACCCCCCGCCCTCTCCGAAGGAGAGGGGGCTGTATCCGTCCAGATTGGGCCGTTCTCGTCGTAAAACAAACGCCACAGCTTTTTCAGGAAGCGGTGCACGCCTTCTATGCCCTTGGTATCCCAGGGTTTGCTCTGCTCCACGGGTCCCAGGAACATTTCATACATCCGGAAAGTATCGGCGCCGTATTTGTTTACCAGGTCATCGGGGTTAACGGTGTTGAATTTGGATTTGGACATTTTTTCAACTTCCACACCACAAATATATTTACCATCTTCCAGGATGAATTCCGTGTTGGCATACTCACCATTTCTCCATTTTTTAAAGGCCTCAATATCCAGTTCCACACCATCAACGATGTTTACGTCTACATGTAGCTGGTCAGTTTCGTATTGGTTTCTCAATCCGTGAGATACAAATTTACTGGTACCTCTCACCCTGTACACAAACCGGCTGCTGCCCTGTATCATACCCTGGTTCACCAGCTTTTTAAAAGGTTCAAAAAAGCCGATGTATCCCAGGTCGTACAGCGCTTTTGTCCACATACGGCTGTAGAGCAGGTGTCCCACCGCGTGTTCGGTGCCACCTATGTACAGGTCCACCTGGTTCCAGTAATCGGAAGCCTTTCGGTCGCAGAAAGCAGCGTCGTTATGCGGGTCCATATAGCGCAGGAAATACCAGCTGCTGCCGGCGTACCCGGGCATAGTGGAAGATTCCCCCCGCCCCCCTCCGAAGGAGGGGGAGAAGGAAGTAAGCCATCCTTCGTTGTTACTAAGCGGCCCCTCTCCGTCTTTGCCGGGTTTTATTTCGTCAATATGCGGCAGCTCCAGGGGTAGTTCGGATTCGTCCAACGGATAGGCAATACCGTCTTTCCAGATGACCGGGAACGGCTCGCCCCAGTAACGTTGCCGGCTAAACGCGGCGTCCCGCATTTTATAGTTTATCTTACGCACCCCATCCCCGTTTTCTTCGAGGGCGTGGATCACCTCTTCCGATGCCTCCTTTACAGGAAGTCCCGTGATGAAGCCGCTGTTATAAAGGGTGACATTTTTATCTGAAACAGCTTCTTCGCCCGTGTAAACATCCCCGAAAATATTGGTGATAGGGATACCAAAGTGCTGTGCAAACTTATGATCGCGTTCATCACCGGCAGGTACCGCCATGATAGCACCGGTACCATAGCCTGCCAGCACATATTCACTGATCCAGATGGGGATGTTTTTACCGGTGAACGGATGCACCGCGTAGGCACCCGTAAAGCAGCCGGATATTTTTTTCTCCGCCATCCGCTCCCTTTCGCTCCTGCTTTTTACGTAGGCTACATATTCATCCACGGTTGCTTTTTGGTCGGGTGTGGTTATCTGCTCCACCAGCTCATGCTCCGGCGCCAGTACCATAAAATCCACCCCAAAGATGGTATCGGGCCGCGTGGTGTAGACGCGAAGCCCCCTCACCCCCGCAGCCTCATCCCCTGACCCCTTCTCCCCGGGGAGAAGGGGAAGCCCGGCTGCATTAACGCTATTTTGCTTTTGTTCCTGTATTGCGATCTTTATCTTTTCAATCACCTCTTCTACATTTTGCAATACTTCCTCATTTCTGAAGCGGATCAATGTTAACCCAAGTTCTTTCAGAAAATCTGTTCTCGCTTCGTCATATATTCTTTGTTGCTCTTCACTATGGTATTCACCGTCCAGTTCAACTATCAGCCCCGCTTCTAAAATCGCAAAATCAACTATATAACCTCTGACAGTATGTTGCCTCCTTACTTTAAAACCAAGTTTGTTGTTCCGGATATGCTGCCATAATAAGTCCTCTGCAGGTGTAGGGTTTTTCCTGTTCTCCCTTCCGAATTCTTTCAGGATATGCCAATTATTGTCAGCCGTTTTATAGGACTTTCCTGCTCCAGGAGACGCTGCGCCCCCCCTCTCCCCAAGGAGAGGGGTTGGGGGTGAGGCTAAACTAAATTCTACCTCCGCCCCGCTGCTTTTCCCGATCCAGTTGGTCTGCATTTCTTTCATGGCATCGCTCCAGTCTACGGTTTCCAGGTCGCGTTGCAGGCGGTCGGCATATTCGGTGATGCGCAGGTACCACTGGCGCAATTTCTTTTTTACAACGGGATGCCCGCCCCTTTCACTCACACCATTGATCACTTCATCGTTGGCCAGTACGGTGCCCAGGGCCTCGCACCAGTTCACTTCCCCAAAACCGCAGTATGCCAGGCGGTACTCCATTAAGACTGATTGTTGTGTAAACTCATCAAATGCAGCCCACTGCGTTGCCGTAAACACCTGCCCTGTCCCGCCGGGCAGCTCAAACCTGCTGTTGGGAACGGGGTGGTTGATATTACCTTCCTTTTCGAATATTGCCACCAGTCTGTCGATGGGTTCTGCCTTATCCGTCTGCCGGTTGTACCAGCTTTTGAACAATTGCAGGAAGATCCACTGCGTCCATTTATAATACTTCGGATCGCTGGTACGCACTTCGCGGTTCCAGTCGTAGCAGAAGCCGATATTGTCCAGTTGCTTCCGGAAGGTGTTGATATTTTTTTCTGTTGACGCGGCAGGGTGAATGCCATGGTCTATGGCATATTGCTCTGCCGGCAACCCGAACGCATCGTAGCCCATAGGGTGCAGCACATTAAAGCCTTTAAGTCTTTTGTACCGGGCAAAGATATCGCTGGCGATATAGCCCAGCGGATGCCCTACGTGCAGCCCCGCACCACTGGGGTACGGGAACATGTCCAGTACGTAGTATTTGGGCTTACCGGATTCGTTACTGACGGTATAGGCCTGTGTGTCTTTCCATTTTTGCCGCCACTTCTGCTCTATTTCCCTGAAATTGTATTCCATATTGTTAAAACTGTCTTATAACCTGTTGAAGAAAAAGCTGTATTGAAAAATATTCAATGCCAACTCACGTTATGAGGACAGCAAATTTACGGAAAGCACCCATAAAACCGTTATTTTTGCCCATCCGTTCCCGGCAAGGCCGGAATAACAAGAAAAACCATTGACAACATGGAGGAAATCAGTAAGAGCTCTATGAGAAGGAGCAAACCTTCTTTCTTTTTCAGCATTTTAGGCGTAGCCTCTCTATTGATATTGATCGGTGTGTTTGGCTGGCTGGTCATTAACGGAAGTAAGCTGGAACGTTACTTCAGGAGCAATGTGCAGGTACAGGTGTTTCTTACTGACGTAATGTCTGATAGTGAAACCGAGCAGTTGCTTTCGGATATCAAAGCGAAATCCTATACGGTTTCTGCAAAATTTATTTCAAAAGCGGAAGCAAAAGAGATCTATCTGAAAGATGGCAATGAGACCTGGGAAGGTATTCTGGATGAAAATCCCCTGAAAAAAAGCATAGAATTTAATCTTAAGCCGGAGTATGTGAACAAAGACTCCCTGAACATAATTGTGACAGACCTGGAGCAGGTAGCCAACGTGGATGACGTGAAATACCCTAAAGATGTGGTGGTAAATTTAAATGACACTGTTAAAAAGATCAGTTGGGTATTATTGGGGATTGTGATCGGGCTCGGGATACTGGTACTGGTCCTTATCGATAATACCATCAAGCTGGCGATGTTCAGCAACCGGTTTCTGATCAAGACCATGCAGATGGTGGGCGCCACCCGCTGGTTCATCTCCAGACCGTTCGATATCAAGGCAGTTGTCAACGGACTGATCAGCGCCCTGATCGCCATTGCCGTTATCATCGTGATCATCCTGGGGGTAGAAAAATGGCTGCCGGAAATTAAAGTGCTGCGGGATTATACCCTGCTGGGGCTGCTTTTCCTGGGCATCATCGTGATCGGTATCAGCATCACTTTTATCAGCACCCACCGCAGCGTTACCAAATACCTGAAGATGAAGCTGGATGACCTGTATTAGCAGGGAGTACCCGTCACTTGCTTAAAGACAAAGGCATTATATTTCACGCAAAGCCGCTAAGAAGCGCCAGGACCGCGCAAGCAATTCTTTTTTTAGAACCGGTTTATTTCTTTACTGCGTTAGCACCGTCTTTTTGCGGTCTTTGCATGACCTGGTTATACAAATCAGTTCCTCTGTCATGGCGCAGTGATTGAAACCACTTTGCCCAAAATGACGGACGAGAGGCATATAGTCCTCAGTAATCCCGCCATCCTACCCCCCTGTTTTCCCCAATTTCCATATTTCCCGCATTTTGGTATATTTACCGCCAATTTAAAAGCGAATCATATGGGTCATAACCTTCTACAAGGAAAAAAAGGAATCATTTTCGGTGCACTGGATGAAAAATCAATCGCCTGGAGAACGGCATTGAAATGTCATGAGGAAGGCGCCCAACTGGTGTTAACGAATGCGCCTGTTGCGTTGCGGATGGGAGAGATCAACAAGTTGGCCGAAGCGGTAAATGCACCGGTCATTGGCGCGGATGTTACCAACATGGACGATCTTAAGAAGTTGTTCGAGGAGTCAATGACACATTTTGGTGGTAAGATCGATTTTATACTGCACTCTATTGGTATGAGCCTGAATGTAAGAAAAGGCAAATCATATACTGAAATTGACTATGGCTTCAATCAGAAGACACTGGATATTTCAGCCATGTCTTTGCACAGGGTATTGCGCACGGCCTGGGACCTGGACGCTCTTAACGAGTGGGGAAGCGTGGTAGCGCTGACATATATTGCTGCGCAAAGGGTATTTCCGCATTACAGCGAAATGGCGGATGCCAAGGCCCTGTTGGAAAGTGTCACCAGGAGCTTCGGTTACCATTACGGCACCCGCAGAAAGGTGAGGGTAAATACGATTTCGCAATCGCCTACCCGTACTACGGCCGGCAGCGGTGTAAAGGGGTTCGACGGCTTTATCAGCTATGCGGAGAAAATGAGCCCGTTGGGCAATGCCAGCAGCGATGACTGCGCGTCTTATTGTGTTTCGCTGTTCAGCGACCTCACCCGGATGGTCACCATGCAGAATCTTTTCCATGATGGCGGTTTCTCTTTCATGGGGGTTACGGAAGGAGTATTGGTGGCAATGGAAGAAAAATAATACCGCCGGGTCGCCGGAGCGTTCCGCAAATGATGCCGGTAAAACGGGGATTGTGTATTCCGGGAGGCATTAGCCAAACTCCGGTCCTGCTATGGCAAACAACCGGGCGGCGTTGCCGGGAAAAAGGTTCTGCTCCCTGTACATACGTATGAATTGTCTTTGTTCGGCAAAGCCGTATGTTGTCAGCTTTTCTATAAGCATCCTTTTATCGCATACAACGTCTATAACAGCCGGTTTGCCCCGGAGCTGTTGCAGCGCCTGTGCAATCAGTATATCAGCCTGTTCGGCAGTAATGGCAACCACCGGGCCTATATGGTGATAACGGCGCCCGTCTCTTCCCAGGACAAAACCTTCCACCCGGCCGTTCTTTTCCAGTACCCATGCTTTGCCGGGATATTGCTTCATGAGGTATGAGAGCAACTTTTTTCTCTCTGTACCGAAAGTCTCCGCATCCAGGCGTACCATACCGGGGAAATGAACAGGCGAGGCGGGGATGCAATCATTGTGCTGCCCGGTCATATCTCCCACACGGGGATTGACCATTCTTGCAATGCTGTATGCATGCTTAAAACCAAATTTCCGGTATACCGGTTCTCCCAAAGCCGTAGCATCCAGCTTCAAAGCCGGGCTGTATTTTTCAACAACATATTGCAGCAGCATACGGCTGATACCTTTTCCCCGGTGATCTGTATGTACCAGCACCATGCCCACCCACCCGAGCTTTCTTTCGTAATCAAGCACAACCGTGGTACCGATCACCTTATTATCATCAACTGCAGCAATACAGATATTTTGGTTATCTTCTATTAAAAACCGCCAGTCATCCGCTGTCTGGTTCCAGCCCGCCGCCACCGACAATTCCATCGCTCCGGCTATATCTGCCGGCTCCATGGCTCTCAGTATAACGGCTTCTTTCTGCATGATGATGGCATCAGGTATTAGTCATCTTCCGTATAATCCATTTCCTTTGTAAAAGTTTCTTCCAGGAAGTATAAGGCCACCAATGCCAGTAAATAGGCCAGCAGCCCTACTATCAGTGCCCCGTAAATAATGCCGGTGTGGCCTTTCAGCAATACAAAAAGTGCTGTTAGCGGAATGACCGTTGCCCGCACAAAATTGGGGATGGTGGTGGCAACTGTTGCCCGCAGGTTGGAACCAAACAGTTCGGCCGCCACTGTAATGAAAAGTGTCCAGTAACCGCTGGAAAACCCAAGACAGGCACAGACGATGTACAGCATGGTGGAGGAGTGAATAGGCGCCAGTAAGAATACCAATACGAGCGACACGGACAGGAGAATGAACACCAGGATAGCCTTTTTCCTGCTTTGCAGGTGCTGGCTTAAAAACCCGCTGACGAGGTTGCCGGCCACCTGCCCTGAAAAAGCAAGCATAACAGCTTTGCCGGCATTGATCGGTTTGTCCAGTCCCAGCGCGGCGCCAAATTCGGGAGAGAAAGTGATCAATATACCCACTACAAACCATATCGGCGTTCCGATAATAATGCCGTTCAGGTATTTCCAGAATCGTCTGCGGGTTTTGAACAACATCCACAGGCTTCCGCGCTTCACTTTCTGCGCTTTGAGCTGCATAAATATACCCGACTCAAATACCCGGAAACGCAACACCATGAGGATCAGTCCCAGTCCGCCCCCGATAAAATAAGATATCCGCCAGTCGAAGTAATAAGACACCAGGTAAGCGAGCAGGGCACCCAGCACACCCATGGTTGCTACTAACGTTGCCCCATACCCCCTGATCCTGGCCGGTAATATCTCCGACACCAGGGTAATGCCGGCGCCGAGCTCTCCCGCCAGTCCAAAGCCTGCAATGAAACGAAGCACTGCATAGGCGCCTACCGAAGTAACAAAACCGTTGCCTATATTAGCCAAAGAATAGATCAGGATGGAACCAAACAGCACTGAGAGTCTTCCGCGCTTGTCTCCCATGATACCCCATACAATACCCCCGATCAGCATACCTGCCATTTGCAGGTTCAGCAGCAGGATACCGTCTTCCATGATCCTTTCCTGGGAAAGTCCCAGCGAGGTCAGGCTGGGTACACGGACGATGCTGAAAAGAAAGAGGTCGTACATGTCTACCATATAACCCAGTGCTGCTACCAAAACCGGCACCCGCATGAGATGGCTGAGCGTGGAGCGGGACGATACAATTGCGGATGATTCTTTCATTACGATTGTTTCAGGTTACTAATATAATACAAGTGATTCTATGTTATTGTCGTTTGTTACATAAACAGGAGCCCGGGACCCCGTTTTTCTCATTTCATGCTATTCATTGGATTTGAGTTGCGCCGGTCAGCTTATATAATTTGCCATCCGCTTTTGTCAGTATATACAATTCTCCATCTGCGTCTTTTCCAAAATGAAGATCTACGCGCCGGCTTCCGCAGGCATCCGTCAGCGTGGTTGGAGCGCCGTCAATGGTGATCCGCCATTCCCGGATGAGCGCCCGCTGCCCCGGCTTCAGGTCTGCCGATTCCACGTAAAACAGCCTGCCGGAAGGAATATCCCCGAAAAGATATTTCCCTGCCAGTAATGGGATGCTTTTGCCAGTATACTCGTGTCCGCCAGAAATGGCCACTGCTTCATCGTGATCAAGTTCCGCGACGGGGTAGCTGATATCAAAAAGACTGTCGCCTGCAGGAAGCGGGAAAACCTGGCTGAGGTCTTCGTAGGGATCTATAACAAAACTTCCTTCCCTTACCGGCCAGCCGTAATTGTGGCCTGCTTCAATCAGGTGCAGCGATTCTATATTGCTTTCGCCGATATCGCAGGCCAACATCTTTCCGGAACCACTCCATGAAATACGGTGCGGGTTCCTGAAGCCGTAAGCATATACTTCCGGTGGTATGGTGTCGTTCCCGTTTTGGGCAAAGGGGTTATCACGGGGAATACCATAGCGGCCGTTGGCGCTGTTCCTGCCCAGTGGGTCTATACGAAGGATGCTGCTCCATATATACCGCCTGTCCAAAGCAAGATACACGTATCCCTCAAGTGTTTTGCCCCCATCACCGACGCCGATATACAACAGCCCGTAGTCTTTAGCACCCCGTTTGGCCAGTGGGTTAAAGGTAATTTCCTGTACGCCATGAACACCGGTAGCCATATCCACGCGTAGCAGTTCCCGGCTGCTGCCTTCAAAGTGGTCGGCAGCGGGATCATTTACTTTCCATTCGGTCAATACCCATTGCACGGCTGTTGAAATAGAATCGTGGTACCCGAATGTTGCCTTGGCCGCATCCGGCTGCTCGGTATGAGTGGTATACAGGAGCCCGTTGCGGGTGAAGGCGGGATGAAAGGCAAAGCTTCCCAATCCCGTAGCCAGTCCCGGCTTATTGATGAACCGGGGGCGAAGCGTATGCATGTCCATATATATCACCGGCTTGTTCCCTTTCATTTTATACAGCCTGCCGTTCAGGTCGTTGATGAATAAAGCGCCGGTACCGGGCTGATAGTCGAGTTTGGTGATCCTCGCAAGGGGCTTGTTGCCATCTTCGGATGTGGTTTCAAATTGCGTTACCTCAGTCAGTTCCGCTACGAGTCCGCTGAACAGTATCCTTTCCGGGATAGGGTCGCTCAGTCCTTTTTTGGTGCTTTTAGGCGCCACCGGCTGATGCGCATGCATGAAGGCAAGCAGGGCGTCCATCTCATCTTCCTTAAGTGCCATGAACGAAGGCATTACGGTTTTATACTCCGTAAAAAGCGCCGAAGCCCGTTCATCCCCGGAGGCAATGAGCTGCTGCGGATCTGAGATGAAGCTGCGGACCCACGCTACCGGCGCTGCAGTGGTGATACCTGCCAGCCTGGGACCGATACCGTTTTGCTGCATACTGTGACAACCGGAGCAATATTGATCGAATATTATTTTCCCCGATGCAATGGTGAGTGAGTCTGTAGATATCTTTTCCTCCTGTACCGGTGTTCCGGAATGGCAGGAGAAAAAGAACAGCAGGGAGAGTATGATAACCGGTGTGGACTGTATCCTTTTTTGCATGGATCTAATCGGGTGTTATGTCAATGAAAATGTGACGAATAAATCTCCCGCAGATTTTTGCGGATTTTCGCAGAAGCAGCTTAATAAAATCAGCGCTTATCAGCGTAACCTGCGGGAAAAAGAACAGGTTTGTCCCGCAGGGCATTCCAGCTGCAGGACGCCTTCTTTTCTATAGCCTGGGAACGGTTAAGCCCCCGTCTACCATGATCACCTGCCCGGTAGAATACATAAGGTATCCTTTGGCAAGCGATGCCACCACTTTACCGACATCTTCTGGTTCTCCCCAGCGTTTTTGGATACACAGCCCTTCATCTATCAGCTTATCATACTTCTCTTTCACCCCTGCTGTCATATCGGTACGGATGATGCCCGGACGTACTTCATACACCGGGATATTGAATTCGCCCAGCCGCACGGCAAATAATTGTGTTGCCATGCTTAGTCCGGCTTTCGACAGGCAATATTCTCCGCGGTTCACCGAAGCCACGGTGGCCGATATGGAACTGATATTGATGATACAACCGGTAAAGTCCGCATCGCTTTGTTTTTGCGCGATCATCCAGTTGGCTGCCTGTTGCGTAAGAAAATAACAGCCTTTCAGGTTCGTGGACATCACTTCATCATAGCTTTCTTCGGTTGCCTCCAGGATGTCCCTGCGTTCACGAGGCGCTATGCCGGCATTGTTGACCAGCACATGCAGCGCACCGTAATGCTTCTTAATCCGCTCCATCATATCTTTTCTATCTGCTGCAGCGGCTATGCTTCCCCGGCAGTACAGTACTGCCGCGCCGAGTGCTTTCAGGTCGTCAATGGCGGCTTGTACCGCTTCTTCGGGTCGTGTTCCGTTCACCGCAAGATCAAAGCCTTCTTTTGCCAGTTGCGTGGCAATGCCAAAGCCGATCCCTCTTGTGCCACCGGTGATCAGGGCTATTCTTTTCATATACATGCATTTGTGTAATCTGTGTTTATTTTTGCCCGGCCTATCCTTTTATTTCGGGAATATCCAGCCAGCATCTTTTCTCCCAGCTTTCCAGCCCCTTTTCTGCCAGTTGCACCCCTTTTACCCCTTCGTACAGATCCCAGGGAAAGGGATCACCTTTCACCACATGCTTCAGGAACAGCTCCCATTGCACCTTAAAGGCATTGTCGTAAGCTTCCTGCTCCGGTACTTTGCTCCAGCCCTCAAAAAAATTGATCGGCTGGGTGATGTCCGGGTTCCATACCGGCTTGGGTGTATTGCCGTAATGCTGTATATAACACTCACGCAACCCTGCTACTGCAGAGCCTTTGGTGCCGTCTACCTGCAGGGTCAGCAGGTCATCCCGTCTTACCCTCACCGTCCAGGAGGAGTTGAAGTGCGCGATAACGCCGTTCTCCAGCTCGAAGCTGGCATAGGCGGCATCGTCTGCCGTGCAGTGATATCGATTGCCCTGTTCATCTACCCGTTCCGGGATATGAGTGGCGCCCAGGCAGGATACCGCTTTTACATTTCCGAATACATTGTCCAGCACATAGCGCCAGTGACAAAGCATATCCACGATAATACCGCCACCGTCTTCTTTGCGGTAGTTCCAGGAAGGCCGCTGCGCGGGAATGGAATCGCCTTCAAAAACCCAATAGCCGAATTCGCCGCGAACGGACAATATCTGCCCGAAAAAGCCCTGCTGGATCAGGCGTTTTATTTTGAGAATACCGGGCAGCCAGAGCTTATCCTGTACCACGCCGTTTTTCAAACCTGCGTCCTTACAAAGTTTGTACAGCGCCAAAGCCTCATCCGTATCCATCGCGATAGGCTTTTCGCAGTAAATATGTTTTCCGGCCGCCACTGCTTTCCGTACCGCTTCGGCACGCCGGGGCGTTGTCTGGGCATCAAAATAAATGCTGTAGTATGGGTCGGCGAGCACTTCATCCAGGTTGGTGCTCATTTTGGTCACGCCGGATAGCTCACAAAGCTTTTGCAGCTTGTTCGCATCGCGCCCTACCAGTACCGGATCGGGCATGATCGTTTCACCCGTCCCGATCTTTACGCCTCCCTGTTTAATGATCTCAGCGATGGACCGCAACAGGTGCTGGTTGGTACCCATGCGCCCGGTAACTCCGTTCATGATAATGCCTATGGTATGCTCTTTCATCCGTATATGTTTTGTTTTTTAATGGTCATTCATGAGATTGCTTCTCCCCCCCGAACGTTCGGGGCGGTCGGGATAGTAATGACGTTCAACAAGGTTAAGCATGCTCCCGGTATGCGGTTGTTATTTTTTCTAAAAAAACTGATTGATCTTCCTGCCAGTATTTCGTTGAGAATATCTCCACTTCGTTAAAGCCATTGAAGCCGGTAGCTTCCACCCATGACCGTATTTTGCGGATGGGGATACAACCTTCACCCATCAGTCCCCTGTCGAGCAGCATATCAGTGGTCGGTGACTTCCAGTCGCAGATATGGAAAGCAAACAGGTGACCGTTTTCTCCGCAACGGGTGATCTCCTGCTCCAGCGCGGGATCCCACCACAGGTGGTATACATCTACGGCAACGCCCACCCATGGAGACTGTAGTGCTTCCGCCATATCATTGGCCTGTGCCAGGGTATTAATAGCGGAACGGGTATCTGCATACATGGGATGCAGCGGTTCGATGGCCAGCTTTACGCCGGCGGCGGATGCATCATCCAGCACCGCGGCAATGCCATCCTGTATCTGTTGCCTCGAGTCTTCCAGGCTTTGCCCGGGATCAGCGCCGCATACCAGCACGATCAGCGGAGCGCCCAGCGCCACCGCCTCTTCTATGGCTTTGCGGTTATCATCTATGGCCTGCTTTCTTTTGGCTTTGTCTGTTGCCGGGAAAAAACCGCCCCGGCACAATGACACAATGCTCAATTCCTCCTCCCGCAGCATATTTCCGGTTTGCCGGATATCCCTTCCTTCCAGCGCATCGCGCCAGACAGTAATGCCTTTGATGCCGGCTGCCGCATAATGCCGGGCGGCTGTTTCTATGTTCCAGGGCCTGGTGGTGATCGTGTGCACGCATAGCCGGGACAGATCCGTATGTGCCGTTATACTCATTGGATATTGAAAAAAGTATGATAGGTTTCGTTGTTGATGATCCGTTGCAGGTACAGCGCTACTTCGCGTGCATGATAGTCGCCCCACATACACGATTCGCCGTTGGGTATCCTGCTGCCGGCAGGTATATGATCCCAGCCGTTGGGGTGATGGTAAACGGCATGCAGGATCAGCCCCTCATGCTGCGGATCGGTACTCAGGTAAGGTGCATCGAACAGGGTATCCAATACCGTTAGTCCGGCCTGCCAGTAGTGTGTGCCGCCCTGGTCTCCTTTTTGCTGCAAAAATTTTCCCAGCCGCAGCAATCCCTGCGCAGCAATGGCCGCTGCAGAGCTGTCCACCGGTTCGTATTCGTTGAAAGGATCGGCCGGCTTATTGAGATAATCACCCAACCTGTGTAATTGCGGCGCCCCGGTATCCCAATACGGAATGCCATCGATGGGGGTATGTTGGATATAGAAATCACAGGTGGCTTTTGCTGCTTTGAGCATCAGGTTCATAATGGCTTCTTTTCCACCGGGTATATCTGCATTTTCCGGCAGGCGGTCAAACCACTCCAGCTCTTCTGCAAAGCCGCACATAGCCCATGCCAGCCCTCTTGTCCAGGTGCTGAAGCCGGTGTATCCCTGCTGGGAGTTGGGGCAGCGGTAGTTCCCGTCTTTTACATTAAAGATGCATTCGTGCGCGGTGCGCCCCCAGGTATCGTATACATCCCGGCCTTCGTCATAGAATACGGAATACCAGGCGGTGGCTGTCAGGTGCTGCACGGCGCGTTCCAGCAGGCTGATGCGCTGATCGCCTTCTGCCTGCAGAAAATGCCCCAGGTCGTGTGAGAGGATCAGTGCACGAACAGAACGGACGGTATCTACGAATAAGGAATGCGGACCATTGAAAGAATGAATGAAGCCGCCTTCTTTAATGACTGTCCAACGGCTGGCCTGCACGGCGCCGGAAATTTTTAATGCCAGTATATAAAATTGCTTTTCCCATTCATCGTACGGTATTTTACCCTCATGCATGAGCCGTAACAGGTTGCCGTAGGTACTCACGTTGTTGAAGCCGTGATCGTGTACACCGGTATGACTGATATGTGGCGCCATGGCCGACACCGTGTTTTTTCTGCCGTTTTCCAACGACCCTGTATCTCCCGTAGCATCATACTGCAGGATGGCGGATCCGTATTCAAATCCCTGCGTCCATTCTGTCCAGCCCCTTGTGGTGTACCTGCCTCCAACCGTAAATACAGGAGAGCCTTTTGTACGATCGTAATTTTTTTCAATAAGAGATATCTTTTTTCCGGATATGTCCCAGAAAGTTTTCAGCTTCCCGGTTAAGCTGTCCGGCTGCAAATTCCAATTAATGTTTATCATTTCCTTTCCTGAATTTTACAATATTTATTTTTTGTAAGAGAACGTATTGACGACAGACTCACCGTGTTTTCCCGGAAAAGAATTATTTTTTATTTCCTTCGCAAACACCTTATTGTTTCCGGCTGAAATAGTATCCGGTGAAAACTGTTGTTCCGTTGATCTTATGATATACACAATATACTTTAGCATTTTATAGCCTGGTAATGGTAAAAACATAACGGCTCTTCAGCGCAGGCTTTTTTACCCGCAATGCGAGGCGATAGATCTCATCTCCCCATACACCGGAAAGCCGTGTATCTGTTTGCGGCACTGCTTCCACTACTGCGGTAAAGGCTCCCGGGTCGTATTGGAGAACGATACCTGTATTTTCTTTTTGCAGCAGTACTTTTCCCGTATGACTGATATCCGGCTTCGCCCATGTCATAAAGTGCATGACAGTGGTATCTCTGATGGCAGACAGTTCCGCCCGGTCCTCTATCCGCAGTTCCTTTTCGGACAGAGTATAAGTGCGCATCCATTTTTTGACCGCTGCTTCTTCGCCATAAGCGCCACTGATATCAAGGCTGAACTGTTTTTTTGCTGCCTGGAAGCTGACGTCAGTCGCCCGGTACCGGGCGCCATACAACTGGGGGCGCCCGTTGATCAGCGGCAGGTTGTGGTAGTTGCTTTGCATGGTCCATATGGTATACCGCTCACTGCTGAAGGTTTGCCGGGTGTAGGTACCTACGCCTGCGTCTATCAGCACCGGTACTTCATCCGCATACAGTGAAAAGCTGCCGGCATCATTGTGATTGTGGCTTTCGGCATTGAACCCGCCTTTAGCGGCAAAGAAGAACCCGCTGTTCGTCTTCATATAGCAAAACTCCGTTTGCGGGTACCAGGTGTACATAGCCTGCGGCATGGCCGGTACAGCCTGCGGCAATTCCGTGTAGGAGCGGATATTCTCCAGTGTACGGAAAAAGTCACGGCCCGACTGTATGTCGTTTGCATGGCCGTTTGCCAGCAATTGCGCGGCAAATGCCTGCATTTCGGTGCTGTTTACCGCTTTACCGTAGCGGTAGACCAGGCCGGGATCGCCGCCACCACGGGCAGATGCATCTGCAAAGTTGATCACCCATCCTTTTCCTACATAGCTGCGGGAGATATACTCGCCCATATCCTTTATCATGGGCTTGTCGAAAATGCTGACGCGGCCTGCCGTAGCGTAGCCAAGCAGCTGCAGGTAGTCGTACAGCTTACCTGCCGCATGCCCCCAGTAAGAAGGGCCTTCCTCGCAGGCGCCGTCTTCCTTTACATAGTTGATAAATTTATCCACGCTTTGCATGGTACGGTACACGGCGGCGCTCAGGCTGTCCTTATTGTTTTGCAGCAATAAAAAGCACGACAGCACATTAAAATTACACCAGGGATTCCAGTTATTCACCAATTGCCCGGGTTTGTCCTGCAAAGCCTGCCACCAGTAGTCGCTTCTTTCCATATAGGGCTGCAGGATACGTTCACGTATGGTTTGCTCCAACCTCCGGGATATGACAGGGTTTGCCTTATCCCATTCCTCGCGGAAAAAATACAGCGCCCAGGAGAGCAGAGCGCCTACATCGCCGGATGCCAGATCAATGATATGCTCTGAAGGATCGGGAAGGTTCCTGTTTATTTTTTGTGCAGGCAGATGCGCCGACAATACCCAGGAGGGCATATCGCAAGCCTGCCATACACCGTTAATGATCTGATCGGTGAAGCGCCCCCTGCCCTCTGCCAGTTCGGCCAGCATCAGTTGGCCCAGCGCGGCGAAGTTGCTGCCAAATGGCTGTTCCATTACCCTGCGGCTGCCGCTGCGTTCATACTCCAGGTAGTCTGTTGCCTTTATCACCTGCCAGGTATAGTCAAGCTGCTTTTCTCCCTGCTTTACGATCGTCTCTTTGAGGTTGCCGAGCAGGCGGTCCCACTGTTGTCGCTCTGTGTATGCCGGGTATGCGATCCACTCTTTAGGATCCTGTAAATACGCCGTCAACTGATGCTGTGTAGCAGCATGCTGCAAAAGATCCCTGGGCTCACCGGCAGCCATTGTATGACTGAAGGAGCATAAGCCGGCAAGCGTCCATAAAAAAGTTTTCAGCTTATTCATGATCGTTACTTAAAGTCCGTTCCATGTATCCCCCTAAAGTTACAGAATAGAAGGTTACCGCCGGGCGGCAGGCACCAAATCTTTATCGGGACACCATTCATCTATATAAGGGAGGGGTGCTCCGCTTCCGGTCACCGTTAAGCGAAGCAACACCTCCTGTTTTCACTATGCTGTTACCAGCCCGGGTTTTGTGTTAATGTGCCGTTGCTTAAACCGATCTGTCCTGTGGGTATCGGACATAAATAATCTTTCTGTACATCAAATTTTCTTTTGTCTGCAGCCTGTATAAACACATACCCATTCAACATGGTCGGGGCTGTACTGCCGCCATAATCCAGTCCTTGCGCTTAAGAAGAGCCAAAAGAACCGCAGGGAGCAGGACCTGGAAAAATAGACCAGGAATTCCTGGACAATGGGATGCAGATCGTGGAAGCGCATATGGACAATCCTGACTTTGGTGTGGAGATGCTTTCCCGAAAAGTAGCCATGAGCGCGCGGTATTGTATAAAAAGCTTAAAGCTATGACCGGGCTTTCCGTCAAAGACTTCGTTAAATCTGTTAAGCTCCGCAAAGCGGCATCCCTGCTTGCGGAAAACAAGCTTACGGTATATGAAATAGCCTATGCCGTGGGATACAGCTACAGGAAGTATTTCAGTAAGGAGTTCAAAAAGCAGTTTGGAAAAACCCTCAACGAGTTTGCTGCCAATGCGGTTGTTGATTAAAGACCTAACAGGTTTAAAAACCTGTTAGGTCTTTTCCACTATTTTACAGCTAACGCTTTGTCAATAATGAAATTAAGGTTGGTTCTGTGCGCTCTTGTTTGTTCGTTGGGTGATACGGCGGTTCCCAATGTTGTTTTCAACTTTTTCAACGCGGATAGCGCTGCTGCTGTAGAAGCGTTATCATACCTGCTGCCGGGTCCGGGCGCAGGAGGATTGACGATCGCTGCCAGCGCTTTTACGTATTCCGTCTGCAGGTTGATGCGATACAGGTTTACGTTTGTTTTCAGGTCATCGTTAAAAATATAATTATTCAGATCGCTAAGCAGGTTGGCGGCCGAATAGGTGTTGCCATACAATCCGCTGTTGTTGATCCGCTGCAGCGTAACCGGGTGCAATAATTGTGCAAGCAGCGACAATTGAATACCTGATACTGTTGATTGCGGCTTATAATCTTCCGTGTTGCCGAAAAAGTTGAATCCCCTGCGCTGTAATTGCAGGTAGGGAAACAATGTGGCGTCTGTATTAAAGGTTGCCGGCGAGAAGATATATTTATTCAGCAATGCCAGTGCCTGTTTTTGCTTTTGTGCTTCCACCGGCGTAAATGGCTTATTGCCGGTTTGCTGATCCGGGGAGCTGCGATCTACATAAATGCCTCCGATATACCGGCTCACCGCGTTAGCCATTTGGACACGCTGGCTCTGCAGCATCAGGTAACGAAAGCGCAATAATTGATAACTTTGCTCCTGCTGGCCGTATTTGTCCTTAAGCTTTGGTATCAGGGCGTTCACCAGCTTAAACCTGTCTTCGGCGTAGGCCAACATATCGTTACTCATATCATTGATCATCACCCGGGGGTCGATACCGCCTCCGGGAGAGCGCATATCATCCGCGTCATTTCCAAAAGCCAGTTGCGGCTCATGGCTGCGCGCCAGTATTTTTTTCAGTTCCGCCTCTTCTTCGGCTACGCTGTTGAAGGGCCGGTATCCATACTCTATCGCCCAAAGATCGTAGGGACCGGCTTTGGTGGTATAGTACTCGCCCTGCTTACTCCTGTCGAAACTCACATTAACGCTGGGGTAATCCATTACCGATCCTATCATACCCAGCTTTTGGGTAATGCTTTTGTCGTGCACTTCGGTGGGTGAAAGCATCTGGCTGGCTTTCATGTTATGGTTCAGTCCCAGGGTATGCCCCATTTCATGCATGATCAGGTAAATGAGGAACTCCCTGTGCATCTGCTTCACTGCTGCCGGGTTATTATCCATCGTCTCCAGTACGGTCAGCCCGGAGATATACTGCGCCTGCAACTCTTTTGCCAGGTTGCAGGAATGCAGGTGTGCTTTCGGGAAGCTGATATGCGGCATTGTTTCGTCTTCCGAAGTATTCCAGGGCAGAGGCACCTCACTTAAAGCGGTTCCGCCATGGCCATTAAAGAGGTCGTCGAAATTATCGGTGCCGGCGCCGCTTTTCCATTCAACGGTGATATCGGCGCCCAGGATCTGTCCGGTCCTGGGATTAAAAAAGCTGGGCCCGATGGCGCCATAGGTCTGCACAGGACTGCTCACCCAGCGGATCACATTATACCGTATATCCGCGGGATCCCAGGTAGCTGTGTCCGGCATTATTTTCATCACAACGGCGTTTTTAAAGCCTGCTTTTTCAAAGGCTTCATTCCATTTTTCGCCGGCTTCCTTCACAATCTGGCGGTATTCTACCGGGGTGGTATTCTCTACCCAGAAAACGATCGGCTCTACCGGCTCGCTGATAGCGGCGTTCGGGTCTTTTTTCTCCAGGTGCCAGCGGCTGATAAAGTCCTTATAGGGTGTAGCGGAAATAGAGGTGAGATCTGTTACCTCGGCTCCGAAATAACCCACCCTGGGGTCATCACGACGCGGCCGGTAGTTGTTTTCCGGCACAGCCAGGAAAGAATGCTGCAGCCTGATCCGGTTATAGCGGGGGTCTGTGATATCCGGACCACCCGAATTAAAAGGTGCCGGATTGTCGTATGCCAGGCTTACCAGTATATCGGTGTTATCGGGGTACGAACGGATGGTGTCGTAAGATGACTTGGCAGCATTCAGCATTCCAAGATTAAATACCATGGTAGGTGGAATGTTGGGCGGATACACGGGCTTAACGGGATCCAGCTTTTCGCTCAGGAAAAGTCCGTCTGCCGCGATCAGGTAACCCAGGGAGTCTTCCGCCACGATCTTTTCGGTAAAGAAGTTGGCAGGAGCGGCGTCCACATTGGCGGCCTTGCTCACCGCATTGGCCGGGTCATAATAGAAGCCGGTATTCTGGCTGGCAAAGCTCAGCTTATCATACGATTTGCTGATCTGGAAAAGAAAAGTGGCTCGGATCATATTTTGGTTGAGGTACAAGGTGGTAGGACCGCCCATGGAAAAGCTCTGGTAAATAAAATCCTTTCCCAACTGATCCTTTTTTATATACAACTGGGCGCTGCCGGTAGCCGTGTCCTGGTACACCACAAACAGCCCGTCCTTTTTCCTGCTCGACTTTACCTTTTCCGCTATAGTGGGCTTCGGGGGAGCGGGTGGTGTTTTTTTGGTGGTGTCAACCGCTGCTGCCGGCGGATTTTTATCTTTCTTCTTCTTTTTCTGGGCATAGGCGCCTGTACTCAATAAGCAGCCCATGGCTATTAAAGCCAGGGTAATATTTCTCTTCATAAAAAGTAAATTTATCTCAATTTATAATAAGCTGCCAATTAATCCAACAGGTTTTCTTTAAAAGGCGTTACAACGTTTTGGATGGTGTGAAAGGCTCATTTAGCCTGCAGGGATAAACCCTGTACCCGTGATCCTGTTTTTAGCATACTCGTCAGTATATTCCGTTTTCCACCGGTTATGGCTCCAGAGGTACACTTCGGGCTGCTTGCGGATCACTTCTTCCAGGTAGCGGACATAATCCAGCGTCAATTGCCCTTCCTGTAAAGCCGCCGGGTTATCGGAAGCCAGTTTGGTTTCTATTACATAATAGCCCCTTTTGGGTTTATAGAACCGGGCAAATACCACGGGTATATTGTTGAACCGTGCATTTTTTTCCGGGCCTTTTACAAAAGCGGTGGTCTTGCCGAAAAAGTCTGTCCAGTAGGCATTATTGGCATTGCCGGGGTTTTGATCTGCCACCAATGCCAGCAGGTATTGTTTATCCCTGAAAGGCAGCATTTCGTTCCGCATATTGGTAGCAGCCAGCATAGTACTGCCCGTTTTTTGCCGGAAGTATCGAAATACCCGGTCGATCAGCTTGTTGGTAATAGGCATATACACCACCAGGAAGGTAAAAGGCAACTCTTTGGCTACCCGCACGTTCACCCATTCCCAGTTGAAATTGTGCCCCAGGTGCACCTGGCAGCTCTTCCCGGTTTTGTACAGCTCATTAAAAATTGAAGGATCGAACCGGATCCTTTTGCGCAGCGTTTTCTCCGATATGGAGAGGAGCTTAATGGCTTCCAGGAAAGTGTCCGTAAAATTCCTGTAGAACTTTTTAATTATTTTTTTCTTCTCTGCATCCGTTTTATCCGGGAAGGCTATAGAAAGATTTTTCATCAGCACTTTGTGCCGGTATTTAGCCATGCGTAAACAAAAAGCGGCAAGGTCTGATATCCGGTATATCACCCAGAGCGGCAGAAACGAAACCAGGTATAATAGTCCCAATACCAAATAATACATCGTACAAAGATAAACCGATATGGGATATAGGGGCTGAAAACGGGTGTGAAAGGCATAGGTGAAAATGGTGGGGCAAAAAAGGGTTCCGAACATTCCGAACGGAACCTGGCGCAATGTGTTCTGCTTGCAGATCACTTGTACCGCAAAAATATACCCTGATTATATCAGGGCATGAGTATGCCCAATCCGGACGGAGCCCGGCAGTATTGGATGGCAACAAGTCATCCTTCGGAAGACTTGCGCCAGCATGGGGATAAACCGATATACAATATCGGGGCAAAAACGGGCGCGAAAGGCATAACCAAAAATTGTGATTTTGCATATATGTAACGCTTTTTTTGTACATTGAAGATGCATTTAAAAAATGCGGATCATGAGAAGCGCCTTATCCATCCTGATTGCCTGCCTGTGGCATATTACTGCATCTTCCCAGCCCGGCCGGTATGATATTGTGATCAATGAAATAATGGCCAACCCCGGGTCTGCCAGTTTCCTCCCCCCGGTAAAATACATTGAGCTTTGCAACCGTTCGGCAGCGGCGATCAACCTGCAGCACTGGACGATCAGTGATGGGGGCAATACGGCTACCATAAGAACAGATTTTTTACTGCAGCCCGACAGTTTTATAGTGATCAGCTCCATAGCTTCCGCCGCGCAACTGCAACCGGTGGTGACTGCTATAGGTGTCAGCTCTTTTCCCAGCCTGCGGGTAAACGGCGATGAGCTTGTTTTGCGTTCGCCCGAAGGTGTTGTCATACACGCAGTAGCCTATAGCAAAAGCTGGTATACTAACGAAGTAAAGAGCAACGGCGGCTGGAGCCTGGAAATGATCGACTGCCGTTATCCCTGCACCGGCAATGCCAACTGGAGGGCCAGTACAGACCATACCGGTGGCACACCCGGCAGAAAAAATGCCGTGGCCGATCACAACCCGGATAGTATACCGCCGGTACTGCTGCAGATTTCACCGGACAGTCTTTACGTTACACTCCGTTTTAATGAATCGCTCGATAGCGCTCATGCGGCCACCATTGCCAATTATACCATTCAGGGTGCAGTTATTGTTGCAGCAGAGGTAGCGGCGCCGTTTTTTACCAATGTAGTGCTGACCTTATCAGAGCCTGTTGCAAATGATCTTCCGTATATGATCAATGTGCAGGACATCAGGGACTGCGCCGGAAATAGCATATCTCCTGTGACCGTACCATTCGGACGGCCGGTGAAAACGATGGCAGGCGATGTTGTTTTCAACGAAATATTATTCAATCCCCGGGAAAATGGCGTGGATTATATTGAGCTGTATAACCGGGGCACACATATACTGAACCTCCGCGATCTTTTTATCAACAACCGGACCGGCTCGGGCAACCCCGGAACCTTACGGCAGATCAGCACAGAAGACCGGTTATTCTTTCCGGGCGATTATGTGCTGCTTTCAGAAAATTCAGAAGCGGTTCAACAGCAGTATGCCACGCAAAACCCGGCAGCTTTTTGGCAAATGAACGCCTTGCCATCCATGCCCAATGCTGCGGGGCATATCCTGCTTTTCAATCCGCAGGGCGAAACAATAGATGAGCTGCAATACGATGAAAAATGGCATTTTCCGCTGGTAGCCAATCCCAGGGGTGTTGCCTTGGAAAGAACAGATCCCGATAAGCCCACGCAGGATAAAAGCAACTGGCATTCTGCCGCAGCTTCCGTAGGCTATGGAACACCCGGATACCAAAATTCGCAGTTTACACAAAACCCGGCGACCGAAGATGAGATCAGTATTACACCGCGGGTGTTCTCACCGGACAACGATGGGTTTGATGATTTCCTGACGATCAGCTATCGTTTTCCCGAACCGGGAAATGTTTGTAATATTTCCATCTTCGATGTGCAAGGAAGATTAATAAGAGCCCTGGTCCGGAACGCGTTGTGCGGAACAGAAGGGAGCTTCCGGTGGGACGGACTGGATGCAGATCACCGTCAGTTGCGGATAGGCATATACGTTGTCCATATGGAGATCTTTCATCCGGGTGGAAAGACCAGGCAATTTACAAAAGCGGTAACACTGGCGAGAAGAATTTGAATCCCGAAGTTTCGGGATGGAAATATATCAATTTGAAAATGATGAGGTGGGAGGATTGGAGAGGTTGTCTGTTTGCAATGGGTGTCTAAGCCTGGCTCTAAATGTGTTAATTTGAAAATGTAGTCATGGGGTTATCTGTCTGCAATGAAATGTCGGAGAAACGGCAGGAATCAATAGCCTGCTTTTCCTGTATTTGCGTATTCTAAAAGGTGCGGAGCACCGCCATATTTGTAGTAGTTGCAATGGTTAGTATAATGAGCTGCAGCGCAGCGAAATATTAATTATCTCCGTAAATATCGCTCAGACCGAGTATCCTGCCAGCATCTGCAACCGATTATCTTGCGCTCTTCCTGTCGAGCAGGGCGGCGCCGATGATGATCACTCCCTTGATGATCTGCTGGTAATAGGAGGAAACGTTCAGCAGGTCGAGCCCGTTATTGATGACCCCGATGATGAGTACGCCGATCACCGTACCGGTAATGCTTCCTTTACCGCCGAGCAGACTGGTGCCGCCGATCACCACTGCAGCAATGGCATCCAGTTCGTATGCCACGCCGGCATTGGGTTGACCGGTGGTGATGCGGGACGCAAGTATAATGCCGGCCAGGGCAGCCAGCATGCTGCAGATGATATAGGCGAACAGCTTCACGCGGTTTACTCTTATACCGGAAGCACGGGCGGCAGTTTCGTTACCACCCACCGCGTAGATATAGCGCCCTATGAGGGTATTATTTAAAATAACAATGGCGACTATAATTACGAGCGCAAACAGCAGGATAGGCACGGGGATATGCAGAAAGTCGCCACCGCCGATATAATTAAAGGACGGGGAAAGGTTGGTGACCGGGCGGCCATTGCTGAATACCAGCGCCAACCCGCGGGCAACGGTCATCATACCCAGGGTTACGATAAAAGGAGCCACCCGCCCCCATGTGATCGTCAGGCCGTTAATGGCGCCGATAGCTATGCCTGTCAGTAATGCCAGCAGCAGGGGTATCACCAGCGGGTAAGTATCCGGGTGGGCAAAGCTTGCGGCAACTACACCGGTCAATGCAACGACCGATCCCAGCGAGAGGTCGATGCCACCGGCTATGATCACAAAAGTGACCCCAATGGCCAGTATACCGTTGATGGATACCTGCCGTAGTACGATCAGCAGGTTCTGGGCCGAAAAAAAATTCGGAGTGATAATGGACAATACAACACAGATACAGATCAGTGACAGTAAGATACCATACCGTGAAAAAACATGCGAAACAGTTTTCATTCCAGCGCAATCTAAGTTTAAGTCAAATTATATATCATCCTGCGGAATAGCTTGTTCCGCAGGATGGATCATTGCATATTGCATAATTATTTCCTGGCTGGCTTCCGAAGCCTTCAGCTCTTTGGTTATTTTTCCTTCCCGCACCACCAGTATCCGGTCGCTCAGTCCCAGTATTTCAGGCAGCTCCGAAGAGATCATGATGATCGCCTTTCCCTGTTCTGCGAGGTCCGTCATCATTTTATAGATCTCTGCTTTTGCCCCGATGTCTATTCCCCTGGTAGGTTCATCGAAGATGATGATATCAGGGTCGTTCAGCAACACTTTGGACAACACCACTTTTTGCTGGTTGCCGCCGCTCAGGGTGTTCACGGTCTGTTCTGCAGAGGGCGTCCGGATGCCGAATTGCTTTATCTGTTCCCGGCTGATCTGCTGCTCCCTTGCACGATCCAGGAAAACCCCGCTCCACTTTTTCAGGGAAGCCATAGTGATATTATGCCTGACGGAAGCGGACAACACCAACCCCGACTGCTTCCTGTCTTCACCGATCAACCCTATCCCGTTCCGTATGGAAAGATAAGGGCTGGGATGGGTGATGATTTTTCCTTTCACCTGTATGGATCCCCCGGATGCTTTCCGTAATCCAAAAATGGTTTCCGCTATCTCGCTTCTCCCGGCGCCCATCAACCCTGCTATACCGAGTATTTCCCCCCGCCGGGCATACAAATCTATACCGGAGAACCTGTCGCCGGAAAGCGCTTTTACCTCCAGCAGCACTTCTCCCGGCGTATTGTTTTTTCTTTCGAAAACGCTGCTCAATTCCCGTCCTACGATCAGGCTGATCAGCTTTTCATTGTCCAGCTCCGCTGCCGGCCGGCTGACTATATGCTTACCATCACGCATAACCGTAATGGTATCTGCGATCTGCAGTATTTCATCCATTTTATGAGAGATATAGATCACGGCAATATTCCTGGCGGTAAGGTCGCGGATAATATCGAAAAGAATGCTTACCTCCCGGCCGGAGATAGCCGAAGTGGGTTCATCCATAATAATGATATCCGCATTGTTGGAAATAGCCCTGGCGATCTCCACCATTTGCATTTCAGCAATGCTCAGTTCCTTCATCAGGCGTGTCGCTTTAATATCCAGCTTCAGTTCCGCCAGTAAGGCGCGGGCATCGCTGTAGAGCTTCTTTTTATTGATCCAGCCGTAAAATACGACCGGCTCCCGTCCCATGAAGATATTTTCTGCCACCGTCAGCTCCGGGAAGGGGAGCAGTTCCTGGTGGATCATGGCAAACCCGGCCTGCATGGCATCGTGCACGGAATGAAACTGTACCGGTTTTCCTTTGCAGGTCATGGTGCCTTGGCCCGGCGTTTCCATGCCCATAAGTATCTTCATGAGGGTGGATTTGCCGGCGCCGTTTTCACCCATCAGGGCATGCACTTTCCCTTTTTCAATATGCAGGCTCACGTTATCCAGTGCTTTCACACCGGGGAACGATTTAGATATATTTACAGCGCTGAACAGAAACTGGCTCATACAGGGAAAAGCTACAAGATAAACAAAAAGCTACTACAAACCTTCCGTCCCGATGGGACGGGCGGCAGTTCATATCAGAAGGAAAGGTTTCAGTCCAACTGGGTCTTGCGTAGCCGGCCCCCTGGCTCGCTGGTGCCGCTTTCTATTTCCCAGCCGAGTCTCACAGCATGGCTTATGGTGGAGTAGGAAATCACCTTAGTTTCCGGCAGATTGCTCACTACAGACCGTGGATACTGGACTCGGCGCTATGCGTATAAAAAAGACGCCGAGTCCCCTTCGGGAGACTCGGCTGGGAAATCAAAAGTGATGTAGCACTCTATAACCTCCGGGGTCTGGCAGAGCCGACCCCGGAGAGACATAAAAAAGCCACTCTTTTCAAGGAGTGGCTCAGGGCAAAAAATATATAGCGATATTATTTCTTCTTCGCCGGCGCTTTTTTAGCAGCCGCCTTCTTTTTGGGCGCTGCTTTTTTCGTGGGCGCCTTTTTGGCTGCCGCTTTCTTTTCTTTTTTTGCAAAAGCGCCTGGGACCTCGGCTTCGATAAACTTCTTGATATCTTCCAGCGGAACATCCTTCAGGTCATCCGCGGTGTATCTGGTATCATCCGCTTTTTTGGGAAGCTTTACGATCTTTTTGCCGAATTTGATGATGGGCCCCCAGCGGGCATTCTCTACCGATATCTTCTCGTCTTCCCAGCGTTGTATATAACGATTGCCTTCTTTCTCCACCTTGGCGGCGATCAGCTCATCCATTTCCTGCTGGGTAAGCTTTTCGAAATTGTAACGGCGGGGTACATTAATGAACATGCCATCCCACTTGATAAAAGGCCCGAAACGACCCGTGCCTTTTGTAATGGGTTTACCTTCATAAGTGCCCACCGGCGCTTCGGCTTTTTTCTTGGCTTCAATAAAAGAAATGGCTTTTTCGAGATCCACGGAAGACAATTCGGTGCCGCGCGGGATAGAAATAAAATCATCGCCCCATTTTACATAAGGACCAAAACGTCCCACACCCACGGATACCTCCTTGCCCTCGTATTCACCAAAACTGCCCTGTATCTTGAAAAGCTCCATGGCTTCCTCAAAAGTGATGGTCTCAATGCTTTGCCCCGCCTGTATTTTGGCGAAGCGCGGCTTTTCTTCATCGTCGGCACTGCCGATCTGTACCATCGGGCCGTAGCGGCCCATGCGGGCTACCACGGGCTTGCCGCTCTCCGGGTCTATGCCCAGCTCCCTTTCTCCCTTTATCCGTTCTGCCGTTTCTATGGTATTATCTACATCTTTTTTGAAAGGCGTATAAAAGTCCCGCAGCATTTTGTTCCACCTCATTTTTCCTTCCGCCACTTCGTCAAACTCGTTTTCGATACGGGCTGTGAACCCGTAATCCATGATATCGTCAAAATGCTGCTTCAGGAAGTCCGTCACCACCAGTCCCAGGTCGGAAGGGAACAGCTTTGCCTTTTCAGCGCCGGTGGTCTCTTTCTCCGTCTTTTTGGTAATCACATCCTTTTTCAGCACAAATACCTGGTAGGCCCTTTCCACGCCTTCCTTGTCTCTTTTTTCCACGTAACCCCTTTTCAGAATAGTTGAAATGGTAGGCGCATAGGTGGAAGGACGACCAATACCCAGCTCTTCCAGCTTTTTCACCAGGGAGGCCTCGGTATATCTCGGATAGGGACGGCTGAATCTTTCTGTGGCTTTCATCTCCACCAACGGTAGCTGCTGCCCGACTGTCAGCGGCGGCAGCATGCCTTCCTGCGCTTCTTCACCGTCTTCCTCATCCCTGCCCTCGCGGTACACTTTCAGGAATCCGTCAAACTTTAACACTTCCCCGGAGGCCACCAGCTCCTTTTTATTGGAGGAGATGAGGATGTTGGCTGTTGTTTTTTCCAGTTGTGCATCCGCCATCTGGGAGGCCATGGTCCTTTTCCAGATCAGCTCATATAGCTTTTTCCAGTCTGCGTCCGGTACGGTCAGGTTCTGCATATACGTCGGGCGTATGGCTTCGTGGGCTTCCTGGGCGCTTTCGTTCTTGTTTTTATATTTTCTGAACTGGTGATATTCTGCTCCATACATGCCCTTCACCGTTCTCGTAATATCTCCCAAAGCGGTGTCGCTCAGGTTGACACTGTCGGTACGCATATAGGTAATATAACCATTCTCGTAGAGCTTCTGTGCGATCAGCATGGTACGGCTTACACCATACCCCAGCTTGCGGGAAGCCTCCTGTTGCAGGGTAGAAGTGGTAAAAGGCGGCGCCGGGGAGCGTTTGCCCGGCTTCACCTGAATGTCTTTTACGCTGTAATCTGCCCCGGTGCAGCTTTGCAAAAACTGCTCTGCATCCGCTGGAGAATTATATTTTGCGCCTTCCGCCCTGAAGTTGATCGGCTTATCAGACAGATCCTTTGCCGTAAACCAGGCATCAATTTTAAAGTTGCTTACCGGTTCAAACGCGTTGATCTCCCGTTCTCTCTCGGCGATCAGTCGTACAGCCACGCTTTGCACCCGGCCCGCGCTCAGGTTATTACGCATGCTCATTTTGCGCCATAAAACGGGTGACAATTCAAACCCTACGATCCTGTCCAGTATCCTCCTGGCCTGCTGCGCGTTCACCAGGTTCATATCCAGCAACCGCGGACTGTTAACGGCTGTTTCAATCGCCGGCTTGGTAATTTCGTGGAATACGATCCTTTTGGTAGTGGCGGGGTCCAGCCCCAGCACCTCGCACAAATGCCAGCTTATGGCTTCTCCCTCACGATCCTCATCCGTTGCCAGCCACACTTCATCGCTTTTTTTGGCCAGCCCCTTCAGCTCTCTTACCACTTTTTCCTTGTCGCCGGGTATGATATAACGGGGTTCAAAATTGTTCTCTATATCAATACCCATATCATTTTTCTCCAGGTCCCGGATATGGCCGTAACAGCTTTTTACCTCAAAATCCTTTCCCAGGATCTTTTCGATCGTTTTGGCCTTTGCAGGTGACTCTACTATCAATAAATTTTTTGCCATGGTACTGGTTAAACTAAAAATATCCGGAAATTATTGTTTGGTAACTCCCGGCATCAACGTAAATATATTGAAAATCAAAGAATAAGGCACATAGATCTCCTCTTTCCTGATGCAAATACCGTTGGTTGATGCCTCCAAAAGGAACTGCAATATTATAATAAACGGGTAAAAGAGAAAAAAATAGCCGTCAGAGGAACGCCAGTACCCGGTTTTGTACCGTCTCGTCCCGGTAGATCCTGTTGTGCCCCAAACCCGATGTCGGAACAAAATCCACGTGCGGAAGATCATGGGTTTTCACCTTTTCAGCATCCTCGAAAGGCGTTATCATATCGTCCCGGTCATGTATCCACAGTATATCGGATGAAATATCCGGCAGCGCCCGGATAACAGAAAAATAACTTACCGGTTTACCGGTTTTTTGCCGGATCAGGTCATCGAGGTTGTTTTTCACCCTGTTGTTCAGCCGCAATATGCCGGCAAAACGGGTGATCAGGGAAGTAACTTCTGTAGAGGGTGCGATTAGCACTGTTTTTGTACCGGTGGTGTACGGGACTGTTTCGAGAAAATGGACAATGGCGGAAGCGCCCAGCGAATGGCCGATATAGGCATCAAAGGGACCATACTGCTTATGAATATCTTCTATATTAATAATATACTCCGGAAGGGTGATGGTGCGGCCCTCGCTGTTGCCATGCGCTTGCGCATCAAATGCAAATACCTCATATCCCTTTTGCAGAAGGGGATTCACATATCCTTCAAACTTTGCCGCTGCGGATTCAAACCCGTGAAGGATCAATACCCTTTTTTTAACGGAAGTGTTACCCCAGCGATAACCGCTAAGCTGCCATCCGTTGGACAACAGGTTCAGCTTAACGGACTTATCCATCAGCGGCCCTTCCGGAACGGGCTTGCGGTTGGGGGTGGAAAACAGTCTCAATGCTTTCCGGGCAGCATAAGCGGGAGATGCCACGGAAAGAAAAAAATATTGGGTCCGGACCAAGGCTAAAACCACTTGTTTCGAAGTACTCATTACCGTATACTGTTTTACATGGCTGTTCTGGCGCTGACATCTGTATCCATGTCCGCAAACTGCTTGTCGAGGTATTTATAGTATCCTGTTATAGCGATCATGGCGGCATTATCGGTACAGTATTCAAATGCCGGGATATAGGTGCGCCAGCCTTCTTTTTCACCCATGGCCAGTAACCCTTCCCGCAGCCCGCTGTTGGCTGAAACCCCGCCTGCCAGGCATACCTCTTTAATACCGGTCTCGCGTACGGCTTTCTTTAATTTATTCAGTAAAATAGTTACGATCCGGTTTTGCACCGATGCACAGATATCCGCCAGGTTATTATCAATAAAAGCCTTTTTTTCTTCTTCCGTTGCCAGGAACGCTTCTTTATACACGTTGCTGGTACCGGCATTCTGAAGAAAATATAATATTGCTGTTTTTACGCCGCTGAAACTGAAATTAAGGCCGGGGATCTGCGGTTCGGGAAAATGGAATCTTCCGGCATTGCCCTGCTTCGCGTACTTATCTACCAGCGGGCCACCGGGATAAGGCAGTCCCAGCATTTTTGCCGTTTTATCAAAAGCTTCCCCCGCTGCATCATCGATGGTTTCTCCCAGCACTTTCATATCGTTAGGTGATGAACAGCGTACGATCTGGGTATGCCCGCCACTGACCGTCAGGCACAGAAACGGGAAAGCCGGTTTGGGATCGTCAATAAGGTTTGCCAGCACATGGGCCTGCATATGATGCACGGCAATAAGCGGCTTGTCAATAGCCAGCGCCAGGGACTTGGCAAACTGGGCGCCCACCAGCAGCGAGCCGGTTAACCCCGGCGCATAGGTAAATGCTATGGCATCCATATCGTGCAGGGACAGTTTTTGCCCGAGACGATCGCCTGCCGCCAGCAGGGCGGTATCTACCACCGGCACTATATTTTGCATATGTGCCCTGGAAGCCAGTTCAGGCACCACACCGCCATATTGCTCATGTACTTTTTGGGTAGCCGTAATATTGGACAATATGTTTCCGTCAACACAAATACCCGCGGAGGTTTCATCGCAGGACGATTCAATAGCGAGGATAGACACACTTGCATCAGCTTGCATCAGGCAAAATTACAACTATTGCAGGAGCTTATTTTATATAGACCACTTTCTCGATATTGACAGGCATGGGTTCGCCTGCGGAAGCCGACCGGGAAGAATCGATGGTATAACACAGGCTGACCTGCTGATGAGGCATAAGCACTACGCCGTCGCTGATTGACCGGGGAACCAGTTTCCGGTGATCGTTCATGATGATCATCAACCGGTGATCCGCTGAATCCGCCAGGACTATTTTTCCCCTGCCTTCTATGCAGCTTATTTCGACATCCTCCTGTTTCGAAAAAACGAATAACAGGAAAGACAGTATGAACAGCATCGCGAAGTAAATAAACTTAAGCATTGGGTTTATACCGGATATATATTATGATATAAACGCAGGAGTTTCCCGGTTTAGTACCTGTATTTTATATTTTATTGATCGTCAATTATTTAAGTATTTTCGGATTACTACAGGCTTGTCGCAAACCACCACTCAAAATGGCGCATCATGCCATAGTTTTATTTGAAAGCGCTGGCTAACTTTACATACAAAATAACGGTTATGGAACCCCGGGTACTTACCATTTCGATTACTATAGCGGCGCCCCTGCCAGCCGTATGGGAAGCATATAACAGCCCGGATGATATCAAACAATGGAACCAGGCCTCACCGGACTGGCATTGCCCTGCTTCTGAAAACAACCTGGTGGAAGGAGGCAGGTTCCGTAATACCATGGCGGCTAAAGATGGCAGCTTCAGCTTCGACTTTTCCGGTGTATATAATAAAATTGTTCCCCATACACTGCTTGAATTTACACTGGATGATAACAGGAAAGTATCCGTAAACTTTAAGGACAACGGTGAAAGCACCACTGTCACCACCCGGTTTGAAGCCGAAAATGAAAACCCGGCAGATATGCAGCGGGACGGCTGGCAGGCTATATTGAACAGCTTTAAGAACCACGTGGAAAACAAACAAAAAAATGCAGTATTATGAAAATGCTCAGTTTTTCCATAGAGATCAGCGCCCCTGCTGAGAAGGTAAGCAGCGTGATGCTGGGTAAGGAAACCTACAGGCAGTGGGCTGCCGAATTTTATCCCGGTTCTTACTATGAAGGGGGCTGGAACAAAGGAGATAAAATTTGTTTTTTAGCCATCAATACAAAAGGTAAGAAGGCGGGAATGGTATCGGAGATAGCCGATCATGTTCCCAACCGCCTGGTGGCTATCCGTCACCGGGGTATTGTAGAGGGAGACAGGGAAATTACCGAAGGCCCGGAAGTGGAAGGCTGGGCCGGTGCGATGGAAAATTATACTTTCATCGAAAATGGCGGCATCACTACGGTAGCGGTCAATGTAGACGCTCCTGAAAAAGATGCTGATTACTTCAATGAAGCCTGGCCCAAAGCGCTGGATAAACTCAAGGAAATAACAGAAAGCCGGTAACCGGCCGTGTTATAATTTTTAAACCATCTAACTACACAATTGTATGAAACAGCTTTTTTGCACATTCGCCATTCTCATAGCCGTAAGCCTTTCCCATGCGCAGACCGATACGGAGCATGGTAAGGATTTTTTGGTAAACTATTATGAGCAGACGCTCGAGAATCTTCAATCTGCTGTGGAAGGCCTTAGCGAGAAACAGCTGCAGTTTAAAGCAGCGCCGGATAAATGGTCGGTAAGCCAATGCCTGGAGCATATTGTGCTTTCGGAAAAAATGCTGCTGGAATACGTTAAGAAAACCATGGAACAGGAGCCGACTCCTGAAAGAAAAGCCGAAGTGAAAATGACCGATGAAGGGCTGATAAAAGGCATGACTGACAGGAGCTTTAAAGCACAGGCGCCGAAAGAAATGACACCGAAAGAAAAAGGCATATACAAAACAGCGGACAAAGCCCTCGAAGACCTCAGGAGCCAGCGCCGGGAGATACTCGACTACCTCAACGACTTTTCCGTAGAGGATATGCGCAGCCGCGTTTCGGAATCGCCGTTTGGTCTGGTGGATGCCTATCATTCCTTCCTGTACATTCCTTCTCATACGGCAAGGCATACCCTGCAGATCGAAGAGATAAAGGCCGAAAAGGGATTTCCGGCAAAATAACCAGGCAATAAAGAATACCGGAGGTACAGGCAGGTGAGAGCGCATGCCTGTACCCATTCTATGCCACAGCCTTCCACCGGTTTAATACCGGACAGATTTTTCAGTTTTTGATACACCTGAAGGATACTCCTTCATCGGCTCTGCAATAGCTGATAAATGCTAATGGCCTTTGCATAATCCACAACAATTTATAATTCGGAAATTATTGATAGGGATTGCGGAAAGTATTATATCAGCCTTTGCAAATCATTTCTTAATGCAACAATTTCACTCAAACTAAAATGGTTGGCAGCATACTCTCTGATTACATGAATAATTATATCCAGATGCTGAATTTCCTTTTCTTTTTCTTCCGGGGAGCCCGTCACATTCCATACCTCCTTATAAGCTTTCAATACTTTTTCGGAGCCTGACATTGTTTGTGCATCAGGGTTAGTGGCTTGCTGCAGCCATTGAGATAGCTTTATGTTTGCAAGGCCTATTCTTGCCCAGTAATCCCCGGAGTTTTTTACTTCGGGGGCGTTTTCAAATAAATTTACCACTTCTTTTTCAGACATATCGCTACCCTTCAGTATTGCTTGCAGTATTTCCATAGTAAACCAACCGCTAAGAGTATAGAGATCGTTCTTGTTTTGCTCATAGGCTTGCTGATAATACTTTGCACTTTCTGTAACAGCATTGCCAAGACTATCCTTACCGAGCAGCAGCAATTTCCACTTCCAGGCACTTGCTTTTAATGATAAGCGCTCTGAAGAAGTACCGATCTGTATCAATGCATCCAGCTTGGTGATAATCGCATCAAAGTCTTTATCTACCTTTGCTTTCCGTTCTTTTTGTGATAACCCGGTTTTGTCGGCCTTGATAAATTCCCCGGTTAAAGACTTCAATTTAATGTTGCAGTACTGTTCAACTGTTCTGATATAACAGTTAGACGAGCTCAGTATCTCCTCTATCTTTGCTATGGCTTCTTCCGGTTCGCCTATTGCCTGTAAAATACGGGCTTCGTATTCTATAATTTTTTCCGTTTTTAAATTGGATTCCTCCGCTCTTTTTATAATGGCGTCCAGCCTTTGCTTGTATTGTTCATTACTATTTTCGCCTATTCTTACCTCACTTAGCAGGTTGGCAAGGTCGGTTCGGGCTTCGTCCCATAATGCATAAGGCGATTGGGTATAGTTGCTGCCTTCATTTTTTATTTTGTAGTAAGGGTCGCCATATACCTGGTAAGCGCCCCAGGTATTGGTGGAACTATAGCGGTTAAAAATATGTTCGCGGGCTTTTTGCACGGCATCGCCAAAACAGTAGCCGCTAAACATCAGCTCGTAAAAAATTTTGCAAAATTCAAAAGCTGCACTATCGTTGATTGCCCACCCTGCTGCCACCACAGCTTTGGTGCCGTTGTTGATCAACTGGCTGCCCAGGTTGGCTGCCAGCTTAAACCTTGACTGAAATTCCTTTTCGGCGTCGGCATTGGATTCGCCCAGATAGCAACAATTCAAAAATACCAGTTCCGGCACTGTATCTAATTGAGCAATATGCGCAGCTGTAAGCACGGTATCGGAGCCACCGATCAACATGCCGCTTGGTTTGTTGCTGTCGCCTCCGAAATAACCATGCCCCGCCAGATGCACAACTTTATACTCCTTAGAAAACAAAGCATTGATAATTTGCCCGGCTTTGGCATTAGGCAGATGTTCCACTTCGTACTGGTTATTTCGCAAAATTCTCGTTACTTCTTCCGCTTCTTTAAGCGCTGCAGGTAATTGCATCAGCGGATTGTCGAGGATCGGATCTCCGACTACCAAAGCCTGCCTGCCGGTGGCCATTTCGATATTGATACGGCTGTTTTGTGTTAACAACTGCCTTACCATTCCGGCATTGACGCAGAGTGGCTTGGCGCTGTATCTTTTTTCGTGCAGCAATTCCCAGGGGAGTTGTGCCGTGTAATCATCGAGTATCAAAATCAGATTACCCTGTCTGCTCAGGCGGGGCTTCATATCATTGGGTACCAACAGGGAAAAGAGCGCTTTGGCTTTCCCCTCAGACCATTTGTTGTCTTTTGAAATTTCTTTCAGCAAACTTTCTATTATTCCCGCATGGGTATAGACCACCCGATAATCTTCCCTGGAAGACCCGGTAGAGATAGAAAAGCGCATGCCGGCAGCTGCGCCAAGATTATCCTTTTCTTTGGTGATGACTAACCTTGTCCACCAGTCGGCCCCGGTGTTTTTGAATAACATTCTTTTTCCACCCGGCTCCTCCTTTATTTTTGAATTTTCCAATTTGATATTCAGGGTGCTGCCTTCTTCACTCTGCAAACGCCTGAGTGTAAGCAGGCAGTTTTTAGCATTATTATCATAATAATCCACAAATTCCACAAACTCTATCAGTCTGTATTTATCAGGAAAGCGTGCCTTTATCTGGCGGTTAGCATTGCTTATACCCATCAGTATCGAACTGATAGAGGTATCAAAGCTCAGTCCGCCAAATCCGTTGGCTATCACCAAGGATGAGATACCCAACGGTTCGGTATTTCCATTGTTGTGGATGATATTGTCCATCAGGTATTTTATCATCGCTGTTTCTACTGTCCGGCTCAATTCAAAACCGTTTAATGTCCCTACTTCTCCCAGTCCTACTATGATGGCGCCTTTAAAGCCCTTTTCCGTGCCGTTAAAGATAAGATGCGTGCCCACCGCGCCGGGATAAATACGGAAAGCATGGTGTTGGGCCAATTGACCTTCCAATAGCTTATTAATCCGGGTTTCGGCATTGAGTACGCCATCGTTCTCAAAATGCCCGGCGATAACGGGGTATCGGCTGAACTTTAAATCGCCATGTGTAACCGATACTTTCAGCGGCAGGGTGCTTTCTTCGAATCTTGTTTGGGTTTCCAATCCTAAAATAGTATGCATAAAGCCATCTACCGAGTAGTCAAAATCAGAAGAAGGAGGTGTTTCAAAAACTTCTATCCCGCGCATAATGGGTTGCATATTGCTCAGCAAACCGGTTTTACCTGTTTTCAGTATCTCCCGGATGGCGCCAAAGAGCGCGGGAGTGCAGGAAAGCGCTCCATGCGAGTAGTTGGAATAATACACTTTGCCCGACTGAATCATTTCCTTTGGAATACCACTCTCCCAGGTTACACTCTGATCGCCGGCAGCAGTACTTAAAAATTTCAGCTCCCTGCCTCTTGCTGTCTCTTCTATCCGGTAACCCAGGGGCGTAGCCGGGGCCGAACCTGCAATATAACAGGCATTGCTGAAGTCAACATCCGTTGAAGCCAATATCTTATCCCTGTAATTTTTAAAATCAGTCAGCACATTTTTTACTTCTGAAGGAAGCGGCCAGCTTTTATCACCAAAAGCCTCCCGCATCTCCTGCCATACCTTTCCGTCAGCAAAATCATTGCCTTCATCGGTCGAGAAGGGTAGCAGGGATAGTATTCCGGGGAAGCTCACAAACATCCTGACAAGACGCTTTTTGGTATGGATGATGTCAATTTTGCTCAGCTTGTTGATGATATCATCTTCACCAAAAAGCACGGTGTTAATCCGGAAAGAGCCCCGCAACGGTGAGCCTAAAAATAATAGTTGAAAACCGGTGCTGCCATTGAGTTGTTTCCAGGTTTCGGAATGATACACCATAAAATCACGTACCAACACACCGCCCATAGAGTGGCCGATGATTTTAATAGGCTGCCCAAGCTTCAGCAATTCTTTTATTTTATCGTTCAGCTTTCCGGCTTCTGATTTCAAAGACTGTCGCCAATCAAAAGGGAAGGTCAGTACATCATAGTCTTTTTGTAAGTCTTCAGCCAGCTCTTTATAGGAGGTTTTGACAATGCCATCTGCACTGAGTATTTTTTTGTCTAAAGCCAAAGCACTGAGACCGCCGGTTAAAAAACGCAGGTAGTTGATCCATATCCGATCGCCCCCTCTTGCAAGCGTAGACCCCATAATGCCCGGAAGGATCACAACTATTGGCCGCAGACCGGACGGGTTAACGGTACTGTAAACGCCGCCCTCCAAATTAAGCAGGGCACTGCGCTGTATTTCCTCCACAGTGCCACGGGTAAAAGATGTGAAGCCCGGTATACTTTCTTCTCTATTGCTTAACGCCAGCTTAATGGCTTCGTTGGTACGGGGGTTTTTGAAATAATTAAAATGGTCTACATCTGTTCCTTCATCAAAGAAGTACTGAAGGTTGTTCATACGCTTGGAGCCATTATACATAGATTGCGTATTTACAACCAAATCGTTGTCTTCCAGATAAAACAGTTTGGAAGCTATTATTACCAGCGCCCTTAGATTGAGCCTGGCCTTGCAGTTGCCCGAAACGGCAACTACCGGCACATCCAGAGACACGCTGCTTGCCTGATTGTTAATGATATTGATAAAAGGAGAATCGGGCTTCATCACCTCCAGGCCAGGCAGTACATCTACATCATTTTTTTGGTCTATCAGGGCTATCAGTAATTCTTTCATGGCCTGATAGACAGGACTGACAGCTAATGCCGGAATAGTGCCGAGAAGGTTGAGGCTGATGTTGAAGAAATGATCTAAGCGCCTGGACAGAATGGTAGTTCCGGCGGCAGGGCAGGCCACCCGGATAAACTTTTTGACACTAAAGTTTTTGCCCTGAACAATTTGGCGTAATGCTTTAATGCATTCAAGGTCTGCCGTTCTGCCTTCATCTTCCAGCATAGCCATCTCATCCGCCGAAAAGCCTATGGTGTTACCATCGCTATACCTGCCCAGGATTTCGCCTACTAATCCGCCGCGTGAGTGGGTGATAAGATGTATAAGGCAATTACCCGGCAATGCCTTTATCAGCTCTTTCGCATTTTGCAAAGGGCTTTCGGTAAGTGTCCGGTGCTGAAAAGCCAGAATATTTTGCTCTTTGTAATTTTCGGTAATGTATTTCCAAAGCGGCGAGCCTTTTATTTCTTCAAAAGAACCATGGGTGGAAGAATTGGTGCCATGGATAAAGACTAATACCGGCTCTGTCTCCTCAATCCCGCTCAGCTCTTCCAGGTCAAAATCTTTGGTCAACCGTTTAAGCCCTGCACTTTTTTTCAATTGGGCCTCTTCAAGCTCTTTCGCTAATCTCCTCATACCTTTTTTAGCAGTCTTCTTCTTGCCGAAAATACTCAGCAATTTCAGGCCAATCTTACCAACGATTGACCGGCTGCCGTCCGGGCTGTCGAGTGTAGAGGGAATGAGAATGGAAACTTCCTCCGACCTGTTTTGAGTTTTGCTGCCCGGGAACACAGTCTCCAATGTATCTGGTGGGCATAGCCATTTAGTATCGTCATCGAATATCAGCTCCACTACATCATCAACCGCCACATCAACGCTTACTTTTTCCGTCCCCGCAGAACGAACCCCGTCTTGCAATTCGTAGCTTTTTTTCAGATACAAATCCGAAATTTTATCAGATGCACTTTCTGTGTGTGATTGCTCCCTGGCGTACAGGGTGAGTGTGATCTTTTTCATAATTCAATCGTTGAAAATTGCAGATTCCGGAGTTTATTTTCTTATATTTTTAATGGGAAGGAATGCCTGGCTACTGAATAAACCAATCGGGAAATTGGTAATCAAATTCAACCCTTCAACACCTGTAATTTTTCCTTCTGTAAAAACGCTTCGATATTTTCAGGGTTTATGTTATGCTTTCGTAAAAGCCTGACAGATTCTCCTGATCCGTTTTTGGCTATATCCGTAAAAACATCCAGTGCTGTCAATTGCTGATCTTCTGGCAGCGCTTTGCCTAATCTCTTTATTGAAGAAGCAATGCAATGCGAAAGCCAGGGTTTTTCATTGACAATATAAGGCTCAGACACTATCTTGCCTTCTATCGGTTCGGGTAATGCCCCCGTTGGTATATGTTGCATGATCGCTTTCAGCTCAGGTGTCGGATTGGTTACCATGGCCGCAAATAGATCTCTTGTCTGAATACCGCCATCACCCTTCATCCTGTTTTCGTTATAAGGTATATTGAAATAGTTCTGAAGCTCGGGCGTCATTTTATCCCAGAGACTTTTAAAATCGTCTATTACGACCTCATCAGGCGCCGCTCTTTGCCCGACGCCCCTGGTTTGCTCCTCAACGATCCTGTTCATCAGGGTACACAGGTGCTTCCTGATCTTGTCTTTAAAATCGGCAGGATTGGAATATTTCCAGATAAAGGACTGCCCGCTCAAATCATTTTTAAACTTTAATACCTTGCCTACCTGGTCGTGTTCCTCAAGGCTGCTCAGTGTATAATTTTTTTCACAGAAGTAAAAAAGAATTTCTCTTACTTCTTTCCGCTGCCATGCTTTATATGCTGTATTGTATTCTTCTTCTGTTCCCGAACCTGCGTTGGGTGTCGGCGTTCCGAAGCGCTTCCACATGATCCCGATAAATATCTGGTAGGGCGTCATGATGGCATTGATCAGGTTTTGGGGCTTATCTGCCGAGGGGTATGCCCGGTCTTCATATTTCCAGAGATCAAGCGCATAGCCAAGGGGTTTGCCATGTGTAGCATTGATCTCGTCAATCACATCTGAAAGCAGCTTTCTTTCCTTTGATACATCGGAAGGCGAGGACACAAAGACGGTATACTTATTCATGAGATGATATTTTGGGGTTTGCTATCTGCATTTTGGATATTATGCGTTATTTTAAAGAAACCGGTGATGATCTATGTTGTGTCCTTTGATTCCATAAGACTTTTCAAAAGTGTATCTATCAACTCAGTGTCTATCGCTGCTGAAGTCGTATTTGACGGAAACCCGTTTTCCTTTGTCCACCAATTCCTGTATCGAAGCAATTGATCGCGGGTAGAAGCAACTAAATAGGGGGTATTCTTCTGCCGCGCTATTTCCGCTATCTTTTGTGCTGTAGCCAATAACGCCGGTTCATCTGTTTTACGTTCCAAAGAAGCCAGCAGCAGCAGCTCTAATCTTGAGCCGAAGGCCCAGCCATCTGTGCCATCTTTACGAATGCTGCAATCAATGGCTACTTTTGCCGTATTCCAATACTCCCAATCGCATAACCCGCCGGATAAAATTGTTTCTAACGAAAGATATTGAACTGTAGCCCAGTGATGCGAAAGATTTTTGGAGCAAGCCTGCTTATAATAATACCTTGCCTTCTGCAGGGCTTCCATTTCTTCCTGTGTACAGTTTTGACCATTAAGCTTTCTATAGGCAAAGCATAGTTCTGCCAGTCGTTTATACGCACTGCCCAACTGTCCCAGGTTTTCCAAAACCTGTGAATCGTAGGCAGGATCATCAATAATATTCTTTAAAAGATTTTCCAGTCCATCAATACAATCAACAAGCCGTTTCCGGATATTCAGAAACGCATCCTGGGAAAAGTTTTCCGTTTTGGTGCATTTGTCAGCCAGTGAGCGAGCATATTTCAGCTCCTGCATTTTGGCTTCCAGGTCGTTGGGTACCTGGTACCTGTAATATTCGCGGGGTATTCTCGCATATGCTGTAAGGCTGATCCAGTCATGATTATCCGTATTGTGTTTGTACAGATCCCTGCGAATCTGGTGTAGCACAGATCTTAAATCGTTGCCGTTAAACAAGCCGGCGTATAATTTCCGGGTAATCATTTCGGAGCCTTTCATCGTGAGTGGAAATTGTGCGCCAAGCACTATGGGTACACCGGCTTTATGCGTTACCTGTACAGGATTTTTATCGGGTTTAAATGGATTAAGGAAATGAGCGCCGTCACATACCATATAGTTTACCATATAGGGTTTATGATCCAGGCTTTCAAAAAGATCTTTAAAGTCGGCAATAGGTGAGGTGGGTGTTGCTGCAGATCCCAAAGCGATACCATATTCCATTTCATATGGGCTGACTGCATCAAGGATCAATGCGCCGTGTGCAAGAATATGCACATGGGTGTAGTGGCTTTCTTCCGTATCATTTGATCGCAATTCATTCTTTAACGTTTCAAAATCAGCTTCCGGTAATACCTTCAACACCCTGAAGTTTTCTATTCCTCCCCATTTTTGCAATGCCTGATCCAGGTAGTACTGATGATTTTTAAAGGGCACCTGCAGCCCTTTGCCGTGAGCGTATGCAAACAACATTTTGGGGACCGCCGGAATTTTGAAGTCGGAGCGCTTTCTTTTTTGCCTTATCCTCCGGGTAAGCGTCCTCTTTTTTTCACTGGCAAAATAAGGTTCTCCTGCATCGTCCAACAGCAATTCAAAAGGGAGCAAGCCCAATTCCATAGCGTTCAGCACCAGGTCCACATGCGTATTTTCCCTTTCTATATGCTCTGTCACAAAAAGCGGCTTTAACAGTGCGGATAATTCCCTGATCTTTTCGTTCTTTTCTTCCTGTGAAACCGGGGAGTTATACTGAAAGCATCTATCAATATCCCGAAGCAGCGTTATATGATCCTGTAGCATTTTTACTACTGTTACAGGGTGGTCCTCGTGGCTGAGAATGTAGTCTTTCCCGGCCACGAGCACTCCCTGTTCCAGGTTGTCAAATCGCAGGTATTCTATGGTTGTAATATCCATACCCCGCTTTTAGTAGCTGTCTTCCTGCGTTCCGCTTAGCGTCTCTATTTCGACAGCTCCCGGACTTCCGTCTCTGAGGATGTTAGGCTGTCCATTCAGCCACCTGAGCTTAAAAAGCCCCAAAGCCAGTACGCCTGTCTGTCCAATTTCGGAAAGGGCGCTTTCGCGGCTGGAGCTGAAAGCCGGGCTGACCTCAACTTTTCCGACCTCTACCTGCTGCAAAATATCTGCGCTTGCGGTCAGCTCAATTTCACTTCCGGCTTCTTTTGTACAGATCACCATTCCATCAACACCTGTATACACTTTCCATACTATACAAAACTTACTTCTCCAGTCCGGTTTTTTTGCCAGGGCTTTGGCTACCTCTTCCATGTTTTTCATTTCTCTCAGCTTCATTTCCTTTACTTTGATCAGGCAGGAATCGGCGCTTTCAAATACAAATTTGAGCCTGGCTTCGATACCGCCAAGGCCGGCAAAGCTGTTTAATATATTACCGCCCGCATCCAGCTTAAAAGTTTTGGTGCCGGCAGAAGCAAAATCCAGGCTGGCTGCCGGGCTTTCCTGTTCAATAATGTTGATGTCCGGGTACTTCCGTTTAATATTTCCCATTGAGTGAAAAACGCCGTTCTCGAAAACGCCGAATTCACCCATTTCAAAAGTATTAACGAATGGCAGCCAGGCGGCATAATTGGCAAGCTGCTTTTGAATGGCTCTGTTGTAGCTTTGTGATAGTCCCATGATCGTAGATTTTTTACAGTGAGAGAATGATATAATTAAAATTTGTTAAATATATTATTTGTGTTTTTTGGAATTCATTGTATTTCTTTATTTGCGGATAATATTTTTTTAGACTCTTTTTGAATTTAGAAGGGAAAAACGGCACATTTTTTCAAGAGGAATGATATTTTAAAGATTAATGGATCACGTTGTTATTTCGTGTTAAAGCATTTTTCAGTTCGTCCGAAGCGAACCTGCAATTAAAAAAGCCACAATCTTGAAACCAGACAGGATTAATGTTTTCCTTAAAAGTGCAGCCATCGAAGATCACCTTTGAGAAATTCATCCTGAGCTCATCGACCAAGTCAATACTAACTTTCACTTCGGGAGGATCACATTCAAATACACATTCGTAGAAAAAAGTGCCTGCAGCTATCTTATATGTTGTGCTTGTATCTATAGTTGTTGAAAATGTAACGTCTAAAAAATTTGTTGCATTAAAAAGAGTGTTAGAGAACCTTGTGTCAGTAAAATTTACATTTGTTAAATAAGCCTTATTAAAAAAGGCGTTGGTAATAATGCAATTATTAAATGAAATATCATCCATTTTTAAAGAGGTCTGGATGGTTTCATTTCCCTGGAAATAGACTTTGGTTAAATCGCATTGATTGATCTCAACCTTCCGAATAACACCCTGGGCGAAATTCAGGTTATATAAAGAACTATTATCTATATGCGAGTTTTCCCATTCAAACTTTTCTAAGTTCGTCGGCTGTAGAACTTTCTTTTGTATATCTAAAATTCCACTAAGAATTAATGAATTAATTTTACCTGATACGGTTGCTGCTTTATTCTTTGACAGGCTTTGTAAAATATTGATCAGGCTTTGGTCGCCGGCATATTTTTTCTTAATTTCTGTTAATTCTGCTGTAGTGTATACCAGGGTTGAGCTCTTAATACTTTTTACAAGCTCATTTTTAGACTGGTTATAGTTAAAAGTATTTATTTTAGTTACGCCGAATACGATTGTAAAAGCTATTATTGCAGCAATTCCGGTAAGTATTAATACTGACTTGATAATTCTGTTGTAACGATGCCGGGCTACAGATTTTAGTTTTTTTTCTATTCTGAACACCACACTTTCAACATCTTCGTTTTGGTTGACTATCGTATAATTAATATCTTTTTGGAAATGGTTCAGCGGTGAATTATCATTTACAGCATTGGATGTTAACTTGATCGGGATTATAATTTTTTTTAGAAAGTGAGCATAGAAATTCTCCAACTTGCACCATTCGCTGGTAACGGATGTTTGAGATATAAGACTAATAACTCCATCACTATTTTGAATGCCATTTAGAATGCGTTGTGGAAAGATGTCGCCAGCTTCAATATCACTTTGATCAATAAAAATTTTATACTTTTTTTGATTTAAGGCATTGGCAAGCTCTTTTGCGAAAAGAACATCTGCCCTTGAATAGCTAATAAAAAGTCTGGGTTGGGTTATCATGTCTTGCCTTATTGAATCGTTAGTTTTATACTTCCCCCATCTCCACCACTTCCACTTTTCCTCCCCGTTCGTTTACTTTATTCACCATATCCTCTGTACCGCCCGCTCCGTCGCCTTTTTGCTTATCCCAAAGGGCTATTAAGGTCATATTGCTGCCTCCGTTGGCCAATGCAAAAAACAATTCCCAAAGATTGTTACGTTGCCAGATGCCGTAATCCTTCTTTTTGCTCAGCCATTTGGGTAACTCTTTTGAGTCAGATAGCCTGTACACCGGCGTTTGCGGGTCACTGCAAAGCGCTTCAAATTTTCTGATCCATTCGTTACCGCCATGCGCTACGGATGCAACTTTAAACTGGTCCTCCGGTATTGCCAGGAAAACGGTGGTGGGGATACCCAGCTCTTTGCATATTTCGTGAAATAGAATATCGCCTCCACAGGCTCCTCCCGCAATGCCTTTGAGCCGGAATCCTCCGGGTAAGCGCTCCTGCTCACGGATGATAGTTGCTTTTATGGCTGCTCTCACGGCTGCAATTTTTTCCGGCGTATTCGGGAACCGCGGCTTTTCCCTTGTAGGAGCATCTACCATGTGTCCCGTAAAGAGCAGGTAATAATCCCGGATCGCTTTTTCAGGATCCTGTATGGCAACATTTTCCAGTACGGCTGTAACATTTTCATTAAACAGTCCTAAAGAATGGTATAGCTCTATCTGCCTGAGGGCAGACTGCCTGACCTGTAGTTTTACATCATTCCAAAGCCTCTTATACGCATTTACCACCCTCTCTTTTTTATTGCTGGTAAGCAACAGCAAATCTGCTTTGCTCACCATAAGCCATTGACGGTTGTCAGCGTTATCAATATTCTCTTCTCTTTGCATTTCTGTATCCAGGGCATATGACACGCATTGAGACAGCGATATTTTTTTCGCTTTCATTTTATCCAGCTCTATATCGGCGGCTTCGTCAGAATCGTGATTTGCCACCCATGTTTCCGGGTTGCTTTCCGCCAGGTCTATGATCGCAGTTAGCAAGCCAAGGGCATTGAGCCCGGAATAATAGTGGTTCAAATTATATTGAAAGCCCTTTTCATAGTTTTTTTGAGCATTAAACAGGTGTGTGGACAGCAATGCGTTTTTTGACCGGTCTGCAAGAGTCTCATATTTGTTCCAGGTACGCAGCCACCGGGTCTTGTAGTTTCTTGCTATCAAAGATTGTGCTTCCGCCTTTTGGTTATTGCCCGCTTTAGGATGTTTCAGAACATTGTCAGCAGCTTTGTCCGACTTTTTCAGATATGCTGAAGCTTCCGCTTCCTGCCGGCTCCACAGCGCAGCAGCTATTTTTTCGTAAACGGTAGAAATACGTTCACTCGCTAAAAGATCATTGGGTGTATGCTTCAAAACAGCTTCCCATATTTCTTTTGTTTCTGCAAATACACCCAGGGAGTTGAGCGCAGCACCGATCATTTTTAAAGCCGGTACCTTCCAATGAAAGGACAATGCTTCATCAGCCAGTAATCTCAGCTTGCCTACATATTTTGCTGCTACGGCGTCTTCTGCTTCTTTTATAAAATCATCGGGAAGCGCAATAAACTTTTCGGACTCCTGCTCTTCAAGGTTGGGGAGTACATTAAAGACGGGGCTGTCTTTTCTCTCTTTTGCGTCCAATGCCTCTTTTATTGTCTCAATAAGCTTATCCTTCCCAGCTCCCGGGTCTTCTTTATCATAAGAAAGATACCGGTATCCGATTATATCAAACGGCGTATCATCATAGCCGGGGCATTTTATCAGGATAGTTGTTTTATGCCTGAGCGCATGCCTGATACCCAGCTCGTAAAAAACATTCGCGTTATGTATGGTAATATCGGCTATAACGATATCTGCTTTCAGCAGTTCGGAAAACATATCTTCACGAATATCCCCTGGTGCAAAAATTTCGCCTGTAGTTCCTCCACCCAGGTTCAATGCATACATTGCAGGCTTTATCAGGTCAGTTTCCACCTGGTCAAAATCAAAATATACAGTCTGCAGAACATTTTGTGCATTTTTCTTCAATACAGGCCGCCTGCTTCCGAAGGGGCGAACGATAAATACTTCAGCCATGGTATTTATTAGGGGTTATAGAAAGTATTTGAAATGCGAAGTCACATCAACCTGCCCGCCGGCTTTTTTCCCTACTTCACGTAATTGCGGGATATACTTTGTAGAATCCATCTCTCTTACGTCATCGCTGTCAATATGAGAAAGACCTGCTTTGTTCAGGCTTTCCTGGCTTAGATCGGCATTATAACGTACATAGCTGAAGTGACGGCCGGCATCGTTGTCGACTCCCAGGGCGTTGCCATTTTTGTCCAGCGGTATTAAGTCGTCCATTTCCCTGTCAATGGGTGCGCCGAATATGCACCTGCCAACGGTACGGCAATTGATGTCCTGGTCCACCTGCATGGTGTACATTAAATTGTTGGGCAGGCTCTTCGCCGTGTTTATAATATTGCTATAAGCGCCGGGGCTGGCTGCCGATCCTGTACCTACCGATACAATTAACATCTTTCTCTCCCCGGTAGCCCACTCAAGCTGATAGGCTTTTTGAGTTGCCATTTTATACATAAGAAAAGCCGGGTTGTTATAAGGGGTAACCCCCCCGTCAACAAACACAAAAGTTTTTTCGGGGTCAGTGGGATCCCATTGCAGGGTTTCGGGCCTGAAATAAACCGGCGCAGCAGTGCTGGCCCTGACTAATTGGTATAACGGGATGCGAAGGTTGCAGTCAGTCCGGGTTTGTTCATTGTATCTTGCCCACGGGTTATTGCTGATGGGCCAGGGCGAATCGGTAGAACGGTTCATGGTTACTACCAGTAGTAAAGATTTAAATTTCCCTGACTCGATATCGATATCTCCATCGCCAAAAGTATTTTTCAATTCTTTCAGTAAAGGGCCGTCGTTATAAAAGTACTTTACCCGTTTCAGCAGGAATGATTTGTCGAACATCGCCTCGCCTTTTTCTTCATAAAAATCCAGCAGCTTTTGCGCCTTCATGCCTAAAGACAGTCCGGCAGCAATAATAGCCCCTGTGCTGGTACCTCCTATGTAATCAAAATAGTCAGCAAGACAAAAGCTGTCGTCTTTTTTCAGCTCCTGCTGCAACTGCTGTTCCAACTGTAATAGTATTTCTAAAGTAAGCACTCCGCGGATACCGCCGCCGTCTAAGGAAAGGATTTTGCGTGGCTGGTCGTTGGGCACGAATCTTTTATTGAGGGGAGTAATCTTTTTCATTATAGTTTTAGTTTATTTCATCAATTCAACCATTTCAAAATTTGGTGTAAACAAAAAAGGTCTACATGGGCTTTCAGTCCCTCATGTTTTTTAGAAATTCCAGGGTAGGCATATGGGAACGAGGTACACTTACTGTTCAATGCGATCAGCTACCGAACAGACGTGCTTTTATCGTAACGCATAAAGGGCATTAGAAATTCATATGAGATTGGATCTGCATATCCCGACTGCACTATTAATTCAGGAGAGGTACCTAGGCTTAAATGTACAAAACTTTTTATTATATATAAAAATAAACTTTATATTTAATGAAGTATATAAAATCGGAAAGAAGTACTCGTAAGCCACAGGTAACAAATGACTTAACCTGCTTTTGAATGAATGTTTGAAAATATAGTATGACCAAAAACCAAACCGGAGACATCACACCAATTCCGTGTCGTAGCGTTCCACGGATTCAATCCCGGGCAGCTTTTTCAGCTTTAGCACCAGTTCGTCCAGCTCTTCCTTGTCGTGCACGAATAACTTCACATTTCCTTCAAATACGCCTTCCTTGGCTTCCACTGTGAGCGCCGCGATATTGATCTTCATTTCACCGGATACCAGGTTGGTTATTTTATGGATGACACCCACATCATCCAGTCCCACGATCTTAACACCTGTAAGGAAGGATATTTCCTTGTTCTTTGCCCACTTGGTTTTCACCACCCTGTGCCCGAAGTTGGACATCAACCTTGCCGCATTGGCGCAATTGGTCCGGTGAATGATCAATCCCTTACCTGTGCTCACAAAGCCGAATACATCATCTCCCGGGATCGGTTTGCAGCAATTGGCAAGGGTATACACGATCCTGTCGCTGCTTTCGCCGAAAATGATCAGTTCATTGTCTTTTTTATTGTTGCCCTTTTGTGTATCCGCCTCATGATGCTTTGGTTCCGGCTCCACTTTTGCGGGCTTGGGTATCACCAGCTTATCCCCGGCCACCTGCATATCCCGCTTCATGTCTTTCAGGTCAATGTTCTTTACCGCGATCTGGTAGAAAAGGTCTAAAGGGGAGGCCAGCTTATAAAAGCTGGTCACTTCGTCAATATTCGCCTGGCTGAAGGAAACGCCCATATCCTCCATCTTTTTCTGCAAAGTGTGTTTACCATCCTCACCAATCCTTCTTTTCTCTTCTTTCAGGGCATCCTTTATTTTCGTTTTAGCCTTGGTGGTGATCACGAAGTTTAGCCATGCTTCGGTGGGTTTCTGCTTGTTGCTGGTGATGATCTCTATCTGGTCGCCGCTGCGCAGCTTATGGCTGATGGGTACCAGCTTATGGTTCACTTTGGCGCCGATACATTTTGACCCGATGGCGCTATGTACGGAAAAAGCAAAGTCCAGCGCGCTGGCGCCTACCGGCAACATTTTTACGTCTCCCCGCGGTGTGTACACGTATATTTCCTCTGCCAGGAATGACATTTTAAAGTCCTGCAGGAAGTCTATGGAGCTTACGTCCTGCGAAAGCATTTCCCGGATCTGCGTGAACCATTTGTCGAAGCGGTTCTCATCTGCCGTTCCCTCTTTATATTTCCAGTGTGCTGCCAGTCCTTTTTCGGCAATTTCATTCATGCGTTTGGTCCGGATCTGCACTTCCACCCATTTGCCCTGCGGCCCCATTACCGTAGTATGCAGGGCTTCATAGCCATTGGCCTTGGGGTTGCTCAGCCAGTCGCGCAACCTTTCCGGAGACGGGCTATACATATCCGTTATCATGGAATACGCTTTCCAGCAATCTTCCTTTTCCTTCTCGGGTGCAGCATCCAGGATCACGCGGATGGCGAAGAGGTCGTACACTTCTTCGAACGTCACCCCCTTGTTCTTCATCTTATTCCAGATAGAATGGATAGACTTGGGCCGGCCATATACTTCGGTCTTTAGCCCTGCCTTATGCAGCCCGTCTTTGATCGGGCGGATAAATTCATTGATATAACGGGTTCTTTCCCGTTTGGTTTCTGCCAGCTTTTTCGCTATTTCCTTATAGATCTCCGGCTCCAGGAATTTCATGGCCAGGTCTTCCATTTCCGTCTTGATCGCGTACAGTCCCATGCGGTGGGCCAGTGGCGCATATACGTATACAGTTTCGCTGGATATTTTCAACTGTTTTTCCCGCTTCATGCTGTCGAGTGTACGCATGTTGTGCAGGCGGTCGGCGAGCTTTATCAGGATCACCCGTGGATCGTCGGTGAGCGTTAAAAGGATCTTCTTGAAGTTCTCTGCCTGCTGGGTGGTATTGGTATCCACCACGTTGGCAATTTTGGTCAGCCCGTCTATGATACGGGCAATTTCGGGACCGAAGGCTATTTCAATATCTTCCAGGGTCAGGTCCGTGTCTTCCACCGTATCGTGCAGCAAGGCGCATATGGTAGACCGTACGCCCAGCCCGATCTCTTCGGCAGCGATGCGGGCTACAGCTATGGGGTGCAAAATATACGGCTCCCCGCTCTTGCGGCGCATTGTTTTGTGCGCATCGGCAGCCATTTCAAATGCCAGGCGCAGCAGCTCTCTGTCCCCGTGTTTTATCTTAGGCTTTAGAATGCGAAGCAGGGCACGGTATTGCCGGACGATCTCCTTCTTCTCCTCCTCCTCATTCAGGTTATAAGCAACAGGTTTTACATCCATATTCATATTAAGCCCAAATTTAAGCAAAATCTATTACCTTTGCTCTCCCAAAAATCAGGGGTTAAAGTCCTGAAAAGGCATAAAACCTTATTTTTCAAGCGGGTGTGGCGAAATTGGCAGACGCATCAGACTTAGGATCTGACGCCGCGAGGCGTGGGGGTTCGACTCCCTCCACCCGCACAAAACAAACAAAATTGGCATTAGAGAATTGGATCTGACGGGCTTATAGTACTACAGTATACATGTCTCTACCCATTACAGCTTCTAACGCAAATCACTTATATAATGGCAACAGTTACCAGGGAAAATATTGGCTTACTGAATGATAAGTTAACAGTAACCGTTACGAAGGAGGATTACCTGCCCTCATTTGAGAAAGCATTAAAACAATATGCAAAATCAGCGAACATCCCCGGCTTCCGTAAGGGAATGGTACCCGCAGGAATGATCAAAAAAATGCATGGCCCCGCGGTGTACACCGAGGAAGTATTGCGTAGCATAGAAAAAGGACTGCTGGACTACCTGGAACAGGAAAAGCTGGATATTTTTGCGCAGCCCCTGCCCGGAGCCGACAATGACCCCGGCAAGATGGATATGAACAGCCCGGCTGACTACTCTTTCCACTTTGAAGTGGGATTGAAGCCTGCTTTTGAGCTGCCTGACCCCAATACACTGACCATTACCCGCTATAAAATAGAACCGGAAGCTGCCCTGGTAGATGACGAAGTGAACCGCCTGGTGGCGAGGCATGGCAAGATGACGGAACCGGAAGCCGTGGCAACTGATGAGGATGTGCTGAATGTAACTTTTGAAGAATCTGATGCTGATGGTAACGTGGTGGAAAATGGCATCAAAAAAGATAATTCCCTGTTGTTGAAATATTTCAGCGAAAGCTTTCGCCCGCAGCTGGTTGGTAAAAAGAAGGACGAAAGCGTGGTGATCCAACTGGATACGGCTTTTGACGAAAAAGAAAAGGACTGGCTGATCAGCGACCTGGGGCTGAATAAAGAAGACGATTCCGTAAACAAATACTTCAAAATGACCATTACCAAAATTGGTCTGGTGGAAAAACGGGCGCTCGACGAAGAATTTTTCAAAGAAGTATTCCCTGACAAAGAGATCAAAACGGAAGAAGAATTCAGAAATGAAATAAAAGCGGGTATTCAAAATGCCCTGGACGGGCAGTCGCGCAACTACCTGCACCACGAGCTGTATCACGTCCTGCTGGATAATACCGATATCGAATTTCCGGAAAGCTTTTTGAAACGCTGGATGGAAACCGGCGGCGAAGCGCCTAAAACCCAGGAGCAGGTAGAAGCTGAGTTCCCGACGTTCAAAAACCAGTTGAAGTGGACATTGATCTCCGACAGGATCGTGAGCGACAACAAGATTGAAGTAACACCTGACGAGATCCGCGACCATATCGCCCAGGAAGTGATCGGGTATTTCGGCGCGTCCGGTTTACAGGGTGATATGAGCTGGCTGGGAAATTATGTAGACAAGCTTTTACAGGACAGGCAGCAGGTAGAAAGTGCCTACCGCCGCATTCTTTCTCAGAAGGTATTTGAATCTGTTGAAGCAAAGGTTACCCCGGAAGAAAAACCAATCAGCCGGGAAGATTTCCAGAAGCTGCAGGAAGAGCACCAGCACCATCATCACTAGACCTCGCCCTGCACCTCTCCATACCCCCTGATCTTCGGGGAAGAGGGTGACGCGAAGATGGGTACGAAGTATTATATACAAAATAAGCTTTCAAAATCATTATTATGTGCGTGGCATCATCGCCACGCATTTTTTATGCCCTTGCGTCTCTCCGGGGTGTCTGGCAGCCCTACACCGGAGGTATGGAACGATCGCGCGGTCGGCTACGCCAGACCCCAGGTACCCTGATCGTATTGCAACTGCCAGGGTTCAGAACCGGAATCTGGCGCAAGTGTTCGGCTTGCCGACCACTTGTGCCGGAAAAATCAACCCTGATTGTATCAGGGCACAAGCATCTACAACCCGGACGCAGTCCGGTAGAATCAGAAGGCAACAAGTCATCCTTCGGAAGACTTGCGCCAGCATGAGCTTTCAAAATCATTATTACATGCGTGGTATCATCCCACGCTTTTTTTGTGTGTCGCTCCGGGGTCTGGCAGCGCCGACCCCGGAGGTATGAAAGCGATCCCGGGGTCGGCTGCGCCAGACCCCAGGTGGACAAAAGGGGTTCTGAAACCCGCTGCCAGGGTTTGGAACCCTATATTCATCAGCATACTGTTCTATCTTTGCGCATTATGCAGGATATTCATTGGCGGGTGGAAGGTATGGACTGTACCAACTGCGCCCTTACCGTAAGACGCTATCTTGAGAAAGAAGGGGCGGAAGCAGTAAAAGTAAATTTTGTTGACGGAGACGTTTCGTTTACCATCAATGGCAACCGCAGCGCCGGGCAGCTTAAAAAAGGGATAGATAGCCTGGGTTACAAAGTAACAGGCAATATTGATATTGTCAGTAAACAGGAAAAACGGAGCATCAACATCTACCTGAAGTATACCCTCTGGTGCCTGCCCTTCACCCTGCTGTTGCTGTTGCATATGTTTCACGGAGTGCTGGGCTGGCACTGGCTGATGAATCCCTGGCTACAATTGAGCCTGTGCATTCCTGTGTATCTCATCGGTATGTATCATTTCGGCACCAGCGCCTGGAAAAGCCTCCGTAACGGCATACCTAATATGAATGTGCTGATCGCAACAGGGGCAACTGCTGCGTTTGTGTACAGCCTGATCGGTACATTGCAGGGATTGGGAGAAGACTATTTATTTTATGAAACCACGGCCACCATTATTACCCTTGTTTTCTTTGGCAATTATCTTGAGAGCGCTTCTATACAGTCTACGCAGCGGGCGCTGAACAAGCTGGCCGTATCACAGAAGGTAATGGCCAATATGGTAGCTTTTGATGAGCACCACCAGGAGATCATCATGCCGGTAGAAAGCGCTGACCTGCGGCCGGGAGACCTGATTTTAATTAAAGACGGGGAACAGGTGCCTGCGGACTGCAAAATATTCTGGGGCCAGGCCCATGTGGATGAATCCATTATTACCGGAGAGAGCATGCCGCTGGAAAAGCAACCGAAAGATACGCTCATAGGCGGCAGCATAATGGCAAACGGAACCGTAAAAGCCTATGTGACAGCCGCCGCAAAAGACAGCACCCTGGCCAATATAGTAAACCTGGTAAAACAGGCCCAGGGAGAAAAGCCGCCGGTACAACAACTGGCAGACAGGATCAGCGCCGTTTTTGTACCATTGGTGATCGGTATCGCGGCAATCACATTTGTGCTGAATTATATTATCCTGGGTGATTTTGCACCGGCATTGATGCGTAGCATAGCCGTGCTGGTGATCGCTTGTCCCTGCGCCTTAGGACTGGCCACACCGGCTGCGGTGGCGGTGGGCCTGGGGCGGGCAGCCCGTAACGGGGTGCTGTTCCGGAATGCCCGGAGCCTGGAATTGTTTACAAATATTCAACAGGTGGTATTCGACAAAACCGGTACCCTCACCACCGGTGAGCTCACCATTGATACCCTGCACATTTTGGATGCCACACCGGAAGACGAGCTGAAAAGAATAGTGTACTCTATCGAAAAATACTCTAACCACCCGATCGCCAAAGTGATACTCAAAACCTGGAAAACAAAGGACGGCATACAATGGCAAAAAGTGGAGGAAGTAAAAGGGTTGGGCATACGGGCAATTGATAAAAATGGAGATGAATATATGGTCGGTTCATATAAGGCAGTCAAACATCTTACAACCGATCATCATCACAATATCTATATCACCCGGAACGATCAGCTGGCAGGCTGGGTAGATATCAAAGACAGCATTCGTCCTGAAGCCAAACCGGTAATTGATTACCTGCACGGCAAAGGCATCAAAACCGTATTGCTGAGCGGCGACACCGTTGCCAGATGCGAGGCGCTTGCAGCACACCTGGGTATTGATTCCGTACTGGCAGAACAGACACCCGAACAGAAGTTATCGGTTATTGAAGCATTATCAGGCACCGCTCCAACTGCTATGGTGGGCGACGGTATCAACGACGCGCCTGCTTTGGCGAAAGCTACTGTAGGTATTTCTATGAGCGACGCATCGCAGATAGCGGTGCAAACCGCTGATGTGGTATTGATGAATAAGGGACTGAAGAACCTGCCATTGGCGTTGGGGTTGGGTAAGCATACTTTTCTTACCATCAAACAAAATCTCTTCTGGGCGTTCAGCTATAATATCATAGCCATTCCGCTGGCCGCGTTCGGCTTTCTTAACCCCATGCTGGCCGCACTGGCCATGGGTTTCAGCGATGTGGTGCTGGCAATCAATTCAGGAAGGTTATTTTTGAAGAAGGTGGTATAAGCGGTTCACTGCCGGGCGCAGGCTTCCAGCAATTCCTGAAGGTCTTCCGGCTTGCTGAAGTTTGTTTTATGCTCTTTTATGAATGTCTCTATCAGTTTCTTTTTCTCAGGGAATACGGTGGCGAAGCCTTTTTTGGTGGCAAAAGCAAACTGGTTATACCGGTTGCCAATATAAAAAGCATGTCTTTTTACAAATAGCACCTCTCTTTTCATTTCCAGGTTGAATACATTATTTCCCATACGAACGCTCTGCAAAGAGTTGATAGCGCCGGTTCCGGAGGTGGTTCCGTAAGCGGCTTCTTTTTTGGCATCGCTTTGTACCAGGCGTTCGCGCAATGCCAGCTTGTAGCCGTTTTGCTTACCGATCTCCCGGAGGTAGCCTTTGTCAAAATAGTAAGTGACCGAATCTACCGTAACCGCCATAATATCGTGGGGCTCAGCAATGGTAAGGGTATCCCCGCCGGCGGTCAGGAATTGCATTTCATCCACCAGGCAGTTATAGTTGAATAGCTGTGTGGATTTTCCGCCAATCTTAAAGCTGACTTCTCCTTTTTTAAATTCCGGGAAATAGTAAACGGCCTCTGCAGGCAATACCTTATCCGGTATTTCTCCCGGCTTTACAATATACCGCTCCCGGGTTTGTGTCATACCCCGAAAAGACAACAAAGCCAGTAGCAATATAAGTAGCTTGCGCATACACTAAATTACAATTTCTTTCTGTGATTCTGAAAACCGTCCTCTGGCAGGAGAGGTTGAATATATTATATAATGACAGTTCCTGATAACAGGTAATGCCTAACCGGAGGAACCTTTTTCCTCAAAGCAACGATTTCGGGCAATAAGCTGTCAGCGTATAAACGGTAGTTATGAAAAAGCTCCTGCAAATGCTCGCTGTTATTATAATTATGACTGTTGTTTCCTGCAAAAAGGAAGCAACGGAGTTGTCTGCCGACAAGGTAATGGTGCGTATCGAAAATCATACGGGACAAACAATCACCAACCCACAAATAGCTGGCGTTTCGTTCCCTGATATAAACAATGAAGAGACCAGTGAATACCAGGCCATGACGCGTCCTATTACTGCGATAGTGTGTGATTTTGAAGTGTCTGGGAATCCGGTAATCGCCGGCGTTATCGTTTGTGGCGCATCCATCATTTATATGGAACCAGGTTACTATACCATGAAGCTGATGAGCCCTGATAGCTCCCGTCAATATCCCTATACTGTCACCAGGGAGTGATCAACCAGACCTAACAGATTTTTAAAATCTGTTAGGTCTCCTCTTCCTTATTTGATCGTTGTAAACAGGTAATATCGAAGCGCAAAATATAAAACCGGCAATTGAGTTTTTATTTCATCTTCTCCAGCAACTGCTTCAGCAATTCCATCTTTTCTTTTTCAGCCTGTAACAACCGCTCATATAACTTCCTGTTCTCTGTAATCTCTTCCGCCCATTTGTCTAAAGGGTTGAAGGTGCATTTATAATTAAAGTCTCCTTTACTATTGTCGTTAAATGTATTTATATAAGAAATCGCAGCGTCCTCATCAAAATTTCTGATCGCGTCCACCGGCACTTTTAAAACCTTAGCTACCTGCTCCAGCAATTCCGGCTCAATCACTTCTTTTTGTTCTAGCAAAGATATTTTGCGTTGGTTCCAGTCATCGCCTAATTCCAGTGCCAGTCCTTCCTGTTTGATGCGCAGTATTTCGCGGAAGCGCTTGATATTCCTGCCCTGATGTATTGTTTTTTCCATATGCTATAGTGGTTCGGTGCGCTACAAATATAATAATCTGCCCGCTACCATACCCAATAAATAACAGTGGCGAAGACCTTGTGGCTTCGGCATAGTTGTGGGTGTCAAACCTCCTGTGTTTTGTAACCCCCGGTGAAATATATACCGACCACGGCAGTTTTGAAAGCAGTATCTTTGGTAAAGCCAATAGCAGCTTTGGCAGATGTATATACCTTGAAACTATGCACAATCCAAATCTGAATACAGATAAGAATGCTTTAAGTCCGGTGGAGAAAGAGTTTGAGAACAATATCCGTCCGAATGAAATTGATGATTTCTCCGGGCAGGACAGTGTTATAGAAAACATCAGGATATTTATAAAAGCAGCACAGATAAGGGGAGAGGCCCTTGATCATGTTCTTTTTCATGGTCCGCCGGGACTGGGTAAAACCACGCTGAGCCGCATTATCGCCAATGAGCTAAAAGTGAACATCAGGGAAACTTCCGGCCCTGTGATTGAAAAGCCGGGTGATCTGGCCGGGCTGCTTACCAACCTGCAGCCCAACGATGTGCTGTTCATCGATGAGATCCACCGGTTAAGCACTGTTGTGGAAGAGTATCTTTACTCTGCCATGGAAGATTATAAGATCGATATCCTGATAGATACGGGCCCTAATGCACGCAGCATCCAGATCAATCTTAACCCGTTTACGCTGGTGGGCGCTACCACGCGCAGCGGACTGCTTACAGCGCCGCTCTTGTCACGGTTTGCTATTAAATCGAGACTGGAATATTATACGGCGGGCACGTTGAAAAAGATCATTCACCGGTCGGCTGCTATTTTGAAAGTGGCTATTGACGATGACGCTGCTACGGAAATTGCCGGCAGAAGCAGGGGTACACCCAGGATAGCCAACGGGTTGCTAAGACGTGTCCGCGATTTTGCACAGGTGCTGAACGACGGAAAAATAGACAAAGGTATCACATTGCATGGGCTGAAAGCCTTGCATGTAGATGAGCACGGACTGGACGAAATGGATAACAGGATATTAACTACCATTATAGAAAAGTTCAAAGGCGGGCCGGTGGGTATCACTACCATTGCTACCGCCGTAGGAGAGGAGCCCGGCACCCTGGAAGAAGTATACGAGCCATTCCTGATACAGGAAGGCTTTATTCTTCGCACCTCAAGAGGAAGAGAGGTTACTCCAAAAGCGTATGAGCACCTGGGTAAGTATACGCCACGGCAGGACCTGCTGTTCTAATCCCTTATAAATCAATCTGATCGCTGCCTGCGGATCATCAATTGTAAAACTTTTGTCAATGTGCAACTATTTTTACCGGTCAGCGTCATATTATTGTTCTGTAATTTTGATGTATATTTAATAAAATTTGAGCGTTACAACACTACATAAGCGACCTTCTTTAGCCATCTGTATCATCATGGATCTGCTGGGATACATGAGCTACACCATTCCCGTGCTGGCTGAGTTTACAGATATTATCTGGGCGCCGGTTTCCGGTCTGATCTTTTTTAAATTGTTTGGCGGATGGAAAGGTGCGTTTGGAGGTGTCTTCAATTTTATTGAAGAACTAACGCCAGGGCTTGATTTTATTCCGAGTTTTACAATAATGTGGTTTTATACATATTTCCGTAAGCCTAAAAATCTGTCAATCCAACCCATATAAAGCTGAGGCGCTTCAATTCGTTTGAAGCGCCATTTTTTTATCCTGTTACAAAACGATACCCGATCCCTTTTACTGTAATGATCTCTAAAGAAGGGTCTGATTTTAAGTATCCCCGGAGCTTGGTGATATAGACATCGAGGGTCCTGGAGTTAAAGAAAGAGTCGCTGCCCCATAAAACATTCAATATATCCCTGCGGTCTATCACCCGGTCCCGGTTCTCATATAGCAGCCTTAATAATTCACTTTCCCTGAAAGACAGCTTTCTGTCTTCGCCGTTGCCGGTGAGTGTTTGCCGGTGGGGATTAAAAATAAATGAGCCTACCTGCGTCTCCTCTTTATGATCTTTGTCCTTTTTGCCGCTTTTCTGGCGCAGTGCGTTTTCTATCCGTACGATCAGCTCTTCCATGCTAAAGGGCTTTCGTATATAGTCGTTACCGCCCATATTGAACCCTTTCACCAGGTCGGCAGTCTGTACCTTGGCGGTTAAAAAAATGATAGGCGTATCCGTACTCTCATTGCGAATTTCTTCTGCAATGGTAAACCCGTCTTTGTTGGGCAACATGATATCGAGCACACAGATATCGGGCTGAGCTGCCCTATACTGTTCGAGGGCCTTGCCGCCATCCGTTTCAAGAACGATGGTATAGCCCCTGCTTTCCAGGCTTTCCCTTACAATTTTGGCAAGGAAGATCTCGTCCTCCACGTATAGTATTTTAGCTTTGCTCATTTGCCGGCAATTTAACAATAAATTCGGCACCTTTTCCCGGTTCGCCTTCCACCCATATCTCGCCCCCGTGCCGGGCTACAATATGAGCGATATAACTCAGCCCCAACCCGTACCCTTTCACATTGTGCCTGTTATTGGTTGGCACGCGGAAAAACTTTTCAAATACTTTTTCCCGGTATTCTTCGGCAATACCGGGTCCGTTGTCTTTTACCGACAGGATACAGAAATTGTGGTCGCAGGCGATCCTTATGTCAACAACAGGATTGTCGCCGGAATATTTGAGAGCATTGTCTACCAGGTTATAGAGCACACTGGTCATGTGCACTTTATCAGCATTGATGAGGAAGCTGTCTCCCACGGTGTGGAGATACACTTTGGCGCCGGCCTTTTCAAACTGGAGTCCCATGGAGTTGATGACTTCCTGCGCCAGTTGCTTTATATCAAATTGTTCAGGGTTCAGGTCGGCAACATCCTTTTCGAACATGGATAAACGCAGTACTTTGTCTACCAGCATGGATAACCGGTTCAGCTCATTGCCGGCAATATCAAGGTATTCCTTTGCCTTCTCGGGTTTCTCCAGCACATTAAAGTTCTTTATGGCTTCAATGGCTACACCCATGGTGGAAATAGGTGTTTTCAACTCGTGGGTGATATTGCTGATGAATTCGTTTTTGATATCGGTTAACCTTTGCTGGGACGTAAGGTTTTTATAAAGTACGGCAAAAGCCGTAATTGTGAGCCCTATCAGGAACAGGGAGAAAATGATCTGAGAGGTAAGCTGTTCCAACAGAAAGGGCACCGTATTGCCCAGCTCCAGCGTATAGGTAACCGGGTTGGAGAAGCCGATGGTAACCTTATTCCATTCAGGCTTGGGCGCATTTTCGGTTTTAACGGTGTCCAGAGAACGTTTAATATGAAAAGGCACTTCTACGTGCTCTTTTTTCAACGTGGCGAGATATGACAATGCAATATCCCTGACTTTCAATGAATCCTGCAGCGAGTCAATCCCGATCAGGAATTCAAAAAAACGGCCCGCAGACCTGTATCCAGCCCTGGGTACGGAGTCTGCCACCCCCAGCCCTCCTTTTTTTTCCAGTGAAATAATCTCAAGCGGCCTGGGTTGCGGAGGCTCAGAACCGGAATCTTCTATCTTGCTCCGGATGGCATCCATGAACCGGGATACATCCGGGGGCAATCCATAACGCAGGCGGGCGGTCGTATCAAGCTTCAGCTTTGTAGCCCTGAGCTCAAAAATCGTTTCCCTGAACAAAAAGTTCGTGCGATAGCGCAGATCTCTTTCCTGGTGCTCATAATTTGCGTGTAACCAATACAGCTGAAATGCCGCCACCACCAGTATGGCAGACACCATTAGGATCAACGAAATATTACGGCTCATATAGGCAAATGTAAAATTTACGTTATATAGTCCTGCCCGGCGTTAACCTTAATTAACTTTATATAATATTTGTCACATTCCTTCGTTATACAGGGCTAACCATAAAAGTCCAATATGAATAAAATATCAATTTCGAAGGGGGTTAACGGCTGGTTTATCCGGTTGATGAATAAACTTTTTGAAAGACCGGATGTTTATTCCCTCAAATATTACCATCGCAAAAAAAGAGCGGAAGATACGCTCAGGAGCCTCTAAACAGGCTTTTTGCTATGCCCATACCTTTTTAGCACAACCTCTGAAGTCACACAATGAGTGCTGAACACCCTGAAATTCAGGGTGCTTTTGTTTAAACAGCCTGTAAGGAATTTAATAAACAACCTCTGAAAGAAATGTGTAATCCCGCTGCAAGCGGGATTTTTTTGCGCCATATGTCCCAAAAGATTTATATTTAGTTATATGAGTGAAAATAACTATCCGGGTATGGATAAAAATATCACCCGTAGGGATTTTCTGGATGGCGTGGCAAAAGTTATTGGTGGGGTTGCGGCGATATCGGCCGCAGCGGGCTGTGCAGATCCTGCGTTATCGCCATCCAACGGGGATCCTGTTACTGGGGATCTGTCAATTCCTTTAAATGAAAACAACTATCCGCCGTTACGACAGGGCATGCGCGGTTTCGATAACGCATCCATGGATGCAGGTCATGCGGTACGGGATGGCATGACTTGGGATGCGCCTGCAAATACGGGAGAAGGTTATGACCTGGTGATTGTTGGCTCGGGAATGGCCGGTCTTTCTGCCGCATATTTCTACCGCAAGCAAATTCCAAATGCGAAGATACTGATACTGGAAGGCTGTGATGATTTTGGCGGGCATGCCCGCCGCGTTGAATTTAATGTTGATGGCAAACAACTGCTGATATGCGGCGGCACCCAGGAGCTATGGAATCCAAATACCTTCAGTCCCGAAAGCCTGCAGATGCTTAAGGATATAGGCATTGACCGTGAACGTTATTACCAGCATGCCAAAGCAGATAAAGATCCCCTCGAAAACTTCGGAGCGGGAACTTTCTTCGCGAAGGAAATATTTGGAGAAGACAAGTTCGTTACCGGTCGACCGGCGCTGAGTGGCTCTCATGCCGCTACTGCTGAACAGTGGCGCGCTTATTTCGATAAGACGCCCCTGCCGGAAGCCATGAAAGAGGGCTTTATCAGGTTGTATACCAACAAAAGCGATTTTATGGCGGGCGTTCCTATAGAAGAGAAGGTGCGCCGGCTCAGGAAAATGTCGTATGCGGATTATTTGAAGAATGTAATGAGAATTGATCCCGGAACAGTTGCTTACATAGTGCGCGGCGGCAGTGGTGATTCGGATAACGTTGCGGCAGGTCCGGACAGCTACAGCGCATGGTATGCCTGGCGCCGAAACCGCATTGGTTTTGATGGGTTAGGTTTGCCCAAAGCGAACCAGGTTTCGAGCCTTACAAGCGATCCTGGTGAACACATTACGTTTCCTGATGGCAACGGTGGCGTAGCGCGCCTGCTCATCCGCTGGCTGATACCCCGGGCGCTTCCGGGCAGCACTGCTGAAGATTCCATCGTTGTACCTTTTAGGTACGACCAGTTGGATCTGCCTGAAAACGAAGTGCGCATCCGTCTTTCCAGCATGGTTACCAGAGTCAAGCACCTGGGAGATCCGCAAACAGCCAGGGAAGTTGAAATCACTTATTTAAAAGATGGGAAACTCTATAAAGTACGTGCAGGCGCCACAGTACTGGCTTGTTTCAACACCATCATTCCCCACCTGGCACCGGAATTACCGGAGACACAGAAGGCCGCCCTGCGCATGGCTGTACGCAAACCGCTGGTCAGGAGTTTTGTAGCCATCCGAAACTGGAGCGCTTTTGAAAAGCTCGGTGTCAGCGAGGTTGTATGTCCGGGAATGTTTCACAGCAGTATTTTCCCCTGGTTCAGGCCCGAGTGGGGCGGCGCCTACAAAAATGCCAGCACTTCGGACGAACCGGTTATCCTCACCATGATACTTTCCAATGAGATACTGGAAATGCACGGCACCAACCTGTCGCCCCGGGAAAGATGGAAGGCAGCACGAGCCCATCTTCAAACCATAAGTTTTGAAACGATAGAACACAATATCCGTTCACAGCTCGACCGCGTACTCGGCCCCGGCGGTTTCAATGCCGGGCGTGATATCGCCGGTATTACAGTTTGCCGCTGGAGCCATGGCTATGCCGGTGGTTCAAACGAACTGTACGACCCCGACTGGCTGCACCGCGCCGACGCCCCCTGGGTGATTGGGCGCCAGCGTTTCGGGCGCATCGCTATTTCTAATTCCGATGCCGCTGCTACCTCGCTTACCAATGCTGCTTTTGCGCAGAGCCACCGTGCGGTGATGGAGATCATAAATGACATCATTCGGCCGGTATATGATTTCCGCTGGTCGGAAAGCGATAATTCCGCAGAACCGGGATAGACATCTTAGATAACGTAACTATCAGGAAGGATCGCACCTTTTTTCACCACAACGATCCCATCTTTTACCGTGTACAGCGGATTATCCGAATCCGGCAGATGACTACCGCCGTTGATACGCACATCGTTGCCTATACGGCAGTTTTTGTCTATGATGGCGTTGCGGATATAACAGCGCTCACCGATACCCAACTTGGGCAACCCCCTTTGTGCCGCATTTTGCATCTCTTCCAGGGTTTCGTAATAGTCGCACCCCATGATATAGGTGTCTACAATGGTGGTGCCATAGCCGATACGCGAACGTATGCCCATTACACCCCGTTCTATGCGGGAGGCATTGATGATGCACCCTTCTGCCAGGATCGTTTTTTCCAACGTAGTACCGCTTACTTTTGCCGGTGGTAACATACGGGGGCGGGTATAAATTGCCTGGTTGGTATCAAATAAATTGAACTGCGGAATATCTTCGGTCAGGGAAATATTGGCTTCAAAGAAAGAGTAAATATTACCAATATCCGTCCAGTAGCCTTCATACTGGTAGCTTACTACTTTGTGTTCGTCAATGGAGCCCGGAATGATCTCTTTTCCAAAATCCTTTGCTTCTTTTTTGGTATCCAGCAGCAGGTCAAAAAGCAGCTTCCGGTTAAAAATGTAAATCCCCATAGAAGCAAGGTATATCCTGCCCGACTTTCTCATTTCATCCCCGGTATCGCTTACCCATTCCGGTAACAATTCTTTTTTCGGCTTCTCTATAAAAGAGGTGATGGATTGCTCTTCGTTTGCTTTGAGGATCCCGAATTCCGGCGCTTCTCTTTCGCCAACCGGGATGGTTGCGATTGAAATATCCGCTTGCTTATCAATATGATTTTGCAGCATTTCGCTGAAATCCATCTGGTAAAGCTGGTCGCCGGAAAGAATGAGCACATGGTCGAAGTCCTGCTGCTGCAGGTGGCGGAGCGACTGCTTTACTGCATCAGCCGTTCCCTGGTACCAGCCGTGGTTGTCGGGTGTTTGTTCAGCTGCCAGAATATCCACGAATGCCTTGCTGAACCGGCTGAAATAATACGTGTTTTTGATATGCTTGTTGAGGGACGCGGAGTTGAACTGGGTCAACACATACATGCGTCCTATATCAGAGTTAAGACAGTTGGAGATGGGAATATCTACCAGCCGGTATTTACCGGCAATAGGTACAGCGGGCTTACTTCTGGTAGCGGTCAGGGGGGATAAACGGGTTCCGGCTCCTCCTCCTAAAATGACAGCAATCACACTTTTGTTCATAGCTTATAGTATTGGTTTATGTATTTTTTTTACTTTTTAAGGATTCATACAGCTTTGTATATTCCGATACGCTTTTTTGCCAGCTGAAATCGAGCTTCATCATTTTTTCTCTTACTTCATCTACTTTCTCTTTATCGTCATATAGCTCCACGGCCCTCCATATTCCCTGGGTAATATCTCCAACGGCTGACCAGTTATACACAATGCCGTAACCATCCGTTTCACCAAAATCGATAACTGTATCTTTTAAGCCGCCGGTACGTCTTACCATAGGAATGGTGCCATAACGCATGGCATACATCTGGTTTAGCCCGCAGGGCTCCACTCTCGAAGGCATCAGGAGATAGTCGGCGCCGGCATACATAATATGGCTCAGCGATTCGTTGTAGCCAATATAAGCATTATAATCATTCTGCGCAATTCTTTGCAGGGAGCTCAACTGTGCTTCTACTTCGGGAAACCCGCTTCCCAGTATAAGAAAGCTCATTTTTCTTCCTATATAATAGAAGCTGTCACTGATGGCTGCCGGAATAATATCGGCTCCTTTTTCACCTACCAGCCGGCCGATAAAAACGATCAGGGGCTTTTCAGGATCCAGGTTAAAAGTGTCGCACAGCTTCTTTTTGTTTTTGGCTTTTCCTTCTTTTGCGGTTTCAATGGTAAAATGATCTTCAAGATAGGTGTCGGTTGCAGGGTCCCACACATCGGTATCAATACCATTTAATATACCGGTGCATTTGCCTCGTTCGTATTCAAACAGGTCTTCGAGCCCGGCCGAATATTGCCGCAGCTCTTCCATGTAATTCGGACTTACCGTATTTACCTTCCAGGCGCATTTTATCGCGGAAGCCAGGGGATTAATAGACCCCCGCCAGTCCAGCATACCCCAGCTCCAACTGTCCCATGGAGGAAGCAGGTAACTTTTATCCCAGCCCATCGTTCCCTGGTACTGGGCGTTGTGAATGGTTAAAACCGTGGGTACATCATGCAACTGCTGGTACTTGTAACAATACTTCATCATAAACGGTATCAGTCCCGCGTGGTAGTCGTGTACATGCACTACATCCGGCTTATGCGCCCATTCGAGTATCCAGTCTACAACGGCTACCTGAAAGCCTGTAAACCTTTCCGTATCGTCATCATAACCGTATACTTTTTCCCTGTCAAGCAAACCGTTTATATCTACCAGGTACAGGTCAAAGCCCAGTTTGTTGGTCCGTTCCTTAATGATGGTATAGTCAAACCAATAGTCCCCCATATTAGACCTCCCCTTGTGCACCACATCCCATTCATTGTTTATCAGGAATTTTGTTTTGTACATGGGCATCACCACTTTGGCGATATGGCCCAGTTCGTTCTGGTATTTTGGCAAGGCTCCTACTACATCTCCCAAACCACCGGCTTTTGCAACAGGGTAGCACTCCGCACTAACATGAATAATCTCCATTCTTATAAAGTTAATTATGAGCAGTTTGTTGATTGAATATAGGAAGTTTTTGGATTGAACCAACATTTGACTGGAAAAAAAACACCAAATCCCAAAACTGCTATTTTTCAGGAGCGGGATACCGAAATTATCATATGGTAAAAATCCGGAGCCGGTCATTTACGTTATCTGCAAAATATCCTATGCTTCGTACATCTTTTGTTGTTCCCGCTTTGCTGGCGCTGCTCCTGGTATCCTGTAAAAAGGAATCTAACCCGGAGGCTGCCGGCAGACCTGAGTTTGCTTACAATGTAAAAGCGGCTCAGTTTCTGGATATGGTTAATAATGTAAGAAAATCCGGGTGCAAATGCGGTGACCAGGATATGCCGCCGGTTCCGCCCGTGCAATGGGACGACCTGCTGGCCAAAGCAGCTTACAATCACAGTGAAGACATGAATAAACGTAATTATTTTGAACACGAAAGTCCGGAGGGAGTAAAACTTGGGACACGGTTAAAGGAACTAGGCTATGATTATTCCTGGGCAGGAGAAAATATTGCAAGAGGTCAAACCACTGAACAAGAAGCGTTCAATAGCTGGATCAAAAGCCCGGGGCACTGCAGGAACATTATGAGCAGTACATACAAAGAAATGGGATTGGGCCGTTCGGGCAATTACTGGACACAAACCTTTGCCGCTAGCCGATAGCCACCGATTCCTTTTCACTTTTTGATATCACCAGCGTGGCAACGCCATTGCCTATGATATTGGTGATAGCCCTGGCTTCGCTCATGAACTTATCTACCGCCAGCAAAAAAGCCAATCCTTCCAGCGGTATCCTGTGCAGGGCTGTAAGGGTGGAGGCCAATATAATGAAGCCACTGCCTGTTACGCCGGCCGCACCTTTGGACGTCACCATCAGGATGAGCACAATTGACCCCATCTCGTATAAAGACAGGTGCACATTGTACAGCTGTGCCAGGAAAATAATGGCCATGGACAGGTAGATGGAAGTGCCATCCAGGTTGAAAGAATACCCCGTAGGCACCACCAGTCCCACAACAGATTTACTGCAGCCCATGCCTTCCAGCTTTTTCATCAGCGACGGCAGCGCCGATTCGGAAGAGGATGTACCCAGCACGATCAGCAGCTCTTCTTTTATATTGGACAGGAACCGGAGAATACTGAGCCTGTAATACCGCATAATGGCGCCCAGCACAATAAAAATGAAAGCAGCCATGGTACCATACATGGTAAGCATCAGCTTGCCCAACGGCAATAGCGTGGCAATGCCGAACTTTCCGATTGAGTAAGCCATACCGCCAAAGGCGCCAAACGGAGCCAGGTACATGACATACTTCAGCGCAATAAAAACATAATGCGCAGCCCACGATAGCCTGGTGGTTATTTTTTCCCTTTGAGGTATCCGTACGAGGATAACCCCCACCAGGATAGCAACGATAAGCACCTGTAAAGTAAAGTTTTCCTTCAGGAAGTTAAGCCAGCTGAATGCTGCGCTCTCTTCGGGCTGGTAGCTCTGAGAGATCGCTAAGCCCTGCCTGTCTATATTCCCGGGCTTGAAAATATTGGCGAACCATATACCCAGCACCAGCGCGAAAGTGGTGACCACCTCAAAATATACAACTGCTTTAAAGCCGATCCTTCCTGCCTTTTTCAGGCTGCCCATACCCGTGATACCCAATACAATGGTGAGAAAAATAATGGGACCGATAAATATTTTGATAAGGTTGATGAACCCCTTCCCCATCCATTCCGTTTTGATAGCGGTTGCCGGAAAAAAATGCCCCAGCAGTATAGCCAGAATGATGGATAATAAGACCCAGAATGTAAGATTGGTTACAACACGGGACAATTTCATGCAAACAGGTATGATTGAATAAAGGGTTAAATGTAAAATAAAATTATCAAAATGCTTTTACCACAGATAGTATACAAAAACAAAAGCTGCCCATCAGGACAGCTTCTGCATCAGTTACCGGATCCGGTCAATACCCGGGATTTTGGGGCATTCCCTCCGGGTTCAATTGTTGTTCGTTCAAGGGGATAGGGAAATAATAGTCTTTTGTAGTAATGTTAGTGAGCGGAGAATTATCAAAATCCGCCTGGCTTTTGGCCCTGAAATAGGCCACCAGCTCTTCCGGGTTAAAAAACCGGGTCAGGTCATGCCATCGGTGATGCTCAAACGCCAGCTCAATTCTTCTTTCATGCAGTATAGCCAGTTTCAGGGTGGGATATCTTGCGGCATAGTCTGCATCCAGTTTCATTGCGGCATAATCCGGCACGCCGGCTCTTTCTCTTACCATGTCCAGGTAGCTGATGGCTGTTGCTTCTTCTCCCAGGTACATATATACTTCAGCCAGGTTCAGTATTACATCGGCATAACGCATCAGTATCCAGTCGTTCCCCCCATACCCCAGGTTGGTGGCTTCTGCGCTGTTATCCCTGAACTTGGTAATAAAGTAACCCAGCAGCGGATCATCGGCTCTTTTGAAAGAAAAGGATGTTCTGGCATCACCTTCTTCAAACTCCTTCAGCAGATCGATGGTAAACAACCCGCCGTTTCCCTGGGATGCAAACAAAGAGTTGATGGTTTCACCGCGGGCCTGGTTGCTGCGGGCTAACGATGAGCTATAATTAACATCTCCCTGTTTGTATACGATCTGGAAAATGATCTCAGGGTTCGTATGCTTTTTTGTAACATCAAATACATCCGGAAAAGGGATGTCCGACAACTTCCCAAAGGTTTTCATGTTGTAACAGGCGAGCAGCGTATTCTTTGCATTTTCGAGATGCTCGTTTCTTTTACCGTCATCGAGCGTAACAGCCATGGTAAGGTAAACTTTGCCAAGTAAGGCATTAACTGCCTGCAAAGAAACCCTTCCCTTCTCGGAAGCCGGCTGCACTTCCGGCAGGTTGCCTGCCGCTGCATCCTTCAGGTCGGCTACAATCTGCGCGTATACATTTTCCGGGGTCTCCCTGAAAGTTTTATCTGCCACTTCATCTAACCCCCTGAGCCGTTCCGTAACCAACGGCACACCCCCAAACTCCTTTACAAGGTTGTAGTACATGAAAGCACGAATGAATTTCACTTCGGCAATGTACTGTGCTTTTACATCTGCACTGCTGAAGCTCACACTTTCGATGGCGTCCAGGATGGTATTGGCTCTTGAAATCGGTACATACAATGCATTCCAGTGGTTTCGCAACCAGGTATTGCTTGGCACCAGCGAAAAGCTGGTAAACTGGAACGGCTCTCCATTGTTGGACTGGTTGTCTGTGCTGTTGATGTCATCTGAACGGTCGTCTGTCCAAAGTTGGGCGCCTTCGCCTACACAGTTTGATGAACGCAGCGCTTCATATACGCCGAAGACACCGTTTTTGATATCGTTTTCCGTTTGAAAGTTCTGATCCACAGAAACGGCATTGGGATTTGTCTGCTCCACAAAATCTTTGCTGCAGGCGGTTAAAAGCAACACAGCAGCACTGTATATATAGATAATATTTCTTTTCATGATTCGAAAATTTTAGAATTGAACTTTGATGCCCAGGTTGTATGCCCTGACCAGCGGATACATACCGTAATCCACGCCGGGCGTAAGGTTGGCCCCGTTGTTGTAATCCACTTCCGGGTTATAACCCAGGTAGCGTGTAATAGTAAATGCATTGTCTACACTCACATATACCCTTAATCCGTTTATTCCTGTGTTTTTTACAGCCCTGTGTGCACCCAGGTTGTATCCCAGTGTCATGTTGGTACAACGGAAGAAGGAGCCGTCCTGCAGGTAGTAATCAGAAAGGCGTGTGCTGTTGCTCTGGGTGCCTCCCCGTGATGCACGGTATTCGTGCCCGTTACCGGGTTCGGCTTCAGAACGGTAGCGGTTCTTCACTACTGCATAGTTGTTTCCGGAACCTTCCATATTCCTGATGTAATAATCCTGCCCGTCTATCACCATATTACCTTCTGAACCGTTGAATGAAGTAGAGAAATCAAGGTTTTTATAGTTCAGGTTAAAGCCGAACCCATAGGTAAATTTCGGGTAAGGGCTGCCAATTACCGTTTTGTCTTCTTCCGTAATAATACCATCGCCATTGGTATCATGAAAATACAGGTCTCCCGGCGCCAGCGGCGTGCTGGAATAGGTAGAGCGGGGTGGCCCCTGCAGTACGTATCCTTCGGGAAATGTATTGTCCGGCAGGAGGTTGGCATCGTCAACAGCAATGTTCTTCATATCGGCTTCCCGAACCATACCGGCTACTTTAAACCCGTAATACATGCCGATAGGCTGTCCTTCCATGGTGACATGGGTGATATAGGAACGTTCCGCACCGGCTGAATAAATGGTGCTGGCGCCCCCCAGGCTTTTTACCTTATTGCGGTTAATATTCATATTACCGTTGAAGTTCAGGTTGAAGTTGCGGGTAGAAATGATCCGTGCGTCTACCTGGGCATCAATACCGTTGTTCCTGATATCGGAATTCCTCAGGTTGGTCCATATCTGTGCAGAACCGGAAGAAGCTGTAATGTTCTGCAGGAAGAGCAGGTCGTATGAACGACTGGTGTAATAGTTAAATATCAGTGAAAGCCGGTTATCCAGCACTGTTACATCTGCCCCGAAATTGTACTGGGAAGTAGATTCCCATCCCAGCTTTTCATCAGCAATGCGACCGGGCCAGGTAGCCGTTACAATATTGCTTCCTATTACGATCCCGCCGGGGGCTGCCATATTCTGCTCATACACATAGTTGCCGATATTGTTGTTACCGGTAAGCCCCCAACTGGCTCTCAGCTTAATGGTTGATCCCGCACCCAGCCAACTGTTGTAAAACGATTCATTGGACAGGTTCCAGCCTACCGATACAGAAGGAAATTGTCCCCAGCGATTTTGCGGACCGAAGCGTGAAGATGCATCCCGCCTGTAAGAACCGGTAACAAAATACCTGTTATCATAGCTGTAGATGGCTCTTGCCAGGTAGGAGACCAGTGTTGTAACAGATTTGCCCGTATTGCTGTGTAAAAAGAAGTGAGAAGGATCCGGACCTTTTGCGGTGATCTCCGGCACCTGGTCGTTGGAAAAGCCCCTGGCGCCGACGCTAACGACATCACTGGTTGTTTCCTGTGCTGTATAGCCGCCCAGTACATTGATATTATGGTTTCCGAATTCCTTTTTATAATTCAGTGTAAACTCCGCAAGCAGATCTTTCATATCCACTGTCTGCGCTACGGCATTGGCCGCCGCAATTGCCTGCGGGGATCCCGCGGGGTTAATACCGCTGCTCAGGTTGGTAGGATAATAGTATTCGTATTTTTCATTGTATGTTTGCGCACCGAGATTTACTTTACCGGATAATCCCGGCAGGATGTTGTAGCTGGCATACGCGTTGTAGGTGCCGCGCATACCCTTCCGGGTTATTTTCACCCGTTCGGCCAATGCTACCGGGTTTTCAATCCCCTGGAAGGCGTATTGGAACCCATCTGTTCTTTCCGCCGCTTTTCCCAGCGAGAGGCTTCCGTCGGGTTCATACAACGGAAAAATGGGCATATATACCAGTGCCCCCAGAATAGGGCCCTGGTTAAAACGGCCTTCCTGTACTTCACGGTTATTGGTATTCGTCATGAACATGCTGGTCCCTACTTTTAACCGTTTGGTTACATCTGCATCGATATTAGCTCTCAGGTTCATCCTTTTCTGAAAGGTACTGGTAACAATACCCTGCTGGTCCATATAGCCTGCACTGATCATATAGCGGGTATTATTGCTTCCACCGGTAAATGAAAGGTTGTGGCGAAGGCTGGGTGCATTTCGGTACAATGCGTCCTGCCAGTCGGTATTGTGCTCCGGCTGCAACACGGTTTGCGTAGGAAAGTCATATATAGACCTCAGGATACTGATAGCGCTCATATTGGCAGTACCGGCTTTGGCTACCCTGGTAGCATTATCATCGGAATAGAAAGCATCATCCCAGGCTTGCCCCTGTGCTATCAGGATGTTTTTGTACGCTCCGTTTCTTCCGTCTACAAACAATTGAGCAAACTCATACGCATCCAGCATATCCACCTTTTTTGCCAACTGGTTGATGCTTCCCTGTACACTGTACTCCAGGCTGCCTCTGCCCTGCTTACCACGCTTTGTTGTTATCAACACAACACCGGCCGACGCCCTGGAGCCGTAAATAGCGGCAGATGCGGCATCTTTCAGGATTTCTATGGATTCTATATCATCAGGGTTGATGAAAACGTCGTTCCCGGCAGTTGCCGGGTTGTATCCCGAGGTATTGTTGGTGGAGTTGCCCGGTCCCTGGCTGACATTGCCGCCTACGGGGTAACCATCAATCACATATAACGGTTCTGAGCTGGCGTTGATGGAGCCTATTCCCCTTACCCTGATCTTTGTTCCGGCATAGGGGGCGCCGCTTACCTGCGACACCTGCACCCCTGCCACTTTGCCTACCAGGGCCTGGCTCAGGGTTGGTGTAGACAGGTTCAGCTCCTTTGCCTTTACACTTGTTACCGCCCCGGTCAGGTCACTTTTTCTTAACCGCTGGTAACCGATGGAAATTTCTTCCATCATTTCAATTTTTTCGGTGAGGGTCACTGTCACGTTCGATTCTGATCCCAGGGTCAGGTCTTTCGCTTCGTATCCGCTGTGCGAAAAATGTAAGGTTGTTCCGGTAACTGAGATAGAGAACCTTCCATTGGCGTCTGATTGCGTTGCATTGTTGGTGCCTTCTTCTGTGATAGTAACGCCCTCTACAGGCGTATTGGCTTCTGACAAAACAGTACCGCTAATGGTCCTGGATTGGGAGTAGCCTGCCTCAAAAAGCAGGCAAAATGCCGCAATGGTGCATAGTGCCCGGAAAACCCGGGCAGTACCAGCATCAATTTTCTTTTTCATCATTGTAGTTTTTAGTTTAAAAGAAATTGATATAGCAAGTCGTTATTCGGTCTACCAGGTGATATTCATCAGGTTGACGTTGTTTTTGCGGGAGGAGCTCACCCCAACGCCTTCGGTCAAACTTCCTGTCAACGTGAACCCTTCGAGCTCATCGTTGCGGTCAATATCTATTTCATTGATAATTTGCTGTTTGCCGGTGGCAACAGATCTTTCAAAGTCCAGGAATGTAAAACGCCATCTCCTGCCTTCCACCTGGTTCTGGATGAGCATCAATACACCCCGTTCCGGTATCCAGTGCAGCGTTTGTACCCATGGCGAGCAGGTAAATTTTTTATACAACACGCCTGCTTCTGAAGTTTTCTTTGCTTTGGCAAGTGCTGCAGGGTCGTACAGCCTTACTTCATTTCCCCTGTTGCCATAATCTGCGGTGGCTACATACCATTTTTCTCCCAGCTGTACATACTCTGGCCGGGTACCCTGAATGCAGGCGTCATCTTCAATGGTATTAAGCAGGTTGTTATCCAGGGTGCCGGTTTTTAACAGTCCTTCCCAATTGACATGATACATGAGCGCCTTCCACTGTGTTCCTTCCTTATTCAGCCGCACACTGTTGCCGATAAAAACAGGCTGGCCGGCTGTTCGTGCAATTCCTGTAGGATGGTTGATGATATCCTTCCCTTCTATGGTCAAGCGGTATTCCCTGTTCATGTATTCCACAGAATCACCCGCTACACGAAACTCCCTGATCACCCCAATCTCCCTGTCGCCGTAGAGGAACAGTCTGCCATCCTGGTAATAAGCACCCTGGCACGCTCCGAGAGAATCAACCGACTGCTGGCGGATAATTTGTAATACAGGCTTTTTGTGATTAAGTAAAAGCAATAAAAACCCTGTAAATATTGAAGACAATATTTTCATAATAGATGATACTTTTAATGGTTGTACTTATGGATCCATCGGTTCGGTCGGATTGATATGCAATGCTTCAATCAGCGGAAAAAAGACTACTTCGGTTTCGCTTAACCGTGTTCCCGGTTTAAAAGGAGTCATGCCCAGCTCTTTCTGACAGCGCGCTACCAGTAAATTGGATATCATAAAGCTCTGCCCTCTTGATGTGCTGGTAAGCGCGGGCTTGTCAAAAGGCATGCCATAGCGGTATATCAAACGGACGCAATTGCGCAGATTGGTGGTGGTATGACGGGCATGGGGTTCAATGATGACCGCTTTTTCCGGCACACCCAGGGTTCCTGTCAGGAACTTTTTCATTTCGTAAGCTTCGTTGTATTTTGTTTTGTAGGGGTGCACTTTTCCTCCGGATACCACCATAAAGGGCGCCATTCCTTTTTTATACTGGAGAGCGCCCAGGCGTAATCTCAGCATTGCTTCGCCGCTCAGCGCTGTAGCGGGGTCGTTGGGACCTGCACCGGGGATCAATATTACTGAATAGGGATAGCGGTCCCAGTTGATATTCCGTACTTCCTGAACGGCTGCTTTATTTTCCGTTTCCTCCATCGGTTCAAAATCACCGGCCTGCATACGTTCGTTCACTTCCAGGAAACGCAATGCGGCCGTCAGCGGGATGCTGAAGAACAATGCAGCGTCTTTCGATTCTCCTTCGATGACGGTAGCAGCAGTATGTACAAACATGCCATAGAATCGTTGCTTTACATCAAAGCTGATAGAATCGATGTTCGGATAGTTGGCTTTTGCTCCTTCAGCATATACGCCAATGGTAAAATTTATCCCCCTGGCATCCTGTTCCCAGGCCTTTGCCAACAATTCTGCCGAAGACAGGTTGTTGAATAATATATAGACGCCGGAAGGCCGCAAATGATCTTTTAGCAGCCTGTCAAGCGCATTATCATTTTTATACAAAGCCATAAGACGATCGCCCACCGCTTTTATTTCCGCCTCACTGAACTTCAGGACGCGCGTATAGCAAAAAGCCTCGTTTTGACATCCGGCCAGGGCATTCTTCAATGAATCCCTTTTGGCATGCAATATTTTCCGCAGTTCGGTATCTTTCTCCAGCAGGTCTTTTACTGCGGTCTCCTGTTCAAACAGGGTAAGCAAATAGTAGTTTTTTGATTGCACCTGGTCGGCGCTCTTCAGCAACCTGTACTGCTGGTTTGGCGTTGCCTGACTTTGTAAATCCGGGAAAAAATGTATGAACAGTAAAAGTAGAAAAATGATCCTCATGCAGCCCCTAGTTGTAGTGCAAAGCTACAGGTATCAACCGAACCTCCGGTTAAGGATGCGTTACCGAATCGTTTAATTAGAATTAATGAAATGCTAATTCTTAGTCCCATATTGCCGTTACATCATTGTTTTTTGTAAGGATGGTCATCATTGATAAATTTACTTTTTTTTGAATACAAGGATGTAAACTAATTTTGCATGATCCTGTAACTTTTTGGACGGGCATGCGTATAACATATTAAAATGACGAAAACTGAATGCGCCTGTTGCACGGGCAGACATGAATAACTGACTGTAGATGACTGAAAAAGAATACAATGAATGTGTTACAAATTATGCGGATAACGTATTCAGGTTTATATATAAAAACCTGAGAAACGAAGAAGATGCCCGTGATGTAGTGCAGTCTGCATTTGAGAAAATGTGGCGGACCCGGGAAACGGTGGAGTTTATAAAAAGCAAATCCTTCCTGTTTACCATCGCCTACAACCAGATGATCGACCATATACGAAAAGGGAAACGGGTGGTGCTGAAAGATGAATTCAGGGAAGACGCAAAAGTAAGGCAGCCGGATAACAGCATTAAAAAGGTATTGGAGCAGGCGCTGGACCGGTTGAACGAGACACAGAAATCGCTGGTAATGCTCAAGGATTACGAGGGATATTCTTATGAAGAAATAGGGAAGATCACTGGGTTGAGTGAAAGCCAGGTGAAAGTGTACCTGCACCGCGCAAGGGTGCAGTTGAAGGAATACCTGGTGAAATTGGATAACCTTATTTAATGAGAACGAGCATGACAATTACTAAAGATAATTACGAGGAATTTTTCCTGCTGTACGTGGACAACGAGCTGAGCACGCAGGAAAGAGAAGCGGTGGAAGATTTTGTGAAGGTCAACCCCGAACTCAGGGAAGAACTGGAGGCTTTACTGCAAACACAACTGCAGGCGCCTGAACTGAGCTTTGATAAATCGTTGCTGTATAAGCCGGAATCCCCTGTTGAAGAAGAGCTGCTGATACAATATATTGATAACGAGCTGGATGAAAACGGACGCCGGATGGTAGAGCAACGGGCAGCAGAGAACGAAGCCGTTGCAAAAGAGCTGAACTTGCTGAAGCGCACGATATTGACGCCGGAAACCATTCCTTTCAAAAATAAGGAAGTATTGTACCGGCAGGAAGCAAGGGTAGTGTCCGTTTTTACGTGGTGGCGTATGCTGGCGGCTGCTTCTGTACTGCTGATCGGCGGATTGCTGTGGATAAGCAGGGATGCCCTGGCGCCGGTAACCACCCCTGAAATTGCCAATGTAAGTCCCGCGGGCCAACCGCAGGCAACAAAAGAAACCCATGCAACCCCGCTTCCCAATAATGAAAGCCGGGATATAACATCTGCGGCATCCGGGGCAGAAAGAACTCTAACCGGGGGACAGGCAACAGAAGAAAACGTATCGGCTGGCAAAGTGCCCGCAGCTTCCGGTAACACCCGGCCTGCTGTTGAGAAGATCAGGCCGGAGCCGGCGCAAGCGGAAAGGACGGGGTTAGCACAGGAGGAGGTACCCGGTAAGATCGTCGAAAGTATTATCAGTGATAAAGGTCCCACCATCGGGGAAGTAGCTGTGCAAACAAAATTAGCAGCGCCCGAAACAGCGGTGAAGCCTGTCATCCTGACCGAGGAAGATTTCATAGGTGATGAAAAGGAAGCCCTGGCGGCAGTGGAGCCCGGCTTGATCTCTCCTGATGAGGTGGACAATAAAGAGAATAAGCTCAATGGAAATATTCGCGGGTTTTTAAGAAAAACATCCCGTTTCATAAACAGAAGCAAGGTTACCGAGCCTGATACAGAAGAGGAAGCAGACAAATCTGTAGTAAGGATAGCCAGCTTTGCTATCGCAAAAAAATAAGCAGTTAATTTTTTAAATTTAAGAAGATGAAAAAAGCACATCTACTGATGGGGGGGCTATTATTATGCCTGGCAGGCACAGCCCAGACGGATACTAACCCGGACAAAAATGCCGATACAGTGAAAGTAGGCAGCATTGTTATTATAAAGGACGGGGAAAGCAGCACATCCATTATTACGGAAACCGAAGTGAAAAAGAACAAACACAAGTATGTTCACAAAAAAGGAAGGTTTTCTACCAACTGGATCATCCCGGATATCGGGTTTGCCAACTACCACGACAAAACAGATTACTCCGGCGCTGAAGCCCAGGATTTCGTTCGCGGGCAAACCACAGGGCACCCGGCCGGCGAAAGTGACTTTGCTTTGAAGCCTTCTTCTTTCAACTTTAATTTATGGCTGTTTATGCAGCGCATGAGCCTGCACAAGAATTATGTGAACCTGAAGTATGGCATAGGTATTGACCTGAACCGGTACTACTATAAATCCGACATCCGGTATATAGACGGTCCCAGCCCCTACGTGGAACGGCAGCACGCTGATATGGAGTACAACCGGTTGAGCGTGGACTATGTTACGGTACCGCTGATGTTGAACATCAACCCCAACCCGGGCAGGAAAAACGGATTGAGCTTTAGTGCGGGGGTAAGCGCCAGCTACCTGTACCGCGGACGTAACCGGCAAAAAAGCGATGATTTCGGAAAATTCAAGGATGTCAGCGATTTTAATTTTGAAAGGTGGAAGCTGGCTTATATTGCCGAGCTGGGATTGGGTCCGGTAAAGTTGTATGGTTCTTATTCCATCACTCCCTTACACCAGTATGGTGTGGATATTCATCCTTATACAGTGGGTATCCGGCTGAGCGGGTTATAAATTTTTTCTCAGTTTTCTCATGTTTACAGCCTTCGTTTCAACGAGGGCTTTTTTTATGATGAGTTTTGGAAGTTGTATATTACAACCCCGGCAAAAACCTGACAGGGTTTAAAAAACTGTTAGGTCGGAATGACGATCGGTTAGCATCTTGATGCAGATTGTCATTGACACTGAAAGGAGCGGTCTGATGCGGCAAAAAGATTTTTCCTTCCCCGGAAGCTGCCTGCTACGGGTGATGCAGCGCGATATACTCGGTCGGCGACATGCCGAACTGCTTTTGGAAATTACGTCCGAAATGTGTGGGTGAGCTATAGCCTACCATATTTGATATCTCGTAGATCTTGTATTGTCCTTCGATCAGCAGTTGTGCTGCTTTTTTCAGGCGGGCAATATTGATCAGGTCGTGGGGTGTGAGATTGGAAATACCTTTTATTTTACGGTATAAGGTGGGGCGGCTCATGTTCATGAGCATTGCCAGCTTTTCCACATCCAGCATCGTATCCTCCAGCTCCTGCAGGATTACAGTATGCAATTGCTCCGGGAACTGCTCACCCGGCGGAAAACTGGACAAAGACCGTACGCCGGAATCAGAAGCTGTATTTCGTGCAGAATGGAAAGCCATCATGAAAGCGCTTCACAATTTTCCTTCTATAGTGGTATGGGTGCCATTCAACGAAGCATGGGGACAGTTTAAAACAGTTGAGATCACTAACTGGACAAGGGAAATGGATCCTTCGCGCCTGATCAATGCTGCCAGCGGTGGAAACTTTTTTGAAAATACCGGCGAGATCTTTGATATCCACCATTACCCGGACCCTCAGATGCCCGCTCCTTACCTGTTTGGTAAAAAGCAGGTAATTGTATTAGGCGAGTTCGGGGGGCTGGGGCTTCCTGTTGAGGAACATACCTGGCAGCAAAAAGACAATTGGGGATATCAGAGTTTTAAAAACAGCGCTGAGCTGGAAAAAAGATATGAGCGGCTTGTCAATGACCTCGAACGACAGATACCGCTGGGATTGTCTGCCGCCGTATATACACAAACAACGGATGTGGAAGTGGAAACAAATGGTTTGCTGACCTATGACAGAAAGGTCTTTAAGATCACAGCTGACAGACTGAAGCAGATCCATGAAAAATTGTATAAATACAATAAAAAATAAAAGACGGATTTACTCATACACCGGGTAACTGTATTGGTCTTCGGAAAACCAGGTCTGTTGCTGATCTTACGCATGCAGCGAAAAAGATAATATATGCTCCGCCGGAAGGTGCCATCGATGGAAACCGGCTATGGTGTCAGGCGGGGCAAGCCTGAAGATGCTGATGCCCGATAAGATCGATTGGCGAGGTGGTTGGTCTGAAATCGGGGGTGGGACGCCTGGACCTCACCCCAAAAAATACCTATTTTTACATGGGTCCGAAATTAAACGATCATTTATGAAAAGAAGGACATTCATTCACGCGCTGAATGCAGGCATGATAGCAGGTCTGGTGTCAAAACCGGCGGTTGCCGGATTGTTCCGGGAAGGTTTCACCGACAGTCATATGCAGGATGAATTGGCCTACCACACCATCCAATCAGTCACATTTGGACATGTACGGATGCAATACCCCCGTTTGGTGGGAAAAAATGCAAGGTTGGATATACATGGGTTTGGCCCACGGCTTGAGATATGCACCATCACTACCGACAAAGGCGCCAGGGGCTGGGGGTCGCTGCGGGGAGGCTTTGAAAATGCCGGGCGCATGGTGCCGGAACTGGTGGGCAGGAAATTGGGAGATGTGTTCCGGGTGGCTGCCGGTATCACAGACGATAAATACCTTCCTTTCGACTTCGCCCTGCACGACCTCGCAGGCATAGTGCTTAACAAGCCCGTGTATGCCTTGTTGGGCCGCAATACACCGCATGTGACGAAGTATTACAGCGGCATGATTTACTTCGATGATCTGGAGCCTTCACACGCTCCCGGCGGTATTGACAAAGTGCTCAAAAATTGCCAGTACGACTATGCATTAGGTTACCGGCAGTTTAAGTTGAAAATCGGGCGGGGACATCGCTGGATGCCGTATAAGGAAGGATTGGCACGCGACATTGCATTGACGAAAGCGGTGGCAGCGGCCTTCCCTGATTGCGATATCCTGGTGGATGGCAATAATGGCTTCACCGTACCTGAATTTATCGAATACCTCAAGGGAATAGACGGTACGCCATTATTCTGGATTGAAGAGCCATTCCATGAAACGGTTGACGATTATAGAAAGCTCAGGGACTGGATGGCAGAAGCCAATGTCAGCAGCCTGATCGCGGATGGAGAGGCTGACCCCGATCCTCCGTTATTGGACGAACTTATGCGGCTAAAGCTTATGGATGTACACATCACAGACATAGAGGGGCTGGGGTTTACCAATTGGAGGAGGCTTATGCCCCAACTGCTCCGATACAATGTGCAGGCATCGCCTCATACCTGGGGCTCGTTGCTTAAATCGTACTACACCGCCCATTTGGCCGGAGGGCTGGGTAATACGGTGACCATAGAAGGTGTCACGAGCACTTCGGACGACGTGGACCTCAGCAGATACCGGATTAAAGACGGCAACCTGATTCCCCCCGATGCACCGGGATTTGGCATGAATCTGCTAAGGTAGTTCCTAAGGATGGTCACCTTTAACCAATATACAGGCTTTCATTTAAAGAGGTTTTGAACGATGAAAATATATGTATGGCTTTTTGCCGGTTTGCCCGTATACATGGGCTGCCAGACCAGGGAACAGGAACAAATCTTCCATAATCCACTGAACGTGGCTTTCGGCGATCCGTATATCCTGTACGATGACGCAACACAAATGTATTATATGTACGGTACGGGGGGAGGCGCCAAAGATGGGTTTGCGGCTTATTCGTCCGCTGATCTGGCGGACTGGAAACCGGAGGGGCAGGTATATTACGGGAACCGGGAAGATACCTGGGGCATCGAAGCGTTCTGGGCGCCTGAAGTGTATAAGCGGAACGGTAAATTTTATATGTTTTACAGTGCGCACTGGCGCGATAATCCTAACAATGAGCTGGAGAATTTCAGGATAGGCGTGGCCGTTTCAGATAATCCTGCCGGCCCGTTTACTGATATGGGTGAACGGCCCCTTTTCGATCCCGGTTATCCTATCATTGATGCAAATATATATTTTGCAGATGACGGTAAAGCCTACCTGTATTATTCCCGTTGCGCCTACAAGCATCCCGTGGAAACTGAAATAACAGACTGGGCCCGCGGGGAAGGCTGGTACGACGAAATTGAAGAAAGCTGGGTGTACGGCATTGAGATCGAGCCTGATTTTTCAGGCGTCATCGGGGAGCCCGTGCTGCTCCTCAGACCGCCGGTTACCCTGGACGATGCGCAGGCGGAATGGGAAAGCCGCTCTGTTACCTCCCGGGAAATAAACCGCCGGTGGACCGAGGGATCCTTTACCTTTAAGTATGGCGACACGTATTACATGATGTATTCAGCCAATCATTTTGCAGGCGAAAATTATGCGGTAGGCTATGCGACCGCCAGACATCCTTTAGGTCCTTATACGAAGGCAGCCAACAATCCTGTGCTGGAAAAGAATACCGGTAAGGGCGGTAACGTGACGGGTACGGGGCATAACAGCATTCTTTTTATGCCGGATGGAAAAATGCTTTGTGTGTATCATGGCAGAACAAAAGAGACCGGCAAAGAGCGGCTGGTGTTTATCGACGCGATGCACATTGATGCCGATGGTGTACTGACGGTTTCAGGACCTACTACCGGGAAGCAATAGCTGTTCCCATCTGTGTTTGCAGTTCCTTTGTACTGGTTGGTATGCAGACCGTATTGCGCCGCATCAGTAAATATTCTAAAACTCAACGATGGCAAAGGCTTTGTTATCCACGTAAGGTCCGCCCGGGTGATGCGCGGTATAATCGAGGTTGATCCAGTAATGCCCGCTTTCTTCCCTGTAATACAGCCCGGTGAAATTATATTCTGAGAAAAGATTCGCAATGGCTTCCTGGGTTTCGGCAAACCTTTTCTTATCGCCGCAATACAGTTCCGGATACACATGGTTTTCCGTCAGCACCATGCGGCATTTGGCGCCGATGGCTTTTAGCGCGGAGATCATGAGAATGGTATGATCATCGCAATCGCCACCCATGCCGTTTTCAATCGTTTCCCTGGGCGATGCATAATATTCGTCCCGTTCGGGGTCGCTTACATATTTAAAATTGCCGTTGATATGCTTGAATAAAGACAGGTAACGTACGGTAGCACCGTATTTCTTGTGAAATTCATCAAAATATTCGATGGAGTGTTTTACTGCAAAATTCCTGAGAACCGAGTCTTTGGGATCTATTTTGGCCTGCATTCCTTTTACCGCTTTTTCAACGCCCGTATCAAACAGTCCCGGTTTGACCAGGTAAAGATCCTTTTCCTTTACATTCCTTACATCCCAGCTTTTGGTCACCAGGTTGCGGTACTCTGTTATCATGCTCTGCAGGTTATAGCCGCTGGTAAAATGACTGTAAACCATAAATCCTGAAAACAACAGAAAAGCCGGGATGATCAATGGGCGAAACAACCATAATATCAGGCGAACGATCACGAAAGCAATGATAATGGATATCAACAGATCAATGTTCCAGTATCCGATGATCACCGGGGGAAAAAAACGATTGATTAAAGGAGCCAGCGGAATTACTGTTAAAAGACCGATGGTATTTAATAAAAGTTTTTGCGCAAATATGCCTGTTTTTTCGTCTGTCATTCCCTGTAATAATAACGTTAATACTGATAACTTCTATTGTAGGCTTTGTTAAAAATCACGAACGACCTACCCCAAATTTCGGTTTATTTTTATCAAATTACAGGACTGGATGCATTTACTTAGGATGAAAAAGCTCAGGGTTTAAGCCGCTGGGTTGAGATCCCGGACGTGGTGGATGGGTGCAGGACAAAGATCCGAGAGTAAGCTATAGGTAGCGATATAAAAAAAGTCCCGGTTGACGGGACTTTGTATTTTTTGCTCTATTAAAAAATAGCGTAAGCTTATTTTTTCTTAGCGGCCTTCTTGGGAGCGGCTTTCTTAGCGGCTTTTTTAGGAGCAGCTTTTTTCGCAGCCTTCTTAGGAGCAGCCTTTTTTGCAGCTTTCTTAGGAGCAGCTTTTTTTGCAGCTTTTTTAGGAGCGGCTTTTTTAGCAGCCTTCTTAGGAGCAGCTTTTTTTGCGGCTTTTTTAGGAGCAGCTTTTTTTGCAGTTGCCATTTTTTAGAATTTAATGGTTAGAAAATAAATGGATTAACGTTATAAAAGTAAAAACATTTTGTCAACTCCAAAATTTTTTTTTATGCAACCGGCTCAGCAGCGGTTACAGAAACAAAAGTTTTGTTGTTTTTTCCTTTTCTAAACTCAACAATTCCATCAGCAAGAGCAAACAGAGTAAAGTCTTTTCCTACTCCAACATTTTTACCGGGATGATAGGAGGTGCCGCGTTGACGCACTAAAATATTTCCGGACAATGCAGGCTGACCACCATAGATTTTCACGCCCAGTCTTTTACTCTGGGAATCACGTCCGTTTTTTACGCTACCTTCTCCTTTTTTATGTGCCATAAACTCCTTTTTAAATTATATAACAAAAGAATGTTTAAAAATTAAGCGATGTCAGTAACCTTAATTTGGGTGTACAGCGTGCGGTGACCGTGTTTTTTACGAAAGCCTTTCCTTCTTTTCATTTTAAAAGCGATCACTTTATCTCCCTGTACTTCTTTCACTATTTCAGCTTTTACCACAGCCTTTACGTCTGCCCCGATAGTTAAAGCACCGTCATTGTCAACCAGCAATACTTCAGAAAACTCCACAGTATCTCCTGTTTTGCCATTTAAATGCGGCACATACAGGTTTTGCCCCTGCTGAACTTTAAATTGCTGACCTGCTATTTTTACAACTGCGAACATGTAGATAAAATTTAAGGAGTGCAAAGGTAGTACTAATTTTGGTAGCGGCAAACAATTGTCTGAAAAAAACTTAACTGCCGGGCAGGTTCCTTTTAACCCTGTAAAGTTATCTTTGTAAGTTCAATGCATTCGCAATAAATCATGAAAATAAAATCCATATTAGCGAAACCCTTTGCCGGCTATGTATATAAACAGATCAAAAAGTCTATGTACACAGCCCTGGAAGACCAGGAACGGATATTAAAAGAATTGATAAAGTCCGGAAGGAAAACGGAGTTTGGCGCTGAACATAACTTCCACGAAATCAACTCCTATGAAGAATTTAAGCAAGCGGTGCCCCTGCGGGATTATGAAGGACTGAAACCTTATATTGAGCTGATAAAGCAGGGAAAGCATAATATATTATGGAAAGGGCTGCCCCTGTACTTTGCCAAAACCTCGGGCACCACCAGCGGTATAAAATATATTCCCATTACCAAGGAGTCGGTAGATAATCATTTTGATACCGCCCGGAATGCTTTTTTCTGCTATATGGCAGAAACGGGCAATTATTCCAGCGCAGACGGAAAAATGATCTTTTTAAGCGGCAGTCCTGTGCTGGAACGGGTAGGCGGCATTCCCACCGGAAGGCTGAGCGGCATCTCCAACCATTTGATTCCCCGGTATTTGCGCACTAACCAGTTACCAAGCTATGAAACCAATTGCATAGAAGACTGGGAAACCAAGCTCGAGAAGATCGTGGATGAAACCATCGACCAGGATATGCGCATGATCAGCGGTATTCCGCCATGGGTGCAGATGTATTTTGACCGGTTGACGGAAAGGAGCGGAAAAAAGATCAAAGACCTGTTCCCTAATTTTAACGTGATGGTGCAGGGAGGAGTTAATTTTGAACCTTACAAGGCCAAACTATTTGAAAGCATCGGGAAAGAAGTGGATACTATTGAAACCTTTCCCGCTTCAGAGGGTTTTTTTGCTTTCCAGGACTCCCAAAAGCACGAAGGGTTGCTGCTGAATACCAATTTTGGAATATTCTACGAATTTGTGCCGGTACCGGAAATAGGAAATCCTGATCCCCGGCGACTCAGCCTGAAAGAGGTGCAACTGGGCGAAAACTACGCCCTGGTCATCAACAGCAATGCCGGACTGTGGGGCTATAATATCGGCGATACCGTGAAGTTTGTGTCGCTGAATCCTTATCGCATTGTGGTAACGGGCCGTATCAAGCATTATATTTCTGCTTTTGGAGAGCATGTGATCGGGGAAGAAGTGGAATACAGCCTGATGAAAGCGGCGGAAAAGGAAAAAATAAAGATCACCGAGTTTACCGTGGCGCCTATGGTAGAGAAGGGTGAAGGAAAAAGCTTTCACGAGTGGTTTGTGGAGTTTGAAGAACAGCCACAGGATATCGGCCGTTTTGCCCGTGAAGTAGATAATATACTCCGTGAGAAAAATATCTATTATGACGACCTGGTAGCAGGCAATATATTGCAGAACCTGCAGATCCGCCCGGTACGGAAAAACGGCTTTATCGATTATATGAAGAGCATTGGCAAGCTGGGAGGGCAAAATAAAGTGCCCCGCCTGAGCAACGACCGGAAAATTGCCGACGAACTGCAGAAGTATGTAGCAACCACCAATTAATTTTAAACATTGCCGGTACTTTCAGTATCTTGAACAGATTTAACGAATAATCACCAACACCCGTCAGCATGAGCACGTCCACCAGGCAAACCATGTGGCAATAATGCAAAAGCGCCAGATATAAGCATGAAAAAAAGAATAGCAATTTTTGGTTCCACCGGCTCCATTGGCACGCAGGCCCTGAGTGTCATTGAAGCGAACCCTGAACTGTTTGAGGTAGAAATTCTCACGGCTAATAACAACGAAGACCTGCTGATTGCACAGGCAAAACGCTTTAACCCCAATGCCGTGGTAATCGTGAATGAAAGCAAATACGAAACAGTAAAGGAGGCACTGTCGCAAACCGATACAAAAGTTTTTGCAGGAGAAGCGGCGCTGGAAGAAGTAGCTGAGTTCGACACGTATGATATGATGCTCGCGGCTATCGTGGGCTTTGCCGGGTTGAAATCTACCTTAAGAGCTGTTGAAAGCGGTAAGGCCGTGGCGCTGGCGAATAAAGAAACACTGGTGGTAGCAGGTGATATCGTGATGCAACGGGCGGTGGAAAAAAGAGTGCCCATCATACCGGTTGATTCCGAGCACTCCGCCATATTTCAATGTATGGTGGGCGAAACCAGGAATAAAATTGAAAAGATCGTGCTGACAGCCTCCGGCGGGCCTTTTCTCGGCAAAAAACCCAATTTCCTGGTGAATGTAAAAAAAGAGCATGCCCTGCAGCATCCTAACTGGAATATGGGTGCGAAAATTTCGGTGGACTCCGCCACACTGATGAATAAAGGGCTGGAGATGATAGAAGCAAAATGGCTGTTCAACCTGAAGCCTTCCCAGATACAGGTGATCATTCACCCCGAAAGCATTATTCATTCCATGGTGCAGTTCGAAGATGGCAGCATCAAAGCCCAGATGGGACTGCCTGATATGAAGCTGCCCATCCAGTATGCGCTGGCTTTCCCGCATCGCATACCCAACGCTTTTCCCCGGTTCGATTTCAGCCGGTCTGCAGCCCTGCATTTTGAGCAGCCCGATACCAAAACCTTTCGGAACCTGGCACTGGCCACCGACGCCCTGCACAGGGGCGGCAACCTGCCCTGCATTATGAACGCCGCTAACGAAATAGCGGTGTACGGATTCCTGTTAAACCGTATCGGCTTCCTGGATATGACCGAAATGGTGGAGCAGACCATGCAAAAGGTACATTTTATAGAAAAACCCACGCTGGAAGAATATTTTGAGAGCGATGCCGAGGCCCGTAATTTTGCGGCGTCGCTGATCAACCTTTAAGTCCGTACATCATTTTTTAAAAGATTGAGTGCAAAAAAACTATAGTTTAACCTAAAATATAACCATGACTTCATGGTTCACATAAATATTGATATGACACTACTGGCAATAAACTGGGGCGTTGTGGGTTTGCAGGCTGCGCAATTGCTGCTTTCTCTTTCTATACTGGTTATCGTTCACGAGTTTGGACATTATATTACAGCTAAGTGGTTCAAGTGCCGCGTGGAGAAATTCTACCTGTTCTTTGACCCCTGGTTCTCCCTCTTCAAAAAGAAGGTGGGGGAAACCGAATATGGAGTGGGCTGGCTGCCCCTGGGTGGCTATGTAAAAATAGCCGGGATGATAGATGAAAGCATGGATAAGGAGCAGATGGCCAAGCCGCCGCAGGAGTGGGAATTCAGAAGCAAGCCGGCCTGGCAGCGCCTGATCATCATGGTTGCCGGGGTAACCATGAATGTGCTCCTGGCTTTTGTCATTTATGCCATGATATTGTTTACCTGGGGAGAGATAAAAGTACCGGTGAGCTCAATGAAATACGGACTGGAGTTCAAAGACAGCCTGATGTTTGATATCGGGTTTAAAAACGGCGATAAAATACTGGCGATAAACGATAAACCGGTAGAAGACTACCTGGACATTGTGCCGGAGCTCATTCTCGGTGGCATCGTGTCTATTGAGAGAAACGGCAGGCAGGAAACCATTACCCTACCCGAAGACCTGATCGGTCAACTGGTGGTAAAAAAGCGAAACAGGAATCCTATGCTGGAGCCCCGGATACCCGTTATAGCCCGCATAGTGTCAGATACAACCGGCATATACAAAGCAGGATTGCGGGAAGGAGACCAGATCATTGCGGTCAACCGGCAACCGGTTTTCTTTTCCGATGAATTTAAGTTGCAACTCTTGCAACACTCGGGAAGCACAACGGATATTACCGTGCTGCGCAATGCAACCGATACCGTCAGTTTCAATGCAAACGTAAGTGAAGACGGAAAGCTTGGTTTTTTGCAGCTGGGCGGCATCCGCGACCTGGATAGCATTGGGTTATTACAAATGCATGAAGTGGAATACGGGTTCTTTGAATCTTTTCCTGCCGGTGTAAAGCTGGCCGGCAAAACCCTGCAATCCTATATAGATCAGTTTCGTTTGATCCTGTCTCCCAAAACAGGGGCCTACAAAGGCGTGGGTGGCTTCAAAACAATGGGTTCCATCTTCTCCGATACCGGCTGGAATTGGGAAAGGTTCTGGTCTATTACCGCCTTCTTCAGCCTGGCGCTGGCATTTATGAACCTGCTCCCCATCCCGGCGCTCGATGGGGGACACGTCATGTTTACTTTATATGAAATGATCACCGGACGAAAACCCAGCGATAAGTTCCTCGAGTATGCACAGGTTGTCGGGATGATCATCGTGCTTAGCCTGCTGGTATATGCCAACTTCAACGACTGGTTTGGGTATGGAAAAGGAAGGTAACAGGAGAAAATTGCACACTGCATCCGACTGATTACTATCTGTATTCTCCGACTTCATCTGCGAAATAATACGCATGCCCGGCTGAACCGGCCGGGCATAGTTAAGATGCATCAGAATCTATTAAAGAGAATTTGCTACCAGGGTGTAAACCAACAGCCCCAGGATCAGTACGGTTCTGATGATAATGATATTAACAGAAGTAGATTTTTTTGTCATAGTATTTTTTTTGCAGGTTAGAATCTGACCGGACATTTCAGGGTATTACCTGAGCTGGAGGTAAACCGGTATCCTATTTTTAATGTCATTGAGTAGTATGAGTCCATCCTGTCGGGTGTTCCTCTTTTATCGCCTCCGTTATAAGGATGAATTCTCACCCCGGCGCCTGTCTGCTGCGCTTTGTTGTGCATTTGCTTGGCTATCTCCGCCGTTGTTGACCCGGCTCCGAAATAGCTGTCGAAATCGTTGTCATTGATATAGGTGCTTCCCACATCATCAATGTAATCGGTGAAAGTCTTCCTGTTTACAATTTCCAGACCGGCGGTAAGCCTGTCGTTAAAATAATAACGAACTCCCACGCCATACGGAATGTTGATCTGGGTAAGATTATAAGGCTTTCTGTCCGGGTACTGCGGCATGCCCTGTCCTTCTGTCCGAAGTGGCTGCAGGTTCACCATTCTTCTGCTTCCATCCGGGGCTATGTATTCTGCCCGGGGATTGAAATGAAAAACACCGACCCCGATCACGCCATAAGGGCGAAATTTGTTCCAGAGCTCTTTATCATCTTGCTCGAAAAGAACGGTCGGGTATATTTCAGCGGTAAGGGTAGCTTCTTTAATGGAAGTGCTTACAGAAAGGTTCCTGTTTTTGCGGGCTACTTCAGCGCCGCCTTTATCATTGATCACGCTGTCTGCCCCTTCCAGCGTTGTAAAATTTACCGCCAGTGTCAGTCCGAAAAATTCGCTGGGGCGGATGGTGAAATAACCACCTTTGTTCAATTTGGTCATTTCAATATTATTGTCTTTCAGGAAAGTTTTACCTACACCATAATTTCCGCCCAGGTCTCCCAACAGGTTAGAAGGACCGATGTTCAGACCAATCTCATATACGGGCTTATCAAAGAAGCGGTATTGCGCATAGGAGGAAGCAGATGCCATGCTTATTAATAGCATTATAAAGGCACGGCAAACCTTTGTAAAAATGTTCATATTCATGAGAGCGGATTTAAGCTTTCAAAAAGTTTGGATTGATTTTATAAACGCCGCAGAGAGGGAAATATTATCATTTTTGGCGCTGCTGTAAGAAGGAAAATGCCGGTCGAAACGTTAGTTAGCTAAGAATCATGTGGATATGCTCGATACCATCTTCCATGTAAATTTCACTTTGTTTACGAAAGCCGAAACTTTCGTAAAACCGCTTAAGATAAAGCTGTGCGCCGATCTTCAGCGGCACATTACCATAAGATAAATAGGCGGCTTCAATGGAACGTTTTACCAACGCTCTTCCTATTCCGAAACCCCTGTATTCTTTATCTGTTGCAATGCGGCCTATGGACGGCTCCGTATAAGAAATACCGGGAGGTACAATGCGGGAGCACGCGATGATCCGGTTGCCGTGACTGGCATATAAATGTTGGGACAACAGATCCTTGTCATCCATATCCTGGAAGATGCATTGCTGCTCAACAACGAAAACGGCAGTTCTCAACTGCAGTATCTTATACAGTTCCGTATTTGTGAGCGCATCAAATGAAATAAGTCGCCAGTCAGGTAACATGGATTTTGATCTATGATAACAGACCCGTAAGTTATGATAACCGGCTTAAACCCGGCTGGTTTATTTTTGGTGAACCGGGCAATTGATCTTTGTTAACACGGTTAGGCCTGGTTGTTGATATATGATAAATGGGAAAATGTATAAACAAAGATTTTTGTTTGCGGTCTTATTCTTTGAAATGAATAGTAACAGGCTTTGTGAAGAACGGGTAATGTGTGGATTCAAACAGGCATTATTCACTTAAAATCAAACTATATGTTACGCTGGACTGTTATTTTTCTGATTATCGCTATTGTTGCGGCTGTATTTGGTTTTACCGGTATCTCCGAAGGAGCGGCATCCATAGCAAAGATCCTGTTTTTCATTTTTATCGTCCTGTTCCTGATTTCCCTGATTTTCGGGAGATCGGTTAAGAAGTGACCATGGGCCTGAGCATGTTTATAAAAGAATAGAGCCCGGCATTTCCCGGGCTCTTTCGTCTGTGATATTATATGTCTGTGATTAATACCTGTAGTGTTCCGGCTTAAACGGACCCTCCTTGGGGATACCCAGGTATTCGGACTGTGTGCTTGTTAATTCGTCCAGCTCAACACCGATCTTTTTCAGGTGCAGCCTGGCTACTTTTTCATCCAGGTGCTTGGGCAGCACATACACTTTGTTTTCGTAGTTCTTGTGATGCAGCCACAGCTCTATCTGGGCCAGTGTCTGGTTGCTGAAGGAGTTGCTCATCACAAAGCTGGGGTGGCCTGTGGCGCAGCCCAGGTTTACCAGCCTTCCTTCGGCCAGCAGGATGATATCTTTTCCGTCCACGTTGTAAATGTCCACCTGCGGCTTGATGGTATCTTTGGTATTGCCATAATTTTCGTTCAGCCAGGCAACATCTATTTCAATATCAAAATGCCCGATATTACATACGATGGCTTTATCCTTCATCAGTCTGAAGTGTTCACCGGTGATCAGGTCGCGGCAACCGCTGGCTGTAACCACTATATCCGCTTCTTTCACTGCGTCTATCATTTTCTTTACTTCAAAGCCGTCCATTGCAGCCTGCAGCGCGCAGATAGGATCTATTTCGGTAACGATCACACGACAACCGGCGCCGGCCAATGAGGCGGCAGAACCTTTGCCCACATCACCATAACCGCCTACAACGGCTACTTTACCTGCAAGCATCACGTCTGTAGCACGGCGGATAGCATCTACCAGGCTTTCTTTACAACCATACTTGTTGTCAAACTTCGATTTGGTAACCGAATCATTCACATTGATGGAAGGAACAGGTAATGTGCCTTTTTGCATTCTTTCATACAGCCTGTGAACGCCGGTGGTGGTTTCTTCGCTCAATCCTCTCACGTGCTGTATCAGTTCGGGATATTTGTCAAAAACCATATTGGTCAGGTCGCCGCCATCGTCCAGTATCATATTCAGGGGGCGGTCCTGGCTACCGAAGAATAATGTTTGTTCAATACACCAGTCTGCCTCTTCCTGGGTTTGTCCCTTCCAGGCAAAAACGCCGATACCCGCTTCTGCGATGGCTGCTGCGGCGTGGTCCTGTGTGGAAAAAATGTTGCAGGAGCTCCATTTTACTTCAGCCCCCAGCGCTATCAGGGTCTCAATTAACACCGCCGTCTGGATGGTCATATGCAGGCAGCCTGCAATACGGGCGCCCTGTAAGGGCTGCTGTCCCTTGTACTCCTCGCGGATCGACATCAGCCCGGGCATTTCTGCTTCGGCCAGCCTGATCTCTTTACGGCCCCAGGCAGCCAGGCTGAGATCCCTGACCTTATGGGGCAGAGAGAAATCTATTGATTTTGAAACTGTTGACATGGTATTTGAAATTTATTTGCGTGAAAGAATAATGTTTTTGAAACAATAGCAAAGGTACATTGGTAGAATAGAATATTATAATATTCTGTATTTTTGGAATAAACATCTTGTGGGATGTAAATTTATAGAATAAACGTCTTAAGACAAATGGAAAAGCCCCGTCAAAAAGAAAATATAGCTATACAGCTGGATGATAAGGACCTGGCGATACTAAGAATGCTCCAGCAAAATGCCCGGTTTACCGTAAAGGAGATCGCCGATGCGATACACCTGACCACTACGCCGGTACATGAACGTATAAAGCGTATGGAAGCCTCCGGCGTGATAAAGCAATATGCCACCCTGCTGGATCCTGCCAGGGTGAAAAAAGGACTGATGGTGATCTGTTATGTCTCCCTGAAGCAGCACAACAAAACAGCAGGCGCCAAATTTATAAAGGCCATTATGGAAATGGACGAAGTGATAGAGTGTTATAATATTTCAGGTGATTTTGATTTTATGCTCAAAGTAGTGGCGGAGAATATGGACGACTACTATCACTTTCATGTGAACAAGCTGAGCGAAGCGGAAAATATCGGCAATGTGCAAAGCATATTCGTGATGGGCGTTATCAAACAAACGCACCAGCTGGTGTAATAAAAAGTATGGAGTAAAATAAAAGCACAGGTTATAGCGGAATATTGTACCCGGCGGGTGCCGCCTGAGCAGCTTTCTTTTTATACTTCCTTTTTCATGGGTATCCTGTCTATCATGATCCCTTTTGCATACAATACCAGGTTGCAGTTGCTTTCGGGTGCGGCATAAGTATAGAAGCCTTCACTCATCGATGCAAAATGCAGCTCCGTCAGGTCTATTCTCCTCACCTTTTCCTGCCCGAAACTATCGGTTACCAGTATGAACCCGTTATACACTGTCCCGGGTTCGGAAATGAGCAGGAGCAATTCCTGGCTGAAAGATCTCGGGATGATGCTCACATAATAGTCGTTGAGGCCGCTGTAAGAGGGCTCCTGGTGACGTGTCAGGGAATAATTGGCTGAAAGCAGCGGTATCGTAACATTTCCACCGCTTTGTATGATTTCCAGCCTTAATTGATAGCGTTGATTTTCATGTGACATAAGTAAAAAATGGATGTTCAGAACAGATAACGATCCATTTGCGTGTTTATGTTGCCTATAGCGCCGGCATTATACAGGGATATAGATATATAGGTCTACATAAAGCTCCGTTCTGTATAAGTCCCGGCTCATCTGTCGTACCGCAACCGGCTATCAGCTCCGAAAAAGGACATTTCTTGTCTACGGAAGCGAAATGCGTCTCCGGATCGTTTTGATAATTAAGTGATTGTTAAAAGATAACCTGTTCTTATCCATCGGGGGCTCATTTTTACCGGAATGAATTTTTGGCACGGTTTTTTTCAGTAGTTAAGCAATTTAGTTTGCCCGTATCTCGTTGTGCTATTGCATTTTATGTTTTTGCTCGCACCGGCAATCATTTAAACATTAAAAAAGATTTGTCTGCATCCTGTATGCGGACAAAAAGAATTTTGGATAAATCTAAGGATCATGAGATTGAAATTGAATATAAAAAAAATGAATAAGAATACGTTTCCCGGAGAGCTGTCTGTATGGGTGAGCCTGCTTTTCGTGTGCCTGGGCGTTTTTGGAGTGATGGGCTGCAGTGAAAACAAGGCAAATGAGCAGGCCAAAAATGAAATTATTTTACCGGTTTACAGGATTGATACCGGTACAGCGGTGATAACGAAGGATTTTCTCGGCACTATTGAAGGTAAGGTAAACGTGGAGATAAGGGCACAGGTAGAAGGGCTGCTGGACGAAATATTTGTAGATGAAGGAGACTTTGTGCAGAAAGGGCAGAAGCTGTTCAGGATAAACCCGCTTGCTTACCAGGAATTGCTGAATAATGCCATTGCCAAAGAAAATGTTGAAAAAGCAAGGCTTGCCAATGCGCTGATTGAGTTGGAACGCATCAAGCCATTGGTTGAGCATGAGGTGATCTCTACTGTTCGCCTGCGCAAGGCAGAGTCAGACTATGAAGTGGCAAAAGCGTCTTTAACCCAGGCAACCGCAGCAGTGGCAAGCGCACGGATCAACCTGGACTTTGCCACTATTACCGCGCCTGTGAGCGGCTATATCGGCAGAATACCCAAACGGATCGGTAACCTGGTAAGCGGCAGGGATAGTGAGCCTATTACCGTATTGACCGATGTTGACGAAGTGTATGTGTACTTTTCATTAAGCGAGTCTGATTTTTACTATTTTGTAAATAACCGGGATAACAGTGCAAGGAGCGGCCGGCGCGATTCGCTGAAAACCTCTACTTTCCTATCAAATGTAACACTGCTTCTGGCTAACGGTACTGTATACCCGCATACAGGTATAGTGGATGCGGTGGCCGGCCAGGTGAACAGGAATACAGGATCTGTTTCGGTAAGAGCTACCTTCCCCAATAAAGATAATATTCTGAGATCCGGAAATACCGGCACGCTGAAAATGCAGGAAACACAGCCAGGGGTGATCCTGATCCCACAGGAGGCCACCACGGAGCTGCAGGATAAAATATTTGTTACAAGACTTGATGAAGAGCATAAAGCTGTGAAGCAACCTGTAAAAATAGCCGGGGCTGCCAATAACCTGTATATAGTGAGGGAAGGGCTGAAAAAAGGAGATATGATCATAGTGGAAGGGTTCGATAAGATATCGGAAGGCACCTCCGTAACCCCCCTGTTCAAAGAGGATATTGTGAAAGACCGGAACGGATCCGGCAACCGCTTATTATCGCGGGTGGAATCAACCCCCTGATGTCGGGGCATCCAATTCCTAATACTAAAGTTTTTTCATGCTGAAGACATTTATCAACAGGCCCATACTGGCTACCGTTATTTCCATGCTGTTTATCATTCTTGGACTTGTTGGTATCAGCAGGCTTGCCGTTACAAGATTCCCGGAAATAGCACCGCCCAGTGTGGTGGTGTCGTTGACCTACCCGGGCGCCAATGCAGAGACAGTTGCTGAAAGTGTATTGCTGCCCATCGAAGAAGCGATCAACGGGGTGGAGGATATGACCTATATGCGCTCTTCTGCCAGCAACTCGGGTGCGGGAAGAGTAAGCGTATATTTTAAAGCCGGTACCAATCCCGACCTGGCATCCGTAAATGTGCAAACACGCATATCCAGGGCCACCAACCGAATACCGTCTGAAGTGAACGAGGCAGGCATTACCGTTATGCCGAGGCAAAGAGGGGTTATCATGACCATCAATTTGTACAGCGACAACCCCCAGGGTGTATATGATGAGACCTTTTTACAGGCTTATGCGCAGATCAATATCAACCGCGAGCTGCTGCGGGTGGACGGAATAGCGGAGGTGGCAAGGGTTGGCGCAAGGGATTACAGTATGCGCGTATGGCTGAATCCCGAGAAAATGGCCGTTTACAACCTGATCCCCCAGGATGTATCAAGAGCTATCGGGGACCAGAATTTTGAAATAGCGCCCGGAAGGTTTGGAGAAACTTCCGACGAGGTTTTTGAAACGATCATCCGGCACAAAGGCAGGCTGAGCAAGCCGGAAGAGTTTGAAAATATCGTGATCCAGACAAATGAAGATGGTTCCGTATTGTACCTGAAGGATATCGCGAGGCTGGAGCTGGGAGCGTCCAACCTGGGAAGCGACAACAGGGTGAATGGTTTTCCCGGGCTTACCATGAATATTACCCAAACCAGCGGCTCTAACGCAAGGGATATTGATATAGAAGTAAGAAAAGTGCTTGAAAGACTGTCGAAAGATTTTCCGAATGGGATCAAATATGAGATCACATATTCTGTCCGCAACCAGATAGATGAGTCTATCAGCCAGGTTATCCATACATTGTTTGAGGCATTCATACTGGTGTTCATCATTGTATTTATATTCCTGCAGAATTTCCGTGCTACGTTGATACCTGCGCTGGCGATACCCGTGTCGCTTATAGGCACTTTTTTCTTCCTGCTGATGATGGGCTTTTCAATCAATGTGCTGACCATGTTTGCTCTGGTGCTGGCCATCGGTATTGTGGTAGATGATGCCATTGTGGTAGTAGAGGCGGTTCACCAAAAGATGGAAGCAACCGGGTTGGGCCCCAGGGCCGCCACCATTTCCACTATGGGGGAAATAACTTCCGCCATCCTTTCTATTACCATGATCATGGCCGCTGTGTTTTTACCTATCGGGTTCATGGAGGGGCCGGCAGGTGTGTTCTACCGGCAGTTTTCCTATACCCTGGTTGTTGCCATCCTGATCTCGGCGGTGAATGCGCTGACGCTCAGTCCCGCTCTTTGCGCATTATTGTTGAAACGACACAGCCAGCACGGACATACGGTCACGGATACGGAAGCCATACAAACTGCCGGCAAAAAGGAAAAGGGATCCAAAGCGTGGCTGCAACGGTTTTTTACTGCATTCAATACATCCTTCAATGCGTTTACCGGTAAATACCTTGCCGCAGTAAACTTTATTATCAGGAACAGGAAGCTGGCATTTGCAGCATTAACCCTGGTTACCCTGCTGGGGGTACTGTTGATGCGGAACACACCTACCAGCTTTATTCCCACGGAAGACGACGGGTTTATTACTTACACGTTAAAAATGCCACCGGGCGCTTCTCTGTCACGAACAGCGGAATTGCTTGACAGGGCGGACAGCATCATCAAGCGGCGCCCCGAAGTCAGCGGCATTACGAGCATTTCAGGGTATAACGGGATCGATAATTCGGCGAGCAGCGCCTATGCGGTAGGGTATGTAACTATGTATCCGCACGACGAAAGAAAAGGAATAAAAAACATCAACAGCTTTATGGACACGCTCCGTAAAGACCTGTCCAAAATAACCGGCGCCTCTTTTACGGTGTTCCCGCGGCCGACTGTTCAGGGATTTGGAGATGTAGCCGGCCTGGAGTTTGTATTGCAGGACAGGTTGGGCGGCAGTTTCCAGACCTTCAGTGCCGTTACGGATACATTCATACATGCGCTGCAAAACCGGCCGGAGATATTGTCTGCATCTACTTCCTTCCAGTCAAATTTTCCCCAGTTTGAGCTGGAGATCGACCAGGTAAAAGCCAAGGCAATCGGGGTAAGCGTTAAAGACCTGGTGACGACCGTGAGAGGTTATTACGGAAGGGTACAGGCCGGAGACTTCACCCGTTTCGGCAGGCAGTACCGTGTATATATGCAATCGGACGTGGATTACAGGGCTACGGCTGAAACCTTTAACTCCATATTTGTGCGTAATAAGAACGGGGAAATGGTGCCGGCCAGCACCCTGATAAAATTGAAAAGAAGGCTGGGCCCGGAGGTGGTAAACCGGTATAACCTGTTTAACAGCATAACGGTGAATGCTACACCGGCGCAGGGTTACAGCACCGGTGATGCTATGAAAGCGGTAGAAGACCTGGCGGCCAATATATTACCCGGTAACTATAAATATGAATGGACGGGAATGAGCCTTGAAGAAAGCAGTTCCGGTAGCCAGAATGCATTAATAATATTGCTGAGCATCATTTTCGTCTACTTTTTGCTGGCTGCACAATACGAGAGCTATATACTGCCATTTGCAATTTTATTATCTGTTCCGGTGGGTTTGCCGGGCGTTTACGGGATGATCAATCTTGTGGGCCTCGAAAACAACATATATGTGCAGGTGGGGTTGATCATGCTGATCGGTCTTCTTGCAAAAAACGCTATCCTGATCGTAGAGTTTTCTGTTCAGCAGCGGAGAGCCGGTTTGTCCATCGTGGATGCCGCATTGAAAGGTGCCGAGTTGCGGCTGCGTCCTATTCTGATGACTTCCCTTGCCTTTGTGGCGGGACTTATTCCACTGATGTGGACACAGGGTCCGTCCGCAGAGGGAAATCATTCTATCAGCTTTGGTGCGGCCGGTGGTATGCTTGCCGGCGTGGCGCTGGGTATATTTATTATTCCGTTGCTGTTCATTGTATTTAGAAAAATTGACGAACAGCTTAAAGAAAAATTTAAAAACGATGAAGAACCTGAACTATCATAAGGTTTTCCTGTTATCAGGCCTCGTTTGTCTGATGGCGGCGTGTAAGGTGGGGAGGAAATTTGAAAAGCCGGATCTTAATCTGCCGGAATACTATATGCCTTCGGATGCAGACACCATAAAGCTGATCGGATGGAAGGAATTTATTCACGATACGATCCTCATCGGACTGATTGAAGATGCTATCACACATAATTTTGACATGCGGTCCACATTGAAAAATATCGAGATCGCCCAATCTAATTTCAGGGAATCGAAAGCGGCATTTTTCCCCTCGGTAAATGCCCGGATACTCGGCTTCGAAAGGCAATATCGTTCGGAAAAGTTTTACAGCACTCCTTCTTCCAAGTGGTACTCGGAGAGAGGAACGGACGCTCCTGTTAATTTTTTCAATTATCAGTCACAGTTCAGTAATTCCTTTGCTGTTTCCTGGGAGGCCGATATATGGGGCAAACTGCGATGGCAAAAGGAAGCGGCGCTTGCCAGGTACGAAGAAAGCTTTGAGCTGCAACGGGCACTTCAAACCAATTTGATCGCCACCATTGCAGACAGTTATTATTCCCTGCTGATGCTGGATGAACAACTGGAAGTAGCCAGAAGAAACTACACCTACAGAAGCAATAATCTTAAAATGGTTGAATTGCAATATCAGTCAGGCGAAGTGACTGCGCTGGCCGTGCAGCAGACAGAGTCGCAGATGCTGGAAGCAGCCGCACTGATCCCCAAGCTGGAAGAGGAGATCGCCATCCACCAAAACGGCCTGCTCCTGTTAACGGGTAAGTTGCCCCAGCATATGGACAGGGAGTTAAATATTTCCGATATTGATATAGGGAAGGAGTACAATGTATTATACGAAATACCACTTTCCTACATACAGAACCGCCCCGACGTGCTGGCGGCCGAATACCGTTTGAAAAGCGCTAATGCAAGAGTAGGGGTCAGCCAGTCTTACCAGTATCCCAACCTTACCATATCCCTCACCGGTGGAGTAAATGCCATGTTGCCGCAGAATTGGTTCAATATCCCCGGCGCTTTATTCGGAGGAATTACGACGGGACTGGCACAGCCATTGTTTAACCGCAGGGCTATAAGAACGGATATAGAAGTAGCCAAAAATGAGAGAGAAATTGCGGAGATAGATTTTCAGCGGCAGGTATATGAGGCCATCGTAGAGACAGAGAATATTCTGATCTCCATCAATAAAACACAGGAGCAGCTGGTAATTGCCGAACAGCAGGTGAAAATAGCCCAGAAAGCGGTAAAAGATGCAGACATGCTCTTTAGGTCCGGCTTTGCCACCTACCTGGAAGTGATCACCGCTCAAAGATACCTGCTGGATGTGGAGCTTGACCTGGTTACAGTAAAAGCGAACATGCTCATAGCCCGCGTACAGTTGTATCGCTCACTCGGCGGCGGATGGGAGTAGCTGTCTTTTTTGATGAATGTTGCATTTACCGCCTGTGAGAAAATATACCCGGTACGAAAGTCCGGATTATCTTTTCTCAAAAGCGTGGCAGCGTCTCAGCCTGTGAAAAATAAGCGCCCGGCGGTTTAGTTCATTCCCGTATTAGTACCTTTGTGCCATTAATATCTTTTTCAAAATGGCATTTAAAGATCAGCAGGCATTTATTGAAGCATTGGAGAAAGCCGGGGAATTGGTCCGGATAAAAACATATGTAGATCCCAAACTGGAAATAGCAGAGATCACCGACCGTGTCAGTAAGAGCGGTAATGGTGGTAAAGCCCTGCTGTTTGAAAATACGGGGTATGCTTTCCCGGTATTGATGAATGCGTACGGAAGCGAGAAAAGAATGTGTATGGCTTTGGGGGTGGAGAAGCTGGATGATATTGCGGGGCAGATTGAGGAGCTGTTTAAAATGCTGACCAAGCCTAAAGAAAGTATACTGGATAAGCTGAATATGCTGCCCAGGCTGGGGCAATTTGCTTCCTGGATGCCCAAAGTAAAAAGCGGAAGGGGTGCCTGTCAGGAAATAATTATTACAGAGAACCCTGATTTGAGTAAGCTCCCCGTCATCACCTGTTGGCCAAAGGACGGAGGTCCCTTTATTACGTTGCCCATCATACATACAAAGGACCTGGTAACCGGCATCCGGAACGTAGGAATGTATCGCATGCAGGTGTTTACACCTACCATGACCGGTATGCACTGGCACAAGCATAAAGTATCTGCTAAACATTTTGCAGAATATAAAAAACAGAAAAAGCGCATGCCCGTTGCCGTGGCATTGGGTGGAGATCCCGTATACGCTTATTCGGCAACTGCGCCATTGCCCGAAAATGTTGATGAATATATGTTGGCCGGGTTTCTCCGGAAAAAGAAAGTATCGCTGGTGAAGTGCATTACCCAACCGGAACTGGAAGTACCCGAAGATGCGGATTTTGTGATTGAAGGATACGTGGATCCGGAGGAAGAGCTGGTGTGGGAGGGCCCGTTCGGAGATCATACCGGATACTATTCACTGGCCGATTGGTATCCGAAATTTCATGTTACTGCTATAACCCATAAAAAAAGTCCTGTGTACCCGGCCACCATTGTCGGTATTCCGCCACAGGAAGATGCCTGGCTGGGGAAAGCCACCGAGCGTATCTTCCTGGCACCGATAAAAATGGCGCTGGTACCCGAGATCGTGGATATGGATATGCCGGTAGAGGGTGTATTCCATAACCTGGTGATCTCAAAGATCAACAAAGATTATGCGGGACAGGGACAAAAAGTGATGAATGCCATGTGGGGCGCCGGCCAGATGATGTTTAACAAGATACTGGTGATCGCGGATGAACTGACAAATATCACGGACTATGCATCCTTGGCGCAAACCGTATTTAAGAATCTCAATGTTGCTACCGATGTGTCGTTTACGACCGGGCCGATGGATGTGCTGGATCACAGTTGCAGTAAAATGGGCTTTGGCGGTAAAATGGCCATAGACGGTACCCGGAAATTTGAGGAAGAGATCGACGAACGGTATGCAATGATGCCCGCGGCAGCTGATGTAGCTGTTTCTGATCTCAGGCATATTTTCCCGGAGATCACCGATGCCAATATTTTATCCCGGTCATATAATATTCCCTGCATGGTAGTATCGGTAAAGAAGAACCGGAAGGGACATATTAAAGAGCTGCACAGGCAGGTGTGTGAAGCCATTCCCGGGATAGAAAGTGTGAAAATGATACTGTACGTAGAGGATACCGTTGATCCGCATAAGCTTTCTGTTGCGTTATGGCGGTTTTGCAACAACCTGGACCCCAAGAGAGATTCCATATTGGTAGAAAGAGAGTCCGGGCAGGTGCCGGGAAAGTTGTTTGCCTGCCTTGGTCTGGATGGTACGCGTAAGACAAAAGAATTCGATGATTTCTACAGGGATTGGCCGAATATTGTTGTATCCGATGATGCCACCATTGAGTCGGTGGATAAAAAGTGGAAAGAGCTGGGACTGGGAGCTTTCATACCCTCGCCTTCTTTGCAATACAAGAGCCAGATGTATGGGGAAGAGGCTGTAGTAGAATGAGCCTGCGGGGATTTTGGGATAGGAAAGCGGCGCTGTGATCCTCACTGTTTCGGCAATTAATACATTCCTGTTATGGTCCGTTTTACTGCTACGATATTAAAGTTTACAGAAAAGGGAGAAAAGACCGGTTGGTCGTATATCGAGATCCCCTCTGAAATAGCACAGCAAATAAAGCCGGACACTAAAAAGTCTTTCAGGGTAAAGGGAAAGCTGGACAACCATGCCATTACGGGCGTTAATCTTATTCCGATGGGTGGAGGCGCTTTCATTCTTACGATCAACGGCGCTATGCGGAAGGCGCTCAGGAAAAATGCCGGGGCATCCGTGGAGGTATGCCTGGCGTTTGACAAAACCGAATACCAGGTGCTACCGGAACTGATAGAATGCCTGAAAGACGAACCCAATGCATTTAAATTTTTCAGCAGCCTGCCCCGGAGCCACCAGAACTATTTCTCCAAATGGATCGAGAGCGCAAAAACGGAAACCACCAGGGCCAAAAGAATTGCTATGACCGTGGAAACCGCTGCCAGGAAATGGGGCTATGGCGAAATGATGCGGGCAGCAAAAGCAAAGCGGTAGTATCGTATTCGATCCCACCTTTTTCCTTCATTCTGACCGAGCCTTTTTTCTTTGTCATTCTGACCACACTTCTTTCCTTGTCATCTCTCTCGCAGGGAGGGAATCTAACACCGATACAACTTTCGCAGAGAGTTACTCCACTCCTTCAATAGATTTCTCCGCATCCTTCTACACCGGATGCATCGAAATGACAAAAAAAGAGAAGATCTCTCTCTCGCAGACCTGTGTCTGTTCAATCAGCCGGTACCCGGGTTTACTCATCTATCCGAAAAGTTACAGGCTGTTTGAAAATGGATTTCACATTTTTTCCCTCAACAGTAGCAGGAACCCATTTGGGGCCTTCCTTCAATGCTTTTGTTACCAGTTCTGATAAAAACGGAATATCATCTTTAGTTGTTTTAAATTCCGACAATGAGCCGTTTTCATCAACTGTAAAAGCTACTACAATCGTTCCGGATATTCCGTAATCCCCGAGTGTGTCCAGGTGTTGATCAACAATGCCTTTGATATAGTGAACCCATGCGCGCTTTCCACCGGGAAAGGAAGCGATGACGGTATCCTGTGCAAGGGATGCGGGTACAATGCTACCTATGCCTTCCGGTAACACCGGTTCCTGCCGGGTGTTGCTTTTGCCGGCGGTTGAAAAAGCTGCAAAGATCAATAGTGCCAGGGGCAGTGTTAATAACCGGCCGATATAGCCGAACCGTGTTTTTTGTTGTTGGGTGAGCATGGTTAATCTGCGTTTTATAGATGATGTAAAAAAATGACTGGTAACATTATGATACTGGACAGGAAAAGCAGCCGTCAGCAACATCCGGGCAAACGCATCTGCGTCATGGTTTTCTACCGATGCGGCATCTGCAATAAACTCGTGAATAATGAACAGTTCCCGGCGAACCAACCAAAACACCGGGTTGATCCACGCAACTATCATGACCAGATTTACCAGCAGCCTGTCAAGGCTATGTAACTGGCGCATATGGGTCATTTCGTGCAGCAGGATCTTTCTGCCCGTATCACTCTCCATGTCAATGTGCTTATTCCAGAAAATAAAACTGAAAAAGGAAAATGGGGTGCCTTTCCCGGTGGAGCTCACTATCGAAATATTATTGACAGTTGCCTTCTGCCCGGTACGCCACAGCTTTGCCACCCGGTAAAACGACATCAACAGGGAAACCAGGAAGAACAGGCAAACAGCCAGGTATCCATATACGACCGCTGCCCGGTATGCAGGAGAAGTGCCGGCTCCCGCTTCAGTGGTGATGCTGGTCTCCGTGCCTTCTGATATCAATACCGCATCACTTACATCGTGTAACGGGTTGACTGCGGAAAAGAAAGCAGGCGCCTGCACAAGCGGAATGAGAATGCTGGCAAAAAAGATACCGAGCAGGTAGAACCGGTTCCAGGTATGACCGGCACTGTTACGCATTATCAGTAAATAATGACCATACAGTATAGCCGAGATGAATATTACCTTCAGGAGGTAAACGATCGTATCCCACATAGTAACGTGATTGAGTGATGAATTTATTTCTTCCTGTTTTTTAGCTGCTTCAACAACAGCTCAAGATCTTTTATATCAAGATTTTCTTCGGATATCATAAAAGACATTGCATTGGTAAAAGAACCGTTGAAATAGTTTTTGACAACGGACCGGATGCTGGCTTTTGAATACTGTTCCTTGCTTACCAAAGGGTAGTATCTGTGTATCCGTCCAAAAGTCTCTATTCCTGCAAATTCTTTTTCTGTTAATACTTTTAATACGGTAGCCACCGTGTTTTGATGTGGCCTGGGCTCCGGAAGCGCCTCCAGGACATCTCGCAGAAAGGCATGTTCCAGCCTCCACAGTACCTGCATTATCTGCTCTTCCGCTTTTGTAAGTGTTTTTTCCATGCTTAAATTGATGTAATACTCAAATATATAACTATTTTTATAGTTTTAAAACTATTTTTATAGTTTTTTAAAAAAACTTGTCTTTTCACTCATCACTGCCAGGCCGGGAAGCCGGAAAATCAAAACATGATCCGATATTTGCAGCCATTTGGAATGGAATTAATCATATGAGTGAGAAGAAGCCTGCATTATATACTGTATTGTCTCCTGCATTGCTGCATCTCTATAACCTGGATACGTCAATAGTGGTAATTATAGACGTCCTTCGCGCTACCTCCACTATTGCAACGGCGCTGTACAACGGCGCAGAAAGCGTGATGCCGGTAGACAGCGTGGAAAAGTGTATCGCCCTGGGTAGAGCTACCGGTGGTATTACAGCAGGTGAACGGGAAGGTAAGGTGATAGAAGGGTTGCAGCACGGCAATTCCCCGCTGGAGTACGGCCGCGAATTTATAAAAGATAAAACCCTGGTGCTAACCACCACCAATGGCACCAGGCTCCTGTATATGGCCCTGGACAGGGGCGCAGCTAATATCGTTACCGGCGCTTTCTCCAACCAGTCCGCGGTGGTTGATTATCTTATCAGCCGTCGTCAAAATGTGATCCTGGCTTGCGGCGCCTGGAAGGACAGGATCAATATAGAGGATACCCTGTTTGCCGGGGCGGTTGTGGACAGGGTAAAAGATTTTTTTACCATCGATTGCGACTCGTCTTCTATGGCGCACTCCGTTTACAGGGAAGCAGGGCAGGACCTGTTTTCCTATGTAAAAAACAAACAGGCGTCCCATTATCTCCGCTTAAACGGTTATGGATTGGAAAACGATATCCGGTATTGCCTGACGCCGGATACGGCCAACGTATTGCCGGTATATTCCAATGGAAAATTATCTGTCGGGTAGCCGGTATTGAAAGCTTCTTTTGCATAATGTAATATTGGCCGGGCAGTGGAAAATCCCGGTTCTTTATTCTTTGCCGGGTAAAGAAAAATCGGGAACTTAGTATGCTATAGCATTACACTAACAAACCATTGCAATATGAATACTCGTCGTGATTTTTTGTATAAAGTATCTATGGGGCTGGGCGCCCTTGCCGTTCACCCGTTATCTTCCGGTGCTGCACCTTACCCTTACGCACCCGCCAAAAATACCTTACGTGTTGCGTTGATGGGGCTCGGTGGCTACGCTAACATTGTGGCGAGAGCAATGAAGGAATGCAAACTGGCAACATTGACCGGCATCGTCACCGGCACACCTTCCAAAATAGAGCAATGGCAGAAAAACTATAATATTCCCAACAGGAATATCTATAATTATGACAATGTACAGGACATTGCCAACAATGATGAAATTGACCTGGTGTATATTACCACTCCCAACTCGCTTCACCACCGGCATGTGTTGCAGATTGCGGCTACAGGCAAGCATGTGATATGTGAAAAGCCGGTGGCGGATAATGCAAAGCAGGCACAGGAAATGATAGACGCCTGTAAAAAAGCCGGTGTGAAATTTTACATAGGTTACAGGCTGCATTTTGAACCGCATACCCGGGAAATTATCCGGATGCGCGAAGCGGGAGAGTTCGGAAAGATCAAATACGTAGATAATTTTATGGGCTTCCGGATAGGCGATCCCAACCAGTGGCGTTTGAAGCATGCCCTGGCAGGTGGGGGCGCCATTATGGATGTGGGTGTGTATTCGTTGAATGGGGCCCGTTATGCCACGGGAGAAGAACCAATATGGGTTACCGCGCAGGAGGTAAAGACCGACCCGGTGAAATTTGCGGAAGTGGATGAAACCGTATTATTCCAGTTGGGCTTCCCCAGCGGGGCTATTGCCAATTGCGGCTGCACCTACAACTTCAATCATGCTGAGCGATTGTTTCTTTCCGGTGAAAAAGGTTTTGCCGAACTGAAGCCGGCATTTGGCTACGGCCCTATAAAAGGTGTAACACACCTGGGCCCGCTGGACCAGCCTGTATTGACGCACCAGGCGCTGCAAATGGACGGTATTGCGGATTGTATTCTCAACAACAAACCCGACCCCAATGTATCGGGTGAAGAAGGACTGAAGGATATGATCGCCATCGATGCAATATATGAGTCGCTAAAAAAAGGCGGTGCAAAAATCCTGATCAATCAATAGCAATCGACGAGGGCTCCGAACTTAGAGGGCAGATTGCGTTCCGGGCATGCCGGTGTAAATATTCGGAACCCTGACGCACGAATTCCTGCTATACGGGACCCGGCGTGTCCATCCCGGTAAAAGGATTTGTACGGTTACATGCTGTATAAATCGCTTAAAGAAAAAACCCCGGTAGAAACCGGGGTTGCTGCGATTCAAACGATTGATTTACCCATTTTACTTAACAAACATGAGAAATGAATTACTTGTGTTCTGCAATACAAATAACGACAGCCTGTATTACCAAACCGTTAACGGGCCGTAATGAAAATGTGATTTTGTTGGCAAGGGGTTTCCAACCTTCCGAGCCAGCCCCGGGGTCGCTACGCAGACCCCGGGGAGGCAAAAATGTTTCGTCCTCCCGGGGTCTGGCGCAGCCGACCCCGGGATCGAAGAAATACGTCCAGGGGTTCCGAACCCTGGCAACCTGTTGGATTTTCCGAAACCTGCTGCGAGGGTTCGGAACCCTATCTAGTTGGTGAATTTGTAACCCACACCCCGGATAGAGTGGAAATAGCGCGGGCTGCGGCTGTCTTCTTCAAAATATTTCCGGAAGCTGAGAATGAAATTATCCACCGTGCGGGTGGTAGGATATACATTGTACCCCCACACAGATTGCAGTATCTTTTCCCGTGGCACCACATCGTTCCTGTTTTCCAGCAGCAGCTTCAGCAGCATGGCCTCTTTTTTGCTGAGCGCGATGGTTTCCCCGCGGAAGTTGACGGCGGATTGTGCTTTAAAGTCAACCTTGTTTTTGCCAAACTGGTAATATTCATCAATGGTTTCTTTGTCCTGCAGCTTTTTGTTTTTGCTGATCAGCTTTTTTACTCTCAACAAAAGCTCTTCCAGGTTGAAAGGTTTGGTGATATAGTCATCCGCTCCCTTTTTTAAGCCCAGCACTTTTTCAGCGCTGCTGCTTTTGGCGCTCAGCATCAGGATGGGGGTATCGTTATTGCTCAGCCTGACGTTTTCGGCTACTCCTATGCCGTCAATGCCGGGGATCATAATGTCCAGCACGATCAGGTCAAAGTATTCTTCTGAAATTTTTTTCAGTGCTTCCGTGCCGTCAGATGCGCAGCTCACTTCGTATCCTTCCAGCTCAAGATTCAATTTAAGCGCTTCCTGGAGGTTTTCTTCATCCTCTACCAATAGTATATATCCCAGAGCATTTGTATTCATAGTTCCTGTTTGCTAGTTTGCAGCAAGTGTACATACAAAAATACACCCGGAAGGGATATTATTGGTCACCTTTATCGTTCCTTTATGGTCTGCAAATATTTTCCGGGTCAGAAACAGTCCCAAACCCGTACCTTTTGTCTTTCTGGTACCTTCGTTCCCGCTCCTGTAAAATTTTTCGAAAACCCTTGATTTTTCGCTGTCTTCAATGCCTTCGCCTTCATCGATCACTTCCAACTGCACCTTGTTTCCGGAACGCTTCAGTACAATTGTCACGGTTTTGTCTTTTGTTGAATACTTGATGGCATTGTCGATCAGATTATTGATAGCCAACTGTAAGAGCAGCCGGTCACCCGTTACAAATATGCCGGTTGTTATATTATGTTCGAGCTTCCGGTCCGGGAATCGCTCCGCAAAGCTGGAGATGCTTTCAAAAGCAAGGTCGCTGAGGTTGAACGACTCTTTCGTGCTCAGGTATCTTCCTGCATCCAGCTGGGAGGCTACCAGTATATTATCACAAAGTATATGCAGCCGGTTGGCTTCCTGTAATGTGTTGTTGATCAGCTTTTCCTTTTGATGGTCTTCCAGCTTTCGTTTGATCAGGGTCTCCAGGTTCAGCTTTGCTACGGCAATAGGGGTTTTTAATTCATGCGTAACCGCCATCATAAAGTTTTGCTGCTGGTTGTTCAGGCGTATTTGCCTGCGTGTTGCACGGTAAACAAATACGGCGCCTACCAGTATCAGTAATATAAAGGTGACACCTTCTCCCACATACTGTGCTATTTTGGTGTTTTCCTGTTTCCGTATGGCTTCTACCTGGGTGATATAATCCGGTTCGTCTTTTTTGAGCTGCAGTATCCGGTATTCCGCCATCTGGCTGTTTTGCCTGAGCAAAGAAAAAAGCCAGAACAGCAGGGCCGTTAAAATATAGGTGAGCAGGAACCAATAGACAATGGTAATGACCGTAAATCGTTTTCTTTTATAGAGGTTCGCCATTACTGCGTTACTTTTTCAACGCGCACCCCTGCATTGATAACATGCCTCAGCGGATTTTCCCGCATGATCTGTTCCAGTACAAAGCTGCATTCTCCCGATCTTGTAAAACGGAATGGTTGCGGAGACACAAGGTGGCGTATCTCGTAAATATCATCCATACCGTTGCCCAGCCACCTGCCTTTCTGGTTGTCTGCCAGCAGGATATCTACTTTTTGCTGACGGGTAGTATCGCCTGGCAGGGTGTAATGAAGGTTGAGCCAGATATTGTTATAGCCATAGGCATGTGTATGTCGCAAAGTGACATAGATATTATAGAGCGCCGTGGTATCCGTTACCGAAAAGCTGAAGGAAGGCTTAAAGCTATGCGGCCACTGGCTTCCCGGAATGGAAACGTTTTTCTCAAACACGTCAACGGTTTTACATCCCGCAGCCTGTAAGCAGAGGATAACGGCAACAGCTCCGGAAAGAAGAGTTGTCTTCAATTGATTCAGGTATTTATAAAGCATTTAAAATTTGTTCTTTTGCTTTTTCCAGCTCATCCTTCATCAGCACCACGCATTTCTGAATTTCCGAATCATAGGATTTAGCGCCGGTGGTGTTGATCTCCCGGCCTATTTCCTGCAGCAGGAAGGACAGTTTTTTTCCTTTTGCGTCATCCCCGTCTTTGAGTAGGGTTTTGAAATACTCGCAATGGTTTTTCAACCGTACCTGTTCCTCGCTGATGTCTATTTTCTCAATATAGTAGATGATCTCCTGCTCCAGCCGGTTGCTGTCAAAATTATCTTTTCCCACTTTCTCTTCCAACAGCCGGGTAAGCCCGTCCCTTATTTTTTGTTGCCGCCGGGGTTCCAGCTCTATCACTTTTGTTTGCAGCGCTTCAATATTTTCAATCCGCAGCATCAGGTCCTTTTCCAGTACAGCCCCTTCATTCAGCCGGTGATGGTTGATATTTTCCAGGGCGGTTGCCAGTATGTCTTTGAATGCGTTCCATTCCTCTTCGCTTATAATTTCAGTAGAAGGCACCACCACTTCCGGCAGCTTTAGTAAAGAGCTGAGAATAGAACCTGTGTCCAGTTGCAGGCTTTCGGCCAGCTCGGCCAGCGGCTGGTAGTAAGATTTTGCCAGTTCGGTGTTGATAACAACCGGCTTTGCGGCCCCGTTTTGTTTTAAGGTGATGTTGCAGTCAATGCTGCCGCGAATGAGTTTTTCAGAGATCATATTCCTGATGTCAAACTCGTATGGCTTCAGGATATTGGGCAGCTTCAGCAGTATTTCAAATTGTTTTCCGTTCAGGGATTTGATTTCTACCAGGAATGTCTTTTTCCCCAACGCCTGTTCGTACCGGCCAAATCCCGTCATTGATTTCAACATAGTGTATTGTTTATCCGGCAAGGTAGTTTATTTTCCCCAAGTGTTAATATAACGGGCTGACACCCATTAAATTTCAATATCTTTATTATAACCTTGTTCCTATAGAGTAACCTTATCTTAACGAAACCTGTACTGCATGGCTAACCGGTGGAAATCGTATTTTATTTTCTCCAAAAAGGAGCGTGTCGGAATATTATCGCTGCTGGCGCTGATCATTATCATTTGGTTCCTGCCCGCATTCTTCAGCAGTAAAGAACTGGACGCCGCCGAACTGGAGCTGTTGACCAGTGATCTGGCTATATTTCACCAAAGCGGGCAAATGACAGCAGACAGTCTCCGCGACGCAACGGAAGCGCCTCGAAATGAGATGCCGCCTGCTCTTTTTTATTTTGACCCGAACCGGCTTGATCGCGAAGGGTGGCAGCAGTTGGGATTGCCTGAACGGACAATCACTACTATTGAAAACTACCGTTCCCGTGGCGGCAAATTTTTCAGGCCGGAAGATTTTAAGAAAATATTTGGATTAAAACCGGAGGAATACGATAGATTGTATCCCTACATTCGTATTGAAAGTAAAGAGCCGGAAGCGGCCAGCCCTGCGTTACGGGCCGCCCGGACCAATAAGGAAAAGCAGGTGGATCCGGTACCCGGCGCAGCAGCCATAGATATTAATGCGGCTGATACAGGCGCCTTTAGAAAGCTTCGCGGCATCGGCCCGGTTCTTTCCAGGCGAATTGTAGCATACAGGCAGAAGCTGGGTGGTTTTTATACCGTTGATCAACTGGCGGAAGTATACGGATTGCCGGACAGCACTTTTGAAAGGATCAGGCCGTACCTGGAATGCCGGGCGACAACCGTAGAAAGAATTAATATCAACATGGCACCGGAGGCGGTATTAAAAGATCATCCGTATATAAAATATAGGCTTGCGGCAGCCGTTATAGCCTACAGGGAGCAGCATGGCGCATTCAGGGCGCCGGAGGACATAAAAAAGCTGCACCTGGTTACAGAGGAGATTTTTGAAAAAATAGCACCATACCTGGTTGCAGAATGATTGCTAATTATAAATTGACCGAAGATGAATTTTGAACAGGATGAATTAACACTACAGGTAGCCCAGACTGCGAGGGATTTTGCCGCACAGCATATTAAGCCATATGTAATGGAGTGGGACGAACGCCAGGAATTCCCGGTGGGGGTGTTTAAAGAGATGGGAAAGCTGGGCCTGATGGGGGTGCTGGTGCCCGAGCAATACGGTGGAGCCGGATTGGGATATATGGAATATGTAGCCATCATCCGGGAAGTGGCCAGCGTATGCGGCTCAATAGGACTCAGCCTGGCTGCACACAATTCCCTGTGCACAGGGCATATACTCAACTTTGGTAACGACGAACAAAAAAGCAGGTACCTGCCAAAGCTGGCAACCGCGGAATGGATAGGTGCATGGGGACTCACGGAGCCGGGTACCGGCAGCGATGCCGGCAACATTCAGACCACCGCGGTAAAGTCGGGATCGGAATGGGTGCTGAACGGTACCAAATGCTGGATAACCCATGGTAAATCGGGCGATGTGGCAGTGGTGATAGCCCGTACCGGCGAACCCCGCACTAAAAATAATGCAACTGCATTTATCGTGGAAAGAGGTACTGCCGGTTTTAGTGCCGGTAAAAAAGAAAACAAGCTGGGTATGCGCGCCAGCGAAACCACCGAAATGATCTTTGATAACTGCCGGATACCGGATGCCAACCGGTTGGGAGAGGTGGGAGACGGCTTTAAACAATCGCTGAAGGTGCTGGATGGCGGAAGAATATCCATAGCCGCCCTGGCGTTGGGCATCGCGAACGGCGCCTATACAGCAGCATTACAATATGCAAAAGAAAGAGAACAGTTTGGAAAGCCGATTGCCAGTTTCCAGGCAATATCCTTTAAGTTGGCCGATATGGCCACCGAAATAGCCGCAGCCGAATTACTGGTACGGCAGGCCGCTGATAAAAAGAACAAAGGACTGCCGATGACAAAAGAGGCGGCCATGGCTAAATACTATGCCAGCGAAGTAGCGGTAAAAGTGTCCAATGAAGCCGTGCAGATATTCGGGGGATATGGATACACGAAAGATTTTCCGGTGGAAAAGTATTATCGCGACAGTAAATTGTGTACAATAGGAGAAGGCACCAGCGAAATACAGAAAATAGTGATAGCACGGGAGGTGTTGCAATAACCCGTTTTAAATCCTTACCCGGTTCATCAGCTTGCTGAAATTGGTGGCGTCTATCCCGAGATAATTGGCCAGGTATTTATGCGGCACCAGTTGCAGGATGTGGGGGCTTCTCTGCAAAAGCTTCCGGAACTTTTCTTCAGAGGAAAAGCATTGTTGTTCCACCAGCCTTTCCAGCAGTCCGCTCATGGCGCCGCTGATGCCCTTGCGCACCAGCAGCTCAATGTCGGTTCGCGATGTCATCAAAGCATGGAGTGTTTCCCAGGGCATTCTCAGGAGGGAAGAAGGCGTTAACGCTTCGTAATAGTACCGCGACGGCTGCCGCAACATCAGCGAGTCCAGCACGCCACCGAAAGAAGGGGGATAACTGAAAATGAGAGTGGCTTCTTTGTCATCGTCATAATACACTACCCGCTGAACGCCGGAAAGCACTATATACAGGTATTTTTCCGTTTGTCCGGCTGCGGTGATGATCTCTTTTCTTTTAGCGCTGAATGGCGACCAGCCGGAAGCAAAGGCGTGCCAATCCTCCTCCGGCAACGGATGAACGGCGTTCACCATATCTTTTATTTGCTGCAGTTCGACTAACATCCGGCCATCTTATTTGTCAACCTTGAGTATTTCATCGATCCTTTCTATTACATCTTCCAGGTGATACCGGGACATCCTGTCGGTAATGGCAGGGAGAGCTGCCTTTACATTTGTTCTCAGTGTGCGCAGATTGGCCTTTAGAACGGATATGATATCACTTCTGCGGGTGTCGATCATAGAGGCGGGTGTGCCTATGCGCAACGTAATGCTCATGCCGGAAACAGCGGGTGGCCGCAGGATCATCCTTACCCGCTCCAGGTAGGATTTCTGCAGGTTTCTCCTGTAAATATCTATCGGTTTCCGTACGGCCAGCTCCGACCAGATGGCTTGTTGGAGGTCCTGCATCATGTCTGCGCATTTATATGCCGTTTCACCCAGCGCCGCTTCCATGCTCAATAGTTTGCTGAAGGTATTGGTGCTGATCAGCCTGCCCAGCACGGCATCCTGCCGCATGCTGACCACCGAAAGTCCCGTATTGCCGGTTTTGCCGAAAATATCATTATCCAGCAGCCAGGCAGGAGTAGTAAAGATCTCTTTCCTTAAAAAAACCATCGCCTCTTTTTGCACCGCTTTGGGTACGTAGGTATATACCGGACCTTCCTGTTCTACCGTTTTCGGGGTTTCATAGATGCCCCCGATATTTTTGGACACATGCCCCAGGTAGCGCCCGAATTGTGCGGTTACCTCACTATACATGGTAGAAAGGTTTTCATGATCTTCATCGGCCTGCCTGGTCCATTCCGCGAGCCTGGGCACAATGCGCTGCAGGTTTTTAATGCCATAGGTGCCGGCTTTCATGGCATTGTCGCCCAGGTCTTCGTTTTGCGAACGCGGATCGTCGGCATTGGTTTCTGTTCCAAACCAGTATCTCTTGTCCTTCAGCTTTTCGGTAGTGATCTTATTCAGCACCGCTGTTTCATCTCCGGGTGCGGCTGCTTCGGGATACCACCGGTATCCCCATTCAATAGCCCACATGTCGTAGGGACCGATGTGGGGTATCAATCCCTCCCGGGGGATATTGTCTTCCGGCTGCGCTACATAGTTAAAACGGGCATAATCCATAATCGAGGGGGTATGCGCGTTCTTTTCCAGCCATGCCTTGTTCCGGAGATTTTCCACCGGAATGGATGAGCTGGCGCCGAAATTGTGGCGCAATCCCAGTGTGTGCCCCACTTCGTGTGCTGCCACAAAGCGGATCAGCCGTCCCATAAGCTCGTCATCAAATTCCATTTTCCTGGCAGCAGGATCGTTGGGCGCCGCCTGGATAAAATACCAGTTGCGCAACAGCAGCATCACATTGTGATACCAGTTGATATGGCTTTCCAGTATTTGGCCGGAGCGGGGATCGTGCACGTTGGGACCGCTGGCGTTGGGTATCGGCGAGGGTTTATATACAATGGCCGAATAACGGGCGTCTTCCAGGCTCCAGGTAGGATCTTCGTTTTTGGAAGGAGCCGGCTTACCCATGATGGCATTTTTAAACCCCGCTTTTTCAAAAGCAACCTGCCAGTCGTTCACGCCCTGTATAAGGTAAGGCACCCATTTGGCAGGTGTTGCCGGATCTATGTAAAATATGATAGGCTTTTCCGGCTCTACCAGCTCTCCTTTATAATATTTTTCCCAATCTTCTTTTTTGGGCTCCAGCTTCCAGCGTACGATCATGTTGATCGTCTTTATCCCCTGGGGGTTGGCATCAAAGTCGGTATAGCTCCTGGCGAAATAGCCCACCCTCTGGTCAAAAAAGCGTTGCCTGGCCGGTGTTTCCGGCAATAATACGAGGGAACTGTTCAGTTCCAGCGTGAAGAATACATTCTGCGAGGGGGAAGCGGCAGACCCCCCACCGGGTCCGGGGATGGATTGCATGGATCCGCCCCCGCTTCCTTTGGAATAGGTTTTGACCGTTCTGATCTCAATATTGGTCGGATAGCTGCTGACGCTTTGTATATAGGATTTGTCTGACTGGTAAGAACCTACCTGGAAGCTTCTTTTGGCGCTACCCGAGAAAAAGAGCACATCGTTATCCGAGGAGATATAGCTCGTCACATCGATCACGGTGCCGGTGCTGTCGGTTGCACCTGCTTTTATATCAAAGGTGGCCACAATGGGTAGTATATTGGAGTTGGCCACGGCCTGGAACATAGGCTGGGCAGAGTCTTTGGATATTTCGTCATAGGAAACCTTTTTGAGAAACAGCTTCTCGTTGGGGCCTTTTTCAAAGCGGATCACATTGCTGCCGATCTGGTCGCCGGCATAACCGACAAATGCACTCCGCATACCTGCTGCCGCCTTTGAGATGCGGTTTACCACCAGGACATCCCTTCCCAGGAGTGTGTCCGGTATTTCAAAAAAGTACTTTTCCTCCAGCGTATGTACAATGAAAAGCCCGGTATCGGAAACGGCTTTGGCAGTTATGACCTCCCGGTAAGGCCGGCTCCCCTTGCCGGTGGCGTTTTTTCCCCGGGCTGTATCAGCGGCAGCGGCTGTCGTATCTCTTTTTTTTTCCTGGGATAAGCCCGGGAATACCATAAAGAAGAGGAAGCAAACGGTCAGAAAATTTCGCATTTGATAAAAATTACATTCAAATGCTGAAATTAGGAATAACATTAAAATAATGTCTTTTTTCGCTGTTAATGTGGAATATTTGCCATTTACAGCCTCCCAAAAAACCGCCGGAAAGATTTAAAAACAATAAAAGAAAACTGTTGTCGGGTATTAGAAAATCACTATATTGCCTTCCCAACGAAATATTTTAAAAATTATTTCAAAAATTCTATTTTTATTTTATTAGAATTGTGCATCCAAACCACACACTTAAAAATTGTAAAACTTTAATTTCAAAAATCAAGAGTTATGGCTGAAACTAAACCAACCGCTAGTGCCGCTGCTAAGGCAACTACATCTGTGCAACCTAAAGGAGGCAGCAATATTATTTCATGGTTAGCCCCTATCGTTTGTATAATAGCGGGTTATTGTATCTGGAGATTTATTCTGGGAGCGGATTCCGGGTTTGCGAAGCCTGATCCTGCCGGCGGATTCTGGCCGAAGCATGAGGGACCGATCGGAGCATGGAACCGTATGTATGAAGGAGGAATTGTGGTTCCCATCCTGCTGGGAATGTTCCTGATGGTAATTGTATTTTCTATCGAAAGATTCCTTACCATCAACAAAGCGACCGGAAAGGGCTCTATTGCTGAATTCGTAAGAAAAGTACAATATCAACTGGCTAACAAAAACGTAGATGCAGCGCTGGCTGAGTGCGACAAGCAACAGGGTTCTGTAGGAAACGTGATGAAAGCCGGTCTGCGTAAATACAAAGAGCTCATCACCAATACAGAGCTGACCACCGAACAAAAGGTAGTGGCCATTCAAAAAGAAGTGGAAGAAGCCACGGCGCTTGAGATCCCGATGCTGCAAAAGAACCTGGTATTCCTGTCCACACTTACTTCCGTGGGTACCCTGGTAGCACTGTTGGGTACGGTAATGGGTATGATCCGCTCATTCAGCTCCATGGGTGAAGAAGGGGGTGCAGCCGCAGCCAACCAGCTGGCGGTAGGTATCTCTGAAGCCCTGTATAACACAGCGGTGGGTATCGCAACTTCAGCTTTCGCGATGATCATGTATAATATCTTTACTACCAAGATCGACTCCATCACATATGGTATTGATGAATCCGGATTTACGCTGACACAGAGCTTCGCTTCCCAGTACAAATAATCTTTTGTACTGAGCTTTATGGAAAAGCTGAAGTATTGAATCTAATAAGTCCATTTAAATCAAATTAATATGTCTGGAAGATCAAGAGTAGCACGAAAAAGTACCTGGGTGGATATGACAGCCTTTGTGGATGTGTCTTTCCTGATCCTTACTTTCTTCATTCTTGCTACTAAATTTAAGCCTGATGAGCCGGTGGAGGTGCAATTCCCCGCATCGGTATCGGCAGATGAGTTTCCTGAAATGGATGCGTTTTTGGTAACGATAGACAAAGACGGCAGGGTGTTTGTTCAGATGGATGATCCCAATGCGCGGAAAACCATTGCGCAGAACCTGAGTGAAACCAGGAATCTTAATTTGTCGCCCCAGGAAGTAGCTGCGTTCACCAATGCTCCGAGTATCGGGGTGCCGTTCGCCAACTTCAAAAGCCTGTTGTCGATGACACCTGAACAGAGAAAGGAGATACACCAGCCGGGTATCCCGGTGCCGGATTCAACCGGCGGTGAGCTCTATTACTGGATCAGGGACGCTAAGTCTACGTATGCCGGTAAAAAGGTAAACTGGCTCATAAAGGCAGATAATGAAACCAAATACCCGGTGATCAAGAACGTGTTGGAAGCATTTAAAAGGAATGATATCAACAAGTTCCAGTTAATTACCAAGTTTCAGGATGCGCCTGTGGGAACAGCACTTTGGCAAACAAGACAGGGGCGGTAAAGAAAAAAAATAGTATATTTAATTAACAAATTAAAAATAACCACATATGGCACAGATTGAAGACAGTGGCGGTGGTGGCAAGAAAGGCCCGGGCGTCAAGAAAGCGAAACGACTATCTACCCTGGTAGACATGACGCCGATGGTGGATCTGGGTTTCCTGTTAATTACATTCTTTATCTTCTCCACTACCATGTCCCAGCCAACGACTATGTCGCTGATCATGCCCAAGGACACGGAAAACGAAGAAGAACAAAGTAAGGTAAAAGCATCCGGCGCTTTCACTATCCTGATGGGAAAGGATGATGGCGTGTATTTTTACGAAGGTGAAGATGCAACCGCTCTGCAGGTTTCCGACTACAAGAAAATCAGGGACGAAATTATCCGTAAGAAGAAAACGACAGATCCCAAAGATTTTGTGGTGGTGATAAAACCTAATGACGAAGCCAACTACCGGAACATGGTGGCAATTTTGGATGAAATGACCATTAATGAGGTAAAGAAATTTGCACTCGTAAATATTTCTCCTCAGGAGAACGAGATTCTGAAAGCAACAGAAGACGCAAATTGATATACAGTAATTATGGATTTCACAGCATTGTGCATCTACATATAACTAAATAACTAATTATGGAATTAAGCAAAATACTGAATGCCAGTCTTTTGGACATCATCTTTGATGGACGAAACAAGAACTACGGGGCATACGAGTTGCGGTCCAGATATGCCAAAAGGATGGGTGTTGCTATTGCAGCCACCGCGGCCCTGGCAGTGCTGGTTTTGCTGATTTCCCTGGTAGCATCAAGATTTGAATCTACCGAGGATAAGAAGCAGGCAATCGTTATCAAAGAAGTGGAAATGACCCAACTGGAAGAAGAAAAGCCGGTTGAACCACCCCCACCCCCACCCCCAAAACCACCAGATCCTCCGAAAATTGAGATGGCAAAATTTACGCCTCCGAAAGTTGTAAAGGATGAGGAAGTAAAGCCCGAAGAGGAAATGAGGGAAGTGGAAGACCTGAAGGAAGCTACCATCAGTACGGTTAACCAGGAAGGAGAAAAGGATTTGGGTATTGTTGCGCCTCCTGTAGAAGATAAAGGCGGGGTAGTGGTAGCGCCAAAGGTAGAGGAAGAGGACAAGGTGTTTCAAAAAGTGGAAATCGAGGCCTCTTATCCCGGTGGCGACAAAGCCTGGACCAGGTATATCCAGAGAGAGATCTCAAGGTATATGGACGAATTGCAGGATGATGGTAAAGCCGGTACCTGCGTGGTGCAGTTTATCGTGGACAGGGAAGGTAATATCAGTGAAGTGGAAGCCCTCACCATGAAGGGTACAAAGCTGGCTGAGATCTGTGTGAACGCCATCAGAAAAGGTCCGAAATGGATACCTGCCGAGCAAAACGGACGTAAGGTAAAAGCCTACCGCAGGCAGCCCGTTACTTTCCGCATCGATGAATAATTGACTTTTGATAATACAAATGTAAAATCCTCCGTCAGGAGGATTTTTTTATTACTGTCAGTAAAAGCCGGATATATTAGTTGAAGTCGAATTCTACCACATCTGAATACGACTTGGATTTCTTTTCAAACGGGTACTGGTTGGTTTCCCTGGTAGCTGTTGTAAGGAAAAAAAGATATTTCCCGTCTTTCAGGTGTGTAATGCGCAGCTGGACTGAGTTACCGGTAAATTGTCCCTTTCTGCATACTTTTTTGTCCTGGTTTACAATGCTGTATTCGAAGGATTCATTTCTGAGCTCTTCGTCATCAATTTTGATTACAATCATTTCTTTTACCACCGGCGGTATTTCTGCTGTAAATGATTTCATAGTGTATTGAATTGTAGGTTGAAATTGATAACGCTGCGATGCCGGATTAAATTTTTTGAAAACGGCACTTTTTTTCTAAATTACCAGAACGCAAATAATATGAAACGATTTTTTTCAGATCTATATATCCTCGTATAATGCCCGCCCGGCTGAAGCCATTCGGACGGGTCGACGCTACGACTATTCAGACCAATGAAATGGGCCTGTTGCAGACCTGCGATCGGTATAAAGGCTTCCGTAAAAAGGTTATTTCTTTACCAGGTCCTGTATTTTTTTCCGGTCTCCCACTATCCAGACAATATCATCCCATTCAAAAATTGTGGTAGAAGCGGGGTTCAATATGCGGACGCCATCCCGTTCTATGCCCACCACCAGGCCGCTGGTTTTTTCCCTGATGCCGGATTCCCGGATGGTTTGCCCTTTTAGCAGCGTGTGCTCATTTACAACAATCTTTTGCAGGGAAATGTTGTCGGTATCTTCAGAACGGTCGTCTGTTGGTATTTCGGTAGCGTCCATCACCGGCTTGAACAATTGCAATTGCTGATCGGTACCGATGATGCCCAGGTCGTCCAGCGGGTATATTCTTTCGCTGGCACTGGGAGCGTATATGATCTTTTCCCCTCTTTTAATAAAGGCGATGTTGATACCAAATTGTTCCCGCCAGGCTAACTGGTACAGCTTTTTACCAACGAAGGGCGCATTGGGGCTTACGGAAAAATCAGCCAGGTGAGCATCCCAGGGAGACAATGTTGATTCCGCTCCATCATTTTGAATGGCAGCCGGCTGGTGGGTCTCCGTTTCTCTTTCATTCAGGTTATCCAGGAACCGGCTGTGTATCCTGTCGTAAAAGTCCTGTATCTTTTTGGAAAATATGAACAGGATGATGGCGGCAACGGGTGTTACCACAAAAAATGCGATCATACCCGAATACAACCTGTCTACCATTAATCCGATAAAGAAGATAGCAATGATCACGCGTAATACTTCCAGCACCACCAATGGTCCATGGTTGTATTTACTATCCAGCCACAGGGATTTATAGGCTGAGTTATTGGGCTTTCTGGCCATCATTGCCCAGAAGAAAGGCATGGCAACGCCCACTGTTATGATCAGTACAATGGCCCTGTTCAATGCAGGGTTGTCTATTTTGGTTTCCAGGAAAGGCAGCAGGAAGGTAAAGGATAACATGGATAGCGCTATGATGATGATCGCATTGGACGCGATGATCATGGCGTAGGACTTCAGTACGATTTTCCACTCGCTTTCAGCCTGGATATTCTGCGCGCCGGACGAGTAGCGGTTGATGGAATTCAGCAGCCCCGGCGGCAGCAGCTTTACCAGCAGGTTGTAGAAAGGTTCGGATAATTTAATAAAGTAAGGGGTGGTAAAGGTGGTGATGGCCGAAGCGCCTACAGCCACCGGAAAAAGGAAATCGCTGGTTACGCCCAGCGTGATGCCCAGGGTGGCAACGATAAAGGCAAATTCGCCGATCTGCGCCATGCTCATTCCTACCTGCAACGACTGCTTTAAGGGTTGACCGGATAGCAGGGCGCCAAATGTAGTAGCGATCATTTTGCCGAATATTGTCAGCATGGTTACCCAGAATATCGCCCAACCATGCTCAAGCATGGCAGCCGGGTTGATCATCATTCCGACCGAAACGAAAAAAACAGCGCCGAACAGATCTTTGACGGGCTTAAAAAGATGCTCTATTTTTTCTGCAGACGTCGTCTCCGCCAGTATGGAGCCCATAACAAAAGCGCCCAGCTCGGCGGAAAAGCCTATCTGGGTGGCCAATACCACCATCCCCAGGCATAACCCCAGTGATAATATCAGGAGGGTTTCTTCGTCCAGCAGCTTTTTGGCTTTTCGCAGAAATGTCGGTAACAGGAAAATACCGGCAATAAACCAGATGGTCAGAAAGAACAGCAGTTGCAAAAGGGACGCCAGCATCTCCGTACCATCAAACTGCTGGCTTACGGCCATCGTGGACAGCAATACCATCAGCAGGATGACCACAATGTCTTCCACGATCAGCACGCCGAAAACAATGCGTGCAAACTGCTGTCGCTTTACCCCCAGCTCTTCAAAAGCGCGGATGATAATGGTGGTGGAAGAGCTTGCCAGCAAGCCGCCCAGGAACATGCTGTCCATGGTAGACCAGCCCATCCAGCGGCCGACCATATATCCCAGCAGCAGGATGGCGACAATTTCAACAATGGCGGTTATGGAAGCTGCGCCACCTACCCGCAATAGCTTTTTAAAGCTGAATTCCAGTCCGAGACTGAAGAGGAGAAAAATAACACCAATCTCCGCCAGGGTCTTTACATTGGCATTATCAATCACCGTGGGGAAAACGGATACATAGGGTCCTACCAGGAAGCCGGCTATAATATACCCTAAAACCAGTGGCTGTTTAAGCCGTCTGAACAAGAGAGTAGTAATAGCGCCGGCGCCCAGTATCAGTGCCAGATCTGCGATCAGTTTAGGTAGATGCCCCATTTTTAATACCCCGATTTTTAATAAAGCTGAAACGTTTCCGGAATAGAGCGGATTCCTACAAATTTAACTATTTCGGGTCTAAAAGCCGTTCCAGTACATAAAAAACAGCCGGGCAAAAACCGGAATTCTTTACCGTAATACGAGGCCTGTTTATCAGAACATCTTCATCGGTATAGGGGAAGCGATGGCAGTCGGAAGGACGAACATCGTATATGGTACACCGGTTGTCCCCGGCAAGGAAGGGACAGGGTGATTTTTTGACAACATAATCCCCTTCGTCATCCAGTTGTAAATAGGTGTCGATAAATACGCTTTCTTTCAGCTTCAGGTGTTTACTGATCCGTTTGATATCGGGTGTCTTAAAACGGGGGGAATAGTTTTTGCAGCAGGCAGCGCACAGCAGGCAGTCTACTTTTTCAAAAGCTTCCTCATGCAGCGCCGGCAGCGCCTTTAAAACCCTGTTTTTGTCGGCTCTTTTCAGAAAAGCGGCGTATTGCTTTTGCTGACCGGCGGCTTTTACTTTCCAGGGCTTTCCCTTCCATTCACCATCTATAAACGGGCTGTCACCTGAAGATTCCATGTTTCTGTTTATAATATGCAAGTTACGGATAGCCGCCGATTCGGGGGTATTTACCTTCCGTGAAAGCGTTCAAATTTACGGGGTGCAAATCTTAGCTTTATGCAGTTTTCCGGTCGGTGGAGACACCGACCGGTAGTGCGTTCTACAGGCGGGTGCCCGCCCGGATGACGGTCGGACGGGTTTCTACCCGCCTGCGGAAATGCCCGATTCAACCCTGTTATCCACAAGTTTTCAGGCCTTTGCACAGGACTGGTACAAATACGGGATATATAGTAACTTTGCGCATCTTTTTAAAGAATAACCCTTACTTAATATGAATATTTTTGATGAGCAGTCAGGTGAATTTCTTGGCAGGCATATCGGACCCGGCCCGGAGGAAACCAGGGAAATGTTGCAGGAGATCAATTTTACTTCCATTGCAGAGCTGATAGATAAAACGATACCGGGTGCTATCAGGATGACGAACGGACAGGAACTGCCTGCGCCGCAAAGCGAGTTTGAATACCTGCAGGAGCTGAAAAAAATTGCGGCAAAAAATAAAATATTCAAAACATATATCGGCCAGGGCTATTATGGCACCATTACACCATCGGTGATCCTGCGGAATATTTTTGAAAACCCGGGCTGGTACACACAATACACTCCTTACCAGGCGGAAATATCGCAGGGCAGACTGGAAAGCCTGCTGAACTTTCAAACGGTGATCGCGGATCTTACTGCCTTACCGCTTACCAACGCTTCACTGCTGGATGAAGCAACCGCCGCCGCGGAGGCGATGGCTATGCTGTTTCATCATGTGAATAAAACAGATAAAATAACCCGCCCCCGGTTCTTTGTAGACGAAGCTGTGTTTCCGCAAACAACCGATGTGCTGAAAACCCGTGCGGAAGCGATCGGCATAGAGCTGGTATCCGGCAGCTACAGGGTAGCTGATATTGACGACACATTTTTTGGCGCAATGGTGCAGTATCCTAATAGCGACGGAAGCATTGAGGATTATTCGGACTTTACAGATAAACTGCATGCCCGCAATGCGTATGTGGTGATGGCGGCCGACCTGCTGGCTCTGACCCTGCTGAAAGCGCCGGGCGAACTGGGAGCGGATGTTGCGGTAGGTTCAGCACAACGGTTTGGGGTACCTGTTGGTTTTGGTGGTCCGCATGCCGGCTTTTTCGCCACCAGGGAAGAATTCAAAAGAGATATCCCGGGGCGTATCATTGGCGTCAGCATCGATGCCAAAGGCAACCGGGCCCTGCGTATGGCGCTGCAAACAAGAGAGCAGCATATAAAGAGGGAAAAAGCCACTTCCAATATATGTACCGCCCAGGCCTTGCTGGCAAACATGGCAGCTATGTATGCGGTGTATCACGGACCGGCAGGGTTGAAAAAAATGGCAACCCGTATCACAACATTAGCAAAAATTTTGTCGGATAATCTTGATGAGCTTGGATTCCCGAATGTCAGCGAATACTATTTCGATACGTTAAAAGTGGCGGTAAAGGATGTGGCAGCGCTGAAGAAGGCGGCTGAGGAAAGGGAAATAAATTTCCGCTATATTGACAATGAGTATGTAGGTATCAGCGTGGACGAAACCACCACGCAGGCAGACATTGTAGACATCCTGTATGTATTTGCCGCAGCTGCCGGGCAATCCGGCGTTGCAGCCACTTTTGATGAGCAACCGTCACTGGATCATATTCCGGCAACGCTATCCAGGACTTCGCCGTTCCTGCTGCATCCCGTTTTCAACACACACCATAGTGAAACGGAAATGATGCGCTACATACGGCTATTGGAGAACAGGGACCTTTCCCTCGTCACCTCCATGATCTCACTGGGAAGCTGCACCATGAAGCTGAATGCCGCTACCGAAATGATCCCCGTGAGCTGGCCTGAATTCGCCAATATACATCCTTTTGTGCCTGCAGACCAGGCAAAAGGTTATCAGCAGATCGTAACCTCGCTGAGCGAATACCTGTGTAAGATCACGGGTTTTGATGCCTGCAGCCTGCAACCCAATAGCGGCGCGCAGGGGGAATATGCCGGGCTGCTTACAATAAAAAAATATCACGGAGCCAATGGCAACCGTGATCGCAATATTGTGTTGATCCCTATTTCTGCACACGGCACCAACCCGGCGTCTGCCGTGTTGGCCGGGCTGAAGGTAGTGGTGGTAAAAAGTGATGCTGAAGGACATATCGATGTAGAAGATCTGAAGGCAAAGGCAACGCAATATAAAGATACCCTGGCGGCGTTGATGGTAACCTATCCTTCCACGCACGGCGTGTTTGAAGAGCGTATCATGGATATCTGCAACATCATTCATGAGAACGGGGGACAGGTATATATGGATGGCGCCAATATGAACGCGCAAAGCGGGTTGACCTCTCCCGGCTTTATCGGGGCGGATGTTTGTCACCTGAACCTTCATAAAACCTTTGCTATTCCACATGGTGGTGGCGGACCCGGTATGGGCCCCATTTGTGTTAAAAGCCACCTGGCTCCGTTCCTGCCGGGACATGTGTTCCTCGGAGGAACCGGCGCCGTAAGCGCAGCGCCCTACGGATCGGCTTCCATTTTACTCATCAGCTATGCATATATAAAGCTCCTGGGAGCAGGCGGAGTAAAAGCAGCAACTGAATATGCCATACTGAACGCCAACTATATGCGCGTGAAACTGGAAAAATATTATGATATTTTATTCCTGGGTCATAACGGCACCTGTGCGCACGAATTTATTGTTGACCTTCGTCCGTTTAAAGCCACCACGGGCGTTGAAGCGGAGGATGTGGCCAAGCGCCTGATGGATTATGGATTCCATGCGCCTACGATGAGCTTCCCTGTGCCCGGCACTATTATGATAGAGCCGACAGAAAGTGAAAACAAAGCGGAACTGGATCGTTTTTGCGAAGCGCTCATCAGCATATACCACGAAATAAAAGCCATAGAAGAAGATAAAAGCAGCAAAACAGATAATCCGCTGAAGAATGCGCCGCATACCATGGAGGTAATTTGTGCAAACGAATGGGAGCATGCCTACTCCCGGCAAGAGGCAGCTTTTCCTTTACCCTACATTGTGTCGAATAAGTTTTGGCCTTCTGTATCAAGGGTAAACAATACACACGGCGACAGGAACCTTATTTGCACCTGCGAGCCTGTAGAAAGTTATATGGAAGCGTAACGGGTCGCAGATCGCAAGTGGACAGTAGTAAGTAGTTAGTGGTAAGTTGACAGTTGTTGCCAGCCACAGGACGCAAGACACAGGTTGCTGGAAGTCTCAAGTCCTGCATCTTGTAACCTGAGACTTGCGGCTTCCCTGGTCACCCTGGACAACCCCTCCGATTGGGTACATTGCCACCTGTTATTTCTGACTTTAATCCCGTCCGACTGATCATTGGGGAGGGCATTAAGAAGTTAAGGTACATTAAGGCTTTGACTTAATTTTCTTAACTCCTTAATGGTTCTTGCAGACCCGGGAATATCTTGCGACCTGCAACTTGCAACCCATCTAGTTCCAGATATCGTTTTCCAGGGTCAGGATGACCGGATTATCTTCCGTGATCACGATGGTATGTTCATGTTGTGCTGTATATCCTCCGTGTCTGCCTTGTAAGGTCCATCCATCCTGCTGTTCTACCGCCATGGTCGAGCGGGTAGAGATGAATGTTTCTACCGCTATCACCGTGTTTTTCCGGAAGCGTGTCTGGTTGTAACGGTCATAGTAGCAGGCTATTTCTGCCGGTTCCTCGTGCAGGCTCCTGCCTACGCCATGTCCTGTGAGATTCCGGATCACCTTATAGCCGGATCGTTTTGCCTGCCATTCGATCAGTCGCCCCGTTTCATTAATTTTTGCGCCTCCTTTTATTTGCCGGATAGCATTGTATAATATCTTTTTTGAAGCATCTACCAGTGGCTGGTGGTTATGGATATCATTTCCTAACACAAAAGACCCGCCATTGTCTGCCCAAAAGCCATCCAGTTCAGCAGACACATCAATATTTACCAGGTCTCCTTCCTGCAATATTTTATCAGCGGCGGGTACGCCGTGCGCGATCTCTTCGTTGCGGCTGATACAGGTCCACCCCGGGAAGTTATAAGTAAGTTTGGGCGCAGATTTTGCTCCGTCTTTATTAAGCAGGCTGCCGCCGTATGCATCCAGCTCCAGCGTGCTCATACCCGGACGGGCGTATTCCCGCATTTTTTTCAGGGTGGTGGCAACAATGCTGCTGATCTTTTTCATTCCTTCCATTTCGGAAGCATGGGTAATAGACATATGCCGTATGGTTTATATTTCCCCAAAATTATTCAAATCCGTTTTCAGCATCCACTATTTTTTTTGCTACCTTCCCGTTTAAATCTTTTTATTTTAGGGACTTATAAAAGAAATGCAGAAAATCTTCGTTAATATTAGATAATTTTGTGTATAATAACCAACGATACATCTCTCAACCAGGCGTCAAACAATTTTTTAAAGAGATATCATGAGAAAAATGAGGTTGTTCGGTTTTATGCGGTGCCTGTATTTGTTGATCGGTACCCTGGGTTACCTGGAGGGATATAGTCAACCCCCGGACATCATTCCCGAGTCCGCGACCCTGTTGAGCGAATACATACAGAAAAAATCCATCAGCGGCGGCGAGAGAGAAGCGGGCGAATTTTTGGCCGACATCTGCCGCGAAAAAGGACTGGTAGTGCAGCAACTGGCTTCCGGTGAAAATGATTATAATTTTGCGGCTTCCCTGTATCCACTTTCCGACGGTCTTCCCAATATTGTATTTCTTAACCATATTGATGTTGTTTCTGAAGGGAACGTCATGGGGTGGAAATATCCGCCGTTTGCCGGCATAATTGCAGAAAACAGGGTTTGGGGAAGAGGCGCCATCGACCTGAAAGGGGTAGCGGTGATGCAATTGATGGCTATTGAAAAGATCCGGCAATATGCCGGAGAAAACCGGCTGCCCTATAACATTACCCTTTTATGCGTTTCCGGTGAGGAATCAGATAACAGCGGTATCATCAGCACGGTGGAAAATCATTTCGAAGAGTTGAATGCCGTTGTTGCTTTTGGCGAAGGTGGCACTGGTGTAACGGAGCTGTCAAGGAGCAAGCCGGAACAGCCGTTTTACTGCATTTCTGTTTCTGAGAAGAAAGCATTGTGGATCAGGCTAAGCCTGGCCATGAAAACATCCGGGCATGGTTCGGTGCCTCCACACACCTACGCCAACAAGGAAATGACCCTTGCGCTGAACAGGCTGATCAACCGGTCTGAAAAAATAAATTTCAACGAAACCACCGTGTCTTTCTTTAAGACGATCGGGAAACATGAAAAAGGGATGCGCCGGCTGGCATTGAAATATCCGCGTTTTTTCAAACCTTTTATTAAACGTGAGCTTACCCGCAACCCGCTGGTAAAATCCACGTTAGCTAATACGGTAACTGTTACCAATATCAATTCAGCCACCCTGCAAACCAACCAGATCGCACAAAAAATTGAAGTGTTGCTGGACTGCCGGCTGCTGCCGGAAACGGACCCCGGCGCTTTTATTGATGAGATCAGCAACACATTGCAGAATCCCGAAATAGAGATCACAGTATTGAAAGAAACACCCTCGGCCCCTGTATCCGGCGGTGATATTTTTTATAAAAATTTTAAGGAGGCGCTTAAAGAGGTATATGAAGGAAGTGCGGTATTACCGGTCATGTCTCCGGCCCACAGCGATAACAACTTTTTGAGGCAAAAAGGAGTACCGGTGTATGGTATTACGCCCGTATTGCTTTCCCGTGAGCAACTGCTCTCGTTCCACAACAGCAATGAGTATATTACCATGCAGCAACTGCAGGATGGAACAAAAGTGTACGAAAAGCTTCTGTATAAGCTGGTTACGGAGTGATCGGTCATGATCAGCTTTCCGAAAACCTTTCTTATAGCGAAAAGGGCTCCGAACTTTATGCACCGGCGTACATACAACGTAACCTGTTCTGTTAGATTCGCAACCTTTCATTGAAAGCCTGGCTGCTAAGGTTGCGTGGGGATGTTGCCCCAACAGTCATTTCGATCCTGACCGTTCTCCTGATCGTCATATCAACTGCAGGGAGATATCTAACGACTATGAAAGGGATTGCTTCGGTCGTTCCTCCCTCCTGAGGACTATACTACATTACAGATTTCTCCGCATCCTCCTTCGAACGTTCAGGGCGGATGTATCGAAATGATCTCTCGACCTCTCTCCCAATCGTAAGTCGGGAGAGAGCTGACCACCATAAAAATCTTTCATAAACGAGGATACTCCTCAACTTCAGGGGGTTATCCTCATGCTCCTTCGCCGGACACATCAAGATCATAACAAAAAGAGAATATTTTTCTCTCGTAGACAGCGTTTGTTGCCAATGACCTTTGGAGTTATGAAGAAGATATTCTTGAAATATATTATTACATGCTGCTCATACAATATTGTTATAGCCTCGTAGAGACGTCAGTTTGGTAGATTATAACCATGTGTGTTTTATCAGCCCATCGGGGCGACAGATAGCGTGTAGCCTGTTTACATGTTTTTTAACTATTTCCCAACAAGCTCTTCTGCAAGGGATGTTGTGTCAATACAATCTGCTCCCCTTAACCTGCAACGGCCCTCATCCCCGGCGCAAAGCTTTGCAGAAGGAGACATTGCGGAGCACTGGAAATGAAAGTTAAAATCCTGTCCGGACGACTGGTAATATGCAGAAGGTACAGGATGGTTATTGCAGGTAAATATGTTACATTTAAGGTTCATTTTTCACTATTATGCGCTTGCCTGTTCATAAAGATCCTGAGCGGATGAAATACCTGATTTCTTCCTTAATTCGTGTGTTTTTACAACATTCTAAGGCCGTTTGTCTTGTTGTATTGTTCAGTGTAAGTGGTCATTCCTTATTTGCACAGGATAATGAGCCTGTTTTCTGGCTATGGGCCTTTTTGGGAAGGCTGCATCCTATGATCGTGCATTTTCCGATCGGGTTATTAGTGGTGGCGCTGATCATGGAAATGATCGGGCGTAAGAAGAAAAACTACCGCGATGCTATCAAGGCAGTGGTGGTGATCGGTACTATTTCATCGGTGCTGGCGGTAGTGATGGGATTGATGCTGGCGAATGCCGAAGATTACGGAGGTGCTGTTAAAGATATACACCAGTGGACCGGCATTGCCACCATGGTGCTGGCAGGATTTACCAGCTATGCCTATATGCGTATGTCCCGGCAGATGCAGATATTCCTGTTGACACTAACTGTTGTCGGCGTCACCGTGGCAGGGCACTATGGGGCTTCATTAACCCACGGAGAAGATTACCTGACCAGCGTATTGCCTTCTTCGAACAATACCGCTGTGAAAAGTGATTTTGTGCTGGCTGCAACGGACGGTCCGCTGAATGAAACGCAGGTACAGGAACTTAACCTGCAGGTGAGGACCATATTGGCGCATAGCTGTAACAGTTGTCACGGTGCTGCGAAGACGAAAGGAGACCTGCGGCTGGACAGCAGGGAATATATTGAAAAAGGAGGGGAGAACGGACCTGTGATCGTACCCGGCGATCCCGCGAAAAGCGAGCTGATGCGACGGGTGTTGTTGCCGAGCAACCATAAGGAATATATGCCGGCAAAAGGCAAAGGACTCACCAAAGAAGAGATCGCTATTCTTGACTACTGGATCCGGAAAGGCGCTCCCTGGCCGGATGGCGAATTGAAAAGCCTTTTCAGGGTAGCGGAGCTGGCGCCACGGATGCCCGGGATCCCGGCTGCGAGCGAAGATATCATTCAGCCGCTTGACCGCTTTGTGGATGCTTATTTCAGGGAACATAACATTCAATGGCAAAAGCCTGTAGATGATCATATCTATATACGGCGTGTATACCTTGATGTTATCGGCTTATTGCCTGCACCGGAAGCGGTAGATGCTTTTGTGAACGATCCGGCGCCTGATAAACGGGAGCAGTTGGTAAAACAGTTGCTAAACCGGAACAGCGACTATGCACAGCATTGGCTGACTTTCTGGAATGACGCGTTGCGAAACGATTACACCGGCACGGGGTATATCACCGGCGGCCGCTCCGATATTACCAAATGGCTGTATAATTCCATATTGGATAATAAGCCTTATAACCGGTTTGTAAGCGAGTTGATCAATCCGGTGGATGAATCAAAAGGATTTATCAGGGGGATCAAATGGCGCGGCACCATCAACTCAAGCCAGAGCACGGAAATGCAGGCTGCCCAGAATGTTTCCCAGGTGTTCCTTGGGCTCAACCTGAAATGTGCATCCTGTCATGATAGCTTCATCAATGACTGGAAGCTGGAGGATGCTTATGCATTCGCCAATATTTTCAGCGACAGTACGCTTGAGGTAAACCGCTGCGATAAGCCCACGGGTGTGATGGCGGGTCGCCGTATGTTATATTACAGGCAACTGGGTAATATTGACAGTATGGCGCCTACCGGTGAAAGGCTGAAGCAACTGGCGCAATACCTGGTGCAGGATAATAACGGAAGGTTGTACCGGACGCTGGTAAACCGTATCTGGGCGCAACTGATGGGGCGGGGGATCGTAGAACCGGTGGATGTAATGGACAATGCTCCCTGGAGCCAGGATCTGCTGGACTGGCTGGCATCCGATTTTACTGCCAACGGTTATGATATCAAGAGATTGCTCTATACCATACTTACCTCTAAAACCTACCAGCTTCCGTCTACCAGTGTAGAGCAGGCGGAGCACCTGGTAGCACAGGATTTTGTGTTTAAGGGCATGATGCGTCGCCGGTTGACAGCGGAACAGTTTACCGACGCCGTTAGCAGATCCATTGAACCGGTGTACGGAGACAGCATGATAGTGTATAAGCTGTTCCCCGAAACAGTGAAAGAAACCTTGCCTTTTGCCAGGGCTGCCCTGGTGAAAAACGATCCCTTCCTGACGGCGCTTGGCAGACCGAACAGGGAAAATGTTTCTACCAGCCGGATGTCGCAGGCCAACTTATTGCAGGCGTTGGAACTGACGAACGGCGAACAGTTTAATGAAGCGGTGAAACGTGGGGCAGCCAGTTGGATCAAAAAATACCCCCAAACAGAAAAGCTGGTAACGGAATTGTATAAAAGCGCATTGGGCAGGGAACCGGTAGAGAAGGAAATAGCAATTGCCAAAAAAGAAATGGGAGAACAGCCGGGACAGGCAGCCGTGGAAGATTTTATCTGGGCGGTGACACTACACCCCGAATTTCAACTGATCTTTTAACAGAACCGTATTTGTAAGCTTAAAACTTTTGTCATGAAAAGGAGAAACTGGAACCGAAGAGATTTTATCAGGCAATCCGGCGCTTCCATACTGGCGGCGATGGCTGCGGGTGCACCGGTATCCGGGTTGTTGACCGGCTGCGGGAAGGCAAAAGCCGGTACCAACAGCACGGCAGATACTGTCATCCTTTTGTGGATGGCGGGAGGAATGGCACATACAGAAACGTTTGACCCTAAACGGTATACCCCCTTTGAAGTAGGTATGGAAGGCGACCGTGTGCTGAGCACATTTAAGCCGGTACCGACCGTACTGGACGGTATACATTTTTCTGAAGGGCTGGAATCGATAGGCAGTGTAATGGATAAGGGAACCCTGATCCGTTCTTATGTAGCCGCAGACATGGGGCACATCCTGCACTCACGTCATCAATACCACTGGCACACCTGCTATGAGCCTCCGCAAACGGTGGCCGCCCCGCATATCGGATCCTGGATCGCGAAGGAACTGGGTCCTAAAAACCCGGTGATCCCGGCATTTATAAATATCGGACAACGGTTTACCGTAGGCGAAGCAGAAGAGCTGAAAGCATTTCATACAGCCGGGTTTTTGGGAAATGAATACGGACCATTCCTGATCCCCGATCCCAGCCAGGGTCTGGAAAGCGTTCGTCCGCCGGTGGGCATGGATGCCAAAAGATTTGAACAGCGAAACAAACTGTACAACGACCTTATCAGCAACAGTCCTGTAGGCGAGTTTGGCAATGATTATCAAAAGGAATCGCTGCGACGCTCTATGGAGCAGGCTTATATGTTGCTGAACTCACCGGAAGCCAAAGCATTTGACCTGAGCCAGGAGCCTAAAGAAGTGTATGATATCTATAATACCGGGCGGTTTGGGCTGGGTTGCCTGATGGCCAAGCGGCTGACGGAGCAGGGTGCACGCTTTATCAGTGTTACTACAGAATACGAACCATTTTTTGGGTTTGATACCCATGAGAACGGGCATACACGGATGATCGATATGAAGAAAATGATCGACGGACCGGTGTCGCAGTTGATCAAAGACCTTGACCAGAGTGGTCACCTGGACCGGACCCTGATCGTGTTGGCCAGCGAATTCAGCAGGGATATGATGGTGGAAGGGCGTCCTGATGCAAAAGTACAGGAGCAGGTAAACCAACCTGATATTCTCACCGAAATGAAACATTACGGTATGCATCGTCATTTTACAGATGGGTGCTCCATGCTGATGTTCGGCGGAGGGATAAAAAGAGGGTTTGTGTATGGTAAAACAGCAGATGAAAGGCCCTGTAAAACCATCGAGAACCCGATCAGGATAGAAGGGGTGCACCAGACGATCTATCACACACTGGGCATTCCACCGGAAACGGAATACGAAATAGAAGGAAGACCATTTTATACTACCCCCGACGGAAAGGGCGAAGCCGTCCTGGACCTGTTGGCGTAGCGATTCATTACCAGCCCCGGCAATATGAAAACCTGATAAGGCACAGGCCGGGCTATTTTCGAGGCAGCGCTACAGACCTGCACCAGTTATAGAATCATCATTGCAGCCAACAAAATGGTTGAAAGTGTTTTCATATTTTTAGCTTACGGGTTGGTTTACAGAAAGAGGATACAAGATGGGGAATATCCTGCAATAAAAACAAACGATGGCATGCTATGGCAACTAAAAGGGCATGCGTTTCAACCCAAATAACAGCCTGATGATGTTTATCCTTCGAATAACCAATTCGTATAGTATCAAACAACCAATAACCGTAAACACCAATAGCAAAATGAATTGGATGGGTGCTGCAATATCCAGCGGGAATATCAGCCACGATCCGATATACAAGACGATCATGTGAAGAATATAAACCGGATAGGCAGCCTCGCTTAAATAGCGTAATGTTTTGTTGGAACGATTGCCGTATTTATAACCAAACGCAAAAACCGAAATAATCCAGCAATTGGACTCCATGGCAAGCAGGTAATTGGGTGTAAAGGGCTGGAAGTAAACAAGCCTGACTGCAAAAAATGCCACCGCCACCGCAAAAAACAACCATCGCCATTTCAGTATCATCTCCCAAAACGCACGGCCAGCTAACACAAAACAAAATCCGAAGAAAAATGCCAGCAAGCCCAAAAAGAATCCATGCCATGTCATTGCATACATCTCGTATGGTCTGGGATTAACGATCCATGCTTCGGCAATGAATGTAGCAACGACCGGAATCAGCCCCGCGGGAGTGCTCAACATACGCTTTATGCCTTTAGCGATCACCCCGTCTTCATTTCTTTTCAGGTAAAAGAATATGGGCAACAGGACAACAACGTAAACAAAGATATTGCCCAAAAACCATAAATGCCCGGGATGGGGTGAATAGGCCATATCAAACTGATAGTAATATTGCCAGATATACATGTGAACGGGTACAATAAGGAAAATCCCAAATACGAACGGAAGCAAGATCCTACCGGATCGCTCGAGCAACAGTTGTTTCCAGGTTCTGTTCCGGATGGCGAAATAGACCCCCATTCCCGACACGAAAAACAACAGCGGTATGCGCCATACATTAAGCATGGTCATGGGTACCCATAATGATCCCCATGGCTTATTTGTGGTGATAAACCCGATCATGATGCCCCAGGTTTGGAAGCCAATGGCGACATGATAGAGTAAGAGCAAGCCGATTGCGATTACCCTGATCCAATCGATATCGTATCTTCTGTTTGATGTAGACATAACTAAAGTTGAATAAACTATTTCAGCATTGCTGCAATTTCAGGCCGGGTTTTCTCAAGGTAGCCGTGGTCGAGCCTGAGGCCCATGGGTTGCAGCATCTTGCCCATCATATCGTAACTGCCTTTAACCTCACTGAAAGGCGCTAACACGGACTCATAGGCCGTGGCCCCGTAGTTGTTCCTGATCGTTTTATCGGCTCCTGCATCCAACAACATCTGCACAATTTCTGTACGACAGAAAAAAGCGGCAGAAATGAGTGCCGTAGACCCATCATTATTCCGGAGATCCAGGTCGGCCCCCGCTTCTATCAATAGCCTTGCCATGTCGGGTTTGCCGAATACGGCAGCAGATATCAATGGGCTTGAACCGCCAAACGGGTCTTTTTCATTCAGATTGGTCCCGGCATCGATATGTTGCTTAAGTGCTTCCCTGTTTTCCGTTATCACCGCTGTGTGAATGTCAACTGCCGGAGGTTTAACCTTGCCCTGCGTATTAGCAGATGAGTCATTCTGCCCCGAGCATGCGGCTATCATAAGCAGCATGGCAAAAAAGATGGTCCTTGCAGCCATTTTGGAAAAATTGATTCTCTCTGTTTTCATGATCTTATTCATTTTAAAATTTATTGTGATATTCAACATCGTAAAGGTCGGCCAATCCCGAAAGGTGGATTGATCAGTTTTGGTGATAAAAGCATCAAGTTTGGGGGGAGCCGTGTAAATTATGACGAATCGGTATAAATTATGACGCAAATGCCCGTGCAACGAGTATATTTGTTTTTGAAAATTCATGCCATGCCATGCCGCAGTCGTATCCCCAAGCAAACGATTTCATAAACCAGATCACCGCTATTATTGAGGATAATCTGGCCAATGAGCAATTTGGTGTGTCAGAGCTGGCCAATGAATTGAACATGAGCCGGTCAAACCTGTTGCGTAAGGTGAAAAGTTTGACCCACCTATCGGTTAGCCGGTTTATCAGGCAGGTACGGCTGAAACACGGTATGGACTTATTGCGGACATCGTCATTGACTGTTTCTGAAATAACCTACCAGGTGGGATTTGGCAGCACATCTTATTTTATCAAATGCTTCCGTGAATATTATGGGTATCCGCCGGGAGAGGCGAACAAAAGAGCCGCTACCGAAAGCGAACCCGTTCCTGTGATTCGGTCAAACCGTAAAAAGCGGTTCGCTATTCTTGGAGCGGTGGGACTGATGGCCGCAATAGCCATCGGGCTGATCACTTATTATAGCCACCGCTCCACTGCGCTGACCCCGCCGGAGAAGTCAATAGCCGTATTGCCTTTTAAAAATGACAGCAACGACTCCACCAACGTCTATTTGATCAATGGGCTGATGGAATCGACACTCAATAACCTCCAAAAAATAAAGGATCTCAGGGTCATTAGCCGGACATCCACTGAAAAGTATCGTCATACCATTACATCCATACCGGAGATAGCCAGGGAGTTAAATGTAAATTATTTTGTTGAAGGAAGCGGGCAGAAAATTGGCAATCAGATCTTATTGAACATCCAGTTGATCGATGCGTCAAGTGATAAGCATCTTTGGGCCAGGCAGTACAAACGTGAAGTCAACGATATTTTTCAGTTACAGCAGGAAGTTGCCAGGGATATCGCAGGTGAGATCCAGGCTATTATTACCTGGGAAGAGCAAAGGCTCATCGAAAAAAAGCCTACGGAAAACCTGGTTGCCTACGACCTGTTCTTAAAGGGTGTAGATCTATTGCATCAAGGCGGTAACGAAAACCTGGAGCAGGCAATTGTGTATTTCAAACAGGCCATTGACCATGATCATGAATTTGCACTTGCTCATGCATGTGCTGCCATAGCGTGTTACTATTCGGACCTTTTCCAGACGGAGAAAAATCATGCAACGGAGATTGCCTCTTTTGCTGATAAAGCATTGTTATATGATCCCATGTTGTCTGAGAGTATGATAGCCAAAGCATTATCCTATGCGCACAAAAAGGAATATGAGGCGGCTATCCCCTATTTTGAGAAAGCGTTGGAATATAATCCCAATTCTATTTTAGCTGTTAATTTTCTGTCGGATTTCTACAACTGGTTTGTCCCCAATACCGCCAAATATCTGGAGTATGCACTCAAAGGGGTCCAACTGGGTGCCGCCACAAAAGATTCTGCCGCCACAAGCCTTAATTATTTACACCTGAGTAATGCACTTGTCCAAACAGGATTTGTAGATGAAGCCCTTGGTTACATCAACAAGTCATTAGACTATAATCCGGCGAACTCTTTTTCCGTGTGGGTGAAGGCGGTTCTCCTTCTTGCCAGGAACAAGGATACCGAACAAAGCACGCAGTTGCTGCTGAAAGAATTGGAAAGGGACTCAATGCAGTTGCATATTTTGCAGGAGATCGGAAAAATTTATCATTACACCGGAGATGATGAAAAGGCCTATCGATATTATAAACAGTTCATTGAGATCAGGAAAGCTCATCAATTAGACATTTTTCAAAACGTAGACTTAACGATAGCCATCGTATTATCCAACATGGGGCTTAAAGAAGATGCCGATAGGTTTGTCGCCAGTTTTAAGGATTTTTCGGACCGCCATGAGTCCATCTATAAACACATGCACCTGGCACTATACTACCTGTATCAAAAGAATACCCTGCAGGCAATGGAGCACCTGAAATTGTTTGCGAAAGAAGACAATTACCAGTATTGGATCCTTTTATTGCCTGAAGACCCCATAGTCGATCCCATAAGAGATCATCCTGAATTCAGGAAAGTGATAGGTACCATCGAAACCAAGTTCTGGGATAAGCACAAGCAGATCAGGGTATCACTGGAAGAGAAAGGATTGTTATAAGCTGGCATAAACAAAGAAACAAAAATCATGAGTAACAGTCAGGCTGTGCCGGATCTGTTGGCGTAGAGATTCTTCGATTGCTGGTTTTGGGTTTTAAAAAAGGGGCTGTTTATTTAACAACCCCTTTTTCGTGCCTGTAGTTTACCGGAAACCTGTGTTAATATCCTTCATTTTGTGTAAGGGCATTGTTTACCAGTATTTCCGTTGCCGGGATAGGCAACAGGTATTCGTGCTTTTCGTACACGTAGTCAAGGTCGTTGAATGCGACACCACCCCTTGGCACGGTCGGGTTGGCTCTTTCTTCGGCACCGTGAACATTCATAAATGCGGCCAGTTCCACATCAGTCATCGTTCTTTTCAGATCAAACCAACGATGGTTTTCGAAGGCAAGTTCCACCCGTCTTTCTTTCAACACCGCTGTTCTGAAGGCATCCTTGCTCAACCCGCTCAGGGCAGTCAACCCGGCCCTTGTGCGTACCTGGTTTAAATAACCTTCGGCAACAGATGACGGACCCACATCTTCATTGATCGCTTCTGCAAGCATGAGCAACACATTGGCATAGCGGTATATAGGCCAGTTATCGTTTGTGCGGCCGGGTATGTTGTGCGGATGATTGTACTTATTGACATACGGGATCGGATGAAATGTACCATTTAACGTAAAGCCGGTTTGCAGGGATATATCTTTACGGAGATCCCCCGCCTCATAGGCGGCTATCATATTGTTTGTGGGGATATTTCTTCCGAAAAGCCCCTGGCCTGCAAATCCCACAATGCTGCTGCCGGACTCGCGGGGAGCAAATACATACATAAAGTTACTGTGCTCACCCAGGTCGTTATCTCCCTGGTATTGGATCTCAAAAACAGATTCCGCATTGTTTTTCATATCCGTGCTGAATACATCAGCATAGTCGGGCATAAGGCTATACCCCATAGGAAGTATTTGTTGCAGGGCTGCAACGGCTTCGGGGTATTTTTTAGTGGTCAGATACATTTCTCCCAGCATGGCCAGGGCCGCCCCTTTGGTGGCTGATCCTCTTCTGGCGGACGGCTGGTCTGCTTTGGCAGGCAGCCCGGCAACCGCTTCCGTAAGGTCAGCCTCAATCAAAGCATATACTTCACTTTCCGACTGGGTTCTGACCAACGCAAAAGCTTCATCCGGGGTTTTTACCGGGGTGGTGGATATGATCACGTTGCCGAAAAAGCGAACCAGGTCGAAATAAAGAAAAGCCCGTAGAAATTTCAGCTCTGCATTTAACGGAATTTTATCTGCTTCTGCGAATTCCGCTTCACCCAGTCTTTCCAGCGCTACGTTTACATTGGCAACGGCCGAGTAATACCGCACCCACAAATTGGTAATTTCTCCATTACCGGAATTCACGGTTGAGTATTCAAAGGCTTCCCATCCCGCGGCGCCACCCCTGTCGGAAGGGTTCATATCAATCGTGGTATTGTCAGATTGCATCTCTTTAAAAATATAATTGACGCCGGTAATACCCTGTAACTGGCCATATATACCATTAATAGCCCTGTATACCTGCGGCACATCCTTGTAAAAAACCCCGGTACCAATCCTGGTGGGGTCGGTTCTGTCAAGGTAATCCTTCTTGCAGGATGCCATTGAAAAAAGGGAAAGTATGCCCAATATCGTTATAATGTGTCTCATATTCCAATACTTTAAAAGTTAAACTTTGCACCAAAAGAAAATGTACGCGGAACAGGGTAAGCTTCATCATCGTTCCCCAACTGTGTTCCGGCTCTTTGACTTACGTCCGGATTGTTGCCCGGGTATTTGGTAAATATGAACAGGTTGTTCGCTCCGACAAACAGCCTGATGCTGTTGAAGTACTTTGCCCTTGGCAATGTATAGCCGATCGTCACGTTTCTTACCCAGGCATAGCTGGCATCATATACATAGCGATTGCTGCTTTCCCGTGACCATTTGAAGTAATTGGTGCCTCCCTGGGAGTTTACATGGTCGGGATTGGAGCCGGGGTTTTCAGGCGAACGCCACCTGTCTTTGGCTTTGTCCAGCACATTAAACACACCGTCCATATTCATGGTAGAAGCTTCTATATTGCGGTACACATCAAATCCCTGGGTACCCATGAAAAGGATGTTCAGGTCAAACCTTTTATAGTCCATATCTACGTTGAAGCCCCAGGTGAAATTTGGATTGGGGTTCCCAATTTCCACCATATCCCTGGTGTCATAGGTTACTTCGCCGTTACCATCTGCATCGCGGAACCTCATACCTCCGGGAATGACGCCGTCCTGTATGGGGGAGCGATCAATTTCCTCCTGCGTATTGAATATGCCCAGTTTTTCATAACCATAGATCATACCGATGGGTCTTCCTACTTTATTTACGTTATACCCTCCGTAGAAACTGCCATACCATATAATATCATTGGGGCCGTTTATTTCCATTACCCTGCTCCTGTTAAAGGCGATATTGAAATTGGTTCTGAAACCGACCTGACCGATACGGTCATTATAGTTCAACGCCAGCTCAAGTCCCCTGTTGCGTACCTGTCCTACGTTGTCATAGGTAGTGGTAAACCCGGATACGGCCGGGATATTTACCTGCAGCAGCATATCGTTAGTCAACTTATTGTACACTTCCGCTGTCAGGGTCAGCCGGTTTTGCAGGATGGTCATGTCAATGCCCAGGTTTACCTGGTCAGACTTTTCCCATTGAAGGGAAGAGTTGGCAAAGGAAGAAAGGACTACACCGGGCGCGAAGCCGTTGTTCAGGATATATCCGCTGGTGGTCAGGAATGGAAGACTTACATAATTACCCACCTGGTTTCCGAAGACACTGGGAATATCATTATTGCCTGTTTTTCCATAGCTGGCCCGCAGCTTAAGGTCGTTTAACCAGCTTACGCCCGACATGAATTCTTCTCCGCTGACTCTCCAGCCGACAGATGCGGAAGGAAAGTTCCCGTATTTATAGCCTTCTGAAAAACGGGAGCTGCCTTCACGGCGAAATGATGCGGAGAGCAGGTATTTATCCCGGTACGCATAATTCACCCTTGCCATATAAGCGATGAGCCCCCATCCGTATTGATAAGAACTGGAAGAACGAATGGCACCCTGCTGAAGAAAGGGTGTAAGATCATCCGGAAAAGTGTTGGCAGAGCCGCCGAGTCCTTTTAGCAGCTCATCCTGTGCGGTAAAGCCTGCCATGAAATCAAGGGAGTGATCCTCTCCTATATTGGGAACATAAGTCAAAAGCTGGTCGGCAGAATAATTCAATATTATATCGTTTGCTTCTGATGCAGTGGCAATCTGTGGAGGTGCGCCGGTTGTACCTGTGGTCAATCCGCGCCCTATGGTAGAAGGACGGTACTCATTATAGGTATTATAGTTCAGGCGTACATTAAAAGAAGAGCGGAACCTGAGTCCCTTCAGTATCTCTACTTCGCCATACACATTGGACAGCACATCGGCAATATTCCTTTTCCTTTTATAGTTGTGCAACAGGAACAGCGGGCTGGGATAAGCAAATACGCCATCTTTACCACCGATAAAAGGCCGGATATTTCCGTTCTCATCATAAGCCGGTTCCCTCGGATCAATCAATAAACTGGAACCTACGATGGCATCACGACCGTCGGTGGCCGCTTCATTCTGGCGGGAGTAGCTGCCGTTTACATTCAGACCCAATGTGAAGATGTTTCTCACTTTACCGGAAATATTGGCCCTGGCGGAAAAACGATCGTAATTGGTTACTTTCAGGGCACCATCTTCCTTATAGTACCCGATAGAAAGAAATGAATTGATGTCTCCCTTCCCGGAAGTAAGGCTGACATTGACGTCGGTATAGGGAGCATTGTTATTCAGTATTTCGTTGAACCAGTCGGTAGAATGCTGTGTTTGTTCCGGGTAACGGTACCCTTCCGGTATCTCATCTATCGACGGCTCCCTCCCTTCAAAGTAGCGGATCTTATCTGTGTATACATCATTCAGGAATTGTGCAAACTCAGGGCCGTTCAGCACTTTTACCCTCCGCGATCTGGGAACATTCTGTACACCATAGTCGAAGGACACGTTGAGGTTCGCCTGCCCGTCCTTTGCCGATTTGGTAGTGATCAGCACTACGCCGTTGGAACCGCGGGCGCCATAGATGGCGGTAGCCGCTGCATCTTTCAGAATGGACACGCTTTCTATATCGTTGGGGTTCAGGTTCTGCCCCACACTGGTACCGACTGCAAACCCATCGATAACATATAAGGGACTGCTTCCCGCACCGATAGATCCGACACCCCGGATCCTTACCTCAAATTCAGCACCGGGACGCCCGTTCCGCTGTGTGGCTACTACCCCCGGTGCCTGGCCCTGGATCATCTGGGTTACGTTTCTGCCCGGTAACTCTCCCACATCTTTAAGGTTGATGGTGGACATGGCAGCGGTCACATCTTTCCTTCGCTGTGAACCATACCCGATAACAACTACTTCCTCCAGTCCCTTGTTGCTGGCTGTAAGTGTAATGGTAACATGATCGTTGCCGGCTACCACCTCAGTTTCCTGGTAGCCCACGGCGCTGAATACAAGCACCGTTCCGCGGGTAACAGCAATGCTGAAATCACCATTGTCATCTGTTGTGGTTCCTGTCGCTGCATTTTTGGCTTTTACAGATACACCGGAAAGAGGTACTCCGTCATCTGAGAGCACCTTACCTGTAACATTTATATTTTCCTGAGAAAAAAGATAACTGCTGATCAAAGTCAGCAGCAATAACATAGACAATCTTCCTGATTGCGCACGTCGTAGCTTGAGTTGTTGAAGCATAGCAAACAAAGTTTTACAATGATAGTTTGAGTTGTTAATAAATAAGACTAATGAAAACTTCAGGGAGGGTGAGAAAACAATGTACAGGAAAACAGGAAGGCAAAACGTCCCTGCCCTGATAGAGGTGCTGACCTGGTACTCATATAGCAAGTTTTAAGTTTTGATGGATAACTAATAAATGTAATTGTTTTGTCAGAGTTGTGCATCTTGTACTTCCCTGTACTCTCCTGTACCTTCCGGTGTATTGAGAAGATCAGTGAATGAGAACATAACTATTCTTTGCCGGGCGCATTCTATATCATAGTTTTGGAGCAAAAATATCCGGGATGACTTTTGTTACCGGTGGTACCGGTTTATTAGGTGGATACCTGCTCAGGGAACTTGTTGCGAAAAACAGGAATGTTACCGCTATCTATCGTTCTGAAATTCCTGATGAGCCTTATGCCACGCATGTAAACTGGGTAAAGGGCGATATACTGGATGTGGTTTTGCTGGAGGAACTTATGCAGGGGGCAGCCGAAGTGTATCACTGCGCCGGGTATGTTTCTTTCAACCCCCGGAAAAAACACCGGATGATGAAGGTGAATATCGATGGAACTGCCAATGTGGTAAATGCCGCTTTGCATGCAGGGGTAAAAAAGCTGGTGCATGTAAGTTCCGTGGCAGCGTTGGGCAGAAAGCAGGAAGGAAAAGAAATCACAGAAGAGGCAAAATGGACGGAAGAGAATAACAATTCCAACTATGGCAGAAGTAAATTTTTTGCCGAGCTGGAAGTGTGGCGGGGTATAGGGGAGGGGTTGAATGCAGTGATCGTGAACCCCGTGATCATCCTGGGAGTGGGAAACTGGAACGAAGGTTCCGCGGCATTGTTCAAAAATGCCTGGACAGAATTTCCCTGGTATACGGAAGGCGTCAGCGGCTTCGTGGATGCGGCAGACGCCGCCCGGGCCATGATAGGGCTTATGGAAAGTGATATCAGCGGGGAACGCTTTATTCTGAGCGCCGAAAACTGGCCGTTCAGGGATGTGTTTTCCACTATGGCAACATCGTTTGGTAAAAAGCCGCCTTACAGGAAGGTACGACCCTATATGGCTGCGCTGCTGTGGCGTATTGAAAAAATAAAAAATATTTTTACCGGCACCGACCCTCTCCTGACCAAAGAAACGGCGGATACAGGTCAGCGAAAAGTATATTTTAACAATAGCAAACTTCTCCGCTCCCTGCCGGACTTCAGCTACAGACCCCTGCGCCAAACCATTGAATCATATTGCCTTGAATACAGGCAGAGACAATAATTCAGCCCTGTAATTGTTATTATATATAAGGTCGTTCCGGTGTATGCATAACCTGGCAGGACATTTGACATGTGTTAAAACAGCATACAACCGGACGGGATCACTTTTATCAACAACTGGTTTCTTCAATGGGGCATTATGTTTTTTCAAAAAAGTACAGATAGCCGGGCTATTCCATACAACTTAAATACAAACAGATGAGCAATAAACGGAGTTGGTTTTTCATGTTGCTGCTGTTGCCTGCATCGTTGCTGGCGCAGGGAACATTCAGGATTGCGGGAAAAGTAATGGATGGCGCTACCGGGCAATTCCTGCAGGGAGCGTCTGTGTTTTGTCAGAACACCACCTCCGGCACCGTCACCAATGCCGACGGAGAATTCAGTCTCCGGTTGAGCAACGGGGGATATGACCTGGTGGTTTCCTTTTCGGGCTATGAAACACAGTCTGTCCGCATCAGCAACAATATGGAAGAGGCAGAAGCCCTTATGATCGTGTTGCAGCCAAAAGAGAAAAGCATGGAAGAAATATCGATCGTGGCGACGACGGAAGTGCGAAACGGATGGGAAAAGTATGGAAGCTTTCTGACCGATAACTTTATCGGCAAAACAACCAACAGTAAAGAGTGCGTTATAGAGAACCCAGAAGTGCTGCGCTTCTTTTTCAGCAGGAAGAAAAACCAGTTAAAGGTTATTTCCGATTCCATTGTGGTGATACGGAATGCAGCGCTCGGGTACATAATTAAATACCGGCTGGATTCATTTGTGCACGAGTACAATGAAAAAAAGACATTGTTTACAGGATTCCCGTTTTATGAAGAGATGGAGGGGGAAGATGAAGAGGTAGAACGTTGGATCAGGAACCGGAAAACGGCCTACGAAGGTTCTGTATTGCAGTTTATGCGTTCTTACAGGGATAGCACGCTACGGAAGGCCGGGTTTAGAATTGAGGTGATTGATGACGAAAGCGGTAAGAATGTTCCGGTAATGAACCCGTATGACAGTACCTATTTTGATAAGCTGGAGTATGCCCGGATAGGATTATTCTTTCCCGGTAAGCTAAGGGTCGTATTTTCAAATGAAAAGCCGGCGAGGGCATACCTGTCGGAAGCAAAGCTGCCATTGAATACGCCTGTTCAGATTTCGATACTGGACCTGGCAGATGGTATCGTTATCGAAGAGAATGGTTATTACTATGATCAGAGAGATGTGCTGACGCTGGGTTATTGGGCCTGGGAAAAAATGGCCGACTTCCTGCCTTATGACTATTCGGAAGACGAACCCCGGAAGCAACCGGGACCACCGGAGATCGAACTCCTTGAAGAACTTACAGAACCGGATGACGATCTTCGATCACTGATCTGGAAGCTGTTGATCTGGGGATACTGATGTTTTATTTCTGATTTCTGATTTGAAGATTTCTGATTGCCGCAACCTATATCAGAAATCATATATCAGCAATCAGCAATCTCCCCTCTATTTCATCACTTTTTTCCAGATCTCGGGAATGCGTTTGATCCATACGAGCTGCCTTTTTATGGTAGCTGCATCATCGGCGGGGGAACCAAAGTAAACCCCGTCACCTTTCAGCGAAGCAGCAACACCACTTTGTGCCAGTACGGTAGCGTGATCACCGATCGTAAGTGTTTTACTAACACCTACCTGTCCCCAAAGTGTTACTCCGGTGCCGATCACTACGCCTCCTGCAATGCCTGCCTGGGCGGCAATCAGACAGTTCGGCCCAATGATGGTATCATGTCCCACATGCACCATGTTGTCAAGTTTGGTACCCCTGCCAATGATGGTATCGTTTGTAACCCCCCGGTCTATGGTACAGCCGCTGCCGATCTCTACGTCATCTTCCACTACTACCCTGCCACAGCTTTTCATTTTTTTAAACCATACTTCGCGGTTCTTTTTTGTATTGTAGTAAAAAGCATCCGAACCGATAACAGCCCCGGGCTGAATAATAACATTGTCGCCGATCACACAATGATCCATGATGGTAACGTTGGGGTATATAATGCAGTTCCTGCCGATGGTAGTATGATGACCGATCGTAACACCCGGAAACAGTTGTGTGCCTTCGCCTATAAAGGCCGTATCGCTGACAGGTTGTAACGCAGGTGTGAAAGGACGAAAATGCTCAACGATGGTAAGATAGGCTTCAAAAGGCTGTTCCGTGATCAATAAAGTTTTATGAGGAGGGAACGCTGTTTCAGCATTGATAATAATACAGGTGGCCGCCGAATCGATGCAGGTAGCATAGTATTTCGGATGGTCGACAAATACAACATCACCCGGTTCTACCCGGTGAATTTCATTGATACCTGTTACAGAAGCGTTAAGGTTGCCGACCGGCTTTGCCTTGATCAAATCGGCCAACCACTCAATTGAAACGGGAGAAGGAAACTTCATAACCAGATATTGTTTTTACAAAAGTAACTTATTCAGGATGTTGTTTTTTACTTGTTATGCTCTTCAAACGCAACCCTGTACAATATTTCACTCAAAATCTTTTTTTGAAAACGCAAACGCGACCTTGCATTATACGTTTCTTTTTTAGAAGAAGATGACGGGATAGCGGATATGAATTGGCAACCAGCATGCCGATATCCACAAAAAGAACTTTAAAAATGTGTATAATTTTTTTCCAAATTTATTTCCTGATAGTCAAATTTATTTTTAATATTGTGTCGGGAATTTATTTCCCGTTACTTACTAGCCCATTCACATAATAAGTCCTTCATTCGTGAGGGGCTTTTTTTATTGCCCTGTTTTTGTTTTGGCATCACAGTTCTTCTATAGCTTTCTTAACGCTTCCGTGTTTGATCAGCAATGTCTTTGCCTTTTCATAATCTGTAATACCGGTTTTCTCCATCAGCATCTTGGCGCCCCTGTCAAACAGTTTTTCATTGCTCAACTGCATATTCACCATCTTATTATCTTCCACTCTTCCCAGTTGTATCATAAGGGCGGTTGATATCATATTCAGCACCAGCTTTTGAGAAGTACCGCTTTTCATGCGGGTGCTTCCTGTCACAAATTCCGGACCCACGGCTATGGCGATCGGGAAATCCGCATGCAGGGTAATGGGCGCACCGGGGTTATTGGTAATGCACCCGGTAATAATACCGTGTTGCCGGCAGGTTTGTAAGGCTGCGATCACATAGGGGGTGGTACCGCTGGCAGCAATACCGATCACTACATCTTTGTCGGACACCTGGTGTTGCTGCAGGTCTTCCCATCCCTGGGTGATGCTGTCTTCTGCAAATTCTACCGGTTGTGTCATCGCCTCTTTTCCCCCGGCAATAATGCCCACTACCAGTTCGGGTGGTACTCCGTAGGTGGGTGGACATTCGCTGGCGTCTACTATTGCCAGTCTTCCGCTGGTGCCGGCGCCTATATAAAACAATCTTCCCCCTGCCAGCATTTTGTCTGCGGCAGCCACTACCAGTCTTTCAATGTCCGGTATTACTTTTTCTATGGCGTCGGGTACCTTTTTGTCTTCTGCATTGATATTGATAAGTATTTCTTTTACCGGCATTTTTTCAAGGTGACGGTAAGGAGATGATTGTTCGGTAATTTTTGTAAAAGACATAAATGAAGTTTATGCTGTTGTATGTTATTGGTGATAAGTGGCAAGTCCTTCCATCGGATTTTTAAGGATCTTACCCGGTGTAAATTCGTACACGTGACATAGCTCAAGAATGACATCCTTAAAATGATGCGCGACGCCGCCTACAAAGCTGATGGGCGACGTCCAGCTTTCCCTGAATTTACAGATATGATGAAAAAAGAAATCATTGATGCCATCCTCCAGTATATTTTCGATCATGTAGTGCCCGCGATGCTGTGATAAAAAGGGGGTGAACGATGCCAGGTAACGATTGGCAAGCGGTTTTTTATACACATTATCCAGGATGCCGTTCTTATCTATATTGAACCGGGCCCGGAAAGAATCCATCAGGTCTCCGTCGAAAGTCTGATATAAATAGTATTGCAGTACTTTTTTCCCCAGGTAAGCCCCACTCCCCTCATCTCCCAACACATAACCGAGCCCGGGGCGGTTCACCGTGATCTTTTTCCCGTTGTAGTAGCAGGAGCTGGCGCCCGTGCCCAATATACAGGCAACACCTTTATCGTTTCCATACAGCGCTTTTGCGGCAGCCATTACATCATGCGTTACTTCTACCACGGATGCGTTTGTAAAAACCTGCTGCAGCGCTTTTTTAACTATTTTACTGTTGGCGGGATTGATGCACCCCGTGCCATAGTAATAAATTTCATCCACCCGGAAGTTTTTGACAGACGGCAGCAATTCGCCGGTCAGGATTTCTGCAATCTGATCGCTGCTGAGAAAATAAGGACTGATGCCCTGGGTAAATACGGTTTTTCGGGTCTTATTCTTTAAAAGGCACCATTCAGTCTTGGTTGCGCCGCTATCGGCTATTAATTTAACGGAGGACATTAACTGTTAATTGAACTTATTTTGTGAAATTCGTGTTTCAAAGATACTATACAAAAAGAGACGAATGAGCAATAATAAACTGAAGCTTTGGTTGCCCCTGATTTTTTCTTTTGTAATGATCCTCGGGATGTTTTTCGGGTATAAAATGAAAGAGAAGATGCCGACAACTGCCCGCTTCTTTGCCACCGATAAAAAAAGCACCGTTCAGGAAGTGCTCGATCTCATTTCCAGGAGATATGTTGATCCGGTGAGGACGGACACCCTTGCGGATGCCGCTATTGAAGAAATGTTGTCGCACCTCGATCCGCATTCCACCTTTATACCCGCCAGTCATCTGCAAATGGTCAATGAAGACCTGGCGGGAAAGTTTGAAGGGATCGGGATAGAGTTTAATATCTTTAGCGATACCATCCACGTGATCACGGTGTTGAAAGGAGGACCGTCGGAGCAGGCCGGGCTCCAGGCCGGAGACCGGTTCCTGAAAGTGAATGATTCCGTTGTGGCGGGTAATAGCATTACGAATGATAAAGTAAGACAGTTGCTCCGCGGGCTGAGGGGGTCAAAGGTGGCCGTGGAAGTATTGCGCGGTGATGAAACGAAAACGGTTACTATTACCCGTGGTATCATTCCGCTGTACTCGCTGGATGCAGCTTATCTTATTGAGCCGGCAACGGGCTATATCCGCCTGAATAAGTTTTCGGAAACCACCTACGAAGAGTTTATGGAGGCAATGCAGGAACTGAAGGAGCAGGATATACAACAACTGATACTCGATTTACGGGGAAACGGCGGCGGCATCCTGCAGGAAGCGGTAGAGATCGCCGATGAGTTTTTGAGCGACAACAAACTGATCGTGTACACCCAGGGCGGGCGCGTCAATAAGGTAGAGTATAAGGCAAAGCGCGAAGGTATCTTTGAAGAAGGAAAGCTGATCGTGCTGATAGATGAGAGTTCCGCATCTGCCAGTGAAGTGCTTACGGGCGCCCTGCAGGATTGGGACCGGGCAGAAGTTATCGGAAGACGTTCTTTCGGAAAAGGGCTGGTACAGGAACAATATAACCTGAACGATGGCAGCGCCCTGCGGCTGACCATTGCCCGTTATTATACACCCCTCGGCAGGTCTATTCAGAAATCGTACGAAAATGGCCGGGAAAGCTATAACGGAGAACTGATGGACCGGTATCACAGCGGCGCGCTGCTGAATGCTGACAGTAACCATGCAGATAAAGAACAGGCCTTTCATACACCCGGCGGTAAGCTGGTGTATGGTGGTGGTGGCATCATGCCGGATGTGTTTGTAGCAATTGATACCACGCCGATCAGTACGGCAGTGGCGCAATTGTATGCCAGGAACACGCTTACTAATTTTGTGTACCGGCATTATGTGGAAAACCAGGAAAAGTTCAGGCTTTTCCTGACACCTTCTGATTTTGACAAAGGTTTTTTTGTGAACGATGCATTATGGAAAGCCTTTATTGCATACGCCCAAAAAGACAGCATATCGCTGGACGATCTTTCGCAGGCAGATAAGAAGATGCTGGAGCAGCGGATAAAAGGCCTGTTGGCCCGGCAGCAATGGAGAAACGAAGGATACTATGAAGTGGTGAATAATACGGATCCGGTTATCAGGAAAGCGTTGGAAGTGTTGAGTAGTGAGTAGTTAGTAATTAGTGGTAAGTGGTAAGTAATGATTAACGCAGGTAAGACAGTAGTAAGTCGTAAGTGATAAGTCGTAAGCAGGTGGTTGCAGGAGTAAGATACAGGCCTCTTACGATCTTGCCATCTTAAAGTCTTACCATTTTACGGTCTTACCATTTTAAAACATCAGGCGATGGATATAAAAAATAACATACTGGAAACGATCGGCAATACGCCGCTGATAAAGCTGAATACTATTACGAAAGACCTGCCCTGTACGGTGTTGGCCAAGGTGGATTATTTTAATCCCGGCAATTCCATCAAGGACAGGATGGCTGTTAAGATGATAGAAGTGGCCGAAAAAGAAGGAAAGCTAAAGCCCGGCGGAACAATCATAGAATGTACCTCCGGGAATACGGGTATGGGACTGGCGCTGGCTGCGGTGGTAAAAGGCTATAAATGTATTTTCACTTCCACCGACAAGCAATCGAAGGAAAAATTCGATATCCTGAAAGCTGTGGGGGCAGAAGTGATCGTATGTCCCACCAATGTAGAGCCAGATGACCCGGCCAGCTATTATTCGGTTGCGAAAAGGCTGGCCAGGGAGATCCCCGGTGCCTACCTGTGTAACCAGTATGATAACCTTGCGAACCGGCTGGCGCACTACGAAACAACCGGGCCGGAGATATGGAGACAGACCGATGGAAAAATAACGCATTTTGTATCAACCGCCGGAACGGGAGGAACCGTTACAGGTACTGCTATGTATCTGAAGGAAATGAATCCCGACATCCAGGTATGGGCGATTGATGCGTATGGCTCACTGCTGACAAAATACTTTCGCACGGGAGAGGTGGATATGAATGAAGTGCATCCTTATATTTCGGAGGGTTTTGGAGAAGATTTTGTACCTGCCAATTTTGATATGCACGTGATTGACTGGTTTGAACAGGTAACGGATAAGGACGGCGCCCTGATGACCCGGCGGCTGGCCAGGGAAGAAGGCCTGTTTTGCGGGTACAGTGCCGGTAGCTGCCTGCAGGGATTGCTGCAATTAAAGGGAAAGCTGAAAAAGGATGATATTGTTGTTTGTGTATTTCATGATCACGGCAGCAGGTATGTCGGAAAGGTATATAATGATCAGTGGATGCTGGAGCGTGGGTTTATAGAGGTAAAATCGTTCAGGGATATTGTAGCCGGGCGGGATCAGCCGCTGATCACTGTATCGCCGGATCAAACCGTAGGAGAGGCTTTTGACCTGATGCGTAAATATGATATTGAAAATATACCGGTAATGGAAGGGGGCAGGCAGGTAGGATCGGTGTCTGAGGGCGGTTTATTTGAAAAGCTGTTTCAAAGTCCCGATCTGAAAACACAGTCCGTATTGTCGGTGATGGAAAGACCTTATCCCGAAGTATCGTTTGACACGCAGGTAGAACGTTTGCTGAAGCTGATCAACAAGGATAATGGAGCGGTTTTAAGCAAAGACGAAACAGACACCTATCATATAATAACTAAGTACGATATTATACAGGCGTTGGCAAAATAGCTTTAAACCAATTGATAGTCATTTGGTTAGCGAGTATTATCGTAAAAATACGTTCTATTTTCAAGTTTTTTTGCTAATAACAAACTGTTAAAAACATCCTTTAAAATTGGGGAGAAATGCTCTTGTGTGGTGGATAACTAGTGAGTATCTTTGGCTTGAAGTTGATTGATGAGGAAATCATGCCTCCAACCATCCAAAATCCTTAAACCGTCCTAAAAAAATTGAAATCCAAATCCGTTGAAAAAGGTATTAAAATCCAATGTCAATCAACTTTCTTCTATTTAGAAGTTGTCTGCTTTACTCCTTGAACTACACTACCTGCTATCCGGTAACACCAGAGAAAAACCAGCTTACCTGTTTTAAAATCCAGCAAGCCTTGACACCTTGGACCCATAAGTTTAAGTTATTATGTATCGGAATCCCTGAATGCGTCCAACCCCCTGAAGTCTGGTAATTCCGGGCTTATTAAATTGATTCCCCACGTTGCGTGGGGTTTTTGTTTTTACCTAAGCAGCATTTTGATTTCGTTTCCTGTCTTACCGATAGTTTAAATATGGTTAATTAACAAATATTTCGTGTTTGTTCTCATTAATTATATTTGCAACTTTTAATTTAAAAAAAAAGAACATGAGAAAACTTGTATCATTAACGGTGATGCTATTGCTATGCACGGCAGTGGCCTTCACCCAAAACCGGATCATTACCGGGAAGGTAATTGATGCGACTGACGGTAGTTTATTATCGGGAGTGACTGTTTCCGGCGGTCAGACCGGTGTGCAAACTGATGCTGAAGGAAACTTTTCAATCAGTATTCCAGCCTCTGTTACTTCACTTACTTTTTCGTTTGTCGGGTACGAATCGCAAACGGTTACTATTGGCGACCGTACTTACCTGGACGTTGCTTTAAGCAGTACGGAATCTTCTCTGGAGGAAGTAGTGGTAGTAGGTTACGGTACACAAACAAGGAAAGAGTTTACCGGCTCTGCTGCTACCGTTAAAGGAGCTACCATCGCTGAACGCCCGCTTCAAAGTTTTGCCCAGGGGTTGACAGGGCAGGCTTCAGGCGTAAATATCGTACAACCCAATGGTTTGTTGAATAACCCGCCAGTGATAAGAGTAAGGGGATTAAGTTCCATCTCTTTAAGCTCATTTCCTTTGGTTGTGGTAGATGGTATCCCCATTTCAACAGCGGATGTATCTGACAATGCGGTAACCAACAACCCCCTGGCGGATATCAACCCTTCAGATATTGAATCAATTGATATATTGAAAGATGCAGCGTCTGCTTCTATTTACGGTTCCAGGGCTGCAGCGGGTGTTTTGGTGATCACCACTAAAAAGGGTAAAGCGGGCAGAACGACCGTTAACTATGATGGTTGGGTTGGCAGCAACAGAGCCGTTCGTTTACCGGAGGTATTGAATGCAGAACAATTTGTGGCGCATAAAAACCAGGCAATTGAAAACGCATTCAGTGTTAACCCTGCATTTTCCAGCGCACCCAGAGATGCTTTTGCTTTAATGCGGGATGATGACGGTAATATAATAGATACCGATTGGCAGGATGTCGTTTACAGGACCGCATTTTCTCATAGTCATAACCTGACGGTTTCCGGAGGGAATGAAAAGACAACTTTTTACTTTTCAGCAGGTATGTCTGACCAGGATGGCTTTTTAAAACAGAATAAATTTGAAAGAAGGTCAGGACGGTTCAATATAAGCCACCAACTGACCAACCGTATCAAACTGTTTGGAATTGTAAACTATACGAATAGCATCAACAATGCGCCGAACAGTGGTTCATATGATGGAGGTGCATTTGCCAGCTCAGGTTTAGGTCGTATTGCTATGGCACAGGCGCCTAACGTACCTATTTATAACCCGAATGGCACATATAACCTGGAGGCCAGCTCAATCGGACGGGGTGCAAATAATATTGCCATGCAATGGGTAAATCCGCAGGTTTTGTTGGATATGGACAAAAACAGGAGTGAAAACAACCGCCTGTTTGCTAACATCGGGGGAGAATACGAAATAATTGACGGGCTGACTTTTAAAACATCCTACACATGGGATTTACGCCTGACAGACAACCAGCGTTTCTGGAACCCTATTCAGGGGGATGGGTATAGCTGGAATGGTCATGCTTATAACAGGACTTCACGCGCAGATAACTGGAACTGGACCAATACCCTGCAGTATCGCAAAACTTTTGCCGATATACATAACCTTTCAGTTTTGATCGGTTCTGATGCTCAGAATACAAGAATTGAGAACTGGGGAGGTCAGCGTGACAACATTGTAGATCCCTTCTTCACCCAGTACCAGGGTACATTCCTGAACAATACTGCTGCAGGCAACAGTATCGATGAAATAGCTTTTGAAGCTTACCTGGGTAATATCAGCTATAATTTCGACAATCGTTATTTTGTTACAGGTAATATCCGCCGGGATGGCAACTCCGCTTTGTCCGCTGACAATCGTTGGGGTACTTTCGGAGGGGCGTCAGTTGGCTGGAATTTGTCTAATGAAGCATTCTTCAGAAATGGCGGACTTGGTAACATATTTGATAATTTCCGTCTGAAAGCAAGCTGGGGTAAAGTAGGTAACGGAAACCTGACTAACTATTATGGTGCCTACAACCTGTACAGTGGTCTGATTTACGGATCTGTTCCGGCAGTAAGGTATACACAGTCCGGTAACAACGACCTGAGGTGGGAAACCAGTACGCAAACAAACATAGGGTTGGATTTTGCCATATTGAATAATCGCCTGTCTTTTGAAGTGAACTGGTTTAATAAAGACATTGATAATATGATACTGGCGGTTCCTCAATCTCCTTCCAAAGGGATACCTAACAACGAGATTTTGCAGAACGTTGGTTCAATGTACAACAAAGGATGGGAGTTTGTTGTGAACTATACACCTGTGAGGACAGAGCACTTCAGGTGGAATACCGTGGTAAACTTTGCCACACTGGAAAATAAAGTGACTGCACTGGTGGATGAAACAACGCCGATCTTAACCTTTACCAGTGGATTGGAGTTAAGCAGCATTACCCAGGTTGGGTATTCCGCAGCAAGTATTTACGGAGTACGTTCCGATGGAGTTAACCCTGAAAACGGACGTAGAATATTTCTCGACAACCAGGGAAGGCAGGTGCAGTATCAGCACCTTGGCGGTCAGGATGCCTGGACTTTACTGGATGGCACAAGAGTTAGCTCAGGATCCGTTACCGGCGCAACTCATGTACTGGGAAATACACAGCCTAAATGGTATGGTGGATTCAACAATACCTTCAGCTATAAGAACTTTGACATGTTGCTGAACTTCACTTTCTCCGGCGGCAACTATATTTACAATGGTACAAGGGCAGGCTTAAGAGACCAGCGGGTATGGAATAATTCGGTAGATGTATTGGAAGCATGGACATCAGAAAAAAGAGATGCAAAGATTCCGCGCGCTATCTACACGGACAACGTATCCAACGGCTCTGCTTTCCTGATCAGCGACAATGTAGAAAGAGGTGATTTCCTGCGCCTGCAAACGGCAACATTGGGTTACAGGCTGCCTGCTTCCGCCCTGAGCAGAAGCGGTATAAGCAACGTTCGTTTTTATGTGCAGGCCAATAATCTGTTCCTTGTAACAAGTTATACCGGTGTGGATCCTGAAATTTCTTCTAACGGTAACTCAAATACTGCTTCAGGAATTGAGCGGAACTCAATTCCCCAGGGACGGATGCTTACGTTGGGACTGAACTTAGGGTTTTAATTTACTTAAAAACTAGACTATGTTATTTAATAAAATATATAAGTTAAGTGTGACCAGGTTGGTATTGGGAGTACTCCTGACCCTGGTTTTTACATCATGCAAAAAGGACTTCCTTGATAAGCAGGCCGAGCTGTCTATCCCGGAAGATATGACTTTTGAAACGCCTGAGAGAATTCTGGCACAGGTGAACGGTCTTTACTCATCGGTAAAACAAGGTGAGTTGTTCGGTGGACGATACCTGATATATAATGATATCAGGGCAGAAGAGTTTCAGAACAGAACCTCTAATGTGGTAACGGGTTTCAGTTCCTATCAGTTTACCAACGACCCCAGTGACTCTTATATTGCCAACTTCTGGATCGTAGGCTATTTAACGATCAACAGGATCAATAAGTTCCTGGCCGATTTTGAGCTTCCGGAAAATCAGGGTGTGGTGACTGATGAGGTAAAAGCAATTTATATAGCGGAAGCCAAATTCCTGCGGGCATTTACCTACTCGGCATTGGTGCAGCTATTTGCCCAGCCGTATACGCTTGACAACGGGGCATCCAGGGGATTGCCGTTGCGCTTAACCCCCAATACTACTTCCGAAGGAAACAGTATGCCTTCCAGTACAGTAGCACAGGTATATACCCAGATATTGCAGGATCTTGATGATGCAGAAGCAAACCTGCCGGAAAGCGCCAATGTGACCCGGGCACACAAAAACACGGCAATTGCGCTGAAAACCAGGATATATCTTAGAATGGGTCAATACGATAAAGTATTGCCGGAGGCTGAAAAGATCGTCTCACCCAGCGCGCCTTTCCAGGCTCCGGGAGGTGTAACGCATAGATTGGCTGAAAATGTCGCTGCTGTTTTCGGGCAGGAAGCGGCGCAGCCGGAAAATATCCTTTCTTTCCCTATGGACAATACCAATGCGCCCGGTACGCAAAACCAATTGGGATACTACTATAATGCGGGCAATATTGAATATTACCTGAACAGAGGCGCCGGCAGTATTTTATCCGATTCTACCGGATGGCCACTTACCGATGCACGCAGATTGAACTTTGTGGAAAACTATAATGCAAACTGGACCATTTTAACCAAATATTCGGCTGATCCTCCCTACCTGGATTGGATCCCTGCTATCCGCTATGCCGAAGTGTTGTTGAATACCGCGGAAGCTGAGGCAGAAGCCGGCAGCCTGGAGAGGGCCCATGCTCTTGTTTCAGCAGTACGGGAGCGTTCTGACGACTCTTATACCGTACCTGAATTCACCACCAAGGAAATCGCATTGGAGACTATTTTCCTGGAAAGAAGAATAGAGCTGCTGGGAGAAGGCTTCCGGGCACCGGATATTCAAAGAAGGCTGCTTCCTTTTAATTCAGTAGGAGCAGGCGCTTCAATACCTCATGATGATTCACGTTATGTGTTTCCTATTCCAACCAGGGAAATATTGACCAACCCGGAGGTTGAATAACATCTGTATGACTTTATTGTAAAAGCTGCTCTAACAAGAGCAGCTTTTTTACTTTATGAGGTCCCTTATAATACATTGAAAGCTAACTAACTATGCGTGATAATGGGATATCCCCCGATTTTCGTATAGTATATTATTTGAATTTGTCTAAACTGCTTTCATCCTGCAATATTTTTTCCGCGGAGGCTTTGCAATTCATTATGAAGCAGCTTTTTTGATTATCACGTTGTCTTTTTCTTAAAGTTTAGTTAATTAAGGATGTGTTAGTATTTTGTTAATTGCTATCTTTAACTTATAACTAAAAACATAAACATGAGAAAACTTGTATCACTAACGGTGATGCTATTGCTGTCGGCTATAGCTTTCGCCCAAACCCGAACCATTACCGGGAAAGTTGTGGATGCTGCCGACGGCACGCCGCTACCCGGTGTAACCGTTGCTGCGGGTAACGTAGCAACACAAACCGACCTTGAAGGAAACTATTCCATTCAACTGCCACAGGGGGTTACTTCCCTCACTTTTACCTTTGTAGGCTTTCAATCTCAAACCGTGGCGCTGGGCAGCCAAAATGTGCATGATATTGCTTTGTCCAGCGGAGAATCTGTGCTGGATGAAGTAGTTGTGACCGCTTTGGGTATCAAGCGCTCGGAAAAAGCGTTAGGATACTCGGTATCAAAGGTAGACCCCAATTCCGTACTCCAGCGTTCCGAGCCGGACATCCTGAGAGGCTTGCAGGGTAAGGTGCCGGGGGTGGATATCCGCGTGGGACAGGGAGCGCCGGGTGCGGCTACCCGTATCCAGATAAGGGGTGTTTCTACCATCAACCTTTCTTCCCAACCGCTGATCGTGGTGGACGGAATTCCCTATAGTAATGTATCAGTGGGTGCCGGAGATGCGTTCACCGGTGGCGGTGCAGCCGGTACCGGTCTGGGAAACCTCGACCCCAACGATATAGAATCATTCAACGTGCTGAAAGGTTCTGCCGCTGCCGCTTTGTACGGCTCCAGGGCCGCCAACGGTGTGGTGGTGATTACCACCAAATCCGGCTCGGCAAGAAAGGGTGAAAGTTCGCTGAACGTGAATGTAAGATCAGGATACAGCCTGGAAAGGATCGCCAATATACCGGAACTGCAGAACGAATATGGTGCAGGCGCCAACTTTGTAACCCAATCCTCCAACGGATCATGGGGCGCCCGTTTTGGCAGAGGCGTGGTTTATAATTCTGCGGGTACAGTAGTAAGACCTTCTCCTTCGGGCGTTGACTCCATACCGGCCGGTACCTGGGCGGCCATGTATGCTGCTTACCCGGAACTATTTCCCAATGGGTTGGCTCCTTATAAGCCCGCTCCCGATAACGTATCCAAGTTGTTCGAAACAGGTTCCCTGTACGAAAATTCCATTAACGTGAACGGCGGCACCGGACCCACTTCGTTCAACCTGACTGCTTCCAATGTAAGCCAGAAGGGGTATATCATGAATACCAGTTATAGCCGGAACAATTTTTCCGCGGGTGGTCAGACCTCTATCGGTAAGCTCACCGTTGGGGCAAGCGCCACTTATACACGGTCCAAACAATTGGGTGGCTTTTTCGGGCAAACCCAGTCTTTTCTTACCGGGTGGGGACGCACCTTCACACAAGCCAGGAACTGGGATATAGCAGGATGGCCGATCGAGGACAGGGGAGGCAACCAGATAGGTTTCAATACGGGCCAGTACACCAACCCCATCTGGGCGGCAAACCACAATACCATCACCACGGTGGATGATCGTATTACCGCCAATGCACGCGCTGTGTATGAGGTATCCAGAAACGTTTCTGTAAACTTCAACATAGGAATAAACCAGTATGCGCTTTATCGCGACGCCATCATCGATAAAAGCTCTTTGGGTTCTGCCGACAATGGGTTGGGTAATATCACGGAGACGGTTTACCGGAACCAGGAATTACAATCCACATTCTTTGTTGCCTATACCCCTAAATTCGGAGACTTTTCGGTGGATGTAAGAGTGGGCGGCGACCTGAACCAGCGAACTGCCAGGGAGCAGCAGGTGTATGGGGTAGATTTTATCGTACCCGGTATATATAACCTGAGGAATACGAATAACAAGTTTTTCAACACAGATTCAAGGTCAAAGCGGAGGATCGTAGGAGCATTTGCGGATGCGACCCTGGGATACAAGAACTTTGCTTTTATCAACGTTTCAGGGAGAATGGATATGACGTCCACCCTTCCGTATGAAAACGCCCGTTATTTTTACCCGGGTGTGTCCGGATCACTGGTTTGGACAGATGCTTTGAATATCAAGTCTGATATATTAAGCTATGGTAAGCTGCGCGTAGGCTATGCAAGGGTGGGTAACGATGCCAACCCCAACCTGGTGAATATTTTCAATCTGAGCGCCACCTCCTTTTTGGGACGGCCGCGGGCAACAAGGGGAACCACCTATTATGACCCGAACCTGACGCCTGAGTTTACCAGCGAAATAGAGGCAGGCGCCGACTTCCAGTTATTCAAGGGGCGCGTGGCCGCCGAAATTACCTGGTACGACAAGAATACGACCAACCTGATCTATGGTATAGATATCCCGGTTACGACGGGTTATAACAGCTTTTACACCAACCTGGGGAAGATACGGAATACGGGATGGGAGATCGGGCTGACCGTGAAACCGGTTGCCAACAGGCATGTACTCTGGGAAGTGAGGGGTGCATTCACCCGGAACGTAAATACCGTGGAGGAACTGGTAGAAGGACTGGAATCTATCCATTATTCCGGGTACACTACTGCAGGAGGCTTCCTGGAAGCAGGGCAAAGATTTAACTTCTTTAAGGGAACAAAACTTGCCAGGTCCAATGACGGGCAGTTGTTGATAGATCCTTCCAGCGGCTGGCCGCTGGTAAATCCAACACCGGTAGTGATCGGCCATCCCGAGCCTGATTACAAACTGGGTATTACCAACAACGTATCCTACAAAGGGTTTACCCTGAGCGCATTGCTGGATTTCACCGTAGGAGGTATTTTCTATTCGGAGTCTGTGCAGAATATGTTGGGGCGTGGTGTTACAAAGGACAATGTTGACAGGGAAGTCAACCGGGTGATCAACGGGTTATACGGAGACCCCAACCAGGTGACCGGTCCCGATGGAGACCCGATCTACGTTCCCCTGATGGTGGATGGTAAAACCGTTCCCGCCCAGACCAAACTTTCTACCAACGACCTGTATTTCCAGGCGGGAGTAGCCAATGCCAGTTCCTTCGCCACCAACTCTGCCGGCGAAATGGGCTTCTATGACGCTACCGTGTACCGTCTGCGGGAAATTAGTTTAGGGTATGATCTGCCGAGGTCTGTGATCAACCGGCTGAAGTGTCAGCGGATCAACGTATCAATAAGCGGACGCAACCTGTGGTATCTTGCACCGGGCCTCCCCAAATATACCAACTACGATCCTGAAGTAAGCGCTTTCGGAACCAGTGCGGCGCAGGGCTTTGATCTCACAGGCGCCCCGAGTGCAAAAAGGTTCGGTATAAACCTGAACGTTACGTTTTAATTAAAACATACACTATTACTAATAAGTAAGTTATGAAACGAATAAAAAATATAATGATCCCGCTGATCCTGGTTATTACGGTCAGCACGGCGGGCTGTAAAAAATACCTGGATGTCAATCAAAACCTGAATGACCCAACCGCAGTGCCGCTGGGAATCCTGCTGACAAGCGCCGAACAAAGGATCGGAAGCCTGTTTGCAATAGGAGGTACTATCGGTAACGGGCTGGGGGTATATACCCACCAGTTGATGCAGTACGGGGCTTTTAACCGGTATGGCATTACCGCTACCGCCATGAACGGATCATGGACCACTTCTTACCAGGTACTCACCAACCTGGATGTATTGATCGAACAGGCCACTGAAAACGAGCAATACACGTATGCCGGTATAGCAAAAGTACTGAAAGCATACCTGGCGAGCATGATGGTGGATATCTGGGGAGACATTCCTTACAGCGAGTACAACAGGTTTGGAGACGGTATTTCCCAGCCGGCATTCGACAGGGACTCCGATATTTATCCGCAACTGATCGCCCTGCTGGACGAGGGGATCGAGAATATTCAGAACCCGTCCAGTACGGAAGTAAAGCCCGGGGGTGACGACATCGTTTACGGGGGAAATGCGACCCGTTGGGTAAAAGCCGCCAATACCATCAAGTTGAAGATGTATACCCAGGTTCGTTTGGTACAGGATGTATCAGCGCAGGTAGCTGCCCTGTTATCGGAGCCGGCTTCCCTGATAAACGCACCTGCGGAGAGCTTTCTTTTTCCTTTCGGGCCTTTCACGGCAACGGATGACCGATACCCGGGATATGGCGACTATTCTGCCGCCCAGAGAGGGGGGCAGATACCCAGCCACTGGATGTACGAGATCATGAAGGGCGTGAATACTGATGTCTTTACCGGTATCTCAGATCCGCGCATCCCTTATTATTTTTACAGGCAGAAAACCGCTGCACAAAGCGCTGAGAATTGCGCCGATTACCGGGATGGCGGATTCATCACGTTGATATTCGGCTCCAACAGCCGCTGCGTGGGCGGCTCCAACAGCAACTCCTATACCCTGCTGGGCATATACCCGATCGGTGGCAGGTATGACGATGGAAGCGGAGCGATCATCAACGCGTCCGGCGGCGCGCTTAATGCTGCAAATGCGGGCACAGGCGCTGCTCCCCAAAGGGCGCTGACCTATGCAGACCGGTTGTACCTGGAAGCTGAGCTGGTAAATGCAGGCGTGGTTGCAGGAGATGAGAAGGCTTTATTTGAGGCGGCCGTTCGGGCCTCCATACGCCAGGTAGATTATGTAATTACCGAATGGATCAAGCCTTCGCAGGCGGTGCCGGCACTGGAAGCCCAGGCAGGCGACTATATAGATGCTATGGTCGGCAGGTTTGAGGCCGCAAGTAGCGAAGAAAGAAGATTGGAATATATTATGACGCAGAAATGGTTATCCCGCCTGGGCAACTCTGCGGATAACTATACCGATTATCGCAGAACCGGGTTTCCGAAGCTGTTCACACCGGTTCCCCTCGGTACTGTTTCTTCTGTGACTTCTCCGGGTGGTACAGGCGGACTGGACGAGGGTGTAAGAGATGTTTCGAATGGTACACCTTACCCGGTGTCGCTGCCCTGGCCGCAATCGGAATTGCTGCAAAACGGCAAGGCGCCCAACCAGAAGATACCGAATACCCATAAAATTTTCTGGATGCCGTAGCGCCGGAATTAATTCCTGATAATTTAAAGAAATTGAATATGAACAAGTATAGTATAAAAAAAGCCTTATTTCCGGCGTTCCTCCTGGTAATGCTCCTGTTCGCCGGCTGCAGAAAGGATGACGGCCCTATCCGGAAGGAATTCCTGGATCTTATTGATGCGGTACCTGCTATTTCTACAAACCTTGACCCTACTTCAAGTCTTGTCATTTCTCCGCTTGACATGGGAAGTTTTGTAGGGAAATTTAATGTGTCTGAGTTTTTTGACGGACCGGGATCTTTTTCACCGGACCGGGTGGACCTGGTAGTGATGAAGAACGGCGCAAGAGGCGAAGCGGTAAGGGTGTACAGCGAAGATATCTCCCTTCCTGCTTCTTTTACCGTTACTGCCGCGGACCTGGCATCGTTCTTTGGAGCTGAGCTGCAACCTGAAGATTCTTATGACTTCTCTACCGACATATATGTAAATGGAAAAAGGTATGAAGCGTTCCCCTTGGGTGGTGTGTCTACCAGCCCCGGTCCAACGGCTGTTCCCGGCTTCTCCCACCAGGTCAGGTACAGCGTTATCTGCCCCTATGATCCTGATATATATGAAGGGGAATTTGAAGTAGTCATGGACGCGTTCCAGGATCTTGCACCCGGCGACATTGTAGAGATCACCAGGATCGATGACGAGCATTTTTCCTACATATACCCTTCCGGTGTAAACCCTACGCCTATTATCGTAACGGTCAATCCGCTTACAAACGAAGTTACCATAGACAAACAAAAATTCGGCGATCGGTTCACCTGGCAGCCTGCTTATACAAATCCCAATGCGGAATCTTCCCCGCATGTGGATAACGTGGTATTGCCCTGCCAGGGATCCTTTTCCGTGCTGATCAATTATACGGTTGACCAGGGCAGTTTTGGAGCCTACCGGCTTACGATGAAAAAGGTACAATAGTTCGATAGATATTGATAAAATAAAAAGAAGCTGTTCCTTTCCGGACAGCTTCTTTGTTTTGATAAAAAGCCCGGCATGCCATAGTAGAGATATCTTACTCCAACAAATAAAGATCGCGCCTGTCGCCAAATCTATGGCTTTATTTTTGTAGATATATAATCAGGTATCAAGTGAACTTTCCCCCTATGGATTCTTACAAATCCACCGTTGATATTTTTCCGTACATCATATTAGCATATCTACATAGTGAATTTTACAATTCACCATACCATTTATTTTTTAACCTAAATATTTTCATTATGAAAAAATTCAATTTTCGAATGGGTAGATTGTTAGGTGGCGTTTTTGTCTGCCTGTTGATCAATGGCAGCCTCACTTCTGCAGAGGGGCGGTATGACTTTAACGACAGGATAGCAATGTCTGATGTCGAGGAGGGATCGTTTTTTAGCTATGGCAGGAATATCCTTGGGTACGATGGTCCTATTTGTAATGCGCCGTTGATAGTATTTGTTGCTGATGCCGGAGATCAGATCACAGTTGGTACCTGTATCTGGAGGAATCCTACCTTGACGCTTCCATATCCTGATGGAATTATAACTTCTGCCACTGCACCAACTATTGGTCATTCTTTTCGGGTTGAAAACGGATGTATTGTAGAGACTGCATGGCCGTGCTAGATTTGGCAATTAACTCAGAGATAAACCCTGCGTTTTGCTTTTCCTTACCCGATTGGCAACCTGCCTGCACAAACTCCAACGCTGCATCTATTGCACATGTGGATAACGTGGTGTTGCCCTGCCAGGGATCCTTTTCCGTGCTGATCAATTATACGGTTGACCAGGGCAGCTTCGGAAACTTTAGACTTGCGATGAAAAAGAAACCATAGTTCAATCCATCGTTTGCTAGTAAGAAGAGCCTGCATTTGGGTGCAGGCTCTTCTTATGTCAGATAGAGTAGGCTTCTTATCTCCTGAAGGAGGAATGGCTGTCCGGCAGCTATAGGTTTTTATCCCGCATCCGGTGCAGGCATTAGGCTTGTGCGACAGGGTATAACAGGATTCCGTCTTTTCGTACTATATTTATAAAAAACAATATAGTGTTCAGGCTTATTTTCATTCTGTTGCTATCGTTCCCGGTGTCGCTGCTATGCGCCCAGCCGCTTACGCCCAAACATGATTTTACCCGCGCAGATACGCTCCGGGGCAGCATTACCCCCGAACGTGCTTGGTGGGATGTTACTGCTTATGATCTTGAAGTATGGTTTGACTTCAATATAAGAAGCCTTAGCGGGAGGAATATCATTTCGTATAAGACTGTATCTGCTCCCGCCGCCGAAATGCAGGTAGACCTGCAGGTGGGGTTGAATATAGACAGTATACTATATGAAGGAGGTCATTTGACATTCCGTAGAGATGGCAATGCGTATTTCGTCAAAACACCTCCTGGTCAGCAAACGGGAAGTCCGGGCAGGGTGACAGTGTACTATTCCGGAATACCCCGTCCTGCGATCCGTCCGCCATGGGATGGCGGCGTGATATGGAGTAAAGATGCCAACGGCAACCCCTGGATCACTGTAGCCTGCCAGGGACTGGGCGCCAGCGTCTGGTTTCCCTGTAAAGACCACCAGAGCGATGAGCCCGATCATACCCTGCTGAGCATCATAACTCCGGATTCGCTGGTGGCTGTGGGGAACGGGCGGTTAAAAAGCACCACGCCTAATATGAACGGCACCACTACTTATACCTGGGAAGTGGTAAACCCTATCAATAGCTATAACATCATACCCTATATAGGCAAGTATGCCCATTGGCATGAAGTGTATGGCGGTGAAAAAGGAAACCTGGACTGCGATTACTGGGTGCTGGACTATAACCTCGAAAAAGCGAAAAAGCAGTTTACACAGGCAACCGAAATGCTGCAATGCTTCGAGCATTGGTTTGGTCCCTACCCGTTTTACGAGGATGGGTTTAAGCTGGTGGAAACGCCGCACCTGGGTATGGAACATCAAAGCGCTATCGCTTACGGCAACCGTTTTGAAAACGGCTATCTTGGAAATGATCTGTCAGAAAGCGGCTGGGGCCTGAAATGGGACTTTATACTGGTGCACGAAAGCGGACATGAGTGGTTTGGCAACAATATTACCACAAACGATGTGGCTGATATGTGGGTGCATGAGAGCTTTACCAACTATTCGGAAACATTGTTTACTACCTGTAAGTTCGGAACGGAAGCAGGTAATGACTATGTTATCGGCACAAGAAAACGGATACAGAACGATATACCGGTGCAGGGACCCTTTGGCGTTAACCAGGAAGGTTCCGGCGATATGTATTACAAAGGCGGTAACCTGGTACACCTCATCCGGCAGATCATCAACAACGATTCGCTTTTCAGGACTATTCTCAGGGGAGTGAATAAGGACTTCTATCATAAGACCATCGATGGCAAATACCTGGAAAATTATATCAGCAGAACAGCTGGCATTGATTTTTCAAAGCTGTTTGACCAGTATTTGCGTACCACGCAGATACCTGTGCTGGAGTATAAGATCAAAGGAAAAAAACTGACTTACCGATGGACTAATGTGGTGGATGGGTTTGATATGCCGGTGAAAGTGAATTTCTACGGACAGCAATGGCTGCAACCGACTACGGAATGGAAGAGCTTTAAAACAAAGGACAAGGGAACTGCAACATTCAGCGTGGACCGGAATTTCTACGTGAAGACGCAGGAAGTGAATTGACCTGTACAGGTACAAGAGTGTCTAAAGCCATAACAGCTTATTGTCCGTTTCCACCTTGCTTCGTCCACTGGTGAGCCTGCTTACTTTTATTTGTACAGGAATTCTTTCGGTCATTTCTTCTACGTGGGAAATGACGCCTACTTTACGTCCCTGGTTATGCAACCTGTCCAGGACGTCCATTACAGTGGCGAGCGTCAGGGGATCCAGGGAGCCAAAACCTTCGTCGATAAAAAGAGATTCTACCTGTACCTGGCTGGATGAAAGGGAGGCTAATCCCAATGCCAGTGCAAGGGATACCAGGAATGACTCGCCGCCGGATAAAGAATAAATGGTGCGGATCTCATTTCCCATGTCCCGGTCTATGACCTGCAGGCTTAATGAATCAGGTATACGTTGCAGTGAGTACCTGCCGGACAGGTTTCTGAGCTGCAGATTGGCATATGTAACCAGCACTTCCAGCGTATATTCCTGCGCTACCTGCCGGAACTTTTTTCCATCGGCAGAACCCACCAGCTCATTCAGCTTGCTCCAGTTATCGGCTATTGCCTGCTTTTGTGTTATTTGTTTTTGTACATGCCCGGCCCGCTTCCTGTTTTCTTCATCCTGTCGCAGGCATAAACGGATTTCATTCAGGTGGTCTTTCTGCTTTTCCAGTGTTACCTGTTCCACATGGATCAATTCAACCAGCTCGTCTTTGGTTTTGTCCGACAACCTTTTTTCTTCATGCCGGGTCAGTATTTTTTTTCTCTCTTCAAAGGCTGTCTCACTCCGGGTGACATTGTCTTCCATTGCTTTCAGCGTTTTTCTTTCTTCCTCTATCCATTCATGAGTATGCGACAACAGGGCAGTAAGCTGCTCACGATCGAGCGTTGCCCCCTGTTGCCGGTTATAACTCTCCAGCCAATCCGTCACCTGTGCTTCATAACCTGCTTTCTGCTGTTGCTGTTCTGTTGCCAGTTGCAGCAATTGCTCCAGGCGTGCCGTTGCCTTTATCTGCTCGCTGATCGTATTTTCCAACGCTTCTTTTTTATCCGCCACCATTTTTTGGGCAGCGGCAATGGCATCCGCCAGTCGTTGTTCCACCAGCTTTATGACTGTTCCGTCAAATATTTTTTCCCGCTCCGCCTGCAGTGTATCAAAACCGGACTGTAACGCGGTAATGCCGGCTTCTTTCTCCCGGATCGTATGTTGCGCTTCATCTGCCTGCACCTGCTCCTTTTGCATAGCAGCCGATAGTATGCTATGGTCACGGATTGCTTTCTCCAGGGTTTCTTTGTTCGTCTTCCACTGACCTGCAAAATCCCGGATCTTCTGCACAAAGGTCCCGGCGTCCGACTTCCAGTTTTCCATCCAGGCTTTTCCGGGAAAATAGGGAGATAACAGTTCTTCCGTGGCAGCCAGTTCCGCCATAGCCTTTTCTTTTTCCTGCTGCAGACGGGCTACATGTTCCAGCGCTGTTGCCATGTTCCGCTCTGCATCCCTTTCCCTATTGCTGATCCGGTCCACTTCTTTTTCGGCAGCTATCAACCGTTCCCGGTATTCCTCTGTTTTTTTTCTTTTAGCGGCCAGGGATTCGAGCTGCAGTTGCAGCGTATTTTTTTTCTCATGGAGTGCCTGCATTTTTTCCTGCAACCAGCTGTTCATCTGTTCCGCTTCCGGCAGGGGCTCAATGAAAAGCTGCGCTTCCCATTTTTTCCGGCAGACCACCAGTTTTTCAGCTTGTTCGGAAAGTGCTGTCCGGGTTTCAGTTATCCTGGAGTTTAGTTCAGTTAATTGTTGTTGTAAGCTGCCGATCGTTTGCAGGTGCTGTTCGTATTTTTTTTCATTGGCTGCATGCTCCGCTTCCAGGCTTTTCAGTACCTTATCTACCACGGGGTGCTGAGTGGTATAGGGATGCTCGGTACTGCCGCATACCAGGCAGGGCTTGCCATCTTCCAGCGTTTCGCGAAGCTGCTCAATATTTCCGCTTACCTGTAGCAGCGCTTTTTTTACCAGGGTTTCGGAAGTCTGCTTTTGTATTTCGGCTTCTTTCAGGTTTTGAGTGTACTGTCCCAGCTTTGTTTCGCTCTCCTGATGTTGCAACCGGTAACCCGACAGCCTTTGCTCCAATAGGCGGCATTCTTCGCCTAACCGGTAGAAATTGTTCCAGTCCTCTGCTGCCTGCCGAAGGCTTTCTATAGCCAGCTCATTTTTTTTCAGGTCTTCCTCTACAATCTCTCCCGGTATTTCCCGTATTTCCTCCCGGAGCTGCTGCCAGGCTTCAGAAAGCGCCGCGCTTTCCCCGCTGATCTGCTGCCGCTCTTTTTCCAGTGTTGCTTTCTCTGTTGTTATCGCCTGTATCCTGTTTTCTTCGGTGATCTTCTTCTCTTCCTTTTCTTTTATTTCCAGGATGAATTTTCCGGCATCCGTTAATTTGGAGACAATAAGGTTGACGTTGTCCGCCACTGCTTCCCGTTGCCGGTTGGCCTCCTGCCACTGTGTTAATGCTGAGATCATTTCAGAAAGTGCTGTTGCTGCTTTCTTTGAGCGCTCCAGTTGAAGGAATGATTGCCGGTAACGATCGGTGAGCGCTGTCAGTTCCTGTGTTTTGCTTTCCAACTGCTCTTTTCTTTCTTTCAGTAGTACATCCAGTTCCAGGGCCTTTTCCATCAATGGTACTGCTGCTGCCTCTTCTTTTTCCCTGTCCTGCAGGGCTTGTTCCGCAGCATCCAGCATTTGTCGCATAGCCGCTTTTTGACTCTCCAGCGCTTCCAGCTTTTTTTTCAAATTGTCGGCCTCTGTATTGATCTTTTCTTCCTGCCCACCCAGTTCCCGGATGTTTTCGATCCAGTGCCTGGTTTTCTGTACCGCCTCAATTTGTTCCAGGTTGCTTTTCCGTTCTGCTGCTTCTTTCCATACCTGCCGGCATGTGTTCCAATACTGTAAGGCCTGATCGGCATTCTCTTTCAGCGTATCCAGGGCTTGCCACCATTCCGTTTCTTTGCCCCATGCAGCCAGTTGCTTCTCTCGGGTTGCTATCTGTGTTTTACAGGCTATTTCCTGCTCTGTATATTCCTGTATGGCTTCGGCTTCCAGTAAGCTGATACCGTCCATTTCCTGTTTCAGGAGCTGCACTTCCTGCGCCGCCTGTTTGTGTTTCTCAAATACCAGCATCGATATTTCAGAATAGATGCTGATACCGGTCAGCTTTTCCAGTAAAGAGGCCTTTTCATCTTTGCCGGCTTTCAGGAAGGCTGTGAAATCGCCTTGAGCCAGCAAAACCGACCGGGTGAACTGTTCAAAGCTTAATCCTACCAGTCGTTCAATTTCTTCGAGTATTTCCCTTTTCTTTCCGGGGATCATCGTCCGGGTGGTGATGTTTTCCAGCTTTACCGTATCGGATTGCAATTTACCATCCGGCTTTCCGCCTGCGCGGCGTACATGCCATCCGGCTTTATAATGATTGCCGTCTATACCAATGAAATCCACTTCTGCCCATCCTTCGGATGTGCCATCCCGTAAGATGGCCCTGACATCTTTCTGATTGATGGTGGATCCTTCCACGTCCCGGATGTTGACGTTTTCGGTAGCCTGTGCGTAGCGGGGTGTTTTTGCATACAGGGCCAGGCAAAGCGCATCCAGGATGGTGGATTTACCGGCGCCGGTGGGGCCGGTAATGGCGAAGATACCGGCTGACTTCAGCGGCTCTCTGGTAAAGTCGATTTCGGTTACTCCTTCCAGTGATGCCAGGTTCCGTATGCGTATCGCCTGTATCTTCATGCGCTATTCCTCCTTTGCGTTTACTTCCTGTACCACCTGGCTGAACAGGGTTCGCAGGCTGTCGGGCACTTCCGTATTGTATTTTGAAAAATAAAGCCTGGAGAACAGGTCATCGGGTGTTAATTCCGACAGTGTTTCCGGTGTGACCATTTCCACGGTTGTATTATCTTTATTTGCAGCGGGATGGCGGGGATCAATTTTTGCGAGCCGTACCTGCTTATATTTCAGAATGGCTTCAATTTTATGCCGCAAGGCCGGTTCCGGTCCGTTCAGTAATACCCTCACTTCCAGGTAGGGTGCGGTGGAGAGATCGCCTGTACTCTCCGGTAATTGCTGCAGTGCGGTCAATACCTGTTCCAGTGGTTCGGGCTTTCGCGGAACGCGTTGCAGGGGCACCCGTACCGGTATAGGAATGCCGGTGAGAGCCTGTATAGTACCGTTTGTTATATCAATGCTCACTACTTCGTGCTGATAATCCGTTTCTGCAAAAGACATCGGCAGGGGACTGCCGGAATACCGGATGACCCCTTTGGTATCAAGGGCCTGCGCTTTGTGGATATGTCCCAGCGCCACATACAGCAGATCCGGTGAGAAAGCGCCGGCGTTTATACCTTCTATGCCACCCATGATCGGTCGTTCGGCAGTATCCATCTCCGTTATCTCTGCATGCTGCACATGCAGGTGTCCCATAGCGATCAGGCATTGACCTTTCTTCAATTTCTTTCCGGCATAGGCGGTCAGCTCCCGGTACAGGGCAGTAACGCCCTCCGCGTAGTTATTGGCCGCATCCGGAATTGCAGGGTAGTCGCCCAGGCGCAGAAATGGAACAGCCAGGCAGCATATTTCCGTTTTGCCCTGGCGGTTGTGAAGCGGCACGATCAGCTTATCGTAATCAATTTCTCCATCGGGCTTTCTCTCTACCCAACCTACAATATGAATATTCGAGGATTCCAGGAGTGGCTTGGGCGCTTCCAGTCGTGCCGCGGAATCGTGATTGCCTGCTGTAACGACCACCTGAAGTCCGGGACTTGCTTTTGTTACCCTGTTTAAAAAGCTGTAGAACATTTTTACAGCCGCGGCCGACGGATTGGCTACATCAAAGATATCGCCGCTGATGAGTAATACGTCTGCTTCCTGCGCTACCACCGTATTGATCAGCCAGTCCAGGAACTGCTGATGCTCATATGTGCGGTCGTAAGCGTAGAATAATTGGCCGATATGCCAGTCGGCAGTGTGCAGAATTTTCATCAGAAACAAAGCTAATTAAATTTTGCTCTATCCGGGTTTTCCGGTCTGTACCCCACGTGGAGACACAGCCCGGCGATACCCATGAAAACGGACAGCGCCTGCGCTAATCTTGACATTAATTTCTTTCTGAGATGAAGTATAACGTCAAAAATATGTTAGTTTTCCTTCAGGAATGGCAGAATCTAAATAGCTTCGTTATAATTATGGCTGATATTTATATCTTTTACTATAAAAGCCCGTTGGGATCGCTGATCATTGGCGACTATAACGGCGGGTTGTGTATGCTGGACTGGCAATACCGGGCCAGGAGGGAACAGGTAGACAGCCGCATCTCTTCTTTTTTCAAGGCCTCGTTTGTAGAAAAGCAAACCGATCTGCATCATGAGGTGATACGGCAGTTGGCGTCCTATTTAGATCGTGAAAGTAAAAGTTTTGATCTGCCCCTGGTTTTCGCGGGAACGGAATTCCAGCAAAAGGTATGGAATGCCCTGCTGGAAATTCCTTTCGGAAAGACTGTATCCTACCTGGAACTGAGCAGGCAACTGGGCGACGAAAAAGCGATCAGGGCGGTAGCTGCAGCCAATGGCGCCAATGCTATTTCCATTATTGTGCCCTGCCACAGGGTGGTGGGTAGCAACGGCGAGCTTACCGGTTATGCGGGGGGCACAAGAGTGAAACAACAATTATTGCAACTGGAAGGAGCGACACAACAGGCCGAGCTGTTCGGATAAGCTAATGTTAAGTCAATTCAATAATGTCCGTTCTTTTTCCCGCAGATTACGCAGATAGGCGCTGATTTTATAAATTACTTCTGCGAAAATCCCCGAAATCTGCGGGAGATTTATTCGTCACATTTTCATTAACATAGCACTACCTGTATCCTCTTCCGGTATGCAAATCAACAGTTCATCCAACAAGATCGTTTATGATAAAATGGGGAATGATAGGAGCAGGAGACGTGACCGAGGTGAAGAGCGGCCCTGCATTTAAGAAAGTGCCGGATTCGGATTTGGTGGCAGTGATGCGTCGTGACGAAGCCAAAGTAAGGGATTATGCGGAAAGACACGGCATAACGGACTGGTATACGGACGCGAATGCATTATTGGCAAACCCCGATGTGAATGCGATATATATTGCCACACCTCCCCACATGCATTTGCACTATGCTGAAAAAGCATTGCGGGCCGGGAAGAAGGTCTATGTAGAGAAACCTGTGGCATTGAATACCGGAGAAGCCAGGCAGATGAAAAGCCTGGTACGGCAATATAATGGTCACCTGGTAGTAGCCCACTATCGCCGTGCTATTCCATACTTTGTAAAGATCAAAGCAATTGTTGATGAGGGATTGATCGGTCAGCCCCGGCTTGTCAATCTCCGTATTTATAAGAAAGCGTTGTCGGCGGAAGAGCTGGCCGTACCCAGGATCCAATGGCGTATAGATCCTGCTGTTTCGGGGGGAGGTCTTTTCCATGACCTGGCGCCGCACCAGGTTGACCTGATGGTGGCTATATTCGGTCGCCCTTTGCGCTACAACGGTACGCCGGATAGCCGGATACCTGCTGTGCGGGTTGCCGGACAGATGCTGTTTGCCGGAGATGTGCTGTTCAATGGTGTTTGGGATTTTGACCAGGAAAAGGAAGCGGACACCTGTGAGATCATAGGCACAAAAGGTAGTTTACGTTTTTCTTTTTTTGACAAGACTCCCATCCTGCTGGAAGCAGGTGGGGAGGTTGAAGAATTTGTGTTTGAACCCTTACCGCACGTACAGGCGCCCATGATAGCGCAGACGGTACAGTACTTTTTAGACCGGCGGAGCAATCCCTGTTCTATTGATGAAGGGCTTATTTGTATGCAGGTACTGGATGCCTTTACTGCGGAGAAGGGGGAATAATGATATCTCCGGCTTTTAGAGAAGGGTTTCCAACGTTCCGAACTCTTAATTTCCCGCGTCCACCTGGGGTCTGGCGTAGCCGACCCCGGGATCGCCGGGTGTTAGTTTTTATGAAAAAGGTAGCGCAGCATATAATAAGCTGATACGGATCGGGGAAGTGATGTAGCGTTCCACACCTCCGGGGCCGGCGCTGCCAGACCCTGGAGAGACATAAAAATTGCAATCTAAACGATTATTGGACGCGGGAATCAGGCTTCATTTTGTACTTAAATAAATGTAGATAGATGATCGATGAAGACTTCCTTTATATACTGGAAAATAAAATATGTGAAGCATTGCAGCATATGTCTGACGAAGCGGTCAGCGGTTTCTGGTGTGATGGAGTAATCGATTCGGCTCCTGATGTATATTATTCTCCAAAATACATCAACGATCATCGACAAACAATGTTTACTGCATGGATAGGTAAGCGAGGGGAAATGGAGTTTTCTCTTGTCCTTCATTTCGGCGATAAATCACTGAGTAGATTTGTCCGCGGTCTGGAAATCATTTCCTGCATTCCCGGGTCGGATGCGGAAACCTGGTTTCGCATAGAGTTGCCGCACAAAAGGGTTCAGGTTCAACTGGATTGAATTATTTCTTTTTTACAAAAAATTAATCGCAGGCGGGCGAAAAACGCGTAACGAAATGCAATGAAAGGAGAAGAATGGTTTATATAGTGTTTCCCGGAATGAGAAGAGTGGACCCTGCTGGGGTTGAACCAGCGACCCCCTGATTATGAGTCAGGTGCTCTAACCAACTGAGCTAAGGGTCCGTTCCTCAGAGAGGAATAATATCGTGATAAGTATAAAGATCTTTGTTTTTCCGGAGTGCAAATGTAGAAAAAAATCTCCTATTCATTTATTTTTTTCGCAAAGCAGCAATACAGCCGGAATTATTACCTTTAATCCGGGACCCACGTCATAATGATGCGCCCTCAAACGAACTGCAGCATATGAAAATCCGGAACGACGATGAAATATTAGCCTTGCAGCAGGCCGTTGCTTTGCACAGCGACCAGGATGCTTATAATAAGCTGTTTCTTCATTTTTATTCTTCCCTGAAAGATTTCGCCTGCACTTTCCTGAAATCAAAGCAATTGGCCGATGAAGTGGTGTCGGATGTATTTATTAAAATATGGCAGAAACGACAAACGCTTCATAACATCCGGTGCCTGAAATTGTATCTTTTTACCAGTACCCGTAATACGGCGCTGAATTATTTGAAGAAAGAGGGGTTACAAATGCTGCCGTTGGAGGATTATTGGGTGGAATTGCGAAGTATTTATTTCAACCCCGAACGCCTGATGATAACCGAGGAAATGATCGAGAAGATACACCAGGCTATCCAGCAGTTGCCCGCCCGGTGTCGCCTGATCTTTAAGCTGGTGAAGGAAGAGAACCTGAAATACCGGGAAGTGGCCCAATTGCTGGACATTTCCGTGAAAACGGTAGAAAACCAGATGACACTTGCCCTGAAAAAGATCGGGAACGCCATCAACTTTGATATCAGGCGGTCAGTACACCCCCTAAAACATGCCTGAATGTCATGGTTTATCTTAAGGTATGCCATTATGGCTTAATTTCATTGGTTTTTATCATTGATCATGGCACAATTTTGGTGATTTACTAGAAAAGCTTAAACGCTTAGGTTACCTTTGCCTTTCCATTCCACTCCAGCATCCTTTGCAAAACTACGTTTACTTTATTCTTGTTTAGTAGATTAAGAATTCTTTAATCCTTGTGAATCAACCAATTATTTAGCTCCCTCCATTTCTGGAACTATTCTTGGTAATAGGGGGTAGATCGAAAAATTGAGTTATGTTAACAATGTTTAAAAGTGTTGGTTGTCTGATCATCTGTTTTTTAGCCCTGTCAATGAATGCCACGGCTGCAGATAATTTCCCTGCAACGGATACCGCTATTGTATCGCTGGATATGGTGGATGAAGTAGCAGCGACAGATAATACCACCGTAAGTTTTACCGGCGAAAGCGCTCCTGAAATAAAAGTTGAGGAGAAGCAGATAAAGGCTATCGTAACGCCGGAATCTCTCTTTAAAGAATTGCACCCCCTGTCGGTGTCTTTTGTACGGGAATATAACCGTAAAAATGAGATGAGATTTGAAAAAATAGCCGAAAAAAACGAAAGGCATCTGGCACTGATAGATAATATCCTGGAGAAAAATGGTGTTCCGGTGGAACTGAAATATCTCGCCATTATAGAGTCTGAGCTGTACAATGGAGCGGTTTCCCATAAGGGAGCAGTTGGTCCCTGGCAGTTTATGGCGCCTACAGCCAGGCTGATGGGACTGACCGTTAATAAGCACAGGGATGAAAGGCGTGACCTGGCCAAGAGTACCCAGGCAGCAGCCAAATATTTAAAAATATTATATAGCCAGTTCAATGACTGGAACCTTACCGTAGCTGCTTATAATAGCGGGGCGGGGAGAGTGCAATATGCTATCAGGAAGAGCGGCAGCCGTGATTTCTGGAAGCTGCAGCATCACCTGCCGGCGGAAACCAGGGGGCATGTGAAGAAGTTTATTGCCACCCGTTATTATTTTGAATCAAAAGAGGCAAAACGTAATATCACACCTACCCTGCTGAATGTGGAACGGTTCTCTTCGGATGATGTGGACGCCACGGCTATTATCACCGGTAAATATCGTGCCGCTGCCCTTGTAAAATTACTGGATATGGAGCCCGGCTTGTTTGACAGCTATAACCCGGGATTTGATACGGAAGTAGCAGTAAATGGTTACCAGCTGCGGTTGCCCAAAGAAAAAATGGAGCTGTTTACGGATAAAAAGCATGAGATTCTGGCCGAATCCATTCAAATGATGCTGAATGAAAGCAACAGCATTATCAGCGCTGATATGCAAAAAGAATATCCCAAAGCGATTGAAGTTACCAAACCGAATGCAATGGTGGGTGACAATGGTTCAAGAAAGAAAAAGTGATCCTGAATGGTATTTTTCCTTAACCGTACAGTGCTGAGCTAACCGTTCAGCACTTTTTTTATATGGCTGGCTTTTACCAGGCATTCTTCGTATTCGGCCTCAGGGTTGCTGTTGAAGGTAATGGCAGAGCCTGTATGAAAGGAAAGGTATTTTGTGCCGGCGTTGTACTGAATGCTGCGGATGACGACATTAAAATCAAAATCCCCGTCCGGCGCTATGTATCCTACGGATCCGGAGTATAAGCCCCGTTTCACCGTTTCATATTTTTCTATGAGCTCCATGACCCTCTTTTTGGGCACCCCGGTCATGCTGGCCATGGGAAAGCTGGCCCGGAATATGTCTGCCATTGTCACATTTTCTTTCAGTTCCCCTTTTACGGTAGACACCATCTGGTGTACCTGGGGAAAGCTGTATATTCCAAACAGTTCGTCTACCCGTACGCTGCCTTCCCTGCATATTTTGGATAGATCGTTCCTTACCAGGTCCACCACCATTACATTTTCCGACTGTTCTTTGGCGTTGTGCTGCAGCAATGTTTTGGCAGCCTGGTCGGCAGCGGGGTTTTCCCGGTTGCGGGCGATGGTTCCTTTGATGGGTTGCGAGAGGATGGTATTGCCTGCCCGGTGGATATAACGTTCGGGGCTGGCACATAATAAATAACGGTGATCTATCCTGTAGAAACACGCATACGGGTTGGGTGATTCCCGGCACAGGGACTGGTACAGCATTACTTCGCTGATATCTGCTCCTTCTCCGTAGAATTCCTGGCAGAAATTGACCTCATAACAGTCACCCCGTTGTATGTGCTCTTTCAACCGGTGTACTTTCTGCAGGTACTCTTCCTTTGAAAGCCGGTGCCTGATCCCGGCATTGTAAGGTTTGTCCGGAACGGCAGTTGTACGGTCAATGGCTGCCATTACTTCTTCGTGATCACCAAAGGCGCCGATGGTCAGCTTGTCTTCCGTAAGGATCAATACCACCCCGGGAACAAAAAAGAACAGGTCGGGAAAGCCGATAGGGTCAGGGTGAAAAGAGGATAGCGCCTCGATCTCGTTTTTGATGTCGTAGCCGATATGCCCGAAATGCCAGTCTTCCTGTTGCCGGAGAAAGCCGTCCAGTTGCTCCAGCGCGTTGCCGGCACCGGCTGTAACAGACCGGTGTATGCCAACGCCGGCTATGCATTCATATGCGCCCGTGAGCCTGTATTGGTGATTGTCTAAAAAGCAACAGATGTTATGCCGGCTTGCCCAGTATAACATCTGCTGTTTTGTTTGTATAAAATCGTTTACAGGAAAGGAACGGTAAGTTCTTTTCAAAGCTGTGTATTAGAAGTCGTCATCGTCATCATCGAAACCATCGTCAAACAAGCCCATATCCTTAAACTCTTCGTCAATGCCCAGGTCGTCATCGTCGTCTTTACCTTTCTTTCCCGGGGATTTTTTTGATTTTGATTTGGGAATATCAAACTCGTCAAAGTCGGGGTCCCAGTTATCATCTTCATCGGGTTTATCCCAGTCATCTTCTACTTCCACATCCTCATCGTCGTCGTCATCGTCCTCCTTTGATTTTTTTCCGCCTTTTTTGGCAGACTTCTCATCAAACTCAAACTCATCATCATCGTCATCCTCCTCCTCTTTCGGAGACTTTGAAGAAGCCTTACGAGGTTTTTCCTGCTCATCCCTGGGAGCAGCATCTTTGCCAGCTTTTTTTATTTTTTCAGATTTTGCCATAGTCTGAACAATTACACCGTAAAATTTCTACGAGATTTTTAAATAGCCAAATAATTTTAAAAATAATTTTTATTGTATAAATATAATAATATTTATACGACAGGGACGATCTGCTCCCTGCCCGGGCCGTTTGACACATATTTCACATTTACCCCCAGGTATTGATTGATATACCGGATGTATTTTTTCATCGCTTCGGGGCACTGGCCTATAGTTTGAGCGCCTGATGTATCCGTGTTCCAGCCGGTGAACGATTCGTACACGGGATCGATGCTCACTTTTGTCATCTGGTAGGGCACTTCTTTTTGCTCTTTGCCGTTCACCTTGTAGGCGGTGCAGACTTTTAGCTCTTCAAATGCATCCAGGACGTCTGCTTTTGTCATTACGAGTTGGGTAACACCATTTACCATGCAGGCGAAGTGCAGGGCTACCAGGTCTATCCAGCCGCAACGGCGGGGACGCCCGGTGGTAGCGCCAAACTCATTACCGGTTTTGCGGAGCCGCTCACCCGTTTCGTCGTGCAATTCGGTAGGAAAAGGACCGCCGCCTACCCTGGTGCAATACGCTTTGGTTACACCTATCACTTCTTTTATTTTTTGAGGGGGAACGCCCAGTCCCGTGCACACACCTGCGGAAATGGTATTGGAGGAAGTGACAAACGGGAATGTGCCGAAATCAACGTCCAGCATACTGCCCTGTGCCCCTTCTGCCAGCACCTTTTTGCCTTCGCGTATTTTTTCATTGATGAAATATTCCCCGTTCACGATCTTGAACTTCCGCATAAACTCAATGCCCTCAAAAAACTCTTCTTCCCAGGCCGAAATATCTTCGTTGAAGTGCATGCTGTCCAGCAGCTTCTGGTGCTTTAGCCGCAACCTGATGTATTGGGTGGTGAAGTTTTTATCGAGAATATCACCTACGCGCAGTGCGTTCCTGCCGGTTTTGTCCATGTAAGCAGGGCCGATACCTTTTAACGTCGATCCGATCTTATCGTTGCCTTTCAGATTTTCCGATGCTTTGTCCAGGGCCCTGTGTGTCGGCAGTATCAGGTTGGTTCTTTCGGATATATACAGGTTTTTGGTATAGTCCACCCCGAAACCTGCAACGGTTTCGCATTCTTTTTTCAGGGTCACCGCATCCAGCACCACCCCGTTTCCTATCAGGTTCACGATATTGTCGTGGAAAATGCCGGAAGGGATCTGGTGCAAAACAACCTTTTTATCCTTTATATATAAGGTGTGTCCTGCGTTGGGACCGCCCTGGAACCGGGCTATCAGATCGTAGTTCGATGCAAAATAATCTACTATTTTTCCTTTGCCTTCGTCGCCCCATTGCAGGCCTAATAAAACATCAACCATTTTGAATACTTGTTTGCAAGATTGGCAAAAATAGAAGAATGCATTCAATAACGGAAAATAAAATCTCCGCACCTCGTCCTGCGCGTCAGAACGGATGTAAAACCCCGGATGGAGTGGAGCGTCATTGGCAATTTCCGCCGCAGGTGGGAGCTGAATTCCCCGGCCATAGAAGATCTTTCTTGAACGAGATGCCTATATTTCCGCTACCGGCCAGTGCCTCAATGACTAATTCCTGACCGGCGGGGGGCGACACCCGCCGGTGGCGTTGGCTGCCGGAGAAATGGAGACCTTGCAATAATTGCCGTTATTTGCTGTTAATTAAGCTTCTCATGGTAAAATGAGGGTTGTGTATACGATAGAAAAAATATCCCGCATCGTTGGCGGAAAGCTGTTGCAGAATGGGCTGGCAGGGGAAGGACACGTTATTGAACATCTGCTGACAGACAGCCGGAAGCTGGTGCATCCCGCCTCCACACTTTTTTTTGCGCTGCCTGGTCCCCGGCGCAATGGAGAAGCCTATGTAGAAGAGCTGTATGAACGGGGCGTCCGTTATTTTGTGGTACCCGAACCTTTTGAAGGCAGGTTGTCCAATGCTGCTTTTGTGCTGGTAAAAGATCCCCTGGCCGCATTGCAGCAGCTGGCTGCTTTTCACCGGCAGCAGTTTCACCTGCCTGTGATTGCCATTGCCGGCAGCAACGGAAAAACCATTGTAAAAGAATGGCTGTACCAGTTGCTGGAAAAAGACTACCGGATCGTACGAAGTCCCAAAAGCTACAATTCACAGGTAGGGGTGCCGCTGAGCGTGTGGCTGATGAATGATACCCACAACCTGGCCATATTTGAAGCCGGCATATCCCGGAAAGATGAAATGCAAAACCTGCAACGGATCATCCGGCCAACCATCGGCGTATTTACACACCTGGGAGACGCACACGGCGAAAATTTCTCCACCCCGGCAGAAAAAGCGGCGGAGAAATTCAAGTTGTTTACCGGGGTGGATTGGGTGTTAGCGAACAGAGATGATACAATAGTGCGGGATACGCTCACAAAAGCGGCGCTGCCCGCTTTTTGTTACGGCGCCGCCGGGGATAATGCCGTCAGGGTTTTGTCTGTCCGGAAAAAAGCGGATCACACGGTGGTAAGCCTGCAATGTATGGATACAACCGCTCCGGTTACAGAAGAAGCGTTTGAGCTGGCCCTGCCCTTCACAGATGATGCTTCCGTTGAAAACGGGATCACCTGCGCCTGTGTGTTGCTGCGGCTGGGGTATGCACCGCCTGTACTGGCAGAGCGGATGGAACAATTACGTCCTGTGAGCATGCGGCTTGAAATGAAAAAAGGGATCAACAACTGCACCCTTATCAACGACAGCTATGTAGCCGACCCCGATTCGTTTCGCATAGCGCTGGATTTCCTGCAGCAGGTGCAGCAGTATCAACGCCGTACGGTGATCCTGTCGGATATGGTGCAAACCGGTAAAGACCCCGATAAGCTGTATGCTGAAATTGCCGGTCTGCTGAAGCAAAAAGGCGTGCAAAGGATCATCGGGGTGGGCGCACAGATCAGCCGGCACAGGAACTTACTGGAACGGGTATGCGAAGAAGCATTGTTTTTTACCAGTACCGAAGCACTGTTACAACAATTTCACCAGCTCCGTTTTCAGAATGAACTGATCCTGATAAAGGGCGCCCGGGCATTTGCGTTTGAGCGCATCAGCACCTTGCTGGAACGAAAGACGCACCAAACTGTCCTGGAGATCAACCTGAGCGCCATTGCGCATAATATCCGGCAACTGCAGGGCTTATTGCGGCCGGGAACTAAAATGATGGCCATGGTAAAAGCGTTTTCCTATGGCGGCGGAAGCTTTGAAATAGCCAATGTTTTACAGTACAGCAAGGTGGATTACCTGGCGGTGGCCTATGCGGATGAAGGGGTGGAGCTGCGAAAGGGAGGGATACGTTTACCCATCATGGTCATGAACCCCGAAGAGAGTGGCTTTGCTACCATGACGGAGCACTCGCTGGAGCCGGAGGTTTATTCTTTCAACCTGCTTTACCGGCTAAGAGCGTTTTTGCAGCAGGAAGGATTGCAGCACTATCCTGTGCACATTAAGGTGGATACCGGTATGCATCGCCTGGGTTTTGAGCCGGATGAAATAGCAGACCTGGCGCACCTGCTTTCTGCGGACAATACGTTCTCCGTTCAGTCGGTATTCAGTCACCTGGCAGGCAGCGAAGACACCGGCCTGGATTATTTTACGCAACAGCAGGCAACAGCTTTTGTAAAGGCCTGCGATGTGTTGCAGCAGCACCTGGCGTATCCTTTTTTGAAACATATTGCCAATTCCGCGGCCATCATGCGCCATCCCGACCTTCACTATGATATGGTAAGGCCCGGTATTGCCATGTACGGATTACCGGATCTGAACAACCTGGGATTGAAGGAAGCGGCAACATTGAAAACCACCATCGCGCAGATCAAAAAGATCCCTGCCGGCGATTCTGTCGGCTATAACAGGCGGGGGCAGGTGCAAAAAGAAAGTGTGATCGCTACCATCCGGATCGGCTATGCCGATGGTTACCGCCGTGCATTTGGCAACGGCGCCGGGCATGTTTGGATAAAAGGGTATACGGCGCCGGTAGTAGGTAATGTAGCCATGGATATGGCGATGGTAGATATTACCGGGATACCGGATGTAAAAGAAAATGATGAAGTGATCGTGTTCGGTGAAGATCTCTCTGTTGCGCAACTGGCCACATGGGCAAATACCATTCCTTACGAAATAATGACCGGCGTATCGCAAAGAGTACAGCGGGTGTACTACGAGGAATAAGATTCATCTTTTTTTAAACCACCAAGACGCGAAGACACGAAGTTTCACAAAGGAAAAAAATTAGCATTGTGATCCTTTGTGCCATGGTGACTTTGTGGTTCCTGCATTTTTGGACGATACTTCCAACGCAATTTACCTCAATACCATCTGCCTGTCTTTATCCAGGCGCAGCAAGATAAATATCATGATGCTGAAAGTAACCAGCGACAGTCCGCCGTAGCTGACAAAGGGAAGCGGGATACCGATCACGGGCGCCAGCCCGATGGTCATACAAAGGTTGATGGCGATATGGAAGAATAATACGGAGGCGACACCGTAGGCATAACACCGGCTGAATACGCTTCGCTGTCGCTCTGCGATCGTGACGATCCGCATGAGCAGCGACAGGTAGATCAGTATGAAGACCACGCTGCCGGCGAAGCCAAATCCTTCCCCAATGGTACAGAATATAAAATCCGTTCTTTGTTCCGGCACAAAAGCGAATCTCGTCTGGGTGCCTTTTAAAAGCCCCTTGCCGGTAAGTCCGCCGCTTCCGATGGCGATCTTACTTTGTTTTACATTATAGTTGTCGTCTCCTTTTTTCTGGGCGGCGGTGTTTCGTTCAATATCAGCGCGGGCAGCGTCATCTTTGGGGATATAATCTTTGCCGATGGTATTGTAGATACGCAATACCTGGTAAGGTTTCAGCACGTGGTCAAAAACGAACGGCACCACAAAGAACTGTGTCATTACACATATACCCCAGGTAGCAATGGTAATGTACAGTATGGAACGGTGACGTTTGATGGCACGGCGCAGAAAATAGATCGCCAGTATCATAATACCTGTGAGGATCAGGGCCAGTACTGTACGGTCTACCAGCAGGGTGGCCACTACCAGCACAGCGAGTGAAAAGCCGATCACAAGGATCACGGCAGGCAATCCTTCGCGGTACATTACGAGGAAGAATGAAAAATATACCAGCGCCAGGCCGGTCTCCTTCTGCATAATGGCCAAAATAGCAGGCGATACCACTAATGCTGCAGCGATCAACTGAGCTTTTGTACTGGCAAAATTGGTGTCAACCCGCGAAATATATTTCGCAAGCGCCAGGTTGGTAAATACGATGCACAACTGGATGGGCTGTAACTGGAAGCTGTTCCCGAAACGAATGATCGATTCGGTACCCTTGATATTGGAGTGAAAGGGAAATACCAGCAGCAGTAAAAAAATCCCGAAAGCATACCACAGGTTGGCGGTGGCAGTAAAAAACTTGCTGTCCGTCAGGACGATGGCGGTTCCGATCACCAGGGAAGCCACAAAAAAGAAGGCCTGCTTGCTGTAGTCTGTCTTGAAATCAAGAAAAGAACGCACGATATCGTCACCCTCGCTGTAGGTAGTAGCGAAAATGCTCATGATGCCTATCAGGCTCAGCAGTATATACAACCATAACAACAGGCTGTCGATCCCCCTTGATTTATCAGAACGTCCCCTCATCTGTTGTTTCAAATTGTTGTTTATTGTTAATGGCATAAGATCCGTACACAGGGTCTTTGGCAGGTTTTTGTTTGTTGTCCGCCGGGTTGGCCGGTTTTATCCCGGGTTTTGTATCCGCCGTTTTTGTAACAAACCCTTTCAGGTATTTTTTAATATAGCTGCTGTCTTTTTTCAGGTTGAACCAGTAATATGCCCGGGTGGAATCTGCAATAAACTGCCGCCTTTTCAGGTAAGAAGGCATCAGGTTGGTACCGGCGATCCTTTCCACATCTTTCATTCTTTCCGTACGGATGGAATCGGTCAGGTATTTTTCTATCATGAATGATGCGATCGGGGCGGCCCAGGTAGAACCGAAGCCCGCGTTTTCCACCGCCACCGCTATGGCTATTTTAGGGTTTTCCCTGGGGGCAAAGCAAACGAACATGGAGTTGTTGGGCAGCTTAATTCTTTTACCGTCCAATACCGTATACTTTTCAGAAGTACCGGTTTTGGCGCAGATATTTATGCCGGGTACCCTGGCGCTCCGGGCAGTACCGCTTTCTACCACGTCCTGCATACCGGCGTGGATGGCCTCGTATGCTTCGTTGGAAATATGAGTAAGGGCTTCATGCTTTATCCGGAACGGATTTAATATGGAGTCGCTATCTGTTTCGCTTTCTATTTCTTTTACAAAATGCGGCGTATAATAATACCCCTTATTGGCAATTACGCACATGGCATTGGCCAGCTGAACGGGGGTTACCTGCATTTTATCCTGCCCGATGCCCAGGGTAACATTGGTGCATGAGTTCCACTGGTTGCGATATACTTTGTTGTACAATGTTGTATCGGGTATATTGCCTGCCAATTCGTTAGGAAGATCTATGCCGAGCTTTTCACCCCAGCCGAATGCATTCATGTATCCTTTCCAGCGGTCGTATCCTTTTTTCGTATGACGGTCGGTGTTATTGTCCAGGGTCATCCTGTAGATATGACAAAAATAGGAGTTGCAGGAATTGGCGAGCGCTGCCCGGATATTGGCGGCGTGCCCCGGGTTGCTGTGTTCGCAACGGATCACTTTCGAGCACCCGTGGTAGGCACCATAACAGCTCATGCCAAATGAGGGTGTGATGATCCCCATATCCAGCGCTACCAGTCCTCCCACAGGCTTAAAAGTAGAGCCCGGCTCGTATAATCCACGGGTGGCCCGGTTCATCAGGGGCGCCGAAACGTCCAGTTGCAGGCGGGCATAGTTTTTTTGACGGGTGCTGCCGGTAAGGTCGTTAGGGTCAATAACGGGTCCTGAAACCATGGCCAGGATACCGCCGGTCTGCGGGTCTATAGCTACCACGCTGCCCACTTTGTTTGCCATCAGCTTTTCCGCCAGTTGCTGCAGCTCAATATCCAGGTAGGTATGGAGGTTTCTTCCTGCAATGGCGGCCGTATCGTACCTGCCGTCTTCCCATGAGCCCTGCACCCTGTTCCGGTTATCCCGTACCAGGTACTGCACGCCTCGTTGCCCCATTAATACAGATTCATAGAACTGTTCCATACCCGAACGTCCAACATAGTCGCCCATCTGGTAGAAGTAATTACTTCTCCGGATGATGGAAGTATCTACTTCTCCGATGTCTCCCAGCAGGTGTGCCCCGGCTTTGTAAGGGTAGGTACGTATGGGGCGTTCGATCAGGTTGAAGCCCGGGAACTGCCAGACGTTCTCTTCCAGCCTGGCCTGCAGTTCAAGGGAAAGCAGTCCCTCAAACACCGAGGGGCGATACCGCCCATTCTTTATAATGGCGCTGACGATCCTGGACCGAAATTCCGCCGTATCAATATTTAAGAGCGAACACAGGTGGCTGGTATCGATCCCTTTTACCTCGTAGGGGGTTACCGTCAGGTCGTATATGATAGTGTTGTTCAGAACCGGCTTGCCCTTGCGGTCGTAGATAATACCCCTGTCGGGGTACACCACTTTCTTAAAAACGGCATTATCCATAGCCTGCACTTTGTATTCATCAGAGAAGATCTGCAATACGGACAGTCGTATCACTATTATCAAAAAAGTGATGCCGAAGATCAGTCGTAATACATTTTGTCTCGATTGGTTGAATACAGACATAGCTGCGGTCTATATATTGGTCTTGAATTTTTGTTTCCGGAAAAAAAGTCCCTCTGTAATAATAATCAATAAAAAGCTAACGCCTGTCGAAGCTATAATCTTGCCCGCCAGGTACAGGAAATTTCTCAACTGCAGCCATTCCAGGAAAACCAGCCAGGTGTTGTGCGCCAGGGATAAAACAAATGCATATACCATATACTGCGACCATCCCATACTGGAGGGCGCCGGAGCGGTATAGTTGAACCCGGAATCTTCCTTTGAGATCAGGATATTGATCACAAAAGGACGCAGATAAGCCACCAGGCAGCAGGCTGCCGCATGTAATCCCGGCGTTTTCAGGAAATAATCCAGTGCCAAACCATACAGGAAGCCGAAAACAGTAAGTGCAGGACGGGATGTTTTAAAGGGCAGCCACAATATCAGCAAAAAATAGAGATAGGGTGTTATGAACTGGTGCAGCGGCGGGATCTTATGCAGAATAAATACCTGCACAAGGATGAAGAGGATGGACCGTATTATATTTTTAGGCAGATCATTCATATGCAGTCTTATTTGGAATTGGTTTTTTCAAGCGCATCCTGCTCTTCTTTATAAAGATTTTTTACTACATATACAAATTGGATGTTATAAAAATTTGTCAGTGGTCTTAATTTTAATATATAAAAATTAGCGCCCGGCTGGTCTGTTATGTCGCTTATGACGCCGATAGGATAGCCGGCCGGAAACGTAGAGTACAGGCTGGTGATGACCGTGTCGCCTTTTTGCACCTGCACGCTTTTGGGGATATTCCTGAATATGATCTCCTGCGGATCTTTACCGTCCCATTCCACTCTTCCTGTTTCGCCCGTTTTTTTCAGGCTGGCGCTTACGCCTGACTGTGAATGCAGCAGGCTCATAACGGTAGCCATGTTTTTGCTTACGTTCACCACGGTTCCTACAATCCCGGAAGGACTGATAACGGACATATCTTTGGCTATTCCCTGGGCATACCCCCGGTTGATGGTAATATAATTATTCTGCGATACCACGGAGTTATTGATCACTTTTGCGGCGTAATAGAGATATTTCCGGTATTGCTCAATGGAATCTACCCGGATGCTGTCCACTACTGTGACAACGGAAGTGTCCGGAATGTCGAAATCCTGCATCAGCAGGTTTCTCAGCCGGGTGTTTTCTTCCATCAGTTCCGTATTGGTTTTTTTCAGGGAAAAATAGCCCTCTATATTGTTGTAGCGTTCATTGATAAAACCGGTAACTTCTCCGGCAGCACCCATAAAAACCGCCTCGTGAAACCTGTTGTAGTGAAAGAGAATGTAACAGGCTATTGCCTGCAACGTTAAGAAGAAGATCAGATTAAAATACTGCCTGATTTTTAAGAAAACATTACGCACTTGGTATCTTTTTACTGATGCTGTTGCCTGTAAGCCGGATGTTCACAGGTGCCAGGCAGCACCAGGAATGGGGTTTTACACTTATCTCATTACAAACGGATAGCGCTGGTAGTTTTTAAGCGCAATACCCGTACCTCTTACCACGCTTTTCAGCGGATCATCGGCCACGTGCACCGGCAGCTTTATTTTCTGGCTCAGCCTTTTGTCCAGGCCCCTTAACAGGGCGCCACCACCGGTAATGTAAATGCCTCTTCTGTATATATCCGATGCCAGTTCAGGCGGTGTTGTTTCCAGTGCTTTTAGTATCGCCTCTTCGATTTTGAAAATACTTTTATCCAGCGCTTCTGCTACTTCCTGGTAGCTTACCATAATTTGCTTGGGAATACCGGTCACGAGGTCGCGTCCGTTTACCGGTAGGTCGTCCGGGGGGGTATCCAGGTCTTTCATGGCGGCTCCGATCTGTATTTTGATCTGCTCCGCTGTTCTTTCACCGATCAGAAGACTGTGATAGCGGCGAAGCGCTTCCATGATATCGGCGGTGAACTCATCGCCGGCGATACGGATGGACTGGTCGCACACGATACCTGCCAGCGCAATTACCGTGATACCGGTGGTTCCACCCCCGATATCCACGATCATATTCCCCACGGGCTCTTCCACGTCTATACCAATACCCAGGGCGGCTGCCATGGGCTCATGTAAAAGATATACTTCTTTGGCGCCTGCCTGCTCCGAACTGTCCCTTACCGCACGTTTTTCCACCTCTGTAATGCTCGACGGGATACAGATCATCATCCTCCAGCTGGGAGGGAACAGGGGCTTTTTGGGGTAGATCATCTTGATCAGCTCCCGTATCATCAGCTCCGCCGCGTTAAAGTCGGCAATCACGCCGTCCTTCAGCGGACGTATCGTACGAATACTTTCATGGGTCTTTTCGTGCATCATCAATGCCTTTTTGCCCACCGCCAGCACGTTTTTGGGGTTATTCCTGTCTAAAGCAATGATAGAAGGCTCATTTACAACTATTTCTTCATTATGAATGATCAGTGTATTGGCAGTGCCTAAATCAATAGCTATTTCCTGTGTAAACCAACTAAATAGACCCATAATTGATATCGGAATGTTATTCTTTTAAAAAATTTTTCAAAGTTGTTGTAAATAATTTGAAATACAACGACAAAACCTTGATTTTTATTGACTTTGGAGGAAATAATTTTTTTTTATATAAAACCAGGAGCTCCCGTACATGTTGGTGAACGAAAGTTGCAGGTACTTTCCTAGTAAAACTCGTATCCGATATCCGGCCGGAAATACATTCCGTCAAACCCTACAACCTCGAGATTTGCCTGTGATTTTTCAGCCGCGTCCTTTACAGTACCGGCAAAAGAGGTGATCGTCAGCACCCGCCCCCCATTGGTAACTACCTCTCCTTTTTCATTTTCTTTGGTTCCTGCATGAAAAACCAGGGTTTCTTCCGGGTCGATCAGATCCAGTCCTTCAATTGGGTTGCCTTTTTCATAATCGCCGGGATAACCGCCGCTTACCGCCACTACGGTTACGGCTGTTCTTTCATCGGTCTCCATGCGGATGCTGTCCAGTGTTTGGGTTGCCGTCGCTTTAAACAGCTCCACTATATCGTTTTTCATCCGGGGGATCACCACTTCGGTTTCCGGGTCACCCATCCGGCAGTTGTATTCAATTACAAAAGGCTCTTCATCCACTTTTATCAGCCCGATGAAGATAAATCCCTTGTAATCTATATTTTCCTTCTGTAATCCTTCCACTGTCGGCTTCACTACCCGGTCTGTTACCTTTTGCATAAAGGTGGCATCGGCAAACGGCACCGGGCTTACGGCTCCCATACCCCCGGTGTTCAGTCCCTTGTCTCCGGCGCCCACTCTTTTATAATCCTTGGCCTCCGGCAGCAACACGTAGTGGCGGCCGTCGGTCAGTACAAAAACGCTCATTTCTATACCGTTCAAAAACTCCTCGATCACTACTTTCTTGCCGGCGTCTCCAAACTTGGACTGCTGGATCATCAGCTCAAACTCTGCCGCTGCCTCCACGGGATTCTGGCAGATAATCACTCCTTTTCCGGCTGCCAACCCGTCTGCTTTCAGCACCACGGGGAGGGCGTGGTCTTTAATATAGTTCACACCTTCTTCGTAATTAGTGTTGTCAAATTCCCGGTATTGCGCAGTGGGGATATTGTGCCGATTCATAAATTCTTTGGCAAAAGCCTTGCTACCCTCCAGCCGGGCGCCCTGCTGCGAAGGCCCGATCACCGTGATGTGCTTCAGCTGCGGATCGTTCTTAAAAAAATCGTACACACCTTTTACAAGAGGCTCTTCAGGACCTACCACCACCATATCGATCTTATTATCCAGGCAGAATTTTTTCTGCGCCTCAAAGTCTGAAACACCTATGTTGACATTAACGCCGCACGCGCCGGTGCCGGCATTACCGGGTGCGATATACAGGTTTTTACAATGATCGCTTTTGCTTATTTTCCAGGCAAATGCATGCTCTCGTCCCCCGGATCCAAGTAATAAAATATTCATGCTTGTATTTTTTATCGCCACTCGCGGCTATCGTTTTTGCTGAGCTTGTTATTGCTAATAATGTGTTTAAAAAACGGAGTTGCAAAATTAGAACGATCCGGGCGTAAAGGCAATTTATTTTATGAACAATCCGGCTAAAAAAAAGGTCGCATTTACTTTCGGTGAGAAAAGTTCAAATTTTCGCTCCATGCAGGTTCCCTGTCGGTGGAGACACCGACCGGTAGTGCGTTCTACAGGCGGGTGGGGACATCCGCCTGCGAAAATTTGAAATACACCCAAAAAAGAAAGGTCGTTAAAAATATTGTACTATATTGGGGTTTGTTCGGCACTAAAACATGGGATTAATGAATTCAACTGCATCTGCGAAACACCCGAAGGGGCTCTATATCCTGTTTGCAACCGAAATGTGGGAACGTTTTTCCTTTTATGGAATGAAGGCGTTGCTGATATTCTATCTCACCAAGTATCACCTGTTCACAGATTCTGCCGGTAACCTGCTCGTAGGCAGCTATGCGGCTTTGGTATATGCCATGCCCGTGTTGGGAGGCTACCTGGCCGACAGGTACCTGGGCTTTCGCAAAGCGGTTACCTTCGGTGCTGTTTTGCTGGTATTGGGGCACCTGGGAATGGCTTACGAGGGGCATCCTGCTTCGCAGTCCGGGGGTGTTGTGCAGCAGGATGAGGGGGCGCTCCAGGTCTTTTATTTCTCCCTGGCGCTGATCGTAATGGGAGTGGGGTTTCTGAAAGCCAATATTTCTTCCATAGTAGGTGAGCTTTATGACAAGCAGGATCCGCGTAAAGATTCTGCTTTTTCTATTTTTTACATGGGCATCAATCTCGGTTCTTTCCTGGCAACTATTATTTGTGTGTGGCTGGGCGAAACCTATGGCTGGGGTTATGGATTTGGTGCTGCCGGTATAGGCATGCTGCTGGGGTTGCTCGTTTTTACGGGAGGCAGGCGTTACCTGATGGGTAAAGGTGAACCACCGGATCCCGAAGCGCTGCGAAAGCCGGTACTGGGTATTTTTACTACGGAAACGTTTATCTATACCGCCAGTGTGCTGGGCACTTTTATCGTGTGGCAAATGATCCAGCGCCACAGTGTGGTGGAGGCGCTGTTGCTGATATCGGGTATTTTATCGCTGATATATATTATCTGGTATTCCCTTACCAAGCTGGATGTCGTGTCGCGTGACCGTTTATTTGCGTTGACCATCCTGATCCTGTTTTCGGTGGTGTTCTGGTCTTTGTTTGAGCAGGCGTACACTTCCCTCAACTTATATGCCGACAGGGTGATAGACCGTAATGTGTTTGGTATCGAATTCAAGGCCGGACAGGTGCTGAGTCTGAACTCCCTGTTTATTATCAGCTTTGCGCCGGTGTTTGCATGGCTGTGGATGAAGCTTACCAGTCTTAACGCCAACCCCAACGCCGCCGTAAAATTCTCCATTGCGTTATTACTGGCAGGGCTGGGCTTCGGCATGCTGGTTTGGGGAGACGCGGTATCGGGGGATGGAAAAGTAGCGATCATCTTCCTCGTATTTACATACCTGCTGCATACTTTTGGTGAGCTGTGCCTGTCGCCGGTAGGACTTTCAACGGTTACCAAGCTTTCGCCGGCCAAAATAGTGGGATTCATGATGGGTGTTTGGTTCCTGGCTACCGCAGGATCGGAGTACATTGCCGCGTTGCTGGCCAATATTGCCAGCATCGACCTTTCGGATGAAAATGTGGGCGACCTGTCGCATGCCAAGTCAGCATATGCTTATCTATTCAAAGTAATGTTTTATACGGGCATTGCATCCGGTCTCTTACTATTGATATTGTCGCCGAAGATCAAAAAAATGATGCATGGTGTAAAATAACCTAAAACCTTGTTGAATATGTCAAACGAAAACCCTCAGGTACCGGCAGATCATGATGAAACGGAAGTATTTTTTCAATCGAAAGTATTGGGACATCCTTCCGGGCTGTTTGTTTTGTTCTTCACCGAAATGTGGGAGCGCTTTTCTTTTTACGGGATGCGTGCCCTGCTGGTAATGTTCCTGACCGCTGCGGTTATGAACGGCGGCTGGGACTGGACCCGCGAACAGGCAATGGCCTTATTCGGTTCCTATGTGGGGCTGGTGTACCTGTCTACCATGCTGGGCGGGTATTTTGCCGATAAGGTCATCGGGTACCGGTGGGCGGTAGTGGTCGGGGCTTTCCTGATGACGCTGGGGCATGGCTCTATGGCAGTGGAAACGCCCTTCTTTATTTACCTCGGGCTGATCTTACTCGTATTCGGGAATGGTTTTTTCAAGCCCAATATGACGTCTATTGTATCGGAAATGTATAAAACCCGGCCGGAGAAGAAAGACGGCGCCTATACGATATTTTATATGGGGGTGAACTCCGGCGCGTTCTTTGGCATCCTGCTCTGTGGTTACCTGGGTGAGAAAGTGGGCTGGAGCTGGGGCTTCGGGTTGGCCGGTATCTTTATGCTGTTTGGTTTGCTGCAGTTCTGGCTGGCACAGAATATCTTCGGCAATATCGGGTTGAGGCCGGTAAAAAAAGCGGCAACTGCGGTGCAAAAAAATAATGTTACTGACAATGACAAGTCCAATCCCTTCACCGGCTGGCAACTGGTGCTGATCGGTGTTATGGTACTCCTGGGTTTGATCTGGATCATATTTGAGCCTGCTAAAATTATCTCTGACGGTAAGTTAGACCTGTTTGATTTCTCCATTATAGGCATTAGCGGCAACAACTTTACCATATTGGCGGCACTGGTGCTGTTTATCATATTGCTGGTGTATCGGTTTACGGTGTATTCACCGATCACACGCGATAAAATGATAGCGGTTTCCTTTTTTGCTTTCCTTACCATTTTTTTCTGGGCAATCTTTGAGCAGGCGCCTGGTACACTCACCATTTTTGCCAGGGATTATACCAACCGGGTGCTGGAAGGCGGCTCTGGTACTGTTTTTAAGGTCGTGAATTCACTGATCACCGTTGTTCCGTTAGCCATTATTACCTGGGTATTGCTGAAGTTGTTTGGGCAAACATTTAAAAAGTATGCTGTTTCCAATATCATTCTGGCCGGCAGTTTTGTGATTGTATGGAGCATCGCGATTTGGATGCTGTATAACCAGGTGCAGGAAAAGTCGCTGGAAGTGCCTGCTTCCTGGTTCGGTACATTGAATTCGCTTTTCATTATCAGCCTGGCACCGTTGTTCTCCAAATGGTGGGAGAGTAAGTACAACCCCACTGCCAATGCCAAATATGCCATCGGCATGTTTCTGCTCGCCATCGGCATGGCCTGTGTGGCGGTAGGTGCTTCCGGTATAGCGCCCGGTGCACAAACAGCCTCCGTAAGCATGGTATGGCTGATACTGGTATATCTTTTTCATACGATGGGTGAGCTGTGCATATCACCGGTAGGGCTTTCCTATGTAAGCAAGCTGGTACCCGCCAGGATGATCGCCATGATGTTTGGCATATGGTACCTGGCAGTCGCGATCGGAATGAAGGGAGCTGCCAAGTTCGGTGAGAACGTGGATAAGATAGCCGAGGAAAACGGCATCAGCTATTTCTTCTGGATGCTGACCATTGTATCTGCAGCCGTAGGGATGATCTCCATCGTATTCGCCCCGGTGATAAGGAAGCTGATGCATGGGGTGAGGTAGGGGCAGGTCGCAAGTTGCAAGTCTCAGGTCACAGGTTGCAGGCTGTGCATGCCTAAAATAGGTTGACACAAAACTGTCACTTATTATGGGTCAAATCAAGCAAAAATTAGAAATCCGGGAACAACGTGTTTTCTCGGAAGCCTTAAAAAAGCAGATCGTCAGGGATCTGGTGGCTAAACGTATTAGCTTACAGCAGGTGGTGTTGGAGCACCAGGTAAGCCGTACTTCTGTTTACCGTTGGTTGTACCGGTATTCTCCTGTACATGAGCGAAAACGTACCTTAGTGGTACAAATGGAAAGCGAAGAGCAAAAAAACTACGAGCTTCAGCAACGCCTGGCAGCGCTGGAGCGTATCGTGGGTCAAAAACAATTAGAAATTGACTTTTTGAACAAATTGCTGGAGATCGGTAGTAAGGAACTGGGCTTTGATCTAAAAAAAAGTTTCAGTTCCCCACTATCGAATGGTACCGGTACCACAAAGACCAGCACAGATACCAGCTAAAGGATGTGCTGGGATATTGTGGCATTAGCCGCCAGGCGCATTTTCAAGCCTTACAGCGGCAGATAGCGCAGCGGGGCAAATCAGTTCTTTACATAGGGATGATGGAAGAGGTAAGGCAGATGCACCCTGGTATGGGGTTAAGGACAATGTATGAGATGTTACAACCCGGGGGAATAGGCAGGGACGGATTTATAGCTTTAGGGTTACAGGAGGGTTTTAGGTTAAAGAGCATTGAAAAGCAGACCCGTACGACCTATAGCGTAAAATCCAACCGGTATAAGAATTTACTGGGAGACGAGGAATTTGATGGCATTCACCAGTTGTGGAGCAGTGATATCACTTACTTTCTTTTGTCAGATCGGTTCTATTACATCGTGTTCATTATGGATGTGTACTCCCGCAGGATAGTGGGTTACAGCCTGGCTGATAATATGCGTGCTGAAAACAACCTGAAAGCCTTAAGACAGGCATTACGGTTAAGGGGTATTGAAGACTACGCCGGCAGCCTTATCCATCATTCAGACAAGGGAGCTCAATACGTCAGTGATGATTACACGGCTTTATTGGAGCAATACGGTATCCGTATCAGCATGTGCAACGAAGTGTACGAAAACACTCACATAGAGCGGGTGAACGACACGATCAAAAACCAGTACCTGAAGCGATGGCGCATTGACAATGCCAGAGAGCTGGCCCGCAAGCTGACTGAGGCTGTAAAAGCATACAATGAGCAAAGACCCCATCAAAGCCTTAAAGGGATGAGTCCGGTGGAATATGAACGATATTTGGAAACAATACAAACCAATAAAAGAAAAAAAATGACTATTTACACCGTAAAGCTGGACAACGAAAACAAGCTTAACGCACAGCTTAATCTTTTTGAGTAAATTGTTATAAAATATGTCAACCTATATCAGGCAGACACAAGTCGCAAGTAGCACAGGACACAGGATAACCTGCAACCTGTGACCTGATATCCTGCGATCTGTAACTCATATTCCCCATTCTGTTTCCAATCCCTGGGTTTTAATAAAGGATTGGAATTTTTTCAGCAACTGCCTGTTGTTCCTTACTTCAGCTGGTGATACCTGATGTGCGCGGGCAAACACCAGCACCATACCAACGGCTTCGCCAATGCTCCACTCCACAGGATGCAGCCGGTAACAGCCGTTTGTGATATGCGTGGTGCCGATATTCTTATTTGCCGGGAAAATGTTCTGCATCCGCACCGGCAGCAATGCACCCAATGGTATCTGAAAAGGCAGGGAGGGAAAATCAATATAGTTGTTACCGCCGGTACTGGGGTGCAGGTCGATATGATAATAACCTGTGCCTACTGAATCGTAAAAAACAGCAGCCGTACCTGCTTCAGGACCACCCACCTGTTTGCGGTTATCCACACCTACATGTTCCTCCAGCACCGTAAACTGCGCCTTTATCCGCCGCGATTCTCTTACATATGGATATTTGGCCATACCATCGGCCGTGCCGACAATATCCTTCCGCAAACGCAGCCCCGGCCAACCTTTACCGCCATCCGGCCGCGGTGCCTCTGTTTGTAGCCAGTACAGCAGTGATAAGCTCAGCTGTTTTGATTCATTAACATACTGTGTAAACTGATCCGGCTTTGCATCCACTATATCACCGGTCATGTAATCGTTTTGCGGCCAGTTGACGATTGTAATATCACTCTGGTAAAAGCCGTCCTCAAAGTTTCTCCTGTTGATGATCCGCCGGTAATTCCATAAATTCAGCATGCCGTCCGGTCCGCGGCCATCCGGCACAAAACCCAGTTGTTTGGGCTGAAGAGTCTGCGGTTGTGAATACTGCAGGTCCAGCAATCGCCCCGACCATGCCGGCTGCAGCTTTGGTACAAAGTTTCGCCAGTAGGTATAGTTTGCCGGCTTCGGGATGGTGTGATCCGCGCCTTCTATATAGTCCATGGCAAAGCACATGGTAAAAGCCTGGTTGTTTTCCGGAGCTGCCTGCTCAGGCGCATGCAGCTCATTCGTGGTCTGCCTGGATTCCGTTCCGGTAATATATTCAGTGCCAGTGATCGGTAACAGGTCACCCAGTTCCGTGGCGTCTATAAAGTAGGGCGCTTCCAGTTGCAGGAGCTTGCCGGTGCGTTCATCCCGCACCGTTATGGACCTTACACTTGTTCCTGATACGGTGGCTGCAGTGGCCGTATGCTCTGTCAGCAATGCCAGCTTTCCATTGGAGAGATAGGGCATCAGCATCTGCCGGATGACAGCTTCCGCTACAGCAGGTTCGTGGCAGAGGCGGGATACCGATCCGCTGCCAGGGTTGAGGTAGGGATTGTTTTTCTCCTTTTCTATCAGCGGATAATTGACGCGGTAATAGTCTCTTATTTTATTCCGCAACTCGCGGTAAGACTGTGGCGCTCCATGTGTTTCTATCCACCGGTGCTCATCCGGCGGTACCGCTTGTGATGTAAGTTGTCCGCCCAGCCAGTCCGTTGTTTCCGTAAGGATCACCGACTGACCATTCCGTAGCAGCGCCAGCGCGGCCGCCACACCGCCTAACCCGCCACCGGCGATCACCACATCGGTCTGCATCGTCTTACCATTTGCTGTTGTGCGGCTTTTAACGATCCCCGTGGATGGGATCGCAAAGGAGGAACCGAGGGCAAGCGCTGTTCCGCCATAGCCAAACAACCCGATAAAATTTCTGCGATGCATGTTAACAGCAATTACACGTTGAACCGGAAGTGCATAATATCTCCGTCTTCCACTATGTAGTCCTTACCCTGAACGGCCAGCTTGCCGGCATCCCGGCAGGCCGCTTCAGACTTGTATTGTATGAAATCTTTGTATTTGATCACTTCCGCACGGATAAATCCTTTTTCAAAATCGGAGTGGATCACACCGGCAGCCTGCGGCGCCAGCATTCCCTTTGTTATGGTCCAGGCTCTTACTTCCTGCACGCCGGCGGTAAAATAGGTGATCAGGTTCAGCAACTGGTAAGTGGAGCGTATCAGCCGGGTAACCCCGCTTTCTGTCAGCCCCAGATCTTCCAGGAACATCTGGCGGTCTTCGTAGCTGTCCATCACGGCTATTTCACTTTCTATAGCGGCGCTTACAAATAATATTTCCGCTTTTTCGTCTTTTACAAGTGTTTTCACCGCTTCTGTGTGCTGGTTGCCTTTGACCACGCTTTTTTCATCCACATTACACACATATATCACGGGCTTGATGGTCAGCAGGAAGGTATCGTCAACGAACTTTTCCCGGTCTTCCCTGCTTACGTCAAAGGAACGGGCGTTTTTGCCCTGCTCCAGGTGCTTTTTCAATGCCTGCAGTATTTCCAGTCCCCTGATCTGCTCCTTATCACCGCTGGTGCGGCTGGCTTTTTCTACCCGGCTGATCTTTTTTTCCACGCTGTCCAGGTCCTTCAACTGCAGCTCGGTATCTATGATCTCCTTGTCTCTTACAGGATTTACATTTCCGTCCACATGTATCACGTTGTCGTCTTCAAAGCAACGAAGGACGTGTATGATGGCATCGGTGTTGCGGATATTGCCCAAAAACTGGTTGCCCAGCCCTTCCCCCTTGCTGGCGCCTTTCACCAACCCGGCAATATCTACAATTTCTACGGTAGTAGGCACTACCCGCTCAGGCTTCACCAGCTTTTCCAGTGCTATCAGGCGATCGTCCGGTACGGTGATCACCCCCACATTGGGTTCAATGGTGCAAAACGGGAAATTGGCCGCCTGTGCTTTTGCGCTGCTTAATGCATTGAATAACGTTGATTTTCCCACATTGGGCAACCCTACAATACCAGCTTGTAATGCCATAATAGTTCGGTTTCGTGCATGCTTTATGCGCATGCGGTTGTAAAAGGGTGCAAAGGTAACGTTGTGGCAGAAATTAAAAAAACGAAGCCGGAAGGAGAACTCCGTTGGCAAAAGAGGGTTCGGAACCCTATATCCGATCTAAAAGGCGCCGACCCCCTTCGGGAGACCCACCCGAACGATGTTCAGTCGGGCGGGCATCGGCTGGGAAATCATGGTGGAGTTCCTCATCACAATCTTCCGGTCAGATCATCGTTTGATATTTGATAAATATCGGTTTGGAGGTTTGCCGGATAATACAGACTTTTATCAACCAACTATCGTTTACAAATACCGGGCTATGGCACTCAACTATATATGGATGGCATTTTTCCTCGTGGCTTTTATTGTGGCCTTTATAAAATGGGCCTTCCTGGGCGACCAGGAAATTCTTAAGCTGCTGATGGACGGCATATTCAAAGCTGCCAACGACGGATTTGATATTTCCCTGAAGCTGGTGGGCATGATGTCGCTGTTCCTTGGATTTATGAAGATAGGAGAAAAGGCGGGCGCCATTAATTTTTTATCCAGACTGGTATCTCCGTTTTTCTCCCGGCTTTTTCCGGAAGTACCCAAAAATCATCCGGCTACGGGTCAGATGATGATGAACTTTTCCGCCAACCTGCTGGGGTTGGATAATGCGGCTACACCCTTCGGGATAAAAGCCATGCAAAGCCTGCAGGAGCTGAACCCGCAAAAAGATGTAGCCAGCAATGCGCAGGTAATGTTTATGGCTTTGCACGCCAGCGGGCTGACCCTGATACCGGTAGCGGTCATTGCCATGCGGGCTTCCGTAAAAGAACCTGCTGCCAACCCCACGGATATTTTTGTTCCCTGTATGGTCGTAACCTTTGTGGCCACGATGGCGGCATTGATCATCATGTCGTTCAAGCAAAGGATCAACATTTTCCAGCCGATCATCCTCGGATGGATCGGCGGCATTTCGGCGCTGATCGCTGCGCTGATCTGGTACCTTACCACACTTACACCTGACCGGCTGCAAACTTTTTCCACCACTCTCAGCAGCGGTATCATCCTGCTGATATTCCTGGCGTTCCTACTGGGCGGCTGGCGTAAAAAGGTGAATATGTTTGAAGCTTTTGTGGATGGCGCCAAGGGCGGGTTTGAAATAGCGGTCCGGATCATTCCTTACCTGATCGCTATGCTGGTAGCCATCAGCGTGCTGCGCAACTCCGGTATCTTCGGGTACATTGTAGATGGCTTTCGTGTCTTTTTTGCCATGCTGAGCGTGAATACCGATTTTGTGGAAGCCCTGCCCACTGCACTGATGAAGCCTTTGAGCGGCGCGGGCGCCCGTGGCATGATGGTGGACGCTATGAATACCTATGGAGCAGACTCCTTTATCGGCAGACTGTCTTCCATTTTCCAGGGAACAAGCGATACCACTTTTTACGTGATAGCCGTATATTTTGGCGCTGTTAATGTAAAAAATACCCGCTATGCCATTCCCGTAATGCTACTGGCAGACCTGGCGGGGATCATTACCGCCATATTGATCGCGTATTTATTTTTTCATTAATATCCCGGAAAATGGTAAGAGGGATGTACTTTCTTACGGTCTTACGCGTCTTGTAAGAAAATGGTAAAATGGTAAGAGGGATATACTTCTTACGGCCTTACACGTCTTACATGTCTTACATTAAAACTCGGCGCTGTTGGGTGTTCTCGGGAACGCGATGGCATCCCTTATATTACTCATGCCGGTCACAAACTGTACCATCCGCTCAAATCCGAGCCCGAACCCTGAATGCGGCACCGTGCCGTACCGGCGGGTATCCATGTACCACCAGAGCTCATCCGCGGGTACATTCATTTCTTTCATTCTTTGCTCCAGCACATCCAGCCTTTCTTCCCTTTGGGAGCCGCCTACAATTTCACCGATGCCCGGCGCCAGGATGTCCATGGCCGCCACCGTCTGCCCGTCGTCGTTCATCCGCATATAGAAGGCCTTTATCTTGGCCGGGTAATTGGTGACGATCACAGGCTTTTTAAAATGCTTTTCCACCAGGTATCTTTCATGCTCACTTTGCATATCCACACCCCATTCCACCGGGTAAGCAAACTTTTTCTTTTTATAAGGAGTCGATTGCTGCAGTATCTCTATGGCTTCCGTGTAGGTGATGCGCTCGAAAGGATTGTCCAGCACAAAATTCAGCTTCTCTGTCAGCCCCATTTCGCTTCTCTTATCCTGCGGTAATTGCTTTTCTTCCTCTGCCAGCCTGTTTGCCAGGAAGGCCAGGTCCTCACTGTTGTGCTCCATCACATAGCGGATGATATATTTAATAAACGCTTCCGCCAGGTCCATATCATCCTCCAGGTCATAAAAAGCCATTTCCGGCTCTATCATCCAGAACTCCGCCAGGTGCCGTGGTGTGTTGGAATTTTCCGCCCGGAAGGTAGGTCCGAAAGTGTAGATCTCCCCCAGGGCGGTGGCGGCAAGCTCACCTTCCAGTTGCCCGCTTACAGTGAGGTTGGTAGACTTCCCGAAAAAGTCTTCTTTGAAGTTGATGGAGCCATCTTCATTTTTTGGCAGGTTATGCAGCGGCAAAGTGGTAACCCGGAACATTTCACCGGCGCCCTCCGCATCGCTGGCCGTAATAATGGGCGTATGCAGGTACACGAACCCCCTTTCGTTAAAAAAACGGTGAATGGCAAAGGCCAGTGCATGCCGGACACGGAATACCGCGGCAAAAGTGTTGGTACGGAAGCGCAGGTGTGCGATCTCCCTTAAAAACTCGAGGCTGTGCCTTTTCGGCTGCAGCGGGTATTTTTCGGCATCGCTGTCACCGAGTACCTCTATGGTTTCCGCCCTGATCTCCAGCTTTTGTCCTTTCCCCAAAGAAGGTATTACAGTACCGGTTACTTTTAAAGCGGCAGATAAAGTGCACCGCTTCAGGAGCGCCTCATCAAACCTGCCCAGCTCTGCCACTACCTGCACATTGGTATTGGTGGATCCGTCATTGAGCATAATAAACTGGTTTTGCCTGAAGCTCCGTACCCATCCCATCACCGTCACCTGCTGGTTTTCAGGTTCCGATTGCAGCAGATCCTTTATCTTAATTCTTTGGTTGAACATATCTTTTTATTAAAAAACTCGTTAAATAACCGGTAAAAGGCATTTTTTTGAACCGGCCGGCAAAGATAGGTGGTAATTTTTTTTTCAATTTCAGAAAATAAATGTAACATTGCGGCTAGGAATCTAGCTGATCAGTTCTTACTTTTGCTCCAGGATTCTATCAGTGTTAGCCATTCCGCACCAAATTTCATTCAACCAAAAATTACATTTCAACGTTTCTCTTTCAACACTTTCGTTTTTGATGAGAACCATTTTTTAGTATTTACATCTATGTACGACATTTTGCAATTGAACGACATGCTCGTTCCCGAACTGCTTGATATTGCTGAGCAACTGAGTATAGCCAATGCAAAAAAACTGGACAAGCAGGAACTGATATACAAAATACTGGATAAGCAGGCTGTAGACAACAGCGATACCAAAGGCTCCAACGAAAAGCCCAAGCGCAAACGGGTTGTAAAGACCACTACGTCTAATATTACGGAGGAAGCTCTTGTGGAAAACGATGAACCCAAGCCTGCTGCTCCTGCCAAAAAGAAAAAAGCAGAGCCCAAAGCGCCTAAGGCCGAGAAAAAAGTAGTTAAGAAAGCCAAAACGGAGCCGGAACCGGAACCGGAACTTGAGCCGGAGCTGTCCGAGGAAGAAGAAGCCGCTACTGAACCGGAGGAAATCATAACAGAGCCGGCAGTGTCGACGCTGGCGGCTGAAGCGCTTGCCATGACGGAAGAGCCGCAGGCAGAGAGAAAATCTTTTTTTAATAAAAAGGAACAGTTTAATATAGAGTTCGATGGCGTGGTGATGAGCGAGGGTGTGCTGGAGATGATGCCCGATGGCTACGGCTTCCTCAGAAGCAGCGACTACAATTACCTGTCATCGCCCGACGATATTTATGTATCGCCGTCGCAGATCAAATTATTCGGGTTAAAAACAGGCGATACGGTATCCGGGGCGGTTCGCCCGCCCAAAGAAGGGGAGAAATACTTTGCATTGCTCAAAGTGGAACATATCAACGGAAAGTCTCCGGAAGAAGTAAGGGACCGGGTTCCTTTTGATTACCTGACACCGTTATTCCCCTACGAAAAGCTGAATCTTTTTACATCACCTTCGTTATACAGCACACGTATCATCGACCTGTTTGCGCCCATAGGCAAGGGACAAAGGGGATTGATAGTGGCGCAGCCCAAAACCGGTAAAACGGTTTTACTAAAAGATGTGGCGAATGCCATCGCGGAGAATCACCCGGAGTGTTACCTGATGATCGTGCTGGTAGATGAAAGACCGGAAGAGGTGACAGATATGGAAAGAAGCGTGAAAGCGGAAGTGATCGCTTCTACTTTTGACGAACCTGCTGAAAAGCACGTGAAGGTTTCTACCATTGCTTTGCAAAAAGCCAAACGCCTGGTAGAATGCGGGCACGACGTGGTGATCCTGCTTGATTCCATTACCCGTTTGGCGAGAGCTCACAATACCGTGGCGCCTGCTTCCGGAAAAGTGTTATCGGGTGGTGTGGAAGCCAACGCCATGCAGAAGCCCAAACAATTTTTCGGCGCTGCCAGGAAAATTGAGAACGGCGGTTCATTGACCATCCTGGCTACCGCGTTGATCGATACCGGATCCAAAATGGATGAAGTGATCTTTGAAGAATTTAAAGGAACCGGTAATATGGAACTCCAGCTTGACAGGCGACTGGCTAATAAACGTGTTTATCCCGCCATCGACCTGGTCGATTCCTCAACCCGTCGTGAAGACCTGCTGCTCGATAAAGATGTATTGAAACGTATGCACCTGCTCCGGAACTATCTTGCAGACATGAATACGGAAGAAGCGATGAGCGAGTTGCTGAAGAGAATGAGAGGAACCAAAGACAACTCCGAGTTTCTTGCCAGCATGAACGGTTAATTGTATACCGATAATATTTACACGAAGAAGTACTCCGATACACCGGGGTACTTTTTTTATGAAGACAGGTAAAAATATATACGAAGCTCCCGGCTGCTAAAACGGATAAGAACATAGGGGATTGGAGGTTTGCAGGCTTCGGATAACATAAGGTTATCTATTTAATAAATTCAATTCATTTTGTATGTTTTCTTTCGCCTGCGCTTCAAACCTGTCGTAGAAAAACCTGGTTTTAAAAATACGCTCCATTGATAAAAAATGATGTAAAACTTTTTTTCGTCCGGGGTTGTAAACGAAGTCCGGATAAATCGAATATTCCTTTCTCACGTTCCTGTAATACAGTGAATATATTTTCCAGGGTTGGCCTAATACAGAAAGGTCTGCATCTGTAAAATAGTTTACATCACTATCGCCGGATGCGAGATGCGATTTGGTTGCTAAAATTTGTTTTTTACAAAGTTGAATTACGTTTTCAGGAACAGAAGCCTGTCGCATCCTGTTTTCAGCAAGTGCGGCACTTTTTTCCTCGTTGTTTGATTGCAGGGGATTGTAAATTATGTCGTGGTAATAGAGTGCAAACAAAGTCGATTCCCAATTTTGTATTTCTTCTTTTACTTTAACTAATTGAGCCAGCAGATCATCAAGATGTTGTAGTGTGTGATAGTATCTTTTTCTGCCTGAATAATTTTTCTCAATTTCCGTCCATAGTTTGTTGGCCAGACTATCATTGTCTGAATATTTTGTAGTAAGTACTATGAATGTTTCTTTTAGCACGGTCGGTTATTAAAATCGTCAGTTCTTACTAGAAAAGTCGATCGTTAGCCGGCAGACTTTCTTTCTATTGCGTCAAATGTTGTCAAAATTTCACTCGATCTTTATTCTGAACAATAAGATTTTTCCTTTATGCTTACTTCCTTCTTCATAATAATAAACATTGCAGAACTCCCCGTTTGCTTTGAGTATAAGATCAAATAGGGGAACTTTGACAGGGTTAAATGTTCCGATTCCCCGTCCTTTCGTAATTACAGAATCATCTCCGGGTTCTATTGAAACCTGGGTTAAGCAGTCGCGGCAGGGTGTGTCACGGAAATATTTAATTGTCAAAGTGTCTGACTTTTTGATGTCTTTTATCTTAAGAACAATTTCATCTTTTGCGTATTGATTATACTCTTTGATCTTAATGTCGTTGTAGTAAACGTGCCAATAGTCAATTGTGTCTGCTTTTGCCGAAGCGATAAATCCTATTGTAGAAATGAGTAAAAGCGAAATTCTTTTCATTTTTCTATAAAGGTTTAATATGCGTGCTGCTTTCCTTTAGAAGTTGTTCGCCTCCGTGTTGAGAATACGATGTCAGCAATTCTTTTCTATTCGTAGTTTCCCGCTTCCCAGCCGGGGACTACATTTGACTTCTGCTTTTGCAATTGCAACTTTGCCGGGTCGCACAGGTCACGGGTACCCCGCTTACTATCTTTTCGTCAAAAAATTACCGCAGACCGGTCAGGAAGGCTTCCATCCTTCTTCTAACGGCTGCTGCCGGTTGCGTGTTGCTGTTCACCAGAAAAGAAAAGATCAGCAGGCGGCCGGTTTTGGTATACAGGTAACCGCTCAGCGCAACCACGCCATTCAGTGTACCCGTTTTGGCAAAGATATAAGGGGTATCGCTCAGGTAATAGTTCTGCAGGGTGCCGGTGCCGCCGGCCGGAAACAAAACCTTCATCCGCTCCATGCCGTATTCATCTTTCAGCTTGTCCAGTATCCATATGAAGTCCATGGGTGAAAAAAGGTTATACCTGCTCAACCCGCTTCCGTCTGCCCAATTGGGCTTTTGCGGAAAATCAGCCAGGTCGTTTGCCAACAGGTAATGTATCATTTTCCGCTCGTCCATCACCCCGAACTTTTTTAATGCAGCCATTAAAAGAGTTTGCTCGGCGTAAAAGTTGTCGCTTCTCTCCATCATTTTTTTATACATGGAGTCAGCGGGCTGTGACAGGATCCGGGTAGGGGCCACCAGCTTTGTAGTAGTGGAATCCAGCTTTTTATCCAGGCGGATGCCCAGGAGCTCCAATGATGATTGCAGCACGTTTGTCAGGAACGCAACATCCCGGGTTGCATGTGTTTCCTTGCCTTGTGTGACAAAAAATTCATTTTCCTCGTAAGCCCTTCTTACGGAAAAGTTTTCTGCAGCGGTATCAGCATTGAACCTGACCTTCCAGTCGATATCGGGATCGGAGAATACAAAAGCCTCTTCCTGTATAAGCGCTGCCAGGCTGCTGGAGTCCCGGGTTTGCGTCCACCGGACAACGTTGCCATAAACCGGGAATGGGCTTCTTTCTACCATATAGCCTGTGCCGTAGTCATTCCAGGACCAACCGTTTCCCAAAGCCCTTGTACCCCAATTCCCATTATTCACGGCGATGGGCTTGGTTTGTCGTTCCAGGAAATCCATCACCGGCTGCTGCACAAAATCGGGGTGCAGCAAAGTGGGATCGCCTGTCGGCTGCACCAGTACAGAATCCACTGTTTCCTGGAACCAGATCCCCTCCAGGCTGTCGGGTACATATTTCAGCCCGGCATAAAGGCTGATGATCTTCGTATTGCTGGCAGGGGTGAAGTATTTGTCGGACTGATGCTGGTAGATATATTCTTTTTTTCCCGGATCGTACACTGCGATCCCTACGTGCGCATATTGAAGCAACGAATCACTGAACAAAATATCAGTCGTTTTCCGGATATTACGGGAGGCAGAACATGACGACAATACAATGACCAGTAATGAGACAGCAGTAGTAATTCGGTTATACAACATCGGTAGTATCGGGTATAAGTGATCAATTTCTCTCCTGGGCTCTCAGCCAGCGTTCCGGTATCTCGTTGCTGCTGGCCTGTACATAGTCCTGGTAGGAACAGGCGATATAGCTTTTATCAGGCAGCTGCATCCACCAGCGCCCTGTTCTTTTACTTTTTAAAAAAACAGTATCCACTTCTCCGAAAACAGTGTTGAATTCGTAGAAAAGGTCCTTTTCCGCTAATTGCGCTTCTTGTTTGCCCTGCCACCTGCCATCAACAAAATACCAGATCATCTGGGCGATCTGTTTGGCTGTCAGTTGTTGTGTATCGTTCTCCACGCTATAGCCATAGATGCCCAGGGAGGACAGGTTGGGACTCATACCGGCAAAGCGGGTAAGCGTGCAGGCCTGCTCTCCGTCCAGCCCATTGGGAGAAAGATAGTTGGATGGCGCCGCAGAACGTTGCAGGGCGCTGATGTCAAAGCTCAGCAGGTGACTGTTCCGCAACACCGGCTCCATTTCCGTCATGTTTTCTTTCACTATTCCAAGCCGGTAGCAGTCAAACCGGAGCTTGTCCAGGGTTTCCAGCATATGCGGACTTACCAGATAGCTCTGGAAGGCGATATGATTGTAATGTTTGATATAGTTAGGTTCAGCCGTCAGCATTTCCATTAAAAAGCTCCTGCTGCGCTGCGGATTTTCAATATGGATGTCTATCAGCGCGTCTACTACAGCAGCTTCTATCACCCGGTTGTTCAGCTTGTAGGCATCGCTCTGCGCCAGCGTCAGATCGTGGCTGCCACCCAGTATCACCACCGTTTTTCCCACGTTGATCAATTCCCCGGCCACTGTCCGCAAGGCAGCATAGGAATCTGACAGTGATGCCCCGTATTGAACATTCCCGATATCGGCAATTTTGATCTCCCGGTGCCAGTAATACAGGTCATATAAGTGGGATCGGATCACATCCGGCGCCAGGGATGGTTGGGAAGACCCGGCGCCCCGTTCTTCACCACAACCCATTAAAATGATCTCCGCATTGTCTATGTCGGGCAGGGTTTCCTCGTAAACATCGATCACCTTTCCTATCTGCCCTTCCTGGTACCCTTCATCATGCGAAATCAGGTGGCGGTTTACCGGGTTCAAAAAGTCTGATATGCTTAACCAGTCTCCCATGGAAAAGATTTTTTACAAACCTAACTTTTTTGTGCTTAGAAATGGGGTATAATATACTAACACCCTGTGAAAAAGTCGCTGGTGATTCTATTTTTAAACCACAAAGACTCGAAGACATGAAGTATCACGAAGGAATACAACATTGTGCCTCTTGGTGTCCTCGGGGGTTCTATTTTTTGAATGACGGAGTCCGAAATATCACGAAAGAATATACGTATCTGTTGGTGCTCCTGTAGGCAACCATGTACGCCCGCAAGCATGTTCGCTTAAGCTGGCCTTGAGTGCAGATATCCTCCCGCCTGGCGGGAGGCCGGGGGAGGCTACCTGAATTGTACAGCTCTGGCGGGTTGTATCCTGCGGCTGACCATGGACGGAACCAGTAATGTCAACCCGCAAACCAGGAGGGTGCCCAATACCACCAATGCTATCTGCCACCATATCACCTGCACCGGCACCACCAGCATGTAATAGGCATTTTCATCCCAGAATTTCAGAAAGCCGGTTTTCTCCTGCCAGTAGCAAAGCCCCAATCCCGCGGCCAGCCCGATGATAATGCCGAGACCCGCGATCAGTATACCATGGTAGGTAAATATTTTTTGAACCGTCCAGTCGGTAGCGCCCACCGCTTTCAACACACCTATCATCCGGGTTCTCTCCAGTACCAGGATGATAAGGCAGGTAATGAGGTTGATAATGGCAATGACGATCATTACCGCCAGCACCACATCCCGGTTGGTATTCTGCAGCTGCAACCAGTCAAAAATATTCGGGTATATCTCCCGGATAGTTTTACTGCCCCATTCACCGGGCAGGTTCACAAAGATCTCATCGTTGATGGCGTCCATGTTTGTATAATCATCCAGAAACACCTCGTACCCGCCTATCTGATCGGTGCCCCAGTCATTCAGGCGCTGCACCAGCTTCAGGTCGCCGATGGCATACAACTGATCATACTCTTCCATATTGGTTTTATACAATCCCACTATCGTCAGCCTGTCCGGGCGCGGGCGCTGGTCCTCTCCCCGGAAAAAATAAATCAGTATCCTGTCGTTGAGGGAAAGAGAAAGTTGCTGTGCCGTATACTCGGATATTACGATCTCCCGGCTGTAAGTGCTGTCAGAGTATTCTATCCATCTGCCGGCGGTAAGGAACTGCTGCAACGAGTTGAAATCGTAGCTGCTGTCAACACCTTTAAATAAAACGCCTTCGATCGATTCATCGGTTTTCAGCACGGCGTATTTTGTGGCAAAGGCCTGCACGATTTTAACACCCGGCATAGCCCTTATTTCTCCTGCGATCTCATCATCTTTGGTAATAGGGGATTCTTCCGCTATCGCGGCTTTGCTTTGTTCGTAATGCTGTACCCGCAGGTGCCCCCAAAAGCTGAATACTTTCTGGCTTACGGCATGTTGAAACCCGTTCACAAATGCCAGGGTCAGGATCATAACGGCCACACTGATGGCGGTGGCGGTAACGGCCAGGCGTATAATGATCCTCGAAAAAGTTTTTTGCCGGTTAAATGCTATCCTTCCTGCTATAAATGATGCGATATTCAATTCGCCGTATTTTGTACTAAATTGTGAAGATAAATGAAATAGCCGATGTTTAATCGAAGACCCTCTGCGCTGTTGCTGGCATTGTCGTTTTTTCTTGTATGTGAGGTATCTGCACAACGGGAGCCCGACAAAATTTTCATGGATAATATAAAAACCGTACAGTTGACCCTGTATGGCGATCAGCTTGCCTACCCGATCATACGGCTGAACGGTAACGATCAGCTCCAGCTCGATTTCGATGATATGGATGCGGACGTCAAAAACTATTACTACAACTTTGAGCTGCGCAATGCCGACTGGTCTGCCGTGCAGATGAGCTATTTTGATTATGCAAAGGGATACCAGAATCAGCGCATCACCAGCTACCGGAGCTCCACCCAAACGCTTACCAACTACACACACTACCAACTGAACTTTCCGGACCGGAATATAATACCCATCAAAGCCGGGAATTATGTATTAAAAGTGTTTTTGAATGGCGACACTTCCCAACTGGCGTTTACCAGGCGTTTCCTGGTGGTGGACAGACAAATGTCCGTAGGCGCCCAGGTGCAGCAGCCCTTTAGCCAGCAGGCATTCAGAAGTCACCAGAAGATCAACCTGTCGGTAAATGCCGGAACAGTGAATGTCAGCTATCCCCAGCAGCAGGTGAAGGTGGTGATCTTGCAGAACAACCGGTGGGACAACGCGATCCAGAACCTGAAACCCAATATCATCCGTAATAATGTGTATGAATACAATGCCGAAGCGGATTGTCTTTTTCCCGCCATGCGGGAATGGCGCTGGCTGGACCTGAGAAGCTTTCGCCTGCTCAGTGACCGGGTGCGCCGCCAGGAGAATACCAACAGGACCTTCGATCTGTTCACGGTGCCGGATGTCAGCCGGAACATACAGCGATACGTATATTACAGGGATTATAACGGCTGGTATGCTTCCGTTACCAACGAAAATATAAACCCCTACTGGCAGGGAGATTATGCCATGGTACATTTTACTTATGCACCGCCCGATAATATGCCCTATAAGCAGGATATCTACCTGATCGGGCAACTGACCAACTACGGGAAAGACGAGGAAGCCAGGATGTACTGGAATGAAAGCCAGGGTGTGTACCAGACAACCTTGTGGCTGAAGCAGGGATATTACGACTATGCGTACGGACTGGCAGAAAAAAAAGGCGGGCGGCAAATGGTATTCCTGACCGATCAGACAGAAGGGAATATATGGGAAACGGAAAACGAATACATGATCCTGGTATATTACCAGGACCTTGGCGGACGATACGATCAATTGGTGAATATCACCACTTTGAACTCTATGACGAACCGGCCGGGGCAAAACCTGAACCGGTGAGAATGAGCTAATACAAAACAGGAAGCACATTTAGTTCCTGCAAAAACTAATGATTCCCCCGCTTGTTGTAAATCAACCATTAAGAAGTTAAGGTACATTAAGTTTTTTGCTTAATTTTCTTAACTCCTTAATGGTTATTACAAGAACTAAATAATATTTCCGGAACAGAACTTTATTACGGGATGGTCACCAGGGCAACCACATCACCGGTGGGGTCTTCGGGTTGTGGCTGTGGCGTTTCGCCCTGCCGAGGCCGGGCGCCTGCTTTTGCCTTGTTGGAGACATACGCAGTGCCATCTTTTGTTACGGCTACCGTGTTAGGGTGTGTACCGGTTTGCAGATCCGCCACAATTTCATAAGTAGCGGCATTCACCACCGTGAGCGTACCCGCCTGCCGGTTGGCTACATATACCAGGTTTTTTGCCGGGTTGAAATTTACGCCCAGCGCGCCTTTGCCGGTGGGAATGGTTTTCAGCAATTCGCCGGTGGCCTCGTTCAACACTGTCAATTCACCGGATCCCTGGTTTGCAACGAACAGCCTTTTGGTTTTGGCATCGCGGGCTATGTTAATAGCGCCTTCACCGCCGGTAGGAAATGTGTTCACCACCTCATTCTTTGCCAGGTCGTAGGTCACCACACTGTTCGCCTTCATGTCTATGATATAAAGCTTTTTACTCTTTTCGTCCAGTGCCAGTCCTGTTACCGACTCTCCGGCGTTATCGATCATGCGTTGAAAGGTATTGGTCTTGCCATCTATTACCCAAACCCCGGCGCCTACGTCTGAAACATAAATGGTGTTGGTGCTTTCATCCGCCACGATTTCGCGGGTATGTGATCTTTCATTATCATTTTTAATAGTCGCTATTATTTTACCGGTCTTCAGATCGATGGCATGTACAGAGTTGCTGCGGGTGTTGGAAGTGTATAGTGTCTGGGTCTTGTCATTCAGTCCCAGTCCAAAAGCCGGCGCTTCAGATACGTCAATGCTGTCTTTTACTTCCAGTGTTTTGGGATCTAGCTTAAATATACGGGCGTTATTTTCACCGCGTGATCCGATGCCGGCCACGTATACTGCTTTACCCTTTTCACTATAGACGATCTCAAATAATCCTTTGCCGGGCTTAACGGTTTTTGAAACAGTTTGCCCGGTGGCATCAGCGGCGCCGATACCTGTCAGCAATATGGCTGCAAACCCTATACGAAACGTATGCTTTTTCATGATGAATTGTTTGTTTTATTATTAAAAAATTATTTACCGGGTAACAGATCACCGGTGTATGCCATCAGCACACCTGTAATTATCAGAAGTGGAATATTGCCAGGCAGTTCATAAGCTGCCTGTCCTTTTATCTATAACCTGCCATCAGCCATTCATAAAACGCAGGGAATGCCAGGCTCCAATACCAGGGGCCATGCCGGCCTTCCGGGTTGACGGCGACACTGATCTCAGGACTTATTTTTTTTCGCATAGCCTGCACCGTATTGTTTACATCGTTGTGCATTTCAACATAGCTGCTATCCCGTTTCATCCGGTTCTCATTGCCGCCGGCGTAGAAATAGTACCGCTGCCTGTTGTAAGCAGCCGAAGGTTTCAGCTTTTCTATCTCCGCATAGTTATTGTCATAATCCAGCCACACCGAAGGCGACAATACTCCCAGCGAGCCGAACACATCCGGGTACAGCAGACCCGCATATAATGTGATCAGTCCTCCCATTGAGCTGCCGGACATAAACGTATTTTTTGTATCCGGCAGGGTACGGTAGGTTTTATCGATATAGGGCTTCAACACCTTCACGATAAACTCCAGGTACTGCTTACCGTATACAGTGTCAAAATCAGGATTCGGATGTATATAGTATTCCTGTATCCTGAGATTTTTGTCTGCGTTATGGTTGATGGCCACCACAATGCAGCCTTTGCCTGACCTGTCGATCGTTTCGTCCACGCCCCATTCAACCGGTCCTGTTCTGCCCTGTGAAGTAGCTTCATCAAACAGTGCCTGCCCGTCATGCATATACAATACCGGGTATCTTTTACCGGAGACACTGTAATTCTCAGGTAAATAGATCCAGATTGGCCGGTGCGCGTTCAACTGCGGAATATAAAAAGCGCTGTCCAGCAAATGCACCTGCGGCGAAGCAGTAGATGCAGGATAATCATCCCGCCAGCCATGAATGACCGTACGGATCACCGTATCCTTTGTGATGATGGCATTGTGCGGATCCGCCAGCTTTCCTTCCGGGGTACACTCCAGCTTTTGCCAGGATCCCCGGTTGAATTTGAACTCCAGCAATCCTTCCTTTACATTTTCCAGCGTTATTGCATACAGGCCTGCCGATCCTTTTTTCATTTGCAGAACCGGCTCGGCGGGTATCCACCTGTTAAAATTGCCTGTTATATAAAATGATTCACCGGCGTGCTTTTCCGGCAACTGTTCAATCTCGATTATAACGGTATATTGTGCAGCAACGCGCTCTGTCCAGCTGGTTACATACAATAAGAGCCCGGTCAAGAATAACGATATGAAGGTTCGTTTACAACTGGTCATCGATCTGAGAAATGGAATCCTGAAATATCAGCCGGAACGGGCAGTAAAGATATTGCTAAACTGCCTGTTCCTGCTGCATACATTATTATTTTACCGTTGCCTGACAATGCTATTCCAACTCTATTTTATAAATACCCGACATAGAGCCGCCTTCTGTAATGGTGATCCAGGGAGTTGCCGCTGTACCATTCAGCTCATAGTATCCGTTCTCTCCGGAAATGGCGGTGACACGCAGTAAAATTTTACCGTCAATTTCAACGGTACCAAAAGCGGCGCCCGGGTTGGTCAGGGAAGGAACACCGGTAATTTTTGTGAATTCCCTGCTGGCTACATCTACGGAGTAGTAGTCCCATACATCCTCCAGATTTATATTATCCCTTGAAAGCTCTGTATTCGGCATGAGCGTAACCAGCTTGCCGTTTTTCGCAAAAACGCTTACAAATTTTCCTTTCGCCGGTGCATTGATCTCGTCGATATCCAACACCCAATCCGGGTCGATATCGGTATCGGCGGCTTTTATCCGCACGATCTTGGATTTTCCGCCGGTGACGGTTCTGCCCTGGCATACGATATACAGGTCACCATTGGTATCGAAGGAATACATCGGGTTTTCGTTTACGTAAGCAATGCAGCCGGTATCATCGATGGTGATCGTTTTTTCATAATTACCGGTGGCGACGTCTATGACGGCAATATACACATCATCAAAAAAATCGGAACCGAACATGCCTGCCTGTGCACCTCCCGTTTTACTGTAAGTAATGTCTGCGAACAGCTTCCCGTTTTTGACAGCGAGAAAATGCTGACCGATCGCCTGGAATAAAATATCTTCATTGTCTATCTTCAGGTCTTCTTCATAGTTGCTCAGTGTGGAAACACGGGCTACGCTTTCCGGATTGAACACCTGTATTTCCCAGGGTTGGTCTGCATCCCAGTAGAAGCCTTTGGTATCATCGGCTATTACAAAGTTCCCGGAACCGTTTATGTCATTGCCTGTTTTAAGATAGGCGCCCACGGAAACCGTACCGTCTTTGGCTACTTCAATACGTTCAATGCCTTTTTCATTACCCGCCGTATTGAACATTTTAAACAGCCAGTTCTTGTAAGGGCGCCAGCCACCCATACCCAGTCCCTGCAGGGATTTGCCGGATACGATATTGGAAACAGATGTTCCGCTGAATTCATCAAAGGCGGTTACATACCCGGGTTTGGTTTGCGTTCTCTCACTCATGGTCATGATCACATATTTTTCTACCGTGGTGGGTTGAGGTTCTTCATTGTTGTTGTCATTTTTCTTACAGGCCGTGAACAGCAGCCCTGCAGCCAGCAACAGGCTGGCGTCTTTCAATGCACGCTTAATCATAACGTATACTTTTTTTGTGGATAAATTGAAAATTGAACTTTATATGAAAACTTCTACCGGCCCGTTGTACCCTGTAGTAGTCGTATATATCAGCATTGGTAATGTTTTTCACTTCCAGTCCGAGCGACAGCGGCATATTGGCCAACTGGTAGCTTACACCGGCAGTCAGCAGGTGCTGGGTGGGTATCAGGAGGTCGGAGCGGATATCGGCTGATCCCCACAAGCTCATAAACCCTTTGGGTTCCAGGCGCCTGGGAATGGTTTCCAGGTAAAACTCCCTGATGAAATTATAATACAGGTAAGGCTTCAGCTTATCACCCTGCCGGATGAAATTATCAAACAACGCGGTAACGCCGGCATTGGCAAAAAAGTAGGGCGTATTCCGGAGCCTCGAATCATTCTTCCACTGGTCCTGCGGTACGGTAAAGCCAAACAGTCGCAGGCTTTGCCAGGTGGCATTTATGTTACCGGTAAACCGGCTCAGGAATTTTACAGAAGCATCTACATCAAAACCATAGCCTTTCACATTTTCCATATTGGTGTACTGTGCATAAGGCGCCTGTACGGGCACCAGCAGTATCATGTCTTTTGTACGCCTGTAAAAGCCATTTAGTTCTATGGTATATACCGGCTGCTGTAAACGGTAGCCCAGGTTGAGGTTCAGGCTTCTTTCCGGTTGGATACGGAAATTGGATACGATCCAAACCGCGTCTCCGAACAGCTCTTCCTGTTCCGGTAACCGGTAGGCATATTCGGCAGACAGCCTCACAAAGCTGTTACTGTTCAACTGGTATTTGAGGGCATCGCCGACACCCCAGTAAACGGCATTCGTTTCTACGCGATCCCGCTCATGGATATCCCTTGCATTCCAGGAATCTATCCCGGTGGAGTAGTAACGATAGAACTTCGCCATAAGGTAATTGGTGAGGCTACGATCCATCCACTTTGATTCCCATCCCAGGCCCAAAACCTGTTTTTGATAATCTGCTTTAGGCGCCAGCACGTCTATATCGGTGTTGGCAAACCTGGGACCCAGGGGATCCGAACCTTTTCTGCTGACGCCGTTGTGCACCAGGTTCAACTCCAGGACATTTGTTGTATTGAGTTGGTACTTCAGATTCGTGCGGGAAGTAAAATAACGAAAAGCTATATCCGACAGGGAAGGTTGTCTGCCTTCTCCTCTCCTGGAAGGCATAGGTGTAAAGTTTCCCAGCCAGTCATATTGTCCCCTGACGGTATCTATACGGCTCCGGTAATAGGTATTGTACACAAGAAACTGTTCCAACTGCCACTTTTTATCCAGCCAGCTTTTACTGTAGGTAACAGAGGGAATAACGGAATGTTGTTTACGCATGATAGCGCCGTAGGGATCGGTCATCAGCGCAGGGTGCTGCTCTTCGCGGCTGGCATCCACTGCTGCTACACTGATCTTCAGCCTGTCTGCCCACCGTGTACGGGCGATACCGCCGTATACCTCTGCATAATAGCTTTTAAACCCGTTGTGAAACAGGGAAACCTTACCGGTGTATTGATTGCGGGTATCCGGATCAGTTAGCTTCACCCAGACTTTGTAGTTGTTATCGGAATAATTGTAAAACGCCTCCATGCCTGCGAAAAATTTACCGTTGGCCGGCTGGTAGAATGCGCTCAGGGTAGCGCGATGGGTATTGAATGAGCCTGTCTCGTAGGAAGCTGCCGCGTATTGCGATGCAGGCTTGCGGGTTACCAGGTTTACGGCGCCACCCAATGCATCCGCGCCCAATGATACCGGTAATACCCCCCGGTACACCTCCGCTCTCTCCAGGCTGTTTACCGGAATGTTTGAAATATTATAGGCGCCCTGCAGGTAGTCCATCGGAACACCATCTTTAAAATACCGCACGGACCTGCCCTGGAACCCGTTGATGGAAATATCGGGTGGGGCGCCCAGTCCGCCGCTCTGCCGGATACGCACACCGGATGCGCGGTTCAGCATATCGTTGAGCGTGGCAGCCTGGTCATACGCCTGGCGAACGTTTACTACTTCCGCTTTGATGGCCTGCTCGGCAGCCCGCTGGTTGGCTGTTCTGCCGGTCACGGTCACTTCCGCCAGTTCCTGCCGGTTGACAGAAAGTGTTACGGACAATGACGGAATATTCTTGTTGATCCTTATTTTTTGTGTATGGGGATGATAACCGGTTCCGCTGATCTCCAGTGTATAGTTTCCTGCCGGTATATGCTCCAGTTGAAAAAGGCCTCCGCTGTTGCTTGTAGTGACAGTGCCGGTTTCTTTCAACGCAACGGTTATGCCTTCCAGTGGAGCGCCGGTTTTGTCTGTTATTTTTCCCGAAACGGTAAATCCTGTTTCCTGTGCAGGCACATACACAGACAGCAGGACAAAAGCCGCTGCCAGTAACTGTTTGATATGTTGGCCTGTTTTCTTCATGTTGTCATATTATTCTTCTACCCTTACCTGCAGGTAGCCGCTGCCGCTATATTCAACTGCTGCGTTCACTTTGTACACCTCTTTCAAAAGTGCCTGTGTAAATACCTGTGCCGGTGTGTCGTGCCTGTACACTTTTCCTTCATGCAGCACCAGCACTTTATCTGCCCAGCGTATCGCCATATTGATATCGTGCAATACCATCAGCACGATTTTTTCCCGGCTGGCATAGTCCCGCACCCATTTCATCACCGATACCTGGTGCTGGAGATCCAGCGCGCTGGTAGGTTCATCCAGCAGCAACACGTCGGGGTTCCTTACCACCGCCTGCGCCAGGCTTACCAGTTGCCGTTGCCCGCCGGATAACTCATCCAGCGGTTCCATTGCCAGGTGCACGATGTCCATTTTTTCCAGGATATCGAATGCTCTTTTTCTTACATCAGGTGTTTTGGAGCTGATATGATCCAGCGGAGACACTTTTAATGATGTCACCAGCGATTCTATCACCGTAAGGGATACGTCAAACGGAAGGTATTGCGGCATATAGCTGATGATGCCCGCTTTTTTCAGCAGCGGAAGCTTCAGGATATTCTGCCGGTGTATCAGCACTTCACCTTTTGCCGGCAGCAATCCCGCGATGCTTTTTAACAGCGTGGATTTCCCGGCAGCATTCGGTCCCACCAGGGCCGTGATAATACCGGGGCGAAACGGATGTGTTGTCAGTTCCCTGATAATATCCGGTTTGCCGGGATAACCGGCCGAAATGTTTTTTATGTATAAGCTCTTTTCCTCCATTATCGTGACTGTCTCGCTTTGCGCATGATCAGATACATAAACACAGGTACCCCTACCAGTGCGGTTACAATGCCTACCGGCAACAGGGCACCGGGAACCAGTAATTTGCTGGCAATAGAGGCCAGCGACATTACCAGGGCGCCCGTAACCATACTGGCCGGGAACCAGTAACGATGATCTTCTCCCACCAGCATCCGTGCAATATGCGGCCCCACCAGCCCGATAAAGCCTATGGTACCCACAAAGGCCACGGAAGCCGACGCCAGCAAGCTGATGCGCAACAACGATGTGAACCGTAATTTTTTTATGTTGATGCCCAGCCCGGTTGCTCTTTCTTCTCCCAGGCGCAGGGCGGTCATCTTCCAGCAGGAAGCCATAGTGAAAGGCGTAACCACCGCAATTACAATAGCAAGCAATTGCACTTTTTCCCAGTTGGCGCGTGCCAGGCTGCCCATGCTCCAGAAAATAACCTGCTGCAGGGCTTCCGGGGTGGCTATATAATGCAGCAACGCTACCAGCGCGTTAAATGTAAATACGAGGGCTATACCAAATAATACCAGGATGGTGACGCCGGCATTACGCAGCCTGGAAACCAGTTGCAGCAATAATACCGAGGCAAAGGCCAGCAGGAACGCATTAAAAGAAACGATCCAGTTTTCGGATATGCCCGGTAAGCTGATACCCAGGATAATAGCCAGCGCGGCGCCCAGTGTTGCCGCGGCAGACACGCCCAGGGTGAAAGGGCTTGCCAGCGGGTTATTGAGAATGGTTTGCATTTCGGCTCCCGCCAGGGATAAGGCCATACCGACGAGTAAAGCCATCACGGCATAAGGCATTCTTACCGTCCATACGATAACACGGGTGGTATCATCTGCAGATCCGGTATTGAACAGGGCTGCCAGCACCTCTTTAACAGACAGGGATGAGGGCCCGGTTACCATATCAAAACAGAAAGAAATAAAGCAACCGATGGTTAACAGCACGATGATCAGTAAGCGCTTTTTTCTGAGCAGCCGGTAATCCCGTTCAGCTATATCTCTTGTATGGGTAGTGTGAAGGGTTTGAACCATCAGAATGCTATTTATCCATGCTTATCCAATATGTTCCTTTCATAGGAACAGACAAAAACTTTTCGTTCAGCTCGCGCAGGGATGCATCCGGGTCAATATCTGCAAACAGATCGGGATGAACCCATTTGGCAATACATTCTGTAGCCAGTATGTTGAAAGGCGAGGCATAAAACAAATGCCAGAGCCCGTAAACCCGTTTGTTTTTTACTGCCGGAAGGGTAGATATAACGGGATGCTGTAAGCGCTTTTTAATGCTGGCGGTTGCTTCAGCAGCCGTTACATCGGCGCCCAGCACAACACCTTTGCCCCTGAAAATATCTGTTCCGGTGGCAATATAGATCGCCGGCTTCCGGCTGATGACAAATTCCTGGTTCAGCTGACCTACCGGTCCCGGCAGCGCATCCGCCCCGATATTGTAGCCACCTGCTGCCTGTATAAACTGGTTGAGGTTATCCTTACCGGGTGAATTAAATTCGTTTTCCGCCATCCCCGCTTTCATATCCATGAATACGGCAGGCTTAGCCGGGTTTTTGGCATTGATAACGGAAGAAATTTTGTTCAACCGTGATTCATAAAAAGAGATGAAGGCATCAGCTCTTGCTTCCAGTTGCAGCACTTTGCCCAGCAAACGGATACTCGGAATAGTATTTTTGAAGGGACTGCTCCTGAAATCGATAAATACAACCGGGATACCGGCAGCCTGTAACTGACTGATCAATTCTTTGGCTTCTACCCCGGGGCCATGACCTTTTACCGCAAAAATGGCAACATCCGGCCGGGCAGCAATCGCCTTCTCCGCAGAAAAGCCGGCGGCACCGGAGCCCGCGGTAGGTATTTTGTCCAGTTCCGGGAACTGTTTTACATACTGTTTGTATTCCAGCGTTTTTTTGAACTCATCGGTCCATGCCGCGATCAGGTCTCCGGGCCGCGGATGAAGGATATTCAGTGTTACAATGTCACGTCCTTCGCCTAACAGTACTTTTTGGGCGGGCTTTTTCAGGGTAACCGTTCTTCCCAGTACATCAGTAACCTGAACCGGCTGGCTGTAGGCAAATGCCGTAACCAAAGTACAAAGCAATATCAGCACGTTTTTCTTCATATTCTGTCAATTATTTATTACGATATATCTGCTGTCCTGTTCCATTGAATATCCAACTGCTCCCTCCAGGCAAACTTCACCAGGTGTGAAACGATCACACGCTCTGCTTTGGCAGCCGTTTCTTCGTCTTCCACAGCTATGGATATGGTAAGTGTCTCATTATCAGCCTTCATTTTGCACTCCCCGAAAGGGAATTGCACATGACCTTCTGTTTCCGTGTAGGTGGCGGGAACTTTGACGGAAAAGTGTTTACACATTTTCCTTATATAGGAAGAAGCTTCCTTTGTACGTATAGTGGATACCGTTTTCATCAATGGAGCCGCAAGCTACCGGACCCTGCTGTTTTGGATTTATGTAATGCGGAAATTTTTGGAACAACGGTGTAAATTGACAAACTTGTGACATAGACAGCAGCAGGAGCAGGCTGCAGGTAAAGACCCGGATGCATCAAAATCATCGCGTGGCCATGATGAAAGACCCGGATAATATTATCATAGGTATTAATAATACGTGAGAGGTTTTGTCAAACGCCATTTTAGTTGAATATTTGTATCCTTGTTTGTAGGGAAGTGGTTATATTACAAAATTCACGCATGAGAAAATTTTTTTGGGGTTTTTGGCTGGTAACCTTATCTGCCAACCTATCAGTAAAAGCACAAGACAATAAATGGGATCTGAAAAGGTGTGTGGAATATGCACGCGAGCACAATGTGCAGGTCCGGCAGCAACATATCCAGGTCAACCTTGCCCACCTGGATTATACACAGGCCAAGTACTCTCAATTGCCTACGCTGAACGGAGGGTTGCAGGGTGGATGGAACTTCGGACGTTCTGTAGACCAGGTAAACTATACGTACTCTACACAGACTTTTTTCCAGACAAATGCAAGCCTCAGCAGCAGTGTTACCTTGTTTAACTGGTTCAGCAGGATCAATACGACAAGAGCCAACAGGCTGGCTTCCGAAGCCGAGCGCTTGCAGGAAGAAAAGATCAAAAACGACGTTTCGCTGAATGTAGCCAACCTGTACCTGCAGGTGTTATTCAATATACAGCAGGCCGGGATCAATGAAACCCGCCTGAAACAATCCAGAGCACAGTTTGATAACACACGCAAACAGGTAGATGCCGGGGCATTGCCGGAGCTGAATGCCGTGGAGCTGGAAGCACAGGTGGGTGTGGATAGTGCCAACTGGATACAGTCCAAAACCAATATTGAATTATCCATACTGCAGCTTAAAAATGCGCTCAACCTGCCGGCAGATACCACTTTTGTAGTGGATGCCCCGCCGGTAGAGTCCATCCCCGTGGATAATATCCTGGAAGAGTCTCCTGCTGTTATCTACGAAATGGCGTTGAATTCATTGCCACAGTTCCGGGTAAACGATCTGAGACTGCAGGCGGCGGAAAGGAACTATAAAGCAGCCTACGGTCAGCTTTTTCCTACTATCTCCGCATTTGCACAGCTAAATACACTGTCTAATAACAGGACAATGGAAGGGTATGGAAATTTTATGGAGTTTCACCCTGTAATAGGAACGGTGGGAACCCTGCCCGGGGCACTGGAGGTTAACTCAATCCTCAGACAGCGGTTGTATGATAATTACCGCAACACCAACTTTATGAAGCAATACGGTAATAATTTTGGTCAAAACCTGGGGTTCAGCCTCAATGTGCCCATTTTCAACGGTTTGCAGACCCGCAACAATGTCCGCCGACAAAAGCTCAATATCCAGAACCAGCAGATCATTATGGAGCAGGATAAGCTGAATATGAAACGGGATATCTACGATGCTTACCAGCAGGCGCTGGGCGCCTTTGAAAAATACAACGCCAGCGTTAAATCGGTAGCGTCTGCACAAAAGGCATTTGACTTTGCTACCCGGCGTTACGAGATCGGTGTGTTGCAAACCATACAATGGCTGAACAATCAAAATACCCTGGCGGAAGCGAAGATCAATGCGTTGATCGCCCAGTTCGATTATGTTTTCAAAATGAAAGTGCTGGAGTTTTATAAAGGACAGGGAATTAAACTATAATCATCAAATTGTCAATACACGAATATGAATAAAAAGCTGCTTTGGATCATTGGTATCCTCCTGGTTCTGATCATTACCCTGGTGGGGCTGAAAAAAGCGGGGATCATCGGCAAAGAAGAAGGAATAAACGTATCCTCTGAAAAAGCTGCCAGGAGGGATATTACGGAAATTGTGACCGCCAGCGGAAAAATATACCCGGAAATAGAAGTAAAGATCAGTCCCGACGTGTCGGGAGAGATCACCGAACTGACCGTGCAGGAAGGGGACAGCGTAAAAAAAGGCCAGATACTGGCGAGAATATACGCGGACATTTATGCTACGCAGCGCGATCAGGCGGCGGCACAGGTGGCCGGGCAGCAATCTATCGTATCCAACTCACAGGCGCAGCTGGAAGCGCTCAAGTCTGCTCTGAAACTGGCACAGGTAACCTACGACCGTCAAAAGCAACTGCTGGATGATAAGGTTATCTCTCTTTCCGAGTTTGAACAGGCACAAAATAACCTGAATACTGCCAAAGCCAATTATGACGCGGCAGAGCAAAATATACACAGCAACCAGGCGCAGGTGCAAAGCGCTGTGGCTAACCTTCAGAGAGCCAATAAAGATCTCAGCCGTACCGCATTGATCGCCCCTATGACCGGGGTAGTGTCGCTGCTGAGTGTGAAGCTGGGGGAAAGAGTGGTGGGTAACTCTATGATGGCGGGTACGGAAATGATGCGTATCGCCGATGTCAGCACGTTTGAGATCCGCGTGGAAGTGGGTGAAAATGATGTCCAGAAAATAACGGTGGGAGACACGGCTATTGTGGAAGTGGATGCTTATGGCAACAGGAAGTTCAAGGGTATAGTAACACAGATAGCCAGCAGCCAGAAAGGCGCAGCACTGCAGACAGCAGCCACCACCAACAGTACCACAGACGTTACTAACTATGAAGTAAAGATCAGGATATTGCAGGAGTCTTATACCGATCTGCTGGATCCTTCCAGACCCAGGAAGTTGCCGTTCCGCCCGGGAATGAGCGCCAGTGCTGATATACAAACAAGAACCAACAGGGATGTGATCACCGTTCCCATCAACGCCGTAACGGTAAGAGATAAAAAAGATACTGCCGCTACTGCTTCCAAACCGGCAGTGAAAGCGCCTGAAAAAGAAGACAGCGATGCGCCCCCGGCAGTCAATGCCGAGGCAACCGGATTTGATGACGCTATGCTGGAAGTGGTGTTTGTGCTGCAGCCCGACAATACTGTAAAACTGATACCGGTAAAAGCAGGCATCCAGGACCTTAATAATATCGAGATACTGAGCGGGCTTAACGACGGTGATGAGGTGATCACAGGACCCTACACCATCGTCAGCAAAACATTGAGAAACGGATCGAAGGTAAAAGTAGTCCCGCGCAGTCAATTGTTTGAAGGAACGAAATAGCATTAGCGTTGGATAGGTTGCGTTTTGAAGAAGGTGTATTTCTGCTCTTCGCTCTATGCAAAATTTCCGGTCGGTGGAGACCTGCCCGACTGTGCCGTTCGGGCGGGCAGCGACCGCTAGTGAGCCCTACAGGCGGGTGGCGACACCCGCCTGCAAACAACTTCCATGACGGAAGATAACCTTTCTCACCACAGGTAAATTACACCTGTAGTCCCACAACATTTGTTTCCGGCTTTTTATATGGGTAACTTTGTGCCTCAATGATGTGTAAAATATGCAAATTGGAATTATCGGCAGTGGCACCTGGGGAACCGCATTAACAAAAATACTCACCGATGCAGGGCATCATGTTAACTGGCTGGTCCGGGGCGAAGACAAAGCAAAATACATCGGCAAACGAGGCCATAACCCCACCTACCTGACCTCTGTATCATTCAATACAAAGTCGCTGTCGTTGTTTACCGGCAGGGATCATTTTATAGAAAGTACCAGCCATATCGTGGTGGCAACACCTTCTGCTTATATAAGTAAAATACTGGAAGGACTGCGTGCAAAGCACCTGGCGGATAAAAAGATCATTTCTGCCGTGAAGGGGATCCTTCCGCAACAAAACATGTTGTTCAACGATTTTTTAAAGCAGAAATATGGTTTCAGCGTAGAGAACTATTTTACCATCATGGGACCCTGTCATGCAGAAGAAGTGGCGGCAGAAAGATTGTCCTATCTTACTTTTTCCGGGGTATCAAAAAGCGAAACAGAAAAAATAGCGGAAAGCTTTAAAACAGCTTATATCAATACCATTGTCAACACAGATATTTACGGCGTTCAGTATGCAGCCATCCTGAAAAATATATATGCGGTCGCTTCGGGGATCGCATCCGGCAAGGGTTATGGCGACAACTTTCAAAGCGTACTGATAGCAAATGCAGCAGATGAGATGGCCGTTTTTTTACGAAAGGTAGGTATCCGGAATATAAAAGTGGGAACGCATACAGCCAAAAAAGCCCATGAAAAAAAATCCCCTAACTATGCGGCTTCCGTTTACCTCGGTGACCTGCTTGTTACCTGTTATTCATTATTCAGCCGTAACCGAACATTCGGTACTATGATCGGTAAAGGACATTCCGTTCAATCTTCGCAGGTAGAGATGAAAATGGTGGCAGAAGGATACAATGCCAGCAAGAGCATCTTCATATTAAATAAAGAAGTGCAGGCAGACATGCCGATCGCGCAAACGGTGTACGAGATACTCTGGAAGAACCTGCCTGTGGCGAAAGGACTGAAAAGAATTGAAGAAACCCTGGTGTAGATATCACCGGGTCATATTCTAACAGCGATCACCATGTTGAAGCCACGCCCTTAGGAAGACCATATGCCGGGACCGGGATAAAACATAGGGCGTTTGAATAAAATATTTTTTATTGGTCACATTGTTCAGGTTTATCGATAAGTAGACCGGACGTTATTTCACTTTGTTCAACAGCTCCATATGCCTGGCCCTGTAATTGCCCGGGTCAAAACTACGGGCGCTGCCTGCCCATTCCTTAATTTGCGGGAGGCTTATATTACCTTTATAGGCCGAATTGCGTAAATACATGCCCAGCGCCGCAAGAGAGGCTGCAAAACGCATGTTTTCTGATGCCCGGCTAAAGTCGTTACCGTTATCAAGCACCTCCAGCTCAAGCGGCGTGCTGCTGCTTTCTCCCGGTTTTTTATACCTGAACTGGATTGAAAATGATGGAACGGTTTTGAACTGCACCGGTTGCCTGGGCTTTATTTCATAAATAGCAGTTACCGTCTGCCCGGCGCCGATATCTCCCGCATCCTTCTTGTCGTCTGTAAAATCTTCATTGGCCAGGGCTCTGTTTTCATACCCGATCAGGCGGTATTCCTCTACTATTTCCGTATTAAATGATACCTGCACCTTCACATCTTTTGCCACGTTAACAAACCGGTTATATTCATCAATAAATACCCGTTTCAGCTCTGCCTCGTCATCCAGGTATTCGTAGTTGCCATCTCCTTTGTTGGCAATGCTTTCCATCATGCTTTCATTATAATTACCGGTTCCCACACCCAGCGTAGTAAGAAATATGCCTGCTTCCTTTTTCCCCTCTATCATCCTGATCAGTTCATCGGTGTTCGTAACGCCTACATTAAAATCTCCATCGGTGCCGATGATCACCCGGTTATTTCCTCCGGGAATGAAGTTTTCCTGGGCTATTTTATAAGCCAGTTGTATTCCCCCGGCCCCGTTGGTGCTGCCACCGGAGCCCAGTTTCTTTATGGCATCGATTATTTTGTTTTTCTCCCTGCCCGTAGTAGATTCCAACAGCAACTTTTCCTGCCCGGCATAGGTTACGATCGCTATCCGGTCATTATTCCTCATCTGCCGGGTAAATTCGATAAAGCCTCTTTTTAATAACTCAAGCTTGTCATCAGAAGCCATTGACCCGGATACATCGATCAATAAAACGAAATTGGCATCGGGGTATTCGCTCTTCGGAATACTTTTACCCTTGATACCAATACGTACCAGCCGGTGTTCGGGTTGCCAGGGACAACTGCTAACCTCTCCGTTTACAGCAACTGTATGTCCATCAGCAGGATCATCATAGTTGTAGGTAAAGTAGTTGATATATTCCTCCGTGCGGATAGCCGCCCTGTAAACGGAGATATCCATACCGTTATTCAGCAGCTTACGGGTAAGCGCATACGAGCCGCCATCCGCATCTACCGAGAAGGTTGTAACAGAGGAGTCTGCCGTTTTTATAAAAGGATTTTCCACGATCTCATCTGTATTCCCTACCCGTTGCATCCCTCCGTTATCACTATACAATTCCATCATCCCGGGTTGGAGTCCCTTGTGGCAAGCTGCGGACAAGACCAGGCAAAGCACGATTGTAATTTTCAACCTGTTTGATAACAAAACCCTTTTCATATATTTTGTTTATCACCTGACAGGGAAATCGCCGGTTTCGTTGCAGTTCCCGAAATTATTACGGGCGATACCGGTAACCACCTGATATCCACTTCTTACATTCATACCCGGAAACATGGATCATCGCCCTGTCATTAAGTTCCGTGCAGACCATGTCTGCCATTTTCCGTAAATTCCCATAAAATTGATTGCCTATGAAGGGATCCGGACAATTCAGCCTTGGCGAAGAGCATCTTACCGCAGCCGTTGCGATTGACATCGTAAAAGGACATACCCGCCTGGTATTTGGTTCGGCCGCACGTGAAAAAGTAAAAGCCGGAGCAACGATCGTACAGCAGATCGTGGAAAAAGGAGAAGCCGTGTATGGTATCAATACAGGCTTTGGTCCCTTATGCACCGTACGCATCTCCAAAGAAGCTACCAGCCAGCTACAGATCAATATTCTGAAGAGTCATAGCGTGGGTGTGGGCGATTATATCGAACCGGAGATCGCGAAACTGATGCTGGTGCTGAAAGCCCATGCACTCGCAAAGGGATTTTCCGGCGTACCGGAATCCACCATTGAAAGGATCATCTGGCATATAGAAAACGATGTGATAGCAGCAGTACCCTCACAGGGATCGGTAGGCGCTTCCGGCGACCTCGCGCCGCTGGCACACCTGTTTCTGCCGCTGATCGGCCTGGGCAGGGTATTTTACAACGGATCGGCTTTGCCTGCAGATGAAGTGCTGAGCACCTGGGGCGTAGACCCGATAACACTGGGTCCTAAAGAGGGACTGGCTTTGATCAACGGCACGCAGTTCATTGCGGCGCACGCTGTGCAGGTGATCGCCGGCCTGCACAGTTGCCTGGCGCAGGCCGATATCATTGCCGCGCTGATGATAGAAGGATTACAGGGATCCATCAAGCCGTTTTTTCCTGAACTGCATGCCATACGCCCCTATAAGGGTACGCAGCATGTAGCACACAGAATATACCATTTGCTGCATGGATCGCAGATACTGAACAGTCATGCCAATTGCAGCCGGGTGCAGGATCCGTATTCTCTCCGGTGCGTTCCGCAGGTGCATGGCGCTTCCCGCAATGCATGGCTGCACGTAAAGGAGCTGCTGGAGACCGAGTTGAACGCGGTGACCGATAACCCGGTTATCATTAATGAAACGCTGACCATCAGCGGGGGTAACTTTCACGGGCAACCGATGGCTATGGCGCTGGACTATGCCTGCCTGGCGGCAGCCGAACTGGGTAATATAGCCGACCGCCGTATTTACCTGAGCCTGGAGGGCACCGTAGAAGGCGTGCCGAAACTGCTGCTGGAAAGCACCGGCATCAACTCCGGTTTTATGATACTGCAATACACATCCGCCGCGCTGGTGAGCGAAAACAAAACCCTTTGCTTTCCTGCCAGCGCAGACAGCATTCCTACTTCGCTGGGACAGGAAGACCATGTAAGCATGGGTTCTATCAGTGGCAGAAAAGCCCTGCAGGTAGTTGACAACCTGAAAAAAATACTGGCGATAGAACTGTTATGCGCCGCCCAGGCGATCGATTTCCGTCGTCCGCTGCAATCCACCCCATACCTGGAAGCCGTGCAGTCGCTGGTCAGGAGCAGGGTATCATTTGCTACAGATGACCGTACTTTTTCCGATGACATACAGGTTGCGATTGAAATAATTGAAAGTGGGGAGATCGTATCGGCTGTAAACAATGCGTTCGGAGACAGTGATGCATTCCGTACCGAATTTGAAAACCTGTTTGAACAATTTTAAATATGAGCAATTACACACTGGCAGGACCGTTTACGCAGGTAGTGACCATGTCAGGGTTGCCGATGAACGGCCCGATCCCCGATGAGAAACTGCAGGTAATAAAAAATGCCGGAATCTGGATCCGGGATGAAAGAATAGTGAGGATCATGGATTATGATGACCTTCTTCATCAGGCGGAACGGGAGGAGGCGATCCTTATCCCGATAGAGGAGCCGGCTGTTGCGTTGCCGGGTTTTACAGATGCGCATACGCATATCTGCTTTGCGGGTAGCCGTGCCCGGGACTATGCCATGCGCAATGCCGGGAAAACCTACCTGGAGATAGCGGAAGCCGGGGGAGGCATCTGGGATACGGTACGGCAGACAAGAGCCGCTACCCCTGAACAGTTGGCCAGCAATACCGTACGGTTGGCCGGGGAGCACCTGCTCCGTGGCACCACCACTATTGAAGTAAAAAGTGGTTACGGGTTGAATGTAGCGGAAGAGCTGAAAATGCTGAGAGCGATCCGACAGGCAGACAGATATACCGAAGCAGACCTGGTAGCCACCTGCCTGGCAGCTCATATGAAGCCAAAAGATTACGACGGGAGCGAAACCGAATACCTGCAGTTGATTATCCGGGAACTGTTTCCGCAGCTCCGGTCAGAACGGCTTACACATCGTGTGGATGCTTTTGTAGAGCAGTCGGCATTCAGTCCGGCAGCTATTGCAACGTATTTTGAAGCGGCACGGGAACAGGGTTTTGATATTACGGTACATGCCGACCAGTTCACGACCGGGGGCAGTAAAACGGCGGTGGAATACGGCGCCGTCAGCGCCGACCACCTGGAAGCCAGTGGAGAAACGGAGATCAACATGCTCGCCACTTCCGGTACGATAGCGGTAGCGCTGCCCGGGGCATCCATGGGATTGGGATGTGCGTATACACCTGCCCGTAAGATATTGGATGCCGGTGGCACGGTAGCCATCGCCACCGACCATAACCCCGGATCGGCCCCGATGGGAAACCTGCTTACACAGGCAGCTTTGCTGGGCACTTTTCAAAAGTTGTCGAATGCAGAAGTGCTGGCAGGTATCACTTTTCGTGCCGCCCATGCGCTGCGCCTGCAGGACAGGGGCACATTAGCCGTAGGAATGCTGGCCGATATCGCCGTTTTTAATACCGCTGACTACCGGGAAGTGTTATACCACCAGGGGATGATGCTGCCGGAAACAGTCATTAAACGAGGCAGAAAAATTAAAAAGCTATGAACCGGTTCCAACAACAGATCATACAGGGGATCCCGCAGGAACTGCCGCCCAAAAAACAGCGCAGGGTGCATGACAACCATGCGCCGGTGCGTAAAAGCATTCTGTCTGAGGTGGAAAGAAAATTAGCGATCCGGAATGCATTACGGTATTTCCCGGAAAGCTGGCATAGGGAGCTGGCGGTTGAGTTCCTTGATGAACTGAACAGCTACGGCCGCATCTATATGTATCGCTTTCAGCCGGATTACGATATGTATGCGCGACCGATCGCCGAATACCCGGCAAAGATCAAAGAAGCCGCCGCCCTCATGCTGATGATACAGAACAACCTTGATCCGGCTGTCGCACAGCACCCGGATGAGTTGATCACTTATGGCGGCAACGGCGCCGTATTTCAAAACTGGGCGCAGTATCTGATCACCATGCAATACCTGTCGCAGATGGATAACCGCCAGACCCTGCATATGTATTCCGGTCACCCGATAGGGCTTTTTCCTTCGTCGCCGGCCGCACCACGCGTGGTAGTGACCAATGGTATGATGATACCCAACTATTCAAAGCCCGATGACTGGGAACGTTTCAATGCCCTGGGTGTTACGCAATACGGACAGATGACGGCTGGATCCTATATGTATATCGGTCCGCAGGGCATTGTACATGGTACCACCATAACGGTAATGAATGCCTTCAGGAAAGTATTGAAAACGGGTGATACTCCGGCAGGTAAGCTCTTTCTGACTTCGGGACTGGGCGGCATGAGCGGCGCCCAACCAAAGGCCGGCAATATAGCAGGATGCATCACTGTTTGCGCGGAAGTAAACCCTGCCGTGGCCACCAAGCGCCATACGCAAGGCTGGGTAGACATACTTTGTGATAATATTAGCGACCTGCCGGGCATCACCCGGAAAGCCATGGCAGACAAAGCCACCGTATCCATTGCTTACATCGGTAATGTGATAGACGTATGGGAACGGTTTTATGATGAAGATATATCCGTACACCTGGGTTCTGACCAGACTTCCCTGCACAATCCCTGGGCGGGCGGTTATTACCCCGCAGGTATGCCCTATGAAGCCGCCAATGAGCTCATGGTAAAAGACCCGGTTGCTTTTAAAGAAGTAGTGCAGGCGAGCCTGCGGAGGCATGCTGCAGCTATAAAAAAACATGCGCAGCGGGGCACGTATTTTTTCGATTATGGAAACGCCTTCCTACTGGAAGCCTCCAGGGCGGGCGCCGACGTGCTGAATGAAAAAGGAGACGGCTTCCTGTATCCTTCCTATGTGCAGGATATACTCGGCCCCATGTGTTTTGACTATGGCTTTGGTCCTTTTCGATGGGTATGCACTTCCGGTGATGCCAACGATCTGCGTACCACGGATGCCGTTGCGCTGAAGGTGATGCAAAACATACAGATCAGTGCACCGGCGGAGATACAACAGCAGATGCAGGACAATATCACCTGGATAGAACAGGCAGAACAAAACAGGCTGGTAGTGGGCTCACAGGCAAGGATACTGTACGCGGATGCGGAGGGCAGGATAGCCATAGCATCGGCTTTCAATAAAGCCATTGCGGAAGGACGCATCAGCGCACCGGTAGTACTGGGGCGGGATCACCACGATGTCAGCGGTACGGATTCGCCTTACCGTGAAACGAGTAATATTTATGATGGCAGCCGGTTCACTGCCGACATGTCTGTGCACAATGTGATAGGAGACAGCTTCAGAGGCGCCACCTGGGTGTCTATACACAATGGCGGTGGTGTGGGATGGGGAGAAGTGATGAACGGAGGCTTCGGGCTGGTGCTGGACGGAACGGCGGCAGCGGATGAAAGGCTGCGGCAACTGCTTTTTTATGATGTGAACAATGGAATAGCCCGCAGATCCTGGGCCCGCAATAAAGAAGCCCTGTTTGCCATCAAAAGAGAAATGCAGCGCAGCAAAGGGTTGCAGGTGACTCTGCCGAATGAAGTGGAGGATGACTTGTTGGACAAATTGTTTGGAGATTGATCCCTTGTAATTTCGACCGAACGGAAGGAAGTGCAATGAGCTGAGAAATCTGATTTCACGCAAAGCCGCTATGAAGCGCAAAGGGCGCACAAACAGTTCCTTTTTTCGAGATGCTTCTTTCTTTGTGAAATCTTCGCGCCGTCTTTTTGCGACCTTTGCGTGCCATATTTATGCAAGATCAGTTCTTCTGTCACGGCCCGATGGTTGAGGCTACTAATCACGGAATTCAAAATGACATCTCCCTTGTACGTGCAATCAGCGGAGAAATCTTCATAAATCGTAAATTGCTCCTATGTACGACTACAAAAGCACAGACCCCGCTATATGGACCGGCCGTCGCAGCGACCAACCCGAATACCTGCACCAGGTAGTGGCAGTCTGCACAACAGACACGCTGCCGTCTGCAGCTACCCGGCAGCGTTATGTTTTCCTGGGATACTGCGTGGATGAAGGCGTGCGCCGCAACCAGGGGCGAACAGGCGCTGCGGATGGGCCGGATGCCATCAGGCATGCCCTGGCAAAGCTGCCCGTTCATTTTGGTACGGGCAGAACGGTGGCGGATGCAGGGAATCTCTATTGCCGGGACGGACAACTGGAAGCCGTACAACAGGGACTTGCGCACCATGTTGAAAAAATACTGAAAGCAGGGTATATGCCCATTGTGCTGGGCGGTGGACATGATGTTGCCTGGGGACACTATACCGGTATCCGGAAATTTTTGCCTGCAGAAAAAACCATTGGCATCATCAACTTTGACGCGCACCTGGATATGCGGGACGACAGCCACGGCGCCAACTCGGGTACACCATTCTACCAGATTGCCGGAGATGCAGGCGAACAATTCAGGTACTTATGCCTGGGAGTAAGGTCGGATGCCAATACGCCTACTTTATTTGAAACAGCAGAAAAGTTTGATTCGGCCTATGTGCTGCGGGAAAGCTTTTCCCTGAAATATGCCGGTAATGTACGATCGATCATTGAAAAGTTTATTGATAAAGCAGATGCCGTGTATGTAACGATAGACCTGGATGGTTTTTCTTCCGCCTGGGCGCCTGGTGTAAGCGCTGCCTCCCCACTGGGCTTTGAACCGGATATTGTTTTGGAAGCGCTGGAGCATATCCTCTACTCCGGGAAGCTGATCGGCATCGATATTGCGGAGATGAATCCTGTCTATGACAGGGATGGTCAAACCGCGAAACTGGCTGCAGGGTTGCTGTTCAATGTGCTGCATGGGATAGCGGGGTATGACGATGCGGAGACGGTCTCGGCGGTTGTATAAAGAGATGTTTGGATTGCTTACGGTTCCGAACCCTGGCGGCGGGTTTCGGAAAATGTAACAGGTTACAGAGGTTCGGAACCCGGCTTAACACGGCGAATACGATGATTTTTTATGTGAAATTGCTAAAACCAAATTAGGTGCCATTGAAGCAATAATCTACGATCATGATTTTGTAGAGATCTTATAGGAGTCGTAATCCCGTTGGAAACGGGTAAGAACATAATAGTCACAAAGTCAGGGACCTCGGACAGCGCCGGCACATTGATTTCTTCAATTTATGTATTTTCGGTAAAATGAATAAAGAAAACCAGAACATAGAATGGAAAGAGACATGGCGGGATGAGTACCTGAAATGGATTTGCGGCTTTGCCAATGCGCAGGGCGGTAAAATATTTATTGGTATTGATGATAAAGGGAACGTTACCGGTGTGGAAGATTACAAAAAGCTACTGGAAGACATTCCCAATAAGGCAAAAGACATTCTGGGTATATTAGTAGAAGTTAACTTAAAAAAGAAAGGCGGAAAATCATATATAGAGATCAGGACGGAGACCCACCCATATCCTGTAAGCTATAAGGGACAATATTTTTACAGAACAGGAAGTACGAAGCAGGAACTGAAAGGAGCCGGGCTCGACAAATTTCTGCTGCAGCGGCAGGGAAAACGTTGGGATGCGGTGCCGCTGCCTGGAGCAAGCCTGTCGCATTTGGAAAAGAAAGCTTTTTCTTTTTTCCGGAAAAAAGCCACCCAGAGCAAGCGTTTGACCCCTGACATTTTGAAGGAATCGAACGGACAGCTTCTTGAAAAGCTAAAACTGGTTGACGGCAGGTATCTCAAACGGGCGGCTGTACTACTCTTCCACCCCGACCCGGAAGCGTATGTCACCGGGGCTTTTGTAAAAATCGGATTTTTTAAGACTAACGCTGATCTGCTTTACCATGATACAGTGCATGGCTATCTTTTCGAGCAGGTAGAAAAAACAATGGATCTGCTACTTACCAAATATTCAAGAGCTTCTATCACTTACGATGGCCTTACCCGCATAGAAACCTATCCATTTCCTGAAGAAGCCATGCGGGAGGTAGTACTAAATGCAATCATACATAAGGATTATAGTAGTGGTGTACCGGTGCAGATCAGTGTGTATGATGATAAAGTCATTATTTGGAATGACGGACAGCTACCCGAAAACTGGACTATAGAAAAGCTAATTCGTAAACACCCTTCAGTACCATTCAACCCGGATATTGCCGCTGCTTTTTTCAGGGCAGGTTACATAGAATCGTGGGGAAGGGGTATTGAAAAAATAACTGAAGCCTGTAAAGCAGCCGGGCTGCCTATGCCGGAGTTTACCACAGAATTTAACGGACTGATGATAACTTTCAGATATCCTGCTACAGAAGAAACGTCGGGGAAAACGTCGGGGAAAACGTCGGGGAAAATCTTAGCCTACATACAGGAAAATCCAAATATTACTATTCCCGAATTGGCAAACCTGATCCGGATATCAGTACGCTCGATTGAAAGAAATATTCAGAAATTGCAGGAGGAAAACAAACTTCGCCGGGTTGGGGCAGCCAAAGGAGGGCATTGGGAGGTGAAGTAAAGAACGTCTGAAATCAGAGACTTCGGACAGCGGATTCGGGTCGCGGGTGCTGTATCCTTCATTTTCAAGTCCCGTTGTAAACGGGTAAGAACATATTAGTTACGAAATCAGAGACTTCGGACAGCGCCGATGTTATTGGTTAATCATTTCTTCTCCAGCAATTGTTTCAAGGTTTCCATCATTTCCTCCTTTTCCTTCAACATCCTTTCATACAATGCCATTTTTTCCTCGTGTAGCTTTTTTATTTCATCGATAGGATTATTGTTAAAAACCTCAATTCTATTATTGAACATGGCGTTGTCAGAAAAGGTACAGGAAATCAAATTCACCGCATGTTCCTCATCAAAATTCCGGAAAGCGGCCACGGGTATTTTTAAAGCGGCGGACACCTGTTCCAGTATGGCCGGTTCTACTGTTTCCTTCTGCTCAAGGAGAGATATCTTCCTCTGGTTCCAATCTTCGCCCAGTTCCCAGGCTAATCCTTCCTGCTTGATGCCCAGCATTTCCCGGAAGCGTTTTATATTCCTTCCTTCGTGTATTTTGTTTTGCATAACGGTGGTGTTTATAAGAACTCAAATGTAAGGTTTTACGGTGAAAAGAACGACCCGTAGCAATGGTAATTTACCGGTAAATCTCTCGTAGTGGTGGTATAATACTCACCGAAACGGTTTCCTGCCGAATAGACTTGTTGCAGTACAAGAGTGCGACGCAACCGGGGTATCATAGTAGTAATACAGCAGGTAACATAATAAAACAACGATTCCCCATTCCATTCCCGTTGGAAACGGGTGAGAACATAGTGGTCATGAAGTCGGAGGCTTCGAACAGCGGGACAGCGGGATCCGGGTCTCAGGTGTCAGACTTACAACTCACCACTTACTACTCATTACTTAGTGGCAATGCGCCGCTTCCCCGGCAACGGAGGGCAATACAGGACTGATAAAGGGAATGCCGAGATTCATGCCGCGCAGGATCAGGATAACGGCCATCAGGGCCATAATGAAAGGAGTGGCATGCTGAACCTTCCTGCGTAATGCTAACCCGGCCTTTGCTCCGAAATAGCTCACGGCTATCATGGCCGGCATGGTTCCTATTCCGAACATGGCCATAAATAGCATACTGTTACCTATGCCCGAACTGGTTAAAGCAGCTGCTACCGCTATATAAATCATCCCGCAGGGGAGCAGACCGTTGGCCATACCCAGCAGTAAAAAAGAGTAGAGCTTTTTGGGCGACTGCAGGATCTGCACGATCCATTGCTGTACTTTTCCGTTGAAGCGGCGCAGGAACGCCGGTTGCATCCTGCTTTTGGCGAAATAGAAATAAGCGAGCGATGCCAGGATCAATATCCCCATTATTACGGAAAAGGATTGTTGAAAGCCGCCGATATACACCAGTCGCCCTGCCATTCCGAATACCAATCCAAGCATGGTGTACGTAAACACGCGTCCCGACTGGTACAGTAAAATAGAAAATGTTTTCCGTACAGGAGACAGGTGCTGCACCGGCAATGCCAGGGCCAGCGGACCGCACATACCTATGCAATGCAGGCTTCCCGCAAATCCAAGCATAAATCCTCCTGTAATGATGAGCCACATACGATCAGATGGTTAATTGTTCTTCGCGGTAATACGATTCTTCGTTGGCAGTCCATTCTATTTTTACGGTATAGCTGCCGGGTTTGAACTGGGCGGCGTCCAGCACCTGGATGCCTTCGGCATCCGGCTCCAGCGTTATCTTTTTGTCCATCCCCGCTTCATACGCGCAGTAAAACCACATAGATCCGGTAACCGCCTGCTGTTTCATTTCTTCGGGCAACTGAACAATGATCCTGTCGCCCTGGCGGGTGACCTTTAGCTGACCGGTGAGCTTACCCGCCCTTTGCGCGGCATCAATTACCTGTTGGTATTTCAGCTCGCTTTTGTAGTACTCTTTTTCAACCAGTTGAAATTCCGTTGTATGGCATTTGTAAACCATAAAGGCCATAAAGCCTACAAAAGAAAGAATGGCGATGGTTAATTTATGTCCCCAGTTCATAATTAAAATAAATTTATTTATCTGCCTACAGGCCCCATAAAATTGGTGCTCAATGTTGCTACTTTTTTATCCCCCTCGTATAATCCCACTTTCAGCTTAGACTTTCTTTGCTCTATCACGTTCCGGGGCAATATAATGAAGAAAGATGTTTTGCCCTGTCCCTCGCTGGGAACATGAATTCCCTGATCGGATACTTCCTGGATAGTCCCCGGCATATTTTCCAACCTTACATGCAGGGTAATATCTTTAATGGTTTTGTTAACCGTTTGAAGGGTGTACAGATTGGATACGCTGTCTGTGCCGCGTTCCTGGTACAGCATACCGCCGGCGCGGATGATGGTGCCATCTACATCGTTTCTTGACAGCAGCAATACCGTCAGCAACCCGGTAAGGGCGATCAGCAAAAAGGTATAAAATTTCATCCTTCCGGTATAGCGCAGCTTTTTCCCTTCTGCGATACCGTTTTCCGAGGCGTAACGAATTAATCCCCTGTCCCTGCCAACGGCGTCCATCATGTGGTTGCAGGCATCAATGCAGGAAGTGCATCCCACGCACTCCATTTGTGTTCCGTTGCGGATATCAATACCCGTGGGACAAACCTTCACGCATTGATAGCAATCTATGCAATCCCCGAGCACGGGTTCATCCACTTCCACTTTTTTTCTGAATTTTCCACGGGGTTCACCTCTTTTGTAGTCATATGCAACGATCATGGAGTTCCTGTCCAGCAATACGCCCTGCAGTCTCCCGTAGGGGCATACTACCGTACACACCTGCTCGCGGAAAGAAGCAAATACACCATAAAATACGCCCGAAAAGATAATGATAGCGCTTAGTCCTCCTACATGTTCAATAGCCGGTTCCCGGATGATCCGCAGCAGTTCGTCCATACCTATGATATAGGCCAGGAAAAAGTTGGAAACTATAAAGGACAACAGGAAAAATACCAGGTGCTTTGTTCCTCTTTTACGGATCTTTTCGCTATTCCAGGGCGCTTTGCTTAATAATCTCTGTGCCGGTGCATCCCCTTCGATCCAGTATTCGATCTTGCGGAACAACATTTCCATGAAAATGGTCTGCGGGCATACCCAGCCGCAAAACAACCGTCCGAAGGCGGCGGTGAAAAGTACGATGAAGACGATGCCCGCCACCATGGCAAGTCCGAAGATGAAAAAATCCTGCGGCCAAAACACCTGTCCGAAGATAATAAACTTTGCTTCCGGTATATTAAAGAGGAACAAAGGTCGTCCTTTGTATTTAATGAAAGGAAGCGCGAAAAACAGCAGGAAGAATCCCCAGCTTACCCAGGTACGGATATTGAACAGCCGGCCTTTTGTTTTCTGTACAAACAGCCACTTCCGTTTTCCTTTTTCATCAACGGTAGCGATCCGGTCCCTGAAGGATTCCGGATCGATCTCTTTTTTTTCCACACCTGTTTTCATATCACCTCTTTAAAATATACGTTACTCATCAGCCGGCTCAGCCCCTTCTTCTTTATACAATTCCCCTTCCTGCGCTTTGGCATCGGGCGGATTAGTACCGTGTAATGATTTCACATAGCTGGCTACCTGTGCCAGTTGCTTGTTGGAATAGCTTGCCTGCCACGGCGGCATAGCGTTCACCCCGTATTTAATTGTTTTGAATATACTCTTCATATCACCACCATTCATCCAGTAGTCATCGGTTAAATTGGGACCTACCAGCCCCCCGCCATCGTCTTTGTGGCAAGCCACACATGCGGTAGTATATATTTGTTTACCGGCTGCCAGGTCTGCAGGATCAGGCATAAAAGTTACGGTATTTTCATCAACAGCCTCTCCCTGTGCCGCCAGGTATGCTTTTACTTCTTCATCAGCTTTTTTTATGGATATTTCATACTCTTCTTTCATCAGGGGGGCGCTGTATGCTACGTGGTATCGCCACATATACACAACGGAAAAGAGTATGCTGATATAAAAACCCCATAGCCACCAGGGCGGAAGCCGGTTATCCAGCTCTTTGATGCCGTCATAATCATGGTCAAGCTCTATTTCTGCTTCCTGCTCTACCGGTTTGAAGCTGTTAAGCTTACCCCATAGAGCCGACAGCTTTTTAGGTTTAATTTCTATAGCGCCTTCAAATATTTTATGTTCATCTTTCTTCAGCAGGAAACGGATATTGATCAGCAATGCCAGTATCACCAGCATTTCAATAAAAATGATCCCGATCATTGTATAGAAAATAAAAGCAGAGAGTCCGCCTACCATTTGGGGAGCAGCTGAAACGGTCTCCTGCGCCATTCCCGTATGCCCGGCCAACAGCAGTATCGCTATTATAGCGGTAGTTGCAGTTGCAGACCCGGATTTTTGTTCCTTTTCTTTCTTTAGCTTTACTTCTGCAATATCTGTCAGCAGCTTACCGAGCATAAATATTACAACCAGCAGCACAACCATCAGGGTAACGAGCGTCAACGCCAAGGGATTGTTCAGCGAAGAGGGTTTGGGTGGCTCTGCTGCCAGTGCTGTAGTGCTTACCAGCAGCATGATCACCGGCAGTACTTTCCGTACCATGTGAAACAGTTTTGTTTTATTTGTCAGAAACATACGGTTGGTTTTAGTCCTGGTTATCTAATGGAATTCTGCTTATTTCATTTATTTTCTTTTTGTCTGCTTTGAACGTCCAGGTGAGCACGGCCAGGAAGAACAGAAAAAAGATACCAAATGAGCTCAGTGCATATATGTCAACGTCACTTATTTTTTCCAGATAGTTGATGAATTTCATCGTCTTGGATTTTAATGTTAATTAGATGCTGTTCCTTCCAGTTTTATATCCTTACCGATTCGCTGGAGATAAGCGATAAGCGCTACGATCTCCTTGTTGGCAGGTGTTTCGATCTTATCTTTTTTCAGGCTTTCCACAATGGAGTTGGCCTGCTGCATCAGATCTTCGTTGGCCCTGTCTTCAAAGCCTTCGGGGTAGGGTACCCCAAGCTTCTGCATGGCCCTGATCTTTGACCGCGTACTGGCTGTATCCAGATTATCATCCAGCAGCCAGGGATAAGCGGGCATGACGGAGCCCGGCGACATGGTGGTAGGGTCATCCATATGGTTGTAGTGCCAGCTATCCGGGTATTTGCCACCCAGCCTGGCCAGGTCGGGACCGGTTCGTTTGCTGCCCCACTGGAAAGGATGGTCGTAAACAAATTCTCCTGCTTTGGAGTATTCGCCGTAGCGGGCCACCTCATCCCTGAAAGGCCGGATCATCTGTGAGTGGCAGGTGTAACATCCTTCCCGTACATAAATATCCCGTCCCTGCAGCTCCAGCGGCGTATACGGCTTCACACTTGAAATAGTGGGTACATTTGATTTTACCAGGAAGGTTGGCATCATTTCAAGGATACCGCCTATTGCCACTACGATCAGGCTGAACACCAGCAGGGTAACCGGGCGTCTTTCGATCCAGCTATGCCAGTGCCTGTTGCCGTGCGGCTTTTCCTCTTTCTGCAAGGGTGCTGCCTCTGCCGCTTCATTGGCGATAAAGCTACCTGCCCTGATGGTTTTTACCAGGTTGTATACCATAATTAAAGCGCCTACCAGGTACAGTCCACCGCCCACGCTTCGCGAAACATACATCGGTATAATATTGGTCACTGTTTCCAGGAACTGGAATTTCAGTTGTCCTTCCGGAGTAAAGGTTTTCCACATCAGGCTTTGAGAGAAGCCCGCCCAGTATAACGGTACTGCGTAGAGTATGATGCCGATGGTACCCAGCCAGAAATGGTTGTTGGCTAATTTTCTGGAGTACAACTGTGTGCCCCACATTTTCGGTACCAGGTAGTACAGCATGGCAAAAGCAATAAAGCCGTTCCAGCCCAATCCTCCTACATGCACGTGTGCTACGATCCAGTCGGTATAGTGAGCAATGGCGTTGATATTCTTTAAGCTCAGCAAAGGACCCTCCAGCGTAGCCATACCATAGCAGGTAATGGCTACCACCATGAACTTCAGCACAGGATCTTCCCGCACTTTATCCCAGGCGCCGCGCAGGGTGAACAGCCCGTTGAGCATGCCTCCCCAGCTCGGGAAGATGAGCATAACGGAGAAAACAGTACCCAGCGACTGTGCCCAGTCCGGCAGGGCGGTATATAACAGGTGGTGCGGTCCCGCCCAGATGTATATGAATATCAAAGCCCAGAAGTGTATAATGGAAAGCCTGTAGGAGTATACCGGCCGGTTGGCTGCCTTGGGCAGGAAATAGTACATTAAGCCTAGGATAGGCGTGGTAAGGAAGAAGGCCACCGCATTGTGACCGTACCACCATTGTACCAGGGCATCCTGCACGCCTGCATACCAGCTATAGCTTTTCATAAAGGAAACCGGTATGGCAAATGAGTTCACAATGTGCAGCATGGCGACCGTAACCCAGGTGGCAATATAAAACCAGATGGCCACATACAGGTGCTTCTCCCGGCGCTTCAGGATGGTTCCAAACATATTAATGCCGAATACCACCCAGATCAAAGTGATGGCGATATCGATCGGCCATTCCAGCTCCGCGTATTCTTTACCCGTGGTGTATCCCATCAGCAGGGTAATGGCCGCGGATGCGATGATCAGCTGCCAGCCCCAGAAGTGGATCCAGCTGAGGGTGTCGCTGAACATGCGGGCCTTACAAAGCCGCTGCAGCGAATAGTACACCCCTGTAAAAATACAGTTGCCTACAAATGCAAAAATGATGGCATTGGTATGCAGGGGACGCATACGCCCGAAAGTGGTAGCCGGCAGGTTCAGACTCGTGGATGGCATGTATATCTGGAGGGCAGCCCACAGTCCTGCCAGCATCCCTACAACAGCAAAGATCACCGTTGCATATCCGAATGCCTTTACAATCTTGTTGTCATAATAAAACTTCTCTACTTGCATAAATTGTCGTTCTGGGAGTTATGGTTTGGATGATGATGGTTTATCTGTTGTTGTATCCTCAAATAATATCCGGGAGGAAGGAGAATAATCGTCTTCGTATTGACCGCTTTTAACGCTCCAGATAAATCCCGCCAGGAAAAGCCCGGCGACGGAGATACTGGCTATCAGAAGAATGATTATTACGCTCATGTATATTATTTGGAACGGGCAAAACTATTTTTTACGGATCCTGTATTTGATAAGCGGTGTCACCGTAGTGGATGATCTTTGTCATAAAACTGTCAGAGGTATAATGGTTAGTCTTGCAATTGCAGCCGGCGGGCGGCAAACTTACTGGCGCCATAGGTAAGCAATATGATCCCTAAAGAGCTGGATGGCATCAGGATAGCGGCAATAAGGGGAGACAGGGTTCCCTGCACGGCGAAATACAACCCCACCACATTATATATAATGGAATAAACAAAGCTCCCGATGATGATATGCCGGTTGATATGGCAAAGACGGATCATTTGCGGCAGCCACTGCAACTGTCCGGCATCGATAATGCCGTCGCTGGAGGGAGTGAACGTATTGCTGTGCTCGCTTACGGCAATGCCGGTATTGCTTTTCTGCAAAGCGCCGGCATCGTTCAGCCCGTCACCGATCATCATTACCCGGTCACCGTTTTGCTGTAATGTTTCCACATATTGCAGCTTGTCTGCCGGCTTTTGCCGGAAAAGAATGGTAGCTTCCCTGCCCAGCATGTTTTCCAGGTTACCTCGTTCCGCATTGCTATCGCCGGAGATAACAGATACCCTGCATTTCTTTTTCAGCTCCTGTAACAGTTGGGGAACAAAGCGCCGGTAGCGGTTGCTGAAAATGAACCGCCCTGTTGGCTTATTCTCGAACCAAACCCCGGCGGTTGTGTGAGCATCCCTGTTTTCGGGATTGTCTATCATGCCGATCTTAAGCCAGTTGTCGTCTACAAAACCTTCTATACCAACACCGGTCGTTTCTTTAAAGCCCTGTACGGCAGGCTTGTCTTCCACGGCCAGCCACTGCGTGATGGCCTTACTGAGCGGGTGTGAGGAACAGGATGCCAGGGCTGCTACCTGTTTTGTTTGTGCCACGCTCAACGGCGTCCCTTCGTAACGCACTTCCTGTTCGGCTGCGCTGGTAAGGGTGCCGGTTTTGTCGAAAACAATATGATTGATCCGGGTTATATCCTCAATTACCTGGGCGTCCCGCAGGAAGAGATGGTTCCCGCTGAGAATGCGCAGTATATGCCCGTTGGTAAAGCTGTTGGATAACAGTAATGCGCAGGGACAGGCAATGATGAAAATAGCCGTTACCGCAGGCCATATCCGCGATGGATCATGCTGCCACCAGTACAGTCCGGTCACCAGAGCTATGCTGAACACGACCAGTGTAAAATATTTGCTGACGCGGTGTACAAAAGATTTGCCTTTTTCTTCTTTCGCTGTTTTACCGTTATTCCACAGGCTGGTGAGGTAGCTGTTATTTACCTCTTTGATGGCCATCACCTCAATAGGTGCGCCCACTTGCTTACCCCCGGCATATAATAATTCCCCGATCTCCCTGGACTCGGGGAGGGATTCGCCGGTCACGAAACTATAATCTATCAGGGCTTTGCCTTTTACAATGATGCCGTCTGCCGGCACCAGTTCCCCGTTGTGGATCAACAGGGTGTCATTCACTTTTATATCCGGCAGCATCGTAGGTATTTCTTTTCCGTTCTTTAGTACCGATACGGCCACCGGGAAGTAGGAGGTAAAATCCCGGTCGAAAGAAAGCTGCTTATGGGTTCTGTCCTGCAATACCCGGCCGGCCAGCATAAAAAATACAATACCGCTCATGGAATCAAAATAGCCGCCGCCTTCGCCGGAGAATACTTCCCACACGCTTCTGACAAAAGTGATGAGAATGGCCAGCGCCACCGGCGCATCGATATTCAGGAATCGGTGTTTCAGGCTTTTCCACGAAGATTCGAAGAACGGGTAGGCACTGTAGAAGAAAACAGGCAGGGCCAGGAAAAAATTGGCCCAACGGAATACCGAGCGTATGCCTTCCTCTGTTTGATCTACTCCCAGGTACTCGGGAAAGCTCATTAGCATGATATTGCTGAAGCAGAAGCCGGCTACTCCCAATTGGATCACCAGGCTTTTGCTGACCCTGGGCTTGGGACTGTTTATGTCTTTCAGGCTGATATATGGCTCGTAGCCGATACTTGTCAGGGTTTCCGCTACTTTCCGCAGGCTGGTGCTTGACGGGTCGAATACAATATCCGCTTTTTTTGCGGGGAAATTGATACGGCAGGAGATGATCCCCGGGTCGAACCGGTGAATATTTTCCAGCAGGTACAGACAGGAGCTGCAATGTATCTGGGGCAGGAAAAAGCTGACCCGCACCTGGCTGTCGTTACGGAAAGAAACGATCTGATCCCGGATCTTATCATTTTCCAGGTAAGCGAATTTTTCGCTCCGGACGGGGATCCTTTGCGCGGCACCCGGTGTTTCATTCAGGTCGTAATACCCACAGAGCCCGCTTTCATTAATGATCTCGTACACCATCTTACAGCCTTCACAGCAGAAGAACTTTTCGGCTGCCCGGATGGCTTTTGACGGACAATTTTCGCCGCAGTGACTGCAGCGGGTGGTATGCAGAACGGAGTGATCCATTTATGCTAAGGTAAATCCTGTGAATGTCCGGCATTTTGACCCCAATCAATCGATAAAATGATTAATATCAGCCTGTATCGGCGTATCTTTGCAACCGCAACCCGTTGAAAGGGGTTGTCAGGCCTTAATTGATTCATATTCAATCTAATGCTATGCCACAGCGTACTATTTTGATAATTGATGATAACGATGATCTGCGGGAGAATACGGCAGAATTGCTCTCATTGGGTGGTTACAAGACCCTTACTGCTGAAAACGGTAAAAAAGGGGTATCGATGATATTATCCGAAAAGCCCGACCTGGTGGTATGCGATATTATGATGCCGGAACTGGACGGATACGGTGTGCTCCACCTGGTACGCAAGAACCCTGAAATGGAAGACGTGCCCTTTATTTTCCTGACCGCCAAAACCGAACGGGGTGATTTCAGGAAGGGAATGGAAATGGGAGCGGATGATTACCTGACAAAACCGTTTGAGGAGCATGAACTGATGAATGCCATTGAAAGCAGGTTGCGCAAATACCAGGTGCTGAGCAAAAAATATGCGGGCGTGGGCGGCCTTACGGAACTGGCAAATGACCTGCGCTCCAACGGCATGATCACCCTGGACCTGGAAAAATACAGCCCGGAGTCCTATTCCAAAAAACAGACGGTATATGTGGAAGGGAAACGTCCGCGCTATCTATATTATATTGTCAGCGGTAAAGTAAAGGAGTTCAAGATCCATGAAGACGGTAAGGAATATATTGTTGACCTGTACAGCGCCGGCGACTTCATGGGGTATATGGCATTGCTGGAAGAGCGGAACTATGAGGAGTCTGCGGTGATACTGGAAGACGCTGAAATATTGCAGATACCCGCAGAAGAATTTATGGACCTGGTATATGCCGATATTACCATTGCCTCAAAATTCATCAGGATCATCGCGCAGAATATCACCGATAAAGAAAACCGCCTGCTCAACCTGGCCTATAGCTCCCTGCGGAAAAGAGTGGCCAAGGCATTGGTGGAGATACACGATAAATTTAATAAAGGGGAGAAAAATGCGGCCCTGGAAATATCCAGGGAAGATATGGCGCACTATATAGGAACCGCTACCGAGTCTCTTATCCGTACCATCAGCGACTTTAAAAGTGAAAAGCTGATAGAGGTCCGGGAAGGAAAGATCAGGATAACGGATCTCGAAAAGCTGAAGAACCTGTTGTATTAGGTTCAGACCTAACAGGTTTTCCCTCCTGCGCTTTGCTCCGGCGGGCAGGCAAAACCTGTGAGATCTGTACGATACTACTTCTTACGCATCGCCTTTGCAATGGCTTCCAGGTGTTCGTTAAAGGAATTCAACTGCACCAGTACTTTACCGGTCGTATCATTTTCATCCAACCCGCCAAACTGGTTGTTTCTCCTGAAGACGGTTTTGATTTCTTCCCACCGCTTACGATCCTGCTCCTTGAGTAGCCCGGCGATCTCTTTCAGCTTCAATAAATTGGCCTCCGCATCAGAGGTAAGCGTCTGTGATTCACTTTCGTAATGCGATTGTATCAGCAGGTTGATTTCCTCCGCATTCATCAATGGCACCACACGACTCACCAACCGGTTCATGTTGCGGTAAGATCCCTGCAGCTTAAATGTCGGTTCGGTACGATACGCATCCTTCATAGCCGCACTGGCAATGTATTGCTGGTTTACTTTCACCACAATATTCCGGATGCGCAGTACATTCTTCAGTACGGCAATGGCGTCATCTATTTCCTGCCCGTTATAGTTGCCTTCCAGTTCGGGCAGCATATCGGCTTCCGTTTCGAGGTATTGGATCAGCTTGTAGAAATCGGCAAAGTTCCGGTTCGTAATGCGTTGCAGGTAGCGGTTTTCCGCCACGGCATTTTCTATCAGGCTGAGGTTGAATAAATGACCGGAATTGCCGATCACATCGCCCAGGTTGTACACATCCGCACGATTGGCCAACATATCCGGTATTTTGAACTGTTCGCCGCTTTCGGTGTATGGGTTGCCTGCCATCACTACACAGAAACGTTTTCCCCGCAGGTCATAGGTTTTACTTACCCCTTCAAAAATGCCGTCCATCTTCCGCTGACCGTCTGCCAGTGAAATGAATTTCTGTAAAAACTCCGCGCTGCAATGCTGAATATCGTCTATATACAACATCACGTTATCTGCCATTTCAAATGCCAGGTTTATTTTCTTAAGCTCTTCCCGTGCGCCTGAGGTAGCGGCTTCCACCGGGTCAATGGAAGTAATATTATGACCAATGGTAGGCGCATTTATTTTTACGAAGTGCAGCCCCATGGTCTTGGCCAGGTATTCCATCAGGGTGGTTTTGCCATAACCCGGAGGCGATACCAATAACAGCATTCCCATCCTGGCAGTTCGCTTGTCATCACCGGCTGCACCGATCTGTTTGGCCAGGTTGGCGCCGATCAAAGGGAAATACACTTCATTGATCAACCGGTTACGTACAAATGAACTCAACACCTTCGGCTCAAATTCCGCTATTTTTAAAGAATGTTCATAGCGCTTTACCAGTTGCTCCTTCAAACCATTGAATGCCGTAAACGCGGGCACCACTTCTTCTGTATACAACTGCAGCTTCGCGATGAACCGGTGATAATGTACCGTGTACTGTTGATCGTGTATGATGGCATGCGTACCCTTTAGTCCGGTGATAGTCACCAGGTCTTCCGCCGGTCTTTCTCTATAGCCGTGATCCCTGAAGAGCAGTAAACAAACAGCTTCATCCTGGTAGAAAGCATCGAATTTACCGTTGCTTTGCTTTAAAAATGCAATGATCCAGTTCTGGATGATATAGAACCTTTCCTGCAGGCTGAATTCCGCATTGCCCGCATCCTGCAGGAACAGCTCTGTGCGCTTTTGCGTTTTCAGAAATTCTTTAAATCCGTTCCGCAACTGCATCGCCTGCTGACTGCAGGTAAAATTCCGGCTGCGGGAAAACTCATCGTACAGGTAACGGGCTACCAGCACCGGGTCTACCGGGTGATAGGCTATTGCCTGATTTTCGTATTCAGTGACTACTTCCTTTTCCAGGAATGCAAACTGTCCTTCGTTGTTAAAACTTTCCTCGATGGCATAGGCTGCGGCTATTAATTGCTGCAGCTTCTTACGTACTTCTTCGCTGGTTTTGAACCAGAACAACTGTGCTGCCACCCTTACTACCGGTGGATACTCCAGTATGCCCAGCTCTTCCTTTAGCTTTTGCATTGCCTGAAAGATCTGGCGGGCGTCAAAGTCATGTACCGCCTTCAGGTAGCCGGCGCCGTAATCTTTCTCCACTCTTTCGATGATGAAGGCGTCCGCGTTCCAGTTGGCGCCATGCAACCGGCTTTCTCTGAACATGAGATATGCCAGGTATTCGCTTCGATATACCTGTGCGTTTTCAGACGCCAGGTCCTGCTCCCAGGTGTGCCGGTAAGTGTACAGGGCCTCATCCTGCACTTCTTTATAAAAGCTGGTGCCCAACAGATGATAAAACAACTGCTCATTCCGGCGAACAATGGTGAGGCTCAGCAACTGTTTGTTGACCGTAAATTTGTAATCCCCGAGTGAAATAACATTGTGACCGTCTACAAAAAGATCGGTCTTATCCTTCAGCTGGCGCAGCGCGTCTTCCTGCGACACTTTCAGCGAGGTTTCCAGATTTTCCGCTTTGGCTACATCGCCCAATTCCCTCAGGTCTGCCGAGAGGCTCCTAACTTTATCGATCATCAGGTCGGTAGCATAAAAGGCATATATTTCCTCCGGTGTTTTAAAGGACTGGGCTTTGTTTTCTATATTCTTCAGTATCCGCAGCCCGATCTGCTCCAGCGAACCGGTTTTCCGGTTCACCTGCGCGATCAGCATTTCCTTTTTACCGTTGAATGCTTTGATCACTTCATCCCGCTTGTCTGCAATTTTCAGCACATACTCGTCAAAGTCAGCAAACTTGCTTTCCAGCTCTTCCACCTGTATGCTGATCTTCGTAAAATAGTCATCTGCTTTTTCGGGCGTATCCGAAAGATCAAGGAAGTTGACGATACTTTGTTCCAGCAGCGTCATCTGCGCATAAAACTCACCGGTAGCTTCCCTGCTGCGCAAATTGCCGATGGTGCGGGTCAGGTCTGCTCTTACTTCATTCAGAGACGAAAATATCAGCGATATCTTTTCAATGATCTTTGTCGTCTGGGTGGCATCTTCAATCTTCAGGCTATTGAGAATATCGATCAGCATTTCCAGTTCGCCCGCAATACCCCTTACGGCTTCGTCGATCACATTGGCATCGATCACTTTTTCCACCGTTGCCACCGCCTGCTTTTGCGAGGCCACTTTTTCTTCGTAGGGTTGCAGAGCTTCTTCACGCAGAAGGAAGCTTATGGTTTCCTGCGACAGGGAAGTGTTATAGGATTGTAAGTTTTCTTTCAATGCTTCTACCGCACCCGTGTCTATGTAGCGTACATTCAGCAGATCGATGACCGCGCCCTGCATAGCACGGGTATTGGCCAGCAACTGCACCAGTTGATCCAGCGATGTTGCCCGGGTGTTCTTTATTTTCACCACCAGTTCGTCCACCCGTTGCTGCATAGCCGATAACGACTCCCGGGCGTGCTGCCGTTGTGCCTGCACTTTAGCAAACTCATCAATGGCGGTATTGGCTACATCCCTTATCAGTGCAAGCGGCGCCGCCAGGTTATAAGTAGCGTCGTCCTTTATCCAGAAATAAGCATCAATGATATCATTGGACTTCTTCTGGATATCCTCATACAGACCTTCGTAGCTGTCTTCTTTTTGCAACAATTGTATGATCTCCTGGCTTTCGGCCATCGCCGCCACAATATCCTTATTACCGATCTTGTACAGTACATTGTCCTTCATGGCCGTATTTTCCGCCAGCCTGGCGGTGTAGGGGGTACGCCATATCTGCACCTGGTGGTGCCGCACCGCTTCCCGTTCCGTGCGGAAATAGATCAGCCTGCCATCGTCAAAAATGGTAAAGCCGTTGCAGATGATGGGTGTTTCCACCTGTTGCATAATCACGTTATACGACATCAGCACATAAGTGTTGCTGGTATTCTGGTAAAAAACATACAGGTGATCTTCGCCGTTAGGGGAGGCTACGCTGCGCATGAAATCAAGGTCGGTGATATCAGACTCGAATATCTTGTATTCCCCGTTCTGCAAATAGTACCCGTTGGGAAAGATAACGCCCTGGTTGTCCGGCAACAGGATACCCGCATCCAGCAGCATTTTGATCGGTACGACTTCCCTGGTCCTTATATTAAAAATATAGGTGCGGAAATCCTCCTGGTAAGGTCTTATTTTTAACGCGATCAGGTTACCCAGGTCTGCATAAAAATAATCTGCGTCATCCAGTTGCTGATCTTTATTGACCACCGGTTCCGCATAAATACCACGGCCGGTGTCCGTATTATCTTCCACCTTAAAAGTGATGTCGCCGTGTAAGGCTTCAATAAATACTTTGTCGAGGATGGATATATGCGGGTGGCGGCCGAGCCGCCTGTCTTCCAGTTCCGTTTTCACCCAGTTGAAGTCGTGTTGCGGGGCCCGCTTCACTTCGTGAATGCTGCGGTCGTCGACATAATGGAGGGTATGATCGCGGATCAACCACTTAAACGCCTTTCTGTCGTTGGGGTTTTTAGTGGTTTGAAAGATCATATACAGATAGTTCTCAGTCTTGGCAAATTTCGCAAAGATGGAGTCCCTGTAATACTTATACAGGTTGGTAAAATCTGTTATAAAGTTTTCATCTTCAATGAGGGTAAGCGGCTGCGGTTCGAAATGGTTATCCGCAAATTTATAGATGCTGAATACATCGCTCAGTTGAATGTCTTCCCGCAAGCCGAAGTGCACATTATAGGCAAAAATACACAGGTCGCCGAAAGCCATGATGCCGCGGGCCACCCCATTATTTTCCGTAGTGATACGCTGGTTGGCGATCAGCTCAAAACCATCCGAACTAAATATCTCCTTACGGGCATTGTTGAGCTGTGCCAGCCGTTTGGCCAGTTCCAGTCTTTGCTCATTCAGCCGGTTCCGGATAATTTCATATGTTCCGGAGTCCAGTATCGCTTCTTTTTGTTCCGTACCTGCCATGCCAATATTTGAAGGGATAAGGACGGCAGTTGATCAACTGCCGTCGCCTGGTTAAAGAATATGATCAACCGTTCAGCTTCTTATTCGACAGCCCTAAGCTACCCGCCAGGTTGGCCAGGTTAGTAAGGACTGATTTGTCCGCATCGGTGCTGCTTTGCTGCATTTTCAGGATCAGGCTGGCAATGGTCAGGTTTTTCAGGTCGTTCGTGGAGACATTATATTTCTCTGCAAATCCCCTGATGCGTTCCATCAGGTCGCCTGAATTGCTGCCGTCGCCGATCAGCGCCGTTTTGATATGCGAAGCATGCTCGCTTTCGTTGATCAGCCGGTCAAATCCTTTCGCGTTGCTGATCTGGTTCACAATGTTCTGGAAGAACAGACTTTCGCCGCCTACGATATCTATCTTCGCGGTTTTCATCGCTTCTCCCAGCACCGCCGCCTGCGCCTCCGCCACATCTTTCTGGATGTTGATGCCTGCCAGCGCGATGTCTTTGTCTTTCTGTACCAGTATCTTGAACTCTTCGTGATCTTTACCTACCGCATCCAGCTTTTTCATAGCCCCGGCTTTTTCTTCTATGCCCTGTGCTTCCGCCAGCGCCTTCTCCTTAACAACTGTTGCTTCTGCCAATCCTTTTTCTTTTACTACTTCTGCCTGTGCCAGTCCTTCTTTTCGTTTTGCCTCCGCCATTTTTTCGATCACAGTTGCTTCTACGGTTCCCTGCCTTTCTTCCGCATCCGCTTTGGCGTGCATAACTTCCGCTTCAGAAAGTCCCAGGGTGGCTTCTTCACGCGCCTGTGCTTCCGCCAGTATCTTCCGCGCTTCCGCCTGCTTGGCAGCGGCTTCCTTACGTGCTTCCGCGTCTATGATCAATTGTTTCGCTTTTTCTTCCGCCGCTTTTTTCTCTGCTTCCGCCGCTTTCACCGTCTGGATCAGCTTTTCTTCTGCCTGGCGGGCCGCTTCTGTGAGGCCTACGGCTTTCTTACGCTCCACTTCCCGGAAGGCTTCCACATCCTTGATGCCCTGTTGCTCTTCTACCACGCCTTTTTCCAGCCGTACTCTTTCTTTAATTACATCCTGTATATTTTTCTTTTCTATTTCCACGGTACGCTCTTTCTCGATCTGGGCAAGCGTTACGATCTTCTCTCTTTCAGTTTGCTCCAGGGCCCGGTCTTTCTCCACTCTTTCTGTTTCCACCGCATCGGTCCTCTGTTTGTTTTTTTCTGCAATGATGATCTGACGCAGCTTGTTCTCTTCCTGTACCGCCAGGGATTCATCGGTTTTGATCTTCACGGTTTGTGCCTTCAGTCTTTCCTCTTCGCGCACTTTCACAATTTCAGCTTCCTCTCTCGCACGGATATTATCGATCTCTCTTTTTTGCTTTTCTTCTTTTTCCGCCATCTGCCTTTCCAGCTCCAGGATGGCTTCCCTGGCTTCCACGTTTTGCTTTTTGATCACCTTTTCTTCTTCCCTGCGGATCAGGTTGGCATTAATATTTTGCGCGGCAGTCAGTTCGGTGATCTTGCGTATACCCTGGGAGTCGAGGATATTTTGCGGGCTCAGGAATTTCATTTCCGTTTGCTCGAGGTAGTCGATAGCGCAGTCATCCAGCACGTAGCCATTCAGGTCGGTGCCGATGATATCCAGTATTTCTGTCCTGAACTCACGGCGGGCTTCATACAGCTCGATGAAATCAAATTTTTTACCTACTGTTTTCAGCGCTTCCGAAAACTTGGCTTCAAACAGGTTGCGCAGGGTCTCCACATCACTGGCGCGTTCGGTGCCGATGCTTTGCGCCACATTCAATACATCTTCCACGCTTTTGTTTACCCTTACAAAAAAGGCCACCTTTATATCCGCCCGGATATTGTCCTTGCAGATCAACCCGTCGTGCTCCATACGGGCGATCTCCAGCTTCTTTACCGAGATGTCCATGATCTCCATCTTGTGCAGGATGGGTATCACGTACATACCCTTGTTGAAGGCTACCTGTCCGCCGCCCACACCTGTTCTTACGATGGCTTTGCCCTGCGGTATTTTCTTATAGAAACTGGCAAAGGCAAACAGTATGATAAACAGCAGAAATACCACCCCTCCGATGATCAACAGTGTAATACTTCCTAATGCTCCCATAAATTTTTCAGTTTAAATTGTGATGTATGTATTTTAGGTTTTGCTTCAGTTTCCGGTCGGTGGGGACACCGACCGGTAGTAGTCCCTACTGGCTGGTGTCTCCACCTGCCAGCTTCCCGGTTCTTACTGGCGGGGTGCCCTCACCCGCCAGCCCTTGTATCGGTTGGTGCGGACACCAGACCGATAGATTTTTCTTCCCGGCAATTGTTCCAATCCGCCGGAGATCTTATTGGTGAGGTGTCTTCACGTGGAGACACCTATACTGGCACACAGTCACGTAACTCCCCACCCGCCAGCAATACGGTTCTCATACGTTCTCTACACAATATTATCCAGGTTCACTTCCGGCACCACCAGGTAATATTTTCTATCCGGCGACTCATCAGATATCATCACTTCGGCATCATAGGCTATCGGTTCACCGCTTTTGCTTTTTACATTGATGCGCATCACTTCCGTTTTTATCAATAACTCTGCGGCGCCTATTTTACTGCCGGATATGGACGAACGCATCCGCGCGATACGTCCCAGCAGCTCATGTCCTTCTTCTCCGTGATAGCCCATGGTCTTATATACTTTGATGAGTGGTTTTGTGGCAAATCTTGTCAGGAAAAATGTCAGCAGAAAGACCGGGATCAGGATAAAGACCGATTTCCATCCCCAGGCGCCCAATCCGAATACAACGGAAGAAGCCAGTGTACCGATCCAGGCGATGAACTTGAAGGCGGAAAGCACCACCATGAAGGGAACTTTTCCTACATTCAGATATTCCAGTCCTTTGGCGAACCATGATTTATCCGGAACATCATGCTGCAGATCCGGGTCGGTATCCGTGTCAATATCCGCTCCGTGAATATCCAGGTCCACGTCTGCATCCCCATCCCCGAACAGGTCGCCGGCTATAAAGGTAAATATCCAGTATATGGCCGTGATCCCTGCCAGCAATGTCATGATCGCATTGCTCAGCGGGTTGAGCAATAAATTGACAAATTCGGTCCAGTTTATAGATGCTATCATACCAGTCAATTTTTATGATGAAGACGGTAGCCGGCAACCGGAGCAGATATACTAACCGTTCGATCCTCCTATGCCCAGCTTTTCTTTTATGGCCTGCAGGTCTTTCTCAATCGATAAAGAATCATCTTTCAGCAGGCTGTTCAGCTCATCTTTCAGGTCATTTTTACCGTGCGCAATTTCGCCGTACGCTTTTGCCAGCGCTTCCTGGTCTTCCACTTTGGCCTTCATGCGCTCCAGCATGGCAATAGTGCCGTTGTTATCCAGTTGGGCCAGTTGCTTGTTTACCTGTTCCGTGGCCTTGCTTACTTTCACACGTGCCTTCAGGGTTTTCAGCTCCTTTTCCCATTTCTCCAGGTTACTTTTCAGTATCTCCGTGTTCTTCAACATATCCTGCGAAGACTGTTGCAGGCTGGCTGCCTGGATGCCCAATGTCTCCGATTCCTGGTAATACTTTCTTCTCAGCGACAGCGCTTCCCGCGCAAGCTGCTCAGCTTTAACGATATCCACGTTCCCGGATTGTGCTTTCTGCATGATCAGGATGGCTTTTTCTGCATAATTCACGGATTCTTTCTCACACATTTCCCTTTCGTTTTCCGTGCGGATGGCCAGCGCCTTCACTTTCGCATAGGCTTCCGTGGCGTTTGCCAGGTCTTCCCGCAGCTCGCGGAGTCCCTGCTCGGTCATTTTAACGGGATCTTCCATTTTTTCGACAGCGGCGTGTATTTCTGCCTGTCCGATCCTGAAAATTCTTTTAAATATGTTCATAGCTTTACATTTTTGAAAATTTAATAATTTGTTGATAGTACTCGCTCAGCATAAGTCCCAGCGAGTTGAGAGCACTTTCGAATTCATTTAAGTCGATGTTTTCCAGTTGCATGGTATAGCGGAACAATACTTTGTTCCCATCCTCATTGATCACGAACGCCCCGTGTATCATATCCCTGTTCTTCTGAAGCAGTTGTTTGAACATCTCTATGTTATCTGCTTTGAAAGAAAACAGGTATTGTTCGATGATCAGCACCGGCGGCGCCACCCCCAGTATCAGGTTATGGATCCCATCCGGCGTATTTTCTATTTTCAGTATGCCGGTTTCGTCATCCCTGTAGGTGACCGTGCATCCGCAGGCCCTGGCAAATTGTTCTATCGTATTGATGTAATCCATGCTCTTTCTTTATTGTCATATGCTGAAACAAATCTAAAATAATTTTTCAAAATATGCAAATAATTTTAGCAAAAAAGATAAAAATATTTACACTATCTTTGTTGAATGACCAGGATCGGGAGTAATATCAAGAAAATACGTACCACCAAAGGACTTAGCCAGCAGGCGTTTGCTGACCTGTTTGAGCTGACCAGGGGAAATATTTCTTCTTACGAGGAAAGCAGGGCAGAGCCCCGGATAGAATTCGTTATAAAAATTGCCAATTATTTTGGCATACCTGTTGAAAAATTTATCACCGATAATCTGACCATCAACGAGATCCTCCGGTTCAACGGAGACAAGCTGATGGAAGAAGAGCATCATATCTTAAACCTGCAGCTCAGGGAAGTGCCCTTCATGAATGATAATATATACATGAGATGCTGCCACGGCGACCTGCGTTTCAGCGAATGGGACAGCTTTCCCAAGCTGATCTTACCGGAAACCACCAACAACAACCTGGTAGCGCTGACCTTTAACAGTAATATCCCCCACCATGCTTCGCTGCCGGACTACCAGATGCATGATGTGCTGGTATTCGAGGAGCTGACCCGGCAGAACATCCACCTGTGTCATCACAAGATCGGCCTCTACTCATCCCCGGAGGAGATCATGATCGGGCAGTACAAAAGCAACGACGGCACCGTAGAGCTGGTACTGAATGATTTTACCAAACACGCATTTACCTTCGAGTCATCCAAGCAGTTCTGGAAACTGTTTGCGGTGTATGCGCATAAGGGGTGAGGGGTTGGAAAAGACCTATGAGATTTAGGTCCCCGTTGCCCTTAAGGACGAATGTCTCGGAATCTCATAGGTTTACGTCTCCCGTTGCTTTCAAGGGTGGATGTTCGGCAACCTCATAGGTTTTTCGGAGGTGGCTTCCTGAAGTTCCTCTTGTACCGGGCTTTATGTGCGGGAAAGGACTCTACGGAAATTTTCTACCGCACTTTTACCTTCATCAATTTTACCAGATCCTGAAAGTAGGGTTTTGACCATATCTTCAAAACGGCAGGGTCGGGGATAAACCTGCTGATATCGGCGGTCACCATATCCATATTCACCTGGTCGATACGGCTGCTCAATAATGTCCGAAGCTCCGTTTCTGACATGGTATCTTTTGTCCAGTCTCCGCTGTCTTTTGCCCTCATTAAAAAATGATGCAGGTTCAATGCCGTGCCCCTTCGGATATACCATTCCAGGTCGTACCAGTCCCTGCCTTTTACATTATGCTTCCATTTCCTGAAAAGCAGAGCATGCATTTTACCCGCAAACAGGTCTTCTATGACAAAGCATTTTACATAAAAAGAAAAGGGTCGCAGCAACAGTTTCTCTTCTGTATCAAACCCGGGCGGCGGCAGGGTGTCTACTTCCAGCTTTATTTTAATACCGGCGGTTTGCCGGAGCCCTATTTGCGGCGCTACTTTTTCCAGTACCAGTTCACTCCATAGCGTTTCCGATTTTAAGAAAGCTGACTCTATATTCGATGTTTTGGACTTCAGTTTGGTTTTAATAGAAACCGTCATTCCCTGCGCTTTAAACTCCTCTTCTATCGATCTGAAATACCTGTCTAAGTGGAATTGATCATCTTTTGTCAATAAAGAAAAATCCATGTCCTCCGAAAAACGCGGCAGCCCGTAAAATATGCGTAAAGCGGTACCGCCATAGAAAGCAGCTTTTTCGAAAAACCCGGCACGATACAAACCCGCCAGCGTTACCTGCTGCATTATTTCCCGTAGGGCCAGTGTGTAGTCGCCCTGTGTTTGAAGTGTATAGCTATTGAGCCAGTCTTTGATCATAAGGAGGTGATGGCTTTTATGATAAAAGATAAGGATTCTTTTTTAGGAGCGTCCGCGATCCATGATCGCATGCTGAGAGTATCAAATGACCTCAGTTGATCTGCTTCCATCCGCAGGTTCTCCAGCATATACACCCGGGCTGCTTCTACGCTTCTCAGCAGTACACCGGCTGTTGTAATAATGGTATCAAACAATGCTTTTTCGCCGGTGGCTATCGTTGCAAATTGGTCTTCTCCCAGTTTTTCATGTTTGATGCCAAAGGCATAATAAGGAACCGGGAGGCGTTTGTATTCAAACACCCCTATGTCGTTGGTAAACCTTTTAGCGGCTTTGGTGGTCATGCTTACGGTGGTAAATACCTGCTCCGGAATAAGTGAATGAAAGGCCAGGGCAGACTCTGCTGAGATATAACTGGGCCCGTAAAGCACATTCGCAATCACAAACGGCTCCACCGCTTCATTCTTCCATATATACATACCTTTTTTCAGGGATACCAGTTCTCCTTTTTTCAACATTTCGTGGATCTTGTCGTTGGGACGCCTGTAGTCTTTCAGGAGATTCAACAGTACCTGGTGAGAAAAGGGGTGATTTTGATATGCTGAATGCAGTGTAACCATATTGCAAATGTAAATATTTTTATAGATAATCGGAAATAATCCGATTATATGAATAATTTTTTACAATATTGGCTACTATGTTGAGTGATTAACCCGCAAACATCAATAACGGCATAAGATAGCATCGGTTTACTACTTCGTTTTAAACCCTATCCGGTCACGATCATCCCATTTCCGTTGAGCGACTTTTTCATCCAGCAGGTTTTCCAATGCGTCATAGATCTGGCTCAACTGCACGTCATGGTCACCAATGCGATCTCTGATCTGTTTTATTTGTGCTGTTACATCGTTCGGTCGGAAAAACCTATAAGGTTTTCGAAACATTCCTCCTTAGGTGGCAACGGGGATCTAAACCTTATAGGTTTCACCGCTCCCTGTTCGGTGAAAGCGTAGGGCAGAGAGACTCTTGAACGATGCTTTTGTGAACCGGTCACAATTTGTGACCGGTTGTTTATAACGATATATATTATAAAGATTTGAAGGCGGTAAAACCTGCTCCCTCCTTACCCGTCGCACTGTCTTTTTTAATCAAGAGGAAAGGCCGTATCCTTTACCTGATCCTGAAAAGGATCAGCAACGCGCCTGTCAGCAGCCCGAAAACAATGATCAGTACTTTCCAGAAGGAATGTGCTTTTTTCAGCTCCATAAACCGGAAAGCCACTAACCAGAACTTGACCAGGGAAAGAACCATGATCGCTATGATGATAAGCCGGGAAGCAGCAACGGAAGCAAGCGCTGCCACCGATAGCGTCAGTGCCAGTAAGCCGAGATAAGTATATGCCAGTGATCTTTGCATCGTTAAAAAAGTAAATAAAGAACAGGAAACAGCAGCAGCCATATCAAATCGCACATATGCCAGAACGCGGCGCCGGCTTCTATATCTTCCAATACAGCCTCATCCCGTTTTTTCAGCACACCTCGCCTGATGATGAAGAGTATTACCACTCCCACCAACACGTGGATCCAGTGAAAGCCGGTGAGCAGCCAGTAAAACATAAAGAAGGTGCTCTTCTCCATATTATGCCCGGCTTCCAGCTTGCCATGATATTCAACCAGCTTCAATACCAAAAAGCCGATACCAAACAATGTTGCCCACAGGAACTGCTGAGCTGTTTTTTCGACCATCTTCAATTTGAAAAAATGAACCGCTCTGGCAGCCAGGTAACCGCTGGTCAATAGAAATACGGTGTTAACAGCAGCAATTGTTTTGTTCAGCGATTGGCTGTCGCTGTGAAACTGCGTCGGTTCTGCCATCCCGTAATAGCCTAAAGCGACCATCGCGGCACCAAATGTGATCAGCTCCAGGTAAATGACGATCCATATCAAAATGCCGCCCGGGGGATAGAAGATAGATTTGTTGCTTATTTCCACGCAAACCGTTTTATTGGTGTTTGATCTTCTCGTACAGTTTTGCCAGTGATTGCAGCAGCGCCTCCGGCGAGGTCAGTATCTGGTAATGATTCTGCCCGAACATTTGCGGCAAATAGTATTTGGCCTGTGCTTCAATGGCCAGTGCATAGGAATTGATCCTGCGTTCGTTCAACTCTCTTAATGCCTGTTTAATATCCTGTATGCCGTACTGTCCTTCGTATTTATCGTAATCATTGGGCTTCCCGTCGGACAATACAATGATCCATTTATTCCTGGCGGGCTGCCGGTCCATGCGTGCCCCGGCATGACGCAACGCCGGTCCTATCCTCGTATATCCACCGGGTTCTGCCGCGCCGATCCGGAATTTGGCGGTGTCCCAGCTTTCAGCAAAATCTTTCAGTGTGAGATAAGTGGTATAGTTCCTGGTTTTGGAATAGAATCCGTCAATAGCAAAATCAATATCAAATTCATGCAGTATTTCACCAAACAGGATCGACACTTCCTTTTCCACATCTATCACCCGGTTCCCGGCAGCATAGCCGTCGCTTGACAGGCTGATATCAAGCAGGACCAGGATCGCGATATCCTTTTCTTTTTTTCTTTGAGAAAAATAGATCCTTTCATCGGGTGATACCCCGGAATGAATATCGGTATACATATCCGTTAGCACATCCAGGTCAAATGTTTCGCCCTGCAATTGTCTTCTCTGCTGCAACAGCTTATTATTGACACTGGCAAGCATTTTTCTCAGGCCATTTAAAATGGTTTTATACTTTGTGATTGTATTATTGTAATAGGATACCTCCGTTGTAAGCCGGGTTTTAGGATATACTTTACAGAAGCCGGGCAGATAAGCCCGTTTTTTGAAATCCCATTCATCGTATTTCAGGTGAAAACCTTTTTCATCCACTTCGGCACTTTCTGCGACAGATGTGTTTTCTACAAAATCTGCCTGGTAAACAGAGTGTACCGTATTGTCAACTCTTACCGTAAACCGCATATCCATTTCCTCCAGCGCTTCCTGGTGGCTCTCCAGTTCATCTTTCCCGTCAAAATCCCGCCAGTTCCCGTTAAAAGCTTCCGCCGTTTCTATTTTTTCAAAACTATGCATCAGCACATAGTCTGCCTGTTGCTTTTTATCGATGGTGAGTGATTCTATTTCTTCCACTGCTTTTGCCTGCAAAGTCGTTTCTGCTTCAATTTTGTTCTGAAGTGCGGGAGCCGCATCGTCGAAATTTTTCAGGCTGTCCTCATTCGCCGTTCCGGGTGTATTTTTCATCCATTTACCGTACAGCCAGTTGTAGTCTGTGGTTTGCTCTTTTTTGTTGGCCGGTAACTGGGGGACCGCTGCTGAATACCATTCCTGCAAAGAAGGATATTCGGCGAACATATTTTTTAATACCAGCGGGGCTGTTTCTTTCGCTTTCTGCAGCGATTCTTCGGGGGTATATGTTTCCTCCTGCCAGTTCAGGTTCAGTTGCTTCTGAACACACAGGTACACCGTCCTGAAAATATAGAACCGTAGGTTTTCTTCTTTGCTGTGGAACAGTGAGCAATGAACGGGCAGGAAAAAATTATGATCCTTATACCCTCCTTCCCGTTCGGCGGGAAAAATATCAATAGGTACGGCGCAGATGGCCCTGGAAAGCAGGGTCAGTCTCGGCTTAATGTCTGACAGGCTTACCCGGCGACTTAGTATCTCAGCATTGTTAAGTCGCCTTTTTTTAAAATATTTTAAAACCTTCGCGTATAACAGCTCATCTAATTCTAAACCCATTACTCCCGTTTTATATCATCAGATCGCAGAGGTCTTTTAAAGCCCGGATGGTTTCCTCCTCATCCGTTAAAGGCTCTACTACCGCTACGTGAACCGCCAGGCGTTTAGGCAATCCGCTATGGATCAGTTTGGCTGCATCTACCAGCAACCGGGTAGACGCTGTTTCCGTCAGTCCCAGTTCGGTAAGGTTCCTGATCTTGTTGCCGATAGCCACCAGCTTCTGCGCCACTTCTTTTGGCACCCCGGTTTCGGCTACCAGTATCTCAGCTTCTACTTTTGGTTGCGGATATCCGAAAGACAGTGCTACAAAGCGTTGCCGGGTGGATGGTTTTAACTCTTTAAATCCTTTTTGATACCCCGGGTTAAAGGAGGCTACCAGCAAAAAATCGGGATGCGCCTGGATCGTCTCTCCCAGCTTGTCAATAAAAAGCTCCCTTCTGTGATCGGTAAGCGAATGAATGGCAACGATCACATCAGGGCGTGCTTCTGCTATTTCATCGAGGTATAAAATATACCCGTTCTTAACAGCCATTGAAAGCGGTCCGTCTATCCAGATCGTTTCGGCACCTTTGATAATAAACCGGCCGATCAGGTCAGTAGACGAGGTTTCTTCGTGACAGCTTACCGTTATCAGCTTTTTGTCAAGCTCATTGGCCATGTATTCCACAAAGCGGGATTTTCCTGACCCGGTTGGACCTTTGAGCAATAAAGGTAGCTTCAGTTCATTCACATGGTTGAAAACATCCACTTCCGGGCCAATGGCTTTATAAAAAACAGCGCGTTCTGCTACTATCATATTAATTGATTTGTTTGAAAAAAAGCCGGAACCGAATGTCGGCTGAAAAACTTCCGGCCCCGGCGGAGTTATTGATCTCAGGCGTTATGCTAAAATCAAGAACCCTCTGCTTCCAACGCTTCATCTGTAGGTTTTCCATATTTGATGAATTCCAGTATATACATCAGGATGCCCGTGGCAAAAAAAGCGGCGCAGAGCAGCAATACCACAAAGTGAATACTGATCTCTTTCTGCACCTCCATGAATTCCATTTTCATTTTGCGCTCCATGTACACCTGTGCAACACCTGCCACGCCAAATGCAACCGTCATTCCCAGCATCCCGATATTGGAAAACCAGAACGCCATATGCCCCCTCGTTTTGTCGTAACGTTTTCTACCGGTTATATTGGGCAAAGCATAACTTATTATTGCCAGTACGATCATAGCATATGCTCCCCAAAAGGCATAGTGGCCATGCATAGCGGTTACCAGCGTGCCGTGTGTGTAGATATTGGTTTGCGGCAGCGTGTGCGCAAAACCCAGCAAGCCGGCACCGATAAACGAAACAATAGCAGCCCCGATGGTCCAGAACAGGGCTATCTTGTTAGGATGTGATTTTTCTCCCTTGCGATACATATATACAGCGAACAAGGCCATCGCCAGAAAGGCCAACGGCTCCAGGGCAGAGAAGATACCACCAACGATCAACCATATCTTATTCACCCCGATATAGTAATAGTGGTGTCCTGTTCCCAGGAGACCGGACAGGAACGTTAAGCCTACAATTACATACAACCATTTTTCGATCACTTCCCGGTCTACCCCGGTAAGCTTGATCAATAAGTAAGACAGGATACCGCCCATGATCAGCTCCCACACGCCTTCCACCCACAGGTGCACCACCCACCAACGGAAAAAAGAATCGGTTACCTGGCTGTCGAACCAGATCATACCGGGCAGGTATAGCAGGGCTGCGAACACCAGTCCCATCGTTAAGACCAATGCCGTGGTCGTTTTTCGTTTTCCTTTAAAAAGCGTGGTTAAGATCAGCCCGAGGAACAGCAACACATTTACAACAACCAGGTAGTCCAGCTCTCTCGGGATCTCGAGAAACTTTCTTCCCTCCCAATGATTAAAATGATATCCGACAATTGCCACAACGCCTACCACTGCCAGGGAGATCAACTGCACATAGGCCAGCTTTACACTCACCAGCTCCCGTTGCGCTTCTTCGGGAATAATATAATAAGCGGCACCCATAAAACCGGTAAGCAGCCACACCACCAGTAAATTGGTGTGTACAGCTCTTGCCGTATTAAAAGGAATGAAATCGTGAAGACCGTCCCACCCAATGCGGGCAAAGCCCATAATAAAGCCGTACACTATTTGCAGGACAAACAACAGCATGCATAAGGCAAAGAACCAATACGCTACTTTTTGTGATTTGTATTTCATAATATTTAAAAATTGGGGATTATTCTTTGTCTTTTGCCAACGGTGAAACAATGCGTTCGAAGCCATTGAGGTCGATATTGCCTATCCATTTGAGGTAGGCAATAATAGCTTCCGTATCTTCATCGTTCATTTCGTATTTCACCATTTTTCTACCTCTTGGTCCCCAGGGAATGGGGGATTGCATTACCGCTTTTATGTAGGCTTCCCCTCTTCTTTCTACTACTTTGGTGAGCTCCGGCGCGTAGTAGGCTCCCTCTCCTAATATGGTATGGCAGCCCATGCAGTTGTTGGCTTCCCAGATCTCTTTTCCCCGGATCACTTTCGCATCAATCTGGTCGTGGTTGGTCTGATCGTTCCCCGGCTGGAACGAGTAGATCGTCAGTCCGATAAATATCAAAAAAGTGACTACAGTACCTCCCAGAAAGAAAGCCCGTGCCTGTGATTTAGATAACATAATTATGAAGTTTAGTTAGTATTAGAAATCTGTTGCGATATGTAAAGGATAATAAGGTGTTTTTCCGGCACAAAGTAATTGCAGGAAGTATACCCCCGGTTATGACCGGAGTCACACGAGGAAAACTAATAATTAATTACAGTTGGGTTTTGGAAAGAACATGAGTGAAGTAGCATTGTTCAGCAGGTATTATTTTAGGAGTTGCTCCCGGTACGCACAAATTAATTGTACTACGCAAATAACAAAGCTGATGATTGCCGGCAAAAGATTTTAAATAATTCCTGTGATCGTTTACTTTAGCATCACTATGGATCAACTTCAGCAACAACTGCTCGGTTGTTTACAGCAATTAAAAGGCAGCGGCAAATTTGCCAGTACGGGCGCCCTGGATTTCGTTTTTCCCGGACTGCTGGTGGAAGACGCCGGTGAAATAGCCTTTCCTGTAAACAAAACCCAGGCACAGGCTTTGATACAGTCGGCACACAAAGCCCCTTTCGGGAAAGGCCGGCAAACCATTTACGATAACAAGGTGAGAAGCGCATGGGAAATTGATACCGGTAAGCTTTCATTCAGCAACCCTGCATGGAATAAGTTGATGGATAAGATCATTGCTAATGTCAGGACAGACCTGGGGCTGGAGGGTTATGCCATTGCAGCGCATCTTTATAAGCTGTTGATTTACGAAAAAGGTGATTTTTTTCTGCAGCACAAAGATTCGGAAAAAGAAAAAGGCATGTTCGGTACACTTATTATCGGGTTGCCGTCAAAATATACCGGCGGTGAATTGGTGGTACATTTTGAAGGCATGAAAGAAACAGCCGATTTTACCCAAAACTCCAATCTCTATACATTGAATTACGCCGCTTTTTACGCCGACTGCGACCACGAAGTAAAACCCCTTGGTTCCGGCTACAGGGTATGCCTGGTATACAACCTCGTACAAAAAAAAGCCGGCAAAAAAATTGAGCTGGCATCCCTGCAAACCCATGCGGCGAAGCTGGCAGAACTGCTCACCCGGCATCAGGCAGTTGAAGAGCATAAGCCCTGCATCGTGTTGCTGGGGCATCAGTACACACCTGAAAATTTTTCGCATGATGCATTGAAATTAAACGATCGGGCAAAAGCGGAAACATTATTGTTGGCAGCACAAAAGGCCGGGTACTATGCCCGGTTGTGCCTGGTAACTTCCTATCGTTCCGGAGCCCCGGCCTATGATGGATATGGAGAATACGGAGGAGGCGACGATGCCCGGATGGATGAAATATATGATGAATCGCTGAGCATTGAATACTGGGCAGCATCCGATCTGCCGGTTGTAAGGAACCTGTCTTTTGAGGAAGAAGACCTGGTGACATCCTTTCCGCTGGATGAAAATGAACCGCTTATTAAAGAATCTACCGGTTTTATGGGCAACTACGGTCCCGACCTGATGCACTGGTATCACTACGGCGCCGTAATAATATGGTCGCCCCGGGTAAATGCACGACTGCTGCTTTCACAAGACATGAGTACCCAGCTCCACTGGATCAGTTATTTCAACCATAACCAACAGGTGACCGATGCCGAGATCACGGCTGTGGAATCCATTTTATCAACCGGCTTGTACGATAATTATTATGACTCAGAAGATAAAAGCAACTTCAATGCCATCCCGGATTGGGTTATCCAAAGGAGTAACAAGCGGTTTTTTCCGGATCTGAAGGCTCCTGTCCTTCAACTGTATTTTGAAAAAATAGATGTGGCACAGTGGATAAAAGTGTTTAAATTTTTGCCTGGGAAAAATACCGGCAAAGCTTTCGAAAACCTATCGGAAAATATTACACTGCCGGTGCTGGAAAAGCTGCCATCCCTGTTGCGGAAAATGACAGAATCAGAAACACTACCCTCCCTGACCATAAAGCAGATACAAAAATTACCACATCATTTCAGGGCTTTATACACGCAACCGGATCAGCAGGTACAGGGTGCTGCACTTGCCGATTTGTTTTGGATAGCCCGAAATATCCCTCTTGCAAAAAAGTGGACAGAAGATATGGCGGAGATCCTGACAAGTCAACAGGAAAGGCTATATATTCACAAAATATTAGTTCCGCAGTTACTGGCCGTGAAGGACCACTCGGAACTTACAAAAATATTACTGCAATCCTGCCGGGTGTATTTACAGGAACGGGCCGACAATCAACCACAGCCACCGGTTGACTGGAGCCGTCCCGTGCCGGAAACGAACCATTATAAAAAGCAATGGAAACTGTTAGAAGCTTTTTTGAACTCACCGGATGAACGGGTGTTTGATTACAGGAAAAACCAGGAGGAAAGAGCCGCCCTGGAATTTGCCATTAATCAGGAAGTAACAGACCTGGCAACAGAAACCATAAAAAAGGGTTCTCCGTATACGCTCAGAATAACAAAAACACTGAACGCCTATCATCGCCAGATGAAAGACTGGCATGAAGATATAGCGTTGCTGAAGAAGTTAGTAGTAAAATAAAACCAGTCGACTCAACTATAGTTTCTCTCTGCACGATGCTCAATTGTTGCCATACTATTCCGGGAAAAGATAACAACCACACCGGAGCCTGCCATTACCCGGTAAACAGTTAATATTTAATCAGGGCAGGCACTCTACCGGTCATCCGTGCTTACCGCATGGAAGTTCCTTTTTTCGTAAATCAAATTCCTTCCCTCGTTGGCGCCAGCACCTGAATCGGTTTAGCTTCGCAGCCCGTCCGACTGGTCATCCGGGCGGATCCAAACAACTAAAATTAACATGTATGCAGAAAATTTTACTTTTCCTGCTGGCGCTGGGAATATCGTTTTTCCCCAGAGCGCAGGATCAAGCCGGTAACCTGGAAGGATACATTACCACATCGGATAACAAGCCGGCCTCCCGTGTTACGGTTACCATCAGGGGTCTGAAGAAAACTACTATCACGGATGACAACGGCTTTTTTTCATTTAAACAATTAAAAACAGGTAACTATATCCTGCAGGTTAGCCTGGTGGGACACAATGCCCTGGCAAGGGAAGTAGAGGTGAAGGAAGGAGAGCATACAACTGTTGAGATTCAGTTGAGAACATCAGATGGTGAATTGCGGGAAGTGATCGTAAGCGGCAACCGTAAATCGTATATCGCGGAGAAGCCCTCCGCTTCTTTGCGACTCAATGCGCCACTCATTGAAATACCCCAAAATATTACAGTTGCCACCAAACAAACACTTGTCGACATGGGGATGCTTTCGAAAGGAGAAATATTCAGGCTTTCCAGCGGTATCACCCGCAGCTACGGCGGCTACCTGGATATGACTGTGCAGATAAGAGGAACCAATGCTACGTACGGCACTTACAGAAATGGTATTGGCGGGCCGATCTGGTGGAACGCCCAGGAAGACGCGGCCATGATAGAAAGAATGGAGTTCGTAAAGGGCCCCGCGGGTTTTATGCTGGCGAATGCCGAACCCGGCGGACTGATCAACACCGTTACCAAGCAACCGACACACCAGTCTATAGCCGAAGTGGGTTTTGGCATTGGTAGCTGGAACCTGATGCGAACCAATATTGATCTTGGGGGTGAGTTTAAAAAAGATGGGAAGCTAACCTTCCGGCTCAATACCGGTATGCAAAAGAATAATGAATACTACCAGTTTGGCGGCTTGAACCGTGTATTTGTTGCCCCCGCATTGAAATATGAGTTCAATGAAAACACCAGCCTGACGCTGGAGCACAATTATGTAAAGGCAACCGCGCAGGAAAACACGCACAGTTCCATATCTATCAACGGTAATCTGTGGGCGCTGCCGATTGATTTTGCCATCAACGACCCGAATAACGAAAAGTGGAATGCATACGATGCATATAGCCGGATAGCATTGCGGCATAAATTCAATGAAAACTGGACCTTTAATACGCAGGCTGGTTATATGACTACGGACTGGTCTGGTACCACCCTGTATCTGTCAGATCTGTCGCCCACGAAAGATACTTTGTACAGGGCACTTTCTACCAACGACTGGTGGGGAAATCTCACCAATGTTCAGATGTTTCTGGATGGAAAGTTTTACACCGGCAGAAATATGGAGCACAAGGTGTTGATAGGCATTGATTACGGTGATGGCGGGGAAGGCAGCACCTATGGAGGCACCTGGGGTGAAAACCTGTATCCACTCTCTATTGAAGCGCCTGAATATTACCTGTCAAAGGATACATTGACATATAAAGGAGAACTATACTCATGGAAGGGGCGCAATATATGGCAGGCGCTATATGTACAAGACCACCTTAAGCTGTTTAATAAACTGATCGTGACACTGGCCGGGCGGTACACACTCCTGACGGTAGGACAGGACTGGAATACGCCGGATGACCCGGCTTACCAGATTACTGAAAGCAAATTTACACCAAGGCTGGGATTAACTTATATGTTCTCCGAAAATGCATCCGCCTACGTATTGCACGACGAGAGCTTCCTTTCCCAAAGGGGTGCTATCTGGGGTGGCGGCAGGTTGCCGCCGCTTGTGGGTCGTAATAATGAAATAGGTCTCAAAGCGCTTTTTTTCAATAAACAATTGGCCGCTACAGCTTCGGTATTTGATATTATCAAAAACAATGTGGGCTCCAGCGATCCTATTCACGACGGGTTTTATCTTAAAACAGGACAGGTAAGGAGCAGGGGTGTGGAATTGGATATTGCGGGTAAGATCAACGACAACCTGTATATAAATGCCAACTATTCCTACGTTGACGCAAAGATCACGAAGGATGAGATAAAGGAATATATTGGCCTCCAAAATAACGGCACCGCGAAAAACCTGGTGAACGGCTGGTTAAAATACCAGATCACTCATGGAGCGCTCAAGGGTGTGGGTATCGGCGGCGGTGTTCAGTTTACAGACAAAAGGAGCGGCGTTTGGCCGGGCTGGGGACATGAAGACGGTAATAAATATTTGCCTTCCTATATTGTATATGATGCCGCTGTTTCATATGTAAACGGCAGGTTCACCATAGGATTCAATATGTATAATTTGCTGAACAGAAGATATGCAACGAGCGGATCCTGGAACCCTGAGCTGAAAGAATGGTTTTTTGATATCGAACAACCGCGGAATTTCAGGTTGCAAACCAGCATAAAACTATAGGAGATACCTGCTATTGAATTTAGTCGAGCGTGTAGGCCACCACATAATCACCCGGTTTGGTGCCCAGTTTACCATGTCCGCCGGCTGCTATTACAATATACTGCTTTCCTTCAACTGCATAGGTCATGGGAGTTGCCTGCCCGCCTGCCGGGAGTTCTGTTTCCCATAGTTGCTTACCTGTTTCGGTGTTAAATGCCCTTAACCGGTTGTCTGCTGCTGCGGCAACAAACACAAGATTGCCTGCGGTCACAATGGCGCCACCCAAATTGATGGACCCCCATTCAGGTGCGTCGGGATATTGAGCCGGATCGAGCATATAGCCCAGGGGTACTTCCCATTTCTTTTTGCCATTTTTCATATCTATCGCTAACAGCGTACCCCATGGCGGCGCAGCCTGCATCAACAACCCCGTTTCCGTTCTTTTAAAAAGATAATCGCGTTTCATGATGTAGGGGGTTCCTTTTTGCAGCCCCGTTTCCGTACGTAATAAAGAAGGGTCCTCTTTTTCCAGTTGCTCAATTTTTTCGCGGGGTATTAATTTTATAATGGCTGCAAGTCTGTTAATATTCGTGATCAGGAGCCCTTTTTTTGCGTCATAGCACATTCCGCCCCAGTGGATGCCTCCTATGTTTCCGGGCGTTACCAGTGTTCCATCCTGCGAAGGGGGTGTAAAGATCCCTTCATTGCGATACATGGCAATTCTTCTGGCAGCCTCTTCCCTGTCCGCGGGCGTTATGCCCCAGGCATCGTCGGCCGATATACGCTGGAGTCCGACCGGTTGAGGTAAAACCGGGAAAGGCTGGGTCTTCGCTGTTTCTTCACCTGCTATATCCGAAGCGGGTACAGCTCTTTCTTCTACCGGGAACAATGCCGTCCCCGTTTCCCTGTTCAGTACAAATATATGTCCCATTTTGGTGCCGATGGCGACTGCCGGTATTGATTTGCCATTCTTATGCCACGAAAACAAAAGGGGTTGGGCGGCAATATCATAATCCCAGATATCGTGATGTACCACCTGATAATGCCATATCATTTTACCGGTAGAGGCCTGTAGCGCTACCACGGAGTTACCATATAAATTATCACCCCTGCGTTCTCCTCCATAATAGTCGGGAGCCGGGCATGAAGTGGGGATAAATACCATGTCGCGTTCCACATCTGCAGATATTACAGCCCAGGCATTGGTAGCTCCGGTCTTTTTTGCGCTGTTATTTTTCCAGGTATGCCAGGCAGGATCGGTACTGTCTGCCGGAACGGGATCCCAGCTCCAGATAAGTGAACCTGACAGGGCATGGTATCCACGTACCGTGCCACGGGGGTAATCGATCCTTTGATTATCGCCCATGGAAGAACCGACAATGAGGGTATTACCTGCAATGGCAGGGGGTGATGTAATGCTCCATTCATTTCCAAATCCTTCGCGCAGGTTTATGGTACCCTCATTTCCAAACGAAACTATTTTTGCGCCGTTTTGCGCGTTAAGGGCTATCAGTCGTCCATCGAGCGTAGCAATGAAAACCCTTTTCGGTAAATCACCCGCAGGGTTGGGAGGCGACCACACCGATACGCCCCTGGAAGTAACTTCGGAATAGTCGGCTTTCAAATTGATGCCCGGATCGAATACCCATTTTTCTTTTCCGGTTGCGGCGTCTATTGCTATTACCCTGCACGTAGGGGTACTAAAGAACAGCACACCGTCTGCTAAAACCGGTGTAGCTTCAAAGGCCGATTTTTCCTGTAAGCGCGTATTCCCGTAAGTGTCCAGTTCGCCGGTTCTGTAAATCCAGGCTGGTTTCAGGCGCGACACATTTCTGTCGTTGATCTGTTTGAGTGTAGCGTAACGCATGCCTCCTGCATCGCCGCCATAATGTGGCCACCCGGTATGCGTAGATTGCTTTTTTTGTGCGTATAGTATGCTACATGCCAGCAGCGAAAAAATAAGAAAGAAAGTTGGTTTCATTTGCAAAGCTCATAGTATAAAATTAAACACTATTACCCGGTTAAAATAATAAAAATATGGAGGTAAAAACAATAGTGTCAGAAGATAAAGGGTGTATAAGCGTGCCGCCGGTACGCAACGATACCTGTTTTTTATTACATTCCGGTATTCCATCATTCATTCATGCTTACCGCAGGGAAGTTCCTTTTTGCGTAAATCAAATTTCTTCTATAATGATTAACTTGGCCGCTATGATGTATCATGAGCCCGGGAGTTCTTATTGCAGAAAGGTAGTACTGACCGCAGTTGTTATATTGCTTTTCTTTGTAACCGCTTTGCAGGCGCAGGATGGTTTTACGGTAACCGGTAAAGTAACAGACTCTGCTACCTCGAAGCCTATAGCATACGCGACCATTATAGTGACGGATAACCAGGAGGAGGTGCAGGCTTCCGGTTTTTCCAATGAAATCGGCGTTTTCAAAATAACGGTGCCCCAACCGGGGAAATATAATATTGAAATAAGTTTTGTTGGATATGGCTTGTATTCGGCAGTGCTGGAACTGCAGTCGGGAAGAGAAACAGACCTCGGTGCCATCATGCTGAAAACGACTGCAGAAACACTCAGCGAAGTAACGGTAATATCCCGTAAAAGAATAATAGACGTGCGCCCCGGTATGATCGTGTACAATGCTGAGAACGACCTGTCGAATAAGGGCGGTACGGCTGTGGACGTACTGCGCAAAGCGCCAGTGCTGAATGTAGACGCCCAGGGCAATGTCAGTATGCGGGGCAGCAGCAACCTGAAAATACTTATCAACGGCAAATATTCCGGCCAGATGGCCCGGAGCCCGGCAGATGCGCTGAATATGATGCCGGCTGAGATCATCCGGTCGGTGGAAGTGATCACTACACCCTCGGCAAAATATGATGCTGAAGGTGCTGCGGGCATCATCAATATTATTACCAAGAAAAACAGGAAAAACTTCAATGGCGCCCTGGAGCTTACCGGCAGCAACCTGCAACAGATGATCAATCCACGGGTGGGATTTACCGCCGGAAAATGGGACATCTCCTTTCACGGTCATATCCATCGCCTGCGACAGAAAGAGCATTATTCGCTGGACCGGGAACATTACCAGAACGGACTGACCACGGATAGATTATTGCAGGAGTCAAAAAAAGACAACGCCGCACCACACGGATCGGGCGACCTGGCTATTGTGTATACCCCCGACTCATTAACGGAAGTGAACATCGGTGTGAATACCTGGATAGGTAAATGGCCGGAAGACGCGGCTTTGCAAACAACCATAGCGGATGCGCATGGAACCGAACTGGAGGCCTACCGGCAACAGATAACAGCGGACAACCGGTACCTGGGCAGCGATATCAACATCGGTTACAGCCGAAAGCTGAAACGACCGGGACAGGAGATCATACTGCTGGCACAGCATAGCCCCGGCCGCTCTCAGGGACCCTATCATTCCATATTAAGAGACGGAAACAACAATGTCTTTTACGAAGAGCGGAACGTCAATAAAATAAGGAATAAGGAATGGACCTTCCAGGCAGACTATGTGCAGCCGGTTTCCAAAAGTGGCGCGCTTACGGTTGAAACGGGCACTAAAATAATCCTGAGAACAGTGGAGAACGCCTACAATGTGTATGTAAAGCAGCCGCCGGCAGACTTTGAAGAAGAGGCAGCCCGCTCGGATAATTTCAGGTATAACCAGGATGTGTGGGCAGGCTACCTGATGGGAAAAGCAAACTTAAAAAATGACTGGTATGCGGAAGCTGGGTTACGACTGGAACTGACAAGAATTGACGGACACTTTCAGCGTACGGGAAATACTTTCAGCAACCATTTCAACAACCTGATCCCTACCGCCACCGTTTCCAGAAAGATCGGCGATCAGCATACCATTACCGCCAGCTATACCCAGCGGCTGACGAGGCCCTATATATGGGACCTGAATCCCAATGCCGATGCCAGCGATCCTAAAAACATCAGCACCGGTAACCCTGCCTTGCAGCCGGAGATCGCCCACCAGGGTGAAATAGCCTATGGACTGAATATGGGAGCTACTTTTTTTGTGAACACTTCCGTTTACTGGAAACAAACGGACAATGCCATCCTGAATTTTACGGAAACCGACGCGCAGGGTATCTCTGTTACCAGCAAGCAAAACCTGGCGGCCAACAGGAGCACCGGACTGAATATTTCTTCCTCCAAAACCTTTTCCCCTGCGTTTGCCGTCAACGGGAATGTAAATGTCAGTTACCTGGATTACGAAAGCAATGCCCTGCAGATCTTTAATGAAGGATGGGCCGCCGATGCAGACCTGAATTTTACGTTCAACCTGAAGAAAAACTATACAGTGCAGGCTTTCGGCTCGTATAATACCCGTTCCGTGATCCTGCAGGGTTATAACTCTAACCAGTATTACTATGGCTTTGCGGGAAAGAAAGAGTTTAAGGATCCCAAAATTACACTTACCCTGTCCTTGTTGAACCCCTTTTCGGCGTATAACCCGCGTACCCGCGTTATTCAATCCGACCGGTTTTACTCTGAAACGCAAAACAGGTATTACCTGCGCGCCTTACAGTTGACGGCGAACTGGGAATTTGGCAGCCGGCTGGGAGGCAGGGCAAAAAGAAAGAAGATCAGTAACGATGATGTGGTGGAGCAGGGAAAAGGATAAAAAAGCCCGCCATTTTTGATGACGGGCCGTACATAAAACTTACAACCTGAAAAAGCGCTTAATTCCTTTTTTTGATCACGCTGAAAGTGAACTTTTTACCGGTTTTTCTTCCGGCCAGCCATACCCGGTCTATCACCTCCTGTATAAGCAGGTTTCCTTCTTTCAGGTAACGGACCTTGATAAAATTGTCAATGCTCGATCTTACTTTTTGTACGGCGTTTCCTTTTTCAGTGGTGAAAAAGTCGCGCTTTAATTCATTATCGAGCAGCAGGAGGTCTTTCTCATCTGCGTTATACAGTTGTATGCTTGTTGAAAATGTGGGCATATTTTACTATTTTAATTTTATACGTAAAAGATCAGGGGTAATCCCGATCCATATCAATTGATTGGATATTAGTGAGCAGCCGTATCAGCAACAGCGATAGCAGGAGCAGAAATGCGGAACGTCCTGGTGAAAATTATATGTATAAAACCTCTCCATGTGTGAAACCGAAACGGTCGTAAAGGTAGGAATATTGTTTTTAGTCTATTAATTTTATAGACTAAATATTTGTGAAAAAAAATCCTCCGGAAACCACTCCGGAGGATCTTTCAGATTAATCCCTTAAGTCATTACTGTTTCCTGATCTTCTCGTGTACGCTGCTATCGCCGTTGCTGTCATAGCGGATGGTGTACCAGTATTTGTCATCTTTCATTTTTACAAAATAAGCCAGGTTGCTACCGGAAGAAATTTCGGTAACATAGAGTGCCGTTTTACCCCTGTGGCTCCTGGACATGTCTGACAGGATGTTGGTGGGCAGCATCGGCGGATCATAAAACTTCAGGGAGCCGGTAATGTCCCCCCTTTTATTATAGTACACGATGTACCTGGTATCTCCCTGGTAAAAACGAACGGAGTAGCTGTTATCCGCTTCATGCCATTTTACTTCTTTGGCATCGGTAAAAGTCTCCTTAAAAGATTTTAATACTTTTTCGCTAACAGCATCCGGTGTGTTGGCAAAAGCGCCTGCTCCCAGCAGGGCAAACAATCCTAAAGCAAATATTCTTTTCATAACAGATTTTTTTGAACATTGTTTTTAAATCATAATCACAACTCAAAAATAGACGCGATATATGCTTAATAAAACGACAACTATACCAGTGGATATTTCAAGAGAAGCAGTGAGAAAAAACCGGCATTAATTCAATCGGTGCAAACGTAGCGGCAGCATGTGGAATGCTTGTCTGTACTGCATTTCAGCATATGTTGCATAATGTTACCCGGCATGGGTTAAGCTTCTGTTAAACTGGATTTCCGGAAAACAACTTGATAAGTTGAAACTCTTCGTAAATTGTGCATCTTTGCAGGAACCATTCGAATATTATGAAAGCAGCAACCCGTTTTATACATGCAGGCGTGCATCCCGATCCATCCACCGGGGCGATTATGACCCCTATTTACCAGACATCAACTTACGTGCAGGAAGGACCGGGAAAGCACAAAGGATATGAATATGCCAGGACCCAGAACCCCACGCGGGATCAGTTGCAAAATGCCCTGGCAGCCGCGGAAAACGGGCAGTTTGGCATTTCGTTCGGCAGCGGGCTGGCTGCGACAGACACCCTGCTGAAGCTGTTTAAGCCCGGCGATGAGATCATCAGCACCAACGACCTGTATGGCGGTACCTACAGGCTGATGCGGAAAGTGTGGGAAGACTATGGGTTGAAGTTTCGCTTTATAGATATGAGCGATGCCGAAAACATTAAAAAATATATAACACCGGCTACCAAAATGATCTGGGTGGAAACACCCACCAACCCGCTGATAAGGATCATTGATATCAAAGCCTGCGCTGCTATTGCCCGGGAAGCCAATGCCCTGCTGGCGGTAGATAACACTTTTGCATCGCCCTATCTGCAAAACCCGCTGGATCTTGGTGCAGACATTGTTATGCATTCGGCCACCAAGTATATCGGGGGACATAGCGATGTGGTGCACGGTGTGATCATTACCAATAATAAAACGATCGCCGACCAACTGTATTTCCTGCAGAATGCCTGTGGCGCAGTACCCGGGCCGCAGGATTGCTTTCTGCTGCTCCGCGGACTGAAAACACTTCATGTGCGCATGCAGCGGCATTGTGAGAACGGGGAAAAGATCGCGCATTTCCTGCGGCAGCATCCCCCGGTGCAAAAAGTGCATTGGTGTGGATTTGAAGATCATCCCAATCATGCCATTGCAAAGCAGCAGATGCGTGGTTTTGGCGGTATGATGAGCTTTGAGCTGAAGGATAACACTATAGAGGCTGCAGAAAAGCTGCTTGCCGCTACAAAGCTGTTTGCCTGTGCTGAATCGTTGGGAGGGGTTGAATCACTGATCGGGCACCCGGCCAGTATGACCCATGCATCCATTCCAAGAGAAGAGAGAATAGCCAATGGCCTGGCAGACTCACTGATCCGTCTGAGTGTGGGCATAGAAGATGCGGAAGACCTGGTGGAAGATCTCAAACAGGCGATAGGGTAAGATAGGGTAATATGCCGTCTTTGGATAAGCTGGAAGCATTTTTAAACAGGAAGGTGGCGGAGTATAATACGCCCCGCTTCATTGACAGCGATCCTGTTTGTATACCTCATAGCTTTAATAAAAAGCAGGATATAGAAATAGCGGGCTTTTTTGCGGCGATCCTGGCCTGGGGCAACCGCACGATCATTATCAAAAAAAGCAGGGAACTGATGTCGTTGATGGACAACAGCCCGCACAGCTTTTGCCTGGATCCCGGAAAGGAAGGCTTGAAAAGGATCATGACGTTCAAACACCGGACCTTCAACGCCACCGATATGCTCTGGTTCGTTCACTTTCTTCAGCACCACTACAGGTTATCTGATACACTCGAAACTGCGTTTACCAGGGGCATGCAGCACGAAGATGAAACGACCGAAAATGCATTGAAAGAGTTTCACCGGTATTTTTTTTCGCTGGAAGATGCTCCGTCGCGTACACGCAAGCACATTGCCACGCCCGTCAAAAAATCAACCTGTAAACGCCTCAATATGTTTTTGCGGTGGATGGTACGAAAAGACGGCGCCGGTGTTGATTTCGGTATCTGGAACCATATTCGTCCCGACCAACTGGTATGCCCGATAGACCTGCATGTGGCAAGGGTAGCGCAAAAATTCCGGCTGGTTACCCGCAACCAAACAGACTGGCAGGCAGCGCTGGAGCTAACAAAAAACCTGAAGAAGTTCTGCCCGGACGACCCCGTAAAATATGACTTTGCCCTCTTTGGGTTGGGGGTGGTGGAAAAGTTTTAGACACCCTATATTCACGCAACCGGGCCTTTACTGCTGTCTCCGTTGAAAACTGTTCTTCATCTGGAAACGTATACCGGCCATCAGCCACCTGCCGGGCATGGGTGATCCCAGCAGATCGCTGTATTGCCTGTTGAATACATTGTCGGTTTGTACAAATGCTGATAACCCGGCGATAAAATGATAATCGGCTTTTGCATTCAGCACAAAATAATCCGGTGAAATAAATGCGTGAATGGCATCCGCTTCCTGCTTTTGCCTTTGTTTATAGATACCGTTAATGCTGAGCGTAAGGTTGTGACATTGGTACACCAGGGAAAAGTTTGCCAGGAATCTGGCATGGGAGGATATATAAAAAGAAGGGACCGCATCACTGCTTTTGCTGCTCAGCAACACCAGTCCGGCTGTGGCAGTAACCGATTGTTTGTTTCCGATCGTATGGATGTATTGCATGTCCAGCTCACCCCCGGTCGTATTTACGGCGGCAATATTTTTGGCAAGCGCATATACTCCTCCTTCTATAAGATTGTCTTTTCGCGGCATATCAGCGTAAGCTGTAGTGGCGTAGTCGATCAGTCTTTCATGGAAACGCTGGAAAAAACCGGCTGACAGCTTCAGCCTGTTCTGCCAGAACCAGTCCGCACCTGCTTCGTAACTGAGGGATCTTTCTGTCAGCAAGCCGGGATTACCTACCCTGCCGCTTGTTACCTGCGCCCTTCCGTAGTTATTATACCTTTCGGTAAAATCGGCATCCCGGATCGTTTTACCGACACTGCCCCGAAATTGCCAGTCACCCAGCTTTTGCGAAATATCTACCTGGGGAACGAACTCGGCGCGGATGCTCTTAAACGCAACCCACTGGGCGGAAGGACGGATATGGAATCCTTTCCACAGCCGCTGCGATACCGTTAAAAACGGCGCTGCAATATATAACGAATGTTCTCCCCTGTCATTCGACAGGATATTTTTATTCTGGTAGTTGACACCGGTGGCCAAGCTGGTGTTGTCGCCCAGCTTTCGGTGATACGTCAGCAAACCCTGGTACAGTTCAGATTTACTGTGATTGGGGATAGCGGAAGGGGTAAAGTAAAAAATATCGGTCAGTGATTTATACCCGCCATCCAGCGTCAGGCTTTCCTTTTCGGTCTGGTAAGCGATCCTGACCTGGTGCCACCTGGAGGTTACCTGTTCACTTGCCGTATCAGAGGCAAAGGTGGTATAGTAATTCTGGGCGGCAAAATCGCGTTCATCATAAGCAAAGCGGTAAGCAACATTCCACCTGTCGGTGATGTGGTAATTGGCAGAGGCAGACACGGTATTATTTTTAAAGAAGCCCCTGGTACCACGTTGTTGCACGCCGTCTGCCCTGTTGGTTACCACGCCGGCGGACAGGTTCAGCCGCGGACTGCTATAGTTCAATCCTGTTTCTCCGTTAAAATATCCATACTCGCCACCCGCTAAAGTAGCGCCGGACTGTAATTTTTTTTCTGTTTCCTTTACCGTAAATGACTTTGTAAAAATGTAGATCACGCCTCCTACTGCATCCGCGCCGTGTATGGCGGAAGAAGCTCCTTTCAATACTTCTATCCGTTCTATTTCAGAAGGCGCTATGGGTATATAGCTGCTGAAATGTCCTGTATTGGGATCGTTCAGCCGCATCCCGTCGAGGATCACCAGCACCTGCTGAAAAGTGCCTCCCCGGAGCACAATATCACTCTGCGACCCTTTGGGTCCGCGTGCCTGTATCTCCACCCCCGGGATATAACGGAGCAGCTCATCCAGCGACTGAACGGGCAGCTTGTGAAAAAGCTCTCCTTTTATGATGGTGATATTCCTTCCTGTTTGCGATGATTTCTGACGGCTGAGCGAAGCGGTAACTGTTACAGGGTCCAGCTCTATTTCCTGGGACAGTACCATCATTGCCATTAGTATACAGCCGATAACGAAGCTTATCTTTTTCATTGGCCGGCAAAAATATGCAAGTTGATCATCCCCTTCCCAGAATTCTGTATAAAATATTTCCAACCACCTCTTTGATAAGGCTGTGCCAGTTTTCCAGGGCGCGTGCTGCAGGGATCAGGAATTCCGGTGTAATACGATTATCGGGCTTTACAGTGAAGGCAGCCGGGAAGGGTTTTACCTCCAGCCCGGCTTTTGTAAAGGTAGCGACAGCCCTGGGCATATGCAAAGACGAAGTAATAAGCAGGTAGGGCGGCGGCAGTTGTAAGGAGTCGATGATCTTTTTTGCGTTCAGCGCGTTTTCAAGAGTATTGCGGGAATCCCTGTCAGGTAGCAGGTCTTCCACAGGAATGCACAGGTTGGCTAATTCTGTAAATACAAAGTCCGCTTCTCTGAAAGAAGTTTCGATCATCTCTCCGCTTCCGGCAGTGATGATAATTTTATGAATATGCCCGCTTCTGTACAACTGGGCTGCCTGGATGAAACGATCGGCGTTACTGCCAAAATAAAACTGGTTATCTGTTTCATTTAAACCGGAAAAACCACCCAGCAGGATGCCCGCGCTATATGTTTCTCCTTTTGCAAGGCTGTATTTCTTTGCCTGGTAGGCCAGCGTAAGCTTTTCTACTATGAGAGGGTTGGAGAAAAATAACAGCATCACGACCCCGGTTACATATGCTTTTTTCTTCCTGCGCGGGTGTTTGGTGAACCATCCGAATAAAAATATACATACCATCCACAAAACAGGATTCAACAATAGGATCAGTATTTTACCGAGAATAAACATAGCGCTAAAAGTAAAGAAGGAAATTGAATTAGAAGTTTGAAATTTCTTATACTTTTACACCCTAAACTTAGAACCCTGCATGGCTACAGGTAAAAGAAAAAAAGACACACCTGTAATTTTGGTAACCAATGATGATGGCGTAATGGCGCCGGGCATTTACAACCTTGTTCTTTCCCTCCAGGGGCTGGGTAAAATAGTGGTGGTTGCCCCGGATAAGCCACAATCCGGTATGGGGCATGCCATCACCATCGGATCACCGCTCAGGATGCAAAAGGTAGCATTACCGGTGGATGATGTAGAAGCCTGGAGCTGTAGCGGCACACCGGTAGATTGCGTTAAGCTGGCGGTAGATAAGGTGCTGCATCGCAAACCCGATCTGTGCGTCAGCGGCATCAATCATGGTGCCAATCACTCCATCAATGTGATATACTCAGGCACCATGAGTGCAGCTATTGAGGCTTCCATCGAAAATATTCCATCTATTGGTTTTTCTCTGCTGGACTACAGCATGGAAGCCGACTTTACGGCTGCGAGAACCTATGCCAGGATCATCGTGGAGGAAGTGTTGAAAAGAAAGGCGGATAAGCATCTTTGCCTGAATGTTAACTTTCCTGCAGTGGATGAAAGCCTTATCAATGGCATCAAGGTCTGCAGGCAGGCCTATGCCAAATACGAAGAAGACTTTGACGAAAGAAAAGACCCCACCGGCAAAAAGTATTTCTGGCTGACAGGTGCTTTTGTAAACTTTGACAAAGGGAAAGATACCGATGTATGGGCGCTGGCAAACAACTATGTCAGTGTGGTACCCGTGCAGTTTGACCTGACAAATTATTCTTTGAAAACCAAATTAGAAAAAATCTTTAAACAGTGATCCTAAGAAAAGACAATATCAGGCTCGGCATTCTGCTGGGATTGATCACACCGCTGCTGAGCGTGGTGATCTACTATTTCATAAAATTCTACCCGCTTTTCAGCTTTGGCGACATGTTGGGGGCTTTGCGTTCTGATAAGCGGCTGGTAACCGCCATTACCATTCCCTGCCTGTTCCTGAATATCCTTCTTTTTACTTTGTTCATCAACTACAGGAAGGATAAGACTGCCAAGGGCATTTTTGCCAGCACCCTGGTATATGCGATTGCTGCCTTGGCATTAAAGTTTCTTACATAGTACCTTCGTAACTTTAAAACAGAAGGCGTGAAATATTATATGATATCCGGTGAAGCTTCCGGTGACCTGCATGGATCCAACCTGGTAAGGGAGCTGAAGAAGCTGGATAGTGATGCGCAGATCCGCGCCTGGGGCGGAGACCTGATGGAAGCTGCCGGCGCCGACGTTGTAAAGCACTACCGCGAGCTGGCCTTTATGGGGTTTGTGGAGGTGCTGATGAACCTTCGTACCATTTTCCGGAATCTTGACTTTTGCAAAAAGGATATAACGGCATTTCATCCGGATGTGCTGGTGCTGATCGATTACCCCGGGTTTAACCTGCGTATCGCCAAATGGGCAAAAAAGCAGGGGTACAAGGTGGTGTATTATATTTCGCCCCAGGTATGGGCATGGAAGGAAAACCGGGTAAAGATCATCAGGCAGTGTGTAGACAAAATGCTGGTGATCCTGCCTTTTGAAAAAGATTTTTACCGGAAATGGCATTACGAGGTGGAATATGTGGGACACCCGCTGGTAGAGGTGATAGATGACGTGAAAGCTAAAAGCAACGGGGAGAAAAAAGAAAATGTGGTGGCCCTGCTTCCGGGTAGCAGAAAACAGGAGATACTGAAAAAGCTGCCGGTGATGCTGGAAGTGAGCACCCATTTTCCTGAGCTGGAATTTGTGGTGGCAAAAGCGCCGGGACAGGATGATTCATTTTATGAGGCGCTGCTAAGTCCCTACCCGAATGTGAAAAGTGTTTCCGGGAAAACCTATTCGCTTTTGATGCAGGCGGACGCCGCGCTGGTGACCTCCGGCACGGCAACACTGGAGACAGCCCTGTTTGGTGTTCCGGAAGTGGTTTGCTATAAAGGCAGCGTCATTTCTTACCAGATAGCGAAGCGGGTCATAAAAGTGAAATACATTTCCCTGGTAAATCTTATTATGGATAAGCTGGTGGTGAAGGAGCTGATACAGGAGGAAATGACGGTGAGCAACCTGGTGGAAGAGTTGAAGCAACTGCTGTATGATCCCGAAAGGCGGCAACAATTGGAAGCGGATTACGCAGCGCTACACGCTATTCTCAGCAGGGGTGGGCATGCTTCTGCCAACGCAGCCGCGGCTATCCGCAACTTTTTATCGCCCGCACAATGATCACCACCAGGGCGAACAGAAAAAGCAGAATAGAAACCCGATTGATGCCATGCATATAGCGGATCCAGGAAGTATCTTCCCGGTCGGGATCTTTTCTCCTGATATAAAGGTATTCTGCAATTTGTCTCCAGACTCCCATAATCGGTTGTTGATCAGGTATTAATCCCCCAGTAATTCGCGCTCTACTTCTTCCATTTGCACAATATCCCAGGCTTCGCTTTCCGTGGGTGTTATATTTAAAATATCCAGTATATTCAACTCTGAAAGCAGGTTTTTGACCGGTTTCTGAAGCTCGCAGATAACAAAAGAGCGGTTGTCTGCCGCCGCCTGCTCCTGCTCTGCCGCCAGCCAGGAAGCTATCCCCGCATCAATTGCTGATACCTCCTTAAAATTCAGGATGATATGTTTAACAGGATTTTCTGTAACTTCAGTCAACTTATTCCGTAATATTTCTGTCATATTAGCATGAAGCGACGATTCTTTAATCGTTATGACATGAAATTTTTCCTTGGTATCTAATTTGAAGCCCATAGATTAAGTTCTTTTAATTGAAATACTGTTAGCTAAAATACCCAATTCTTTTTCGGGAAGAAGCGGTAAAAAGTGTGTTTTTAAGTTTTAACATCTTATTGAGTCTCTTAATCAATTGATTGTATAACACAATAATTCGCACAGATGCAATGTTCTATTAAAAGGAATCAAAATTATTCGTTATTATTGTATCGATCACATTTTAAACTGGAATAAATGGATAATAATTTTTCAACCCAGGTAAAGGAGATCATTTCTTTTAGCCGGGAAGAAGCATTAAGGTTGGGGAATGACTTTATTGGTACAGAGCATTTATTATTGGGATTGATCCGGGAAGGCGAGAACCTGGCAGTCAAAATACTAAAGAACCTCAATGTTGACCTGTACGAGTTACGCAAAGAAGTGGAGTTGGCCGTAAAGGATAAAACAGGGAAAAATATAGCAAATATAAACAGCCTGCCTTTGACCAAACAAGCGGAAAAAGTAATCCGGGTGACTGTTCTGGAGGCAAAAGCGCTGAAAAGTCCAACGGTTGAGACCGAACACCTGATGCTGTCGATTCTAAAAAACAAAGAAAACATCGCCACCCAGATCCTGAATCAGTTCGATATAGACTACGATCTTTTCAGGAATGAGCTGGGCATGGTGAAGAGCAATGATGTAAGGAGCGAGTATGCGGATGACGCGGATGATGATTTTGATGATGAAAAGAAAAGTTATCAGCAGAAATCAAAATCGCAGGCGGCCAATGCAAAAAGCAAAACACCGGTGCTGGATAATTTCGGCCGGGATATTACACGGCTTGCCGAAATGGGTACGCTGGATCCTATTGTGGGGAGAGAAGAAGAGATTGAAAGGGTTTCCCAGATACTGTCGCGCAGGAAAAAGAATAACCCCATCCTCATCGGGGAGCCGGGTGTTGGTAAAACGGCGATCGTTGAAGGCCTGGCGCTCAGGATTGTGCAGCGTAAGGTTTCCAGGGTGCTGTTTGACAAACGCGTGGTTTCTTTAGACCTGGCAGCATTGGTGGCCGGGACAAAGTACCGCGGGCAGTTTGAAGAGCGGATGAAAGCCATCATGAATGAGCTGGAAAAAAACCGCGATGTCATCCTTTTCATAGATGAGATCCATACGATTGTGGGTGCAGGTGGCGCCAGCGGATCGCTGGATGCTTCTAATATATTCAAGCCGGCCCTGGCCAGGGGAGAACTGCAATGCATCGGAGCCTCCACGCTGGACGAATACCGCATGTACATCGAAAAAGACGGCGCCCTTGACAGGCGGTTCCAAAAGGTTTTGGTGGACCCGCCGAGTGTGGACGAAACCATTCAGATATTGCAGAACATCAAGTCAAAATACGAAGACTACCACAATGTATCTTATTCAGACGATGCTGTTGATGCTTGTGTAAAGCTCAGTGACAGGTATATCACCGACAGGCTGCTTCCTGACAAAGCGATTGACGTGATGGATGAAGTGGGCGCCAGGGTGCATCTTAAGAACATCAATGTGCCTGCCGAGATCGTGGAGCTGGAGAAGAAGATCGAAGACATCAAGCACGAAAAGAACAAGGTGGTAAAAAGCCAGCGGTTTGAGGAAGCGGCTTCGTTGCGTGACAGCGAAAAGAGATTGCAGGAAGATCTGGAGAAAGCAAAGGCACAGTGGGAGGAAGACAGTAAAAATAAACGTTATCCTATAGACGAAGAAGCCATCGCAGAAGTGGTGAGTATGATGACCGGCATACCGGTGAAAAGAATGGTGCAGGCGGAAACGGAGAAGCTGAGGAAAATGAGCGATGACCTGAAGGGCGCCGTGATCGGTCAGGAAGAAGCCATTCAGAAAGTGGTAAAAGCCATCCAGCGCAACAGGGTTGGGCTGAAAGACCCGAAAAAGCCGATAGGAACTTTTATATTCCTGGGGCCGACCGGTGTGGGTAAAACGGAGTTGGCCAGGGCATTGGCAAGGCATATGTTTGATTCGGAAGATGCGCTGATCCGTATTGATATGAGTGAGTATATGGAGAAGTTCACTGTAAGCCGGCTGATCGGTGCGCCTCCGGGCTATGTAGGGTATGAAGAAGGCGGACAGTTGACAGAGCGGGTGCGCAGAAAGCCTTATTCCGTTGTATTGCTGGATGAGATAGAAAAAGCCCACCCGGACATTTACAATATATTGCTGCAGGTGCTGGATGACGGACAATTGACAGACGGATTGGGTCGCAAAGTAGATTTTAAAAATACACTTATTATCATGACCTCCAACATAGGGGTACGCCAGTTGAAGGATTTTGGAGAGGGTGTAGGATTTGCAACCGCTGCGAGAGTGCAAAATGCGGAAGAGAATAATAAGGCCGTCATAGAAAAAGCGTTGAAGCGGACATTCAGCCCCGAGTTCTTAAACCGGATCGATGATGTGGTGGTCTTCAACTCACTTACACAGGACGATATCTTCCTGATCATAGATATATTGATGAAGGGGGTAATGAAGCGGCTGGCGAATCTCGGGTTCTCGCTTGAACTTTCAGAAGAGGCCAAAAAGTTTATTGCCGAGAAAGGGTATGATCAGCAATTTGGAGCAAGGCCTTTGCACAGGGCGATCCAAAAATACCTGGAAGACCCGCTGGCTGAGGAAATATTGAATATGAACGTAAAAGCCGGTGATGTGCTGATCGCGGAACTGGATAAGGAGAAATCGCTGATAAGGTTTTCTCTGAAGGAAGAAAATAAAGCTGAGAAATCAGAAGCGTAACCAGGTTTGTTCAGCAATAACTCAACAAAGCTATAAGATCGGAATCTTCCCTTCTTATAGCTTTTTTATTATCCATAGTATGGTAGATACCAGCAGGCTGAACAATAACATCGTGGTGATGGGGAAATAGAACCCGCTGTTGTCATTTTCTATCCTGATATCACCGGGAAGCCGTCCTATCCAGCGGAGCCTGTCGTGGAAAAAGTAAACAATTACCCCGATGACCACCAGCACTATCCCAAGGAGGATGATATATTTGCCGCTTTGTGCATTCATACCTGCAAAATTAACATAGTTCTCCCTGGTAAGGGAATAATTGATATGGATCAACAGATTGTGTGATACATTTTAGCTGTAAACCCTGTTTATAAAGCTTTTTATTAGCTATTTTTGGCGCCAATAGAAACCATCATAGCTTTATATGGCGCATAAAAAAATCCGGGCTTATCTGAACAACCCAGCAATACCGTCCATTGTAGAGATTCTTCTTATCGTAGTGCTTGCCACAGCATGGATTTTTTTTAAGTTCCCTTACAGGATTGGGCTTTATTTATCCTGGGAAGGGGCTTACCGAATCAGCGAGGGACAGATACCCTTTCGGGATTTTGGTCTGCCGATGGGCGGCTTTTACTGGATCATCCCGGCTATATTCATTAAGCTTTTTGGTCCCGCAATGTTATCGCTGGTCAAGGCCCAGGCTTTTATCAATATCCTTTGCGGGCTGGCTTTTCGTTCTATCCTGAAAAGCCTTTCCGTACCGCCTGCGATCAGGATTTCAGCAATTTTGGTTCTCTGCCTTTCTTTTTCATTCCGGAACTATTGGCCTTGGTATAACCATACAGTCATTGTTTTCGGGTTCATAGCCCTGGCTTTTTTGTTGCGGGGACTTTTTGCTTCCGGTGTAAAGAGCGCAAGGGTAAACCTGATCCTGGCCGGGGTATTTACCTATATCAGTTTTTTTACAAAACAAGACGGCGGAGGGTTGATTTTTCTCATATGCCTGTTTCTTATTCTGTATACCAGTTGGCTTGAAGGAAAATGGAGCTTTCTGATAGCTTACCTGGCGCCCCTTGCTCTGCTGACGAGTATAACGGTACTTTATTTTTCACAATGGAATTTTCACTACTGGTTTAATTATGGTCAATTGCCGCATAATGCACGGGTAGATAAAGATGATATCATCGATATGTTTATGGCTGATTCCATCTGGTTGCGGTTTTACCTGTTCATTATCCTGCTCCAGGTGTTCCGGCAGTTCAAAGGCTGGAAAAGCTTTATTACAGACAAGCATAATATGATCTTCCTTTTGCTTACGCTTGGCATATTGTGTATGGCGGTTATTTACCAGATAACCAGTTATACTCCCGAGGATTGCAATATCTTTTTCCACGCCTTTGCCTTTGCCTTTATTGTCAGTAATATGGTTTCCGTATTCCACATCGATACCCGTAGCTTTAAGTTTGCGGTACTGCTGTCGGCCGGCGTCTCTTTGTGGTGGAGCCAGATGTACTGGATCCGTGTCAAACGATTGATTATTACGCCAACCAATGCCAGGCAACATATTACCTCGCCCACCGGTGAAAATGTGGTAAACATACATAATGCGGTAATGCTCAGGCAGGATACCAACCGGGTGGAGATAGGGGATTGGGTGTATACGGATCTGCCGACCCTGAAAAATATAAAAGTGCCTCCTCCTTCTGCGGAAGGGATAAAACGTATCATGGAGCTGGACCTGGTAAAGAACAAGCCGGATTTAAAGGTGTTGAATATGTCTGAGCTGACGACACTTGCCAAAGAGATACCTTATCAACAGGAGACCGGCCCTGACTTCCCGTTGTGGTATCACCTGGGAGTTGGGATGTTTAACCGGGACGCCGAGGCATTTGAAAAGAAAATAAAAGAGAACTATTACGACCTTGTGCTGTTTGAAGATTTGCCTGAATTGAATCACTTCTATCCCTATAGGGTGCAAAAAGTGCTGAAAGAGCATTATCTGCAAATTGATTCCTTCCTGGCGCCCCGGAGCACTGCACAGGGTTTTATAGAAGTGTACGTCAAAAAGGAGGTTGAATAGGTAAGCGGGTGAGTGTAGTATTGCTTTTGAGAAATCCCGATTTAAAATATTTTTTGTATTTTAAGGGAGTCAATCACTAATATTTCACCAATACTTATTCATTATGAGGACGGTTGCTCAGATTTTCCAGCGTAAGGGGCACAATAATATTACCATTACCCCGGATGTTACGGTATTTGAGGCGCTTAAGATCATGGCGCAGAAAAATATTGGTTCAGTTATCATCAAGGATCACAACGGGAAGTACTGCGGGTTGATGACTGAACGGGATTATGCCAGGAAGGTTATACTGCAGGGCAAATCTTCCAGTGAAACCCCCGTCGGCGAGATCATGCTGGAATACCTGCCGCAGGTGACGCCCGAAAGTGGGCTGGCTGAATGCATGACTATCATGACGGCGCACAATATCCGGTACCTGCCTGTCTTTAAGGACAATGAATTTTACGGTGTTATTTCGGTGCTGGATATTGTAAAGGAAACCATATTGGAACAACAGGCAACCATTGATCACCTGGAGAACTACATACATTCCATGTAAAATGGTGGCAGCAATACCCGGATAAAAAAAATCCACAGACAGATGCTGTGGATAGTGTTTATTTACTGAGGCGCCGGCTCTAAAAATCATTGAAGTTCCAGGGTGCTCTGTACGGCCGGGAGATCATCATATTGGCATTCGCGTCGTTAAATACTTCTTTGGCCGGATTCCATGTCAGCGGTCTCCGCAGCTCATATGCAATGTTTACGGCATTACATACGGTAGCGGTGCGATGACCGGTTTCGACATCACAGATCGGGAGGGTTCTTTTTTTAATTGAATTGATCCAGTCCTGCTGATGATTGTCGCTGAAGTACACCCGTTTATCGCTGTCTTTTATTTTCATCTCCGCGATAGGAGCCGGGTTAGACCGGATGAAGGATCTGGAAACCTCTATCGTTCCTTCGGTACCGACGAACTGGATGGCATTACCATCCTTTTCACCGCCCCATTTCCGGTGATGCACTTTAATACCGTTTTTATACGCATAATAGAGTCCGCTTTGTGCGCCGCCTTCTTCCGGGGGTATGAAGCTTACCGGTCCGGATCCATCCATTCCCAGAGCCCACTGTACAATGTCAAACATATGTGCACCCCAGTCGGTGATCAATCCGCCGCCGAAGCCTTTGTAGCCGCGCCACCAGGCCCAGGAATCGTCTTCAATGGGCGGAGAAAGCACAGGATTATACCCCCTGTAAGCCGACGGACCGATCCACCTGTCCCAGTCCAGGTAGTCTGGAGTAGGCAGCACGGGCAGGTCGCATTCCCGCACCGGCTCTCCTACGGAAACATTAATTTCTTTTATATCGCCTATATAGCCGTTTAATACCAGTTCGGTGGCATGACGGAAGTTATGCGATGAGCGCTGCATACTACCGGTTTGCAGTATGCGCTTGTACTTTCTTACGGCTTTCACCATCGCCCTGCCCTCTGCTATGGTAAGGGAAAGCGGTTTTTCACAATAGATATCCTTGCCGGCTTTTGCAGCATCGACCGTTATCTGCGCATGCCAGTGATCGGGTGTGGCTACTACTACCGCATCAATATCCTTACGCGCTATCAGCTCGCGGTAGTCGTTGTAGCCGCTTACTTCCGTATTCACTTTGTTGGCATTGGCTGTCTTTGACCTGTCAATGAAACGGGCCAGTTTCTTTTTGTCGACGTCTGAGGTGGCTACCACCAGGGTTTCGTTGAGCTTGGAAAGAGAGTTCAATAAGCTTAATCCCATTTTCCCATTCCCTACAAAGCCGAGGTTGATCCTGTCGCTTGGGGCCAGGTAGTTATTTCCACCCAATACGTGCCTGGGAACAATGGTAAAGGCGGCAGCGCCTAAGACGGCAGACCTGATAAAATCCTTTCTGTGCATGGCAATACTTTTGATTAAATGTAAATTAAATATTTTCAACAAACAGGTGAATGGCTGATATTTCACGGAAGCAACCTGTATAAGCACTAGTTTTGCAGTATGAACTGGCAACCTATTACTACAGAAGCAGACTGGGAATCAATCATAGCAGCTTCGGAAACAGTCCCTCAACTGGTATATAAGCACTCCACAAGATGCTCTATCAGCAGCGTAGCCAAATCGAGGCTTGAAAGATCAGCCGTACCTGCAAATATTCAGTTTCACTATCTCGACCTGATCAAATACCGGTCGTTATCGGATATGATAGCAGAAGATACCGGTATCAGGCACGAATCTCCGCAGGTGTTGCTTATGGTGAACGGCAGGTGCATCTATAGTGAAAGCCATATGGGCATCAATATGGATGACATCGTGGGGGCTTTGTCATAGCTATTTCTTTTCTACCATTTTGTTGTTTTTTCCTTTTCTCTTCACGAGGTCAAACGAATCAAACAGTTCTCCTGTGGCGGTATAGCACCTGTACAATAATTTATTGCCATCAGCGGTAATGATCTGGTACAACTGCACGTTAGTGCCTATTTTGTCCATCCATTTATGCGTCTCGTTGTTATACATCTTTGAACCGCACATGGATACCACGTAGGCAGTAGCGGTAGTGCCGCTGAACCCTTCCGGCATGGGGACATTTTTCATGCCGCGGGCATACGCGTGGTCATGACCTTGCAGCACCATATCTACTTTATACTGCTCGAAGATCGGCTGGAACTTTTCCCGGAGGTTTTTGTTATCCCTCCTGGCGCTTATGGAGTGCACCGGGTGGTGAAAGGTAATGATCGTCCATTTTTTAGGATTGTTGGAGAGCACCTGGTGCAGCCATTCGATCTGCTGCTGCATTTTTTCATTCCCGAACCATATCTCCTGCGAGTTCAGCGAAATAAAGCGTACATCCTGGATATCGGTGTAGTAAACGGTTTCTTCCAAACCTTTGGGACCGTTTTCCGGCAGGTTATATTGTGCCCGCCACAGGGGGGTGATCACATTTACACCCTGTTCATTGTCGGCATGCTCGTGGTTGCCGGGAGATGGCATGCCGGGAATGGTGCTGTGTATAAACCCACCGCCGTAAAACAGCTCACCCCATTCATGATCATTTAAGCCGCGGTTTACGATATCTCCCGCATACATGATCAGCCTTGCATCCGGGGCCTTCAGGTAAGCCTCTCTTGCCATCCGGGGCCAGAAGGTGCGCATACCCTGCTGCACATCACCCATATATATAAACGAAAATTTCTCTCCTGGGTTACCTGCCGTTCTGATATGGAACCATTCGCTCCAGTGTTCATTGTTCCCTACCCGGTACATATACAGGGTATTGGGTGTAAGGGATTTTACCACAGCAGCATGAAAATGAGACCGGATGCCCTTTAACTCAAACGGTTCCGTGATGGCTTTGGTGCGGGGCGCATCTTTGGTTAAAGCCGGATCAGACACTGCCGGTAGTATTTCAATATAGCTTTCTGCTGCCTCTGTGCTGGTTCGCCAGTTGACAGCTATGGAGGTAGCGGGGTCTTCCGTAACGTTCAGCACTACCCTGTCGGGGAACAATGCCGGTGGATAGGGGTTTTCGCTTTGCGCATCCAGGTGCGTGCATACAAACAACTGGACAACGATTAGACAATACCTGATTTTTTTCATTACTTACTTTTTTGACTGGTCGCTTTGTTATTCAAAAATTTCTTTAACCGCATCGGCAACAGGATGCTCTGCCGTATAGGTGAGCCCCAGCAGGGAAGCAATTGTTTGGGCTGATTGTTGCTGAAATAACTGCAGTTCTTCTTTTACTTCTCCTTTGGCAGGCAAGCCGGGCCCTATAGCTGCTATCCATATTTCATTTGAATCTTCCACACGCTTGCTGCCGTGGCTGGTCCATTTGTCTTTATCTATATCACCCCTTCCATGATCGGTTGTAATGAACAGGGCCGTCTTGTCTTTATACTTCGGGGTTGATTGTACGTACTCCCAGATATCTTTTATCCACCGGTCCCATTGATATGCTGCATCCAGGTAGTCCTTATAGCTGCCGTGATGCGCCCATTCGTCTGTTTCGCCGTACCCGATAAATAATGCACGCGGCTGCTTCTCTTTCAGGTGCTCAAAGGCCATATAATGTGTAAACACATCCAGGCATTCACCCATGCCAAACGGCTTGTATGAATCCAGCAACATGCTGTTGAGCAGCTTTTCCTTCTCCGTCGGCTGGTCTCCGCCGGTGGTACCGAATGCTGATACTACCGGGAAACCGCACCGTTCTTTATTCAGTATCCTGTCGAAAGCGCCCCAGGCGGCAAAAGCGGCCACCTGTCCTTCAAAGCCCGGTTGCCTGTTGATGTACTCCAGTACCGTTATATGAGGGTTGGGCGGATGCTCGTTGGAATTCACTGCAGTATCCGGGTAACCGGTAAATATTTCGTTGTAGCCGGGATAAGAAAACCAATAAGGATTGGCGCAGTCAACTTTGTTGCCAAGTCTACGGTTGCCATATAACTGCCCCTGCTCTTCGATAGTGCTCCAGAAAAAGGGCAATAGTTTTTTTCTTCTCTCAACGGCTGTTGCGGCCCAATATCTGTCAAATACATGACCAGAGTCTGACCGGCTTTGTACGAACTGTTTTTTTACGGCGATAGCGGAGTCCATACCGCCAAAAAGCTCCTGCCAACGAAGTCCGTCGGTAGTGATCACAATTACATTTTCAATTTTACCTGTGCCTGAATCCGCAGGCGCCGGTTCACCGCAGGAACCAAGGATCAAAACAATCAGTGCAAACAGGCTGGTTCTATACGTCATACCTTCCATGATTTTAGTTATTGGGATTGTATTTTTCTATCCAGTCAATTGCTTTTTTAAACACGTCAACGGCCGAAGCCGGACCCATTCCATGTTTTTCTTCGGGATAAATTTCAAGTTGCGCCGGTATGCCCAGCTCTTCCAGCATTTTATACAGCTTTTCCGCCTGGCTTACATGCACCAGCGGGTCTTTGCCACCGTGAAATAAAATAGTAGGTACGCCCGTTTCTTTTGTTACAAAATACAGTGGGCTTGCCTGTTTGGCTATTTCTGCGTTCGGATCTTTTTCTCCTAAAAAGTTAACCACCGTTCTGTCAGCATCGGTGCCGTCCTGCCGAACGGCTTTGTCGGTAAGGTCTGTCGGTCCCCAAAGGTTTACCACCGCTTTCACCTGCCCGTCTGCGTCATGTCCATAGGCATACAACATGGCAAGGTGTGCGCCGGCGCTGCCGCCCATTAGTACAATGTTATCTGCATCATACTTGTATCGCTTCGCATTTTTGGTGATAAACTCCATTACTTTCTTTACATCTTCAATTTGCGCGGGAAAACGGTTTTCCCCGTCTTTCACCAGCCGGTAGTTGACGGATGCTACAACATATCCTCTTTTGCCGGTCAGTTCTTCTATCAGTTGTTTGGGGAACTCAGATTTATCACCCCTGGTCCAACTGCCGCCATGTATATAAACAATTACCCTGGCGCCGTCTTTCAGGTTTTGCGGAATAAAAGCATCAAATGTATTTTGCCCGTCGGGGGCATTGCCATATTTGATATCCTTTAATTCCCTGTAGGTTTGTTTCCTGTATTTTGCATACGGATCCTCCGCCTGGGTGGTTATGCCATCCCGCAATTTGTTCTTTTTAAGAAAACTGACCAGGGCTTTGGGATTATCCGTCTGTATGCCCTGCGCTCCTGTGTTCACCGCCTTCTTCCAGTCATCTTCCTTTTCTCCTTTATGTTGTACATCCAGCCATACTGCCACGCCATAGTCATTGGCAGTGGCGATCATATCCTTTTCATACACATTATCCAGCACCTCAATGGCACCCTGGTTCAGGAAAAACGCCAGTTGATCCTTATCTTTTATTTCATCTATGGCGCTGGTGATAAGCGGGATGGAGGCCGCCTGCCTACGCCATTCCCTGTATTGGGGAATAGAGCTTACATACACGGCTACCTGCTTTTCCATGCCGGCATTCCTGATCTCCTGCAGGGTAGCTGTAACATCCGCATCCTTACAATCCAGGTAGATGTTTATTTTGTCCCTGCATATTACCAGCACCTCGCTGAGCAGCGGGATAGTGAAGGATTTTTTTCCACCCTTTGCTTTATCTGTCACTTTCAGGTTGCGCAGTTCCTCCAGTGTAAGATCTTTCACGTTGCCGGTACCGTTGGTCATACGATCCACGGTTGCATCGTGATGAACTACCAGGTGACCGTCTTTAGAAGTCCTGACGTCTATTTCCACATAATCTGCACCGCTTTTGATGGCATTCCTGATAGCAGGGAGGGTGTTTTCGGGGACTCTGGTATGATCGCCTCTGTGCGCAATTACAACCAGCTTATTTTTGGAAGAGGGCAGGGGAACCTGTTTTTGCTGAGCCAAACAGGTAAAGGCATATACAAGGCACAATACGCCTAAAAAGAACTTTTTCATAATATGGACTTTAGGGTTTCACGAGATAATTTTGCAGCACTGAAAGCGCTGATACAATTCATTTCCAGTGTGTACTATGAAAATCAATATATGCACTCTTTCAGAGAGCCTAAAATTAATATGTTATACTCATTAACAGGCGGCAGACCCCATTAAATTTAAGATACCGAAAATTATGGGCGAATTTCCTACTGGCGGAGTGTCTTCACCCGCCTGCGAAAAATTATCTGCCGGACACGCGGCGATATTGTCTATATTTATTTAACAAATATTCAGAAGATCAATGTATTAACCATGCGTAAAATCTGCTCATTTCTCCTTTTGAGTTCAATGTTTTTTTCCTGTGGTACCTCATCGTCAGACAACGTATTGGAGGCCGATATCATTATTTACGGCGGCACTTCGGCGGCCATCACCGCCGCTGTACAGGCGGTAAAGATGGGCAAGTCCGTACTGGTTGTTTCCCCGGATACGCACCTGGGCGGACTGTCTTCGGGCGGGTTGGGCTTTACAGACACCGGCAACAAGCTGGTGATCGGCGGTCTGGCACGGGAGTTTTATCACAGGCTGTTCAGGCATTATGATACGGAAGAAGCCTGGCGATGGCAGAAAAAAGAAGAATATGGCAACAAGGGACAGGGAACGCCTGCCATAGATGGTGCGGAGAGAACCATGTGGATCTTTGAGCCGCATGCGGCGGAAAAAGTGTTTGAAGATCTTGTGAAGGAATATGACATTACGATTTTGCGGGACGAATGGCTCGCCAGGGAAAACGGTGTGGTAACCCGTGATGGGAAGATCATTTCGTTTACCACGCTGAGCGGTAAGACATGTAAAGGAAAAATGTTTATCGATGCTACCTATGAAGGAGATCTGATGGCGGCTGCCGGTGTAAGCTATCACGTGGGCAGAGAGGCAAACAGTGTGTACGGGGAAACATGGAATGGCGTGCAAACGGGTGTGTTGCATCACAAGCACTGGTTTGCGGCTGATATAAGTCCCTATAAAATACCGGGAGACAGCACCAGCGGTTTGTTGCCCCGTATTTCGGCAGAAAACCCGGGCATAAAAAATGAAGGTGACAACAAGATACAGGCGTATTGCTTCCGGATGTGCCTCAGCAACCACCCGGATAACAGGGTACCTTTCCCGCGACCTGACGATTACGATTCAACACAATATGAACTATTGGTAAGGGTGTACGAAAGCGGCTGGCGGGAGACCTTTGAGAAGTTTGACCCGATCCCCAACCGTAAAACAGACACAAACAATCACGGACCGTTCAGTACGGATAATATCGGGATGAATTATGACTATCCCGAAGCTTCGTACGAACGCAGAAAGGAGATCATCAAAGAGCATGAGCTGTATCAGAAAGGGCTGATGTATTTTATTGCCAATGATCCCCGCATTCCCAAAGATGTGCAGGAAGAATTTAATACATGGGGGCTGGCAAAAGACGAGTTTACCGACAATGGCAATTGGCCGCACCAGATATATGTGCGGGAAGCCAGGAGAATGATCGGCAGCGAAGTGATGACAGAGCATGAGGTACTCGGAAAAAAGCCTGTTAACAACTCCGTGGGTATGGGCTCATATACTCTGGATTCGCATAACGCACAACGTTATATCAAGCCGGATGGGTTTGTGCAGAATGAAGGAGATATCGGTGTGCATGTACCGGAACCTTACCGGATATCCTATGGCGCCCTGGTGCCGAAGAAGGAAGAAATACAAAACCTGCTGGTAGCCATATGTGTTTCCAGCTCGCATATTGCCTTCGGCTCTATCCGGATGGAACCCGTATTTATGATCCTCGGACAGAGCGCTGCTACCGCTGCTTCATTATCGATCGATAAAAGCATAGCGGTGCAGGATCTGGAGTATGCTGAGCTGAGAGAACAGCTTTTGAAGGATAAGCAGAAGCTGGAAAACTGATGTGATTGCCGGCATGAAAAGGGTTCGTCATTCCCGGCAAGTCCTGTTACCGGAACAGGTCATCCATCGTTACTTTCCGGTCGATGATCGTTTCAGACATATAATAGTTACGGACAAGTATGATTTTTTATTTTTGTCCATAACTGATATCAGGGGAGGTTGCTTCTCCTATTGCCGCTTGTAAATGCATCTGTTGTGTGAATACAGAGTTCGGAACCCTTTTTCCTGCACATTTGATGTATTCTATTTGAGTGTTTCCCACGATGGAGACACCGACCGGTAGCAAATGCTACAGGCGGGTGTCATCACCCGCCTGCGAAAAAATTGAAATATCCCTGTAGATTAAAGAGATTCTTTTATGCTTTAGCTTGCGAAATGGGCGTATGTATGATAGCTGATTTTTGGTGGGTCACCTGCCCGTAGAAAACAGGTAACTACTTAAAGAAGGATATAACCTTCTTCCAGGGAATATCCATCATGCCCGGGGAGACTTTTTTCATGATCCGTTGTTCTATCGTCTCTACCTGCTGGCTCATTTTCAACTCTGCCCGTTCTTTTGCCCGAACAGAAATACTCACATAGGCAACCGCCGTTAATATTAAGATTGCGGCTGTCATAGCGATGCCGGTGCTCATTAAATATTTTTTGTTCCTGTTCATTTTATTATGTTTTTTGAATACAAAAATCAAACCAGAATATTCTCCGTAACGGTTTGGCCGTCCAGCATCCTGATGATCCTGTGGCTATACCGCGAATCATGTTCAGAGTGCGTTACCATAATGATCGTGGTTCCCTGCTCGTTCAGATCCGTTAACATTTGCATCACTTCATTACCATTGGTGGAATCCAGGTTACCTGTCGGCTCATCCGCCAGTATCAGCTTGGGATTGTTCACCACCGCCCTGGCTACCGCCACACGCTGTTGCTGACCACCCGATAACTGCTGGGGGTAGTGATTACGCCTGTGCATGATCTGCACCTTATCCAGCACTTCTTCCACTCTTTTTTTCCGGTCAGCGGATTTTACACCGGTATATATCAGCGGCAATTCCACGTTTTCAAATACCGTCAGCTCATCTATCAGGTTAAAGCTCTGAAATACAAACCCGATATTGTGCTTACGCAGGTCAGCGCGTTTTCTCTCGTTAAAGTGAGCCACTTCAATGCCATTGAACAAAAAGCTGCCGGCATCAGGATCATCAAGCAGGCCCAGTATGTTCAGCAAAGTTGATTTGCCACAACCGGAGGGCCCCATAACGGATACAAATTCTCCTTCTTTCACTTCAAAGGACAGTTTGTTAAGGGCAACGGTTTCCACTTCTTCCGTCCGGTAAATTTTCTCGAGATCCTTAATTTTTATCATAACGCTTGCTTTATTATACGTGCCTGTTACCGGAATGTTACACATCCTAACAGACAATATTTTAAAAAAAATGTTGCTTTATTTTATTACAAGTTCTTCCATATTGCCATAATTCTCGTAGCTGCTGGTTACCACTTTATCCCCCGGCTTCAGCCCTTCCAGCACTTCGTAGTAGTCCTGGTTTTGATTACCCAGCCTTATATCCACTTTATAGGCCCTGGAGCCATCGTCTGAAACTTTGAATATCCAGTTGCCGCCTGTTTTCTGGTAAAAGCCGCCACGGCTCAGCAATACAGACTTTCTTTCATCGCTCAGTGCGAGCAGGGTTTGCAGGGTTTGTCCCCTGCGGATACCTTTCGGGGCTTTTCCTACAAATTCCATATCCACCTGAAAGCGCCCCCCGGTTACCTGCGTGTACACTTTTTTGATTTCCATGTAATAAGTGCTGTCTGCAAATTTAAACCAGCCCCTTTGCCCCGGGTATATCCTGGAGATATAGTGCTCATCTACATCCACTCTTACTTTAAAGCCGCTTAATACGTCCAGTTGCCCCAGGCGCTCACCTTTATTTTTGTTCTGTCCTATCTCGGCGTCCAGCGAGGTAAGTTGCCCGTCCACCGGCGCCCGCACGATCAGGTCACCCACTTTTTTCTGCATGATGGACAATGCGTTTTGAGAACCTTCATATGATTGCTTATCCTGCCTGCTCTGTTGCAGCCTGGAAATAGAATCCTGTTCCAGTATTTGTTCCGTCAGTTTTTTCTTATCCTGCAGGTATTTGTAGTTGATCTCAGACTGCTGGTACTCCTGCGAACCGATTACCTTTTGTTCATACAACTCTTTGTTCAGCTTGTACAGCCGCTCAGCCTCTTTCAACTGGCTTTCCACGTCTGCCATCTGGTTCAGTTTCATCACTGTATTCTGTTGGGCATTATTGCTGTTGATCTGCATTTGTGTCAACGTATTGTATACGGTGTTTTGCTGGCTCATCAACGTCATCAGCAGGTCGGTGTTGGACAGCCGCAGGATCGGTTCTCCTTTTTTCATAATAGCCCCGTCTTCCACGTACTTTTCTTCAACCCTGCCGCCTTCCTGTGCATCCAGGTAAATGCTGGTGATGGGTAATACAATGCCGTTCACGGGGATGGTTTCCTGGAAAACGCCTTCTTTTATTTCGCTGATAGTGATCCGCTCTTTGTCCACGTTCAGCTTTGCCTTACCCGATGTTGCATAATAGCTTCCCGCGATCAAAGCAATGAGACCGGCTATGCCCAAAATGGTCAGTATCTTTTTGGTCGTCCATTTCTTTTTTACAATAACTCTATCCATATGCTGACTTGTTTCATCCGGTAACTATGTACCGGTATGTACTTCAGATAGTGAATCGTATGCCAGAATGTAATCTATTTGATTACCAGCTTGTTATGTTGTTTTTTTAAAAAAGATCGTACGCTGGTGATACACATGGTGTACGCTTTTGATACAGTTGGCTGATATAGATGGCAGACAAACAGATCCGGTATTTCCGGCTGCTTTCAGATAAGTGGCTTTAACATTAATTAACCTGACAATTAGGATGTTGCAGGATGACTTTGCAGCTAAATTATATTAGCTTCGCCATAATGAGTAAGTCAGTCATTGCCCCTGTTATAATTGCCTTATTGTTTGGGTGTACGGCAAAAAAAGAAACGGAAGACAAGCCTGTGCCTGCAGCCAACATCCGGAACCGTCCGGTGACTGCTGATGCTTTTATTGTCAAAAATCAGGCCATAAGTGAAAACATTGAAGTGCCGGGTTCTTTAATGCCTGCAGAGGGTACGGATATCCGCCCTGAGATATCCGGAAGACTGGTGAGCATCAACTTTACGGAAGGAAGCACTGTAAAAAAAGGAGCCTTGCTGGCAAAGATCTTTGACGATGACCTCAGGGCTCAATTGAGAAAGCTGGAGGTGCAACTGGAGATCAATGAAAAAACAGTGGAACGGTATAGGGAGTTGTTGAAGATACAGGGTATCAGCCAGCAGGATGTGGACCTGAGTGAATTGCAGGTGAGCAATAACAAGGCAGATATAGAGCTTATTAAAGTCAGTATTGCCAAAACTGAGATCAGGGCGCCTTTTGACGGACGGATTGGTTTAAGAAGCATCAGTCCCGGCGCTTACGTGTCGCCGGCGGATATTATTGCTACCATCCGCCAACTGGATCAATTGAAGCTGGAGTTTACTGTACCGGAGAAGTATAGCACCGAATTTACGCCCGGTAAACTTATTAACTTTACCATTGATGGCAGCAGGGACCGGTTCAATGCAACCGTACTGGCATCTGAATACTTTATTGACGCCAACACCCGGAGCCTTACCGTAAGAGCACTTATAAAAAGTAACAACCCCGCGTTGGTGCCCGGCGCTTTTGCCAGGGTAAACCTGAATATGGATGAAGATAACAGCGCACTGATCCTCCCTACCCAGGCAGTTATTCCGCTGTCGCGGGGAAAGCAGGTGATTGTTTACAGGGATGGCAAGCCTGAGTTCCGGGAAGTAGTAACCGGTATACGAGACTCCAGCTTTGTGCAGGTGATCAATGGCGTGAAAGCGGGTGATACTGTATTGATATCCGGACTGATGGCGGTAAAGCCCAATTCCCAGGTGCAATTGACCAATATACAATAGGGGAGCCCTGCTTGTTTAAAAAAACGGGCAGCTTCCGGCGAATCAAAACATAATGTATGAACATTTCGGAACTCAGCCTGAGACGGCCTGTACTGGCTACAGTTGGCAGCATACTGATTGTTATTTTCGGGATCATTGGGTTTACCTTCCTGGGTGTGCGCGACTATCCAGCGATTGACCCGCCTGTTATAAATGTACGTACTGCTTATGCCGGCGCCAATGCAGATATTATCGAATCGCAGATCACAGAGCCCATCGAAAAATCGATCAACGGTATCGCAGGTATCAAAAATATCACCTCCAGCAGCAGTCAGGGCAGCAGCAATATCACCGTGGAGTTTGACCTTGGGGTAGACCTGGAGGCTGCTGCCAACGATGTAAGGGATAAAGTTTCGCAGTCGCTCAGAAGCCTGCCACAGGATCTGGATGCACCGCCGGTGGTCACCAAGGCTGATGCCAGCTCCGATGCCATTATTTCCATGACGGTGCAAAGCAGCACCCGTAACCAGTTGCAGGTAACCGAGTATGCTACCAACGTGCTGCAGGAGCGGCTGCAAACCATACCCGGGGTGAGCGGCTTGCAGATATGGGGCGAAAAGAAATATGCCATGCGTATCTGGTTTGAGCCGTCCAGGCTCAATTCCTACGGACTTACGTTCCAGGATGTGCAGGCCGCCTTGCGGCGCGAAAATGTGGAGCTGCCTTCGGGAAAGATCGCGGGATCCAACACAGAGCTTACAGTAAGAACATTCGGGCGCCTGAGCACCGAAGAGGAATTCAGCAATATTATTATCCGCAATACCGGCTCCGGCGCCATACGGATAAAAGATATCGGAGAAGTGGTATTGGGGCCGGAAAACGAGGAGACGGTGCTGAAATATAACGGTATTCCCATGATCGCGTTGGCTATCGTTCCTATGCCGGGATCCAACTATGTTGCCATTGCAGACGAGTTTTACAGGAGATACGAACAATTGAAGAAGGAGATACCGGATGATATCGTTTTGGGCATATCAAGAGATAATACGGTGTTCATTAAACGATCCATACTGGAGGTGGAAGAAACGTTGGTGATCGCCATCGTGCTGGTGGTACTGATCGTATACCTGTTTTTCCGTTCCTGGCTGATCGCCATCCGTCCTTTGATAGATATCCCGGTATCGCTGATTGCGGCCTTCTTCATTATGTACCTGTGCGGGTTTACGATTAATGTGTTGAGCCTGCTGGGTATTGTGCTGGCTACCGGCCTTGTGGTGGACGATGGTATCGTGGTGACGGAAAACATATACAAGAAGCTGGAGAAAGGTATGAACAAGTGGCAGGCAGCCCTGGAAGGTTCCAAAGAAATTTATTTTGCCGTTATAGCCACTTCACTGACGATTGCCGTAATATTTATTCCTATCATCTTTCTGCAGGGGTTCGTTGGAAGCCTCTTCCGTGAGTTCGGGGTAGTGGTAGCCGGCGCTGTGCTGGTTTCTGCTTTTGTGTCGCTTACCCTTACACCTGTCCTGAATATAAAACTGACAAGAAAAGTGCATAAGCACGGTTGGTTTTACCGTGTGACGGAGCCCTTTTTCAGAGGCATGGAAAACGGGTACCACAAAACGCTTTCGGCATTTATGAAAGTGAAATGGCTGGCGATCGTCATTTTCCTGGGTTGTATCGCCATCATATATTTTATAGGCACCAACCTGAAGTCGGAGTTAGCCCCCATGGAAGACCGCAGCCAGTTCCGGCTGCAGGTTACGATGCCGGAAGGAGCCTCTTTTGATTACACCGATAAGTTTATTGATAAGCTGACGAATTTTGTGATGGATTCCATACCCGGCATAGAATCGGTGCTGACAGTAACGGCTCCCGGGTTTACCGGCTCGGGTTCTGTAAATACGGGGTTTCTGAGGGTTACACTTGTTGATCCCCGGGACAGGAAACACACGCAGCAGGAACTGGTAGATATGGTGAACAGCAAGCTGTACCGTTTTCCTGAAGGGAGAGTGCTTGCCAGCCAGGAACAAACTATTTCGGTGGGCAGAAGGGGTGGTGGCATGCCGGTGCAGTTTGTAGTGCAGAATAATAACTTCAATAAACTGACGGAAGTGCTGCCGGAGTTCATGGATGAAGTGCAGCGGAATCCGGCATTCCAGGGAACGGACATTGATCTCAAGTTTAATAAGCCGGAACTGTCTATAACTGTAAACCGTTTGAAAGCCAGTTCGCTGGGCATCAGCATTGATGTGGTATCCGAAGCCCTGCAACTGGCATACAGCAACCGGCGGTTGGGATATTTTACCAAAGACGGAAAACAATACCAGGTGATCGGCCAGGTGCCCCGGGATGACAGGAACAAGCCCACCGACCTGAAAAATATCTATGTGCGTAACCAGCGCAATGAGAGCATTTCGCTGGATAACCTGGTGACGGTGGAAGAAAGCACCACCCCACCCACTATTTACCATTTTAACCGGTATAAGTCGGCTACTATTTCGGCCGGGCTGGCGCCGGGTTATGCATTGGGCGATGGAATCAAAGCCATGCAGGGCATTGCGGGAAGTTTGCTGGACGATACATTTGCCACTTCCCTGGCAGGTACCTCCCGGGATTTTGCGGAAAGTTCCGGTAATACCATGTTTGCATTTGTAATGGCGCTGGTATTGATCTTCCTGCTGCTGGCCGCCCAGTTCGAAAGCTTTGTAGATCCGCTTATTATTATTGTAACGGTTCCGCTGGCAATAGCAGGTGCATTCCTCTGCCTCTGGATGTTCAACCAGACCCTGAATATATTTTCGCAGATCGGCATGATCATGCTGATAGGACTGGTGACCAAAAATGGTATCCTTATCGTGGAGTTTGCCAACCAGAAACAGTTGGCCGGGCTCGATAAGCCGACAGCCGTTGTGGAAGCATCAGTAGCCCGTCTCCGTCCGATCCTGATGACAAGCCTGGCGATGGCGCTCGGCGCATTGCCCATAGCCATGTCTCTTGGTGCGGCAGCCACCAGCCGTATACCGTTGGGTATAGTGATCGTAGGGGGAATTATTTTCTCACTTATCCTTACCCTGTTCGTTATACCTGCTGCATACAGTTATATGTCGGCCCGGAAGCAGAAAAACAAAATCGATCAATATTTCGCTGAAGAAAAAAGAGCATGATACAGGGAAAAAGGATTATCAGGATATGTATAGTATGTATTTTATTCGCCAAAGGCCTGAAAGCCCAGCAGGTGATCAGCCTGGAAGAAGCGATAGCAGCGGCCTTAGGCAGTAACTTCGATATATTGCTGGTACGGAATGATGCAGATGCTGCCGCCACCGATAAGCACTACGTTTACGGAAACTATCTGCCTGCCGTAAATGCTGTTGGAGGCGTTTCCCAAACCACGTCTGCACAGGAGCAGGAGTTTGATACCCGCCCGAAAACCTCCGGTTCAGGTATCCGTACCGTGAACCTGAATGCTTCGATCAATTTAAACTGGACCCTGTTTGACGGGCTCAGGATGTTTGCCGTGAGAGACCGCCTGTATCAGCAGTATGAGCTGGCGAATATCAACCTGAAGAGCCAGGTGATCAACACCACTGCAGAAGTGATCAGCGCATATTATATAATCGTACGGCAAAAGCAAAGATTAAAAGCCATTGAAGAACAGATATCCATTAACGAAGAACGCGTGAAGCTGGCGGACAGAAAGCTTTCAGTGGGGCTTGGTACCAAACCGGAACTGCTGCAGGCAAAAGTGGATCTGAATGCGCAAAAAGCTGCGCACCTGCAACACCGTACCGTGATGACACAATCAAAGGACCAGTTGAATCAGCTTACAGGAATGAAGCTGCCGGCGATATACGATGTAACGGACAGCATTCCTATCAATGCATCCCTGAACATTGAAGATGTATTAACGGGCATTGAATTTACTAATCCGACCATATTGCAGTCTCTGAAATCTCTGGATATTACTGAAACCATGCTCCGGGAAGCCAAAGGCGCACGCTGGCCTTCGGTGTCATTTGTTTCTGCTTATAATTTTACCAGGAACAATAACCATAATAATATCAACCCATTTGCTCCGATATACAACATGAACCGCGGCTTCAATTTCGGGCTGACGGCTAATGTGCCTATCCTGAACTTTATGAATGTCAGGCGTTCCATCAGGCAGGCGCATATTGATATTGATTACAATAAGATTAATGTATCCAGGCAGAAAAATGCTATTAATGTAGCGGTGAAAGTGGGATATTACGATTATCAATACCAGCTCAGCGCCCTGCAACTGGAAGAAGAAAATATAGAGCTGGCAAAAGAAAATGTATTCATTGCCATGGAACGCTTCAAACAGGGCGTATCCACTTTTCTTGAGCTCCGCGAAGCGCAAAAAAGCCTGGAAGACGCCTATGACCGCCTGATTGCCGCACGTTACAATACCAAAATAGCAGAAACGGAATTGCTGCGGCTGAAAGGAGAATTGGTAAAGTAGGTTGCAAATCACAGGTCTCAAGTTGCAAGGGATACACCTGTAACTTGCATCCTGCAATCTGCGACTAATATTCATGGCTCATCACAACCATACAGGAAAAGAAGGGGAAATGCTTGCCGCAAAATACCTTGCTGCCAGGGGCTTTTGTATTTTGCATACCAACTGGCGCTATTCCCGTTATGAAATTGATATCATTGCGGAGAAAGATAATATCCTTCATTTTATTGAGGTCAAAACGCGGCGGTCTGATAAGTACGGAATGCCTGAAGAAGGGGTCACTGCCAAAAAATTTAAGAGTGTTTCAAAAGCGGTTGACCGGTTTCTTGAAGAGAACCCCGGGTGGAACAGGATCCAGTACGATACCCTGGCCATCATGCTCAAAGGCGTCAATACCGAATATTTTCTGTTTGAAGATGTGGTGCTGTGATCAGTGTACTGTCAGCACACCGAATGCTTTCGGCAGTGCCGGAGAAGCATCGTATATCATGTCAATAAATGCCGGCCCATGCTGCGCGTACCAGGGTAAAAAATTCTCTTTCCTTTCCTGTAAAGACCTGCCCGGGAAAAGGATGGATCTCAGCTTTTGCAATTGCCGGCGTTGTGTATCAAATTGTCTCTTTTCGGCCCGCATCAGCTTCTTTTCCAGTCCTTCTATTCCTGAAAGCGCTTTGGCCTGCAGCGCCTTTACATGCCGGGTAAGGGTAGTGTCAACAGCGCCCGCTATTGTTTCCAGCTGATCGTAGAGTGTTGACAATGCTTTTTTTTCATCTCCCAGCGCCAGTTGCCGGGTGCTGTCTGCGAGAACGATCCTGTTCAGCAGGCTGCTCTCGTCTTCGAACAACGCTTCTGCTGAAAGCGATAATTTTTGAATCAGTTGCCCGGCTTCCCTGTTGACAAGCAGGAAGGAATTGCGTTGTAGTATAACAGGATAGGGTACCCCGTAATGTATGAACATGTCTTTCAGCTCCAGCCAGTACGCTACTTCAGCACCACCTCCTACAAAAGCAGTGTTCGGCAGAATGGTTTCCTGGAACAAGCCCCTCAGTACCACGTTGGGACTAAAACGTTCCGGGTGATGCTGCAGTTCCGCTTTTATTTCTGTGGCAGAAAACTGTATATCCGTATTGTTTACCTTAAATACCCCATGCTCCTCAATAATGCGTTCCCGCAGGTTGTCAGTCATATAAAACAGGTTGATCTCGCGGGGATTTACCTGGGTATGGTAATCAACCGCCATCTTACCGGCTGTTTCTTTTACAATGCTAAAAGCGGTGTGGTTAAAAAGGTCATCCTCAAAAACCGGTATCATCTGTCGTTTGAGTTCGGGATGATCCGGGATCAGCACTACCAGACCGTACCTGCTGAACAATGCATCTGTAAATTCCAGTGTTGCCTGTTGTATGGTATTGCCGGGCCTATAACATCGCTTCAGCAATGTAACCAGGTCGGTACCATGTTCAAAAATGCTGAGCTGCCCGCTGATCTGCTCCACCAGCTTTTCCAGTCCTTTGGTTTGCATTCTGCCTACAGCGCCCCGCTGATCTGTTTCCCATACCAGCTCATCACCATTCAGGTAAATATGGTTCAGCTCATCCAGGTCATTGTCCTCGCTGCCCATATAGAATACAGGCACAAAGTGCTTGCCCGGATGGGTTTGCCTGAGTTCAGCCGCCAGCCTGATAACATGCACTATTTTGTAAATGAAATACAGGTAGCCGGTAAAGATATTAGGCTGATGAGCCGTGCATACGGTATAGGTATTGTCGTTTGCCAGTTGCCGGATATTTGAATGCACCAGGTCGGAAGCAGCAACATTTTCGTACTGCTGCTGCAGGGTAGCCACCAGTATATTCCGGTTGGTTTTTATCTGTGAACGCGCGGCGATCGCCTGTTGTATGCCGGCGGCGTCAGGTGCATGGAGATAAAATGGTTGAAGATTAGCGCTTCGGTTGAAGTAATTTACAGATAAAGAAGAAAAAGCATGGGTTGCTTCAAAAGAAATCCATTCCGGCGTATAGTTCATACCATTTACGATCAAAAATTAGGTGGCAAATTATGCAATTCACCCCAAATGAAGAAGTTAAAATGCTGCGGAGATAAGGGCCGCTGAAATGGACCGCAGCCGGGCGAACGCCGTTGACCGGAGGGAATTTTCGGACGGAATAACCGGCAAATATGCTTAACTTACAACCTGTTTTCCACACCGGTTATCCGGAACAAAGTCAAACAAGTGAAATGAAAAGACGGTCTGCCATCAAAAGCCTGGTGATCATCGCAGGTGGTATAGCTATTCTTCCTTCCTGCTCCAGAGACCCGGCAAAAGCCTCTGTTGCGTTAACTAACCTGGACGTATCCGCCGAAGAGGAGGCGCTGCTCGCTGAACTTGCGGAAACCATTATTCCCAAAACTTCTAATGCGCCGGGAGCAAAAGACCTGAAGCTGCACCTCTTTGCCTTAAAAATGGTAGACGATTGCCATACAAAAGAAGACCGGGAGAAGTTTATGACCGGGTTGAAGGAATTTGATCCTGCAATGGAAAAACGCGCAGGTGCAGGGTTCCGCAGGATGGACGCGGCACAACGTGCATCAGCGGTATCCGGTATCCTGAAAGAAGAGGAAGCCACCGATCTGCAGGTATTCCTGAAAATTACCAAACAGCGGGTGATACAGGGGTTTACGAACTCTAAATTCGTTATGACGGATATGAAGCAATATGAGCTTGTACCCGGAAGATACGATGGCTTTTATCCCGTACAATCCTGAACCCCTAAATAAACAATCATGCCCCAGTTAAATATTGATAGTGTTAAAGACAGAACCTTCGATGCCATTGTGATTGGCTCCGGCATCAGCGGTGGCTGGTCGGCCAAGGAGCTTTGCGACAGGGGAATCAAAACCCTGCTGCTGGAAAGAGGCCGGGATGTGGAGCACCTGAAAGATTATCCTACTACCAATATGCTTCCCTATGAATTTGAGCACAGGGGTGAAGTGCCGCTGGAGATCAAAGAAAAATCCCCAGTCGCCTCAAAATGTTATGCATTCCGGGAAGACACCCTGCATTTTTTTGTGAAAGACTACGAGCATCCCTATGTGCAGGAAAAACCGTTTGACTGGATACGGGGCTACCAGGTGGGAGGCAAATCGCTGATCTGGGCCCGGCAGACACAACGCTGGAGTGACTTCGACTTTGAAGGACCCGCACGCGATGGTTTTGCCGTTGACTGGCCGATCCGTTACCGTGATATATCGCCCTGGTATAGTCATGTGGAACGGTTTGCCGGTATAGTAGGCAACAGGGACGGACTGCCGGAACTACCCGACGGGGAGTTTTTGCCGTCGTATCCGCTGAACGCGGTTGAATCCTTCTTTAACGAGCAACTGAAGAAAAACTATAAGAATCGTTATGTGATCAGCGCCCGTGCGGCGCATATATCTGATCCGCAACCGGTGCACCTGGAGCAGGGAAGAGGCAAATGTCAAAACAGGGCCCTGTGCCAGCGGGGTTGCCCCTTCGGTGGCTATTTCAGCAGTAATTCTTCTACCCTGCCCTGGGCGATGAAAACGGGTAACCTGAGCCTTCGCCCTTTTTCCGTTGTACATTCCATCATATACGACGAAGAAAAAGGCAAAGCCACCGGTGTAAGGGTAATAGATGCCAACACCAAAGAAGAGATTGAGTTTTATGCTGATATCATTTTTGTAAATGCTTCCGCCCTCAATACCAACCTGATATTGCTGAATTCTGTTTCCAACCGTTTCCCGCAGGGCCTGGGCAATGATAACGGGTTACTGGGTAAGTATATCGCTTTTCATCATTATGGCGGACGTGTGCGGGCGACTTATGAGGGAGAGCTGGATAAATACAGGACTGACGGCCGTAATCCGGTGGGCTGCTATATGCCGAGGTTCAGGAATGTTTACCGGCAGGAGACCGACTTTTTGCGCGGTTATGCGGCCGGTGTAAGCGCCGGGCGTGGTTATTACTCTGATACCGCTGCCATCGGCGAAACACTAAAGGAAAACCTGTTGAACCGGAAGCTGGGCGGCTGGTATATCGGCTCGCACATGATGGGGGAGACCATTCCCAAGGAAACCAGCTATGTGAAGCTGGATGATACCCGTAAAGATGAGTGGGGCATTCCTTTGTTAAGTGTCTCGGTGGATTTCGACGACAATGATCGGAAGATGCTGCAGGACTATTTTGAGCAGTTGTCGGAAATGTTTGACAAAGCAGGGTTCAAAAATATCAAAACGGAGGAAACAAAGAATGTCCCCGGTCATGATATACATGAAATGGGAGGGGTGCGCATGGGAAATGATCCCAAAACTTCCATACTCAACAAGTGGAACCAGGTACATGCCTGTAAGAACGTGTTTGTTACTGACGGCGCCTGCATGACTTCTACCGCTACCCAGAACCCGTCGCTTACCTATATGGCTTTTTCTGCCAGGGCGGTGGATTACGCAGTGCAGGAACTGAAAAAAGGCAATTTATAAATGAAAATGAAGCCATATCCGATCAGGAACTGCCTGCTGCTATTGTTATATATCCTGTTTTTTGTTGCTGTTGCTTCCGGGCAGGGTAATGCGCCATTGGTTGTAAAAAAAACAACTGACTTTTCCATCACCGGTTCGGGAGAAAACGCCGGATGGCAGCACGCCGAATGGGTACCCCTGACACAACTGGACAAAGGAAAGACATATGAATCAAAATTCAAGGTACTGTATTCTGCAACGGGTATTTATGTATTGTTTTACGGGGAAGATGAGCGGATAAACTCTCCGTTTGAAAACGATTTTGATCCTTTGTTCCGGGCAGATGTTTTTGAAGTTTTTTTTCATCCCCAACCGGCAACACCCGTATATTTTGAGTATGAGATCAGTCCGCTGAACAAAGAGTTGGTATTGCTGATCCCTAACCTGAAAGGCATACAAGGCTGGCTTCCGTGGAATTATACCGGCGAGCGGAAGGTGAAGAAAAATGTGGTCGTAAAAGGCGGCGCTATGGAAAACAATGCAGCCATTCAATCGTGGACGGCAGAGCTGTTTTTTCCTTACGGCTTATTGAGCCCGCTGGAGAACACGCCGCCCAAAAGCGGTACTGTCTGGAATGCTAACTTTTGCCGGCTGGACTATGACAGCGGCAGTATGATCAAATGGTCATGGTCGCCGGTAACCTCTTCCTTTCACGAGTATAAGAAATTCCGTTCAATAAAGTTTGAGTAAGACTGCTGATTTTAAATCCATATATCAGAAATCATGCTTCGAACGTTCGCGGTCAAATCAGAAATCTCTACAGATGCTCACTTCGCGAAGGTTGTTGCCGGGGTAGTTACAAAGCGTGGTCATTCTCAGAGACTGCTTCACCGCAAGGATCATCCGTCATCGATTGATCGCTCTCGCGGCTCGCAGTGATGACCGTGGAGTGGGCTGCTTCCCCGCACGGATGATCGTCATTGCGATGTGTCACGGAGTGATGCGAAGCAATCCCTATGGATGCCCACCTCGCGAAGGTTGCTGCAGCGGTAGTTACAAAGCGTGGTCATTCTCAGGGACTGCTTCTCCCCGCCCAGGATTCTCCTAACCCAAGACACCACAATGGCAGGCACAGGTAGGACGCGCCTGATCCCAGTTTTTAGTTTGTCATTCCTTTATGTGTCCAAAGCCAGGCATCCCCAATTTCTTCGTCTTGCACAATTCCAGTAAACACAAAATTATTGTTCTCTAAAATTTTTGTTGAAGCGTTGTGTTCGGGCGCTGTCTTTGCTGTAATTATCAAATTTGGGTCTGTTTGGCTTGCGATAGTTACAAGTTCTTTACAAGCAAAAGAAGCAATGCCTCGCCCTTCAAATTCTTTAAATGTCCAATAAGCAACTTCAACTTTTCCGTCTTGTGGTTTTCCTGTGAAACTGCAGGAGCCTACAATTTTGTCTTGTCTAACCACAAAGTAACCAATCCAGGGAATGTTGAAGCCGATTTTAGGATAGAAGTCGTCATACATTTGCAATAGTTGCTGACAGTCAACCGAAGCATACGCTTCATTTGTTTTGTCTTCGTTTAGTGTTATTGGTCTTAATTTCATTTTGTCTTGTTATTGTATTACTGTCCGGTTGATAATTTTTTCTATTGCTTCGTTAGATTATGTTTTTTCTGCTTTCTGAAATGTAGTATTGTGTATATTACTGTTGTTAAAAAAGGTAAAGTAGACATCAGTATCTTAAAATTCAGACTTACTATACCGATACAAAACATAAATCCCAACAATATACCTAGACAGGCTATTCCGGCGTAAGTCAGCATTTTGTCTGGTTTTTTTTGAAACAAAGTAATCAAAAGTAAAATTTGACCTAAAAGCGGAATGAGTGTAAAAGGGTGAGCAGCCGATTTCGGATCTTTAAAAAGTTTACTTAACACTTCGTATTCTCCTTCAAACAGGAACGATTTGTTGTCTATTCCCCATTCCAGGTAGCCGAACAGGGAAGTTATGATCAGTAATATATTTAAAATTTTAGTTTTCGTCTTCGATGTATAGTTTATTGTATTGACACTGCCCGTTTGCGGCAGATTTCTATTTCTCAGGTTCTTTGGTAATTTCATTCCTATTTACTGTTGTATTAACAGCCGTCACCATAGTATGTAAATGTATGCTATCGTATGTAATTGTAGAAATTTATAAGTTACTATAGATTATGTTTTTGGTACGCTATATGATAATGTCTACAGATGTCTTCTCAGTAAAATAAATCTGAGTTCAGGAGCCACGGTTTCCTAAAGTAGTTTGTCAGGGAGATTGTATGAAATCAAAATGTTGGTCAGTGGTTTTTATTCTTCCTGTTCTTTTTTCCTGCCATAAAGGAAAGGATATTTCAACCGGAACACCCATTAATCCTTCCTCTTTTGTGATACTAAAGCTGAAGGATATACAAATTACCGGACTGCCATCTCCTTATTGTCATTTTGAATACAGGGAGGACAAATATATATCCGCGTTTAATTTTTCAGGTGGGTTGCTTTACGATATGACCTATACAGGAGACAATCTCACATTAACGAAGAGTGTAGATGGCACCCGTCCCGATGCTGGTCAGCACTATGAATTGCGCGCCACTTATTCTTATTATGATTGAACAGACATCAGTTTATAGGGGTTGCCCGGTTATTTGTATCCACATTTATGAAAAATAGAGAGGCAACCCGAGGTTTCCTGTTACCTGGTCAGCAGCATTTGTCTGGTGATCATTTTTTTTCTATCAATCAACAGGATGTAGAAATAGCAGCCTGGAGCCAGATCACCGGCGGCAATAATGGTTTGGCCTGCTCCCCTTGCAGGAATGGGAAAGCATTTCACTAGCTGCCCAGTCGTGTCGGCTATAATAAGTGTTACATGACTAGCCGATGCAGGTATGAAGTAGTGAATGACATTTGTTTTGTTGAACGGAACCGGTATGTTTTGTTCAAGCGATGCATTATTCAATTCTGGAGCACCTGCACTATTCTTTTCAGTAATAAAAGTCTGCTGTAATGCTGTTCCGTATTCTTTTGTTTTTTTGATCAGGGCTTCTTGGGTATTATTTTGTCCATGTAAGGTTCCGGGGATACAAAAAACTGTCAGCAGCAATGGCATTAAAATTTTCATATTGTTTTGTTTTATAAAACACCGCACTGCAATACAGTTGTATGTTAAAGACAATGCGGTGTTTGTTTGATATCCTGTTTATACCTTCACTTTTACGAGTAGGAAGGTAGCGGGGATCGATGTTGTGCCCGGTTGCATACTTTTGTTCTGATTATTAAATAGTGCTTCCAGTTCATGTTGCAACTGTGCCCCCTTACCATTTTTTTCAGCCGCTTCAAATGCATTCATCGTAGGTCCATAATAGTGTTTAAATTCACTGACAAATTCTTCCGGTGTATAGGGAGCATTAAATGTATACGTTTCTTTGCTGAAAGAAATGTTATCCGTGCCGACTCCTGCTGCACGGAAGCGTTCAGTTACATTTAATTCCACTCCCCAAAGCATAGGACTTACAAAACCATCCGGTGGCGGAGGCGTATAAGCAGCGCTTATCTTTAAAATCTGCGCGACCAATGTAGGATCACCCGGAATCCAGTTGCCCATCACGATCATTCCTCCGGCTTTTGTCACCCGCACCATTTCTCTGGCAACATCGAAAGGCTTAGGCGCAAACATCGCCCCGAAAATACTTATGGTCATGTCGAAGCTGCTATCTCCGAAGCCATACAAATCTGTAGCATCGCCTTCGTGAAAAATACAATTGGTTACTCCTTCCTGCAACACACGCCTGTTGCCGGCGGCAACAAGGTTTCGGGCAATATCAACACCGGTAACATTGGCACCATGCCTGGCTTCGGGTATGGCAGTGGTTCCATCACCACAACCAAGATCAAGAATATTCATACCTTTTTTGATACCTAGTCCGGCAACAAGAGCTTCCCCGCTTTCTCTCATGGTTTGAGCGATGCGTGTAAAATCACCTTTTTCCCACAACGCTTTGTTGGGATTCATTTTTTCTGCAAAAATTTCCATTGTTTCTGTTGTTAATTTTTTTGTGAATCAAGTTTGAATGGTTAAGGATGCATCCCGGAGTGCCGGCAATAACCTGTTTTCGATCGAGGAGTAAAGATAGAAGCAGTAAAATTCAGAAAGGGTATCTGGTGTTACAATTCTCTGTAACAGAGGTTACAAATCCCTCAATAGTTTAATCTGGTTACGGTAGAGCAAAACCTTTTTCCGGTTCTCAAGATCTTTAAGTATTCTTGACACTACTACCCTGTTGGTGCCCAGGTCCTCACCTATCTGCTGGTGGGTGAGGTTGATCAGCGTGGAGTTTGTGATCTTTGATTTGTTTTTGAGATAGTTGACCAACCGGACATCCATTTTTTTAAAAAGCACATCATCGATGCTTTTTATTACACCGCTAAAGCCATCCAGAATGGTATTCATTACAAATTTCTTCCAGGATGGATACCTGATGAGCCATTCGTCAGCCACTGCCAGGGGAAGGCATAACAATACGGAATCTTCTTCCGCCACTGCTTTTACTACGCTCACTTTGGTTGTCATCCAGAATGTTAAAAGCATCGCACAGCTTTCACCGGATTTTACATAGTACAATAATACTTCCTGTCCTTCATCGGTGATACGTGCTACTTTAAAGGTGCCCCGCAATACCAGTGGCACCGAAAGCACCGGTTGGTCAGGATTGATCATGACCTCGCCGCCACTCACATTCATAAGCATCGCCCTGCCTGCAAGTTCTTCAAGCAATTCCTGCTCGAATATTCCTGTAAATTCGTTGAGATATGTATTTAGTGCTTCCGTCATTTATTGGTACTGGTATCTGCGTACTTATCAAGTACCCCGTTTTCCCTAATGCTTCCGGGGGAGTGAAATTATTAAAAAATGAATATGAGGAAAGACTTTTTGAGTGAATGACAAAATTAGTATTGTGATTGACGCAGGACTTTCCTGCTACCTGTTCTGTAGAGAGTTTGCATTCAAATAAAATAAAACTTCCGGGAACATTGTTGACTATTGTAGTTGAATGTATGGTCGCTTAAGCACGACTTACTTAGTCCGGTTTTTCCGGTAACCTTTGATTTTCCAATGAGCCTCCCGCAAGCAACTCGTTGCAGTAAGCGTAAGCAGTACATGTCTCCCTCATTGGAATGCATCAAGGGGAGATGCGAAGCAATTCTGCGAAGGGCACAAGCGCGACGCTTGCGCCAGTATCCTGGATCGCAGTAACCCTGCGACCTGCGACCATGCTCTACTCCCTTTCAGGGGACGGGGGTGGAAATGGGATTACTCCCACTCAGACGAATCCAGGTGCTTAAAGTGACCGTTCAGCTTCACTTTCTCCACCAGTGACTTTGCTTCCTGCAGCACCGGGATGGTTTTTGCCAGGTGCCTTTTGATGTACTCCAGGCGCTGGGACTCGAACAGTAATTCAAGCACTTCATATTCCTGCTGCAGTGTTAGTCCCACATGGTGCGCCACATCATAGGAGGTGAGGGCGTTATCCGCTTTTGTAAACGCTTTGCTGATGTTCAGCAACTGGTGCATGGTACGGATATTGCCCAGTATTTTTTTCATGATGGTATGCCTGGTCACTATTTCGTTGGCTGGATAGTTAACAATGGCGCCGCTGTATAATTTATCGGGAATGCTTTTGATCACCTCCAGGATCCTGAATACTTCTTTCCCTTCGATCGTAATATCCATTTCTCCGTTGTCATAGGTTTTCACTACTTCGCTTACACTGACCAGTGTGCCGGTTTCGGAAAGCTTGTGATCGATAATGACCGGCAGGCCGAATGCTTTGGACTCGGTCACACATTCACCGATCAGCTGCTTATACCGGGGCTCAAATATGTGCAGGTTCACTTTTTCTCCGGGGTACACCACAATACCCAATGGAAATATGGGAATAAAATTCGTCATAGCTATAGTATCCACTCTGCAGTTCCCCACTCCAGCAACCTTTCTTCACCCGCTTCATCCACCACCAGCCTGCCATCGCTATTTACACCTTTCACTATAGCGGTGAAGGTTTCATTTTCCAGCTTAAAGGTAACCGGCTGATGCAGTTTGTACATCGCTGCACAATATTGGTCAATGACTGCAGCGGGGTCAGATGCCAACTGCTTATAGCTGCTGTCAATACAACTGCAGAGCTCTTTCGTTAATAAAACAATATCATATGTTTTCCCGGTCACCTGCTTCCAGGAAACCGGGTTGCGCAGATGCTTATCAAATGTTACCTGGTTAACATTGATACCGATCCCGAGGACAGAATATAACAATTTATTCGATTGTATGATATTTTCTATCAAAATTCCGACTGTCTTTCTGTCATTCCAATAGATATCATTGGGCCATTTTATACTGATATTTTGTCCAAGATGCTTTTTAACAAACCCGTAAGCACCCAGAGCCACAGCAGCTGCCAGGGCAAAAATGTCTGTGGGGGACAGGAAATGGGGTTCTGTGAGAATGCTGAGGTAGATATTTTCTCCTTTATTGGCGATCCATTGTTTTCCGCGCTGTCCTTTTCCGTGGGTTTGTTCCATGGCAAGCCAGGCCGTGCCGTGCTTTGCCATTCGGGCATGTGCCATCCGCATGGCATAGTTGTTGGTACTGTCAACAGATGATAAAATGGTCAGGGGATGCCCTAATGATTGCATAAGAAAATAAGGAATTAATTACTATTTTTGAGCAAGTTAGGGATAAGTAAATCAATTAAACTGAAACAAGGATCTTCAGATAATAACAAAATTCAAATATACCCGTTTAAACAAATACGGAAACCTAAAATTAATTTCTATTGACAGCATTACAGGTGGTATCCACACGCCCCAGGCGAGCAGCAAGATTAACAAGAAACAGTAAGTTATTTAAATCCATCATTCACGCAATTCAGCAAAAAAAGGGGGAAAATATCATTTCGCTCGACCTGCGTAAGATACCGGAGGCAGTAGCTGATTTTTTCATTGTTTGCGAAGCATCAACGAATGTGCAGGTGAAGGCAATTGCAGATGCGATAGAGGAGGAAGTGAAAAAGAATACGGGGGAAATGCCTTACCGCCACGAGGGGCACCAGGCGCTGCAGTGGGTGCTGATAGATTACGTGGATATTGTTGCCCATGTATTTCAGACAGAAACCCGGAAATTTTACAGGCTCGAAGAAATGTGGGCAGACGCGGAGCAAATGGAGCATCCGGATGAACAGAAATAATCCGGAGATCATACACAATTAAAATATTTTAAGAAGCATATATGACACAGGATAATAAAAATAATATCCCAGGTTTCAACCGAAAAACCGATGGTAGCGGCGATGACAAAGGGCAGCGAAAGGGTCCCAAATTCAATATATACTGGATTTACGGTATTGTTGTGCTGGTATTGCTGGGGCTCCAGTTTTTCCAGGCAGTTACGCCGGCGGCCAATGTGATCACCGATCTGAAGTTCAGGGAAGAAATGCTGATCAACAATGACGTGCAGAAGCTGGAATTGGTGAAGAATAAAGACCTGGTACGGGTTTATATCTATAAGGACAGTTTGAATAAGCAGGTGTATCATTCCCTGCTCAAAGATAAGCTGGAGAATGCCAAACGTTCGGAGGGTCCCCAGTTCCAGTTTGAAATAGCAGATGCAAAAACTTACCAGGGAACCAACCTGGGAGATTTTTATAAGGAGCATCCCCACGTACGTGAGGTGCCGGTAAATATAGTAAGCGATCCCGAATGGTTCGGATCGTTTTTAAGCTACCTGTTCCCTTTATTGATGTTTGCCCTGCTCTTCATCCTCATGATGCGTAAGGTAGGCGGCCCCGGTGGCGGTGGCGGCCCCGGTGGCATTTTCAGCATCGGTAAATCTAAAGCGACCCTTTTTGAAAAAGGAACCAAAGTGACCATCACTTTTGCCGATGTAGCCGGACTGGAGGAAGCCAAGCAGGAAGTAATGGAAATAGTTGACTTCCTGAAAAATCCCAAGAAATATACAGCGCTCGGTGGTAAAATACCCAAGGGCGCTTTACTGGTAGGCTCGCCGGGAACTGGTAAGACCTTACTGGCAAAAGCAATGGCGGGCGAAGCCCAGGTGCCTTTTTTCAGCATGAGTGGCTCCGATTTTGTGGAATTGTTCGTGGGCGTGGGCGCCAGCAGGGTAAGAGACCTGTTTAAGCAGGCAAGGGAAAAAGCGCCCTGTATCATATTTATTGATGAGATTGATGCCATAGGGCGCGCCCGTGGCAAAAATGTGATGATGAGCAACGATGAAAGGGAAAACACCCTGAACCAGTTGCTGGTGGAAATGGATGGGTTCGGTACCGACAGCGGTATTATCATACTGGCCGCTACCAACCGTCCGGATGTGCTGGACAGCGCCCTGTTGCGCCCAGGACGATTTGATCGCCAGATCACTATCGACAAGCCGGATGTAAAAGGACGGGAAGAAATATTTCATGTGCACCTTAAGCCTATCAAAACTTCCACCAAGCTGGATGTGCATAAGCTGGCGGAACAGACACCCGGCTTTGCAGGGGCTGATATTGCGAATGTATGTAACGAGGCTGCGCTGATAGCCGCAAGAAAAGGTAAATCGGAAGTGGAGATGGATGATTTCCAGGATGCGATCGACAGGGTGATCGGCGGACTGGAGAAAAAGAACAAGATCATTTCTCCCGATGAAAAAGAGATCATTGCCTACCATGAAGCTGGGCACGCTATCTGCGGCTGGTACCTGGAGCATGCTTATCCTTTATTGAAGGTAACTATTGTACCGAGAGGCACTGCAGCACTGGGATACGCACAGTACACACCCAAAGAGCAATATCTCTACAATACGGATCAGTTGAATGACCAGATATGCATGACATTGGGGGGGCGTGCGGCCGAGGAGATCATTTTCGGTAAAATTTCAACCGGCGCCAGCAACGACCTGCAGCAGGTGACCAAGATTGCCTATTCGATGATAACAGTGTACGGGATGAATGAAAAAATAGGGAATATCAGCTACTACGATCCCAACCAGGACAGCTATTTTACCAAACCGTACAGCGAAGAGACCGGTAAGCTGATAGATGAGGAAGTAAGGAAGCTGATCGAGGTTGCTTATATGAGAACCAAGCAGTTGCTGACGGAAAAAAAGGAACAGGTGGAGATACTGGCAAAAGAGCTGCTTACTAAAGAGGTATTGTTCCAGAGCGACCTGGAGCAGTTGATAGGCAAACGGCCGTTTGAAGAAAAGAAACCGGCAGACGTGGTGCATGATATTCCGCCCGCAGATGCCGCAGGTTCTGTGAGCAACGGTGTTACACCCGAGGTGAATACACCGGTATCATAAGTGATAAAAATAAAAACAGAGGATTTCGATAGGATTCCCGGCTTCGGGATACAATGAATTTCCGGTCGGTAGAGACGGTCATCCGGGCGGGTACCGACCGGTAGCGGAAACAAGAACAGAAAGGGTTTCGAACTAAGTACATGCTTCGGAACCCTTTAGTGTATCTACAGGCGGGTGTCTTCACCCGCCTGCAAAAATCCTTTCTTAATTTTGCTATAATGCAGATCGCCAACGGAAAAAAAATATACTTCCTGTCCGACTTCCACCTGGGAGTGCCCGATCATGCATCCAGCCTGGTACGGGAGAAGCGGGTGGTCAGGTTCCTGGATGAGGCAAAGGCTGATGCCGCCGGCATTTTTATCGTGGGCGATCTCTTCGATTTTTGGTATGAGTACAAAAAAGTAGTGCCCAAGGGCTTTGTGCGGATACTGGGCAAAATAGCCGAACTGACAGACAGCGGTATCCCGGTTTGGTTTTTTGTGGGCAACCATGATATGTGGATGACAGACTATTTCCAGAAGGAGCTGAATGTGCCTGTTTATTTCGAGCCCAGGACATTTGAATTCAATGGAAAGAAATTCCTGGTGGGGCATGGCGATGGACTGGGACCCGGCGATCATGGTTACAAGTTCCTGAAAAGGATATTCCGCAACCCTGTTTCCCGATTTTTATTCGGTATACTACCGCCTTATATGGGGATGAGCATTGCCAATTACTCCAGTAAAAGCAGCCGCGCCGCTACCGGTGATGATGATGCCAGGTTCCTGGGAGAAGACAGGGAGTGGCTGATCATTTATGCAAGGGAAATACTGCAGAAAGAACATTACGATTATTTTGTCTTTGGTCATCGCCATTTACCGATCGATTTTCGATTGAGTGATAACAGCCGGTATATCAACCTGGGCGACTGGATCCGTTATTACAGCTATGCCGTGTTTGACGGACAAAATATGGAACTGAAATACTATAAACCCACTGATGTATAAACTGATACTCCTTCCTGCATGTTTGCTCTCAACAGGGGCTTTCTGCCAGACCGGCAATGCCCCGGGGCAGGATACCGCATTATTCACGCAGCAGGCGGTAATTGCTACCGGCAGTGTACATGATTTTTCGGTTGATAATCTCGGGAACCTGTATGTGTTGACGCCGGCCGGCTTTTTAAAAAAAATGAGCGCCAAAGGCGACTCACTGAATGTATTTAATGATGTGAGAAGATACGGGGCTGTCAGTTCGATAGATGTGACCAACCCCTTGAAGATATTGTTGTATTACAAGGACTTTTCGACGGTGCTGATGCTGGACAGGTTCCTGAACCAGTTGAATACGATGGACCTCCGGAAAGCAGGTATTTTCCAGGCAAAGGCGGTGGGACTTTCCTATGACAACAACCTGTGGGTATATGATGAGCAGGCTGCAAAGCTGAAAAAAATTGATGATGAGGGAAAGGTTATCATGGAAACAACAGACCTGCGGCAGGTATTGACTGTAATGCCATCCCCGGACAGGCTGATAGACCGAGATGGATTTGTGTATCTGTACGATAAGGCGAACGGGTTGTATGTTTTTGATTACTACGGCATGCTAAAAAATGAGCTGCCCATCACCGGCATTGAACATGTACAGGTAATAGGAACTACCATTGTGGGTATCAGCAAGGGTAACTTCATCCGCTATGCGCTGGGCGATATACATATGCAGGAAGTTCCCCTGCCGCTGTTCATGCAAAAGCCGGGTTTGAAAATGATCTCTTCCACCGGCATATACATATACAACGAACAGTTGATCACCAGGTACGCTTTCCGTTAATCCCGTCTTCCGGACAACGGTATGCTGCTGCGATCCTTGCGGGATCGCGCATGCAGGCAACGGGTACCGTGTTTTACTGATTCGACAGTTGCTGATGCTTTGCCGTGCTGCTGATATATATGGCAAACGCAGCAATAGCAGTATCTTTCAGGGCATTTACCAGCGCATTCTCTCTCATGAGAACATCGCCCGAGTTGAGATGATTAGGGATGTGGATCAGGATGACAAATAATACGAGCAACAAAGCCAGGAAATAGCCTGCGAATGTCACATACCGGTTAAGGATAAATGACAGGGCGGTGAGTAGAAAAGCTATTCCAACCAAATAAACCCATACTATTCCTCCCGGAAGGAAATCCGGAACATATACCAGCATGATATCCGGTTTGCGAAAATGCTGAATTCCGAAAACAATCATTACGGCAGCCAATATTAAAATGGCAACGCGGGAAATCGTTAGGTGGTTCATGACGAAGAGCTTTAGTTACCATTAAGGTAGGCATTTATTTAAAAACACCCTAACTATTTTAGACAGACCTAACAGGTTTTCCTTGCCCGCCGGAGCAAAGCGCAGGAGGGAAAACCTGTTAGGTCTCTTCAGCCTAATGCATCATCTTAATCGCTTCCAGTATCCGTATCCCGCCATCTTTTTTATCCTCATCCAGCGGTATGATGTCATTTTGTTCAAACATTTCTTTGCTCCATTTCAGCGGTGCTGATGAAGGAAATTGGGCGATCTGCCCATCGAGCCATGCCAGTGCCGCTTCTTTTCCTTTTTTCTTTTCCAGGGCCCAGGCGCTTACGAGGGCATTGGAAGCGATAAAGTTGGCTATAGTATTTTCTATGCCGGGTGTAAAGGCAATGATCTCGTCCAGGTATTTATCTGAGTTTTTACCGTCTGCCAGGTAACGTAACCAGTTCTCCAGCCTGTAGTCTATTACATTGTCATATGGCTTGCCAACGCCCAGGTTTTCGGGCCAAAGTGTTGCAGCTTCTATAAAGCGTTTGGCTTTTTTAATATCACGCTTTTGTAAGGCTTCTATTGCCTGCATCAGCTTCGCTTCACGGTACAGCATCCGCCCTTCCGTAGCACCTTCAAACGGCAGGATTTGGAAAGTGGATAACAAAGCATCCGTTTCCTTATATTTTTTGTTCATCAGGAGTGCTTTGGCATGCAGCATCGCCATCATCATATTATTGCGGTCTGCTTTGTAGTAAGGGGCGGTGATCTTCAGGGCGTTCTCCGGCTGGTGGTTGGTTATATAGTATTCGGCCAGTAGCTTATGGTATCGCCAGCCGGATGGCTCCAGCGACAAAGCTTTTTGCAGATCCCTCAGCTTGTCATCAGCCTTATCCGTCATGGTGGCCCTGAATACGTAGAAGGGTGCAAAGTCCGGTACAGAGCCACAGGCTTCCAGTAAGGCACGGCATTCATCCGGGCGGTTCCTGTCGCGGTAAATAAGCGCCAGTTGGTATCGTAAGAACCAGTCATCCTGCGTTTTCAGTAATTGTTCCAGCAGTCTTCCCGTTTCCGACCGGAAAGAAAATGCGAATGCCGGGTTGATAGCACCGGTATTTATTTTTTCTCCTTTTAAAAACGCGATCCAGAACTGGCTTTCAGCGGCAACCGGCGCCAGTTGAAATACTTCCAGCGCTTCAGCTTCATACCCGTTGTTGTAGTACCATATAGCGAGCTCGTTAAAGCTTTCGTGCGGCAATTCGTTCCTTATGGAAGCAATGAATGCCTGTTTCCGGGTGTCGTCTTTCTGCAGCAGGTATTTTTCGAACAATGAAAAATGATTCAGGGGATCATGCTCCAGTAGTATCTGCAAGGTCTTCTGTGCTTTGTCGTTTTGCTGCTGTTTACGGTATGCAACCGCTTGCTGCATCAGGGCATCCAGGTTGTACCGGTTATAGTCCAGCGCCTTTTGTGCATAGTCGATCACGAGGGTATGTTTATTTTTTTTGCCGGCCATTCTTGCCAGCGCAGTATAAGCGGCACTTTTGTATTCCTGCGTCAGGGTAGCCAGGCTGTAGCCGTCAATGGCATCGGCAGTATTACCCAGGGTTTCGTTGATCAGTCCGTAGAAATAATTTGCTTCCCCGGAATGCGCATGTATTTGCAGTGCCTTCCTGATGGTGGACAACGCGTCGGTATACTGCATATTCCTGTGCTGCAAGGCCGCCATTTTCACGAGGGCAGGCAGGAAGTGATTGTCCTTTTCCAGCGAGGCCGCAAGATGCCGCTCTGCCCTGGCATATAGTTTCTGGTCCATTAAAGAGCTGCCCTGCAGGTATTCTCCGTAGGCAGTATGCCAGTCAAAACCGGCAGGACCTTCCAGGGGGCGATGCAGCACATCAGCTTCCGGGCGGGCATCGTACACCAGCTTGTTATTCCCCAATACCGCCACGGCATTTTCCGGTAAGTTCATCTGCATAGAATCTGCAAAAACCTGAAGCGGCGACAGTTGTATCTTTTTAGAGTAGATGGTTTTTCCGTCCGACCGGATCTCGAGTACATCATCCATATGCTGCACGGCGGAAAGATATACCTTCATCCAGCCGTTTTCGTTTTTGATGTTCAGTGCGCCGTGTTCATTGGCTTTTACCATCCCTTTGGTGCCGTACACCGGGTACCAGTATTCGGTCCATGTATCGGCTGCATAAGGTGCAAAAGCGGTTTGCTTAAAGGGAGTGAAATTACTCCTGGGAGAATTCTGGTTGAACAGCCTGCCGGACTGGATCTCCACATATTGACCGTCTGTATCTGTCAGCAGCTTTTCCCAGATCATTCCCTGGCGCGACAGTCCCCATATCCATATTTTCCTGCCTGCCTTATCATCGTATGTGCCATACCGTACCATGCCGTCATCACTGTCGTGGTAGTAAGCGCCGAAAAAGTCTGCAGGCTTGCCGATCACATGATAGGATTTGGGTCCGCCGAAATCATTCTGTTCATAGAAGTTTATTTTCTTCCCGTTCTCTTTGTTAACGGGCCAGTCGGCATAGTCTCCTTCATGACCTATATAGTGCGTACCGGGGAAAATAAATTCGAGGTTGCCTTTTGAAGGCATGCCCAGGTTCATCCAGTGATAGTACGGTTGGGTGGTAGCTGTATTGTTGTACCAGAAGGATCGGGTGGTAAAGTAGGCTTTATCTTTGGGAAGATTGATCTCTATGCGCCACTGGCTGCGGGTGAGCAGGTCGAGCACGCCGATAAAGCAGCTCACGCTTCCGTCCGCGTTCTCCTGTGTGGTATAGTCTACTGGTGTGGCCGTGTTGGGCGTATGGCCGATGATGCCGTAATTGGCCTCCAGTCCGCCGCTGGTCCAGGGTCCCCGCATACCGATATCCCTGAATTTCACTACCTGGTTATAATATATGAAAGGCTTGTTGTTCTTCTTTTCGAAGGCGCCCCATATCTTGCCACCCACTTCCGGCAATATCTCCAGGCTGATATAATCGTTTTCCAGCTCCACCACGGTCCATTGCTTTTTCACCGGCTTATCCGTAAAGCCATCGTACCGGAAATAGGGATATACTTCAGACAGCAGTGCAATCGGGTTAGGGTCGGAAAAAGGATAGGAGACAAACTCCTTCTTATACTCTTTTACGATGGCCTTTTGTTGGGCCGTTGCAGCGAAAGCATATGCTAAGAGAGAGAAGGAGAGAAATAACTTTTTCATCACAAGAGATTATCGAATTAATAAATGCGCGCGGGCGTATTCCTTTGTTGTCTTTTAGTTTTCCGGTCTGTGTCCCCACCGACTGGTAGCGCATCCTGCAGGCGGATGGAGACACCCGTCTGTAGAAAATATGCCCTGTGCGGTTTAAAAGTAATCATTTAAATAGTGATATACGTGATGCAAACGATTGCCTGATTTGTTTTTATTTTTTCATGATATACACCCGGATCATGATGAGAAAACCGGTGTGTCGGACTCTCCTTCAAAGAAGGGTTCTGTTATGGATATACACAGCTTTTTAGCAAGGATATTGGCACTGGTAATATTTATAACCGGGTGCAATGCCCCGGCAACGGATGAGCAGGCGGCAGCGCCGGCGTCTCAATGGAAGAAAACAGGACCCGGTGGCGGCGGCGCCACTTTTATTCCAACCTTTTCACCGGTTGACAACAACAGGTTCCTTGTACGGTGCGATATGACCGGCTCGTACCTGACCAACGACGGAGGACGCTCGTATAGTCAGATCAACTTTCCCAATGGCACGGCTTCCTTTGCCTTTCACCCCTCAGACACCAATATTATCTATATCGGTTCTTCGGTTCTCAAACGTTCAAACGATGGAGGGAAAACCTGGCAGCAGGTGTTTCCTGCCGAAGAGGAAGTAATAAAAACCTCCTATTCGGGTGATCACGCCAATTATCATATAGAGGTGGCGGAAGGATCCGTTTTTCAGAATGGCGGTATTCATAACATCAGGATAGACCCGGCTGTTCCGGGCGCCCTGTATTTTAGCATCGGCTCCCGGGTATATTATTCCAAAGATGACGGCGCCACCTGGAAACGACAGGATTGCGGTGCGCCGGTTGATTTTATTTATACCAATCATACAAGCGCTGCGAACGAAGTATATATTTTCACCGCCCGCTCACTTTGGATATTGAATAAATCCGGGGAAACATTTAAAGAACATACGCTGCCGGCTTCCATACACAACGCCTTTTCATTTACCGGTGGTACCAAGGCAAATTCAGACAGCATTGTTTTCTACGCCATCCGTCACGATCCGGCTAAGGACATAGATGGAGAATTCGGCTATAGCACCATCTGGAGATCTCCTGACAGAGGTAAAAAATGGATACAGGTAACCGACACCGTTATAACCAATGCGGCTTCGGCTATACTGCCCAGCTTTTCCATGATCCGTTGTTCGGAACTGGATGCAGACAAAGTGTACGTGGTAACCAACCGGTATCTTCAGCAGAAAGATAACGGTCATACCTACTGGTACGGGGCATTGAATACGGTTGACGGTGGAGAGCAGTGGCAATGGTGCTGGAAGGGCGGCGGCGGTTCCGGCAGGTATGGCGTCAAAGACGGACATGATGCATCCAACCTGGAAGATGCCTGGGTGAAAGAAGCCTTTGGCGGGGAGTATATCCGCCTGATGGATGTGGGGGTTTCGCCTGCTGACGGCAATATTGCCATTGTTACCGATTGGTACCGTACCATGAAAACGGTTGACGGAGGAAAAAGCTGGGAGCAGGTGTACAGTGAAAAAAAGGGGGAAGGATATATAAGCCGGGGACTGGATGTTACAACCGCGTATGGGGTACACTTCGACCCGTTTGACAGCGATCATATTGCCATAAGCTTTACCGACATAGGGTACCATCATTCGTTTGACGGCGGTAAAACCTGGATACGATCCGTGGAAGGTGTGCCGGCTCAATGGGTGAACACCTGCTATTGGTTGGTGTTTGACCCGGCGGTGAAAAACAGGGTTTGGTCCGGGTGGTCTAACCTGCATGATTTTCCGCGTGGTAAAATGACGCGTAATCCCCGCTGGAGACAAAGAGCACAGGGAGGTGTTTGTGTATCGGATGACGGCGGCAGGTCATGGACGCCTGTTACCGAAGGGATGGAGTTCGACTCACCCGTTACCTGCATTGTACTGGATACAAGCTCGCCGGCTGACAACCGGGTATTATACGCTTCGGTGTACAGCAAGGGTGTTTTTAAATCTGTTGACGGCGGTAAAACATGGGTGCTGAAGAATAATGGTATAGGCGCCAATACGTCGGCATTTGAACTCACCCTGACCAATAAGGGAGACTTATACCTGGTGGTGAGTGCGGCGCCTGAGCACCGGGACGGGAAAAAAGGAAGGGACATCTATTCGGGGGCTGTATATAAATCAACGGATGGAGCAGATACCTGGCAAAAGCTTTCCATCACCGAAGGGCTGTTGTTCCCCAACGGGCTGGAATTTGACCGTACCGATCCCGACAGGTTGTACCTGGCCTGCTGGTCGGATATCAATCTCAGTGACCTGGTGGGAGGGGATGTGACGAGAGAGACAGGAGGAAATGAAAAACTGTTTATGCCGGGTGGTGTGTTCTTATCGGAAGACGGCGGGAAAAGCTGGAAGAATATTTTTGATGAAGACCAGTATGTGTATGATGTGATGGCAGATGAGCGGCACAACGGACGTTTATACATCAATACTTTCAACAGTGCGGCCTATAGGAGTGACGACTCGGGAAAGACCTGGAAAAAATTAAAAGGGTATGATTTTCATTGGGGGCAGCGGCCCGTGATTGATGTACATGATAAGGAGAAGATCTATCTCACCACTTTCGGCTCGGGTGTATGGCACGGTCTACCGGAAACAGAATAATACCTTAATTGTTTGGCATACTTATGTTCGTGATAAAAAAAAATATTTTGATCGTCATGCTGGTGGCAATTGCCGCTGCATGCGATACCGGTAGAGAAAGAACCGTTGCTCCGGCATATATGAATGAGAACGGCAGGAATGATGCCTGGGGATATGTTGGTTATGGGGGTGGCGGCGCTATGTTCTACCCGGCGGTAAGTCCTTTTGACCCGGACTTCGCTTTGGTAGCCTGTGATATGACCGGCTCTTATGTTACGTATGACGGTGGCGAAAAATGGCGGATGTTCAACCTGGGGCACCCGGTAAGCTTTTTCCTGTTTGATCCGAATGACAGCAACGTGGTATATGCCAATGCGGCCGCTTTATATAAGAGCACCGATAAGGGAAATACCTGGCGGATCGTATACCCTGCAGAAGATGATATAGCCGGTGTGATTTCAAAGGGAGATCATGCTGCTACCGTGCTGGTTCCCAAAGACAGCACCTCCCGCAGAGTGTCGGCGCTGGGTGTGGATCCTTCAGATGCAAAAACTCTTGTAGCAGGCATTACCGTTGACCGGCAAAACGGGATATTTGTATCAGCAGACGGTGGCAAAAGCTGGCAAAAAGAAACGGAGACCGATGCGCCCGTCAGGAATATTTTTATAGAACCCTCTGCCGGCGGGAAAGGAAATGTATATGCGGCCACTGCAAAAGGAATATACGTGCAAGCCGGAAATGAATGGCGCTTTCATGCCATACCGGATGGTGTCGGTTCTGTCACCAGCTTTACCGGAGGATTTGACACGGTACAACAGAAAACGATCATATACGGCATATCAGGGGTTTCCTACTTCAACAATATACCCGACTCATCGGGGATCTTTTTTACCGGTGATGGTGGAAAAACCTGGGAAAACCGGGAGGCAGGACTCACAGCTTTGTGCAACGGCTGTACACCGGAATGGCGCACCATTGCCACCAGTGCTATGAATCCGCACGTGGTCTACGTTTCTTATAACAATTTTCAGAAAGGTGATACTGTTTCCATAGGCGTTGCAAAAAGCGAAGATTATGGTGTCACGTGGTCACTGGTATGGGAAGACCGGTTATTTAAAGGCGGGTACACGATCGCACACAATTTCAGCGCTGAATGGATCAACGAACGGTTTGGCCCTTCCTGGGGTGAGAACCCCTTTTCCCTCGGGGTCTCGCCTGTTAAACCGGATGTGTGCTACGCTACTGATTTTGGCAGGACCATTACCACAAAAAACGGTGGAAAAACCTGGGAACAGGTGTATACAAGAAAAACAAACAGTGGCTGGGTTTCAAGGGGACTGGAAGTAACCACCAGCTATGATATTGTGATGGATCCTTTTGATAGCGCTCACTTTTTTATTTGTAATACAGACGTGGGACTGATGGAAAGCAGGGACGGAGGTCATAGCTGGAACAGTGCCACTAGGGATAACGGCATACCCCGCGCCTGGGTGAACAGTACTTATTGGATGGTATTCGACCCGGAAGTAAAGGATCGTGCCTGGACGGTGATGAGCGGATCGCATGACCTGCCACGCCCGAAAATGTGGCGAAGAACAGGTGTTTCCGGGTACAAAGGCGGCATACTGCAGACCGATGACGGCGGAAAGACCTGGCAACCATTAAGCGCGGCAATAGGAGAAGGCGCGTTCACCCATATCCTGCTGGATCCGGAAAGTAATAAGGACGCAAGAACTTTATATGCCTGCGGTTTCGGTAAAGGCGTGTATAAATCCACAGATGGCGGTAAAACATGGCAGGAAAAGAACAAAGGATTACCACCGAAAGAGCCCTTTGCCTGGCGCATCACCAGGAGGGCTGCTGATGGCGCCCTCTTCCTGGTGATCAGCAGGAGAAGCGAAGGAGGCACAGGGGAGGGTGATGGCGCGGTGTATGTGTCGAAAGACGGTGCGGAAAGCTGGACAAAAATAGATTTACCGGAAGGGACCAACGGGCCAACCGATATCATGACAGATGCGGAACAGACCGGCCGCCTGATATTAGCGGCGTGGGGCAAAGCCCATGCGGGCTCATTTACGGCAGATACGGGTGGAGGCATTTTTGTATCAGACGACGAAGGTGCTACCTGGAAGCAGGCGTTGGAAAAGGATCAGCATATCCATGATATCACTTACGACAACAGAACAAAAACATACTATGCCTGCGGCTTCAACAGCAATGCCTGGAAGTCAACGGATAATGCCCGTACCTGGCAACGGATCACCGGCTATAATTTTAAATGGGGAAAAAGAGTAGTGCCCGATCCGCGCAACCGGGATAAAATTTTTATCATAACGTTCGGCGGAGGTGTATGGTATGGCCCGGCAGACGGAGATCCTGCCGCAGCAGAGGATATTGTTTCGCGGTTTTAAAATATTGTTCCGGAAAATGAACCATAGAATACTATTGGGAATAGTCGCCGTTATAGTGAATGGCTTTCAACCGGTAATGGCACAGGACAACCCGGTGATAATACGGGTAAGTCCACAGGAGATCAAAGATGTGCTCAATAACCCGGGTATAGGATTCACTACGTTCCAGCGTTTTAACGGTGATACGCTGAATGCCGGGCATGGGTGGACGGAAGGATATCCGATCGAATACCAGACGTTCAACGGTGATCTTACAAATAAAGGATATCCGCAGACCACCATAGCATACTTCAGGGTTGACTGGGCTTTTCTGGAACCGGAGCCGCTCAGCTATCATTGGGAAATGATCGATAAAGCGCTGCTGACAGCGGCAGAACGGGGACAGACATTGATGCTCAGGATAGCACCTTATGAACACGGAGAAAAAGATGTGCCGGCCTGGTACAGGAAAATGGTGGGCGGGCCCGGTAAAGCGCTCCGGGAAAAATGGCGGGTAGACCCTGAAGACCCCAGGTATCTTCAATATTTCGGCGGCATGATCCGGGCATTGGGTCAGCGATATGATGGTCATCCGAACCTGGAGTCTGTAGATATGTCTCTTATCGGTTACTGGGGAGAAGGTGATGGCTCGCACCTGCTGAACGATCATACGCGGATAGCGTTGATCAACTGTTACCTGGACCATTTTAAAAAAACACCTTTGCATTTTCAGCCATTGAACGGAGACGCGCCTGATCCCGGTGTTTTGGTAAAGGGAACCGTCATTGAAGCATCCTGGCCGGATGGCACCCATAACGGGACCGGGCCCCATATACGTCCTGTTGGTTACAGGTGTGACTGCCTGGGAGATGTAACGACAGCGCTCTGGAAAGAAAAGCAGTGGAGCCATATGGCTGATATTTATCCGAGGGATATTGTAAAAAGCGGCATGGCGGAGGCATGGAAAAAACAGCCGGTGACCATGGAGATATGTTATACTTTTTTGCAGTGGCTTCACAGGTTCAGATACGATGAAAAAACGGTGGAATATATTTTTAACGAAGCGTTGAAATGGCATATCAGCTCATTTAATGCAAAAAGCTCGGCAGTGCCGGACGTATGGAGACCGCTGGTGGACAAATGGCTTACAAAAATGGGCTATCGTTTCGTGTTGCGAAAGCTGGAGTATCCTGCTGTCGTTAAGCGAAATGAGAAGCTCCCATTCAATTCGATATGGGAGAATGTGGGAGTGGCTCCTGTGTACAGGGATTATACGCTTATGGTACGACTGCAAAATGAACACAGAACAGTATTGTTGCCGGTTTCGGCGAGCCTGCGTACCTGGCTGCCGGGAGATATTGTGCACGAGGAAGACCTGTTTGTTCCTTTTGATATGCCTGCCGGAAAATATAAGCTGGATATTGCGATTGTATCGCCTGTTTCTTTTCAGCCTGCGATAAAGCTTGCCATCAGTGGTGTGAAAAAAGATGGCTGGTATGCTATGGGAGAGATCACTGTGCAATGATCATTTAGCGGACACAACAGCGTATACTGTTTTCCAGGCAGGAAAGGTTGTTTTGTAAAGCAGCGATCCTTCCGGCATCACCCATGTAGGTATATGTATATTATTAATAACGGCTGCCGGCAGTAAATCCGGAAAAACCCAACGAAAACGATTGCATAACGTCATATTGCTATCCACCTGATTTTTATCAGCGTTCTTTCCTCATTTTTCTTTCAAAAGTTTCACCAATGCAGAATAATTTTTCTAACTTTAGTAGAAGCCTTTTTTGATTCAAACAATTTATCTGTTCTGCAAGTGAGAAATGTTTCAATGTACCGGGAAAATGAAAATATTCTCCTTACCGGCGTGCGGCAGGGCGATGTAAAAGCATTTGAAGAAATATATCATGCCTACAGCCCGCGCTTATACGGGAACATTCTAAGGCTGGTAAAATCTGCCAACATTGCCGAAGAGTTATTACAGGATGTTTTTCAGCGGGTATGGGAATACAGGGAAAAGATCGATCCGGAAAAGTGCTTCAGATCCTACATTTTTACTATTGCGCAACACCTTGTGTTCGATTACTTCAACAAAACCTCGCGTCAGCGGATCATAGAAAACTATATGCAAGCTACCGGTGCACGGTCAATGTCCGGGTTCAAATACGTGCTGGAGGAAAAGGAAACAGCTTATATCCTGAATGAGGCCATACAGCAGTTGCCTCCGCAAAGGAAGCTGGTATATACACTCTGTAAGGTAGAAGGAAGAAGCTATGAGGATGTAAGCAGGAACCTGGGTATCTCCATGTCTACCATCAGTGATCATATTGTAAAAGCGACCAAGAGCATCAAAGCCTATTATCTCTCAAAAGATATTGCCTACACCTCCGTGCTGTTCCTGCTGCTTTCATTAGCCTGATGACCTACCCTTGCCATTGGCACCTTCTTTTCCTCTGTCATTCCGGCGGGAGAAATCTACTCACTATAGGAAAATTCCCCGTAAAAAAGAGACAGTTTCGGTCGTTCCTTCTTCTAAGGACAGTTCGTTCCTTCAGCAGATTTCTCTTCACCCTCCTCCGTCGGGTTTATCGAAATGACGTGCTCGGGTGAGGATTTCTCCTCTTCCGTTGTCATATCGATCCCGACCGCAGGTTGGGAGAGATATCTAACCACCATAGAAGTCTTTCGTTAATGAGTGCCGGGGTGGTGGCCCAGATTTTTTTGTCGCAGAGCAGAGGAAAGATCTGCTTTTGCAGTATTACTATTAAACAACTTTATTTTGAGCAACCGCATTCATATTACCAGGCTGTTTGAAAAATATGTATCGAACGACTGTACAGAGGCTGAACTGAACGAACTGATCGATATTATCCGGTCGGGGAAAGACATGGCGCTAATCGATGAACTTATCACCAAACACCTGGGAGACCCGGAACATGAGGTACTGCCGGAGGGGGTATCAGAAAGGATCTTTACAAAGCTGCGTCTTGGACAAACACCTGTGCAATCACCCCGGATACGGCGCATGCCCTTGCTGTTGAAAATAGCCGTTGCGGCAGCTGTTATTGTTACGCTTTCGGTTGCTGTCTATTATATTAAACCGGTATCCGGTCCGCATTTCACCCTGGAGGAAAAAGACATACCGCCCGGCGGAAACCGGGCAACCCTTGTGCTGGCAGATGGCCGGGAGCTGGCATTGGCCGATTTACAGGTAGGTGAGGTAGCAGACGAGGACGGCGTACTAATAAAGAAAACCGCTGACGGCATGCTGGAATACCTGTCCGGCGTACCCCGCGGCAATGGCGTGAATGTTATTAGAACACCCAAAGGCGGTCAATACGGGGTGGTGCTGCCTGATGGATCAAAGGTGTGGTTGAATGCCGCTTCTACCATTACTTACTCCGCTTCATTCGGTAACCGGGAGAGGACGGTAAAGCTTTCAGGAGAGGCATACTTTGAGGTGCTGCCCCAAAAACATAATGGAAAAAGTGTTCCTTTTTTTGTGGAAACCGCCGGACAGAAAATAGAAGTATTGGGCACCCGGTTCAATGTGAATGCCTACGATGACGGAAATGGTATCAAAACAACCCTGATCGAAGGCAAAGTAAAGGTGGTGACCGGTGAAGAAGCGGTTATACTAAAACCCAGCCAGGAGTTTAATCTCCGGTCAGACGGGATCAGCACCCAACAGGTAGATGTGGACATGGCTATTGACTGGAAGAACGGGGATTTCATATTTGCGGAAGAGGATATCAGGAGCGTGATGCGCAAGGTGGCCCGGTGGTACGATGTGGAAGTGGTATATGAAAATGAGGCAGGCGCACCGCGTGAAAATATCAGCGGTCAGATTTCCCGTAACAGGAATCTTTCGGAAGTGTTGCGGATGCTTGAGCTATCGGGAAATATGCGGTTTGAAATAAAAAACAGCCAGGTTCACGTTTACGGCAACCCGTAATTTTTTTATAACATCCAAATCTACATGCAAATGAAGCGATTCAATCCAACTTAATAGTCGGCTTTGATGAGTACCAAAAAAGCCGGAAATGCCTGCCAGCACTTCCGGGCACATTCGGGTATTCAAAGCTTGATCATTGCGGCAATCAATTATTGTTCACCCAAACTTTACAAAAGTATGCAATTTGATACTTTAAGAGGTAAGTTACGCACTTATTCAGGAAAAAAAGCGAATAAGATACTGCATAAGGCGTTCCTCGCTAAAACAGCATTACCTGTTTCAAAACTAATCTTGCAGATGAAGCTTATTTCGTTTTTCCTGTTTGTCATTTGTGTTCAGGCAAGCGCTTCGGTTTCAGCGCAAAAGGTTACGCTGAACGAAAAAAACGCTTCTGTTCAAAAGCTGTTACGTGAAATTCGCAAACAAACTGATTACGATTTCCTGGTAAATACAAGGGCCATCAGGAACGGGCCTTCTGTAAGCATATCCGTTACGGATATGCCGCTGGAAAATGTCCTGCAACAGATATTCAGCAACTTGCCGGTGGAATATGTGGTTGATAATAAAACGATCATTATCAGGGATAAGACCGGCGGACTGTATGCAGACCTTCGGGTATCCGGCACCGTGCTCGGGGAGAAGGGAGAACCGCTTGCGGGTGTAAGCATTATCGAAAAAGGCACTTATAACGGAGTGACCAGCAATGAGAACGGGCAGTTTACCATTACCGTTAAAAATGAAGCAGCGGTGCTGGTGATAACATCCATAGGCTATCTCAGTAAAGAAGTGCAGGTAACCACCGGTGAAATGACGATCTTACTGGAGCCGGATGACGGCAGCCTGTCGGACGTGGTGGTAGTGGGCTACGGTACGATGAAGAAAAGGGATCTGACCGGCTCTGTAACCCAGGTGAAGGGCGCCGACCTGACCCAGCTTCCCACTCAAAGAGTTGACCAGGCCCTGCAGGGACGCGCTGCGGGAGTAATGGTATTGAATACGGACGGCGCACCCGGCGGTAATACTACCATCCGGATAAGGGGTATGAACTCCATTAACGGAGGGAACAGTGCCCTGATAGTGATTGACGGATTGCAGGGCGGCAATTTGAATTCGCTTAACCCTAATGATATTGAATCCATTGAAATACTGAAAGATGCTTCGGCTACCGCTATCTACGGATCACAGGGAGCCAACGGTGTTATATTGATCACCACCAAAACGGGAAAAAAGGGAAGACCAACAGTTGACTACAGTTATAACATCGGGCTGCAGGAGCTTCGTAAAAAGCTGGATGTAATGAATGCCGCAGACTATGCCCGGACGGTGAACGCATACCGACAGACACAAAATCTTGCCGGAACTCCCGTAATGGCTTTTACCGATCAGCAGATCGCTGAATTTGAAAGGACCGGGGGCACCGATTGGCAGGACCAGATCTATCGTACGGGTATCCTGCAGAATCACCAGTTGTCTGTAGGCGGCGGCACAGACAACACAAAATATATGGTATCCGCCGGTTACCTCGATCAGGAGGGGATACTCATCAACTCCGATTATACAAGGTTTTCAATGCGGGCCAATATAAACTCCACCATTACCCGGAATGTAAGTTTTGGTCTGAACTGGGCGGCCTCAAAAGAGCAGGGCAGTTCCCCGCCCTATGGCAGCAACGCCGTTTCATTCCTGGGGCAGGCAGTGAACGGTGCACCCAGGTGGGACCCTACCACCCCGGTGCATGATGAAGACGGAAACTATAATGTGCACCCCGGCGGCTATGGTGCCTATGATGTATGGAACCCCGTGGCTGCTGCCAAAGAGCCGTTCACAGAAAACAATACGATGCGTAATACGATCAATACCTTTCTTGATTTTAAGATCATAGAAGGATTGACCCTGCGGGTAACCGGCGGCGCTATTATCAGGAATACCCATAACAAAAGCTATTTCAACAGTAAAACCTTTGAAGGCAGACCTACCCAGGGAATGGTGGGATACGGTACGGCTGCGGAAAACCTGTTTACACGTTATCAGAACTCTAACATTCTCACCTATACGAAACAATTCAACCGGCATAATCTGACAGTGATGGGCGTAGTGGAGCAGCAGTATGAGGGTTTTAAAGGCTCTTCCCTTACCGCCAGAAGGTTTACTGTGGATCAAACCGGTATAGATGACCTGGGAGGCGCCAGCGAAGTGATCAACGCGTCTTCTGCGAACAAAAGGACGATCTATTCCTATTTGGGCAGGATCAACTATTCTTATGATGAAAAATACCTGTTGACGTTGAGCTATCGTGCGGACGGTTCCTCGGTTTTCGGAAAAAATAATAAATGGGGTTATTTCCCTTCCCTTTCCGCCGCATGGCGTCTTTCGGAAGAGGCATTCATACGGGACCTCGATCTGTTCTCAGAATTAAAGATCCGGGGTAGCTGGGGTATAACCGGTAACCAGGCAATTTCACCGTTCCAGACGCTGGCGCAGATGGCATCCGGGGGTAACTACCCTTATAACGGCAATGAAAACTTTGACCTGGGATTCTATATCCTGAGTGCAGCCAATCCTTCCCTGAAATGGGAAAACACCACACAGATGGATATAGGCATTGATCTGGGCTTGTTCGATGACCGCCTGCAGGTAACGGCAGACTATTATAAGAAGACAACAAGGAATTTGCTGCTGTCGAGGGAACTGCCGGGATACACCGGGTTGACCAGCATTATAGACAACGTGGGATCCGTGGAAAACAAAGGAGTGGAACTATCGGTCAGCGGCGATCCTTTCAGGGGACGGTTCAGGTGGAATACCGGGTTCAATATTTCCTTTAACAGGAATAAAGTGCTGGACCTGGGCGCCAACGACAGGATATCTTATCGCACAACCATGGGAGGCTACGGCTTGAACACAAACTTCATGTTCCTGGTGAAAGGTGAACCGTTCGGACAAATGTACGGGTATGGATATGAAGGCACCTGGGGCACAAAAGATGCTGCAACGGCAGCCTCCTACGGACAGCTTCCCGGTGATCCCCGGTATACCGATGTAAACAACGACGGGGAGATCAACACCCAGGATCTCATGGTGATCGGTAACGCTTTACCGGATTATATTTTCGGCTGGACCAACCATATGAGCTTCAAAAACTTTGAGCTAACCTTCCTGATACAGGGTACAAGGGGCAATGATATCTTTAACCAGGCCAGGATCAGGCTTGAAAATCCTTTTGAAGCGGTAAGCACCCGCGTGCTTGACAGGTGGACGCCCGATCACCAGGATACGGATGTGCCGGCATTTATAGACCAGGTAACCCGGCAAAATGCCAATCTCACCAGTAAGATATTTATCAGCGGGGATCAGCGGCTGAGCCGTTGGGTGGAAGATGCGTCGTATATACGCCTGAAGAATATCACCCTGGGGTATGATATTCCCGCCACCTTCCTCCGCAGGATCAGGTTAACAAAGGCGAAGGTGTTTGTTACAGGGGCAAATGTATTCACCATTACCAAATATACCGGCTATGATCCCGAAGTGAGCGCCTATACAGGCAATGATGCGCAGTTGGGTGTTGACCTGAGCAGCTACCCGGCTTCCAAATCGGTGACATTCGGTATAAACCTGTCATTTTGATGGCAATATAGGGCATACCGGTAAGCAACAGATGCTGATACCGGAAAATGGTAACCAACATAAATCTATTACAATGAAACTAAAAATAATCATACAGGCAACAGTGCTTTTCCTGTTACTGACGGTAACAGAAAGTTGCAGCAAGCAACTGGAAGAAAAGCCGATCAGCTTTGTTTCACCTGATAATTTCTTTCAGACGGCGCAGCAGGTAGAGACTGCTTTTACCGCCTCGATGAATTTCCTTTGGGACTACTGGGGCGGTTATTCCTACGGGTACGGGAGTTTTATTCACGATGATCAGCTCAACGGAGGAGATCTGAATATTTCTGCAACGCATGGCTCCGGGTTATGGAATATACATTACCGGGCCCTGCTCAATATTAACGCAGCGATAGCAGCTATAAAGAACGGAAATGTGGAGGGCGCGTCCGAGGAGGTGATTGACCGGCTGACAGGGCAGGCGAAATTTTTAAGAGCCTACAATTATTTCATGCTGGTTCGCATGTTTGGCGGGGTACCGCTGATCACCGAAGATACACCGGATCCTGTAGCCAACCCGTTGCCACGGTCATCCATATCCGAAGTATATGGATTGATCGTAAGTGACTTCCTGGAAGCGGTTGATAAACTGCCGGACTCCTGGACCGGTGCGCCCGGTAAACCCACCCGGGGCGCTGCCAAAGGATTGCTGGCAAAAGTGTACCTTACAATGGCCACGGCGCCATTGAACGAAACCGCCAATTACCAAAAAGCGGCCGATATGGCCTGGGAGATAATACAATCGGGTAACTACAGCCTGGTGTATGACATTCATGATGTATTCAGCCTGTCTAACAAATACGGGCCGGAAATGATGTGGAGCTTCAATTCCACTTATGACGATCCGGCTACCGACCCCCAGATATGGGCGCCGGAAAATATGGATGGTTGGGGCGATGCCTCCGTAAACCCGGTATGGGAGCAGGCTATACCCGACGGACCCCGTAAGAATGCCTACCTGATCACCGAACTCGATGGGGTTCATTATACCGAATGGGATGTACAACACACACCCTATATCCGCAAGTTCCTCTATATTTCAAAGGAGGACTTTGACAGCTATGCGTCCACGATCAATTTTCCCATTATCCGCTATGCTGATGTTTTATTGATCTATGCGGAAGCTGCTAATATGGCTAACGGAGGTCCCACGCAAGCGGCAGTGGATGCAGTGAACCAGGTAATAGAACGGGCAAACGGGTACGCACCTGTTGCAGGGCATCCTTTGTTAACGACCGCTATGTCAAGGGAGGCCTTTGATGAAGCGGTGATCGAGGAAAGAAACCAGGAGCTTTGTTTTGAGTATGACAGGTGGTTCGACCTGGTGCGTAAAAGGATCCTGCGTGAAAAGAATCCGGAATGGGAAGCCAACTTTTCTGAAAATGATTATTTGTTCCCGATACCGGAAAGAGATTTACGGCTGAACGATCTGCTGGAGCAAAACCCCGGTTATCCCACACCGTAAGCAGCCTGGCTGCTCCGGTTTTAAAAGCGCTGTGCGGTAAATAAGATATGCGCAGCGCCTTTATTTACACTACTCTTAGGATGGTATGAAGTATTTATTTCCGTTTAATCCCTGCCTGGTCACTGTTATCGTGATGTTGACATTCCTGGTATCATGTGATGATACCAGGAAAAGAACGCCTGCCGCTCAGCAGGTAATAAAGGAGGTAAACGTATCGGAAATTGCTGCCGGCGAGGGATACATAGTCATCACAGGTGCTACCATCATAGATGGTTATGGCGGAGCGCCTGTTGCCAATGGCTGTGTAATGGTAAAGGGTAACACGATCATGTATGCAGGTGCTATGGATAACGCCGACATACCAGAGGATGCTGAACGGGTGGATGCATCGGGTCTCACCCTGCTGCCCGGTTTGATAGATGCTCATTTTCACCTGGACCGAACAAAAGGATTGCCTTCCCTTTTCCTGCAGCACGGCGTCACCTCCGTCAGGGACCCCGGCGCATGGATAGAAGCATATGAGGATGAAAGGAGTTCCGGTAAGCCTAATCCCCGGTTATTCCTTTGTGGTCCGCACCTTGACATGCCACCGCCGGCATATCCGTATGATGCCTACATCGTAAGGGATTCCATAGAGACCGTGAACGCTGTGAACAAACAGATAGCGGAAGGAGCGGCCGCTATTAAGGTGTATTTCAGGATGCCGCCGGACCTGATCCGTATTGCCTGCAATACAGCCCGTGCGAAAGGTGTTCCGGTTACAGGACATCTGGAGATCACCGAAGCGATGGAAGCAATTGAAGCCGGGTTGGACGGGATAGAGCACATCACTTCGTTCGGACTGACACTGACCCCACGGAGAGATGCGGAGAAATATCGTCAATCGGTATTGTCGAGCAACGACTTCAGGAGACATGGCCGGTACGAGCTTTGGGCTGCGATGGATATTGAAGGTCCCCGGACAGACAGCCTGGCAAAATTTCTTGTAAAAAAAGGAACTTTTATTACACCAACCTTAGGTCCGTTTGAATACCGCTTCAGCGACACCGACCACGACACGGCTAAGCTTGCCGGTTTTAATAATATGAAAGCCCTGACCACCCGTCTGCAGAAAGCCGGGGTGCGGATGGTGCTGGGCTCTCATTCTATGATTGAATACGCCGAAGAGGGATGGGCTTACCAGCGAGAGATGGAGCTGCTGGTAGAAAGCGGCATCAGCCCGATGGATGTAATTGTAGCGTCTACCCTGCAGAATGCCCGTTACTTTCGTATAGCCGACCGGCTGGGTACGATTGAAAAGGGTAAAACAGCAGACCTGGTATTGATCAAAGGCGATCCGCTGAAAGATATCAGCGCCACCAGGAATATAGAAAAAGTAATGTTGAACGGTGTTTGGGTCCGCCCCTGAACATGTATTGTAAAACAATGACAGGATGATCACCATTGTACCATATCAGCCGGGATACCAGCCGTACTTCGAAAAGCTGAACAAGGCCTGGCTGGAAAAATTGTTTACGCTGGAGCCGGTGGATGAATACTTGCTGGGCAACCCGGAAGAGGCCATTTTGAAAGATGGCGGTGAGATCCTGTTTGCATTGTACAACGGCAATATTGCAGGAACGGTGGCGCTAAGGAACACAGGGCACGGTGTGGTGGAAATGATAAAAATGGCAGTGGATGAATCATACCGGGGGTTGGGCATAGGAAAAAAATTATGTGCGGCTGCTATTGACACCGCACGGAAAATGAAAGCGGAGAAGATTGTGTTGTATTCGGAAAGCAGTCTGAAGACGGCGCTGGCAATATACAGGCTTTTTGGGTTTGTGGAAAAACCCGGAGACCGTACTAAATACAAACGGGCCGATGTATACATGGAGCTTGGTCTGGATTAAGAGAATCAAAATGAAAAGAACATGCAATTAACATATCGATCTTCATCACATTGTGATGAAACACTTTGGAATGATTTTAAAAATGGCTGCCGGCAGGCCTTTGAAGGCTTGTATCATCGTTATTTTGATGTGATGATGCAAAAGAGCCTGAAATTGCATCCCGATAAGGCACTGATTGAAGACTGTGTGCACGATCTGTTTGTGGAAATATGGAACAATAAGCACAACCTGGCTTTACCGAGGTCGGTAAAAGCCTACCTCCTTTGTTCTGTACATCGTAAAATTATCCGGAAGATAAAAAAGGAAAGAAACCATGTTGTTTTTGACAGCATCTGTCTGAAAGAGGGGCATACGCCCAGTGTGGAAACGGAAATGCTGGAGGAACAGCGACGGGGGCAGCAAAGGAGACAAATTGCTGATGCATTGAACCTGCTGACAAGAAGGCAAAAAGAAGCTATCCTGCTGAAGTTTTATGGTAACCTGAGCTATCCTGAAATAGCCGATAAAATGATGATCAGCACGGCCTCCACCTATAACCTCGTATCAAAGGCGGTGTACCAGATTGGCTATAGCCTGGACAGGAAAGCGATCAACAACTAAATATGTAACCGCCTGCAAAACTGATTCAGATGAAAATTCACAAGCTTCTTGTTTGCTGCCTGCTGGTGTCCGCGCAGGCTTCGGGGCAAAATCCGGAGGAATTGCTGCTGAAGAATTATCGTCCGGGATCTATTTACAAAATACCGGTAACCAAAGTGGATAAAGCAAAGTTTCCGGTGATAGATATACATGCCCATAGCACTTATGCCAAAAATGACAATGATATAATTGAGTGGATAAAGCTGCTGGATAAGTTCGGCATACAAAAGGTGATCTTACAGACCAAGCTTACCGGGGCCCAATTTGATTCAACCTGCAAAGTGTACGCTCCCTATCCTGACAGGTTCGAATTATGGTGTGGTTTTGACTATACCGGTTTTGAAGAGCCGGGATGGGAAGAGAAGGCTGTGAAGGAACTGGAACGTTGTGTAAAAGCCGGCGCCAGGGGTGTTGGAGAGTTGGGTGACAAAGGAACAGGCGAAATTTTTTCGAGACCGGTGCCCGGGCACGGCATTCATGTAGACAATAAACGCCTGCAGCCGTTGTATCAAAAGTGTGCGGAATTAAAGATCCCGGTAAGTATACATGTGGCAGAGCCGATGTGGATGTATGAACCCATGGACTCCACCAACGATGGCCTGATGAATGCCTATTACTGGAAGATGGATCCCACCAGGCCCGGCTTCAGGGGACATGCAGAAATGGTAACAGCTTTGGAAAACGTGGTGAAAGCAAACCCCGAAACCACTTTTATCGCCTGTCACCTGGCAAATTGTGAATACGATCTGTCTATTTTAGGGAACATGCTTTCCAGGTATCCCAATCTCTATGCAGATGTAGGCGCCCGCTTTGGAGAAATAGCGCCTATTCCCCGTTTTGCTTCTGCTTTTTTTGAGAAGTACCAGGATCAACTGATGTATGGAACAGACTATCGTCCCGGTAACTTTATGTATGAAACAACCTTCAGGATCTTACAGACCGGTGATGAGCATTTTTATGCCACTGAATTATTTGAGTATCATTGGCCCCTGCACGGATTTAACTTAAGTGATGGCGCGCTGAAAAAGGTATACCGTGACAATGCCCTGAAGATTCTAAAAAAATAGGCATATCATTTTATAAAGAGTATTCACTAATAATTCGTTTCTGATGACACTTCGTAAAACGCTTTTTCTGCTATTGTTGCTATCAGCACAACTTGCTTTCGGACAGAACCCGGAAGAGCTGCTGCTGAAAAACTATCGCCCGAAATCTATTTACAAAATACCGGTCACCAGGGTAGATAAGGCAAAATTTCCGGTGATAGATATGCATGCGCATAGCTGGTATGCTAAAAATGTAAAAGATATTGATGAATGGGTGAAGCTGCTGGATAAATTCGGGATAGAAAAGGTGGTATTGCTTACAGAGTCTACCGGCCCACAGTTTGATTCTATCTACCATGTATATGCGCCGTATGGCGACAGGTTTGAGCTATGGTGCGGCTTTGATTATACCGGTTACCAGGAGCCCGGCTGGGGTGAAAAAGCAGTGAGAGAGCTGGAGCGATGTGTAAAGGTGGGCGCCAGGGGCGTGGGCGAGCTGGGCGATAAAGGACTCGGAGAGGTGTTCTCGGAACCGGTACCAGGCTATGGGATGCACGTGGATGACAAACGGCTGCAGCCTTTGTACCGGAAATGTGCCGAACTCGGTATCCCGGTGAGCATTCATGTGGCAGAACCCATGTGGATGTATGAGCCCATGGATTCCACCAATGATGGATTGATGAATGCGTACAGTTGGAGAATAGATCCCACCAAACCCGGCTTCAGGGGACATGCGGATATGATCAACGCGCTGGAGAATGTGGTAAAGGCGAATCCTAAAACCACTTTTGTAGCCTGTCATCTGGCTAATTGCGAATACGACCTGACCCTGTTGGGCAACCTGCTTTCAAAATATGATAACCTGTATGCGGATGTGGCCGCCCGGTTTGGGGAGATCGCGCCCATACCCCGCTTTGCGGCGGCTTTTTTTGAAAAATACCGGGATAAGCTCGTATACGGGACCGATTATCACCCGAATGATTTTATGTTTGAAACTACTTTCAGGATATTGCAGACAAATGACGAGCATTTTTATGCGACAGAGCTTTTTGAATACCACTGGCCGTTGCAGGGGTTTAACTTAAGCGATGCAACCCTTAAGAAGATATACCGGGAAAATGCTTTGAAAATATTAAAAAAATAAACTGTCAATTTTTGCTGAGATGAATGGTCGTATTGGTTGGGCCGCGCTATTGTTGTTGTTTATTTCCTGTAAGCAGCAGGAAAATAAAGATGCTTCCTGGAGGGTGTATCGCGGCGACAGCGAGAGTTCGGGTTATTCATCGCTGGATCAGATCAATACCACCAATCTGGACCAACTGGAGGTAGCCTGGGTCTATCGTTCCGGTGATGCCAGGGAAGGCAATCGCTCTGCCATTCAATGTAACCCCATTGTTATTGATACGGTGATGTATGTTACCTCGCCGCAACTGAAGCTGATCGCATTGGGTGCAAGAGAAGGCAATGAGATATGGCGGTTCGATCCGTTTGAAGGAGAAGCAGAGGCTACGGGCGTCAACCGCGGTGTGACATATTGGGAAAACGGCGACGATAAGCGGATATTTTTTTCCGCAGGGCCTTACCTGTATGCAGTGCATGCGGGAACAGGCAGGCTGGTATCTTCTTTTGGAAGCGAAGGAAAAGTTGATCTCCGGGAAGGGTTGGGCAGGGACCCGTCAAAGCTGGCCGTGTGGTCTACTTCACCGGGTATCATTTATAAGAACATACTGGTCATGGGAACAGCCCTGGGAGAGGGATATGATGCCGCGCCGGGATTTGTTCGCGGGTATGATGTCGTCACCGGGAAAACAGTGTGGACCTTTCATACCATTCCGCAGCCGGAAGAGTTTGGGTACGATACCTGGGAAAAGGATGCATGGAAGGAAGCCGGTGGGGTCAATGCTTGGGCCGGGCTGAGCCTGGATGAAAAGACCGGAACGGTATACTTACCCTTAGGCTCACCCGCATTTGATTTTTACGGAGGCAACCGGAAAGGCGATAACCTGTTTGGTAACTGTTTGGTAGCATTGAATGCATTGACCGGAGAACGGAACTGGCATTATCAACTGGTGCATCACGACCTGTGGGACTACGACCTGCCGGCGCCGCCAACCCTGCTTACTGTCCGTAAGGATGGCAAAACCATTGAGGCGGTAGCACAAACTACCAAAATGGGATGGGTATTTGTCTTTGACCGGCATACGGGAGAACCACTATACCCCATAGAGGAGCGGGTGGTGCCCCAGACAATCCTGGAGGGGGAGCAGACCTCCGCCACGCAGCCATTCCCGGTGAAGCCGGCTGCCTTTGTAAGACAACATTTTTCGCCGGGCGACATAACCGACATTTCAGATACATCTTATCGTTATGTCACGAAAAAAATAGGAAATGCAAAAATGGGCGCTATGTATACCCCGCCGGATACCGCCGGGGTGGTGCAGTTTCCCGGTACCCGGGGGGGTGCGGAATGGGGTGGCGCCTCTGTTGACAAAACTACCGGGATAATGTATGTGAATGCCAACGAGATCCCGATGTTGTTTACAATGCGGCCGGTTGTATTTGCAGGCGATGTTTTATCAAAGGGACAACAGGTATATACGCTCAACAATTGCACCATGTGTCACGGTGCCGACAGGAAGGGAACAGAGGCCTTCCCTGCGTTGCTTCATCTGCATAAAAAATACAAGCCTGCTGAAATAGCAAAGCTGCTGCAAAACGGAAAAGGACAGATGCCGGCCTACCCCAATTTATCTGATGATGAAAGAACCGCGCTGGTAACCTACCTGCTCAGCGATACCGTCATAGCCCCGCAATTCCAGTCAGCTTCGTCTGACCGGCACCGGTATGTGCACGACGGATGGAACGTGCTCACCGACCAGGATGGCTACCCGGGAGTGAAGCCGCCCTGGGGCACTCTGAATGCCATTGACCTGAACAAGGGGGAGATACTTTGGCAAATACCGCTGGGCGAATACCCGGAGCTGCTGGAGAAAGGCATACCCGTAACGGGTACGCAAAACCTGGGCGGCCCGGTAGTGACCGCCGGCGGACTGCTAATTATCGGCGCTACAAGAGATGAAAAGCTCCGGATCTTCGATAAAAAAGACGGCCGGCTGTTGTGGGAATACCAATTGCCCGCCGGCGGCTATGCCACCCCCGCTACCTATATGATAGACGGTAAACAATACATCGTGATCGCTGCCGGCGGCGGCGGGAAAGTGGGTACGCCTTCGGCGGATATGTATATCGCGTTTGCTTTAAAGGGAGAGTAAGCCGCCATATTTTTTAATACCCGTCATGCAACAAAAAATCAGAAATATGAAAATGCCTGATGCCCCCACTGATTCTTGCCAAAGGTCTTCTATATTGTAAATACTTGAAGACGAAAGGTAAGCGAGAATTCCGGTATAATGTTATAGCCATAAATATAGTTGCATTTTTATTGGTTTTATGGCTATGACCATACAAAGTATATACTGCTATAGCCAATACTTTTCGGGTAGAATGATTTTTTAGCTGTTGGCAAAAAAGCCTGGCCAACGGCCCGTCTAAGGCTGACCAATAAGGTTGATCTTAAAATTTTTTTAAGAAATAATTGTTCACAATTTGTAAACTTTTTAATACATTTGCATTATGAAAGTCTTGGTAAGGCGTACTATACATTACTACATAAATATGTATCCGGCAGCAGAAAAGGCTTTGTTAATGTGGGAGGCTGAATTTACAAAAATAGAATTTAAAAATTTGAACGATATAAAAAGTGTTTACGGAAATGCAAGCATAGTAAAAAATAACAGGGTAGTTTTTAATATTAAGGCAAATGATTTCAGGCTGGTAGTGTCCGTTAATTTCAGGCAGCAGGCCTGTTATATTATTTGGTTTGGAACTCATAAGGAATACGATAAAATAGATGTAGCTACTATTGCATACGATACTAAAATTGATAATTTTAAAAAGAAATAACCATGAACTGGAAAGTATTAAACAGTGAAAAAGATTACAACAAAGCCAATAAGCGTTTAATGGAAATTTTTCATGCTGAGCCAAACACACCCGAAGATGACGAGCTGGGTGTATTAATTCTTTTGATAAAAGACTATGATGAGAGGCATTACGCTTTACCCAAATTAGACGTGCTGGAAGTAATTAAAGAAAAAATGCAGGAAAGGGGGTTAAAAAACAAGGACCTTGAACCTATTATTGGTAGCAAAGCGTATGTATCATCAATTCTCTCCGGCCGCAGGGAAATAACCCTTAAAATGGCAAAGCGGTTAAAAGATTATTTTCAGTTGCCTGCCGAATTGTTTTTGCAGGCTTCGTAAATTGAGCGATAAGGTAGCATATCTTGACATTAGTCTTTGTTCTTTGTTGCATTCACAAGCGGATTGAATATAACTGTACTCATTTGATACAATCCATTCTTGATGTAATTATAATTCATAAAGCATAAATTATTATAATCATTTTTCACGCTTTGTAAGTGTTTTTCAGGAACGTACGCCGCCGGAAAGCGGATATCTGGTCGGATACGCCGCGATCATAAATGCTTATGGGCTTCAAACTCCAACACCGGATGTATTGTCTGTTATCAGCCAAAAACATAAGCAATATTAATTCTAAACTCATACCTAACTAAAACACCAGCCCAAATTCTTTCAGATACGCCTCAATCTCCTTATCCAAGCCGGCCCTTTTTGCTTCCAGCGCTTTGATCTCCCGCATGACGGCCTGAATATCTATTTCTTCCTCCTCTTAAAATGTGTCCATATACCGGGGAATGTTCAGGTTATAATCGTTTTCCGCTATTTCCTTCAGCGTTGCCAGGTGACTGTATTTTTCTAATTATGCTTCTGTTGCGGTATGTATCCCCGATCCTGGTGATGTGTTTGTCCCGGAGCATATTCTGGTTCCTGATCTTCTCAAATTCCCTGCCGGCCTCTATGAATAAGATATCATCAGCCGGTGGTGGCGGTAAGCCGGGCAAGACTTCTTCCGATGTATATATCGCGTTTGCTTTAAAGGAACAATAAAGCCTGCCACTTCCGATCCTTCTGATAAGTGTTTACATCTACTCCTGATAAGTATTTGCTATGGTAATAAAAATAATCTCATAAAAATGAAATAAAATATTTACATATTAGTTTCTACAACACCGGCAAGTGGAAATTTTTTGCCGAAAAAATTTTAAACACCTTATTTCTATGGGAGAGAATTTTATTTTTTCTTCATTTGCTCTTTCAACTATTTGTAGAAGCAATCATCCTCATTTTTTTCAATCGAAACTTTTTAGATCTCTGTTAAAATATACCGGCTCTTTAAGCCGGTATATTATTTTACTGATCATTTTGATGCTGAGCAGCATAATTATAAAAGCGCAATCGCCAACGTATGATTTTACAACCAATGCCACGTTATCCTTTGGTACTGCCGGTTTCGGTATTTGGAATACCCAGGCAGATATTACCATAGGTGGGGTAGCTTACCGGCTCACTTCAGGTGGGAATGGTTCTTTTACCAATGCCGGGAGCGGAGGCGCCGGTAACAGTAAGTGCCTGAGAAAAGATGGTTCCGGGGGCGACCAGTTTATATTACAACGAGCAGACGGGCAACCATTCCAGTTTTATGGTATCTGGGTAAAACATGAGAGCATGAACAGCTATGCGCAGTTTATGCAGTTGCCTCCATTTTATAGCGTTACCTATCATAAAACAGTGGGTGGAACCGAAACTGATGTTGATAATACAGCCATGCAGGCAGGAAGTCTGACAAGCTCAGAAAGAACATTTACAAAAAACTTGACCGTTACATCGGTCTCTATATCGTTTAACGCCATCATGTATTACTGGATAGATAACATTATTGTAGGACCGGTGGTTTCCCTGGAGCCATCCATCACTTCTCATCCGGTTAACCGTACTGTTTGTGCATTGTCCAATACCAGCTTTTCCATAACCGCGACGAATGCGACGAGTTATCAATGGCAGGTAAATACCGGAGCCGGATTTGGCAATATTTCCAATAATACCACTTATTCCGGAGCCACTACCCATACTTTAAGCGTTGCCGGTGCAACCTCAGCAATGAATGGTTATTTATACAGGTGTATTGTGAACGGCTCGCTAAATTCCAATAATGCCTCCCTGACTGTAAATTCAGTTTCATTAAATGCGCAATCACAAACGAATATCGCCTGCAACGGTGGTGCAACCGGTGCTGCATCTGTAAGTCCGGCAACCGGAGGTACAGGCCCTTATACCTATAACTGGACGCCAGGTAACCCGGCAGGCGATGGTACTACCAGTGTAACAGGGTTAGCTGCAGGAGTCTGGACCTGCACCGTAACGGATGCAAACAATTGTACCGCATCGCAAAGCTTTACTATTGTACAACCGGCAGCTTTAACCGCTACTACTTCTCAAAGCAATGTAAGCTGTAACGGGGGAAGTAACGGGGTAGCTTCTGTAACGGCTTCCGGTGGCGCCGGTTCCTATAGTTATAGCTGGTCACCTTCGGGTGGTACAGCCGCTACGGCTACTGGTCTGGCAGCCGGCACTTATACTGTTACCATCACGGATGCGAATGCCTGTTCGATCACGCGGAACTTTACCATTACACAACCGGCAGCTTTCACCGCTACTACTTCTCAAAGCAATGTAAGCTGTAACGGGGGAAGCAACGGGGTAGCTTCCGTAACGGCTTCCGGTGGAACAGGTCCTTATAGTTATAGCTGGTCACCTTCGGGTGGTACTGCTGCTACAGCTACCGGTCTGGCAGCCGGCACTTATACCGTTACCATCACGGATGCGAATGCCTGTTCGATCACGCGGAACTTTACCATTACACAGCCGGCAGCTTTTACTGCTGTTACCTCTCAAAGCAACGTAAGCTGTAACGGGATAAGCAACGGGGTAGCTTCCGTAACGGCTTCCGGCGGAACAGGCCCTTACACGTATAGCTGGTCGCCTTCGGGTGGTACAGCTGCTACGGCTACCGGTCTGGCAGCCGGTACGTATACCGTTACCATCACGGATGCGAATGCCTGTTCGATCACGCGGAACTTTACCATTACACAACCTTCTTCAATAACACTGAATACTTCCAAAACAGACGTAAGCTGTAATGAGGGAAGCAACGGGGTAGCTGCCGTAACGGCTTCCGGCGGCGCTGGTTCCTATAGTTATAGCTGGTCACCTTCGGGTGGCACTGCTGCTACGGCCACCGGATTAGCAGCGGGTGTTTACACAGTTACGGTTACAGATGCTAACGGCTGCCAGCGTACTGCCATGGTGACGGTCACTCAGCCTGCCAGGCTCACGGCCACAGCCAGCTTCCAAACGATCTGCAGTGGCGAGACCAGCAATATTATTTTGACCAGCAATTTGACAGAAACCACCTTTACCTGGACCTCATCAGTGATCAGTGGTAATGTATCCGGTGCGGGATCAGGTAGCGGAAGTTCGATTGCTCAAACACTCACAGGTAGCGGAGTGGTTCAGTATTCTATAACGCCCGCGAGGGATGGCTGTACAGGAGATGCCACTACAGCCACGGTTACTGTAAACGCATTGACTGCTATTACCGGCAACCCATCTGATATAGAGATAGATGAACATGAGAATGCAGTCTTCAGTGTGTCGGCCAGCAACGGCAGTACCTATCAATGGCAGGTGGATCAGGGCAGTGGTTTTGCAAATCTTACCAATGGAGAATCGTACGAAGGAACTACTGGTGCAACCCTGACTGTTTATAATGCGCCGGAATCAATGGACGGGTTTACATACCGTTGTATAGTTACCGGGAACTGCGCTCCTGTTACTTCTGAAGCAGCCACCCTTTCTGTGAGGGTCCGTACCCCGCAAACGATCAGTTTTGCAGCACTTGAAAGTGTTATATATGGCGCTGCAGATATCACACCGGGTGGTAGCAGCGATGCAGGACTGACGCTGACCTATAGCAGCAGTGATGAAAGTATTGCTTCTGTTATAAATGGCAAGATCAGGATCCATAAAGCAGGTCAGGTCACTATTACAGCTACGCAAGCGGGTAATTATGAGTATAAACCTGCAACTCCTGTGACTCAGACCTTACAGATATTACCTAAAGAGATCAATCTGTCGCTTTCCAATACAACCCCGGTAACAAAAGTGTATGATGGCAACAGTACGGCTACTTTAGCTGCTGCCAACTACATCCTGGAAGGCATTGAAGCAGGAGATATGGTATCGGTGACCGGGCAGGCTGCCTATAACAACGCTGATGCAGGAATAAATAAAGCTATCACGGCCACTGGTTTTGTGTTGAGTGGAGCTGATAAGGATAATTATACATTACAAACCCTGTCGGCAGAGACCAGCGGCAGTATTACCCGGAAAGAAGTATCTGTGGCGTTGAATGTCTCTCCGGCTATCAGCAAAACCTATAACGGAACAGCAGGTGCTTCTTTAGCTGCAGCTAATTATACCCTACATGGTATTGTAGGAGAGGATGAGCTGACCGTTAGCGGGACAGCAGTGTATGCGGATAAAAATGCAGGCCCGGATAAACAAATTACTGTTACATCATTTGTGCTCGATGGTGCAGGTAAAGACAACTACACTGTAGTAACCGCCAGTGCGCAAACAACAGGTACAATACAAAAGAAAGATATAACGCTTACACTGAGTGATGATCCGGCTATCAGCAAAACTTACGACGGAGGTGTGGCGGCAACGTTGCAGCGCGACAACTATCTATTGACAGGTGTTGAAGCGGATGACGGGCTGTCAGTGAGCGGAACAGCACTTTACGAAGACAGGAATGTTGCATCAACAAAGAACGTTGCTGTGAGCGGCTTTGTGCTGGATGGCACAGATAAAGACAACTATGATCTTACAACAACGGCATTAACAACCACAGGAAGTATTACAGCCAAAGTGATTACGATAACGCTGCAGGATCAATCTCCTGTTTCAAAGGAATACGATGGCAATACGGATGCCGTACTGATTCCTGCAAATTATTTGCTGAACGATGTTGTCGGAGAAGATGAAGTAGTACTGAATAATCCGGCTTCCGGTGTGTATGAAAATAAGAACGGAGGCGGGCATAAGAATGTAACCGTTTCGGGTTTGACGATCTCCGGCGCGGATGCTGATAATTACGTACTGGGATCCTCCACTGTCACAGGCGCCATCGGTACGATCACGCCAAAACCAATTGTCGTAACAGCGGATGCACAAACAAAAGTGTATGGTTCGGAAGATCCTGTATTTACCTACACTGCAGAAGGTAAATTGCCGGAAGATGTACTTAGCGGTTCGCTGCAAAAGTCTGAAGGTAATGATGTAGGGACCTATGATATTTTACAGGGCACGCTGAGCGGTGGAAGCAACTATACCATCGAGGCTTTCCATAGAGCTGCCATTACAATTACTCCTGCAGCATTGCTCATCAGGGCAGAAGATAAAACCAAAAAGCAGGGAGCTGACAATCCTGTGTTTACCTACCGCTACGAAGGATTGGCCGAAGGCGACCAGCCGTCTGATCTCGACAAGTTACCTTCCGCTGTTACTTCTGCAGGGAAAAACACTCCTATCGGTGACTATGATATCACTGTATCCGGTGCGGCATCTGAGAACTATGAGATCAGCTATGAAAATGGCAAACTGTCGGTTACCCCTCAGGGTAATGAAAACTATAGTGTGAAGGTATGGAGCAGCAGTCCTGATGTGCTTCAGATAAGGGTGTTTACCACCACTGCGCAAAAAGCTGCGATCATCCTGTACTCCGAGGTAGGACAACAGGTGATACTGCAACAGCGTCAGCTGGCCGTGGGAAACAACAGCTTCTCTGTGCAGGTAGGACACCTGGCCTCCAGCACTTACATTCTGAATGTGTCAGCAGAGAAATTCAAAGATGCTCAAAAAGTAAAAGTAAAATAGAATATAACATGCTGCTGACCAAAAAGGTCGTCATTGACAACGAAGTTACGCGAGCTTTTTGGTCAGCCCCATGTATTAACCATCCGTGCCTGATTTAATCTTAAATAGAATAGAAGATGAACAACCTGTATAATAAATTCTTTCTCTCACTATCTGTCTTGTCTTTTTATGCTGCTGCGCATGCACAGACGGCAGAGCCGATCAATGTAGTTACTACTTCTGTCCCCTTTTTGCGGGTATCACCGGACGCAAGAGCCGGCGCGATGGGTGACCAGGGTATAGCAACTTCCCCGGATGTGAATGCACAGTTTTATAATGTAGCCAAATACCCGTTCCTGGAATCTTCCTGGGGAGTGGGCGCCAGCTACACACCCTGGTTCAAAGATCTTGGTTTGAAGGATGTGTACCTTGCTTCATTGGCAGCGCATTACAAACTGGATGATCAGCAGGTGCTCTCTGGCTCGCTGCGGTATTTTAACCTGGGAAGTATACAGTTTACTGATGCTTCGGGTAATGACCTGAATAAAGGGAATCCCCGTGAGTTTGGGCTGGATATTGGCTACTCCCGCAAGTTATCGGACAACCTGGCCCTGGGCATTTCTTTACGCTATATCTACAGTAATCTGGCCTCAGGCTCTTCCTCTTTCGGAGGTGCCTACAAGCCGGGGAACGCAGTAGCCGGCGACATAGGACTATACTATACTACTGCCGCAGAAAACGGACAGGGCTGGAATGCCGGACTGGTAATGAGCAATCTTGGCAGCAAGATAGGGTACACTGAAGATGCTGCACAAAGGAACTTTATACCTGCCAACCTTGGAATAGGCGCCGGGCATACATGGGTAACCAACGAAGTGCATAAGATATCACTGCATGGAGAATTGAACAAGCTGTTGGTACCTGCACCTCCCGGAAGCAATGCCGATTCGGCAGATTATGCCAAGTACAATACGACAGGAGTGGTTAGCGGTTGGATGAGATCTTTCGGCAGTAGCGCGATGGCCTATTCTGTGGGTACAGAATATATATATAATGATCAGTTTTCCCTGCGGGCCGGCTATTATGCTGACAGCAGAACAATGGGTAAGCGTAGTTATTTTACAGTCGGATTTGGTGTAAATTATAATGTTATGGGATTGAATTTTTCTTACCTGTTGCCTTCAGGCAGCGGTGTGAACAGGAATCCCCTTTCCAATACTGTCAGGTTGGGATTATTATTTAATATAGGCGGAAAGGAACCCGCCTCACAGCCTGAAAGAATATCTTTATAAAAGTTGAGATGTAAGCAAGAGACCGGATAATGCTGTCCGGTCTTATTTTACGTATAATAACAGTGTTGCCCCGTTAAACCTATAATAAAACACCTGCATCTCTTTACGGGTGAGATTCGGCGATGGTATTTTTCTTACGGGGCTGACCAAAAAGGTCGTCTTTGCGAACGAAGTGAAGCAATCTCAAATATTTAAACCTTTATTACTCAAAGAGATTGCTTCGGTCGTTTCTCCCTCGCAAAGACGTTCCATGAGCTTTTTGGTCAGCCCCAATGAACGGTGCAGTTTTCCTTATTGGAGATCCTTTCTTCTTTTAAAATAGCGGCCAACCTGTTAATAATTAAATGTGCTGGCTTGTTCTTTAGGTTTATTATTTTTTTCATAGGCTAAAAATATTAACCCCGCATTCATTTCTTATTAAGTACCTGAGCATTTGATTCTATCAAATCCCGGATATCAACCTTAAGCAATAAGGAGATATCATACAGCACATTAAGTGGCGGTTGTTTGACATTCGACACCCATCTCGAAATCATCCCTTCGGTGTAACCAATCTGATCGGCTAACCACCTGTTTGTTTTGTCCTTTTCAGCCAGAACAACCTTTAATCTGTTTATTTTTCTTTCAGGCATTATATAATATATGCTATTACAATTTGAAAATTAATAACTTGTCTTAATAGTAAAAATATTTGCGTTTAAAACGCATTATTTTATATTAAAAAGATGTATATTAGTACTAAAAAACAAGTTTTAATTATGATAATTGAGAGTGGTTAATAAACTTAGCTTTGCAGGCACATAATAAATTTAAGCGTGTTTGCTTTATTCTCGATCTCCGAAACTGCGACATTCCAAGATCACGAGAAAATAAGGTAAATCGCTCATGCTATGGCGTGGGCGTTCTTATTCGTGATCAGGGTGTCGCAGCCCTCGGAGAACATAAGAACTAACCCGCGTCTTTTTTGTTACAGGGTAGTCTCTTACACTATACCGGCATCGCCGCATACAAACCTTATTTCACCATTGAAAAAATCACACCATGCCATCAGCATCACCACGCAGGCGTTTTCACAAGCCCTGCTACCTGCCAAACAATATAGACAAGCATTTTTTCGAAGGCCTTGAAGCTGTATTTGGAAACTTTCACCTGGATGATTTCAGGGAAGCGTTGAACGGGTGGCTGCATGCGGCCCTGGCCAGCGAGCATAGCGCCTATGATGATGGCGGCGGAAGAGAAGACCTGATGGACTTTGTACACCGTCTGCACCGGATCATAGAAGCTTTTTGCGTCATCCATTCACGCACCCCGGCGCAGCAAAGCTTACCGGCACCCACCAAAGGATTGTTGGCCGTCGCCAACCGGCCTTTTTACCTCAACGAAGCGGAACAGGGTACCCCCCATAAGGAGATAGGGCAATTCCGCTGTATATTCCGGTACAGCTATGCAAAAGCCGAACTGCTGGAAGCGGTGATCACTTACAACGGTGCAAAGGAAATATCCTGGATAGACCTTGTCATGTTTTACCGGCACCTGCTGTACCTGGTGAGGCTGGTATATAAGATGGATAGGAAGATGACGGGTGAATTTTTGAATGTTACCGTTTAGGCAGATACATAGCGACAGAACCTCCGAAAAATAAAAAGCCCGCCTTCGCTAATGCTATGGCGGGCGAAGTAGTCCCGACAAGAATCGAACTTGTATCTAGAGTTTAGGAAACTCCTATTCTATCCATTGAACTACGGGACCAGAACTTAGAATTTTTTGCAAATATCTTCTTCCTGCAGCAGTTTTCCAATATTTTTCACATCGGATAGCTTCAATGCGGGGTTCAAACTGCTCATAGTATATAATCCGGAATGGAGTGTAATGTTTATTTGATCTTGTCTTTTGATTGTTATGCTCCACAAGTCTTTTCTTTAAGTCGCTGCAATGACCTTTATAGAGGTATTCAGGAAAAGGAATTGATTGAGCGACATAAGCAAAAAACATAATCAAAGTTTAGGAAACTCCTATTCCCCGCCCGAACGCCGTTCAGGCGGGCGGGTATCCATTGAACTACGGGACCTGAATTTCAAAATTTTTGCAAATATCCTTTTCCCCGGTGAGTTTTCCAATTAATTTCAGTTTTGGTGTTAACGGCATCAATTTTCTCTTTCAGGTTATTGATAAGTTGCTGTTAATAAATATTAAAATAAAATTACCTTTTCGTTAAAATTGGCGTAATTTTTACTGGATTAATGACTAATTTCGGTAAAAGTATTTGATACTTTTATTTTTTAATACCAACAAAACTATAAATGCAGCTATGAGAGTGCAATTCTTTTCGCCTCAAGGCTCCGGGAAGGGGCTCATGGTCCGTATCACAAGATGCGTACTTTTTTTATTGTTTCTTTCGTTTACTGTTCTTCATGGATTCGCCCAGGGTGTAAATGTTACCGGGAAAGTAACGGATGCCCAGGGTAATGCTCTTGCGGGCGTAAGCGTATCTGAAAAAGGAACCACCAATGCCACTTTCACAAACGAAAATGGTGAGTTTGTCATTTCCGTACAATCCGGCACCGCGGTACTGGTGTTTACTTCGGTGGGCTTTGAAGCTACTGAAGTGGCTGTTAACAACAGGTCGAACCTATCGGTTGCATTGGTTGAAAGCTCTGATCAACTGGAAGAAGTGGTAGTAACGGCATTGGGAATTGAACGTAAGGCAAAAAGCCTGACGTATTCCACCCAAACCGTGAAAGGCGATGAGTTGACGAGGGTAAAAGATGCGAATCCAATGAATAACCTGATAGGAAGAGTATCAGGACTTCAGATCAACAGGAGCTCTTCCGGTATCGGAGGCTCCGTTAATATCACCCTGCGTGGCTTGAAATCAAACAGGAACAACCAGCCCCTATATGTGGTAGACGGCTTACCTATCACCAATACGGGCGGCTCCGGTTCTGAAGGTCCGTTCGGCGGAGGAACCGATCGTGGGGATATTCTCAGTACGTTGAATCCTGATGATATTGCCAGCATCAATGTATTGAAAGGTGCTTCAGCCTCTGCATTGTATGGTAGTGTAGGGCAGAATGGAGCGATCATGATCACTACCAAAAAAGGGAGAGCTGGAACTACCAGAATCGATTTTTCAAGCAATGCTACCCTGGATCAGGCCTTCTATATTCCTAAAATGCAATTTCGCTATGCACAAACACCGTCTACGAACGGGGATGCAGAGGATAGCTGGGGAGCTAAAGGAACCTTCGAAGATCATACGAAAGACTTCTACCAAACCGGGCATACCTTAATAAACAGTATAGCGCTAAGCGGGGGTAATGATAAGGCGCAGAATTATTTCTCGTACTCAAACACCACCAACAACGGGGTCTTACCCACCAACAAGTTTAATCAGCATACAATAACTTTCAGGAATTCATCCAAGTTCCTGAATGATAGGCTGACCGTGGATGCAAATATCATGTATGCCAACCAGGATATCAAGAACAGGCCTTCTTCCGGCTTGTATTTCAATCCTATTGCCGGTTTGTATATGTTCCCGAGAGGACTGAATTTCAATGAATTTAAAGATGGCTATGAGTATTTGTCTCCGGGACGTAACCTGAACCTGCAAAACTGGTTCAACATTAATGCAGACAGGGGTTTAACGGGTACGCACCACTCACAAAATCCTTACTGGATATTGAACAGGATCCCTACATTCCAGGTACGTCATAACGTTATCAGTGCCGTGACAGCTCGCTACGCCATTAACGATTGGCTGAACCTGAGTGCAAGGGGAACGCTGAACAGGCAGTGGAATAAATTTGAAAGGCATGTATATGCGGGAACGCAGGGTGTATTGAGTGGTCAAACTTCGGCTAATATACCCGAAGACAACGGCCGCTACCAGCGGGAAGAAAGCGGCTCCATTACAAAATATGGTGACCTTTTATTAACGGGTAATAAAGACCTGACGGATGACTTCCAACTGAACTTTACAGCTGGTACCTCTATTACGGATGAAACCAGTTCTTCGTGGGATCTGGATGCCAGGAAGCTGCGTGTGGCCAATGGTTTTCACCTGGGCAATATCTTCAGGGAAGATCCGATCAATGCCCTGAATGAATACTTTGGCAGAAGACAGATCCAGTCTTTATTTGCTTCTACGAACCTGGGTTACAAAGGTTACCTGTTCCTCGATCTGACCGCCCGGAACGACTGGTCATCAACATTGGCCAATACTTCAAGTATGAAGAGTGGATATTTCTACTACTCTGCCGGTATTACTACGGTACTGTCCGACTATATCAATATGCCGGAATGGATCAACTACAGCAAGCTGCGCTTAAGCTACGCGCAGGTGGGTAATGATGTTGCCCAATACGCGACCATGATACCGCAGGCTACTTATAACAGTGGGTTGATCGTCCCGAATAACTCAGGCGTATTCCAGGATGCAGAATTGAAGCCGGAAACCAGTAAAAGCTGGGAGGTTGGTTATGAAGGGCGCTTCGTCAACAACAGGTTAAATGTGGACATAGCGTTGTATAAAACTAATACGATCAACCAGTACTTCTCGTTTGCAGGACCTTTGGGATTACTGAACACCACTCTTTTCCTGAATGCCGGTAATGTGGAGAACAAGGGTATAGAGGTGGCAGTTAACTATGATGTGATCAAGGGAAACAGGTTTAGCTGGAATACCGGTGTGAACTATACAGCCAACAGGAATAAAATACTCGAATTGCACCCTAACCTGGGGGAGAGATACCCGATTGGAAACTTTAACGTGTTAAGGGTCGGCGGCACTTTTGGCGATATCTGGGCCCGTACTTTTATGAGAGATGAAAGGGGCGTGTTGATGGTAGGGGCCAACGGACGTCCGATGGCCGGACCTGACGGATATCTGGGTACTACAATTCCATCGGCCCTTATCGGCTGGAACAATACAATATCTTTTGGCAGACTGGACGCGAGCTTAACAATAGACGGCAGATTCGGCGGTAAAGTGATGAGCGTTACACAGGGATATCTGAATTCATTCGGGTTCAGCGAAGAAAGCGCTGCTGCCAGGGATCTGGGTTATGTATCTATTAATGCTGTGGATGGCAATGGCAACGCTGTTACACAAGCCGATCCCCAGGAATGGTACCAGGGTATTGGTAACCGTGATGGTATTATCGAGGGTCAATTATACAGTGCCACCAATATCAGATTGAGGGAATTGTCGTTCTCATATAACATCCCGGTTCGCTCTAATGTTTTTAAAAGCGCTCATATAGCACTGGTGGGTAGAAACCTGTTCTTCTTTAAAAATGATGCTCCCTACGATCCTGAGCTTAATACTACTACTAACGGAGCAAGAGGGCAGGGCTTCGATTCGTTTGCATTGCCTACAACGCGGAGTTTTGGGCTGAACCTTAAACTCGGGTTTTAACTGAACAGATAAAAATAATTTTTATGATAAAGCAATCATTTAAAATAACAAGTCGCTTATTTATAGGCCTGCTTTTATTGACAGGCTGTACCAAAAACTTTGAGGATTATAACAGAAATCCCATCGGGCTGATTGACGAGCAGATAAACGCAGATTTTACATTGGTAGCTGCTTTGATGCATCGGGCACAACGGGCGATCATACCCGAAGATGTGGGAACGTATCAGTTGGCCGAAAATCTTAGCAGTGATTCTTACAGTGGATTTATGGGAGCACAGGCACCCTTCCGATCCAATTCCAACAATCTTACTTATGAGTTGGTGGATGGCTGGAATTCGTCCCTTTTCAATTACAGGTATATTAATGTAATGAATCCGACTTATAAAGTAATAGAATATGCGGAAAGTAACCCTGACTATGCGGACCTGGATGCTTTTGCCAGGATTGTAAGAGTGTCTGCTATGTCGAGGGTAAGTGATAAAATCGGTCCTGTTATTTACAGCCAGTACAATCAGCCAGACGAAAATACCAATATTGCCTATGACAGGCAATCTGACCTGTATGAGCTGTTCTTCGCCGATCTAGAGTCAGCTATCAACGTGTTGAAAGGTATACAGGGGCAGGCTACTTCTCCACAGTTGAAGATTGCTGATCTGGCATATACTGAAAAACATAACGACAACTGGTTAAGATTTGCCAACACATTACGGCTGAGGCTCGCTCTGCGCATAGTATATGTTAACCCCGCTTTGGCGAAAACACAGGGTGAAGCCGCTTTGGATCCTGCAAACGGCGGTTTGCTGGAGACCAATGCGCAAAACTGCTTTGTAAGACTGAGTGTAAACCATCCTTTGAATATCATCGGCTATGAGTGGAGTGATACCCGTATGGGGGCGCCTATGGAGTCGATCATGGGTGGTTATAACGATCCGCGTATCAGTCATTATTTTAATACTGCTAAAGATCCGGCAGTATCGGGGCAGTACAAAGGTATCCGTTCCGGTATCAGGATCGACGAAAAATCAAGATATGACGGTTACTCTGAGGTGAAACGCATAGACCAGGACCTGATGCAGGTAATGGTAGCTGCCGAAGCCTGGTTCCTGAAAGCGGAAGCTGCTTTGCGTGGTTGGGCAAATGCCGGCGATGCCAGGACAAATTACGAAACCGGTATTACTACCTCTATGAATATGTATGCTATACCCACGGCTACTATCTCCAGCTATATCAGCAATTCAACTGCAAAACCCAAGCCGTACATAGATCCCAAATCTATGAATGCAGGTGAAAATGATATTCTGGAGGGGTCTCCTTACCTGAGTACCGTCACTATTGCCTGGGAAGACGGGGATACCAACGACCGTAAGCTGGAAAGGATCGTTACCCAGAAATGGATCGCCTTATTCCCCGATGGAGAAGAAGCCTGGGCTGAATACAGAAGGTCCGGGTACCCGATCCTGTATCCCAATATTGTCAATTTCAGTGGCGGGTTGATCCCAACTATACCCGGTGTAAGAAGGATACCTATTCCTTTATCTGAGTACAATACGAATGGCAATGCGGCCAATGCTGCAGCAGAGATGCTGGGAGGACCGGATACAGGCGCTACCCGCTTGTGGTGGGATGTGGAAAATAAGGTCTTTTAAAACAGACGGGCACTCCATAAAAATAAAAAGGTGGCTTAGCCACCTTTTTATTTTTAACTAACAAAATTACACAGAGCATTAGTTGTTGCTGCCGAAAGTATAAAACAGGCCCAGGTGAAAGCCACCCAGCTTAAGTTTACCATCACCATCAGGAACGTTTGTCAGCCCCAGGTTATACCTGGCCCCAATACCCAATCCATTGGACAACTTGTAGCCGGCTCCGAAAGCCCAGGAAAAGTTGGTGCTTTTAAAATCGTCTTTTACATCCTCAGATACTTCTGTTCCCTGGTATTTTCCAGACATTTTGGCATTCGCCAGGATACCAAGCTGCGGACCGGTTTCTGCATAGAAACCTGATGTGTGGTTATACTGCGCAAGTACCGGAATATTAATATAACCCGCTTGCAACTTCATCTTAATTGACATGCCTTCTTCAGCATATGTGGTGCGGGCACCTTCTAATGAATACAGTACCTCTCCCTGAACACTAACGGCGTCTGCAAGCTTGTAATTTATCAATCCACCGCCTGCGTAACCAATCAGGTACTTGCTGCCGTCGGCATCTGAACCAGAGAAGTTTGTATAATTAACGCCGGCCTTAACCCCGAAATTAACCTGGGCCTGGATGGTAAAAGCAGTAAAGCTTAGGAATAACAAAACAAAAGTTTTTTTCATGGTATTTTAGATTTTAACCCATATAACGCAGCTTTTGGGATATATTGTATTGGATAGCAATGATTTTTGTCAGTTGATCCCGGCATAGGCTTATTTTGACGGTAAAGCCGGGCTTTTCCCGCTTTTGGGAGCTGCACCGCTATATGTATGCACTTACGCTATCTTGTCGGACAATATACTGCCGTTATTGTGGGTTGCTGCCGGCAGTCATTTTTTTGACAACGAAGTAAAAGCCGATGCTCACCGCCAGCAATACAACTCCGGAGATGATCCACAACCGGTCGAAGCCGAAACCGGCGGCAATATGTGTACCCAGGAAAGGGGTGATAATAAATGATATGGAAAACGCCATCCCGTTCAGTCCCATATAAGCGCCGGCATTGCTTTTTCCCGCACGCAAAGCGGTAAGCGTGGAAATAAACGGCAATACCAGGATCTCACCCAGGCTCAGCAGGGTCATGGACAGCAAAAGGATGGTCATATGATGACTGAACGCCAGTATCGCATAGGAGAAGGCAATAGCGATGCTTCCGGCAAATAAGGTTGTTGTGATTTTCCAGTGCTTTTGTGCCCAGTTCACCATTTGCATTTCGGCCACTACTATTACAAAGCCGCTGTATCCCAGGATATAACCTATGGTGGCAGCGCTTAACCGGGCTTCTTCCTTATAAAAGATGGGGATCGTATTAAAGAACTGGAAAAAGAAAATGGCAAATATGGCACAGAACAGGCAGAATAAGATAAACAACCCGTCACGGTAAGGTGAGCGATTGTTTGCTGTGGCTGCGGGTGTTTTCTCCTGCTTTAGGGCAACAAGTTTGTGCCGTTCTTTAAAGAAGTACACATACATGATACCCGCAGCTACCGCCGCAGCGGCGTTCACTATGAACAGCAGGTTATAGGATACGGCTGATAAAAGCCCGCCAAGGGCCGGACCAATGGAGAACCCCAGGTTGATGGCCATCCTGTTCAGGGAAAAAGCCCGGGTGATATTTTGTGGTTGGGTATAGCGGGTAACGGCTACCGAGTTTGCCGGGCGAAAGGTTTCGCTTACAAGGCTTTGCAACCAGATGATAGCCGCCATACCGGGTACGGAAGTAAAAAGAGGGATCAGCAAAAACAAAGGCGCACTTAAAAAAAGGCTCACTGACTGTACCCTGTATTCCCCGTATTTATCGGTAAGCCATCCCCCCAGCAGCGAACCCATCACCGACCCGATGCCATAAAAGCTCAGCACCAATCCTGCTTCTACCAATCCCATCTCCAGGTGATCGGTCATATATACCCCCAGGAAGGGCAGCACCATCGAACCCGACCGGTTGATAAGCATCACCAGCGACAGCATCCAGGTTTCCTTTGTTAAGCCCCTGAAACCGGCCGTATACATGTGTAGTAACCGCAACATACATTTCCCGTCGTAATATTTCCTGCCTTTTCACCCTGAAACAAACCGGATCCAATAGTTACGAGCGCCGGCAAAATTACGTGTAAGCGGTGATACCGTTTCATAAACCATGAAAACCCGGCCGGGAAATATTTCTGCTCCGAACATCCGGAGCCTGATTTCTGATATAAACCGAACGCCAAATCATACATCAGAAATCAACATTTCCAGTATCAACTTTCACTAAACTTTGTGATTATAAAAAACTTATGGCACAAATTGTGTATTTGTAGCAAATAACCAAACGCCTTCTGTCATGAAATATTTATTTGCAATTCTGATGGTGACTGCTTCTGTTTCGCTTTTTTCCTGCAAAGATGAAGATCTGGCTCCCCCGGAGGAAACACCAACCGTTGTTAAAGAATGGAACCTGACGCTCAGTGCAAAAAATGAAGTGCCTGCTGCAGAAAATGATGCTGCCGCAGGTACGGCAAAGCTGACATTACTAAGTAATAATTCGTTGGAGTACGAATTTTCTGTTACCGGCCTCGCTACGGGTGATGTGTTGACCATGTCCCATCTGCATACAGGTGATGCGGGCAGCAACGGACCGGTGGTGCTGCCGCTTGCTATGAGCTTCACCGCGCCCAATGCATCGGGAAGAGTGGACGGACTGAGACAATCTCTTGCAGACAGCCTGATGTCAAACAGCAACGAAATCTATTTCAACGTTCATTCTGAACAATCACCTGCCGGCATCGTCAGGGCACAGTTGAATACCACCGTTGAGTTTGCAATGGATGTGGCGCTTTCCAGCGAAAACGAAGTGAGAGAACCGCCCACTCCCATAGAACCGGAAGTAACGGGAAGGGCTATCCTCCGCGTTACTGCTGATAAAAAATTGTACTCCAACATAACAGTTGGAGAACTGGGAGAAGGAGATGAACTTACAATGGCGCATATACATACAGGCGCTGAAGGCACTAACGGTCCTGTTTATATCACACTGTGCGCAAACAAAGATGATTTCGGCACGCTGAAAGTGATCACCCTCAGTGATGACGAGTATGCAGCGTTGATGGAAGATGAATTGTACGTAAATGCTCATTCTGTTAACTTTCCGCCGGGCGTAGCGCGGGGACAGATACGGTAAGATTTCTGATGTATGATGTATGATTGCTGATGCAGGATTGATTCCATATCAGAAATCATACATCATACATCAGCAATTATCTCTTCATGTTTCTTTTTGCCGTAATACCGGTGGCCGTAAAAATGCTGACCAATTCATTCGCCTCTTTCTTCAATCTCTCCACCACGTCCGGCTGCCTGATCAATCCCGCTTCTTCAGAAATTTCCAGCCAATACAAAGATTCATCTGCTTCTTCTCTTACTATCTCTATTTTATAAACAAAATCTGCTTTGGATTTGGCTCTGCCGGCAGCCCTGTAATTTGCACCAACTGATCCCGCCGACCGGATCAGTTGCCTGATCGTTTCATAGCCTGCATACGTTTGGGGTAGCTTTCACAGAGCTTAATGATATCAAGGTGAAATTGCTTTGTCCGTTTTTGCAGATCAAACTTATTCATGGCAGCAACAATTTAGTAATGGAAACTATTCTACCCTAAATTTCTGATTTTTCTCCGAACATTCGGAGTATGATGTCTGATTTGGGTTTTTCCCTGTATCATACATCCCAAATCAGACATCATACATTAAAACATTGAAAATTAATCATTTAAACATTAAGTTCCCGATTTGATTTATAAGGGATTTTTTTACCGTATTTCTTATCTTCGTGACACCTTTGCTTTTCAGGCATACAGATACACTATTGGCGGAGCGGTTTCCTATCGTTTTATTACAAAAAACCGCTGCGTTGTTACAAAAGAACGGGCATATAAGTCACTGAAATTTTAGACAGGATAACCGGTTGTAATTTAGTATTCGTAACAATAGCTTGTATAGTTGCGCTACCCTGAAACACGAAACAATAACCATCTTAAATCTTTACGACCATGAATCTGAACAAAGTACAGGACATGATTATCGAGGAATTTGACCTGATAATCGACAGCCTGAAAAATGAATTCAGCTATTTCCGCTATATCGCGAGCCTGGGGAAAAAAGACACAGGAGTAAAGAAAACAGAGGAAACCCTTGTGAAGTCTACCAAGTCGAAAATATGGCTGGAAGCACGGTATGTTGATGGCAAGATCTACTACGCCAGCGACAGCGACAACCGGATCGTAAAAGGGATCGTCAGCATGCTGGTGAATGTTTTTTCCGGCAGAACAGCACGTGAGATCGTTAATGCCAACATCTACTTCGTGAATGAAATAAAGCTGTACAGCCAGTTGCCCGCCGCCAGGCTGAAAGAAATTTCCGCAGTGCTGCAGCAGATCAGGACCTATGCCGTGAAGCTGAAAAATATGGAAACCCAACCTGCTTTGTCTGCTTAAAAGTCACACTCGTTATACGGATTTCTGATTGCTGATGTATGATTTCTGATTTGGAGTTCTCCCCATATCAGAAATCAGCAATTTCTAAAATATCTCCCGTAACTGCGAATTACCCTATGTGCAGTATCTTGCAGTATGTTTCGTTTTCCCGCTATTATAGCAGCGCTGTCTGTGATGATTGCCTGCAAAAACAACCGGCAACCCGGTGTAGAGGTGCTGGCCCTGAAGGAAATGAATGAACTGGTGACGGTAGAATATGTGGTGAACAAGATCATAAAGGCAAACGACAATACAACCTGGTATAAGCCCGGCGACAGGAAGATACTGATGACCTGTGAGGCCACGCTGAAAGCAGGTATTGATTTCTCGGTGATCACGCCCGAAAATATTTCGGTCAGCGGACAGGATATCAGCCTGGTATTACCCCGCGCCAGCCTGTTTTCCGTAAGCATCCGGCCCGAAGATATAAAGGTGGCTTATGAGGAGGTAGGCGTTTTTCGTTCCGGTTTCAATGCTGCCGAACGGGATGCCCTGGCCGCGCAAGCCCAACAACAGATCACACAAAGTGTTGACTCCCTCGGGGTATTGTCCACTGCAGAAACAAATGCCAGCTTGTTTGTAAGTAATTTTTTGAAAAAAATGGGCTACCGCCGGATCAGTATCCGCTTTGAAGACGGGCTGCCTGTACAAAGACTTAACTGACATGCGCCGGATGCTGAAAAAATATGCTGTTATACTGGTGCTGCCGGTGCTATTTGTGCTGTTGCTGCTCGTTTTCAGGAAACAATGGATGCCGTCCATCGGCAATATTTTTAAAGCGCAGCCGGTTGTTATTGACGATACGCCGATCCTGATCAGGGAAATAAATGAGCTGGCCCAGCTTTGTACCATCAGCGCCTACAGTGAAGTAGTGGCTGACTCGGTGTCTGTCGTGAAAAAGACGGTGGCAGAATCGTTGCTTCCGGATCTCTCCGGGTTTTCGGGACTGCCGGTTACGGGTAAACGAATTGTTGTGATCGGAAAAGGCAGGGTGGTAGCCGGCACGGACCTGAAGAAGATCCGGGTGGAAGACATATTCGTGATGGGAGACTCTATTGCTCTTCGGCTGCCCCCGGCGGAAATACTGGACGCGATCATGAACCCAACAGATTTTGAAGTATTCAGTGAGCTGGGGCAATGGAGCCCTGCGGCTGTGACTGCAGTGAAGGTGAAGGCCAGGAATAAAATGATAGTGCAGGCGCTACACCAGCAGATACTGGAAAGAGCAAACAGCCGGAGTCAATTGCTGCTGGAGAATTTCCTGCATAGCATCGGATACAATAAGGTGAAAGTGGAGATCGGGGATCAGTAATAGCTCTTCCGGCACAAGCGGGAACTGCTTCGCCAAACGGATGATCGTCATTGGCAGTATCCCATTAGTGTCCTCAATCATTGAGCCGTGACATATAGAGTCAATGATGATAAGTTGATTGCTCTACTTTTTGCATAATGTATCAGGGTGCTATAGCTGAGATCACAGTACTACTAAAGCTTAATC
>JBBCJQ010000005.1:0-424485 GCA_037190885.1 Chitinophagaceae bacterium
CCAAATATGCGTGGACGAAGGTGTCTGGTGGTGCGGCAACAATCGCCAGCCCATCTGCTGCTAAAACCAATATTACCGGTTTAGTGCAGGGCACCTATGTGTTCCGCCTGACGGTGACTGATGACAAAGGTGCTACCGGAACTGCCAATGTAACCATTACGGTGAATGCTGCTCCCAATAAAGCGCCGACGGCCAGCGCCGGTTCCAGTCAAACCATTACATTGCCGACGAACAGTGTTACCTTAAACGGTAGCGGTACTGATTCCGATGGCACCATAGCCAAATATGCGTGGACGAAAGTCTCCGGCGGTACAGCAACAATCGCCAGCCCATCTGCCGCCAAGACCAATGTTACAGGTCTGGTAGCCGGCACCTATGTATTTCGCCTGACCGTAACCGATGACAAAGGGGCTACCGGCACGGCTACTGTAACGATTACGGTGAACGCTGCTCCCAATAAAGCGCCGACGGCGAGTGCCGGTTCCAGTCAAACCATTACATTGCCGACGAACAGTGTTACCTTAAACGGTAACGGTACTGATTCCGACGGCACCATAACCAAATATGCGTGGACGAAGGTGTCTGGTGGTGCGGCAACAATCGCCAGCCCATCTGCTGCTAAAACCAATATTACCGGTTTAGTGCAGGGCACCTATGTGTTTCGCCTGACGGTGACCGATGACAAAGGTGCTACCGGAACTGCCAATGTAACCATTACGGTGAATGCAGCTCCTAATAAAGCGCCGACGGCGAGTGCCGGTTCCAATCAAACCATTACATTGCCGACGAACAGTGTGACCCTGAACGGTAGTGGTACAGACTCTGACGGCACTATCAGCAAATATGCGTGGACGAAGGTGTCTGGTGGTGCGGCAACAATTGCGAGTCCATCTGCTGCGAAGACCAATATTACCGGTTTAGTGCAGGGTACCTATGTGTTTCGCCTGACCGTGACCGATGATAAAGGTGCCACCGGAACTGCTAATGTAACCATTACAGTGAATGCAGCTCCCAATAAAGCGCCGACGGCCAGCGCCGGTTCCAGTCAAACCATTACATTGCCGACGAACAGTGTTACCTTAAGCGGTAGCGGTACTGATTCCGATGGCACCATAACCAAATATGCGTGGACGAAGGTGTCTGGTGGCGCGGTAACAATTGCGAGCCCATCTGCCGCTAAAACCAATGTTACAGGTCTGGTAGCCGGCACCTATGTGTTTCGCCTGACCGTAACCGATGACAAAGGTGCTACCGGCACGGCTACTGTAACGATCACGGTAAAGTCCGCGGTTCCAAAGGCACCTGTGGCAAATGCCGGTCCGGACCAGACGATTACCCTGCCCGCAAACTCGGCACAACTGAACGCCGGGCAATCAAAAGCGGCTGACGGTGCGAAAATTGTATCCTATACCTGGACAAAGGTATCGGGACCTTCCGGGACGATCAGTACACCCAATAATGCGCAGACAAATATAACCGGTCTGACCGTAGAGGGTACTTATAAATTCCGGGTTACGGTGAAGGACGATTTTAATAACCAGTCTTCTGACGAAGTAACGATCACGGTAATTGCGGGGACAGCAGGTCAGAAAAACGCAATTGATGAACTGGATATTAAAATAAATCCCAACCCTGTAAAAACCGGTATGAATCTTACAATTAATTGCCAGGCAAAGGGCAGAACAATTGTGCGGGTGTACGACATAAAAGGGCTGCTGTTGTTACAAACAGAATATGTTAAAGACGTTGCCGGTCAAATGTCCAAACAGGTCGACGTCTCCAAGCTACCCAGCGGTATATTTGTTGTGCAGGTAACGGTAGACTATCGTCTTGTTAAAACTGCACCGATGGTAAAATATTAGAGGAGATATAGATTTAATTATAAGCATTAGAGGTTGTCTTGAATACAGAGACAACCTCTTTTTATTTAAAAGGACTCTGTCAGACAATGCAGGTAATCTTCTTTATTGAAGCTTAAACGATATAATGCTGACGCAAAATGATCCTGTCTCCAAAAAGCAGATATGATAAACTGGTCGATAGGTTAGGGCAGGTCAGGGCTTCCTGGCAATAACCATCATTTCCTTAATTCCAGCCAAACGTGAAACAAGATTAGTTGCAAATCGATATAAACCGAAGTTGATCTTGGCCAGCGGCAGCAGGCGATAATATCCGGCTCCCCGGATATATTTGTTTTTCAGAATATCAAAACCCACAGTCAGTAACAGATTGTTGATTGCCTGAAAGTTCCATGTATATAAGTGCTGGTTAAGGTCGAACTCGGGTTTTCCTTTGCCGTGCCGCTCGTAAGGTATCACGAGTATCAGATGACACCCCTTTTTTAGTTTACTGTACATGTCCTCTATCATTGTCTTGGGGTGAGGATGATGCTCCAGCACATGTGCTGAGAAAACGATGTCAAACCCTTCATCCGGAATTTCAGACAGGTTTGTAGTGGCGTTAATTCCTTTTTTTCTGCAAAACTCAATTCCGAATTCCGAAATATCATACCCCATTGCATTGGGCAAGTAATAAATATTCTGGCCAAGGCCGCAACCAAAATCCAGTATCCGTTGGTTTGTATCGTAACCGGCAAAAAATTTGGTCAGGGCAATTTTTGCTCTTCCATTGTAGTAATCTTCATTAAAATGATTACTATGCCGCGTGGAATGATACCACGATTCATAATCGACTTCTTTCTTCGTTTCTGCGGTTACCAAACTATCCATGGTAAAGATTTTTAAAGTTATTTTATAAATAATAACCGTATTCTTTGGAATACGCGACTGTTTAAAAAGTGTTGTAATTCATGTAAAGGATTAGGATTTAGAGTTAGCAACAGCATAAAACTTATACTGTCGTTAGATAAAACATAGTTCTGACAACAAATAAAGTTAAGGATCTCAGAAGTTTTTCAGGCAGGATTTAATTTAAAACAAACACCCAAATATACAAAAAAGTATATTTGACCAATGCTATTTAACTGAGGTAACCAATTAATTACCGAATGATAGTAGCGGGTAACAAATCCGAAAATCTATTTATGTGATTCCTTATCCCCTTTTTTGTAATCTAACAGGTTTTTAAAACCTTCAGGTTCATTTCAGCAACCTCTCCAGTTCTCCTGCCGCTTCCACCAGTTGCTCCCTGCCTGACAATACAAAATACTGTTGCTGGTAGTCGTCTTTTATATAAGGAGTACGGGTGATCGTTTCGGTATCAAACGGCAGATGGGCCGGTTGGGTGCCTAATGCATATTCGGTTTCGCCAATAGAGGACAGGACACCGGCCCCGTATATCTTCAGCTCACCGTTTTCCCGTATCAGCCCGAATTCGATGGTATACCAATAGAGCCGGGCGATGGCTTCCACGGCTTCAGGACTGTAATTGCAGGCCTTGGCTATACGCGCCAGGCTGTGAAGGTAGTCACAGATATAGGTGTCGGCTAACAGAGGCACATGACCGAATACATCATGGAACATATCCGGCTCTTCGAGGTAATCTATCTGTTCGGGTTTCCGGAGCCAGGTAGTAGCGCCGAACTTTTTATCAAGCATTTGCTCAAAAAAATACCGGTTTTCGATCAGTCCGGGCACTGCGTATAACTGCCACCCGGTAATCCCTTTCAGCGTTTCATTTATCTCATTAAAATCGGGGATCCGGTCTTTTGAAAAATGGAGTGTTTGTAAGGCTTTCGCAAAGCCGCTGTATGCCACGTGCTGTACAGCGCTGTATTGCCGTTCGAACAGCAGACGCCATGTATGCTGATCAACGGCCGTGTACAACTCATATTGTTGTGTAAGCATAAGATGAAGTTTACGTTCAGGTAATATCAGGTGATGTATGGTAAGCGGGAAAGAGGTCTTACCTAAACCGGCCGTCTTTTCCAGGCCTTCTTTTGCGGGTATGTGGAAGACAATAACAGCATAATAATCGCTGAACAAATCTACTATTTTCGGTATTTAATTCCTGTTAAATGTCTATTTGTTTGTAAAACAGGTGTTTGCCAACTGCAAAAGCCGGGTTAAATAAACCGGGAATTTCCGCATCGGTAGTACATATTCCGGGCTGATTCTTTTGAATTATGTTTTAAATTTTTAACTTTGAGTATATGCGTCCGGACTATTCACATAAATGCTTTTCGGATAAGCGTATCAGTTACATCTTCCTGATGATCACGCTGGCGGCCAACCCATTCCACTCCTGATCGGGTATCGGTATTTCTTTTTCACTTTAAAACACATGTTATGAACGCTTCTGCAGGAGTGGCAGTTAAAAACGCTATTCAACTACTGGGAACAGATTATATTGAAATTTACTGTGGCAATGCCAAACAGGCTGCCCATTATTATATGTCCGCCTTTGGATTTCAACCGCTTGCCTATGCCGGTCCGGAAACGGGCCGAAAAGACGAAGCCTCGTGGGTGATCCGCCAGGGAAAGATCACCCTGGCGCTTTCCTCGGGGTTGCGCTCCGATAACCCCATTACCCTTCATGCAGCCAAACACGGTGATAGCGTGAAGGTGCTGGCCCTTACGGTGGAAGATGCCTATGCGGCCTGGGAAGTAGCAACCGGGAAAGGCGCTGCCGGTTACATACAGCCTGTTACCCTGGAAGATGAACAGGGCATAGTGCGTATGAGCGGTGTGGAAACCTACGGAGATACCGTTCATCTTTTTATAGAACGGAAGGATTATTCCGGCGTTTTTATGCCGGGCTACCGGGAATGGAAGCCGGCATACAGGCCTGTGTCTGCCGGGCTGGAATACGTGGATCATTGTGTAGGGAATGTGGGTTGGAACAGGATGCTGCCGGTGGTTGACTGGTATGAAAGAGTGCTTGGATTTAAAAATATCCTTTCATTTGATGATAAGCAGATCAACACCGAATACTCTGCCTTAATGAGCAAGGTGATGAGTAACGGTAACGGGTATGTTAAATTCCCTATCAATGAACCGGCCGAAGGGAAAAAGAAATCGCAGGTGGAAGAATACCTGGAATTTAACGAGGGAGAGGGCGTACAGCACATAGCCGTGGCAACCCACGATATTGTGAAAACAGTACGAATCCTGAAAGCGAACGGGGTGGAGTTCCTGGATGCACCTCCTGCTTCTTACTACGACGAATTGCTGAAACGGGTGGGAAAGATCGATGAAGATATTCAGCCGCTGCAGGAACTGGGAATACTGGCTGACCGGGATGAAGAAGGTTATCTGTTGCAGGTATTTACCAAACCGGTACAGGACCGTCCCACGCTTTTCCTGGAGATCATTCAGCGAAAGGGTGCTAAAAGCTTTGGTGCAGGAAACTTCAAAGCTTTGTTTGAAGCGATAGAACGGGAACAGGCTTTACGCGGTAACCTTTAAACTTACTAACTATGCCATACTATGCCAGCCTGGGTGCATTGCCACCCAAAAGACATACACAATTCCGGAAAAAGGACGGATCCCTGTATGCCGAACAATTGTTCAGTACGCAGGGCTTCAGCAGTGAGTACAGCCTCCTGTACCATTTGCATCCGCCAACAGAAATTGTGGAGGCGGCTGCCGGTAAAATGATCCGGCCGGTTGCACTGGAAGACTACCGGTTGATACCCCGCAGCTTTGAGGGGTTCGGGGTATTGCCGGAAAAGACCTACCTGGAGAGCCGTAAAGTAATATTGTTCAACGGGGATTGCAGGATTGCACTGGCGGCGCCGGAAGCAGGTACGGATGACTCTTTTGTAAAGAATGCCGGGGCAGATGAACTGATCTTTATTCATGAGGGCAGCGGCATATTGTATACGATGTATGGTGAGCTGACGTTCAGGAGTGGTGATTATATTATGGTCCCTCGAGGCACTATTTACCAGGTTTCTTTTGACACACCGGCAAACAGGCTCCTGGTTACCGAAAGCTTCCACCCTTATCGTTTCCCCCGGAAATACCTCGGGAAAAACGGGCAACTGGCGGAACATGCACCCTATTGCGAAAGAGACCTGCGGATACCCGAAAACCTCCGTACGATAGACGAAGAGGGACGTTTTGAAATACAGGTTATAAAAGGCGACTACCAGTACCCGGTGACATACCTGCATCACCCGTTTGATGTGGTGGGTTGGGATGGCTGCTGTTACCCGTATATTTTGTCCATACACGATTTTGAACCGGTCACCGGTCGGTTGCATCAGCCGCCGCCGGTGCATATCACATTCGAAACGGATGCTTTTGTGGTGTGTTCATTTGTGCCCCGCATGTATGACTACCATCCGCTGAGTATCCCGGCGCCTTATAACCACAGCAATATAGACTCGGATGAATTGCTGTATTACGTGGATGGTGATTTTATGAGCCGGAAACATGTTACCCGGGGAATGTTAACATTGCACCCGGCGGGCATTCCGCATGGACCACATCCGGGTACGGTAGAAAAGAGTATCGGTCAGAAGGAAACTGGGGAACTGGCGGTCATGATCGATACATTTCGTCCGTTGCTGCTAACGGAGCAGGCAGCGGCAATAGAACACACGGATTATTTTCAAAGCTGGCTTCCGGAAAATGAATAAAGTATGAAACTGATCACTTACGAGGATAAAAGCCTGGGCATTCAATCGATTGCCATGGTGGAAGAGGACAGGCTGTACGACCTGCGCATGATGGACGCCGGGCTGCCCGGTGACATGCAGGGGTTGCTGAATGAATGGCTTACCTATCTGCCGCTGCTGAAAGAGCTGCACCGGGAGATAAGCACCGGCAACAGCAAGGAGGGCATACCGCTTGGTTCGGTCAGGATACTGTCTCCTGTACCCGCCCCACCTTCCCTGCGGGATGGATATGCTTTCCGGCAGCATGTGGCAACAGCACGCCGGAACCGCGGGCTGGATATGATACCTGCCTTCGACGAATACCCGGTGTTTTATTTTGGCAACCATCGCACGGTAACCGGACCTGGGGTCGTTAACTGTATGCCGGACCATTTCGAGCACCTGGACTTCGAGCTGGAATGTGCCGTGGTGATCTGTAAGGAAGGAAAAAATATTCGTGTGTCCGATGCCGATAGCTATATCGGGGGGCTGATGATCATGAATGACATCAGCGCCCGCCGCCTGCAAATGGAAGAAATGTTACTTAACCTTGGCCCGGCAAAGGGAAAGGATTTCGCCACGGCCTTTGGTCCCTGGCTGGTAACTTTGGACTCCCTGGCTGATCATGAAGTAGCCTGTAAGGAAGGGCATACCGGTAAGGCATGGTACCTGCAAATGGAGGCGTTTGTAAACGGCAGGCAGGTATGCAGCGCCAGCCTGGCCGATATGGACTGGACATTTGCGGAGCTGATAGAAAGAGCTTCTTACGGGGTGAAGCTATACCCCGGCGACATCATCGGAAGCGGCACCTGTGGCGCAGGTTGTTTCCTGGAGCTTAATGGTACGGCCCGGCGGGAAAACCCGGAAAGCACGGATCAATGGCTGCAACCGGGTGATACAGTTGACTTATCTGTTACCGCGCTGGGAACATTAAGTAATACCTTTAGGATGGAGAAAACAAAGTATTCTCTGTTGGAACAGAAAAAGTTAAAAGCGAAACAGGTATAATATGACCATAGATACGACAGATGCCAAAGCAGCCATATTGCAGCATTACCTGCAAGCCATCGTAGCGCCGAGACCCATCGCCCTGGTAAGCTCGGTTAATGCAGAAGGTATGCCCAACCTCTCGCCTTTCAGCTTTTTTGGGTTGTTTTCCATTCAGCCGCCGGTAGTGGTATTTTCCCCTTTGTCACGGTTGCGTGATGGATCTGATAAGCATACGCTGGAAAATGTAAGGGAGGTAAAGGAGGTGGTGATCCATATGGTGGAAAGGGATATTGTGGAGCAGAGCAGCCTGGCGTCGCATGAGTTTGAGAAAAATGTAAGTGAATTTGTAAAGGCGGGGTTTACGCAACTGCAATCGGATCTGGTGAAACCGCCCCGTGTGGCGGAATGTCGTGTGGCAATGGAATGCCGTGTAAACGATATATATCTGCTGGGTAACACAGGCGGCGCCGGCAACCTGGTGATCTGCGAGGTATTGCGGATGCATATTGATGACAGCCTGCTGGATAGTGAGCAACGGATAGACACCATGCGGCTGCAGCAGGTGGCCCGCATGGGGGGCGACTGGTATTCGGGACTGGATCTTTTTCACCTGACCAAGCCGGGGCGTATCAAAGGAATTGGTATGGACCAGTTACCTGGCGTAGTATCCGGTTCCGGGGCGTTTACCAGAGGCGAGATGGCGATGCTCGCCGGTATACCGGCTGTGCCGGAACAAAAAGGTGGAACAGAAAAAGCAGACAGGGAAGCCGTGATACAGAAAACAAAAGCCCTTTTGAAGGATGGTAAAATTGAAGAAGCCTGGCAAGTGTTGGCGGAGTTGCTGTGATTAGACAGTTTTTTCTGGAAACAGAACTCCTCCTTCAGCATCCTGTTTTGCGCAAAGCCGCCATGAAGCGCCAAGACCGCACAAACAATTTCTTTTTTTGCGATCTTGGCGTTGACTTTTGCGGACTTTGCGTGACATCTTTATATAAGATCAATTCGCACAAAACTCATTTCTCCGCATCAGCCGGCATGAGTATGGCGGTGAACCTGTTTTTGCCGTTCAATAGTATTTTTGCCGCTTCCTGTATACTTTTTACGGTCAACCCGTCAATATATTTTTCTCGGTTGATGAACCTGTCCATATTGAAGCCAGTAGTTTTAGCGCTCAACAACCTGGCAGACCATGCGCCGTTCTCTTTCAATTGCACTTTGTTGGCCTCTTTCCACTGTGTTTTCACTTTGTCAAGCGTTTGCGGAGCGGGACCGTTTTTAATAATATTTGCTATTTCGTTGTTCATGGCCAGCAGTAACGTATCCACCTTCTCCGGACCGCAGGGCAGTTGCACTGCAAACTGAAAGGAATTGTAAGGCACTTTGTCCAGCCCGCCGAAAATAGCGCCGCCATATATTCCCTGCACTTTTTCCCGCAGTTCTTCAATGATACGGATATTCAATACTTCGTTTAAAGCGCTGGCACGGAAGGCAAGGTCATCATTGTAGGTGATATCGCCATGATAGAAATCCAGTATCAGGCTTTTCTGCTCAGCTCCTTTGTAGACGGTTATTTTTTTAGCACCGTTAACGGGTCTTACCTGCTGGTCAACATAGTTGAATTTTTTACCGGAAGCCGGCAGCGAGGCAATATATTGTTCTATCAGGGGAGTGATCTCTTCTTCCTTAAAGCTGCCGGTGAATACAAAATGCATCCCACTCATGTCGCCCAGCCTTTCTTTGTATATCTCTATCACCCTGGATAAGCCGATGCTGTCGAAATAAGCTGCTTTGGGCACCGAAATAGGTGCTAACGGGTTATTGTTATAATATACGTTAAAGATAGTGTCGATGAAAGCTGCCTGCGGATTGGCGCCAAGCATTGCCAGTTGCGCCTTGTTCCTTTGCAGGAAAGACTGGAACAACGTGCTGTCTTTCCTGGGACTGGTCAGCTTGAGGTAAGCCAGTTGGAACATGCTTTCCAGGTCTTTTACGGTAGAGTTGCCGTTGATCCCTTCAGAGGTAGCACTGACGAACGGATTGGCGCCCACTGTCTTTCCGGCAAGCACTTTCTGCAGGTCTGTTGGTGAAAACTCGCCAAAACCCATAGCGCTTATCACAGCCAGCGCGTAGTTGGCGTTGTATTTATCTTTTTGTCCGTAATTGCTGGAACCGCCGTAACGGGAGGCTGCCATCAGTATTTCATCGTTCTTGAAATCAGTAGGCTTCAATGTGACCGTAATACCGTTGGAAAGTACCAGTTCGGTTGTGCCAAGTGTATTATCCCGCTTTTTGGACGTGATGGTGCCTGGTGTAGGGAGTGCCGGTAGTAATTCGGCCGCCACCAGTTTTTCTTCATAAGGTTGCAGCTCCGCTTTTTGTGCCCGGGCCACCAGTTCCTGCAGTTCAGCAGGTGCCGGGAGCCGGGCGTCGGTTTTTTCCGGTCCCATGATGTAAGTAAACAGGTTCTGCTGGTTTTTTAACGGATCGCCTGCGGTGTTCACATCCTGCAGTGTGATGCCGGGCAATAACTGCTTCACCAGTTCATATTCTGTTGCAATACCAGGGATGGCATCGCCTCCCAGGAAACTTTCTACATATTCATCGGCAAAAATGGCCGACTCTGTTTTATCCCGGTCGTTATAGGATCTTTCATACCCGGCCAGCATATTCTTCTTTGTCCTTTCCAGCTCAGATTCCGTAAAGCCAAATCGTTTAGCGCGCTCTACTTCTTCTACTGCTGCCTGGAGGGCGCCGGATGGTTCCTTGTCGCCCGAACCGGCATATATTTCAAAATTCTCATAATTTTTAGCGATGCCGCTGAAGGAAGCATTGGCAAAAACATAGGGTGGGTTTTCTTTTTGTGTCAGTTCCTGCAGCCGCCGGTTGAGCATGCTGGTAAACAGTTGGCGAACCAGTCTTTTGCGATAATCCCCGTTGGTAACAATGGTCAGAGAGGGGAGGGAGGGGTAGGTAACAGCTGCCTGGTAGCTGGTGGCTTCCTTATCGGTAACGATCATAGCCGCCGGCGCAGTATAGGGCGGCACCGGTTCTTCCTTTTTCTCCCGCGCCGGAGACGGGTTGGTCAGACCGGCGAAATGTTTATTGATCAGTTCCGTAGCTTTTTCTTTCGTGATGTCACCCACTACTACCACTGCCATCAGTTCGGGACGATACCAGTCGCGGTAAAACCGTCGGATAGCATCGTGCGAAAAAGTTTTGATGATGCTGTCTTTCCCGATCGGCAGCCTTTCCGCGAATAATGAGCCCTTGAACAGTTCCGGCAAGATCTGCTTGAACATACGTTCACCTGCGCCCTTGCCGCTCCGGCTCTCTTCGAGGATGATCGCCCGTTCATCGTCGATGTCCTCACCCAGGAAAGTGACATTGTGTGCCCAGTCTTCCAGCACCTGGAAACCTTTTTCCAGGTTACCGGCCTTATCCGTGGGTATGGGTAAAAAATATACGGTTTCTTCAAAACCGGTGTGGGCATTCAGGTCGCTGCCAAATCCTACGCCTATATCCTGCAGAAAAGAAACGATCTCATTCTTTTTGAAATTTTTTGTGCCGTTAAAAGCCATATGTTCCGTCATATGGGCAAGCCCCAACTGATCGGCATCTTCCTGAATGGAGCCTACTTTTAATGCCAGGCGAAGCTCCACCTTTTTCTCGGGCCTGCTGTTGGGCCGGATATAATAGGTCAGTCCGTTGTTAAGTTTGCCCACCCATACGGCGGCGTCCTGCGGTAGCGGATCATTCGGGTTGGTCTGTGCCCGGGTAGAAAATGAAAGGATCAGCAGTAACAGGTAAAGTGCCAGTGTTCTTATCATGTTGTTGTACATAGGTATAATTAGTTGATCACAACAAATGTAGCATTCCAAATTCAAATAAAAGGCACTCTTCCGGGAGAAATCCTCTGTCAACGGCAATAACCATCAGAGAGGCTCAATCATTGAGTCGCGGCATGCTATAAAATCCCGACCGAAGGACGTTCAGCCTTCCGTCGGATGCATTTACCTTTAGTGAGTATTTCATTCACTTGGGGATAAGCGTCTGAGACATGCCGCATAGCGGCTACCCGTTTGTAGAAAAATGGCGAAGGTTTTATTTGCCCCCGCCAGAGGCGGGGCTACCCTCCATCTGCATTAAACGTAACGTGGGGACAAGCAACCTTTTCAGCTATTGATAGTCTTTACCCCTGTTTTATTAATCCCGTAGCCTCAGCTTCATCATAATATCTGTTTGTTCGTCATTTCCCAATTTGAAAATGTGTTTATCAAATGCCACAAAACCGTTTTTCTCATAAAAGCGGATCGCTCTCGGGTTTTCTTCCCAAACACCTAACCATATATAGGCTGAATCCTTCTGCCGGGCTGCTTCTACTGCCTGTTCATAAAGTAATTGTCCTGCTTTTTTCCCGTGGAATTCGCGCAGCACATAGATCCGCTCGATCTCAAGCGCTTTTTCGTCTTTCAATTCGGTTTGCGAAGCACCGAAATTTATTTTCAGATAACCGATTATTGTATTGTCACGGCGCGCAAAATAAAATTCGGTATGTGGATTGTTCAGCTCGCTGGTCAGCTTTTCCGTGGAGAATGCTTCTTCCAGGTATTTTTTCATATTTTCCTCTGTGTTGAAGGAAGAAAATGTTTCTGAAAATGTTTGCCTGCTTATTTGCTGCAGTTCTTCAATCTCGTTGACGGTTACTTTTTTTATATAGATGGATGCCATTTCGCGTGTTTATCATTCTCTTAGGTATTGCTATGGTACCCGGCTGCAATTCCCTTGGCCGCATTGGTTTATTAAATATAGGTTTTTTTAGCGCTAAAAAGCCTGCGGTGCATTTGCTGCCGGTAAAGGATAAGGCGGGCAGACGATATATCGGGCATCAATACTTGCCATTTGGCAAGTCGGATTTCCCTCGGGGACCTTAGTTTTGAAAAAAGACAGCAGCAGGGAAAAAGAAAGCACACAACGGTACTTCAATCAAACAATGTATAAATAACAAACACAAAAAATGTAACAATGGAAAACAAAAGCATCAATCCTGTAGTATGGTTTGAGATATATGTAAACGATATGGACAGGGCCGCAAGGTTTTACGAGACCGTCCTCAACACAAAGCTCGAGCTGATGTCTGATCCTACAGACCAGTCTATGCAAATGCGATCTTTTCCGGGGAATATGGAGGGCTTTGGCACAGGAGGCACATTGGTAAAGATGGAAGGAATGCCTGCAGGCGGAAGCAATGTTATCGTCTACTTCGGTTGTGAGGATTGCGCCGTGGAGGAGAGCCGCGTGGAAGCGGCGGGCGGAAAAATTGTGCAGTCAAAAATGTCAATAGGGGAATATGGCTTCTGTTCCCTGGTAACCGATACAGAAGGAAGCACCATCGGTCTGCATTCTATGAAATAGCATATGACCTATGAAACCCGAAAGAATTGTTGTGAATGTATTGGTGTGTAAACCCTTAGAATTGGTTTGGGAAAAATGGGTAAGCCCGGGAGACATCAGGCAATGGAATATACCTTTCGATAACTGGCTTTGTCCGCGGGCAGAAAATGACCTGCGGGAAGGAGGACGTTTTTGCTTCCGCATGGAAAGCAGGGACGGAAAGGATGGCTTTGAACATAAAGGTCAGTATAACAAAGTATTACTCTGCCAGCTGATCGCATATACACTGGATGACGGCCGGCAATCGGATATCGAGTTCCAGCATATTGATCAGAATACGATCATCCGGGAAAGCTTTGAGCCTGAAGCCGGACTTTCTCTCAAAGAACAACAGGCGTTTTGCCAGGCGGTACTGGAACGTTTCAAAAAGTATGTAGAGACGGATATGTCCGGCTCCTGAGACATTATAATATATTGTTTTTGGGGAGATCTTTCAGGTAACTATCTGCTGCCGATGAAAAGTTTTTTACAGGCTGTTTGTAGGATTTCACCGGAAAACGAAAAAATGCCGGCAACAGATAGAGGTGCAAAATGATGAGCAGGTAGTATGAACAGAACTTCAGAAAATATTAAGGTCATTCAGGCAACAAGAGAGAAAGTCTATAACGCTTTCACTGACAGGAAAGCATTAGCCTTTTGGCTTGCCCCCAAGGGTATGGCGGGAAAGATCCGCGATTTTGATGTAAGGGTTGGTGGTGGTTATGATATGTCGCTTTTTTACCTTGACAATAAAACGGCAGGGAAGACATCAGGAAACGAAGACCGTTTCTATGCAAAATTTACCGAACTCAGACCATACGAAAAAATCGTTCAGGCAATTCATTTCCAAACAGATAAAAAAGAGTTTACGGAAGAAATGATCATGGAGGTATTTTTAGAAGAATACCAAACCAACGCAACAAAAGTGACGATCATCTTCAAAATATTCCGACAGGGGTTGATCCCAAAGACAATGAAACAGGAACAGCAGAGTCGCTCGAAAAGCTGACTTATTATCTTGATAATAACCAAGACGGATAAATAAGAAACACTGCCTGTATATCCCCCTGACAATAATCGGGCGTATTTACCTTCGGTGAGAAAGTTCAGATTTTAAAAGGCGCAGGGATAGTGCTTGTGCCATAAAGAAAAATGCACGCCTGCGCTATTGATACTGCCCTTTATGTTTTTAATATTGTAAGAGAATAAAATACAGTTTTAGGACAATTATTAGTGGTAGCATTGTGTCAGAATTATTGTATTTTAGCCGTTACACTAAAATTTTTAAAACTTACAGACAATGCTCCTGACGCAGAAAACAACGGTACTATCGAGGGTTTTTTCCATATGCATGTTATTCTTGTTGCTTGCCTGCACCACAAAGGCTCAGCAGGATTTATGGGTTAATTACAAAGGAGGAGAAGGACCCGGTAAGGGTAAAAAAATAGTATTGGTAAGCGGCGACGAAGAATACCGTTCCGAAGAAGCCCTGACGATGCTGGGGAAGATCCTCGCCAGAAAATACGGGTTTAATTGTACGGTTTTATTTGCTATTGATGCAAAAACCGGCGCCATCAATGCCCTGGACCAGACCAATATACCCGGGCTGGAAAACCTGAAAGACGCAGACCTCATGGTGATCGCCACCCGTTTTCGCGAACTACCGGATGAGCAGATGCAGCACGTAGATGCTTATATCAAATCCGGGAAACCGGTGGTGGGCTTACGTACAGCCACACATGCTTTTTTTTATAGCCGTAATAAAAACAGTAAGTACGCCAAATACGACTGGAGAAGCAAAGTACCCGGATGGGAAAAAGGCTTTGGCGGCGTGGTGCTGGGCGAAACCTGGGTAGACCATCACGGCCACCACGGAAAAGAAGGCACCCGGGCTCTGATAGACGGAGTGCAAAAGAGAGCGAAAAACCCGATCCTGAACGGGGTAATGGATATATGGGTTCCAACCGATGTATATACGATCAACAAATTGCCGGAGAATTCCACTGTTCTGGCATACGGTTTATCTACAGCCGGTATGACGGCAGATGCGCCCGCCAACCTGGAAAAATCTGTGATGCCCATCGCATGGACCAGGACCTATAAAAGCGAAAGCGGAAAAGAAGGAAGAGTGTTTGCAACCACTATGGGCGCTTCCATCGACCTGTTAAGTGAAGACCTGAGAAGAATGCTGATAAATGCCTGCTTCTGGACGCTGGGAATGGAAAGCCAGATACCGGAAAAAGCGGACGCTGGAACGATCGGGGAATATACACCTACCATGTTTAGTCCCGATCTGTTTAAACAAGGTACTTTTCCCTCAAAATATAAGTTGGATTAAACACGCTCCGATGAATAGAAAGGTTGCTGTTGATTGCCTGGGCATGAACAGCAACCTTATTTTTTCAGGTATTTCATATTCAGCCAGGATACATTCAGCCATAAGGACAGGAACATGGCATGCAACCAGGGGTAGCTTTTGGCATCACTTGCATATTTGGTGAATACCGGCTTGCCATCGCTCACTTCTTTCACATACAGGATGGTGGGTAATCCGTCTTCGAGCAGGTATTTGTATAATACAAATTTCATAGGCTTTGATAAGTATAAACGTATATCGAAAATAGACGGTGCCTCCTGCGTAGCAAAGTTTTTTCGGCGAACCGGCTGATAATAGCTGCCGGTGCATAGATAATTCCGATAAGTATAAATATGTAGCGATGCTTATATAATTATTTTACTTTCAATTGATTGTATATCATCCTGCGTCTAAGTATTTGGCAGAAAATCCATTCTGGAGCTCTTTTATCTTTCTTGAATCACCAGGGCGTCAGGACACAAATCTGTCGCCGGTTAGCATATGATAACCCCGCGGTGTTAAATAAGAAATGTCGTAAATAATATCATCGGCAAAAAACAACCGCATATCGAAAGAAGACGCTCAAACATCGAATTAAGTTCAGTTATGCCGGAATGCTCACCATCTTTGTATTGTCATTAATGAATGACAATATCCAAAGAGAAGCCCATCCAGATCCTGAAAGCCAAATCCCAACCAATCATCTTATGAAAACCGGCGCAGTATCCAATGAAACCGTATCTGATTCCTGAAAAAACCGTCCGCCTGAGAAAAACCCGGATCCATAATCCTTACAAATCAAAATCGATATCCCTGAAAATCCTCCGATCCCTTGAAAAACAAAAAACCGATAACCCTTGAAACACCGTATGCAAACCTTAATGAAGTAACCGGATAACGTAACCTCTGACAGACTTCAATGAATTGTCCCGCGCCTGCCGCGGGATTTTTTTGCCCATAATCTTTACCTTTGCCCACTATTTTTAACTATGAGGATATTAATGGTATGCCTGGGTAATATTTGCCGCAGTCCGCTGGCGGAAGGCATTATGCAGTATAAGATAGTCGAAAACCGGTTGGATTGGATGGTAGACAGCGCGGGTACCAACGGGTATCATGTAGGCGAACGCCCGCATCGCCTGTCACAGAAAGTGGCTCTGCAAAGGGGGATTGATATCAGCCATCAGCGGGCCAGGAATTTCCGGGCAGAAGATTTTACAAAATTTGATCGCATATATGCAATGGCGGAGGACGTGATAGATGAAATGCAGTGGATTGCCGGCAGCAGCTTTGACAGCACCAAAGTAAGCCTGCTGATGAATGAAGTGTATCCCGGAAAGAACAGGGACGTGCCGGATCCCTGGTACGGACCGGAGCCGGGCTACCACAAAGTATTTGATATGATCGATGAAGCCTGCGATGCTATTTTAGCAAAGTATGCCAGTAAATAAACAGCCGGTACCGGCTTTTAACCATTTGAAATATGAGCAAACCCTCACTTCCACAGGGCACACGTGATTTTGGACCGGATGTGGTCCGTAAAAGAAACTTTATTATCAGTACCATAAAAAATGTGTTTGAACTGTATGGTTTTGCACCGCTGGAAACGCCGGCTATGGAAAACCTGGATACATTGATGGGTAAATACGGGGAAGAAGGTGATAAGCTCATTTTCAAGATCCTGAATAACGGGCTGGGTGATCCCAAAAACATAGAAAAAGCCAGGACTGCTTTTGAAAATGTGCTGCAGGGCAAAAATGATAAGAACCTTACAGAAAGAGCTTTGAAATATGATCTGACCATTCCCTTTGCCCGCTATGTGGCTATGAACCATGGTCAATTGACTTTTCCCTTTAAGCGCTACCAGGTGCAGCCCGTATGGCGGGCCGACCGCCCGCAACGGGGCCGTTACCGTGAGTTTTGCCAGTGTGACGCCGATGTGGTAGGCAGCAATTCCCTGCTGAACGAAATCGAGCTGGTGCAGATATATGCCGCCGCTTTTTCCAGGCTGCGTATTGATGTGGAAATAAAGATCAACAACCGGAAAGTGCTTGCCGCCCTGGCGGAGCTTTGCGGCAGTCCCGAGAAGCTGACGGATATCACAGTAGCCATCGATAAGCTGGATAAGATAGGACTTGAAAAAGTGACAGCGGAACTGGAAAGCCGTGGGCTGGGCATTGAACAGGTGAACACCATCAGCCGCTTTCTGCAGATCGGTGGCAGTAACGAAGATAAGCTGCGGAGCCTGGAATCGCTGCTCAGTGACTCTCCCTCCGGGAAATCGGGCATAGCAGAGCTGGAGTATATCCTCAGCTACCTGCCTTCAGATCAAACCAATGTGGTGATAGATCTTACCCTTGCGAGGGGGCTGAATTATTATACCGGAACCATTTTTGAAATAAAAGCCAGGGGGGTGGAAATGGGCAGTATCGGCGGCGGCGGAAGGTATGATGATCTTACCGGCTTATTCGGTGTTCCCAATATACCCGGTGTGGGCATTTCATTTGGGGTAGACCGCATTTATGATGTGCTGGAAGAGCTGAAGCTGTTCCCGGATACGGTTTCCCGGAGCAGCAGGGTGCTGTTTTTCAATTTGGGAGAAGCAGAGGCGAAAAAGTCTTTTGAGCAAATGCAGCTATTGCGGGAAAAGGGCATTGCATGCGAGATATACCCCGAGCAGGCAAAATTTGATAAACAGTTCAAATATGCGGAGAGAAAGCAGATCGCTTATGCTGTGATGATCGGCAGCCGTGAACTGGAGAACAACAATTGCAATATTAAAAATCTTTCCCGGGGCAGCCAGGAGACCATACATCTTTCAGAATTAATCGGTTATGCATTTGAATAGGATCTTATTTTGTCATAAGACTGTCAGTTTTCTCTTTGCGTAAACCGGTTTTCCCAATTTCGGTACACGGGAGGCAGTTGCGGGTATTACTTTTGAATCCTGATTTCGGAACAACTTCCGGTAGTTCTTTAGAAGTGGAAAAATCCTTAAAAATCGAAATCTCAGGGCCCTTCCGGTTTTTCTGTCATAACCGGTGACAGTTTTTACGGATCGTGCCCGGCAACCTGCCCAGTTACTTACCCCTGCTCCGTAACGAATTATTACAATCGTTTTACAAATCCTCTCATTTGCTTTGCGTAATATTGCACGAGTTTTAAGCGCTTATGTATACGGTATGTTTTCTGTATAAGTAAGCGTATATCATTCACTACCGAAGTGTAATAAACAATACAGCATGAAACCAGTTACAGCCAATTACCTGAATGCGATAATATTAATAGCCGCCGGATTATACGGATACTTTCTGTTGCCGCTCGGGCCGGGAGAAAACAAATCAATCACTGCGCTGATCCCGGCCTTCAGCGGGGTTGTGTTTTTGATACTGGGTGCTATCTGGGCATCCAAGCCCAAGCTGGCCGCTCATATTGCGGCTGTATTGGCGCTGGTGCTGGTGATCATGTGCCTCAACCGGTTTATGAAAATAGAAACGTGGGGCCCTAAAAAATATGTTTTCCTCATTTGCATTTTCAGCAACCTCCTGGCATTGATCATTTTTATCCGCAGCTTTGTGCAGGCCCGTGTGCTCAGGAAACAGTCATAATGAATTGTAGTTAATCAAAAAACACCCGTATCGTTTGGTAAAACAAACGGTTTTGCAGGTGCATGGATTCTTTTTCGGAGTAGCCCACAAAGCCGAGCAGGCCGGCAGCATTTCCCTTGTTGATAGCGATCTCCAGGTAGCCGGCGGCGTTAAACAGCGCCAGCTTTTCCCCTTCAGGTACATCTGCGTAGGACTCACTGATGGCATCGATCACTTCTCCCCGTTTAAAAGCGATCGAAAATTTCCGCCCCCGGCGTTCCCTTTCAAAAGTTTCCCGGGTAATATTCACCACAATATTTTCGAAGCGGTCGATGAAGATCACCTGCCCGTCAATCCAGTCCGGCCCCACCATGGGTTGCAGTGGGTTTTTCTCAACAATATCAATATCACCAACACCTATTTTCTGCAGCGGTTCACCATCGCTCACCGCCTTAACCGCCTGCCCCATCACTGCTGCTACAGAAATGGTATCCCTGTTTTTTTCTATAGGGAGCCCGATTATCATTTCCGGGCTTCCTTCCAGTATCATCTGCAGCAACCCGTTATCCGCACAAAGAATATATTGTCCGTGGTAAAAGGCCAACAGCAGGTGCTTTCTGTTGTTTTCAAAAAGATTGACCAGTAGAATGTGGAAGGTATATTCAGGAAAATTCCGGATGGTGCTCCTGCAAACATAAGCGGTTTGCGGATAATTAAAAGGCGTCAGCCTGTGACTTACATCCACCAGGGTGCAGGCGGGCATTACCTGCAGCAACTGACCTTTTACGGCAGCTACCAGGTAATCATTATCACCAATATCGGAAGTAAGTGTTATTAAGGGCATTCAAAATGGTTTGCCGGTATATCAGCCGTGCAAAAATAAGAGAGTGAAACGGTAAAAAAGGGTGGATAACAGGTTGTCTCAAAATAAATTATCAGTATTTGAGCAAGGTTCTTGCATTAAAGTTTGGTTAGAAACGATTTTCCCTTATTTTTGCACTCCCAAAAACAAAAGCTACCTGCAATCAGGTAACATTTGTTCAGATTCCGTAGCTCAGTTGGTAGAGCAATACACTTTTAATGTATGGGCCCTGGGTTCGAGTCCCAGCGGGATCACGGAGTGATCCAAAGCGATACGCGATCAGCGTATCGCTTTTTTGCGTCAGCAAAAAACGGGGATGAGAAGTTTATCCCGCCTTGGCGGGAAGCCCCAGCGGGATCACGGAAAACTCCGACCTTTTCGTCGGAATTTTTTATGTATGCCATACTGCTATATTTTATATTCGGAGAAACTGAACAAATATTATGTGGGAGCCTGTATTGACTTAGATCGCAGGCTTTATGAGCATAATACCGGTCATTTAAAATTCACATCTACCCAAATACTCTGACATTAAAATATTCGGAATTTTATAAAATCTCAACGTCTGTAAAGAAGCAATAGCGCTACGTTTACTCTTCCGGTATGCTCATCTTATTATATTTATGCCTGTATTCGATGGGTGTGAGCCCGGTTATTTTTTTAAAAAGATCCCGGAAAGCTTTGGTGTCGGTATAGCCCACGTCGTACATTACCTCGGTTACATTTTTTTGACCGGCTTCAAAGCTCCGCTTTGCCGATTCGATCCTTACCCTTTGCATATATTCAACCGGTGTATTATTGGTAGCCTGCCTGAACTTTCTTTCAAAGCTCCGGCGGCTTATATTTACCATGTCGGCCAGCTCATCCACCGTAATTCTCTCCCGGAAATTTTCTTCAATAAATTTTTGTGTCAGCAGGATATCCTTATCATTATGATCTTTTTGTCCTGTAAAAATGGTAAATGCCGCCTGGCTGTTCCTGTCTATATCAATAGCGAAATATTTAGCGGTCATAATAGCCGTGCCGCGGTCTGTATACTTCTCCAGGAGATAGAGCAGCAGGTTCCACAATGAATTGGCGCCCCCGCTTGAATACAATCGTCCTTCGTCTGTAATGATGGCGCCGTCAACAATTTCCACAGCCGGGAATTTTTGCCGGAATAAATCATAATAAGCCCAATGCGTGGAGCATTTTTTACCGTCTGCCAAACCGGTTTCGGCCAGCAGGAAGGCGCCGATACACAGGCTTGCCACTTCACTTCCTTTGCTGTACATCTGTTGTATCCACGGTATTGCCCGGGCATTCGCTTTAACAGCGTGATCAATATCTCCATACAGGGCGGGCAGTATCACCACATCAGTTCTCTTGACATCCTTTAAAACCCTGTCAATCCGGATGGCGTATTCTCCGTCATTAGCGCTCATCGTTTTCTTCAACGCTACATATTCCACATCAAACAAGGGCTTTTTACCGGAAGCTTCCAGGAACCCGTTTGCGGTTTTAAATGTCCGGTATGCCGGTGTAATGGCTTCTATGGTGGCATTTTCAGGCACATATACCGATATCTTTTTCATTCGTATATCATTTGTTTTCTTCCATAAAGCTACAAAATAATATTGGCGGGATCACCCCTCTAAATTGGCGTTTCCTCACAGCGTGTTTTTTGTTCATTGATATCATCTTTGTGTTGTCAATGTCATTATTCGAATATTAAACTCATTACAATGAAAAAGGATAAAACAATTTACTGGATCTTAACCTCCCTGGTTGTACTACTGGAAGGGGTAATGCCTGCCCTTACATTCAACAGCGACCTGGCAAAGCAGGGCGTCAGTCACCTGGGGTACCCGGATTATTTCCGCGTGCTGCTTACGTGCTTTAAGATAGCGGGCGCCCTGGTATTGATATTGCCTTTTTTTAAAGGCAGCATAAAAGAATGGGCTTACGCAGGCTTTACATTCACTTTTGTAAGCGCCTTTGTTTCGCATACCGTGGTAGATGGTATGGGTGCGGGATCCGTTTTCCCTTTGGTCGTTTTATTGACCCTGGCCGGCTCTTATTTTTATTATCATAAGATCAAAGATGTTGCTTTTACCACGGCGAAAAACAAAGCATCGTTCGCGCAACTGTCTTATGCCTGATGAAAAAGCTGGATCCTTATTTTACGTTTAACGGAAATTGCCGGGAGGCGATGAAGTTCTATCAAAAATGCCTTGGCGGAAAGCTGTTTTTTCAAGCAGCAGGGGAATCTCCCATGTCGCAGAAAATGCCTGCCAAAATGAAGAAAACGATTGTACAGGCTTCGCTGGTTGCAGAGAATTTTACGCTCATGGGATCCGATATGGTAGACGACCGGGGTTTGATAAAAGGGAATGCCGTTTCAGTTTCTATGCTTTTTTCCACCGAAAGAGAATTAAGAAACTGTTACAAAAAGCTGGCGCATGGTGCGCTGCATACCTATCCGTTGCAGTATAATTTTTACGGCATATTGTCCGGTTCTCTTACGGACAGGTACGGCAATCAGTGGTGGCTTCATTTATCAAAGACAGGTAAAATCACATCATGAAACAAATATGTAAACAATTAAATACAGCAATACGGTAAAGTTCAATGCTTATTTAAATTTTTAATAAATACCTAAAAACAATTTTTATGAGTACTAACAGTGTAACATTGCATCGTGTATTAACAGCATCGCCTGAAAAAGTATTCCGCGCTTTTGCTGACTCCCGGGCTTATGCAACATGGATACCTCCTTACGGGTTCCTGGGTATCGTTCATCAAATGGATTTTAAGGAGGGAGGCGATTATAAAATGTCGTTTGTCAATTTCTCCACCAATAACGGGCATTCATTCGGGGGCAAATTTGTAGAGATCAAACCAAATGAGTTCATCAAAATGACAGATGCATTCGACGATCCCAATATGCCCGGCGAAATGATCACGTCCGTGTGGTTTAATAAGGTTTCCTGCGGCACCGAGCTCAAAGTGATCCAGGAAGGAATACCTGCGGCTATTCCCGCTGAGATGTGCTATCTCGGATGGCAGGAGTCTTTAGAGAAGCTGAAAAAACTGGTAGAGCCGGAGATCCCTGATGGGGCATAGACGAAATTTATTTCACTTTCACCTGTGGCCTGCAGGCGGGGATAAGGTCGCAGATTATTCCCGGAGCCATCGATGCTTCCGGGAATACTTTTTGTTGATAAGTGTATCAATTATCGTAATTTACCGGGTTCAAACCTGATCGGTAAGAAGTCTGTTGTATCCGTCCGGTTATTTGACACTTACCCGAACCCAGTGCTGTGATATATATGATACGACTCATCACATTTTGTATTATTTACCTGTTTATTTCATGCTCAGCAAAAAGACAGGATAGCAATACTGAACAGGAAGAGCCGTCCCCTTCAGGACTTTCCGGGAAGGAGCTGGCACTGGCGCATTGCAGCCGGTGTCATGCGTATGTACCTCCCGAAATATTGCCCAAAGCAGACTGGCAGGATGTACTGCCGGCGATGGGACACCGGATGGGTATATATAAGGATCGGTCAAAGCGGGACAGCCTGTTTGGTACCGGTGTAAGCGCTTCAATCATACGCGATGCAAATATCTACCCCGAGACGCCGGTGCTGGCAAGGGAGGACTGGGATAAAATAGAGCAATACTTTTTTGAGCATGCACCGGACAGTGTTCCACCACCACTTCGCGAAAAAAATATCCGGATGGGGCTACGGCATTTCAAATACAGGGAAGCTCCTTTTGCACACCGTCCCGCGCTGACCGGGATGGTAAAAATCCTTCCCGATAACGGCGGCATTGTGTTCAGCGATGGAAAAGGCGGACGGAGTGCGATGACGTTCCTGACGCGCGACCTCCGGGAGAACTATACGGTATGGCTGCGGTCAACACCCGTTCAGTTCGATGAAAGACCAGATGCGCTGTACCTCACAACGATCGGGAAAGGCGTTTTTCCAACGGATGCACCGGATGGTGCTATGCAGCATTGGGTGAAAGACGGGGCGGGCGCAGCAGAAAAATACAAGCCTGTTGCCGTAACCATCCCCGATCTGCAGCGACCCGTTTGTACGGCATACGGAGACCTGAACAATGACGGGCTGGAAGATATGGTGATCTGTGAATTTGGTGGTGAAACGGGCAGACTGGCCTGGTACGAGAATGACGGGAACGGAGGGTACACAAGAAAGGTATTACGGGAAAAGCCGGGTGCGATCACCGCCATTATCAGGGATGCTAATAATGACGGGCTGCCGGATATTTATGTGCTGATGGCGCAGGGCGATGAAGGTGTTTTTTTGTATGAAAACCAGGGGAGCGGTGTGTTCCGGGAAAAACGGCTGTTAACGTTCTCTCCGCTCAACGGCTCACAATATATTGAACTGGCGGATTTCAACAATGATGGCTTTGATGATATCGTATATGTTTGCGGCGACAATGCCGATAAATCGCCCATATTAAAGAATTATCACGGCATTTATATTTTTCTGAATGACGGGAATCAGCATTTTGAGCAGGCTTATTTTTACCAGATGAACGGCGCCTATAAGGCCATTGTACGGGATTATGACCTGGATGGAGATCTTGATATAGCGGCGATCTCGTTTTTCCCCGACTATCTCCGCTACCCCGAGGAGAGTTTTGTTTACCTGGAGAATAAAGGGAATCTGCAGTTTGAAGATTACTCTTTTCCCGAAGCGCCGAAGGGAAGATGGGTCGTAATGGATGCAGGTGATATGGATGGCGATGGGGATATTGACCTGGTATTGGGCTCTTTTGTGTATTTTATACCGGCCGGCGATACCACAGGGTTGGGTCAGCAATGGCTCTCTACCGGACCCTCTGTTATTGTGCTGGAAAACACCACGCGGTAGGTGAGTAGCAGGTGGATGCATGGGAAGGTAGTTATCTGAAATGTTTTTATTGAATTAAAGCCGAAGAAGAAATGAAAACAAAATATGTTGTTTTGAATAATGGCTTAGGGATCGGGATAATGCTGGATATTGAAGAGTGCAAAGACAAGACGGTACTGCCGGATGATATTTTTACTTCGGGGAGCGTTTTTATTCGTTTGAAAGCTACAGTGCAAAATTTTATCAACTCTACGGAAATGTTCTATTTGAAGAGAGGGTTTTCTGATATAGTAACATTGATCAACGATCAAATCAAGTCAGAAAGGATTTGCTTTGAGATTAATGACATTAGCTTTGATGAAGCACATTTTCAGGAAGAAGCATTATACTGTGCTATTCAGGATTGGGTTTCAAAATACTATAAAATACCTGTTATTTTACCTGCAGTTATATTTGACGAAATACATAGGAGGTTTATTTTTGATGTACCTGATTTTAATGCTGGTCGGTAGCTACGAGGTAGTATATCTGGCTACCCAGGCGCAAGCGTCTCGCTTGTACCGTCACTGAGGGCGTCGCTGACAAATTCAATCTGCATCAAACGGCACGTGGGACACGTACCGGGGCAACGGACTGCCCGGTTGCGTGTCCCCACGCAACCTCTGCATCGTGGACGTCAGGAAAAAAAATGATTTTACAAATACTTACTTTTTCTTCACGTATCGCTATCAAAACTGCAGCTTCCCCTGGTAGAAGTCCAGGATCCTGGTTCTGAAGATATATTCGTACCAAACCTGTTTCAGGTTGATCAAAGCCCGATCATAATTATTTTTGGTCAGCAGGTATTCCGTAGAAACGATCGCTCCGAGGTTGAAGCGTATCTCTGCGGAACGGAAAGATTCCCTATAGTCTATTACCTGCTGCTGTAATACCTTATAACGTTCGTAGGAAGCTACCATATCCTGGTGTGCTTTTTCGATGCTCTGTTGTAAAAGCAGCTTCGTGTAGTCGGCTTCGTAAGCGGCGCTTTTTGCGGCCAGTTTCGCCCGCCGTACGTTTGTCTGCACCATCAGGTTGTTGAAAATAGGAACGCTTACCCGGAAGCCGAAATACGTACCGATATTATTGGAAAACTGGCTGTTATAGGGTATGGAACGCGAGGTATATTGTTGATTCTCGGACATCACGGGGTTTTTAACGCCACCGATCGTTACATAGTCACCGGTGGGCTCTTCTATAATATTGCCGGGGATCTGGGTGGCGGAAACACTGGAATAGTTGGTGCCTACGTTACCCTGGAATGAAATGGTGGGATAAAAAGCACCTTTTGCTGCCTGAACGCCTCTTTCAGCACTTTTCACACGCAGATCTGCCGCTTTTACCTGCGCCAGGTTGGCGAGTGATGCAGCATATATTTCTTCCGGTCCGGCAGCATACAATTCGAGCAGCTCTGCTTCGGGTAACCGCTCCAGTTGTATATCCCTGTCGAAGGGAATGTTCATCAATTGCGCCAGCTCCAGCCTGGATGTCTGCAGCGCATTGTAGTTGTTCACCAGCGCTATATCATCTGCAGCCAGTTGTCCTTTCATATCAGATAACATATAGCTGGCAGTGGCTCCTTTTTCAAACATGATCGCCAGGCGCTTTACCTGTTCGTTGGTCACTTCCCGGCGTTCTTTCATCATCTCCCAGATATCTTCGTTGTTCAACACCGTCAGGTAGGCGAGTATAACGTCCAGGGTTAGCTTATCCTTTGATTGCTGCCATTCCTGCTCGCTGGCTTTATAAGCGTAACCCGTTTGCCGGATGGTATTTTGCAACTGCAGTCCGTTGAATAGTGTAACCCCGCTGGAGAACCCGGCATTGGAGCCCGAAAACTGCTGGTTGATATAGGTGTTGGTAAACGGGTTAATGGATCGCCCCTGGCTCCATCCGTAATCCCAGCTACCATTCAGGTTGGGCAATAAATTGGCCCTGGACCTGTGCCAGTCGGCTTTTGATGCCTCTGCTTCCAATTCCCTTTGTTTGACGGGGATATTGTTGGTCAATGCCGTTTCCACGCATTGCTTTAGCGAGTAAGTTTTTTGTGAAAAAACGTTTACCCATGAAAAGGCGAATATTAAACATATGATAATGCCTGCACCAGATTTTTGCATCGTTCTTGATTTTTATGATCCTGTACCGGTAGCGTGTACAGGATTAATCTACTATTTTACCGTCCAGGAGGTTGATGATCCTTGATCCGTATTCCGCGTTCTTTTCCGAATGGGTTACCTGGATGATGGTGACGCCTTCTTCCTGGTTGAGCTTTTTAAACAGCTCCATGATCTCCTCTCCCTGCTTTGAGTTCAGGTTACCCGTTGGTTCGTCGGCCAGCAATAAAGAGGGTTTGGAAACCAATGCCCGGGCAATACCCACCAGTTGCTGCTGACCGCCGGACAATTGTGTTGGAAACAGGTCTTTTTTAGCAACGATCTGGAAACGGTCCAGGATATCGCTGACGATCGCTTTCCTTTCGGAAGATTTGATATCCTGGTATATCAGGGGTGTTTCAATATTTTCGTAAACGGTCAGCTCATCAATAAGGTGATAGGCCTGGAACACAAAGCCTATATATTTTTTGTACAATTGCGACCTTTGTTTTTCCTTCAGCAGATGCACCGCTTCTCCCATAAAGTAGTGATAGCCTTCGCTGGGATCATCCAGCATGCCGATAATGTTCAGCAGGGTGGACTTACCGGAACCCGAAGGTCCCATAATGGAAATAAACTCCCCGGCATGTATATTCAGGTTGATATCCTTTAACAGATAAGTTTTTACACCGCCTACGGGTACTGTTTTTGAGATGTTCTTTAATTCAATCATAATATTTCTTTTCAGCTTCAATACAAAGGCTTACGACTAAAATTAGTGCCAGTAGTGCAATTTATTGATTTTCAAAAAACTATATTCTTATTACCCGTTCGGGGTGTACGGTTTTGATACAATCAAAGTATGATAATGATACAGGTATCCCGGAAATTTTGTCTGTTTTTAATGAATACTGTTTTATCGTGACTATTCCCACGCAACCCTTTAGCCCGATTATCCGTATTACCTTTCAAAGAAGTTAAGAAAAACCAGATTGGAACAACTGATATATCTTATAGAAGGCTGCAAAAGTAATGATTCAAAATACCAGAAGGTTTTTTATGAAAAATACCTGGGTTTTGTGCTGAGGATCGTATACCGGTATATTACATCATATGAATCTGCTGCAGAAGTTTCTAACGATGCATTTATAAAGATCTTTAAGGTTTTTTACAGGTTCGAATGCGGATGTACAGAAAATATGGAAGGACGCCTGCGGGCATGGATGAAGAAGATAGCAATAAACACGGCAATTGATCATCTTCGTTCGTCACAGTCTGAAAAGAATACGCAACCCCTGGCCGATGTTACACTTGAAAATAAGGATATGTATACAAGTTCAGACGAGCAGTTGCTGTATAAGGAGCTGGTTGGCCTGATAAGAAAGCTGAGCCCTTCCTACAGGGTCGTTTTTAATATGTATGTTATCGATGGATACACACACCAGGAAATTGCCACAGCCCTTGGTATTTCGGCAGGCACTTCCAAGTCCAACCTGCTGAGAGCACGGGCCTTTTTGCAAAAACACCTTGTAAAAGATAATAAGGATAATATTTTATGTTTTACCTGAAGAACAACGACATGGAAGAATTGTTCCGCAAAGCGGCGGAAAATTACGAGGTGGATCCTTCAGGTGCATCTGACTGGGAAGCTGTATCCAGGGCAATTCAAAAGGATACGATAGCACAAGGCCGATCCAAACCAGGGAGAAGAAAAAGAAGACGGTTCTTTTTCTGGTGGCTGCTCCTCTTTCCCGCCGGGTGGATAAGCCATCAAAGTTGGGATAAGATCCAATCGGGCAATGCAGCAGGAGGGTCTGATGGAGCAAAAAACATAAGTGCTTATGTAGGAACGACTGCAGAGCAGGGACAGCAAATTGTGTTATCTACCGGTAATGATACGGCGGTGATGGAAGGTGATAATGAGGAAAGCACTACTCCACCCGGTGAGACAGGGATATCCCGAAAACCAACAGAAAGCCAGGTTATTACCGGTACCGGCAAGGACGGATACAGCGAACGTCCAATAATAAGAAAGCCCCGTCAGGTAAACCCGGCATCCCGGCAACATATTGTTGAACCGGAAAAAGGTGTGGCAAACCATCCTGGCAAAAAAACCGAAGTACGTACAACAGAAAACAAGATCTTAAAAGGAAATGATCTTATGACATCACAGCTTCCTCCATTGTATAAGCCTCATACGCTTATGTTGGATAACAGGAGGCTACCGGAAATAGAAGGCGAAAGACCGATCGCACCGTACCTCAAACCGGCAGGATCGGTGGCTCATGCGGATAATAACAGTGGTACAGGCAATGCGGCAACTGCATCATTGTTACGGAAAAGCCGGTATTTCTATGTGCAGGCACTTGTTGCTCCCGATATTACCACTATCCGGTACCAGCGTGTATCCGGGATAGGCTATGGCGCAGGATTGCTGGCCGGCTACAGCTTTAACCGGAGATGGCACGTAGAAGCGGTCGGCATATGGGAAAGGAAAATGTATTATTCAGGCGGAAAGTATATTGATCTTGACAAAAATAACCTCGGGTGGCAGAATGATCATGAGATATATACCCTGGATGGAACATGTCATATGGTTACTATCACTGCAAATATGCGGTACAACTTCTCGGCAACACCCAAAACGAAATGGTTCGTTACAGGCGGAGCGCTCACATACCTTATGAACAAAGAAGACTACCATATCAGCTACGATTACTATGGCAACTACCGTGAAAGAAGCTATACCTATAAGGATCCGCCGGATAGCTGGATGGCAGCCGTCAATATCAGCGCGGGGTACGAAAGAGATTTTGGAAGATCATTCAATTTCAGAATAGAACCATATATAAGAGTTCCTGTTTCAGATGCAGGTACGGGCAATCTGTCTTTAAGCAGTGCGGGTGTTTTTCTGGGAATAGGAAAAAAGATCAACAGGTAGCATCCATTATTTTATTTGAACAGTATGGCAAAAAAAAGCATCATTTTTTTTGTGGGGATCGCTATTGTCTTTTCCGTTGTGTACTACAGGTACAACAAACCACCGGAGGGCGTAGCAGGTAAGCCGGCAGCAGCACAAATAACGGCTTCGGAGTTGTTTTCCCTGTATGTCAATGAGGAAGCGGCTGCGGACAGGAAATACCTGGATGCAGTAGTGGAGGTGACAGGGCAGGTAGACGAGATAGTGCTGACCGGCAGCAATACCATCATATTATTAAACACGGGGGATGATGGCGGAAGGATCAGTTGCAGTGCCGCAACCGGGATGAATACCACCGGCATCAAAAAGGGCGCGACCCTAACGATCAAAGGTGTATGTAAAGGGTTTAATATAGATGTAAACCTCAACAACTGTGTTATAGTTGAATAACTAAACAATGGAAATATGCAGAAGTACCGGACTTATATACCTGCGATCATTATTGTATCAGTACTGATCGTTTCGTGTACCAGGGACGCCGAAGAAGAGCTGGCGCCTGCCTGTACAACGGATAATATGAGATACAGCACCGATATTTTACCCATCATTCAGGCAAACTGTTATTCCTGCCATGCGGAAAGCATTGCTACGGCAGGTGTCATACTTGAAGGATATGACCATGTAAAAGCCCGCGCTGATAACGGTGACCTTACAGGAGTCATTACACATGCAGCAGGCTACACGCCCATGCCCAATAACAGTGCAAAGCTTTCTGACTGTGACATCAATAAAATAAAAAGCTGGGTAGAAAACGGTGCGCCCGATAATTAACCCCTGAACATAAAGGCACTTTGAAAACAAAGAACATGAAACACTGTATGACGATCGTCTTTTTGGCGATGTTTTTCACCGCACAGGGCCAGGTATATATTACCCGTACCGGATCGGTAAGTTTTTTTTCCAAAACGCCCCTGGAAGATATCAAAGCCGAAAACAACCAGGTATATGCTGCCGTGGATCTTTCACAAAAAACGATCGCATTTTCCCTGCTGCTGAAAAGTTTCCTGTTCAGAAAAGCATTGATGCAGGAACACTTTAATGAAAACTATGTTGAAAGTGATAAATATCCCAGGTCAACATTTAAAGGCACTTTTACCGGGGAGATTGTGCCGGGAAAAAGCAATACCGTGCAGATAAAAGGAGTGCTGTTATTGCACGGGATAGAAAAGAATATCACCACAACTGCGACCATCACACTCAATGACGGCAGCTTAACCGGGCAGTCTGCGCTGCAGCTTATACCGGAAGATTTTAATATCTCTATCCCGGGAATAGTAAGAGACAAAATTGAAAAGCAGATAGCGGTACAAATATCTATTGATTGCAAGCCTGCCGGATGATATACACAAAAAGAAATTAACAATATAAAACGCAATATCTACATGGGACCGTCACGATCTGTCGTAAAAGCTGCTGTTACGAAATTACCGGAGTCTCCTCCGGAAAAAAATCCGGGTGTTCACTTATATAGAATCCTCCGGATAAAATGTATTATTTGTGCCCTTTCTTGTTGGCTTCTCAATTACAGTTATGCCCAGGATGACCTGTTGCATATGCTTGAAGATTCCATGAACGCTCAGACGAAAACAGCATATGTCCGGGGAACATTCAAAGGTACGCACATCATAAACCTGCATTCGGTTGAAACCCCTGCAAGGGGTGTATTGCAGTTCATGATCATGCACCGGTTTGGCAAAATAAATGACGGTGCTTACCAGCTTTTCGGATTGGATAACGCCACCATGCGCATGGGCTTTGATTATGGCATTACCGATCACCTGACAGTCGGGACAGGCAGAAGCACTTTTGAAAAAACGTATGACGGTTATCTGAAAGCCAGGATATTACAACAAACCTTATCTGAAAGGATCCCTGTTTCTGTCACTGCCCTTGTAAGAATTGCCTATACTTCCCTGCATTATTCCGATAAACCCTATATGAATGCTACTTACAGGACCAATTATGCAACGCAACTGCTTATAGCGAGGAAAATAGACCGGAACCTTTCCCTGCAGTTGTCTCCTACCTGGCTGCACTACAATCTTGTTCCGGCTATTGCGGATAAAAATGATGTATTCCTGCTTGGGTTGGGAGGGAGAATGAAAATTACAAGGCGGGCGAGCGTCAACCTCGAATACAATTATTTACCGGATGACCAGGTCCGTTCATTCCGGGCCTATCATTCTTTATCGACCGGCTTTGATATTGAAACAGGAGGACATGTTTTCCAGGTACACGTAACAAATTCACAGGGTATGGTGGAGCCTGTGTTCCTGGCACGTACAAGGGGAAGCTGGGGAAAAGGGGATATCTATTTCGGGTTTAACATATCCAGACACTTTAATGTAGGAAAGAAAAAATAATTATTCACGCTAAATTATCTTTATGGAACGCAGAGATTTCCTGAACAACCTGGGCCAGGTATCGGTCGCTGTTTGTGCGGCAAGGCTGCTTGCTGCATGCTCAAAATCTGACAATAACCCTGATCCTCCCGGTGGGGGTGGAGGAGGTGGCAATAACGCAAGGCTGACAGCCAATCTTAGCTCCGAAATTATGAATATCGGTGATTCAAAGATCAATGGATCTGTCATAGCTATCAGGATCGCTACCGGAAATACGGTGGCATCTTTTGTAGCATTAAGCCTGATCTGCACGCACGAGGGTTGTACCGTCAATTATGATGCAGGAGCCAACGATTTCAAGTGTCCCTGTCATGGCAGCGAATACAGTATAAGCGGCGCTGTTAACCAGGGGCCGGCTACCGCGTCTCTTACCAAATACAATATTGCCATTACAGACAATATACTAAGAGTGACATAAGATGGTCTTTGTATATACCCTGCAAAAGGAGCATCCGTGCCCAAAGATCATTTTAAAAGCAATGGCTTATGGCTTTACTTCGGAAGTGTCTCCCTCCAGCAACGGTAAAGAATACCCGCCGGTATCCAGTACGGTACCCGGAAATAATGTTTGCAGCGATGCCAGGTCTTCACCGGTAACGGCAGACTGGTACAGATACACCGACTGTAGGTTTTGCAGTGACTGGAGTGCAGCCAGGCCGGTAGCGCCCACTTTTGTGCCCACAATATTCAGGTAAAGCAAATGGTTCAATGTTTGCAGTTGTTTGATCCCCTCATCGGTAATATCCGTATTGTCGAGGCTTAACCGGGTAAGATGGGTAAGCTTTCCTATATTTTCCATGGCTTTATCCGTAATGGATGTGCCGCCTGCTTTCAGCCAGACCAGTTGGGGAGCCAATTGCTCCAGTAACCCTATTTCCACGTCTGTAACAGACCTGGATGAAATAAAGTTTACAGAGAGATAGTTGCTGCCCCTGGCGACAGGTATAACGGTGGCGCCTGCCTCTTTCAGCCGGTTGATAATGGCCGGATCTGCCGCTTCCACCGGTGTTTCCGGTACATCCGGTTTTGCCGGTGCTGCATCCGGGGTTTGCAATGCCAGCAGCAGGGGTTGTATTTTTTCATCCTGGGGAAGCTCGTGTACAGGTTTATCAAAAGCAGCGCCGCTGTTGATCCACCAATGGATCAGCTCAATTTCGGAGGAAGTGAACTGTGGTCTTCCTTTGGGCGGCATGTGTTTTTTATCTGTTTCTTCCAGTACCAGCCGTTGGAACAAAATGCTTTCATCCCCTTTGCCCGGGATAATGGAAACGCCTTCTTCGCCGCCTTTCAGCATACCATCCTCAGAATCCAGGCGTAATTTGCCCCGTTGTTTGGAAGGGCCATGGCAGGTGTAGCATTTATGCTGCAGCATAGGTTGGATGATATCCTCATACACCATTGCCTGCTGTACATCCGGTATTATTTTTTTCACCTGCCTGGTTTCTTTTTCAACCCATGCACCGCTAAGGTATCCTTCTCCATGCGTAAGTGTGCCGCCCAGGTGTCCGGTGATGGAAAGGGTAAGCACCAGCACGAGCGACAATACATAGGGCAGCCAGGCAGGCAGTGTAAGCTTTACCCTGCCTGTAAACAACAGATAGTAAAGGATGGAAATGACAGCCACGGCAATACCCATCCACCTGTGCTGGTCCAGCGTTACCGGCTCGTATTCACCACCGGTTGCCAGCAACCAGCCGCTGATACAGGAAAAGACGGCGCTGACGGCTCCCAGCAGTAAAGTAACGGCAATACCTGGCCGCAGGTTGTGATACCGGGGGTTTTTGCTCAGCCAGTGCATCACAATACCCAGTAATAATATACCAATAGGTAAATGTACCAGCAACGGGTGGAAACGACCTAAGAACTCTGAAACAGTAAGCAATGGCGTCATGGGAGGTAAGGGTGAAAATTATCCGGAATATCTTTTTTTCAATAATTGCATCATATAGGCATTGATAGCCCATTGATCTGCCAGGGGTTGCCGGGTATAAGGCACTACAGGCATATAATCGGGCGGACCGAACTCGGCAAGAAAGCTGATGTGCTTGGCACCCTGCTTTATTTTCAGGGCTACTACGGTATCCCACCAGGTGAGGTGCTTCTGTAAGGCTGTTTCCCATTCAGGCGCCCGGGGATCGCTTACCTGCGGTCCTTCCGGGTGTCCTACCCGGGCATGGATATGGTCAACATGTTGCAATACTTTTTCCACGGTTTGTTCCTGCCCTTCCATGAGCGACTCGTGGACATTACACCAGTGTGAAATGTCGAGCGTGATCCTCAATCCCGGGATGGCCTCCAGGAATTGCCTGGCAACAGGCGCCGCATACAGTATCCGTGACCGGTGGGTTTCATGACTAATTGGAATGCCGGTTTTCCGGGATGCTTCTATGGTGTACTCGATAAATTTTTTATTCTCTTCAAACGAAAAGAAGTCCTTCCCGGAGTGACAGTTCACATATAGCGGCCTTTGCGGGCTTTGCCCGGTGGCGGCATCGATCATGGCGGCAAATTGTTTGAAGTTTGCGCTAAAGTCAGCCTGGTGCGCGCCACAGAGAAAGCCCACTTCCATGTCATATTTTGTAAGCAGCTGAAACAGCTCGGTTTGCTTTTGCTGATCACCCTGCCACCAGATCTCTATCCCGTCATATCCTTCCTTTTTTGCTTTAGCAATATAGTCCTCTCTCGATCCCGGAAAGCCCCAATCGGTGGCCATTACTTTTATTTTGAAGTCGGTAGGAACATTAAATGATATTGTATTCAAGTTGTCTGGTTTTTGATCCGGCGCCAGCACCCATCCGCTGAGTGCCGCACTGGTGGTAATAAATTTTCGCCTGTTGATTGTCATGCCTGCAGGTACGGTTTATAAAGATGATGTAAACAGGAAGGTAATCAAATATTTGAAAGAGCTGACGGACGCGAGTGTATCCCCAATCCCGGTTTTATGCAAGTTTTCCGGTCGGTGGGGACACCGACCGGTAGTGTGCTCTACAGGCGGGTGTCTCCACCCGCCTGCGAAAAAATATTTGAAGGAGCTGAGGGATGCTGACATATACACGTGATTTATATTATGCAATGATCTCATTGATCACCCTTCCTTCCACATCGGTCAAACGGAAGGGACGTCCCTGGAACTGGTAAGTGAATTTTTCGTGATCAAACCCTAATTGGTTAAGAATGGTTGCCTGAATGTCGAACGGACTTACTTTGCCGCTGACAGGGCTGTAACCGATAGGATCGGTTTCGCCATAGCTGCCGCCGCGTTTAATGCCCCCGCCGGCCATCCATATGGTAAATGCTTCCGCATGATGATCTCTTCCTTTGAAGGATTGTTCTTTTCCTTCCCGGTTTTCCTGCATGGGTGTACGTCCGAATTCACCACCCCAGATCACCAGGGTTTCTTCGAGCAAACCGCGTTGCTTCAGGTCCAGCAGCAGGGCAGTAGTAGCCCGGTCAACGCTCCGGCATTTGTTCACAAAAGAGATTTCAATTGAATCGCCTGCATACGTGCCGTGGGAATCCCAGCCCCAATCGAAAAGCTGCACATACCGAACTCCTTTTTCAACCAGCTTTCTTGCCAGCAGGCAGTTGTTGGCATAGCTTTCCACGCCGGGTTTGGTGCCGTACATTTCGTGTATATAAGCCGGTTCGTCATTGATGTCCATAGCTTCAGGCACAGACATCTGCATTTTATATGCCATCTCGTATTGTGAAATACGGGATAATATTTCAGGGTCGTTGAAGGTTTCAAAAGATTTCCGGTTCACTTCATTGATCGCATCAATAGAAGCCCGGCGCAGATCCCTGCTGATACCTTCCGGGTTATTGATAAACAACACCGGGTCGCCTTCTGAACGGCATTGCACCCCCTGGTACACCGAGGGCAGGAAGCCGTTGCCCCATACGCTTTTGCCGGCATCGGGGTTCTTGCCACCGGATGTCAGCACCACAAAACCCGGTAGATTGCTGTTTTCTGTTCCCAATCCGTAGCTGGCCCAAGCGCCTATGCTGGGTCTTCCCAACCGGGCGCTTCCGGTATGCATCAGTAATTGGGCAGGAGCATGATTGAACTGGTCGGTTTGAACGGCTTTCAGAAAGCTGAGCTCGTCTGCCACGGTCACGAGGTGCGGCATATGATCAGAGATCCAGGCGCCGCTTTCGCCTCTTTGTTTGAAGTTGGCTACGGGTCCCAACATCTTGGGCACACCCCGTATAAAAGCAAAACGTTTACCTTCCAGCAGTGATTGCGGGCATTGCTGTCCATCCAGTTTCATCAGGTCCGGCTTATAATCAAACAACTCCAGTTGCGACGGAGCCCCTGCCATATGGAGGTATATCACTGATTTGGCCCGGGCCGGGAACATGGGAGACCTGCCCGCCATAGGGTTGGCACTATCGATCAGGTTGGAGGCGGCTTTGTCCCTGGCACTCAATCCGCATCCACCCAAAAATGAACCCAATGCCAGGGCGCCCAGCCCTGTCATGCTATCGCGCAGAAAATGCCTGCGGGTAATATAGCGAAGCTGTTCATAGCTTGCTTCCAGGGCAAGCTTTTCGTTGTGTAACTCTTTCCGGGTCATATGCTAAAGATACTGAATTTTAGGGGAAGCGCTGTCCTGTTGCGTCAGGTTCATCCGATTGTTATTATCAGGTAATATAACATCATCACACAGGCTACCAGCTTGATGACGGTACCCAGCAAAAAGCCCACTACAGAACCCCAGGCGGCCCGCAAAGCCACTTGTGAATTTTGCTGTGCGATCATTTCACCGACAAAGGCGCCGATAAAGGGACCTGCGATAATGCCGATAGGCCCCATCCAGAATGCAAGCAGGAAACCCAGTGTGCAGCCCCATATCCCGTACTTTGTGCCGCCATATCTTTTCGTGCCCCAGATGGGAACCAGGTAATCGAGCAGTACGGTAACAACGGTAATAACACCCCATATCACCAGGAATTTTGTAGTGAAGGGTCCGGGTTCCCTGAACTGCTGGATCAATAGTCCTGCATAGGCCAGCGGCGGACCTGGCAATACAGGTAATACGCTTCCCGCCAGACCAACTATTATTAAAATGAGACCCGTTATGATCCAGAACCATTCCATGGCTGTAAATTAGTGAAAGAAGGTTATAATAATACTGTAAAATCTACAGGCTGGTGTCTCCACCAGCCCCCTGCTGGCACAAGTCTTCCGCAGGATGACTTGTTGCCTTCCAATGCTACCGGACTGTGTCCGGATTTGAAACTGTTATGCCCTGATACAATCAGGGCAGAATTTTGCGGCACAAGTGATCTGCAAGCAGATCATTTTGCGCCAGGTTCCGGTGTTTTATTGATTATATTTTTATTAAGTCGACGGCCATGGTAGTGACACAGACCCGTAGTGCGCTCTACAGGCTGTTGTCTGCCGGATGACCAGTCGGGCTGGTTTCCATCTGTCTGCTAAAAATGAACCAAAGAAGTTACAAAATACAGCGATCATACATTCTATATCCTCTGCTGGTTATCTTTGCGCCATGCATTATGTTTCCGCTGAGGGGGTAAGTAAATCATATGGGATCAAGCCCCTGTTTAAAAACCTGAGCTTTCATATCGAAGAAGGTGATAAAATTGCCCTGGTGGCGCGCAACGGATCGGGAAAGTCCACTTTGTTAAAAATGCTGGCCGGAAAGGAAGTGCCGGAGGAAGGAACGATCTGGATCCATAAGGATGTGACGGTGGCGCTTTTTGAGCAGGAACCTTCCTTTATAGAGGATAAGTCCATTCTTGACAATATCTTTCACCACGAACACCCGGTGATCAATGCTATCAAAGCATACGAAGCCGCGAGCGAGGCGGATGATGCAGCTGCGCTGGGCGATGCTATTGTAAAAATGGATGAAATGGGCGCCTGGGACTTTGACAGCAAGGTGAAACAGATCCTGGGCAAGCTCAATATCCACCAGTTTCACCAGTCTGCCGGCACGCTCTCCGGCGGGCAACGCAAACGGGTGGCGCTCGCCAGAACGCTGATCGATATCGGTTTTGAACATAAACATGTACTCCTGATCATGGATGAGCCCACCAACCACCTGGATGTGGAAACGGTGGAGTGGCTGGAACATTACCTGAACCAGGAGAAGGTAACGCTTTTGCTGGTGACCCACGATCGCTATTTCCTGGATGCCGTATGTGATGAGATATGGGAACTCGATGGCAGCAACCTGTACACGCATAAGGGAGATTATGAAAATTATATAGAGAAAAAAGCTGCCCGCATAGAGCAGGAAGGCTCCAGCATTGACAAAGCCAAAAACCTGTATCGTAAGGAATTGGAATGGATACGGAAACAGCCCAAAGCCAGGACCACCAAATCGAAAAGCCGGATCGATGCATTTGCAGACGTGGAGAAAAAGGCAAAACAACGGATTGAAGACAACCGGGTGCAACTGCAGGTGAAGATGAACCGCCTGGGAGGAAAGGTAGCCGAGCTGAAAAAAGTGTATAAGTCATACGGTGATCTGACTATCTTAAAAGGTTTCGACTATACGTTCGCGAAAGGGGAGCGGGTAGGAGTAGTGGGCAAGAACGGTGCGGGCAAATCTACCTTCCTGGATATACTGCAAGGCAGGGAGCAGCCCGACAGCGGAAAGATCAATATAGGCGAAACAGTAGTGTTCGGATACTACTCACAGCAGGGGCTGGAAATAAAAGAGGATATGCGGGTGATAGAATATGTAAAAAATATTGCTGAAAACTTTCCCCTTGCCGGTGGCGGTTCCCTAAGCGCCGCGCAGTTTCTCCAGTTGTTCCTGTTTGATCCAGATCAGCAGTACACCTATATCTCAAAGCTGAGCGGTGGTGAAAAAAAGCGCCTGCTGCTGTTGTCCATTTTGTTCCGTAATCCCAATTTCCTGATACTGGACGAGCCCACCAACGACCTGGATCTTCCTACACTCGGTGTGCTGGAAAACTTCCTGTCCGACTTCCAGGGCTGCCTGCTGATCGTGTCGCATGACCGCTATTTTATGGACCGGTTGACGGATCATTTGTTTGTGTTTGAAGGGAACGGAAATATCTCCGATTTCCCCGGCAACTATACACAATACCGTTTGTGGAAAAAAGCAAAAGAAGAAGAGGAAAAGGAAACAGCGGTAAAAAATAAGCCGGCAACGCCGGAACAATCGCCGGTAAGTAATAACGGCAAACGCAAGCCTTCCTACAAAGAAAAAAGGGAGTTTGAATCGCTGCAGACTGATATCGCCGCGTTGGAAAAGGAAAGGGCAACGATCAACGAAAAGCTGAACGGTGGCAATCTTCCTTTTTCAGCGCTGCAGGCACTTTCCAATCGCATTGGTGAAATTGCCGCGCTGCTGGATGAAAAAGAAATGCGCTGGCTGGAGATGAGCGAATGGATGGAGGAGTAGTTGCAAGACGCAGGTTTCAAGTTGCACAATGTGTCTTGAAACCTGCGTCTTGCATCCTGCCACTAACCACTGCCCACTTACTACTGTGTGTCTGCCTGAGACCTGCCACCTGTGACCCGTATATATTTTCTATTTTTTTGCTTTAATGCCGCAACCCACTGCTACGGTTGTTTCCCTCGGCACTTTCCTGTTTTCCAGCAAAGCATCTACCGCGCCTTCCACATATTTTTCCGACACATCATTCGCGTCTTCGTGGTTGTTGTCTATGGCGCCGATATATCTTACCAGGTTCTTACCTCCTTCTTTTTGCAGTACAAATACGTGCGGTGTTCTCAAGGCACCGTATTGCGGATAAATTTCCTGTCCCTCATCCACCAGGTAAGGGAAAGGAAAGCTTTTGTCCTTTGCTCTTTTCTGCATAGCTTCCAGGTTGTCCGAAGGCTGCTGTACAGGGTCATTGGGATTGATGGCGATCACGGGATACCCCTTGCCTTTGTATTTGTTATCCAGCGCGATAATGCGGTCTTCATATGCTTTGGCATAGGGACATTCATTACACGTGAATATCACAATAAACCCTCTGGCGGAAGGGTAATCGCTGAGTGATACAAATTTGCCGTCCACATTTTTTAATTTGAAATTGGTAGCTTCATCACCAATTTTATACCCGGCAACAGATGCCGGCTGGTCGTCTGTCTTGTTGAAAGGACGGGCGGCAATGAAGGCAATCGCCAGCGCTACAGCGGCGATACCCGGTACAACTACTTGCTTCATACGCATTTATTTTAATGGTTTTACATACTTACCGGCTATGGATTCCAGCTGATCTTCCGTTGCCTCTCCGTCAATAAAAGCTACTTTCTCTCCTTTATGGTAAACAAAAGTAACCGGCAAATTGCCCTGCCACTTTTCATCCATGTCAGGTATCCATTCATTCATTCTTTTGTTGTCATCCAGCAGCACAACTTCCGCTTTCACCTGATGCTTTTTCAGGAAATCCGGTAATCTTTCCAGGGTATCTTTTGAGTCGAGTGACACCAGCAGCATTTTGAATGCCGGGGAATCTTTATACTTTTCATTCATTTTCATCAGCAGCGGCATTTCTTCTATACAGGGGACGCACCAGGTGGCCCAGAAGTTCACTACCAATGTTCCTTTATCGTGCTGCTTCACCCGCTCCTGTAGCTCCTCGTATTTCAGCACGGCTACCTGTTGTGCACGGGCTGCTGTGGCAGTCAATAGCAGCAGGGTCAGTAAGACTTTCATACGCTTAAAACTATAAGATAGCCAATTTTGATAAGTTCCGATGCCGGAAATCAAAATTTTACAATTGTTTTAATATTCCCTTTCCAATGTCTCCTCTTGCAGCGCTTTGCATTGGGTGAGGGAGGTTGGGGTGTAAAGGGGCAGGTTGTATTGGCACAGCGTCCCTTGCTGTAGATGGGGCCGCTGTCCGAAGTTTTTAACTTCGGATACTATATGTTCTTCGTCTCCGACGGCAGGTAATAGGCATTCTTTCTGACAGGCCATCTTTACTGCATGGTAATTACAAAGTACAAAGCGTGATGATCTTTAGGGACTGCTTCTCCCGCCGCAACATTCTTTTTTAATTAAGGATCGTATAACGGCGGGTTCGCAGTGACGAACAGCAGGCACAAGCGGGGATGGGGGAAGGGGTGTCTTCATAGATTAGCGGTGTCGGTCTTAGGTTAATGCAGTGAGATTATCCAATTAAGGGATTTAGGGGTGTGGCAGCCGGGCTGCCGGGTTCAGCGCCACATAACCAACGTTGGCGATCTGCTTCCTGGTTTTCATTTTTAGGAGTAATCACTTTAGCTCCATCAGCAAAATATATGATGGTCATCACCTCCCGGGTGTTGGCGGAGGCATTACCGGGTGCGCAGTGCAAGGTCCATCCATAGTGCCATGTGGCATCTCCTGCCTGCATGGTTTGTGGCCGTGTAACCGTGTAACCATGTTTTTTCACGTATTCATCCAGCATTTTTTCCGATTCATCAGAAATGGCCACACTATCTACCAGGCCGTTTTTGTGGCTTCCTGAAGCAAATGTGAGCATACCCATTTCTTCGTTGATATCCACCAGCGGCATCCACATGGTAACGGTCCGGGTGGTATCCAGGGGCCAGTAATACTGATCCTGGTGCCAGGGGGTAAAACCACCGCCGGGCTCTTTATACAATGCCTGGTCATGGTATATCCTGACGCTTTCCACACCCAGCAGGTCGGCGGCAATTTTTGCAAACCGTTTTGCAAGGGTGAATTTTTTTACCGGCTCGTCTACCTCCCAGAGGTTCATGATCTGGAGAAATGCTTTTCCATAGGTATCCCTTTCTTCCATGGGCCGGGTCTCCGTATTATATTTATAAGCGGCATTATTAATAACATCCCGGTACACTGATACTTCTTCTTCGGACAGCACGCCGGGGATAAGCACGTGACCATTTTTTCTGAATGACTGGATGTCATCGTTGTCAATCTTTTTTACATCGCTGAGTTGTGGCAATTGTGTCGTTTGCATGATCGTTGAAGCAATTTATTAGTGATTAAAAAATGGGTGTATTTACCTTAGTTCAAGTTTTTGTTCTACACCAATTTTCCGGTTAATGTTTCGCCGGCCGGTAGCGGACTCTGCAGGCGGGTATCGCCACCAACCTGCAAAGAGTTAAAATGCACTCAACAAAATAAGCCTGAATAATTGGTACAAAAAATGCGTAATTTGTCTTAATTATTGCTTTTTTTATCCATTTGTATTTATAAGGCAAACATTTAGCCAAAATAAACCATGCTGAAGCCTTCATTTGAATCATTGAATACGCAGTCCGGGCAATCGTTCCTGGTAAGGTATTTTGAGGAGAAGGCGTTCCCGGCTCCTTATCATTATCATCCTGAATTGGAGCTGACCCATATTATAAAAGGGGAAGGGCAGCGATATGTTGGAGCTGACATGTCGCCATATACCGCCGGCGACCTCGTAATGCTGGGGCCCGATCTGCCCCACTGCTGGAAATCGGAAAATACCGGCAGGAACGAGGTGAATGCTATCTCTGTTGTGCTGCAATTCAGGCAGGACTGCCTGGGCCCGGATTTTTTTGAGCGAAATGAAATGACCCTCATAAAAAAGTTCCTGGAACGGAGTAACCGTGGGATCTGTTTTCACGGATCCACGGCGAAAGAAGGAGCTAAACAGTTGCGTCAGCTGGAAAGGGAAACCGATCCGTTCAGGAGGATGATCGCTTTCCTGGAGCTATTGCAACTACTGGCCGCTTCACCGGAGTATACATTATTAAATAAAGAACCCGGTCATCTGCAGCCTTCTTCAGATCAATCCAGGATCAACAGGGTGCTGGCTTATATTGTAGATCATTTCAGGGAGGAGGTGTCGCTGGAGCGGGCTGCCCGAATATCCGGGTTGACAACCACTGCTTTCTGCAAATTCTTTAAAAAGGCAACCGGGAAAACCTTCATCGAAACAGTGACGGAGTACCGGCTTCACTATGCCACACAACAACTGGTATATACAGATCACGCCGTTTCGCAGATCAGCTTTGAAAGCGGGTTTGGGGATGTGTCTCATTTTTATAAAACCTTCCGGCAGAAAAAAAAGATGAGTCCGCTCCGGTATAGAAACCGGATCAGGGAGGCGGTAGATTAAATCTCCTGTATGCTGCTTTCTGCAAAATGAAGGCGAAAATTATATGTGTGTGAGATCATAGACCGGAAATACTATGTATTTTTGGTATAGAAATACATCAGGTTCATTCCTGCTATTTTTTTCGATCTGAACATTGGATCCTGCCCGTTCAAATATTTATATAAACGCTTATGGCAACTACATCTACGCAAAAATTCAGTGTTAAAAAAGACCTGGTAGCCGGATTAATTGTTTTTCTCATCGCATTGCCGCTTTGTTTAGGCATTGCCCAGGCTTCTAACGCCCCCATGTTTTCAGGTATTGTTGCCGGGATCATCGGGGGGATTGTGATCGGGTCGCTGAGCAAATCAGCCCTGAGCGTAAGCGGGCCGGCTGCGGGACTGGTTGCCATAGTAGTGGGCGCCATTGCCGACCTGGGAGCTTTTAATGTTTTTCTTTGTTCGGTTGTATTGGCCGGATTATTTCAACTGATATTCGGGATACTGAAGGCGGGTACATTCGCCAACTTTTTTCCTTCCAGCGTTATTGAAGGGATGCTGGCGGGGATTGGACTGACGATCATCTTCAAACAGTTGCCTGATGCCGTCGGCTATAACGGACCGGATAACCTTATCGGTATGCGGGATGGTGAAAGGGGGATAAACCTGGAAATTCTTACGGGAATAACAGACCATATTCACTGGGGGGCATTGCTGATCACGGTGATTGGTTTGGTGATCCTGTGGATGTGGTCTTTGAAGGGAATGAAAAAGTTTCAGCAAATACTGCCCGCGGGGCTGCTGGTGGTATTGGTGGGTACCCTGCTCAATGTCGTTTTTAAGTCCACATCAGGGATACTTCACCTGGAAGAGCAATTCCTGGTGCAACTGAATGTGCCGTCGAGCGTACAGGATTTTTTCGGACAGTTTATGTTTCCTGCTTTTGAGGGCTTCCTCAATCCGGCAGTATGGCAACACGGTCTTATCATAGCGGTAGTGGCTTCCATAGAAACCTTATTGTGTATAGAGGCAACCGATAAGCTCGATCCCTTAAAGCGAAATACGCCGGGGAATGCCGAACTAAAGGCGCAGGGGGTAGGTAACATGCTCAGCGGCTTTATCGGCGGTCTGCCCATTACTTCGGTGATCGTGCGTTCCAGCGCCAATATCAATGCCGGCGCCAAAACCAAGCTGTCTACTATTGCGCATGGTGTTTTACTGCTTACCTGCGTGGCTTCTATTCCTGCCATACTCAACCTGATCCCCAAATCCGCACTGGCGGCGATCCTGATTTTTACCGGGTACAGGCTGGCGCACCCCACGCTTTTCAGGCATATGTATAAAGTGGGGCCAACGGAATTTATACCTTTTGTGGTAACAGCCGTTTGTGTAGCCCTGCCGTTCCTGGGACTGCTGAAGGGTGTGGCGATCGGTATGGTGATCAGCATTTTTTACCTGCTCCGGGTCAATATGCGTAATTCTTTTTTCTACCGCCGCGTACAATCCGAACATGGAGATATTACCCGCCTGGAGCTGTCTGAAGAAGTAACCTTCCTGAACAAGGGAAGCATTAAGGAAACGCTTGACTCAATAGCGGATGGCAGCACCATCATCATTGACGCTACCAATTCAGAATATATAGATTATGACGTGTTGGAGGTGATAAGAGAGTTTCACGATGTACGGGCCCCTAACAGGGGCATTACAGTATCGCTGGTCGGGTTCAAAAATAGTTACCGGCTTCCGGAGGGAACCACCATACGTTACCAGATGATGGACGAATTGGCTTCGGATAAGGATGCCAAGTCATCTGCAGGACGGCATACCAAACTTTTGAAGGAACTGAGAAAAGATTAGAATCCAGGACGGCCGGGTAAAAGGGCTTTTTATTGAAAAGTGCGGGCGTTTTTGAGTGAAAAGGTATACCCGGTTGTCCACTCTATATAATCCGCCTTGGCGTTATGGGCCTTTATCGATACGCCCGTATACAGGTTCCTGAGCACCTTATACCTTATACCGATACGGAGAAAAACCGGCCGGACTTCTCCGTTAAATTCATTCCTGTTCAGGTACCATCCCGCATTACCATTTAAATAGAGTCTCCTTGTCAGAATGTGATCCACATAAAGGGCAGGGCCGCCGGATAAAACAGCCGATAGCTTGCCCGCCCGTTCTCCCGCAAATTCTTTTCGCGCCCCGGAATTGGCGTAAAACAGGTCTCCACCTACTCCCAGCCGCCATTTATGACCGGCAGGAAGACTCCAGTAAACACCCAGGGTAGATTTAAAATAACGATCGTTTATATCCCGTGACATCTGCTTGATACCCGCGGCATAATGAATATGCATCCGGCCGTCTCTTTCTGCGGGAGGTATGGTAACGGGGGTAAACTGTACCCGGTCGCTGTTACGATAGGTAAGCGAGAGTGTCAGGGGGAGCAGGTTGATACCCATGTTGGGCAAACGGATGGCGCCATTGGAAAAATGATGGAAGGCAATACCGGCGCCTGCCTGCCACCGGTTGTTCAACCGGTAGTTCACCTGCGCGCCGATATCGGCAAACACATTCTGCCGGCTGCCGAGCATAATATTCAAAGGGTTTTCTTCCGCGTCAAAGGGGCGGAAATTAGAGGCGACACCCAACGATATCCTGTAGTTTAGGTCCCATCGCCTGAAGCGTGCCGGGAACATCGGCACCGCTACAAAACCATACAGGGCGATCGGTTTGCCTATTTCCGTGGAATGAAAAGTGCTGGCATATACGCCCAGTCCATACACCGGGTAATTATATAACCGGTTGTAGAAATCTTTTCCACCATGCGTCTGCCAGCCGATCCGCAGATTGATCCCGTTGTAGTAAACGTCTTCAAAGTCGGAACGGATGGTTTGATTTTCTTTGATCATTCCTCCGTTCTCCACTTCCAGTTGCAGCAGCCAGCTTATATTCTTTTTCGCCTTTGTGCTGTCATGTACAGGCGGCAGCGTACTCCAACGGGGATATACCTGTGCAGGCCCCGGAGTGCATAAAAAGAGAAAAATAAAGCCCGCTGTCCACCTGCTAAAATGAATTCCTTTCATAACGATCAACCGGCTATGCCGGTTTGCAACATCTTTGTTTTAACAGTGTAAAAATAGCAAATACCACAAGAAAGGCTGAAATCGTCCACCGGAGCAAGAAGTGACAACAGCTGATAGCTCCTGTTTGGTGAAGGCGCCAGGAAACAATTTTAAAAGTAGAGAATAGCTACTTGCGATTGCACAATTGCAAACAACCGCTAAAAGCTAAAGCAAAAAGCCTGATTGATTATTGCATTGACACAAGCGGGAGGCTCTTGTGCCTGCTGTTTAGAAATAATACCAGGCTACAGCAGAAAACCCGGGGCGACAGCAGGTCTATTTACGCGAATTGATAATAACCGCACCCAGTCTTGCTTTATCGCCAAATAATTTCTCTGCTTCTTTCGGAAATACAACCTGAATACTATGAATTTTTGAAAAATACATATTGATAAGCTTTCCCTCTACATTGGGTGTCAGGGTATCACCATCTACGATGTATACCAGACTGTCATGCTCCGCCGGGTGCTGTTTTGTTATTTCTTTATAGTCGTCAGAAATCTTAGAGAGTTCCGGCCGGTACTTCGATATTGCATATCGCTTTGTGATCAGATGAATAACGCCGTTTGCCACGTATTCTGTAAATAATAGTGGCAGTTCGGGTTCGTCCTCAAAATAAGCAGTAATTGTTGCAATATCAGTAGGGTTAATCTGTGCCAAATTGCTCATGTCAACTTTTATTGTATCTATGAAATATGTTGTTGAGTCATTTATTCTGTCTAAAACTTCTTTACTATTCCATTGCTTATCACTGGCCTTAATTAACTGTGCTATGGAAAATGCAGGTATGAATGAGATCAGTATTATAATAAATGCTTTCATTTTATATGATTTGTTGCCGACGTTAATGCATTTGCCGCGGTAATTATTTTTGAGTGATCAATTTTCCGTTTTTATAGATTTGTTCTATGACCTCAGTACTGTCTTCTGTATAAATGGTCCATTTACCGTCATATGCGTCATTTTTGAAATGGCCGACTGCTCTTAATTTCCCGTTAGGATACCAGTAAGTGTGCTTGCCGATCCTTTTTCCTTTGTTGAAGTTCCCCTCTCTTGCCTTTCGTCCATTTTCATGCCAGTACACCCAAAGTCCGGTTTCTTTCTTATTCTTAATTTTTCCTTCTCCGGAAATCTGCCCGTTTAAATAGAAGATCCTCTTTTGTCCGTCAGCAATTGGCTTAAAGGATACAAGCGCTAACCGAACGTTATCGAGTTTCTCCCCGTTTTTTAAAAAGTCTGTTTTATTGATGATTGTATCGCCGATATAGATTTCATATTCTTCCAGGTGTAAATTCTGTCCTTGCAAGAGGTTAGCAGAAAGTGATATAAAGAAAATCAACAGGATTTTTTGTAACATATTATATTGGGTTGTCTGAAATATAAATTAACGTCACCATTTGTATGTATGTTATAAGATGCGGATACCCAAATTTATAAAGGACTTAAAACTAATGACTTAATTTTACACATTTTGTGTTGGTTAAGAGCTAATACAACACACAATAACAGTATATAAACGTTTTTAGTCGTTTCTACATGGATGTTCCGGGGTAAAGCTTCGCCTTCTCTGCTCCATACTCCGTTTTTCAGTTGGCTGCAAAAGCGGTGCAACAAAAGACCTCTCAACCCGGCTAATACCGGAGTACATTGTAAAGCCACTAAAATATATGCTGCGGGTTAACAGGTAGTAGCAACTAATCAAAAAAAGAAGATCAAAAAGTAACTTCAATATAGGTTGTTTTGGGACAATATCAAAGGGTTTGTTATATGCCTTTCGGCGGATACTTCTCCAGGAGCGCCGGGATCACCTGCGCATTCACCTGTGTATAATCGTTTATATAAAGATCGCATGCCGGTAATTCCTCCGGCTGATGAGAAGTTAGCACGCCCACTACTTTAGCACCGGCGGCACGCCCCGCGGTAACCCCGGAAAATGAGTCTTCAAAGATCGCGCAGTTGCCCGGCTGCAGCCCCAGGTTGCGGATGGTTTTGAGGTATACTTCGGGATCAGGCTTATGACGGGTAACGTCTTCGCTTGCCAGTACGGAGTCAAACAATGTTTCCAGCCCCAGCGCTTTTACGATCATATCCAGGTTGGCAAAAGGTGCAGAGGTGGCTACACCCAACTTATAGCCGTTAGCTTTTAATTCACCTAAAAATGTCATCAGCCCGGGTATCGGTGTTACCTTTTCCCGGTATATCTCGCGAAACAGGCTTTCCTTTTCATCCTCCAGCGTTCTGAGTTCTTCGCTATCTATGGTACGTTTAAGAAAATGGCTAAGTATATAGCCGTTGCTTTTGCCGAACATATGTTGCGCAAATTCTTCATCTCCCGGTACAAAGCCGCGCCTCGAAAAAAATGTTCTGAAAGCTTCCGAGTGATAGGGGTTGGTATGGCAAATGACGCCATCCATATCAAAAATAACACCGTAGTTGATAGACATGGAGCAAAGATATAAAGGGTTGCGGTAAACCATATACCTTGTGTTCTCTTGTCTCCGGCAGGTTTTATTGATCCGTTAATAAACGGTAAAGAACGTGTAGAGCGGGACTGACCAAAAAGGTCGTCATCGCGAATGAAGTGAAGCAATCTCAAATATTTAAATCTTTATCACTCAAAGAGATTGCTTCGGTCGTTCCTACCTCGCAAAGACGTTCCATGAGCTTTTTGGTCAGCCTCAGCAATAGCAGCAATACTTCAGTCAGCAGATACATCCGTCACTTCATATATTCCCCGGTCCATTCGCCTGTTTTGCTGAAGAAGTTAAACCCGCTGTCTGAGTCTGAGCAGGCAAAGTCTCCCGTCCAGTCGTTTTCCAGGTTGTAATAGAGAAAGTTTTTATTGTCAATGGAGATCATATACCCCAACCATTTTCCTTTAAGGTCGATATTAATGAGCACCATCTGGTCTGCCCATATGAAATAGCTTGTATGATTCCCGTTTTTGTCAAACTGGTAATAACCGGTCCAGGAGCCTCCCATTAAAGGGTTCAGGGCAGGTGTGCGCATCGGGTTGATGATATCGTTGATGCCGGGATTGACCTTATTGTTCACTTTGGGGTTGATCATGGCATTGGTTTCAGGGTTCAGCGCTTTGTTGAAATATGGATTGATGTTCCAGTTGAACGTGGGGTTGATCTTCAGGTTTTTCTCCGGGCTGATCCGTTCATTGGTTTGCGGTGATAAAACGACGTTGACCAGGGGATTTCGGTGTTGTGGTACCTGGGCATAAGCGAAGGTGGTCAGGAAAGCCAATATAAAAATAGGTACAAGTAGCTTCATAGCTATTAACTGTTTGCTCTTTCTCATTGAGGGTTAAATATAGATTATGGTTGTATTATGCCAATAAAATTACGGAGAAGCCTGCAATTACCAAAAGTTGGTAAAAAGCCCTGTTTTATATCTGATTATCAATCAATATAAAACAGGGCTTTTCCTGCCTGCATTTATCAAATGGATAATTACAGGGTCTTTAAAACATTGTTCATGTTGCGAACGGCGTCCGCCGATTTTGCAAATAAAGCTTTTTCTTCATCGTTCAGGTTATAATCCACTATTTTCTCCCATCCGTTCTTACCGACGATCACCGGAACGCCCAGGCAGATATCTTTCTGCCCGTATTCACCTTCCAGGTACACGCAGCAGGGCAGCAGTCTTTTTTCGTCTCTTACAATGGCTTTCACCAGGTCAGCTCCGGAAGCGCCGGGTGCATACCAGGCGGAAGTGCCCAGCAGACCGGTGAGCGTTGCACCGCCTACCATCGTGTCGGCAGCTACTTTTTTCAGCACGTCAGCGGTTACGTAATTGCTTACAGGCGTACCCTGGTAGGTAGCCAGCCGGGTCAGGGGGATCATAGTGGTATCTCCGTGGCCGCCGATCACTACTGCCTGCAGCTCGTTGGGAGAAGCCGGGATAGCCTGGCTCAGGTAATAGCGGAAACGGGAGCTGTCCAGGATGCCTCCCATACCGATGACCCGGTTTTTAGGAAGTCCGCTGGCGGTAAGTGCCAGGTAGGTCATCGTGTCCATCGGGTTACTGATAATGATGATAATGGCGTCAGGAGAGTACTTAAGTATATTCTCCGTTACACCTTTTACAATACCTGCATTGATGCCGATCAGTTCCTCACGGGTCATGCCGGGCTTGCGCGGAATACCGGAAGTGATCAGCACCACGTTGCTATTGGCCGTTTTACTGTAGTCGCCCGTGGTTCCCGTTATTTTCGTTTCAAAACCCAGCAGCGCAGCTGTCTGCATCATATCAATGGCTTTCCCTTCCGCAAAACCTTCTTTGATGTCCAGCAATACCAGCTCTTCACACAAAGAAGCCCTGGCAATATTGTCGGCACAGGTAGCGCCTACAGCTCCGGCGCCAATTACAGTAACTTTCATCAGTATATCTTTTTATTTTTAATGGTTTGAAGCATGTACATACAGTACGGGCGCTTCTGTAAACAATCTGTTAAACAATTGGAGATGGAAAAATACTGGTATTTGTCCGAATGGCAAATTTTAATCACCTGAGGATCGTCATTGCTTCAGCAGCGTCTTCATATCTTCCCATTTGACAGTTCCCTCAAAATGCTTCCGGTATTGGTCCTTTTTATCGTAGAATACCAGGAAGGGAAAAAATTTGATCTTGTAGTAACTCGGAAAGAAGAAGCGGGCGTCTTGTCCCACGGTGATGCCCTTGAAATCTGCCAGCCCAAATTCTTTGTAGAAGTCCCGCATTTTTTCGAATGATTGGGAAGTGACCATCAGCACATGCGTGTTCTTAAAGTCTTTGATATTGGCTTTGATGGTTTCTGTTTCCTTTTTACAATGATCACAATCGGGACTGAAAAGCATCACCAGTACCTGCTTACCTTTGGGCAGATTGGCTTTTGTAAACGTGGTGACGCTATCGGTAAGTAATACAGAGAATTGCGGCAGCGGGTACGCGGTAAATGCCGGAGGCTGTTGTTCCTGCTGTGCATGCGATACGTGACTGAAAAGCATCAGTAAAACAGTAACAAATAAATGGTGAAAATATTTCATTTGATTCAGTTTCTGTTAAAAGTAATAAACCGGCCGGTAATAGTTATCCGGGTTGTTAAAAATAATTGATTTTCAAAAGGTATTTTAACAGTTTACTGCAACAATATGTAGATTTGTATATACGTTACAACGGTATACACCAGGTATGAAAAAATGGTTATTTATATTCCTGTCAATGGCATTCACCGCCGGCTTGTACGCGCAGCAAAATGCAGTCGCTAAAAATGATGTGTTGCTGTTGAAGGAGTCGTCTTATGATTTTGGTAAGATACCCCAGGGAAAGCCGGTGACACACTCGTTTGAGATCGTGAATACGGGTAAGGAAGTATTGCAGATAGAGGATATACAGGCGGCCTGCGGCTGTACCACACCGGAATGGACAAAGGAACCGATACCCACAGGCGGGTCAAAGATCATTAAGGTGGGCTATAATGCAGCTGCTTTTGGTAAATTTGAAAAACCGGTGACCATTATATACGCAGGCGGCAGAACAAAGCAGTTTTATATAAAAGGAGAAGTATGGCAGGCGCCTGCCGATATCGCCCCGGTGAATGCAAGTATTCAATTGTTAAAAAATACAAACAACTAAATATGAAATGCCGGGCAGGCATTTCATCCACGCCTTTGGCGGGACAAGTTGTGGCAAACAAAAAATAAAAAAGAATATACACATGAAAAAACTGTTATTTACACTGGCAGCTATCGCGGTTACTTCCTGGGCAGTTGCTCAGAATAAAGGTGAGGACCTGATCGCTTTCAAAGAGAAAACCTACAATTTCGGAAAGATAAAGCAGGGAGTACCGGTTACGTACGACTTTGTTTTTGAGAATGTAAGCGATAAGCCGGTGGTAGTTGAAAATGCCAATGCCACCTGCGGCTGTACCACCCCGGAGTGGCCCAAACAGCCTGTGGCAAAGGGAAAATCCAGCGCTATCAAAGCAGGGTTCAATGCGGCAGCGCTCGGCACTTTTGAAAGGTTTATTTATGTAAAGCTGGTGGGTGTGGAAATACCGGTAGAGATCAAGATAACCGGGGAAGTGCTGAATGCCGAAGCGTTTGCCCAATACGAAGCTTCGAAGAAAACCGGAAAAGGCAAGTAAGTTTTTGTCTGATTTATACATACAGAATCCCGCTGTATTCCTGCAGCGGGATTTTTTTGGGGTTGCAAGTTGCAGGAAGCAGGTTTTCTATAAAAACAGATCGGTATATAACTTTGCCCCCGGCACCACACTATATGCACTCAGGTCGGTGATGCCTTCTTCCGCTAATACCTGCTCATCAATAAAAAAATTACCGGTACACTTATCAGCGGGGCGCCGCAGGATGTAACAGGCGGCATCTGCAACGATCTGCGGTGTACGGCTCATCTGTATCAGTTGGTCGCCGCCCAGCAGGTTTTGCACCGCGGCGGTGGCAATAGTGGTCTGCGGCCACAGTGCATTGGCGGCAATACCGTCTTTTTTCAACTCCTCCGCCAGTCCCAGCGCTATCAGGCTCATATTGTATTTGCTGAGGGTATAGGCGGTATGTGCACCAAACCATTTCCTGTCCATGTTCACCGGAGGGGAGAGGTTCAGGATATGCGGATTGCTTCCCTTTCTCAGGTGCGGAATGCAGGCCCTGCTGACAAAAAAAGTGCCCCTCACGTTGATGTCAAACATCAGGTCAAAGCGCTTCGGTTCTGTTTTTTCGATATTGGTCAATGATATGGCAGAGGCATTGTTGATAAGAATATCGATGCCGCCGAACACCTCGATGGTTTTGGCAACGGCTTGTTCCACCTGATCTTCAAACCGGATATCACATGGTACGGGCAATGCCTGCCCCCCGGCTTCCACCACCTCTTTTGCTACAGAAAAGATGGTGCCGCCCAGCCTGGGGTTTTCTTCCACCGATTTGGCTGCAATTACGATCTGTGCACCCTCCTCCGCCAGTTTCAGCGCAATGGCTCTGCCGATGCCCCGGCTGCCGCCGGTAATAAAAGCTGTTTTTCCTTTGAATGACATATCGGTCAATTTTACTGTAAGCTAAAAGAAATTGGGGAATTTCTGATGTATGATTGCTGATTTCTGATTTTATAAATCAGCAATCATAAATCAAAAATCATACATCAGTATCCTTATTTTTGCCGCTTATGAGCAGACGTAAACAAAACCCGGTACTTAAAGAGCTGTTGATACAGGATTATGCGGCGGAGGGGCGCTCCCTGGGCAGGGTTGAGGGCAAGGTGATTTTTGTGGAAGGAGCAGTGCCGGGCGATATTGCAGATGTTCAGCTCACGAAAAGCAAAAAGGACTGGGGAGAGGGTTATGTTGCCCGTTTCCACAAGCTGTCAGACGACCGTACCGACCCTTTTTGCGGGCATTTTGGAACCTGTGGCGGTTGTAAATGGCAAATGTTGCCTTATGAGAAGCAATTGCAGTATAAGCAAAATGAAGTAGAGCAGAATCTGCGGAGGCTGGGAAGGGTCGCCCTGCCGGAAATAACTCCCATTGCCGGTTGCGACAAAAGCGTTCGCTACCGGAACAAGCTGGAGTTTACGTTTAGCAACAGGCGTTACAAAACCCGTGCGGAGCTGAATGACGGCGCCCTGCTGAATGATGCGGAAAACGGGCTGGGCTTTCATGTGCCGAAACTATTTGACAAGGTGATCGACATAGAAACCTGTCATTTAATGGAGGAGCCGACCAATGCCATAAAAAATACCATCCGCAGATTTGCGCAGGAAAACCAATATTCATTCTATGATATAAAGAATCACACCGGCTGGTTGCGTACGCTTATCATACGGATATGTACCACCGGGGAAGTGATGGTGAACCTGTGTTTCGGGTATGATGATGTTGCAGAACGCAAGCGACTGTTCGATCACCTGCTGGAAGCAGTTCCTTCTATCACCACATTGCTGTATACTATCAATCCCAAAAAGAATGATACGATCTACGACCTGGAACCGGTTGCTTATTATGGAAAAGGCTATATAACGGAGAAGCTGGAGGGTTTTACCTTTAAGATCGGCCCCAAATCATTTTTTCAGACCAACAGCCGGCAGGGGGAAAAGCTATACCGGATAACCCGTGACTTTGCCGAACTGAACGGTACGCAAACCGTGTACGACCTGTATTGCGGTACGGGCAGCATCGGCATATTTGTAAGCAGGCAGGCAAAAAAGATCATTGGGGTGGAAGTGGTACCGGAAGCAATTGCGGACGCTAAGGAAAATGCAGCGCTGAACAATATTGAACATGCTGCATTCTATGCGGGTGATGTGATCGATATATGCGATGATGCGTTTTTCCGGCAGCACGGCAGGCCGGATGTGATCATTACAGACCCGCCCCGTGCAGGCATGCATGAAAAGCTGGTGCGAAAGATACTGGATATGGAGGCCCCGCTGGTGGTGTATGTCAGTTGCAACAGTGCTACCCAGGCGCGGGATCTGCAGTGGCTGGATGAAAAATATACCGTCACAAAAGTGCAGCCGGTGGATATGTTTCCGCATACTCACCATATAGAAAATGTGGTGCAGCTAAAATTAAGGTAACTTTAAGAACAAGTATTTTGCGTGTCAAACCTTCTATTTTGCGCCACAAGGGTTAAATTCGCAGATAACTTAATTTCAAGAATCAATGGCTGAATTTAGACCCGGCGGTTTCCAGGTGTTACCGGTGATTATCAAGAACCTGCTGATTATTAACGGTTTGGTTTTTCTGGCCCAGGTAACTTTTCAAAAGACAGGCGCTTTCTCGATGGAGAATATTTTTGCTCTTCACGACATCCGGTCGGTATATTTCCGTCCTCACCAGTTGATCTCGTACATGTTTCTGCATGGGGATTTTACACATATTCTTTTTAACATGTTTGCTTTGTGGATGTTTGGCAGTGTGCTGGAAAACCATTGGGGTCCCAAACGGTTTTTAATATTTTATCTTCTTTGCGGTATCGGCGCCGGTGTGTTGCACCTGGGGGTATTGTATTTTGAGAATGTTAAAATAGCGGAAGCATTTTCATATTTGCCCATATCGGAGCAGGAGCGATTGTTGTATGATCCCCGGTTTAAGATCAACACAGCTACGCTCGGTGCTTCCGGCTCCGTTTTCGGCTGCCTGGCTGCCTTTGGCTACCTGTTTCCCAACAGCTTAATTTATTTATACTTTTTTATACCTATAAAGGCTAAATGGTTCGTTATAATGTACGGGGCAATGGAGCTTTACCTGGGTATACGGAATTCCGCCGGTGACAACGTGGCGCATTGGGCGCACCTGGGTGGCGCACTGATCGGATTTTTGCTGGTGTTGTACTGGAACAAAACCAGGCGCAGGCGTTTTTATTAGTAACTTTATAAGCATATAAGTATTTAATATAAATCCTTTTTATGGGGGTGCTTGAACGGGCAAGAGGAAAAAAAGTTTTTTTAGGAGCAGATAATGACGCGCTGATTAAAATTGTCGCGATCAATGTGCTTGTTACGGCCATGCTTTTTCTGGTAAAGGGTATTTACCAGCTATCCGATATCGATCTTGCATTTTACCAGAGCCAGGTATTAAAGCATTTTTTGCTCCCTTCTGCGTTTATGCATTTTTTGCAAAGCCCCTGGTCGCTGGTAACCTATATGTTTGTGCATATTGATATCTGGTCGCTGGTTGCCAATATGCTGTGGCTATGGGCTTTTGGCACTATTATGCAAACGCTTTACGGAGGGGGCAGGCTGGCGCCGCTGTATATCTACGGCGGGTTGGCAGGCGCGGTGTTTTTCCTGGTAGCGGGTGCAATTACTTCGGCAGGCACATCGTTGGCCGGTGCATCGCCCTGTGTGATGGCTGTTGCTGTTGCGGTTACCGTTGCAGCCCCGGGCTACAGGATCTTCCCCATGCTGGCCGGCGGTATTCCGCTGTGGGTACTAATGCTGATATATGTTATCATCAATATAGCCGGACGCTCTTATAATCCGGCTGTGTACACTGCCCAGCTTGCCGGAGCGGCTGCGGGGTTTATCTATATTACGCTTTTGAACCGCGGAACTGATATCGGAAGTTGGATGAACCGTTTGCATGACTGGTTTTTTAATCTTTTTAATCCCGATGTGGCTGCAGCGCGGCGGCAAAAAGACAGGATAAATATGTTTTATGATACGGGGGGTAAGAAACCGTTTAAAAGAAAACCGAACCTTAACCAGCAAAGAGTGGACGAGATACTGGATAAGATCAATACCAGTGGCATGCAAAGCCTCTCACAGGAAGAAAAAGACCTGCTGAAAAGGGCCGGCGAGGAAGATTTATAATATGTACGAATGATAAAGAGAATAGCAGGGAAATTGTGGGTCATGTTATTTTTAACGGTAGTAGCAGCCTTCCTTGCAGCCTGCCTCTCCCCGTTTCTCAACCCTGCACGATGGTGGTACTTTGGCTTTCTGGGACTGCTTTTTCCCTATTTACTGGGTCTGCTCCTGCTTTTTCTTTTTTACTGGTCCGTTAAACGGTCCAAATGGGTGTTCCTGGTGTTGGTCTGTTTCGCCATCGGCTGGAAAAGCATATATGCGGCATTTGCGGTAAACATCCGATCGGGCTTTGAAATGCAAAAGCCTCAAAATGCTGTTCGTGTGATGACCTGGAATATCCGGTATTTTATAGGACCGGAAGAAACAAGGGCAACCCCCGGCATTTCCACGGCTCATCAAAAAATGTTTGATCTGATACAAACCTACAATCCTGATATATTGGCGATGCAGGAGTTTGTGACGGGTGACTGGAAGCAACATGCTGCCAACCTGAAAATAATGGAGCGTGAATTGGGCTTTAAATATCATTTTTTTTGGTCTTTGGGAGGGCTTACTGCGCCGGACAGGAAACGGCCGGAAAAAGGGATCGCTATTTTTTCAAAGTACCCGATTTTGGATAGCAAGGCAATTGATCTCCCCTACGGAGGCGGTACAACAGAAGCTGTGATATATGCTGATATTGTAACGGATAGTGATACCATCCGGGTTTTTGCTGGGCACCTTCAGTCCTTCGGCTTTAGACAAAAAGACTATGAAAATATTCACAAGATCAGGAATGACCCGGCGGAGCGCCTGGGTGCATCAAAAAGTGTGGTGAAAAAAATGCGGACAGCCTTTGAATACCGGGGAAAGCAGGCTGATTACATATTACAGCAAACGGAAGGAAGCCCGTACCCGGAAATTTTTTGCGCCGATCTTAACGATGTCCCCAACTCCTATACGTATTTCACCATCAAGGGAAATAAAAAAGACGCTTTTGTGGAAAAAGGGTTTGGCTTTGGAAAAACTTTTTTCAGTCTTCATTCAGGTTTTATGAACCGGCTGCCGGCCCTGAGGATAGACTATATTCTGACAGATCCTCAATTTACCATTCAACAAACAAAACGTGTCAAACAGGTGATATCTGACCATATTCCGCTGGTAACAGATATTACCCTGGATAAATAAGCGATCCAATTAAACATAAGCAAAGGAGGAGATTACCTATATATTTGCAAAAACTTAGCGCTAAAAGGTATGTCAGAGCTGAAAATTTATAATTCCCTTTCCAGGACCAAAGAAGTTTTTACACCTATCACGCCCGGTTATGTAGGCATGTATGTTTGCGGTCCTACCGTATACAGCGATGTGCACCTGGGCAACTGCCGTACATTTATTTCATTTGATATCATATACCGCTACCTGAAGTACCTGGGCTATAAAGTGCGTTATGTGCGCAATATTACGGATGCCGGGCACCTGGAAGGAGACCGGGACGAAGGGGATGATAAGTTCTCAAAAAAGGCAAGACTGGAGCAGGTAGAGCCTATGGAGATCGTTCAGAAATATACCCTGGGCTTTCATAAGGTAATGGAGCTTTTTAACAACCAGCCGCCTAATATTGAACCTACCGCCACCGGTCATATCCTGGAGCAGATAGAAATGGTGAAGCAGATAATGGCGAACGGTTATGCTTACGAGGTAGATGGCACAGTATATTTTGACGTGGAGAAGTATAACAGGGAAAAGCCATACGGCATTCTCACCAACAGAAAGCTGGAAGACCTGCTGGAAGGAACCAGGGACCTGGGCGGGCAGGATGAAAAAAGAGGCCGGTTGGATTTCGCGCTTTGGATAAAAGCCAAGCCGGAGCACCTCATGCAATGGCCGTCTCCCTGGGGAATGGGCTTCCCGGGCTGGCATATAGAATGCTCTGCCATGAGTGAGAAATACCTGGGAAAACAATTTGATATACACGGCGGTGGTATGGACCTTGCCGCTACTCACCATACCAATGAGATAGCGCAATCGCAAGCCTGCTTTCATGTAAGTCCGGTAAATTATTGGATACATACCAATATGCTGACCGTGAACGGTGCCCGCATGAGCAAAACGGCCGGTAACGGTTTTTTGCCCCACCAGTTGTTTACCGGCGATCATCCCCTGCTGGAAAAGGCTTATGCACCCATGACGGTCCGTTTTTTCATGCTGCAGACACATTACCGCAGTACGCTTGATTTCAGCAATGAAGCCCTGCAGGCCGCAGAAAGAGGCCTGAAACGCCTATGGGATGCTTACGAAATACTGGAAGGTCTCGACTATGGAACACCGGGTGCAACGGACGAAGCGCTGGATAAAAAATGCAACGACCTGATTACGGAGTTCGATAACAGCATGAATGACGACTTCAATACTGCAAAGGTGCTGGCAGCAATGTTTGAGCTGGTGCCAGTCATCAATTCCTTTAAAGCGCAGCAGATCCCGGTAAGCGCTATCCGCCAGGAAACTTTCAACCGGTTGAAACAACAATTTACAGTGTACCTGACGGATATATTCGGGCTGACCGGTGTAAAAGAAGGCGACAACGGGTTGCTGGAAGGCGTATTGCAATTGTTGATCCAGATCAGGAAGGAAGCCCGGGCAAAAAAGGATTTTGCCACTTCCGATAAGATACGCAACGAATTACAGCAGCAGGGGGTGATCCTGAAGGATAATAAGGACGGAAGTGTTACCTGGGAGGTAGCCTACCTATAAGGTTTTAGAGAATGATTGCTCAAAGGGCGAATAACGGGGCCGTAAACCTTATAGGTTTTTCTTCCGTCTGTAATGCAGTTGTGTGAGTCCGGTGTCAAAAGCTTTTGCATTCACAAGTTCAAGTTGTTGTTCGGGTCTGTTGTCTTTAAAAAGTCTTGTTCCGTTACCAACCAATACAGGAATAACTGAGATAATAAGCTCATCAACCAGGTCGCTTTTCAAAAGTTCATTTATTATTTCTGCACCACCGTCACAATAGATATTTTTCCCGGGTTCGTTTTTCAGTTGTTGTACTAATTCAACTAAGTTTCCTGTGTAAAATATTGTTTTGCCAACATTGGGTCTTTCGGTTCTTGTGATAACATATACATTTCTGTCTCCGTTATCGTAATGAGAAGAGCCGATCTCTTTAAGCACCCAGTCGTAAGTTTTTCTACCGAGGATGATGGTGTCAATAGTTGATACAAATGTTGCATAACCATAATCTTCACCTTCTTTTTCTACTGATTTCAAAAAGCTAAGGTCATCGTTCGGTTTTGCAATATAACCGTCCAGACTTGCTGCTATAAAAAGTGATAACGTCCGCATTGTTCCTGATTATATTATTGTCTGATCTATTGAATGGTATCGTAATTGACTAACTGTCCTGACCTGCATTGCCGCTAATATAAGCCACGAAACCGCCGGCATCAATATTTGTATTGCGAAGATCAGGAAATAAGGGATGAGCGGCATTTGTTTTCGTAAAAGTGTACCGGAATAAATTTTAAGGAATCTTCTGTGTGGGCTTAAAATAACGCAAGAATGAATATATTTAGCGTAAATACTTGTAGATGCGATACATACTTTTATTGCTGGTCATGCAGTCGTTCTTGGGAGGCTTTGCCCAGGTAAATGATCTGTACACCGTTAAAAAGGACAGCACAGGTTTTATCCTCACGGAGAAAGGAGCCGCTTTGCTGGCATCGCTCCCGCTGAAATGTCTGGACCAGGAATACCCGAATAAAACCAGCCATACATCGGCAAGTGATAGCGACCATGTGATGACACCCCGGCAACTGCACCCGGCATTTTTCGGCTGCTTCGACTGGCACTCCTGTGTGCACGGGCACTGGATGCTGGTAAAGCTGCTGAAGCAATTTCCGCAGTTGCAGGAGGCTGCGGCCATCAGAGCAGCCATCCGTAAAACCATTACACCGGAAAACATCGCGACGGAAGTAAAATACTTTGAGGCGCCGTTGGCACGGACATGGGAGCGGACTTATGGTTGGGCATGGCTGCTGAAGCTGAATGAAGAATTAAGCGGATGGAACGACCCGGATGGACAAAGCTGGCATGCAGCACTGCAACCTTTGACAGAACTTATTGTGCAACGCTGGATGGATTTTTTACCCAAACAAACCTATCCCAATCGTACCGGCGTACATCCCAATACGGCATTTGGGCTGGTGTTCGCGCTGGACTATGCGAAGCGTACGGGCAATACCCTTTTTGAAAAAGCAATAACGGAGCATGCAAAGCAATTATTCGGTAACGATAAAAAAGCACCTGCTTCCTGGGAGCCTGACGGGTCTGATTTCCTGTCTCCCGCCCTGGAAGAAGCAGACCTGATGAGAAGGGTGCTGAACCAACATGAATTTGTGAAGTGGTTCGATGAATTTCTCACCAAAGCAGACCTGGATCACTTAAGTAAGCTGCCGGTGGTGTCAGACAGAACGGACTACCAGATCGTACACCTGGATGGATTGAGCCTGAGCCGGAGCTGGTGCATGAAGGGCATAGCGTCGGCATTACCGGCTTCTCATCCCGCGGCAGGGATCTTCAGAAGATCATCAATAGCGCACCTGGCGTCGGCATTGCCCCACGTGGTGAGCGGCAACTATGGTGGAGAGCACTGGCTGGCCAGCTTTGCCATCTATGCGCTTACTGATTAAATGACCGGTGAGCGTGCATTACTGCAACACCAGCATACGTGCATCTGCGTCACCGCTGACAGTCAGTTTCCAGTGATCTCCCTCATCTTGCAGGGTCGCATTCCATTGTGCCGAAGCCGGATATGTTGACCGGATAGTTGTAAACCCGGCATTGTTTTTCTTTATCCTGATCTGGTAATCACCCGGATCGATCAGATGCAATATCCACCTGTTCTTATCCGGTTGCTCCGCCAACACCACCTGCTTTTGTTCGGCTACCTCGATAAAAGGTTTGCCAAAACGTCCTCCGGTTGCTTTTGCCAGTGTTTGAACGGCAGTAGCAGATGCTATATATAATAAATTCCCGCGCCCATACCGGTTTTCGTGTACGAGCGGTATCTTTTTGCCATCCACGCTGGTCCATAAAACAGTTTTCCCTTTTTGTGGGATAATGGTTGTAAGGTCTGTTACAGTTTCTGCTATTCCGGCGCCAACAATTTGTATGGTATCATGCAGCCGGCTGTTTGAAAAACGCACTCCCATTTCTTTGGCAAGCGCAAAATCAGGTAATTGTTGCCCCTTTTCATTATACATCAGTGCATCTCCCATTATTACCAGGTTGCCTCCGTTTTCAACATAGGTTTTGATATGTTCCAGTTCCTTTACCGTCAACCCGGTAGTAAGTGGCAGCAAAAGCATGCGTAAGCCTGCGGGAATTCCTTTTTCAAGATCCAGCACATTGATAAACTTCGGCGGAATGCTTTTTTCTAGGAAAGCGTTGGTAATGGATTCGCAAACCATCATATAGGGAACACGATCAAACCCTTTGAACCTATACCGGGTATTTTCAGAAAACAGGATACCAACATCACTCAGAGGGGTAGTGTTCTCCAGGAAAGACTGTTTATCTGCTACCATTGCAAAGAAAGATGACAGGTCTTCCTCTACCCATTTTAATTCATCGCCTACCGGTAATGCGGTTTTCTGATCTACATTGATATATTGGTAGCAGCGGGCGCCCAGCGCCATAACCAGGTTACGGATAGGACTTTTAAGTGTTTGACCTACGATAATTTCATTTTTATCTAATATTCCTCTCAGTGCCAGCATGCGAAACGGAGAACCGAATTCAACATAGGCGATATCAAAAAGTCTTCCGGTATTCAGGTCTGCCTCCAGCATGGGGCTGATGTGATTTTGCCATACTTCTACCCCGGGCTTTACCGATTTGCATACATCGTGCAGGGTTTGCGCTGCCCGGCGCAGGGTCTCAATGTTGAATGTGAGGTAACGGGAAGAGTCGGCCGATCTTTTGATCTCATCCCAACTGGTAAAGTCCTCTTTATATACGGTTTTATAGAATGATCTGCATCCATCGCAATCGCAACCATAGGGCGTAACCATAAAATCATAGCGGATACCATCAATGGGGTAATAGGTCAGGAGCTCTCTGCTGTAGTTGCTTACGAGTGTAAGGTATCCCGGGGCATTCAGGCACAACCCCCATCCTCCCAACTGCCCCTCCTTATCCATACCCGTTTGAATTTGTCTCAGCCCCAGGTGATCCCGCATAAATTTCCAGTTCGCCCCCAATGTAATGTACCCAAGTGCGCTGATGTTTTGTTTATGCAATTCCTGAACAACTTCTCCAAACCAGTCTCTTTTGAGTCCCGGAAACATCTCTCCAAATTCAGATGAGTGAGTAGTATAGCCATGGTGTGGCACTGCCAGTACCAGTGCTGCGTCCAGGTTCGCCTTTTTACTTAACGCCGCATAGGCAACCGGGTCGGCTTCGGTAAACTTCAGCGGCAGATTCACCATTTCACGCCCTACCCAATTATAATCATAGCATAGTTGCCGGAATGATTTTGTGGGGCCTTTAGGCTTATAATTCCTTACGTACTCCCTGGAAAACATTCTTTTTTCAACCGGTTTCGGTCGGGTAAGCATTTCTTTTCCGGTGGCCAGTAATAATTGGTTTGCAGTGATCGTAGGACAGATATATTTTTCAATATGAACCAGGGTGCTGTCGGACCCTTTTTTCGGTGTAAATGTGCTGTCTTTTATTTTTCTATCCGGATCGTAACCGTTACCGGTAATAGCTTCAACAAGATCCCGGATAACCAGCGTTTCATAGCCGTACTTCATCATAGAGATCACGGAAAAAGACCGTGTCCAGGTGACACACATATTCGATGCTATTCCTGAAAAAAGGAGTGTTTTGATGCCATTGATTTTACAAAAGGCATTGATCTCCTCTGCACTGCCTGAGATCAGGTCATTTTCTTCAATATTCAGTGATGGGTGTTGCCGCGTCCATGTTTTATCTTCCCTGCATGGTATCCCGGGTCCGCATTCACAGCCACCTGTTTTTCCCCATGGCAAAGGAACGGGTGCAATTTTGTTTACTTCCAGGAGCGGGATCTTTGTAAGATTTTTTATTTTCTGTCTTTGTGGATAGCTGTCATAGAAGCTAACGACTTCCGAGGGGGCAAAGATGACCTGTATACCCAATTCCCGTGCTGCTTCTAATGTTTTGTTCAGCCCTGGGATCAGCGCTTCTAATTTTTGGGTAATAGACGAGCACCAGTGTTTATCCCATATATCCATCACAATGATGGCCATATCGCGGCCTTTGTATGTTTCTGTCCGGTACAAAATCCTGTCGGAAGAATCCCGCCATTGCTGTGTTAAAAAGAGTTGTGGAATTTCCTGTGCAGTTTTGTTTTGCTGGCCGGTTAAGAATAGGGGGATTAAGCAATTGAAGCATATTATAAAGGCGAATAAACGTATCATCCGGTTAAACGATTATTAAGGCGTATATCTTTGCTGGAAGATTGGACGTCGACCCCATGTTAGAGATTTGATATGCACCTGGTTATTATAATTTTCTATTAGTTATTTTTATGAAGGAACATGAAAACCCGGTGAAAAGATGTCTGGATATTATCCTGTAAGGTGTAATAAATGTACCGGGTAGTATAAATTATGGTAAAATACTGGCGTTTGCAGTTTTAATTTTTTGCTAGGTGATCAGTAATAAGTTGCAGGTTGTGTCCTGTATAAAACAAATATGATGAAAATGAACCGTCTATATTGCCTGGTGCTTTTGTTGGTGATCGTGCCGGGCATCCGGGCGCAGGATACATGGAGGCTGTACAATGCGGGTATGTATTTTGGCGGAAGCAGCATTGTGAAAAAAGCGGATGCCGTTGGCTTTGTTTTTTCCTGGGATGCTGCCGTTAGGAAGAACGGGCATATCCTGGGTGCAGAATACGAGGCCGCCACCAATATGCGGATAGCCGGTAACCGTTATGCGGTAGATCAGATCAACCTGTTGTATGGAAGGCATCTTCTGCAAAAGGAAAAATTTACATTGACCGGCTTTGCCGGAGCCGGCTTTTACAGGCAGTCGTTCAAACGGATAGGCTCAGACGATAAATGGACTTCCGAAACTGCTGCGGGACTAAAGCTGAAGCTGACAGCGCAATACCCTCTTTATAAGCGGCTGTATGTTGCTGTCACTCCCAATACTACCTTCAATTTTTCCAATACCTATTTTTCGGTGCTGGGTGGTATGGGTCTCCGGTGGTAGCTGGAAGCCGCCCGTATATGCCACCTGCCGTATCATTACCATATGTTTATTGTTCATAGTTCGTTCGGCCCGGAAAGGGCGATTTTAAGCAGTGCAGGCAATAACCGGAAATAAGCTTCGTTTTCATGTGTCCGTTTGTTGTAAATCAGCAGGTGTAACACGAATACACCCGGAATAAATCAGACCTAAATCCATTTTTGATGAAAAAAAGATTTGTATTTTTTTGTATACTGGCAGCAGCCTTTGTAATCGGTTTTACATCCTGTAAAAAAGAGAAACAACCCACTATTAACGAGGAAACCGAAGTATCGGTGGTGGCGGATGATGAAATGTTGTTTTCCTCCGATATAGAGTCCCTGAACCTTGATCTGGCTTTACTGCTGGAAATGCAGAGCGAAATGTTCAGTCCGAGAAACCAGGAACAGCCGGAGCCCATTTGTGGGGCGACTGCCCAATTTGACCAAAGCTTCTCAAAAATTACGGTCACTTTCAACGGCAATACCTGCGATGCGGGCCGTAAACGTTCGGGGAAAATAATCGTCACGCTTCCTGCAGATCTTAACTGGGGCGCAACCGGCGCGGTCATCAGCCTGCAATTTTCCGACTATAAGATCACCAGGCTCAGCGATAACAAAAGCATTATCATCAACGGTGTACAAAAATATACCAACAGCACCGGCGGATGGCTGGCTACCCTGGAAGATGGATACTTTATCATGCATGCTATTACCAGTGATGGCTTGTCCATTAAGTTTGATGATGGTGCTACCCGTGAATGGAAGGTGTCTAAAAACAGGACGATTGTTAAAGTAGATGGTAAATGGATGATATCCATAGAGGGAACACATACCGACCATATCGGTGTGTGGGGTACCAATCGTTTGGGGCTTTCGTTTGCTACTTCCACCATTGATCCTTTGGTGCTGATGGAAAGCTGTGACTTCAGGCTGACGCAGGGAAAGATCCGGCATACCGTGGCCAATGTATCCGCTACCGTCACCTTTGGATTAAATGCAGAGGGTAATTTTACAGGGTGCCCTTCAGATGGTAAATCTTATTTTTCACTGGACTATACGGGTAACAACGGACGTAGTTTTAACTTCATCTTTCCGTATTAACAGGGTTAACATTTCAATACGAACAAAAGGTTACCATTTTCAGGTAACCTTTTGTTTTAACAGAACATGGTTGTAAATTGTTGCCTTAAATGCTGTGATGAAAATATTAATTACAGGCGCCAACGGGTTGCTGGGGCAATACCTGGTAAGAGACTGCTTGGCCTGGGGATACACTGTTGTTGCCACGGGGAAAGGGAGTTGCCGGCTTCCACCGGATACACCGGGCGCAGCAACCTATACCGTAATGGATATTACGGATAAAAAAGAGGTGGAAACTGTTATACTTCGGGAAAAACCGGATATTATTATTCACGGGGCAGCTATGACCCAACCGGATGCCTGTGAATTGGATAAGGAAGGCTGCCGGCTTACCAACGTGGAAGCTACCCGCCATATATGTGAAGCTGCGGCAACCATCGGGGCCGAACTGGTATATGTGTCTACCGACTTTGTCTTTGACGGCGAGGGAGGACCTTACAGCGAGGACGACAAAACCGGACCGGTTAACTTTTACGGACAGTCGAAGCTGGATGCGGAGCAAATCGTGCAAAAGCTTGACCATTGGACGATTGTCAGAACGATACTCGTATATGGAAATATATTAAGCGGTACCAGGAGCAACATTGTAACCTGGGTAAAAGATAACCTTGAAAGCCGGAGGCCTATTAAAGTGGTAAGCGACCAGGTAAGAACGCCTACCTACGTGGAGGATCTTTCGGCGGGTATTTTACTGGTCATTCAAAAGGAGGCGACCGGTATATGGCATATAGCCGGTAAAGAAGTGCTGACACCCTGGGAAATGGCGTTGCAGGTAGCGGATTTTTTCGGTCTTGATACATCACTGATGGAGAAGGTAAACGCATCGGTATTTTCACAGCCTGCCCGAAGACCCCTTACAACAGGATTTGTTATTACAAAAGCGGAGCAGGAGCTTGGATATTCACCGGTTAGCTTTAAAGAGGGAATGAATAAAATGTTTCATTAAGCAAGCACAGCATCATGCAATCATTTTTTATAGACTTTAACGGGGGCGTCGTGGATTATGATAACCTGACGCATGGAATATCCGTGTATAACGAGGACCTGCTGCAGGTCAGCTATACAAAGGGTACGTACAAGTTAATACTGGATGCGGGGTGGTATGGTAATACAGAGACCAGGACCGGCTTTTTTAAAATAATGGTTGTGGAGAACAGCGTCTGGGAATACCCGCTTTTTGAGGAGGTAATTGTGAAAGAAAATGATTTGCCGTCGGGACTATATAAAGCTGTTGCATTTATTAGCGGGTCACTAAAATAAATCCTTCTACGGATGGAAAAAACCGACTTCGATGCAGTAGTGGTAGGTTCCGGCCCTAATGGGCTGGCAGCAGCTATCACTTTGCAGCAGAAAGGCTTATCCGTGTTGCTGATCGAAGGAAAAGAGAGCATAGGCGGTGGTTTACATACCATTGCCACTACTGCTAATTGTACTAAAGAAGGTTCATTACTACCAGCCACCTGAAAATAAATATCCTGTTTTGGCGCATCTGCTGATTAAAAGCTAGCTTTTTGATCACCCTCCGAAAAATGGTCCCGATTTTTGGATATATATCGTATGCTTTAGTGGACTAAAGCCTTCGCAGCTCCTCATGAATGCCTGTTTAAGCGGGGTGACAAAGAAGTAGCACCCGTTATGACCAGGTGTCCGGAAAACCTGCGGCTTCTGCCTGAACAAAAAATGCTGTCTGTTATCTACTCCCTCGGGCATCGGCGCCTGTCTTATTCTTAGAAGTAACCCTTTATGAATGAAAATATCGGGGTAGCCGTACGTAAAAGACGGGAGTATGAATGCAGATTCATATTACCCTCATCATCTTATAATCTAAATTTTTAACAGCTATGACACGTAAACTATTCTCAGCAATTGTGCTCGTACTTGCCTTCGGTTCACCGGTCCTGGCAAGCGATGCCCTGGTTACCACGCAATGGCTTGCCAGCAATCTGAACAACGCTAATATCCGCATTGTGGAAGTAAGTGTAGAGCCCGGTGTTTTTGAACGCGGGCATATTCCCGGAGCCGTAAATTTCCGGTGGCATACAGATCTGGTGGACCAGGTAAAACGCGACGTCATTTCCCGTGAAAATTTTGAAAAGCTGTTTTCTCAGAATGGTATCGGCAACGAAACGACCGTCATTCTTTATGGTGATAACAATAACTGGTTTGCTGCCTGGGGCGCCTGGGTATTCAGCATTTACGGTCATGACAAAGTAAAGATTCTGGACGGCGGACGCAACAAATGGACGAAAGAAAACCTCCCGGTTACCACCCGGAGCGCATCAGTTAAGCCGGTTACGTACAAGGTGACCAGGGAAAATGCGCATCTTAGGGCGAAACTGACTGATGTGTTGGCCGTAGCGGAAGGCCGCACCAGGAGCAATCTTCTGGATATCCGCTCCCCGCAGGAATTTTCCGGAGCTGTTATCGCACCGGAAGGGGTAAAGGAACTGGCCATTCGTGCCGGACATATTCCGGGTGCAGTAAACGTACCGTGGGCAACCATTGTGAATCCTGAAGACGGTACTTTCCTTCCCAAAGAGAAGCTCCGCGAAATATATGCAGCGAAGGGGATTGACGGCAAAAAGCCCATCATAACATACTGCCGGATCGGTGAACGTTCCAGTCACTCCTGGTTTGCCCTGCATTTCATTCTCGGTTATGATGTCCGCAATTATGACGGCTCCTGGACTGAGTATGGGAATGCGGTTGGCGTACCGGTAAACAACCCCTCAGGAACGGTCTGGACCGGAAAGTAATAAACAGCCCTATAATCATAAACAAAGCATGGCGATATACGGGGGATATCCCCCGTATATCTTTTGTCGTATCAAAAAGAAAAAGTGTAAGTTCATGAAGAACTGTTCTTATCTCAGGTACCTGTTTGCCGGGCTGGGCATTGTGTTGCTGGTTGCAGCCCATCATTATATTTCAAACCGGGAAGATCTTGTAAAGGAAGCCGGTTTTACGCTGGTACTGGGCGCTACTTTCGGTGTATTGCTCCAGCGTTCCCGGTTTTGCTTTTTTTGTATCCTCCGCGATTTTTTTGAAAAGAAAAACGGAGCCCCGCTGACAGGGATTCTCGTTGCACTGATCACCGGAAGCATTGGGTACCTGGTGCTCTTTGGTACCTGGGTTCCGGATCCGGGCGCCGGCTATCTACCACAGGATGCCCATATCGGACCTGTTAGCTGGCATCTTCTAGCGGGCGGGCTTGCTTTTGGCTGGGGAATGGTGTTATCCGGTTCCTGCGTCAGCGCCCATCTTTACCGTCTTGGTGAAGGGTCGGTAGAGGCGCCCATCGCATTGCTCGGAACCGGCATTGGTTTTTTGCTGGGCTTCAAAATATGGAACGCCCTCTATGTGACCACTGTTGCGGCTGCGCCGGTACTCTGGATACCTGCTTTTGCGGGATACGGATGGATACCTTTTATACAGATACTCTTCTTTGCAACCCTTATTATCTGGCTGCTTGTTAAATTCAGCCCGGCAACAGCAGCGCAGCCGGAAAAGAATCTATCGCTCAGGTTGATCGGAGAAAAAATATTTGTAAAACGGTGGCCGGAATGGCTCGCGGGCATAGGCATAGGTGTGCTGGGCTTTTTTTCCTATCTGCGGGTAGGTCCGTTGGGCGTAACATCGGAAATAGGGCGCCAGGCCCGGAAACTCGGTAACAAACTGAATATTATCCCTGCAGAGCTCGAGGGACTGGATGGTTTTTCAGGATGCAGGACAGACGATACTTCGGTGATCATCAGCTCAAATGGTATATTTATTCTCGCGCTCATTGCAGGATCGCTGATCGCCGCGTTATTGTCCGGTCATTTCCGGCCCCGGGGCATCAGTTTGTTTACCGTGGGAAAGACGTTGCTGGGTGGCGTGTTACTTGGATTGGGCGCTATGATCTCACTGGGTTGCACTATTGGAAACAGCCTATCGGGCATATCAGCTTTTGCCGTATCAGGATGGCTGTTCACGATTGCGATGATTGCCGGTGTATGGAGCGGTTTGAAGTTTTTTCCCGGCAAGAGGAAATAATGCTACATGAAGTCTCGGGAACTTCGTATTCTTTATATTCTTCCCGGGCTGCATCATAAGTACTGCTTACTATTCTTTTGTGCTCAAAATGACGGGCTTTTTGATCACCCCCCTAAAGCCTTTGGTGGCCGAAGTATCCTCCGGTCACATTTTAGCGAAAACCTGAACTTTTCTCTCACCCGCAGGTAAATTTTCTCACCGCAGGTAAATACATCCGCAAAAAGGCGAAAAGATTTTTTGCAATTTTGTATTACTATACTATTTTTGTAGACTAATAAGGTGTCCTGAGCCTGATTTTTAAATGATGAAACGTAGCATTACAGGTTTTCTCACACAAGGGAATGCATATGCGAAGTTCTTCCGCCGGTGCGGGACAGGTTATCAGGAAATACTAACAGCCACGCTTGTACGTGGCGAACCAAAAGATATACGAATGAAACCATTACCTACTTTACCAGCCATACCCGCCTTTTGTGATGTCTGTAGGTGTAATGTGTTCGGGTGTTGTTGAACTATTGAATAACACTGTGATCAGCGAACCTCATTTTTGCCTTCTTTACTCCTTCTTATCCTGATTTTCAACATCGCTTACTGGGTTTGATACAAAGAAAGAAATTATGGAAAAGGAACTTTCTACATTATCCGATTTAGCATTGGTGGAACTTTTTAAAAGTCAGCCGGAGCAAGTCTATAAAGAAATTTTTGACCGGTACTGGGGAGTATTGTTTCTTCATGCCTACCGGATGCTGAGAAATGAGGCAGACGCCAAGGATGCTGTTCAGGAGGTGTTCATTTCTTTATGGGAAAAAATTGAAAACATCCGGTTGCATTCTTCCCTTTCGGCATATTTGTACACATCGGTCCGCAACAGGGTACTGAACCTGATATCAAAAAAGAATACCTATCAGAGTCAACTGAATACATTACAGGATTTTGTTTCGAATACTGTGCATTTTCCGGCGTATCATGGTTTACAGGAGAAGCAACTGGTTGAAGCCATAGAGCAGGAGTGCCGGAACCTGCCTCCAAAAATGCGCAGGGTATTTGAGTTGAGCCGCAAGCTTAATCTTTCGCATAAGGAAATTGCAGAGAAACTGCAGATATCTGATAAAACCGTTAAAAAGCAGGTAAATAACGCCATCAGGCTTATCAAGCTTAAAGTATCTTACAGTATTTATATTTTTCTGTTATTTCCTGCCGGTTTGTAACATCTCCCCTGAAGGATATTAGCGTAAAGAGACCTGTAGATCGTAAAAATGAACAGATCCCACGGGTCACTGACAGATTCAAATTTCATTCAAACGACACGTGGAGACAAGTGCCAGGGCAACCGGCTGCCCGGTTGTGTGCCCCACGCCCCTTCGCATCTTACCTATTCGGGAACGAATAGCTTTTTAGAATACGGGAGGAAGGAGCAGCGATCATTCCTATATTCATCAGATTTCCCCCTTTTTTCTACTACCATCCTCTTTTTAAACTGTCATAAGAATGTTATACCCAATTTTATGGACGAACAATATATACTTGATCTGTTAAAACGGTATGGAGCGGGCCAATGTTCAGATGCAGAAAAAAAGATGATAGAGCAATGGTATGCTGAAGAGTTGGGAATGCGAAAAAAGGATGCTATAGACGTGGAAAATATCGAAGCGTTGCAGGAAGGATCCTGGAAAAGTATACAGCCTGACATAAGAAAAAAAATAAACGAAGGTAAACGCAGCTACAGGCGGCTGAAGTTGTGGATGGTGGCTGCGACAGTCTTGCTTGTACTTGGTAATATATGGTTTTGGACTAACAGGCGGGAGGCAACAGCTATACCTGCGCTACAGTATGTGTTACTGCAGACTGCAAAAGGAGAGGTGAAAGAAATGCAGCTTCCGGACGGAACCATAGTCTGGCTGAATGCAGGAACCGTTATCCGGTATAGTGACCAGTTTGACAAGCAAAGCAGGGAGCTGATATTAGATGGGGGAGAGGCATATTTTAACGTTGCGCATAAAAAAGACAAGCCCTTTATGGTAACAGCAGGAAAAACCAGGACGACAGTGCTGGGAACAGTGTTTAATATACGGGCATATGATTATATGGATCAGGTTCAGATAAGCGTAGAAAAGGGAAAGGTGGGCGTAAGCATAGAAGGAAAGGATACGGCAGTAAAGATTTTACCCAATGAACAATTGTCCGTAGATAAGGCGGAAGGCAGGATTCATAAATCTGACATTCGATCTGCGGATTTTACGTCATGGCGGCTGGGCATTCTTCAGTTTAATGATGAGGCACTTTCCACTATAACAAAGATGATAGAGTACAAGTATGAAATAAAAAGCAGGTTTGAAAATAAAAATATAGGGAAGCTGAGATTTACGGCAGGATTTAAAACCACAGATACCCTGGAAGACATCCTGGATGATCTGTGTATCGCGGGAAACCTGCAATACAAATTGCAGGATAATGAAATAATTTTCTCATTTAATAAATAACAACCAAAACCAGTATAGTATTATGCGATGTTGAATAACATAAAAAAACCGGATGGCGGTAACCATCCGGGCGTTTAAAGATTGTTGACCAGTCGGGCGTTCAATCACGGCTGATCCAAGAATAGAACATTCCAGTATTAAATCATTAAACATTTCAAATGTATGAAAAATAATACCAGTAGAATACTATCGGTATATCTAAAGTATTCTGCCCGTAAACTACCCCCTCTTTTACTGCTTGTGGCATTACCGTTCCAGCTTATCCTTGCACAAAGCACAGAAAATAAAAATATCTCTGTTAACCTGGAGAATGCGTCGCTGAAAGAGGCATTCAGTGTCATAGAAAAGAAAGCCAATATACTTTTTGTATACAATGAAAGCCTGCTGAACAGGTTCACAAAAAGTGTCAGTGTATCCGTTACCGATAAGCCGTTGCAGGAAGTGCTGACCACCGTGCTGAAGGGAACCAATCTCTCATTCAGGGTACAAAATGAAAAAGTGATAATCGTACCGGGGCCGTCACCTGCTGATAACGCTTCAGGGAATGGAAGACCATCCGGCAGTACTATCGAAAAGGTATCAGGCAGGGTGATCAATGAGCTGGGAGAGCCCATACCAGGCGCTACTATAACGGTAAAAGGGCAACCGGAAGGAGCTTCCACCAACGAAGCCGGTAATTTCGAATTACAGTTGTCATCCTCAAAAGCTGTGCTTATCGTTTCGTCTGTTGGGTATAAAACACTCGAGTCAGATATAAGGACAAACCAGTTTACAGAGATAGTGCTGCCTGCCCTGCAAAACCAGTTGAATGAAGTGGTAGTGGTTGGCTATGGGGTACAGGACAGAAAAAAGCTTGTGGGGTCTGTCAGCAAGATCAATGCAGAAGAGATAAGGCACATACCTGTTGCCAGTTTTGATGCACAGTTGCAGGGAAAAGCCGCCGGGGTGCAGATCAACTCCAATAACGGTATCCCGGGAGACGGGATCTTTGTAAGGGTAAGAGGTACTACTTCTATTAATGCAGGCAGCACCCCTCTTTTTATAGTAGATGGGGTGTTTATTAACAATACGAGCTTACAGACACTTAACTCGGGAGGTAAAAGGTCTTCACCCATTGCAGATATAAATCCTGCGGATATAGAAAGTATCGAGGTGCTGAAAGATGCTACTGCCACTTCTATTTACGGTGCCAGAGGAGCCAACGGGGTTGTTATTGTAACTACGAAAAGAGGTTCCTATAATGCCAGAAACAAAATTTCCCTGAACGTAAATCATGGCTATGCCAGGGCTTCCCGGTTGTGGGAAATGGCAAGTGGTCAGGAGAATGCGGAAATATACAATGCCAACTGGATCAACTCCGGAATAGATAATCCGGCATTGAACAGGACATATGAAAACAGACCCTTCCGCCCGGTATCGGAAGGAGGAAGAGGTCTGCCTGAAGAACAGGAAACTTATGACAGGCTGAATCCAGGTTACCGCACGGCAGCCTTACAGAATTATGATCTGTCTGCGCAGGGTGGAACGGCAGCAACCCGGTATTATATCGGAGGAAGTTATTCCAGGCAGGAATCTGTGCTGCGGCCTGTATTTTTTGAGAGGGCCAGCGTAAAGGTGAACCTCGACCAGAAGATAAATGATCATGTTACCGTTGGCGTTAGTAATGTATTGTCCCGTTCTTACAGGAACCAGGCCAGAACAGGTGATGGCGGTACCGGTAACCCGGTATTAAATTCCATGAACCTGGCAAGATATCTTCCCTTTAAAAACCCTGATGGCACACCAGCCACTTATACCAATTACGACGACCAGCAAACCCTGCTTGACAATCTCAACCAGAACACCGTAAGCTGGCGGTATATCGGTAATTTATTTGTGGATGCCAATATCTTTAAAGGGCTGAAATTCAGAAGTAGCTGGAGCCTGGATTATAATAACTACGATGAATTCATTTACTGGAATAATAAGCTGGTGGAAGGAGCGCCGCCTACCAATGGTTCGGCTACCTCTTCTATTTCACTGAATACGACGTGGATCAATGAGCAGACACTCTCGTACAGATCACCTTCCGGTTCTGATCATAGTTGGGGGATACTGGTGGGAAATACATTGCAGAGCAATGTGCAGAAAAATACTACTGCCAATGGTGTGGGCTTTCCCAATAATTCTTTTACGCTTATTTCTTCCGCTGCTACCACTTCCAGTTCACAGGGCTGGACAAAAGGAACACTGGCTTCCTTTTTTTCCAGGGTGGATTACAACTATCTCGGACGCTATTTCCTGGAAGCCACTTTACGGGCGGATGGAGCGTCCAATTTTGGTGTAAACAGGCAATGGGGTTATTTCCCTTCCATAGGGTTTTCATGGCGTGTAAAGGAGGAAAGCTTCCTACGGGATGTTTCTTCGATATATGATCTGAAATTCCGGGTCAGTACCGGCCTTACAGGTAACCAGGCAGGCATCAGTCATTTTGCAGCTAAAGGGTTATGGAGCGGTGGCGCTCCGTATGGCGAAGGAGCAGGCACTTCACCGCTTCAGTTGGCAAATCCGGACCTGAGGTGGGAAAAAACGCAGCAGACGAATATCGGGTTTGACCTGGGGCTTCTCGACGGCAGGCTCAGTTTCGTAGCCGACGTGTATTCAAAAAATACAACCGATGTGCTGGTACAGCTTCCCGTACAGGCCACTTCAGGGTTTTCCAGCTACTACTCCAACGAGGGAGAGATCAATAACAGGGGGATTGAATTTGCTGTAAACTCCGTCAATGTCCAGTCGAGAAACTTTAAATGGGAAACCAGCTTCAACATAGCATATGCTGAAAATAAGATCAAAAAGCTGGCTACCCCTATCAATGTGTACAGCCGCGACTGGATCAGGATACAGGAAGGCGGACCCATGTATGCGTTCTGGCTGTATAAACAGTTGTATGTTGATCCCGAAACAGGACAGGCCGTGTATGAAGATGTCAATAAAGACGGGCAGATCACGGTGGAAGACAGGCAACTGATCGGCACTGCTGCACCTAAATATTATGGAGGACTTTCGAATACGCTGACGTATAAGAATTTTGACCTGAACCTGTTATTCACGTTCCAGGGTGGAAATAAAGTGTATACGTTGTATCGCTTCTTCGGAGCCAATGGCGGTACAAGGCCGGATCGTGTGTTATACAAATCAGAAGCCAATTACTGGAAACAGCCCGGCGATATTACCGATGTTCCCCGCCCGTCAAGCGTAGGGGATTCTTATGGTATTGAAAATACCAGCCGGCTGCTGGAAGATGGCTCTTTCCTGCGATTGAAGTCTTTGTCGTTGGGCTATACGCTTCCTGAGAAATCGTTATCACGGATCGGTATTTCTTCTGCAAGAGTGTATTTGCTGGGAACCAATCTGTGGCTGCTTACCAATTATCACGGGGCTGATCCGGAAGCTAATGTATCAGATGTGCAGACAGTACAGGGACTTGATTGGGGTGCAGCGCCGCAGCCAAGGGTAATACAGTTCGGGCTGAACCTGTCTTTTTAACTAAAATGACCAGCAATTATGAAATCGTTACTATATACTATATTTTCCCTGCTTGTAATGACAGGATTCGGCTCCTGCAAGAAGTTTCTTGATGTGGAGCCCAAAACTTCCATATCAGATGATGCTACTATTGTAGACGAAACCTCTGCACAAACAGCATTAAATGGCGCTTACAATGCGCTGGGGTCATCGGGTTATTATGCTATCTCATTTCCCATGATAGGATATACTTCGGGAGACAATGTGGAATACATTGGTACCCTGGTATATAACAGGCAGTTCACGATGCATGATGTACGACCGGATAACCAGACGATATCGGCAGCATGGACAGCTATATACCGTACCATCAACCGGGCAAATCACCTGATCGCCAAAGTACCCGATATAACAGATCCGCTGTTCACTGAAGCCGCCCGCAGCAGGATACTGGGAGAGGCTTATTTCATACGGGCCCTTGCCTATTTCGATATTGCCCGGATATGGGGCGGCGCACCCGTAGTGGTTACGCCTACGCTTTCCGTATCTGATAAAGCAGGGTTGAAAAGAAATACAAGAGAGGAGGTGTATACCCAGGTACTGAATGATCTGACGGCAGCCGAACCGTTGCTACCCTTAACTACCAACCGTTTCAGGGCCACGAAAAAAACAGTTTGGGCCCTGTTATCACGCTATTATCTCTACCGGCAAAACTGGGAGCAGGCAGAATTTTTTGCAGATAAGCTGATAACCGACAATGATTATGAACTGCTGAAGCCATATAGCGCTTTTTTTGCCAATAATGTAACAGGTACCAAAGAAAGCGTTTTTGAGATCCAATACAGTACCGCCTTCCTGAATACCAACAGAAATGACTGGCAACCTGCCACCAGCGGTGGGGGAAGGCGCATTGTACCCAGTGACGAATTTATTGAACTGGTAAATGACCCGCTTATCGGGGGGAACAGAAATGAGATTTTAGGAAGGACTGCAACAGGACTTTGGTATGGTAATCTTTATTACAGAAGCCCGGCAACAGATCCCAGCTATGTTATACGGATCGCAGAGGTATACCTCAACCGGGCCGAAGCAAGAGCCCAGCAAGAGAAAACCGACCTGGCGCTTGAAGACCTGGATGCTGTCAGGGACAGGGCCGATCTTCCGGCCAGTATTGCTTCCACCAAAGAAGAAATATTGCTTGCCATAGAAAATGAACGTCGCCTGGAATTCGGACTGGAACCCCATCGTTGGTTTGATCTGGTAAGAACAGGCAGGGCCGCAGCCGTGCTGGGGGTAACAGATGCCAATAAACTGCTGCTGCCGGTTCCTGTGGATGAAATAATCATTGATAACGCACTGGAACAGAACCCGGGCTACTGATCCGTATAGAACGAACATGAATACGGATAGCATACAGAATAAGACACATTCTCTGACCCTGTAGCCCTATCATGGCGTTCCATATGGCAAAATAAAACCAATTAAAGATGTTCAGATGAATACGATCATCACAAGAAGCGGTGTAACAGCCGGTCGCCAGGCCGCAGAGGGTAATATATTACCCTCTGCGGTGCCTGACTGGAAACCATACGAAATAACCGTTTTCCGTTTTGCTTTTTTGTTTCTGGTCATCCTGTCGCTTCCCCTGGACGGAAATTTTTTCCGGCAGCTTTTTTTCTTACACCCGGGGAAGTTCCAGGATTGGTTTCAACTGGCTAATTACCAGTTCCGTCTTTTCCCTGCACAATGGGGATTGGCAGCGTATGCAAGCTGGGGAGTGGCTTTTGTACTGGCTTTGACCGGAACGATTATCTGGGATCGTAAAAGCAGGCACATAAAAGAACATGCCAGACTGTATGCCTTGCTAAGGATACTGCTGCGTTACCGGTTGGCTCTGGCTGCCATCACGTATGGCATTGTTAAATTGTTCCCTCTTCAGTTGCCGGCTCCGGCATTAAGCGATCTATATACGCCGTATGGTGATTTCCTGCTGTGGAAAGTATATTATCATACCAATGGTATTGCGCATGCATACTACCAGCAAACCATCGGATTACTGGAGATACTGGGCGGGACACTGCTGCTCTCGAAAAGAACGACAACGCCCGGGGTTATTTTGCTTATTCTTTTACTGGCCAATATCACAGTCGCTAATTTTGCCTACGAACTGGGCAATCATGTGTACAGCAGCTATTTATTGTTAATCGCGCTGGTATTGTTCTGGTACGATCTTCCGAGACTGTATTCACTGGTGGTCAATAATAAGTTCACCAGAGCGGTCCGGGAGTTTCCTCTTTTTTCAGAAAAGTTTTTCCGTGTACGAAGGTTCGGGAAACCCGTTTTTATTGGCATGCTCTTTTTGTTTTTTTTCCTTACTTATTATTCCTACAGCTACGACAGGTGGCCGTATCCTCAAAAGGAAGGACTCGACAATACCTATGGGTATTATAATGTAAAAGAGTTCAGCCTGAACGGGCGATCATATCCCTATTCATTGACAGATACCGTAAGATGGCAGAACGTGGTGTTTGAAAAATGGAATGCTGCCAGCATAAGGATCAACAAGCCGGTACCGATAGATCTTTCTATTGCAACTGTTGAAGAAAAGAAGAATGGTTTCAGGAACTATGAAATACAGGGTAATGGCGGGAGGCATTACTTCGATTATACCGCCGATACCATTGCGCATACTATTCAGCTACAAAATAAGCAGGTTGCGGGCTCCCCGGTGCTTTCGTTTAGTTATAACCGGCCTGACAACAACACCATTATTTTAACCGGTATATCAGACGATAGCAGGATAGTATTGGAGAGACAGGATAAAACACACCTGTTGCTGAAAGGAAGAAGGAATGCTAAAATAAAATTTTAATATTTCAACATTACATATATGCAAAATAGCGTCATCCGGGATGCTGATACCAACAGCGCACCACATTCCGGGGTAGGGAAATGGTCCAATTGGCAAAAGCTCCTGTTCCGATTTGCGTTTATCTTTTATGTGCTGCTGATCGTTCCCCTGGACTGGGAATGGTACAAAAATTTGTTCTCGAACAAGATCATATTCGACTTTCTGAATTCGTTGATGGGCTTCCGCGGAACCGTCTTTACTTCCGTAAGTTCTGAAAGTGGTCGCTGGGGGATCGGCAGCTATGCCAACTGGGGAGTGGTTTTTTTAATAGCGGTTGCAGGAGCGTTGGTCTGGACATTCATTGCACGGAAGAGCAAACGCAGATCGTATAATATTCTTAACTACTGGCTTGGGGTATTGATACGGTACCGCATTGCTATGGGGATTATCGTGTTCGGTTTCATGAAATTTTATCCCGTTCAGATGCCCTACCCCGGGCTGGGAAGCCTGCATGCAAATTTTGGAGATTTTTCAGGATACAAGCTGTACTGGCATTCCGTAGGTATTGTGCCCGGGTACGAGGTTTTTCTGGGCGTAGTGGAAATACTGGCGGGTGTGCTAATGCTATTCCGGAGCACCATATTGATCGGCGCTGTTTTAAATGCGGCAGTGCTGTACAATATTGCGCATGCCAATCATGCTTTTGACGGTGGTGTGCATGTATACAGCGCGGTGACGGTAGTGCTGTCTTTATATTTCATATTGCAATATGCGCCCGGCATATGGAAGCTGCTGATTAAGCAGCAGGATGTGCAGCCACACCGGTATTTCCCCGTGTACAGGCAAAAATGGCTCCGGACAACAGCCGTTGTTACCAGGAGCATACTCATTTTTTTATTTGTGGGTGTATATGGCTATTTAAGATACGACCTGCACTATGTGAGGAAGGAAACCAAAGAGCCTGTTACCCCGGCGCTTTCAGGATCCAAAGGATATTACAACGTATCAGAATTCAGGCGCAATGGTGAAATACTGCCCTATGACCCGACTGATTCCGTAAGATGGCACGACGTAATATTCGAGAAGTATTCTACCATGATCTATAAAGTGAACAAAACAAAACTGATCCCGCTGAGCAACGGCAGCAGGCAGGAGAACGATGTGGACAGGAATTATGAGCTGTCCGGTATAGGTGGTGGCAGCAGGTTCCTGTATTATGATGCGGATACTGTTAGCCAGGTGTTGACCTTCTATGACAAGGGGGAGCTGAACACAGGATTTTCCAACAGCAGGGGAAAGAACAGGGGACGTGACTACAAAGAATACCGGAAGCCTGATTTTGCATTAAAATACAGCCGTCCGTCTGATACCAGGATCATTCTTGAGGGCGTAGACGATTCAAAAGATTCCTTATACATAGTGCTTGATAGGCTGGAAAAGAGCTACCCGGTCCAGATTGCAAGAAAAGATTAAACCGTTCACTCATGTACAAACTATTCAAATGGTGGCTGTTCCTTTTGCCCGTATCGTTGGCAGCACAATCAACACATACGGGTAGCAGTTATAAAGCCGAAATAGAAAGCTGGATAGCGGCAAGAGATGCTTCCTTGCGCAGCAATGCCAGTCCGCTGAGCCTTACGGGTATGTTCTGGCTGAAAGAAGGGGAGAATACTTTCGGGACTGGCCCGGATAATGATATCATTTTCCCCGAAGGAACCCTTGCGAAAAATGCGGGGAAATATATTGTGAGAAATGATTCCGTCATACTTGAGCTTAATAATAACACCGGGATCCTTTCAAAAGGGAAAAAAGCAGTCAGCCGTTTTGCCATTCCCCAGCAGGACTCCCTGAAGTATAAATCGAACGAATGGTCCATAGTGCTCGAAAAAGGAGCGCTCAGGTGGTTCCTGATGATAAATGGGGGAAGACTGGCGCTCAGGTTGCTGGATAGTAATAGCAGGGAGCATCGTTCATATAAAGGGGTAAACCGCTACCCCGTGAATGAAAAATGGCGTATCGCTGCCAGGTTTGTGCCATACAAACCCAATACCAAGATCGCTATCACCAATATTATCGGAAAAACGGATCAGCGGGCGGCGGCAGGTATTGTCCACTTTACGGTAAACGGAAAAGAATATAAGTTGGAAGCGCTTGACCGCGACGGAAGGTTGTTCTTTGTTTTCTCCGATAAAACTGCTGATGCAGGATCATACGCATTCAGGTTTTTATATGCGGATCGACCCGTTCAGGGTGAAATTACCTATATAGATTTTAACAAAGCCACCAACCCGAATTGCGCTTTCTCGCCGCATGCGCCGTGTCCGCTTCCGCCGGCACAGAATAAACTTGATTTTGCCATTCCGGCGGGTGAAAAAAAATATATAGCCGGTAAATGATAAATACCCTATTGGCGGGTGTCCCCACCAGCCAACCCAAATATTAAACCAGCAATAAAAAGATGAATACAGAATTATTGTCAGTTAAGAACAGGGCGGAAACTAATAGTAAAACCGGATGGACTTTTTATCAGAAGCTGGCTTTACGAAGCGTATTTGTTTTTACCCTGATAGCCGTAGTGCCTGCAAGCGGAGAATACCTGCAAAAACTGTTTTCATTGCCCTGGTTGCGTTTACGATATGTAGATGTGGATGTGATCTCTAATTATTACCCCTGGTTTGTAGATGACAAAGGGCTGGGAGTAGATTATGCAGGATTGGCTGTTGCAGCAGGCATAAGTGTTTTAGCAGGCTGGGTATGGTCATTGCTGGATAAAAAGGAGCGGAATTATGACAACCTGTATTACTGGACACAGGTGATTATCCGCTATAAGGTAGCAGGCGTGATGTTTTATTTTGCTTTTGTAAAAGTATTCCCGGTCCAGATGCCTTTTCCGTCTTTAAGCCAGATAAATACGCTTGTAGGGGATTATACGCCCGGAAGGCTGTTCTGGATCACTACGGGAGCATCTCCTTTCTATGAAGTTTTTAGCGGGCTGGCAGAATTGTTGGGGACGGTGCTTTTGTTGTTCCGCCGGACGGTTACTATAGGGGCACTTATATTGCTGGCGGTTATGGTACCTGTAGTGGCGTTGAACATCGGGTATGATGCGGGCATACAGGTGAAGGCCATCTTAATATTACTGCTGGTGATCATCCTGCTTGCTGAAAATGCCAAAAACCTGTGGTCGTTTTTTATTCTTCAGAGAAACACAAAGCTGGAAGTACGGTCGGCGCCATTACTCCGGGAGAAATGGCAGCGCAATGCAAGAATAATTCTGAAAGTTTTTTTCATTCTTTTTTTCCTGGGCTTCCGGGGATATAGTGTAGGCGTATCTTTTTTCTCAGGTAAATCCTATAAATTACCGGAAGGCGTAAGCCTGCCCGAATGGCGTGGATTATATCATGTCAGTACGTTTAAATTAAACAATACAACACTGCCCTATTCACCCCTTGATACCATCCGGTGGCAAAATGTGATATTTGAACGCTGGAATACGATCAGTATTAAAGACGGCCGTCCGGTACAAATGTCGGTGGATAACAGTGTGCGGAAGACGGAGGTGCATGCCAATGGGGGCAGGCATTATTACGAGTACAGCGCCGATACTTTGCAGCACAGGCTCATCCTGCACGACAGGAAAGATACTGCCCGGAAACTTTTGCTTACTTACCGTATAAGCACGGATTCAACGATCATTTTAGAAGGTACGAATGAAAACAGTGACGCTGTGTATGCGGAGCTGAAAAAGATCGACCGTATTTATCCGCTGACGGAAAAAAAAGGAAATTTTGTTTATACACCATACTGAACCGGGTCAGGAAAATCAGGTAATGCATCCAAATGGTCATACAAGCCCATTTAATAAGAAATAATAGTATATTGATCCGGTAATGGCAAAAACAGCATATGATGCAATCGTAGTTGGCTCCGGTCCGAACGGGCTGGCGGCAGCTATTACCCTGCAGCAGAAAGGCTTATCCGTGTTGCTGATCGAAGGAAAAGAGAGCATAGGCGGTGGTTTACGCACTATGGAATTAACATTGCCCGGCTTTAAGCATGATGTTTGTTCCGCTATTCACCCCATGGCGACGGGCTCTCCTTTTTTTGCCTCAGTGCCGTTACATGATTTTGGTTTGAAGTTTGTTGAACCCATAGTCGCTGCGGCGCATCCTTTTGATGACGGTACCGCAGCGGTGTTGAAAAGATCACTGGATGAAACAGTTGATTCGTTGGGGCAGGACGGTAAAATTTACAGGGGTCTGATACAGCCGGTAGTGAAAAGCTGGCCAAAGATGAACAAAGATGTGTTGGGACCACTCAGCATCCCTTCCCATCCGCTGCTGATGGCGCAATTTGGCTTGCAGGCATTGCGTTCGGCAGAATCCATAGCGCGTAAGTTCAAAACAGAAAAGGCGAAAGGGTTATGGGCCGGTATGGCAGCGCATTCCATTCAGCCATTGTCAAATATCAGTTCGGCCGCCATTGGCTTTGTGCTGCTGGCTACCGGACATTTGTATAACTGGCCCATTCCGGCAGGTGGTTCTCAAAGCATAGCCGATGCGCTGGCCGCTTATTTTCTCTCTCTTGGTGGAAAAATTGAAACGGGATTGTATATCAGCTCACTTGAGCAGTTGCCTTCATCAAAGGCGGTATTACTGGATGTGACACCCAGGCAATTGCTGCAGATAGCAGGACACAGTTTTTCTTCTATATATAAATGGCAGTTGAACAGGTACCGGTATGGCATGGGTGTGTTCAAGATAGATTGGGCATTGGATGCACCGGTTCCTTTTGTAGCCGAAGAATGCAGGCAGGCCGGCACGGTTCACCTGGGCGGTACTTTCAGGGAAATTGCCGTGGGGGAAAAGGAAGCTTCGATGGGCAGAGATGTTGAGAAACCGTATGTGCTGTTTGCCCAGCAGAGTTTGTTTGACAATACCCGTGCACCGGAAGGAAAACACACCGCCTGGGCCTATTGTCATGTGCCCAATGGTTCAGTTAAAGATATGACGCAGGCCATCGAGAACCAGGTAGAGCGCTATGCTCCGGGATTTAAGGAACGTATCCTTGCACGCCATACCTTTAATTCAGAACAACTGGAAGAATATAATCCTAATTATATCGGTGGGGATATCAACGGCGGCATCATAGATATCGGACAGCTGTTCACAAGACCCGCCCTGCGGTTTTCTCCTTACAGAACTTCTGCCAAAGGGATATATATCTGTTCGTCTTCCACACCGCCGGGTGGCGGGGTGCATGGCATGTGCGGTTATCATGCTGCTGTAAGAGCCCTGAAAGATTTGTTTTAGCACCCGCCAAAGATCCGGTCAATAAGGTGACGTGCTGTCTGCTCATTGTTGTAGGTTCCGGAAATTATCTTTTCTCTTTCCAGGATGTCGCCGGTGGTAAAGGTTCTTTCCATGGTTTCCTGTATCTTTTCAATCATCAGCGTCGGGGTATCTGCAATAATACATGCTTCCGATAAGCCGGTTCCGGACACCATAGCTTTGTTTGCAATGCAAAACCTACCCTCAAACAAAGCGTGCAGCAGCTTGAACTTTATGCCGGTTTCTGAAAAGGAGGGTAGTATATGTATATGCGCTTCCCTGATAAGAGCATGCATGGTATCCATATCCGGGTTTGCAATTATCCGGATGTGTTCATATTTAGCTGCCAGGTTTCTTAATCTGGCAGACGGATCTTTACCCGCGATAATGAACGGGAAAGACAGGTCGTAAAAAATATGTTCAATCAGCCAACCGGCGGCTCTTTCATTTTCTTCCACTAACAGGTTTCCATGGTATAAGCAATAGGATCCTTTGCCTTCAATTCCCTGTACGGCATGCCATGGCAGGAACACAGGCAGGTAATGTACGTTATGCAGTCCGTTTTCTATGAAGGCCTTTGTTTCGTTATGTGAGACCGATAGTGCCACCGTTGCTTTCCTGATAACGGCGGGCTCATATTTTTTCAGAAGAAAACTTTCCCACCGATAGTACCATCTGCGTAGGATCGAATAGGCTTTGTCTGCCAGTTGCCGGTAATAAGCAGTTTCATTATTGTATAGTCGCAGGATACTCCTCCTTCCGGTCAGTTTGTTTAAATGCAGTAGTAAGCTGCAATGAATGCCCTCCATGAGTATGGGGTAATTGTCTTTAGAAAGATTGGCTTCCAGTTGTTGACTGCGACGGGATCTTACGATGTAGGGCACTGACATGGAAAGAGAGAGAATCCCTTTTTTTCTTTTGTAGTAAAAAACGTTCCGGCAATATTTATCGAGTTCGGGCTGCTCCCCGCGCCCGTCGTCAAAACAATGCAGGTAAATGATCACTCCCTGTTCTTTCAGGTACTTCAGTTTTCGGTACAGGTCCATCACGCCGCCGTAATCCGGCGGGTAAGGAACCTGGAGGCATACTATATGTAAATGTTTCTCCAATCAGGTAAAAAGGTTTTGATAAAATGAAAGCAGCTTTTTTTCTTCTTCCTGCCAGTTATATGCTTCACGGGCTTTCAGGCAATTTTGTTGCAGCCTGGTATACAAAGTACGGTCATTCAGTAATCTGTTGATAGCCCGGCTGATACTTTCTTCCGTTAATTCCCGCACCAGCAGCGCCACTTCAAATGCATTATTGATGTTTTCATACTCGGGAAATTGCATGGTTACCTGCGGAATACCGCTTTGCATATAATCAAAAAATTTATTGGCCAATGAGTAATACTGGTTGAGTCCCATATTTTCCACCAGGTTGATTCCTATATAGGCTTTTGCGGTGATGGCTTGCAGTTCCCCGGGGGTCACAGGTGCGTGAACATACACCTTGCCGGCAAGGTCGTGTTGACGGATCAATTCTTTCGTTTGTGCCAGGTAGTTACCATTTCCGTATATATGTAGGGTGGAATTCACATATTTCATGGCGGGTACCAGCCATTCCATACCTCTCCCTTCGTTTACGGCACCCTGGTAGAGGATAAAGCGGTTTGCGTGGTCGGGAACAGGGATGCTGCTGCCCGGGTAAGGGCAATTGCGTATAACGGCATATTGTACCCCGTACCTGCTTTCAAATTCTTTTGCGATACTCATCGAAACGGTGTAGCCGCTTTTGAATCTCGGGACCATTTTTTCCTCGATCCATTTCCATAACCTGTGTATGTTCGGGCGACTGACGACCTCTTTCATTTCGGTGAACAGCTCATGCGCGTCATATACCCGCCTGGCTTTTTTTAGCTTTGATACCAGGTAAACAGGAACGATGGTATCAAGGTCGGCTGCGCAAACCGCATCCGTTTTTTTAAAAAGAAGAAAAAAGAAAAGCTTGATATTGAACTCCAGGTAGTACAGCTTCCCGGTTGAAAAAAAGCAATACAGCCTTTTCTGGCGATATGGTTCCGGGCTGAGGGGGTCAGAACTGCCCAGCCTTTTACCTACCAGTACCACCCGGTACTCATTTTGAGATAAAGACCTTGCAATACGCTGCATCCTTTGGTCATGCACCAGGTCGCTGATCACTGCTAAATAAATGGTTTTCAAAAATATTGCTGGTTTTAGGGGGTATTCCAGATCGTCATTTACCGGTCGGTGCCCGCCTGAACGACGCAGGCGGGCACCGACCGGTATGGCGCTACAGACGGGTTTCTGCACCCCCTGCGAAAAATACACCCGTTTCAGGACGAAAGATATTTGATTTGCAGAAATTAATTTGTTTTTAATTATCGGTATAAAAACATGATATTTTAAAAATCTTTTATTAGAATTGCATTAACAAAAAAATATCATATGGAAGACGTACTTACGAATGTTCCGGTAAAGCCTGTCCGGCCAACATTTCTTACCGTATTATGCATTTTGACTTTTATCGGGAGCGGCTGGGGGATCATCAGTGGGTTTACCAGTTACGCATCTGCAAATCTGACAGCCGGACTTACCCAAACGGCTGTGGAAGATGCACAGCGGGAACTGGAAAAGGAAGAGGTTTCCAATGCAGGAACCCAAATGGCAAACCAGATATTTGCCGGAATGAGCGATTTACTGAATCCTGAAAATATCCGTAAAAACGCTATCTTCTCTATTGTAAGCTGCGTTTTTACCCTGCTCGGAGCTATCCTTATGTTCCGGTTGTCCAAAACGGGCTTTTGGTTATATCTCCTGGGAACGCTGATAGGGATAGTAGCGCCTTTTATCGTTTACGGAGGCTCCAATATTTTTTCAATTCTTACGTCCTCCGCGTTTGCATTTTTCGGGATACTGTTCGTGGTATTGTATGGACTAAATTTGAAGCACCTGAAATAAATATAAATTCTTTCGTTGATAAAGCCGGGGCGTTGTAGCTTCGGCTTTATTGTTTACAAACCCAACCGGAGCATATGTATACAGGAAAAATTCTGGCGTGCTGCCTGGCCTTTTTGTTTGCAGGCGGTCTTACAGCCCAAACCGTTGAGCAAAAGCTCAAAACGGCCTTTGACCGTTTCGAAAAAGACCCGCAATTGCAGTTTGCGATCAGTTCGCTGTATGTTATAGAAGCTGCCACCGGCAAAGTGGTTTTTGATAGGAACAGCCGGACGGGACTGGCGCCGGCATCCACGCAAAAAGTGATTACCAGCATTACTGCGTTTGCATTGCTGGGGAAAAATTATCAATATAAGACCGGCTTTGGCTATGATCTGCGCAGCGCCGCTATGCATATCATTGGCACGGGAGATCCCACATTGGGTAGCAGCCGTTATGCCGGTACAGCCGCCGCATTGGTTAAAGAACGCCTGGTTAAAAAGATACCGGACGGCGCGGCTGTCAATTCCATCAGCATAAGCCAGGCAGGCTGGGATACAGAGGACATCCCCAACGGCTGGATCTGGCAGGATTTGGCCAACTATTACGGTGTGGCAGCGGGGAAGCTCAACTGGCGTGAAAACAAATTTGACCTGGTATTACGATCGGGCGGGAATATCGGTGATCCCGTAAAAGTAGTGGGCACGGACCCCGATGTGTCAACCACCTACCCGGTCCTGTCTCTGGCTACCTCCGCGGCCAGGGGAACAGGAGATAATGCCTATATCTATTTCCCGGTGGGAGAAGGCACCGCCATTGTACGCGGAACGATCCCGGTAAATGAAAACCGGTTCGTGATCTCGGGAGCGTTACCGTCTGCTCCCCACCAAATGGCAAAAGAAATAGCCGATACCCTCAGCAGCCTGTATGCATCTGACGTGATCATAGCCGATATCCCCGGAGGGGGTGAGCCGGTTATTTTTCATACGGAGGTATCGCCTCCCCTGGATTCTATCATTTACTGGTTCAACAGGCGGAGCATTAACCTGTATGGCGAAGCGCTGCTGAAGACGATGGCCTACGAAAAAAGAGGCATTGCTTCCGGCGATAGCGGTATATCCGTTCTTCGCGACTTCTGGAAGCAAAAAGGCATCAATGTTCTGGAGCTGAATATGACCGATGGATCGGGTTTATCCCCGTTAAACAGGCTGACCACGCATGTGCAGGTAGAGATACTGAAATATGCCCGCAGCCAACCCTGGTTTTCTTCTTTTGAAGCCTCTTTGCCTGAATACAATGGCATGAAGATGAAAAGCGGAACCATCAGGGGGGTAAAGGGCTTTTCGGGCTATCATACCTCGGCAGCCGGAAAGCTGTATATTTTTTCTTTTCTTGTCAATAACTATAATGGCAGCCCCGGAGCACTTGTGAATAAAATGTACCGGGTGCTGAATGAGCTAAAATGAGGATTTTTGATTTCTGATGTATGATTTTTGATTTAGAACCGTCTTCCATATCATACATCGTACATCAGCAATCCTGTGGAACGCTACATCACTTCTTCGATCCGCATCAACTTATTCTGTTCTGCACTACCGTTTCCATAACAAGCAGCACCCGATGGTCCCGGGGTCGGCTACGCCAGACCCCAGGTGGACGCAAAAACCGGTGCTAATAAGAGGATGAGGTTTCACCTCCCCTTCGGGGAGGCCGGGAGGGGCTGCTACTTTCCCATCATCCCGTCCACACTGGCTTTGCCGGGGCCTACCAGCAGGATGGCGATAAACCCGGCCAGGAACAGGCCTGCCTTTTCCCCTGCGCCGAAAATCTCGCCCCCGTGCGATTTAAACAAAGCCACGCACATCACTATTATCAAAGGGACAACAGAAAACCTGGTAAACAACCCTATAATAATAAAAATGGAACAGACCAGCTCGGCAAACAGTACGAGCCCCAGCGACACGGTGGAGCCAAGTCCCAGGAAGTTGGTGAATTTGGTCTGCAGATCCCCGAAACGAACGAGTTTGCTATATCCATGCGGTATCATCATGAGCCCAAGCGAAACGCGCAGCACAAAGATGGCAGTGTTGAATGCCCAGGCAGAATAATGAGTAGACAGTAGTTTTTTCATTCCTGAATTATTTGGTTTTTTGTTGATTTGGACACAGTTGCCGGTTTAAAGCCTTCCTGTTGACCCTTAATGGCTTCCCGGGCATATATACCCGGTAAAATTTCTATTTTAACTTTTCGGCTGCAAAAATAGAGGATACGAACCTTTTATCCACAAGTGTTCTGGAATGGTTATTGCAAAAATGCTTAATAGTAACTTTGCCAACCGGTTTTACTTTAGGAAATTTGTAACAAAAGAGAGTTGATCTTCGTGCAGGTTGCTACAAACAACTTCGTTGAATAAACCCACTACCGAATAGTACTATGCAAAAAAGTGTTGCTTTAATCGTTGCGGTTTTTACAGGTATGTTTACCCTTCAAACCCGGGCGCAGCAAACAAGGGTATTTACCGACCCGCAGGCGGATTATAAACAGGCAAAGGAGTTTTTTCAGAAAGACCAGTTCAGCCTGGCCTATCCTATCTTCCGGGAACTGGAAAGAGCGTTGCATTCTCCCGATAAAACCAATTCGTCCTTGGAATATGATGATGTAAAGTTTTATACCATCGCCTGCGGATTATTGCAAAACGAAGAATTTGCTGCCGAAGATGCGGCAAATTTTATAGAGCTGAACTACAACCCGGCATTGAGGGAAAAGTTAAGCTTTCACCTGGCAGAATATTATTTCCGCAGGAACGATATGCGCAGCGCTTTGGCATATTATGAAAAAACCAGCATTACCAATCTGAGCAACCGGCAGATAGCCGATATGAAGTTTCACCAGGGATATGCCTATTTTACGACCGAACAGTTTGATAAGGCAAAGCCCCTGCTGGAAACCATTGCCCGGAAGCAGGGAGACCCCAATCATGCCGAAGCAAATTATTACTATGGTATGATCGTATATGCCAACGGCAATCATAAAGAAGCCCAAACCGCCTTTCAGACCATACAAAACAACCCGAAATACAAATCGGTGGTGCCCTTTTATATAGCCAACCTGTATTATGTACAGGGTGAAAAAGACAAATCGCTGGACTATGCCCGGGATGCGTTAAAGCAATCCGGCAGCAATAATTACGATGTTCCCATGAAGGAGCTGGTAGGGCATTCACTTTTTGAAAAAGGGGAATACGCAGAAGCATTGCCTTACCTGAAGGAGTATGTGGAGAAGACGCCTAAAGTAAGCAGGGAAACCTTATATGAGCTCAGCTACTGCTATTATCACGAAAACAGGCTGCAGGAAGCGGTAGAAGGGCTGAAGCAATTAAGTGGCGGGGAAGACTCTCTCAGTATGCATGCCATGTATATCCTGGGAGATGCTTACCTGAAGTTGGGTGATAAGGCCAATGCCCGGAATGCGTTTTCTTTTGGTGCCAACAACAATACTAACAAATCGCAGCGGGAGGTTTCCAAATTCAACTATGCCAAGCTATCGTACGAGTTGGGTTTCCAGGATATTGCGCTGACTGAGTTCCAGAAATTCCTGGTGGAGTACTCCGGTTCCGAATACCAGAGAGAAGCGTCTGAAATTACAGCGGCTTTGTTGGCCAATACCAACAACTACCGGGAAGCTCTCGGCATACTCGACAATATCCGGTCTTCTTCTGATGCGGCCCGGAGACTGTATCCGAAAGTGTTATATGGCAGGGCTATGGAGCTCATCAACGACCAGGATCTGAATGGAGCCAGGGAACTGCTGGACAGGGCGTTGAAGGATCCTTATAATGCGGTAGTTCTGTCTGCTGTGAATTTCTGGCAGGGCGAAATTGCATACCGACAGGACCGACTGGATGATGCGATCCGTTTTTACCACGAGTATATTAAGACCGAGTCGGGCGCTAACGGTGAAATGAGTCTTACCCATGCCCGCTACAACCTGGGATACTGTTTTTTCAGAAAGGAGAATTACCAGCAGGCGCTGCCTTTTTTTGAACAGGTGGCAAGAACGCCGGTGCTGAATGCTCCTCCCGTACAGCAGGACGCTTACGCGAGGGCAGCCGATTGTTACTTTATGATGCGGGACTTTTCCAAGGCAAAGGTCATGTATGGAACCATCAGCAGCTACTCCTGGCCGGCATCGGACTATGCTACCTATCAAACGGCTATGATCAGCGGCATCAACAGCAGCAACGAAAAAATAACGATCCTCAGGGGCTTCGACAGGAAATTTCCCAACTCACCATTGATCGGGGACGCTAACCTGGAGATCGCCAAAACCTACCTGGCCGATGAACGCTACCGGGAAGCCATTCCCTATCTGAACAATGTGATAGATGCGGTGGGCGCCACCAACCTGAAGCCGGAAGCGCAACTGAAGCTCGGGTTGAGCTATTATAACCTGGATAATAACAATGACGCGCTTGCCCAGTTCAAAAAGCTGGTCAATCAATACCCAAATTCAGTGGAAGCCAATGAAGCGATTGATAACGTAAAAGCAATCTACACGGCGGAAGGCAAGACCGGCGAATATGTGGATTTCATGAAGAGCATCGGCAGGTCCATTACGGTAAATGAAGAAGATAATCTTACCTACCGGGCAGCGGAAAACAAATATATAGACAAGGATTATAATGCCGCATTGACCGGCTTCAACAATTATCTCTCTAAGTTTCCGGAAGGACAGTATGCGCTGGACGCGTTCTTTTTGAGGAGCGAGATATACAACATGCGCAAAGACTGGAAAAATGCGGCGGCAGGGTATGCTGAAGTAGCGGAAAGAGGCGCCAGCAAATATGCCGAGCGGGCGGCATCACAGGCGGGACAGATATATTATTTTCAACTGGAGGACTACGAAAAAGCCGGGTTGTATTTTGCGGCGCTGAAAGAACTGGCAGCCGGCGCCGACTTCAGGCTTGAAGCCATGCGCGGATTGCTGAGAAGCCAGTACCAGCAGAAAAAATGGTCGGAGGCCGTACCGAATGCACAGGAGCTCCTCAAGGAAAAAAATACCAGCGTGGATGATAAAGTGCTGGCTAATATGGTGACTGCGCGGGCAGCACAGACAGCCGGGGATTATCAGGAAGCCATACAGTACTACCGCAATGTGATAGCCATCAATAAAGCTTCGTTTGCGGCAGAGGCGCGCTACGAAATAGCTTACAGTTATTTTTTGCTGAATGATCTTAAAAATGCAGACAAGGCTGCATTCGAGACCATCAATAAGTCCGGATCCTACGATTACTGGATCACCAAAGCCTATATATTGCTGGGCGATATTTATTTGAAGGAAAGAGACTATTTCAATGCAAAAGCTACCCTGCAAAGCGTGGTGGACAACAGCAAAATAACCGAGCTGAAAAATGAGGCCCAGGCAAAGCTGCAGGACGTGATCACCGCAGAAAAAACGGACAGTAAAATTGGAGGATAATAAAGCAATAAAACAATGAAGATGTTCAGGTTGAACTACGTAAGCATATGTTTGTTCCTGGGTGCGCTGGCATTGCCAACCACCTTTGTGTTGGCGCAGGAGCCAGGCAAAAAACAAACCATCGACATTACTTCATCTTTTAAGCCCACGCTGAAGGCGGCGGCCAAGATCAACTTTGATGCGGCGCCGCCGGTGCCGGATTCTACCCGTCCGAGGCTTACGTATCATACACCTGTTACATCGCTGGAACGCAAGTACCAGCCGTTGACCATCAGCCCCCTGCCGCTGGATACCGATACATCCGGCGAATGGGCAGCCAGCAACTTTGTAAAGCTGGGTTTTGGAAACTACCAGACACCCTATGTCCAGACCGGACTTACATTTACCAATAACACCAATTCTACGTTAAGCGTGGTGGGTGACTTTATTTCTTCCAAAAACAATGCGCTTCAGCACCAGTCTTATATGAACATGCGGGCGGGCGCTTACGCAAGCACCCTGATCAACGAGCAACATGAATTATATGGCAAGGCTTCCTTTCAGAACGACCAGTATAACCTTTATGGGTATGACCACAACCTGTATACCTACGACAAGTCTGCTGTGAGGCAGCGGTTCATGGGAGTGGATGCCGGGCTGGGCTTTCGTAATACGGAGGAAACAGAGTTTGGACTGAAATATCACCCGGATGTGAAGCTGTCGTTCTTTAATGATAACTATCACGGCCGGGAATTCAGGGTTGTAGGAAATCTCCCGCTGAGTAAATCCATCGGAGACGCTTTGGCCATTAATCTGGCCCTCAACGCAGATTATAACCAGTTTTCCCGTCGCGGTGAAGAGTCGCTTAATAACAGCCTGTTCCAGGTGCCGCTGTCACTGGACTTTAAAAATGAAAATGTAAATATCCATGGCGGCGTTATCCCTTCCTGGGATAATTCACAGTTCAGGCTGCTGCCGGACCTGATGGCTGACTTCAAGCTCGGTGGTGATGGCATGATCTTCCAGGCAGGCTGGCTGATGAACTATGAAAAGGGAACGTATAAGCGTTTTGCCGGCATCAATCCATACTTGAGACAACCGGCCTTTTTGTTGAATACCCGTATCAATGAAACCTATGGCGGTATTAAGGGTACGTTTTTGGAACACTTCTTTTATAATGTAAAGGTGGGACTGGTAAGGTTTCACAATATGCCATTGTTTGTGAATGATTTCCCCGGAGATGGTAAGAGCTTTGTGATCCGCAATGAAGAGCGGCTGACGGCATTTCGTTCCCATGGTGAGGTGGGTATCGTGCAGGCAGAAGACTTTTCCTTAGCAGCCAAATTCGACTGGCTGCTGTTCAGCGGACAGAAGACCGAACAGGAGCCGTGGGGCATCATACCCAGGGAGTTGAGCACAGCTTTGCGTTGGAGGGTATTGAAAGACCTGTGGCTGAAAAGTGACCTGTTCTTTTTTGAAGGGGCTAAATTTCTCAGAAGCGACGGCTCGGTTGGTAAGGGAAAAAATCCCTTCGACTTCAGCGCAGGGCTGGAGTTTCGTGTTACCAAACAATTCAATCTCTGGGTACAGGCCAATAATGTATTCAACTCCCGTTACCAGCGCTGGAACCAGTATGATGTATTCGGCTTTAATATACTGGGCGGGATCGTGTATAATTTTTCAAAATAGCCGTTTTTTAAACCTATAGGTGTACCATTAATTCCTTATAACAGGCAGCCGGATCCTGTTCAGGACTCTCATTTATAGGTGATCAATAGTGTTTTATCAATTCTTCCAATTTTGCATCACTGGGACGAGGGGCGTCAGCATTGAGTATTTGTCCTTCCTTACCAATGAGGATATACCGCGGTATTGTACTGATTTGATGGTGTTTTACAAACGGAGAATGAAATGAATTTTTCAGCCAAAATGAAGGATAACCTGCTAAGTTATCGGTTGAAAAGTTTTCCCATGATTTTTGCTTTTCATCCAGGGAAATAAAAACAACAGCAAACTTGTCTCCCAGTTGTTCTCCGAGCTTTTTGGAATACGGCATTTCTTCTATGCAGGGAGCGCACCAGGTAGCCCAAAAGTCCAGGAGGACTATTTTTCCGCTGAAGGACTTCAGCATTTCGGCTATGGTCGTTGTGCTTTGATCCTGCATGATAAGTATGTCCTCTCCCGTTCCCATATGCTTAACCTTCTTAGCTTCCGGATTGTCAAATTCGTCCAGAAGGAACTGTTTGTATGCTTCGTCGTTGATATTTTTCACAATATCCTTTACCCAATCGTCATTATTTGTTTTCTGCCCTTTCTTTTTGTCGAGAATTTGGTAGGCTGCCCTAGCTTTAACAAAGTCTTGGGTTCTTCCGGTAAACCTTTCGGCAACTTCGTTATATAGTTGAAATAAATCTGTTTCTCCCATTTTATTAAAATGTAGAACCGGTGTAGTTGTATTTTTTTCGTTAACAAAGGATCGGGCAAAATGCAGCAGTGCTGTTTGGTAAAGCGTATTGCCCAAACAGGAGTCACATGAAAAGTCTTTCATAAATACTTCCATTGAGTCTTTATAAAAAGCATGAATTGCCGCTTTGTCGAATTTGGGATAAAACGGCACGAACTTCTCGTTGATCCGGCTGTAGTGAAGAATTTGTTTCACCAGGGTTACATATTCAGTTGAAAAGTTATTTTTAGCAACCTGTTCAGACAAAAAGGCCATCCGGTCGTGATAGGCTTTATTGATCATAGAATCGCGGGTGCTGAGATCTATATTCTTTTTCAAATAGGTTATTCCGAAAATTGGACGCAGCGAACCATACCTTACGGTCATTTGTTCCAACAGGCGAAGTTCGCTGTTACGCATGCTGTCTTTTGAGGTTAGTAAAACGGTATGGTCACTGTCATCGTTTATAAAGATGCTGTCACCGGGGTACAGTATATAGGGTGTCTGCAGTTCATTAGCCTGCATTAAATAAACCGGTATTTGGGACTCGATCGTGTAAACCAGATCCTTCGATAGGTTCACCGGTGTTCCCTTCATTTCGTTTGTATAATAGAAGTTCGCCGGCCGTTTTGCCTGCATGGTCAATACTATTACAGTATCTTTGTCTTCCAGGGCCGGAGTATCGATATTCTCTTCAGATGTAGGTTTGTCTACGGAAGTACAATGATGGAAAAGGAGCAGCAGAACCACCTTAACCATTATTAATCGTATTTTTTTCATTATTATTTTGGTATTTTGACTGAAAACAGCAGTTGCAACCTGAAGTTACAACTGCTGCAGAAGAAACAGGCCATTTAAGACTGCACAGGTGGCGGCGAACAAGAGTCGCAACACCAGAGAGACCATCCTCCATTGTAGACAAAGTCCTGCGCTGTAGCCTTAGAAATGTTACATACGTAATTACCCCAACCAGGTTCGTGAGCACAACAAGTACCCGGCGCACCACCAGTTAGGTGTTTCATTTGCAGCTGGGTGTCATGACAGATATTAAAGTATTCATCCCATGATTATTATTTTGTAGATTTATATAATGGTTGCTGTTCGTTTGGTTTCTTCCAGCCTTTTTTTCGCTCCCTCACCCCAAATGGACTTGTATCCAGGAGTCATCTAAAACAGACCAAGCCCGTGCACAACTTGTCCACACACAGCGGGGCTATTCGGTGTACAATGCCAAACTGAAACTCTGCCGGTACCGGACAGTATTTCGATGGCTTATCACTTACTGAAGCCTTAACTTTATTTTTTTGGTTTATGTGCTTTTTAAATAAAGAAATATGTCCCAAAGCTAGAAACCCTCAATGCACTATATGTGCCTCGAACAGGTTATCAAATTATTTTTAGTAGAAATATCCGTTATTTCGATTCGTTTACAGTTTTTAAACCATACTCCCAAAATTATAAGCTCTCCTGAAAACGAACTTTCGGTTTATGCCCTCTCATTAATTGCGAACGTAGCAAATATGTTTTCCTCAGATTATGGAACTTATATATTCAAAACTCTCCCGAACTATTGTGCCCTAAAATGACCGCCTGCTGTTCCTGATATCTTGCGTATCTTAGCGCAAAAAGGTCATTTATGTTGCAGTTGCTGCATCAATATCTTATACAGCATAGGTCTGTCAGCTTACCGGGACTGGGCACCATTCAGTTGCAGCACATTCCTGCCATCATCAATTTTACCGATCATTTGATTGAGCCGCCCTCCCTGAAGGCGCTCCTGGATGACACACAGGATACGCCCGGCAAAAGCCTGTTTCAGTACATGTCTGAGAAGCTGGGGATAGAGGAGTGGGAGGCTATAAAAAAACTGAATGATTTTAGCTTTGATCTTAAAAATGACCTGAGGCAGGGTCGGGAATTGGTGTGGGAAGATATAGGCACTTTAAAATTCAACACTGAGGGGGTTTTACAGCTGGAGGCTGTTTCCGTGAGCAACGACCATATGTATCCGCTGCCCGCGCAGCGTATTATCCGGACAGATGCCAACCATACCATCCTGCGGGGTGATACGGAAGTGAGCGAAAGCTTTTTTACCGAAGCACACGTGGCGCCGGAACAACGGGACGCATCCGGCAGGCAACTCATCTGGGTGCTGGTACTGGTGATCATAGGATTGACCCTGCTGTTTCTTTACCTTTATGATACCGGGTTTGACATATACAGTATATTCAACCGGCAGTAATAAATGTTTGTGCTGATCACATTATAATAATATAATGCTTGCGCCTTGTAAGTAAAACTGTAAGTAAACATAGTATCCCGGCCGGTCATAACTTATTTGTAATAAAGTTTGTAACTTCTGGTTCCAAATGACAGGGTTGCGGACCCTTGCAGATACAAGGTTGAACATCATTAACTAACTACTTTGGAGGACCGTTTTCTACATACTGCTGACCTTCAATTGCTCAAGCAGTTGAAAACCGGAAATGAAGCGGCATATACTGAGTTATATAAAAGGTATCACAAGGGTATATATGCCTATCTGCTCGGTTTCGTAAAGCTGCCTTATTTAGCTGAAGATATTGTTCATGAGGTATTTATGAAGTTGTGGGAAGCAAGAGAAAGCATTACGGTTACAACTTCCTTTTCGGCTTATTTATACCGCATCGCCCGCAATAAAGCAATTGATATATTAAAGAAAATATCAATTGATAAAACTTTGAGAAAAGAGATACTGGAGAGCTTGCCTCCGCTTATAACAGGATTTGAAACGGAACTTCAGAGTCCCGGCCATTATGAAGAAATGTACCGGAATGCATTGGCGGCCCTGAGCCCGCAGCGGCAGAAAACGTTCATCCTGTGTAAGGAAGAAGGTAAGACTTATGATGAAGCGGCGATGGAACTGGGCATTTCCCGGAATACCGTAAAGGATCATATCGTGCAGTCAATGCGTTTCCTTCGGAGCTATTTTACCAAAACAGGACAAATGATATTCATGGCTATTGTATTTGGGGTATAATTTTTTTCAGGTTTCAACTACCCGTTTTCTCTTTTTTTCAGTCTTATGATGATAAAGTCCCTTCATTTGCGATATCTCAATTAATGATATGAATGGTAAGCAGGATTATTACAGGACGCTTTTAGAATGTTATTGTAATGATGATATCAGCAGGGAGGATGCTGAAGAGCTTTTTGAATACCTGGCAGCACATCCCGGTAAAGTGGAGGATTTTCTGGATGGGGATGACTATCTGCGTTTCCTGGAAAAAGCCGGTGCAGGCCCGGAGCCGGAAGGCCTGGTCAGCGCACGTATGTATAACAGGCTTTTAGCGCAGATTAAGAAGGAAGCAGAAACCGGAAAGCACCGACCTGTAGTCCGTAACATACTGCTGCACAAAATTGGGAAATGGCGCGTAGTGGCGGCGGTGGTGCTGCTGGTTGCAGGGGTATATTATTATGGAAGCCTGCGGACAACGGTCTCTTCTCCGGATACGAATATGGCCGGAAAAACCGTAGACATTGATCCTCCGGATTTGAGTCACGCATACATCACATTATCTGGCGGAGATAAAGTAATGCTGAATGAAACAGAAGACGGTACCATAGCAGATGAGGGAAGCGTACAGGTAGTGAAGGCTGCAAATGGTGAGATCATTTATCAATCTTCCCGGGATACAAAAGCCGGCAACCCGGTGTTCAATACACTATGGAACCCGAGAGGGAGCAGGGTCATTCAGATGCGCCTTTCAGACGGTACCAGGGTATGGCTGAATGCCGGTTCTTCTATTACCTACCCGGTAGCATTTACGGAGGCTGCACGCAGGGTATCTGTTACGGGAGAAGCTTATTTTGAGGTGGTGCATGATAGTGCCATGCCGTTTGTTGTGAATAAAGGCGAAACAAGTGTAACGGTGTTGGGAACACATTTCAATGTGAACGCCTATGAGGATGAAGAGGAACAGGAAATCACGTTACTTGAGGGAAGTGTGAAAATTGATATTCCGGGGGCGGAATGTTTGCTGAAGCCCGGGCAGCAGGCCAATATAAGCCAGGTGCTGAAGGTGCTGGACGATGTGGACCTGGATGAAGTCATGGCCTGGAAAAACGGTTTTTTCAATTTTGATAACTCGGACATCTATACCATTATGCGGAAGGTGGCCCGGTGGTACGATATAGAAGTTGTTTATGAAGGAAATTTTACTTCCGAGTCCTACATCGGTAAAATATCCATGGATACCAGATTGTCGGAACTGCTGGAAGTGCTTGAATTAAATAAAGTAGGATATGTTATTGAAAATAAAACAGTAAAATTAAGACCCGTGAAATAAAACCCGTGTAAAATATATTGAAACAGGAGACCGGTAAAAAACCGGAAAGTGGTTGCAACACTCTCCGGATAACAGGCCGGTCAACTCAATCTGTTCAGTCTGCTAGAACTGCATCTGTACGCGGCAAAGCGTATGGATGTGATTTTGTTTAACCAAACCAAAACCAAATGTATGGAATTTAGAGTTCTTTTCAGCGCTTTGATTTTTAAACGGAGAAAGCTACCCCGGCTATTACTGCTTATGAAATTGTCAGCTGTTTTTATCCTTATTGGCTGTCTGCAGGTTTCCGCCCGGACGTATTCGCAAAACGTAACCCTGGTTTCGGATAATGTCCCGTTGAAAACGGTGTTCAAAAAGATAGAAAAGCAAACCGGCTTTCATTTTTTCTACCGTGCTTCGCTGGCTTCGAAGTTCAGGAATGTAAATGTACGCTTACACAATGTACCGGTTGAAGAAGCCCTGCTTCAGATCCTGCATGGGCTGCCATTAGAATATAAGATCATTAATAAAACAATCGCTATTACGGAAAAAAAGCTTCTTCCGGAAACGCCGGTACCGAAGACGGTATTCCAGCTTGCTGCGGATGTTTCGGGCGTTGTCACGAACCTGGAAAGCCAGCCGCTTGCCGGAGCAAGCATACGGGTAAAGAATGAGGACAAGGGAACTTTTACAGATGAGAACGGAAGGTATATCCTGCGAGGCGTGAATGAAAAAGCGGTCCTTTTGATCTCATATGTGGGATTTCAGGATCAGGAAATACCTGTTAACGGACGCTCTGTTATTAATATTGTTATGGAGCCTTCGGAGATGGATCTGAAGGATATAGTGGTAGTGGGTTACGGCACACAAAAAAAGATAAATGCTACAGGGGCTATTGCACAAATCACCGGCAAGGATATTGAAAACAGGCCTATTACGAGGGTCAGCCAGGCATTGCAGGGTATGGTAGGCAACCTGAATATTACCACTACAACGGCCGGCGGGGCGCCTAACGCAACCCAGGGTATTAACATACGGGGATATACAGGACTGTCAGGCCAAACTGGCGGGCCATTGATCGTAGTGGACGGTGTTCAGGGCGGAAACATTGATAACCTGAACCCGGACGATATTGAAACCATCTCTGTCATTAAGGATGCTGCTTCCGCAGCCATCTATGGCTCAAGCGCACCTTATGGCGTGATACTCATTACCACCAAACAGGGTAAAAAAGGCAAAACGCCGGCTATTACATATGCCAATAACCTGCAATGGGCCACTCCCGTAAACATGCCGGGAATGGTCAATTCGCTTGACTTTGCCAATCTATTTAATGAAGCGGCTGTAAACGGGGGCAGGAGTCCCATATTTTCTGATGCTGTTATACAGCGCATCAAAGACTACCAGGCCGGTACGTTTAAAGATGAAACGGTGCAAAGTGGATACCCGGATAACCTGACAGATAGTTGGGCAAGCTGGGATGCAGCCAATGCAAATAACGACTGGTTTAATATATATTTCAGAGATGCTGCTTTCAGCCAGCAACACAATGTAGGGGTGTCCGGAGGGTCTGATAATTCGGCTTATTATGTTGGGTTGGGATATAATGACAGGCAGGGTATGTACAATTTTGGCGATGACAGCTATAAAAGGTTTAACATCCGGGCCAACATCAGTACCGACATAAATAAATGGCTCAATTTCAGCTTGCGGTCTACCGTTGCCCGGGAGCTGTTCAATACGCCGAATACTTATTCTGCCAGAACCGGTGGTAACTATATGCACCAGATAGCGCGTAAATGGCCGACGGTACCCTTGTTCAACCCGGATGGGAAGTATTCAAGCACGAATGATGTAATACTCCACACGGAAGGAGGCAGGAATAAACAGGTTACCGACAACGCGATATTGACGGGAGAGTTTAACCTGAAGCTGGTAAAAGGTTGGACAGCTACAGTGAATTACACTTTTAATGGAACCTATCTGACACAGGATTCACATACCAAAACTTTATATGCCTACAACCCCAGCGGTGCACAGTTTACTATGGCGGGCAACCCTAATGGATTTCAACGTGCAAGTGACAGAACACAGTACCAGGTGGTAAATGCGTTTACAAAATATGAAACCAAAGCGGGTGATCATTTCTTCAGCGTTTTAGGCGGGTTTACCGCCGACCTGAGAGAGTACACTTACTATGCGGCTGGTAATAACCAGTTATATTCTGATAATATCCCTTCTCTTTCTACAAGTTTTGGCGTATCGCCCAGTGTGAGCGATGTTGTAAGAAGACTGGCATCAGAAGGCTTCTTCGGAAGGCTTAATTACAGCTTTAAAGATAGATACTTGCTTGAACTGAACGGGCGTTATGACGCTACCTCAAGGTTTCTTCCCGGTGTACGCTGGAAGTTTTACCCGGGTGTTTCCGCCGGGTGGAATATCGATAAAGAGAACTTTTTTGCTGCCGTTAGTAATGTCGTGAGCGCTTTAAAGCTGCGGGGATCCTATGGCTCTCTGGGCGACCAGGCTTTCCTGGATGGAAATACGCCTAACTGGTATCCGTTTTACCCAAGCCTGGGCACAACAAGACCTACCAGCACCGGTTGGTTGTTCAACGGAACGCAACAGGCTGCAGTCACACCGCCGGGATTGGTAAACCCGATGCTGACATGGGTTACTACCACGCAATTGAACCTGGGATTGGATGCTGCATTTCTGGACAACCGGCTGAATGCTTCTTTTGACTGGTATATACGGAAAGCGGATGACTTTGCCACTGCAGGCGCAGCGCTTCCTGCAGTATTGGGAACAGGCGTACCCGTGGAAAATAATGCGGGAATAGAAACAAGAGGCTTTGAATTATCGCTGGGCTGGAGAGACAGGATCGGAAATGTGACCTATGGTGTAAAGGGTATTGTAAGTGATTACCAGGGGAAGGTAACTGCGTTTGCCAATAACCCGAATAATGAGATCGGGAACCATTACGTGGGACGCCGGCTGGGAGAGATTTGGGGATACACTACGGTAGGGTTATTTCAAACAGCTGATGATGTGGATAAAGCGCCTTCCCAGTCAAAAATCTCCGGGACAGCATGGACTCCCGGCGATGTACAATATGCAGACCTGAACGGGGATGATATTATTGACTGGGGAAATAATACGCTGGATAATCCCGGAGACAGATCCATAATCGGCAACAACACACCAAGGTATGCTTACAGCTTTACCGGTGATCTGCAGTGGAAGGGCTTTGATTTGTCTGTTTTCCTGCAGGGTATCGGCAAACGGGATGCATGGGTTGGCTCCAACTATTTTTGGGGAATTAACGGCGATGAATGGCAAAGTTCTGTTTTTACGGAACACCTGGACAGATGGACGCCCGAAACACCTGACGGGTATTTCCCGAAATATTATCTGACCGGTCAAATGGGTAAAAATATGCAGACGCAAACCCGGTACCTGCAGGATGCCTCTTACCTGCGGATAAAAAACCTGCAGGTTGGTTATTCTGTTCCAACATCGTTACTCAATACCATCAGGTTTAGCAGGATCAGGTTATACATAAGTGTAGAAAACCTGGCAACATTTACAAACCTTATTAAAGCGATGGATCCGGAGCTTTCTATAAGCGATGCGAAAATATACCCCCTTCAGCGTACTTATTCTCTGGGTGTCAATGTGGGTCTTTAAGTTGTTTAATCAGAAAACAGAAAATCATGTATAAGTATAAAATATTTGTCTTTTTATTCGGAATATATGCGGTATTTATTACCGGGTGCAGTAAAGATTTTTTAAACAGAACACCTGAAACAAACATTAGTGACGGAGAGTTCTGGAAGACTGCAAATGATTTAAAACTATACGCCAACAACTGGTATGATTTTTTCCCAAACTACAATGGCTGGGGTAGTATAGGCATCTACGGGCTTGACGCGGATAATGGCAGTGATAATATGATAACAATGACCTATAATACGTTCTTAAATGCAGAGCGTGTGGTGCCGGCAACCGGTGGCGGCTGGGCCGTTTCGGACTGGACAAATCTTAGAAATGTAAATTATTTTCTTGCGAATTATGAAAAAAGTACAGAGCAATGGAACAATATTCAGCGTTATGTGGGAGAATCGCTTTTTTTCAGGGCATGGTTTTATTTTGGCATGCTGAAAAATTTCGGGGATTTGCCCTGGGTCAATCAGCCCATGGTTCCGGGATCGTCTGAATTATACGACGCCAGGTTACCGCGGAATGTTATCGTTGATTCAATAATGAACGACCTTGACAGAGCTATAGAATACCTTCCAACCAGATCCTTGGCGGAAGCATCCCGTATTAATAAGCAAATAGCACAATTGTTCCAGGCGCGTGTTGCCTTGTACGAGGGTACCTGGGAGAAATATCATGCCGGTACCGAATTTGGCGTTACAGGATCTGACGGGACTAAATTTCTTCAAAAAGCGGCAGAAGTGTCTGCTGCTTTGATATCAAACCCGGACGGCTATGGTTTAGAAGCATTGAGCGGCAGCATGGACTATTGGGGGTTGTTTAATCGCCTTTCTTATACCCCCGGTTCCGAAGTAATGCTGTGGCGTCAGTATAACCTGAACCTCAACGGAGGACACAGATGGTTCAGGTATACTACGGGCGGCGCAGGCAGGGGACTGACCAAAGACCTGGTGGATGCATATTTATGTACGGATGGGCAGCCTATTGCTGTAAGCCCTTTATACCAGGGAGATAATACTTTGCTGGATGTGGTTAAAGACAGGGATCCGAGATTGGTACAAACACTATATGTGAATGATGGCGGACATATTATAACTAACAATGCCCCCGGCGGAATACCGCCGCTTATTTTTGAAACGCCCACTTTTTCTGCTGCGGCAGAAGTGCGTCCTTCTACAGGATACCAGGTGTATAAAGGTCACAATCCCGATTATAATCAGCAGCGGGACCAGGGTACTTCCGGGCTTATTATCTTCAGGTTTGCTGAGGCATTGCTGATCAATGCTGAAGCGAAGGCTGAATTGGGAATATTCACGCAGTCTGATGCTGATCAAACGATCAATAAGCTGAGGCAAAGGGTAAATATGGCGGATATGCATGTTGCCGCGATTACAGTTGACCCTAATGCGGAATTTCCTGATCTGGATGTACTGATCAATGAAGTGCGCCGGGAGCGAAGGGTAGAGTTAGCCTGTGAAGGATATCGCCTGGATGACCTGATGCGTTGGGCTGCTATGGGCAAAAAGATCACAGGATGGAAACCTAAAGGAGCCAAACGTGCTCAATGGGCGGGCGTGGTGCCGGATACGGACCTTGCTAATTACCCCGTGGATGACAATGGATATATTGAATTGTTTAAAGACGTGCCCGCATTATCAAATGGATATAAGTTCAGGGTAGATAGAGACTATTTATCACCATTGCCGGACGATCAAAGGTTATTAAACCCGGGATTAAAACAAAATCCGGGATGGTAATAACCTGAAGTGGATCTGCAAGGAATAGAGCGGATACAAATAAAGTGATGTTGGCCGCGCTGGATCAACATCACTTTATTCATTTTTACAGTATGGCATACCACGCAAAAAAGAAAGTATGGACCCTGGCTTCGGCATAATCCGGGAAATCACCGGCAACTTGCGGATTGTTGGTGAAGCCACCGAGCATAGTCCGTGCTCAATACCAACAATGCCTTTAAAAAAGTCATCCACTAATAGACAAATAAAGACTTTTTACTGCCCTCAAACCGTTCATAATGCGCCTAACCAATGAGATTTGCAGGGAAGCCCCTTAACTCCCTGAAGGGGGAATAGCAGCGCTGGAAATCTCACAGGTTTTCCGGACATGATCAGGGTATGATAATATAATGTGCAGGATATACAGGGAGAACATTACACCATTGTGCTTTTCCGGTGCTGCAAGCCCCATTCTACCATTACATCCAGCACTTTTTTAAAGCATTCTCCGGATCTGGTGAGCTTATACTCCACCGTAACTGGTATGGAATCATATACGGTGCGGGTAACAATACCATTTATTTCCAGGTCTTTCAGTTCTTTGGAGAGCATGCGGGGGGTAATGCCTGCTATCTCTCTTTCAAGTTCCTTAAAGCGCTTTTTGCCGTAAAGCAGCGAACCGATAATAGGCAGCTTCCATTTGCCATGTAATACATTCATGGTATCATTTATGGCCAACACGAACTGCCCGGAGCATAACTTGATCTGCTCCAACTGAGATATTCTGCCCATGACGATAAGCTTTAATTAGTGAATCTGCTATACTTTTGGATACCAATATACAAAAGTATAGTAGTTACAAATGTATAGCAAAGGTATATAATTTTGCTTCTGTAGAAAATTTATTCGATAATCATAAAATAAATATTTGATGATTTTAGTTACGGGAGCAACCGGTCATTTTGGAAGAGCTGCCATTGAATATCTGTTAAGCAAAGGCATATCTCCCGGTGATATAGCCGCTTTGGCAAGAAGTACGGAAAAGGCGGCAGGGATCAAAGACAAAGGTATAAAGATCATAGCCGGCGATTATGATCATTACGAATCCCTGGTTACTGCATTTCAGGATATTGATCAATTGTTATTTGTCTCTTCAAACGATATCAGCAGAAGGGTTGTGCAACAGGAAAATGTGGTAAAGGCGGCACAGGCAGCCGGGGTAAAGCATGTTATATATACAAGCTTTGAAAGGAAAAATGAAACAGCTGCTTCTCCTATTGCAGCAGTGGCCGAAGCCCACCTGGCAACAGAAAAATGGTTACAGGAAAGCGGGTTATCATATACTATACTCCGGAACAATATATACATGGACCTTATTCCTGTATTTATTGGAGATAAAATATTGGAGTCAGGAATCGTTTACCTGCCGGCAGGAGAAGAAAAGGCGGGGTTTGCGCTTCGTTCGGAGATGGCGGAAGCCACCGCAAACATACTGGTATCCGGAGGGCATGCCGGTAAAACATATTATTTTTCGAATGTGGAAACGTACGGTTATGCAGATGTGGCTGCAGTCATAAGTGAAGTGTCGGGTAAAAATATAGTGTATACATCACCTTCTGCCGAAGAATACAAAAAGACGCTGCTGGATGCCGGTGTGCCGGAAGTGTATGTCGGAATGTTTTCCGCATTTGCGTTGGCGCATGCCGCCGGCGAGTTTGATGCTTCCGGGAATGATCTTGAACGCCTGCTGGGCAGGAGACCTGCTTCGTTACGGGAATACCTGCAAACAGTGTATGCACCCGGCAAATGAAATTGAGCAATCAGTATCAATATTGTCAGATAGAAATAAACCAATGCAAAATGAATAAAGCGATAAACATACTACAACAGTCCCCAAGAATTTTATTGGGGCTTATTTACCTGGTATTCGGATTGAATTTCTTTTTACATTTCATTCCCTCACCCCCTCCGGTGCAGGATAGCTCACCGGTTTCCTTATTCAGCGGTGGATTGGGAGCGTCCGGCTATTTCTACCCGTTTTTAAAAGCCGTTGAGGTCATTGCAGGAGCTTTCCTGCTGATAAACCTGTTCACTCCCCTGGTGACGCTTGTTGTATTCACCATCAGTGTTCATATATTTTTATTCCATGCTTTTTTGGCGCCGGATACTATTATGATCTCCCTGATAATGTTGTTGCTCAATATTTACCTGCTTTGGATATACAGGGGATTTTATTTCCCTTTATTGCAAAAGCCCGGACGACCCGCTGTATCACCGGCAAAACAAACGGTATAAGGCATCCCGGACGCTGTATTGCCAATACATATAGGGTAAGCTCTTGTGAATCAAAGCTCCGGCACGTGTCCTTACGTGCTGTTGGGGTTTAGGTTGTCAGTGACCCCGCCAGCCCGATTGAACGCCGGGTGGGTTTTGTTATATGTCACGGTCCAACGATGGAGACCTCTTACTTGTTTACTGCTGCGAACATAATTTACCGGCAACTTGAAGCAGATGCTTATCCGAAGGAGATAAGCATTTTTATTTCGCCAAATCATTACTTTTTTATCTTTTGGCAGGATATAAAATTTATAGGTTGCCAAATCTGAGTTTTTTTTTCACTTTTGGCAAGATATAAAATTTATAAGTTGCCAAATCTCGTCTTATTTTATACATTTGAAGATGTTTAAAATAAGCATATGGATCCTGTAATTGGAAGGGAAGCGGAAATCAAAATACTTAATGGAGCCTTGCAATCTGCCAGGGCGGAACTGGTAGCTGTTTACGGAAGACGGCGTGTAGGCAAAACCTACCTGGTAAGACAGGTGTTGGGAACAAGGCTTCTGATGGAAATAACCGGCATTCATAACGGAACGCTTCAGCAGCAACTGGAGAATTTCAGCCTGATACTCAGGAAATCCTTTCCGGAAGTGGTATTGCCTTTAACATTGCAGAGCTGGATACAGGCTTTTTCCGCTTTGGCAGACTGTATAGCCCCGAAGATCGCAAAAAGGAAAATGGTGATCTTTTTCGATGAGTTTCCCTGGATGCACACCCGCAAATCGGGTTTTTTACCGGCTTTTGAAAACTTCTGGAACAGTTGGGCCTCCCAACAGAAGAACCTGGTAGTGGTAATTTGCGGGTCTGCCGCTTCCTGGATGCTCGACCGCGTCGTACGCAATAAGGGAGGACTGCATAACCGCATTACAAAACGCATACGGCTACTACCGTTCACATTGCAGGAAACGGAAAAATACCTGAAAAGCAGGAGGGTGAAATTAGACAGGCACCAGCTACTTCAGCTATATATGGCAATGGGTGGTATTCCTCAATATCTTGAGGAGGTTCAGCCGGGACAGAGCGCTGTACAGAATACAGACAGAATTTGCTTTTCAAAAGATGGATTACTGAGAACGGAATTTGATGATCTTTTTCATGCTTTGTTTGAAAATGCAGACAGGCATATTGATATAATAAGGGCGCTTGCGAAAAAACCAACCGGTTCGACAAGAAACGAGATCATTCAACTGGCAAAATTGAAGACCGGGGGCGGCACTTCACAACTGCTTACGGAGCTGGAGGAATCCGGTTTTATAACATCCGTTATGCCCTTTAACAAAAAGAATAAGGAAACTATATACAGGTTAACGGATGAATACTCTTTATTCTACATAAAATTTATAGAACCGAACAGGAAACAGGTAAGTAGAGGAACCTGGAACCGGCTTATTGAAACCAGTTCCTGGAAAAGCTGGAGCGGGTATGCTTTTGAAGGTATCTGTCTTAAGCATATAGATCCTGTTAAAAGGGCATTAGGTATTGAAGGAGTGCACACGCTTGTTTCCTCCTGGCATCATCGGGGAACAAAACTGGCAGATGGCGCACAAATTGATCTTTTGATCGACCGGTCAGACAGGTGCATCAATGTATGTGAAATGAAATTTTCGGGAGAAGCATTTGAGATCACCAAAGCCTATGCTGCCGGTCTCGAAAAAAAGCTTTCAGTATTTATGCGCCACGCTACCCCAAAAAAGACAATTTTTCTTACCATGATCACCACTTTCGGCGTCAAAGAAAATATACATAAAACCAACCTGGTACAAAATGAGCTGACCATGAACGCTCTCTTTGAATAAGTCACCCGGTAATATTTCCCAAATTTCAAATTAGATCATCTTCGTCTGGCTAACCGGTATGCATATTACTGATCCTCTCAGCACTACGACCACCTTCATTTCCACATCCCCACATTTCCATCACCTCTTCGTCCGTCTAACCAGTATGCAGGTCGTGAATCCTTCCTGAATTGCGTCCACCCCATTTTCAAATTATCTCATTTTTAAATTAGATCATCGCTTCGCCTGGTCAGCCAGTATGCTGTTGCTGATCTTCCTGTTCTCCAGGACCTTAATATAGCGTAGCGCCAGCCTGATATTATAATCTTCGTAAGCCTTCTGCGCCCAACCGATGGCTTCATCCAGGTTGCCGTTTATTTCATTGATGATGGCCATATTATAGCAGGCCCTTCCGGCGATTTTTGCTTTGCTGTTGCCGGTTTCCTGTTCCCACAACGTTGCAGCGCCCGTCCAGTTACCTCCCTGCGCTCTTCGTTTGGCGATTTTAAAAGCATCGGCCCCTTTCACGTAATAGTCCCGTGAAACCCGCAGGTAGTAGGGCAAAATGCGTTGACCATATGCTTCTCCGGCCCGGTTACCGGTAGCTTTCACCGCCTCTTTGCGTTCCAGCATGGCTGCCAGGGCTGCTGCCGGGTTGATACCGCGTCCTTCAAAGCTGAGGGTATTGTGCATCACATATTCGTCCAGTATCTGCCTTTCGTTCGGTGCATAGATACGCCATCCTGCTCTTACCCGGGTTACCATAGTGGCGATATGCTCCACCATAGGCACCTTGCCCAGGGGAGTGTTGAGGGTCCTGGATCCGGTGGCATAATTTACGCTGGATTCGGTATCAAATACTTCCAGTGAAAAAAGGATGTCGAAATTGTTCCGCTTTGCCACTCTTTCTATATCCGCCCAGCTCAGGGGAGCGGGGAATACACCCGATGTGGCCTGCTGGTAGAATGTTTCTTTTAAGGGAGAAACCGAGGTAAAACGATCGTTTTGCCGGAGCGTAAAATTCAGCGCGTCAATACCGGCGGCGGCGCCCGCTTTGTCCAGCTCAGCGCTTTCCAACGACAATACTTTGTCAACCACATCAAACACCCTGTTTTTAGGGTCGGTTTCACTGCGGTTGATGATCCCGGCTTTCTGTGCGTAGGCAGGCAGCGTTACGGGAGAAGGCTCCAGCACCGAAATATGCACTTTATTGGTAGAAGCGCAGGAACTGGCGCCGGCAAGTGTCAGGATGAGGATGAAATTTTTCATAACTGGATTTGTGGAGGTGCTTATTTATATTATAGGGTGTATTCCAGGCTCCTGCAGAAGGGTGGCTACACCCGCCTGTCGTGTAAATCTACCGGTCGGTATCTCGCCGGCCGGAAAATTTAGAGCTAACACCTGAAATGCACTCTTTCGTTTATAAACGCCGGTCACGGCTGTATATTGCAATGTAAATTGATGTGATTCAATACTTTTAACCCGGCTGCCTTATTCTTTGCCGGCTGGTGGTGACCTTCTCACCGGTCAGGGCAGGCCGGTCTGACGGGGCATCCGGGCGGGCAGCCGTTGGCAGAGCCACTACCATCGGCATCTCGCCGACCGGAGTGAAAATTTGATTTTTTTTGCCTAAAGTAAATACATCCCTAAATGCCGGGAGTGACTGTATATTGCAATATAAAACGATGTAAATCAATACTTTTGATCCGGTTGCCTTATTCTTTGCCGGCGGGTGGGAGTAAACGCCGGCAGAGCCTACTACCGGTGGGTGTCTCACCGACCGGCGTTCCGGGCAATAATTTAAAAAATTTTCTTTCTTAAATAGTTGGCTGTAAATCTATATCCTCCTACCTTTGCACTCCCAAAATCAAATGGGTCGTTTACGGTATGTCTCAAAGAATCAGAATAAAATTACAGAGCTACGATCACAATCTGGTAGATAAGTCTGCTGAAAAGATCGTAAAAACTGTACGCGGTACAGGTGCGGTAGTTACAGGTCCTATTCCTTTGCCTACACACAAAAAGATCTTTACGGTACTGCGTTCACCGCATGTAAACAAAAAGAGTCGTGAGCAGTTCCAGTTGTCTACGCATAAGCGTCTGCTGGATATCTACACTTCATCCTCCCGTACGGTGGATGCGCTGAGCAAGCTGGATTTGCCCAGTGGTGTAGAGGTTGAGATCAAAGCCTAAAGGCTGCCGGAAGGCAAAAAACAAGAAATTAGTTCTTATATATATTCCATCTGCCAAGTCCCGCTGAAAGCGGGAAAAAAGCAGCGCTGGAATGCCGGTAAAAATAAAGATCCGGCTTTTGAGAATTAAATATGAACTAGCCCTTCGAGGTTAGTTTACCGCTGGTACTTCCTCTTTCACAAGTGGGAAATACGGGAAAAGGTCGGCGGCAAACGGGGATTGAAGCATCGGACTACAGGGTCCGGTCTGTCTCTTTAACCTAAAGGGTATAAATAAACAACAATGAAAGGTATTATTGGTAAAAAAATCGGGATGACCAGCATCTTCAATCCTGCCGACGGCAAGCAAACTGCCGTTACTATTATTGAAGCTGGTCCTTGTGTGGTTACACAGGTAAAAACTAAAGAAACAGACGGGTACAACGCCGTTCAGTTGGGCTTCGAAGACAAAACAGAAAAACATACTACACAAGCCGAAGCCGGGCACTACGCAAAAGCTAATACTGCAGCAAAAAAGTTCGTAAAAGAATTCCGCGATTTTTCAATCGAAAAAAATATCGGTGAAACAATTACCCTTGATATCTTTTCCGAAGGTGAAAAGGTAGAAGTGGTGGGTACCACAAAAGGTAAAGGTTTCCAGGGTGTTGTAAAACGCCATGGTTTCTCGGGTGTGGGTGAGCAATCACATGGTCAGCACGACCGCCAGAGAGCGCCCGGTTCTATCGGTAACTCTTCCGACGCTTCCCGTGTATTCAAAGGTATGCGCATGGCTGGCCGTATGGGGGCAGACAGGGTGAAGGTGAAGGGATTGCAGGTGGTAAAGCTGTTCCCCGAAAAGAACTATATCCTGGTAAGCGGAGCGGTTCCCGGTTATAACGGTTCAATTGTATTAATTCAAAAATAATCTAACTGCCGGTACTCAGTTGCTGATGTACCGGCAAAATATTTTATACAATGCAAGTAGATATTTTAAATAAGGAAGGAAATAAAACAGGACGTACAGTAGAACTGCCTGAAGATATTTTTGGTGTGGAGCCGAATGATCATGTGATCTACCTTTCTGTTAAACAGTTCCTGGCAGCACAAAGGCAGGGTACACACAAAGTAAAGACCCGTGCTGAAGTGAAGGGAGCCAGCCGTAAGCTGCATCGCCAGAAAGGTACCGGCGGATCCCGTAAAGGTAATATCCGCAACCCGTTGTATAAAGGCGGTGGTACCATTTTTGGACCCAAGCCGCACAAATACGATATAAAGCTGAATCGTAAGGTAAAGGACCTGGCTAAGATCTCTGCGCTTTCTTATAAGGCAAAAGAAAATGCAATTGTGGTAGTGGAGGATTTCTCTTTTGAGAAACCCAAATCCAAAGAGGCCGCCGGTGTGCTGAAAAGCCTGAATGTAGCCAACAAGAAAGCGTTGTTCGTATTGCCTGATTACAACGAGAACCTGCAGTTGAGCCTTCGCAATATCCCCTCTGTGCTGGGTGTGTTGCTGGCGGATGTGAATACCTACGATATCGTGAACAGTGATGTACTGGTATTGACTGAAAATGCAGCAAAAATATTTGCTGAAGAAGAGGTAGCAGCAGAAGCATAAGTAAAGTTTGAAAAAAAGAGAGGATAGCAGCAGCGACAGAACATTTTCAAATTTTCAAATTTTCAAATTTTCAAATTAGTCAAGATGAAACTTGCAGACATACTAGTTAAACCGATTATCAGCGAAAAGAGCAACCGTCTTTCTGAAAAAAGAAACACATATGCCTTTCGCGTAGGCCGTAAAGCCAACAAGCTGGAGATCAAAAAAGCAGTGGAAGAGTTTTACGGGGTGAGTGTGGTGGATGTAAATACTGTGGTAGTGCCCGGAAAAAGCAAATCAAGGTTTACCAAAGCCGGTGTTATTTCCGGACGGAAGCCAGCTTACAAAAAGGCATACGTAACAGTAGCGGAAGGAGAGAACATCGATCTGTACGGATCACTATAATAATAAATCATTAAAGCAGGCGAAGCTGAAAAGTTCGTTAAAAACAGATAAAAATGGCAGTTAAAAAATATAAACCGGTTACAGCAGGCACCCGTTGGAGAATTGGTAATTCATATGCTGAAATTACTAGCGATACCCCGGAAAAGTCTTTGTTGGAAACAAAAGGACGCACGGGTGGACGTAACGTGCAGGGACGCCGTTCCATGCGCTACATCGGTGGTGGTCATAAAAAGAAATACCGCGTTGTAGACTTTAAGAGAGACAAAAAAGGTATCCAGGCCAAAGTGGCATCTATTGAATATGATCCGAACCGTTCCGCATTCATCGCATTGCTGAACTATGCAGACGGTGAGAAGAGATACATCATCGCCCCCCAGGGACTGCAGGCAGGTGCTACCGTGGAAAGTGGCGACAGCGTGGCGCCCGAGGTGGGAAATGCGCTGCAATTGAAAAACATGCCTCTGGGTACAAATGTTCACAATATTGAATTGCAGCCCGGGCAGGGTGGTAAGCTGGTACGCAGTGCCGGTACTTCTGCCCAGTTGAGCAACAAGGAAGAAAAATACGGTGTATTAAAAATGCCCAGTGGTGAGTTGAGGAAAATACTGATCAAATGTTATGCTACCGTTGGTGTGGTAAGCAACAGCGATCACAGCCTGGAAAGGGCCGGTAAAGCCGGTGTTAACCGCTGGAAGGGAGTTCGCCCACGCACCCGTGGTGTTGCGATGAACCCTGTGGATCACCCGATGGGTGGTGGTGAAGGAAGGGCTTCAGGAGGTCACCCGCGCTCCAGGACCGGTAAGTACGCCAAAGGTTTGAAAACCCGCCGGCAGAAAGGTTCTGACAAGCTGATCATTCAGCGTAAAAACGGTAAAAAGTTAAGCAACTAAATTTGAAAATGGTTTTCAGACTGTCACTAAAGCCAGAAACATTTTCAAATTTTCAAATTTTCAAATTAACTAATTAAATATGGCTCGTTCAATTAAAAAAGGTCCTTATATAGCCGGTCATCTGGAAAAGAAAGTGCTGGCAATGAACGAAGGAACGTTAAAAAAAGGTGTGATCAAAACCTGGAGCCGTCGCTCTACCATCACACCGGATTTTGTGGGTAACACTTTTGCTGTGCATAATGGCAACAAGTTCATTCCGGTATACGTAACGGAATTTATGGTAGGACACAAATTGGGTGAATTTGCGCCAACCAGGAACTTTAAAGGTCACTCAAGCAAAAAAATAGCATAATTCATTAAGCCGGTCGCCGGCATAGAAAACATAAAAAATGGAAGCAGTAGCTAAACTTAAAAATTATCCTACATCTCCCCGCAAAATGCGTTTGCTGGCAGACGTGATCCGTGGAATGGATGTAGAAAAAGCTTTGGCAATATTGGAACATCATCCCCAGCACTCCTCTACCCCGCTGTATAAATTACTGAGAAGCGCGGTGAGCAACTGGGAGCAGAAGAACGAGGGACAAAGCGCTGCTGACAGCGGGTTATTGGTAAAAACCATCTTCGTGGATGGCGGAAGAGTGCTGAAGCGGATGCTGCCTGCACCCCAGGGAAGGGCTTACAGGGTACGTAAGCGCAGTAATCATGTAACTGTGATCGTAGACCAAAAATAAAAGTGAAAATATTCAAATTATAAACATGGGTCAAAAAGCAAATCCGATTGGTAACAGGTTAGGGATCATCCGCGGTTGGGAAAGCAACTGGTACGGTGGCAAGCGTGATTTCTCAACCAAACTGATAGAAGATAATAAGATCAGAACTTATCTGAATGCGCGTATCAATACAGGAGGAACATCCAAGATCGTAATTGAGCGTACGTTGAATAAGCTGATCGTTACCGTACACACATCCAAGCCCGGTATCCTTATCGGACGCGGTGGTGTGGAAGTTGACCACCTGAAGGAAGAGCTGAAGAAGCTTACCGGTAAAGAAGATGTGCAGATCAATATCCTGCCGGTGCGTCACCCGGAGATCGATGCCCGTATAGTAGGAGATACGATCGCCAGCCAGATCGAAAAACGTATCAACTACAAGCGTGCCATTAAAGCAGCTATCGCTACTGCGCTGCGCATGGGCGCTGAGGGTATAAAAGTGAAGATCAGCGGTCGTTTGGGTGGAGCTGAAATTGCCCGTACCGAAGAGATCAAACAGGGAAGGGTGCCTTTGCATACTTACCGTATGGATATAGATTATGCCAACGTGTTTGCACTGACAGTATACGGAAAGATCGGTATCAAAGTGTGGATCTGTAAAGGAGAAGTGTTGGCCAAACGCGATCTTAACCCGAATATCATTGATGAGAAGCAGGGTCCGTTGACAGGCGGTGGCGACCACAGAAGGCATGGTGGTGACAGAGACAGGAGAGGCGGCGACAGGAGAGGTGGTGACAGAAGAGGCGGCGACAGGAGATAATTGTAAAGAAAGAAATTGTTTAAAAAAATTCAAATTGTAATATAATGTTACAGCCAAAGAGAACGAAACACAGGAAAGCGCAGAAAGGACGTATAAGGGAGGTGGCCAAGCGTGGTGCAACCATATCTTTTGGATCTTTTGCCCTGAAGGCGCTGGAGCCCATATGGTTGAACAACCGCCAGATCGAATCGGCTCGTCAGGCGATGACCCGTGCCATGAAGCGTGAAGGGAATGTGTGGATCCGTGTTTTCCCCGACAAACCTGTTACCAAGAAGCCGGCAGAGGTGAGGATGGGTAAAGGTAAAGGTAACCCTGAATATTGGGCAGCAGTAGTAGAACCAGGACGTATCCTGTTTGAGGCAGACGGTGTTCCACTGCAGGTAGCCAAAGACGCTATGGCGCTGGCGGCGGCTAAATTGCCGGTAAAAACGAAGTTCATAGTTCGTCGTGATTATGCCGGATAAGCCTGGCAGTAACTATATAGTTTACATTTCAAACAGAATAGAATGTCAAAGAAAGTTGAATTTTTAAATAGCCTGCAGGGACTGAATGAAGCAGATTTGACGGCTCGCATCAAGGATGACGAAGTGCGTTTGAAGAAGTTGAAGTTTGCACACACTACTTCCCCGCTGGAAAACCCGATGAGCATCAAGTTGCTTCGCAGGGATATTGCCCGGTCAAAAACTGAATTAAAGAAAAAGCAAAACGCTAAATAAAATGGCTGAAAGAAATTTGCGTAAATCTAAGATAGGCGTGGTAACCAGTAACAGGATGGAAAAAACCATTACGGTTGCTATCGAAACAAGAGTAAAACATCCTATCTACGGAAAATTTGTGAAGAAAACTACCAAGTTCCATGCGCACGATGAAAAAAAGGAGTGTGGTATTGGAGATGTGGTGCGTATTATGGAGACCCGCCCGCTGAGCAAAACCAAGCGCTGGCGCCTGGTGGAAGTGGTAGAAAAAGCGAAATAAATTATTTCTGGCGGTTGTCCTGAAGTAATACGCTTCGGGGTAAGGGTCCGGATTTCAAATTTCAAATAACTAAAAAGATGATTCAGCAAGAAAGCAGGTTAAATGTTGCGGATAACAGCGGCGCAAGAGAGGTACTTTGCATAAGAGTATTGGGAAACAGCGGACAGGACTATGCGAAGATCGGAGACAAGATAGTAGTTACCGTGAAAGAAGCCATTCCTGCAGGCGGTATAAAAAAAGGAACCGTTACCAAAGCGGTTATCGTTCGTACAAAAAACAAACTGCGTCGTAAGGATGGTTCTTATATCCGGTTTGACGACAATGCAGTGGTATTGCTGAATGCGTCGGACGAACCCCGCGGTACCCGTATTTTCGGACCCGTAGCCAGGGAGTTGCGTGATAAGGGATACATGAAGATTGTATCACTGGCGCCGGAGGTATTATAAATTACAGTGGCTGACGGTCAGTCATAATTAAGTATAAATTCTCAGCAGAGACAAAGCATACGAAAATGAGTAACAGATTTAAACCAAAGTTTAATATTAAAAAGGGCGATTCGGTTGTAATTATATCCGGCGACGATAAGGACGTAACAAAGCCCCGGAAAGTACTGGAAGTATTTCCCGAGGATGGACGCGTGCTGGTAGAAGGCGCCAATATTATTACCAAGCATACCAAGCCTTCTGCTCAAAACACAAAAGGCGGTATCATTAAAAAAGAAGCGCCTATCCATATCAGTAATGTTAAGCTGTGGGATGAGAAGAAAGGGGAGGCTACCAAAATAAAACGTAGCCGGGAAAACGGAAAGCTGGTAAGAATTTCTAAAAAATCAGGAGCGACCATCTGAGCGTAACGGCTTACGGATAGTCAATCAAGACATAAATATCAGAAAATGAGCACTACAAAATATACTCCGAGGTTGGCCGATAAGTACAAAAAGGAAGTGGTACCGGCCTTATTGAAACGTTTTTCATATAAAAGCGTTATGCAGGTTCCCCGTTTAGAGAAGATCTGTTTGAACAGGGGCGTAAACGGTGCGGTGAACGATAAAAAGCTGGTGGATATTGCGGTGGAAGAGCTGGGCAATATTACTGGTCAAAAGGCGATCGCGACCAACTCTAAAAAGGACATCTCAAACTTTAAATTGAGAAAAGGCGTGCCGATCGGGGCAAAAGTAACTTTGCGTGGTGTAAAAATGTACGAGTTCCTGGATCGTCTGATCTCTTCTTCCTTACCCCGTGTGCGTGATTTCAAGGGGATCAACGAAAAGGCGTTTGACGGCAGGGGAAACTATACGCTGGGCGTGACCGAACAGATCATTTTCCCTGAGATCGATATTGACAAGATCAATAAGATCACAGGACTGGATATCACTTTTGTGACATCGGCAAACACAAACGAAGAAGCATACGAATTGCTGCGCGAGTTGGGAATGCCTTTCAGAAATGCTAAAAAGAATTAAAAACCTGAATTTATATTAATATGGCAAGAGAATCAGTAAAAGCCAGACAAAGGAAAAGAGAGCGGTTGGTTTCTCAATACGCTGAAAAAAGAGCAGCGCTGAAAGCAGCCGGCGAATGGCAGGCGCTTGATGCGTTACCGAAAAACTCGTCCAAAGTGCGTTTGAAAAACCGTTGCCAGGTTTCCGGGCGCCCCCGTGGATACATGCGGTATTTTGGTTTATCCAGGATCGCTTTCCGCGACATGGCATTGAACGGCTCTATTCCGGGCGTAAAAAAAGCGAGCTGGTAGCGACGATTGGAGATTTTGTCTTTAATCACAGCCTGGTTCATATTCCAGACAAAATAATTCTGAACTGATTAATACATAACAATGGTAACAGATCCAATTGCAGATTTTCTTACAAGGGTGCGTAATGCTCAGATGGCGGGTCATCGTATTGTGGAAATTCCGGCTTCAAACCTTAAGAAGCGTATCACCGAGATACTCTACGATCAGGGATATATCCTGAAGTATAAGTTTGAAGACGATAACAAGCAGGGCGTAATTAAAATCGCGTTGAAGTATGATGCCCAGACAAAGAAGCCTGCCATTCAATCATTGCAAAGAGTAAGCCGCCCGGGTTTGCGTCAGTATTCCAAGCCGGCCGACTTTAAAAGAGTGATGAGCGGACTGGGTATTGCTATCGTCAGTACCTCCAAGGGAGTAATGACGGATAAGCAGGCCAAGCTGCAGAACATCGGCGGAGAAGTGCTTTGCTATATTTCTTAAAATAAGGAACGGGTTGACTGATAATTTAAGTTCTCTATACGGAACTGAACACCGTTAGCCCTTAAATATTCAACATTATAAATTTAAACATTATGTCTCGTATAGGTAAGGCGCCGATCACAATTCCGCAGGGAGTAACCGTTAACGTGGGTAAGGACAACGTACTGACCGTAAAAGGCCCGAAAGGTGAATTGCAACAGCAGATCGACCGTGATATTACTGTAGAGCTGAAAGACGGTGAATTGATATTTACCCGTCCTACAGACCAGATCCGTCATCGCGCACTGCATGGCTTGTCCCGTGCTTTGGCTGCCAACCTGGTAAAAGGGGTGACCGATGGATATAAGAAGAACCTGGAACTGGTTGGGGTAGGTTTCAAAGCGTCTAACCAGGGCAACCTGCTGGATCTTTCTCTCGGATACTCACACAATATCATATTTGAGATCCCGAAAGAGCTGAAAGTGTCTACCGCCCAGGAAAAAGGACAGAACCCGATGGTTATGCTGGAAGGAACAGATAAGCAATTGCTGGGACAGGTAGCGGCTAAATTGCGCAGCCTGCGTAAGCCGGAGCCGTACAAAGGTAAGGGTGTGAAATACCAGGGTGAAGTGCTTCGCAGAAAAGCCGGTAAAACTGCAGGTAAATAATAAGTAGTAAATGGCCCGGCAGCATCGGGCTTAAAATAAAAGAAAATGGATACAAAAGTAATCAGGAGACAAAAGATCAGGTATAATATCCGCAAATCGGTAAGCGGAACTGCCGAAAGACCACGTTTGTCTGTTTTCAGGAGCAACAAGGATATCTATGTTCAGCTGATAGACGACGAAGCCGGGAAAACCCTGGTTTCTGCCTCTTCAAAAGATAAGGATATCAAAGCCCAGAAGGCTACCAAGGTAGAGCTGAGCAACCTGGTAGGCAAAGCGGTAGCAACAAAGGCTGCAGCGGTAGGTATCAAATCGGTGGTATTCGACCGGGGCGGTTATCTTTATCATGGAAGGGTGAAAGCCGCTGCGGAAGGCGCCCGCGAAGGAGGGTTACAATTCTGATTTTCGGTATCACATCTAACAACAATAACAAGTTACAATAATGTCAACATCTAATGTAAACAAGGTAAAAGCCGGCGACCTGGAATTAAAAGAAAAGGTAGTAGCCATCAACCGCGTGGTAAAAACAACCAAAGGTGGTAGGGCATTCAGCTTTTCAGCGCTGGTAGTGGTGGGCAACGAGAATGGTGTGGTAGGACACGGACTGGGCAAGGCCAAAGAGGTGCAGGAAGCCATTACCAAAGGAATTGAAGATGCGAAGAAGAACCTTATAAAGGTACCTGTTATGAAAGGAACCATTCCCCATGAGCAGTGGACCAAAGAAGGGGCAGCGAAGGTATTGATCAAGCCTGCCGCACCCGGTACCGGTGTGATCGCGGGAGGCAGCATGCGTGCCGTGCTGGAAAGTGCCGGCATTACAGACGTACTGGCAAAATCACTTGGTTCGGCCAACCCTCACAACGTGGTGAAAGCTACTGTAAAAGCATTATCTGAATTACGGGAGCCGGTGAGTGTAGCCAAAACAAGGAAGGTTTCCCTGAAAAAAGTATTTAACGGATAATCAATGCCCGAACCGGCATTGGTTATATACAAATAAGAAAATAATGGCAAAGATTAAGATCACACAGGTTAAAAGTGTTATTGACAGATCGGAGCGTCAGAAAAAAACAATGGAAGCGCTTGGCTTGAAGAAGATGAATGCTTCTGTGGAAGTGGAAGCTACCCCGCAGATACTGGGAATGGTCACTAAAGTGAACCACCTGGTGAAAGTGGAGGAAGTGAAGTAATTTGAAAATTTGAAAATGTGGAAATGTGGAAATGAAAGCCATCACACAATTCAAACTTTTATTTACTAAAAGCGAGCCCGACGTTTTCCGGGCGTTGAGTAAAAAAGATAAACAATGAAACTGCATCAATTACGCCCTGCAAAAGGCGCTACGCACAAAGAAAAAAGATTAGGACGTGGGGAAGCTTCCGGAAAAGGCGGCACATCTACAAAAGGTAACAAAGGTCAGCAATCCAGAACAGGCTATCAGCGCAAGCTGGGACACGAAGGTGGTCAGATGCCGATCCAGCGCCGTTTGCCCAAACGCGGATTCAAAAACCCGCATCGTGTGGAATACACTGTATTCAACCTGGGGCAGATAGAGCAGCTGGCAGAAAAATACGGGTTTACCGAAGTGAGTGTAGATGAGCTGTATACGAACGGGCTGATCAAAAGAACCGACCTGGTGAAGATCCTCGGGAACGGAGCGCTGAAATCCAAGCTTACCTTCAAGGTAAATGCAGCCAGCGAGAAGGCTAAAGCGGCTATTGAGGCTGCCGGCGGTACCCTGGAAATTGTAAAGTAATTTCCTTACCTTGCACAACGCTTACACCAGCGTTGTTTTTTTATTTGGTGCACAATTAAACACAACTTTTCGTGAAGAAATTCATTCAGACACTGAAGAATATCTGGACAATTGAGGAGCTGAGAGGTAAAATACTGGTAACGCTGATGCTTATACTGGTTTACCGCTTTGGCGCTCATATTGTTTTACCCGGTATTGACCCTAATAAGCTTACGGAGTTTTCTGCAAAAACACAGAAAGGCTTGCTGGGCTTGTTTGATACTTTCGCAGGAGGAGCTTTTTCGAATGCATCTATCCTGGCGCTGGGTATCATGCCCTATATCTCGGCTTCTATCTTCATGCAGCTGGTAACCATCCTGGTGCCCAAAATGCAGAAGATACAGAAAGAAGGAGACAGCGGAAGGAAGAAGATCAATCAGTGGACCCGTTACCTGACTGCCATTGTTACTTTGCTGCAGGCAGGTACCTATGTGGCCTATCTCACCAATCAGAACAGGGAAGCCCTGATCATTTCTTACCAGCCTTATTTCTGGATTTCTACCGTGCTGCTGCTTACCGCAGGTACTTTGTTTGTAATGTGGCTGGGTGAAAAGATACAGGATAAAGGATTGGGCAACGGTACCTCCATCATTATCATGGTGGGCATCCTCGCCCGCCTGCCGGAGTCGTTGCTGCAGGAGTTTCGTGCCAAGAATGTAGGCGGCGGTGGCGGACTGTTCATTTTCGTTGCGGAAATAGCCATACTGATCGCTATCATACTGGGACTGATCGTACTGGTACAGGGCGTTCGTAAAATACCCATCAACTATGCCAAGCAGATCGTAGGCAACCGGCAGTTTACAGGCGCCAGGCAATTCCTGCCCCTGAAGGTGAATGCTTCCGGTGTAATGCCGATCATCTTTGCGCAGGCGATCATGTTCCTGCCCACCTTGTTCTCCTTTACCAATTTCGAATCAGGACAGGGTATCGCAAGGATATTCGCAGACCACAGCAACGCCTGGTATATGGTGATCTATGGTGTAATGGTAGTTGCATTTACCTTCCTCTACACCGCGCTGATATTTAACCCAAAACAAATTTCGGATAACCTGAAACAAAGCAATGGCTTTATTCCCGGCGTAAAGCCGGGGCAGGAAACAACAGATTATATCGGTCAGATCATGGACAGGATAACGCTTCCGGGCGCTATTTTCCTGGCTATTGCCGGTATACTGCCCGGTTTGGCAATGCGTGCCGGCGTTACGGGGCAGTTCTCTACTTTCTTTGGAGGAACCTCCCTGCTGATCATGGTAGGGGTGATACTGGATACCCTGCAGCAGATTGAAACCCATTTGCTGATGCGTCAGTACGATGGATTAATGAAGAGCGGCCGTATACAGGGAAGGCAAACCTCATCACCGGTTTCTATTTAACAACAAATGATTTTCTATAAAACAAAAGAAGAGATTGAGCTCATAAGAAAAAGTAGTTTACTGGTAAGTGCCACCTTAGCTGAGGTGGCAACTTATTTAAAGCCCGGTATCACTACTTTGGAGGTGGATGGCTTTGCGGAAAAGTTTATCCGCGATCATGGCGGAGTCCCTTCTTTCAAAAATTACAAAGGATTTCCTTTTACCTGCTGTATTTCTGTGAACGATGCTGTTGTGCACGGATTTCCCAATAATAATGTCCTGAAAGACGGAGATGTGGTTTCTGTGGATGTAGGTGTTTTTATGAACGGGTTTCATGGAGACAGTGCATACACATTTGCTGTCGGGGAAATCAGACCGGAGACAAAGCAGTTGCTGCGGGTTACCAAAGAATCTTTATACAAAGGAATAGAAAAAGCCATCGTGGGCAACCGGATCGGTGATATTGCCTATGCCATCCAGGAACACACGGAGCGCAGGCACGGATATGGAGTGGTAAGAGAGCTGGTAGGGCACGGGTTGGGCAGGCAGTTGCACGAAGAGCCGCAGGTGCCGAATTTCGGCAAGCGCGGCACGCTGACCAAACTGCATGAGGGGCTGGTAATTGCCATAGAGCCCATGATCAACCAGGGTAAAAAAGACGTGTTTTATGATGATGATGGTTGGACGGTAAGAACCCGGGACGGTAAGCCTTCTGCCCATTATGAGCATACCATTTGTGTACAGCGGGGAAAGGCGGATATTCTATCGTCGTTTGAAGGTATCGAGAAAAACGAAAAGGCCAATACCAACCTGGACGCTTCTTATTAGTCGAAGATCACAAGTTGCATATCGAAGGGATATTTGCACAACAAGCATCTGTTTGTAATGATCCCGAAATCATCCTCCGAACCTTCGGAGCAAAAGTTCTATTTCACCCCCGGCTTTACGTTTACAATAAATCCCACACCGTACACATTGTTGATGGTGATACGGGTGGAGGGAGCCAGCAGCTTCCTCAGTCTTGAAATAAAGACATCCAGGCTTCTTCCAAGAAAATAGTCGTTCTCCCCCCAAAGCTGGGTCAGGATATCTTCCCGCTTCAACACTTTTTCCGGGCGTTCCATCAGGTATTGCAGCAGTTGTGCCTCCCGGATAGTTAGCAGCACCGGTTCTCCTTTGTCGATCGATAGCTGTAGTGAATCCGCATTGAGGGTGATATCTCCCAGTGAGATCGTATCGGGATGCTGAACAGGGTGCTGGGCGCCGCCTTTATTGCGCCGTATGATATTTTTTATCCGCAGCACCAGTTCGTCTATGTCAAAGGGTTTGGTGATATAATCGTCTGCTCCTATTTTCAATCCCCTGATCTTGTCTGTTTTTTCTTTGCGGGCAGTGAGAAACAAAAATGGAGTGGAGTCGCTAAGCTTCACAATATTTTCCGCGAGCTCAAATCCGTCCATTTCGGGAAGCCGGATGTCGATGACGATAATTCCAAAATGTTTTGGATCTTCTTTAAACCGGGCAAAAGCCTCCTCCCCGGTTTTGCACCATAACACCTCAAACTCCACAGCCTCCAGGTATTGCGTTACCACATTACCAAGATCCGCTTCGTCTTCCACCAGCAGTATTCTGTCTTTCATTGTTGTTGTGTTATTGAGAAATAGAAATGATAAAATTCGTGCCTTCCCCGGGTGTGCTGCCAACGAACAGGTCCCAGTTATGCGCATCCACACATTGTTTTACATAAAACAATCCTAGTCCCAACCCGGAGGCTTTTGGCTCATCCGCGTTGGCCCTGTAAAACTTTTTAAATATCTGTTCTTTTGTTTTTTCCGCCATGCCTACCCCGTTATCTCTTATGCTCAGTTGAATGCCCTTTTTATAATTAGCAGTGGACACCGATATTTTTTTCACCGGTTGGGTGTTGTATTTTATGGCATTGTCCAGGATATTCAGCAACATAGTGGTAAAATGAAACCTGTCCAATATCACTTCATCCCGGTCTGCTTCTTTCAGCAAAGTTAGCTCAACTTCCTTATTGGAAATGTTCAACCGGTAATCCAGCAAAATTTCATCCAGTAAAGAGTGTAATGAGTAGGTCTCTTTATGGAGTGCTACCTGGTTAAGGGTTGTTACATCCAGCACCTGGCTGACCAGCTTTTCAAGCCGGGAGGTCTGGCGTTGTATAATATCTGTCAGTGACTGGATATTTTCTGTTTTACCTGCAATTTTTTGATTTTTTAATCCTTTGCTGGCCACATTGATCGCAGCAATGGGGGTGTTGAATTCGTGGGTGATGCTGTTCAGAAAATCCGTTTTCATTTCTGTCAGCTTTTTTTGCCTGATCCAGTTTTTGAATGTGATGTAGAAAAGATATACATTGATGAGCAGAGAGGCCAGCGACAGCAGCAGCACCGGCATCATTCGTTTTATAATAGTTAATGTCCGGCTGCCGCTGTCTACATAAAGCGCGAAGATGATCTTATTGCTGTGTGGCTTGGGATCGCTGATAGTAAGCCAGGAAACCCTGCTTTGGGAGCTTGTTTTTGTGAGAGTACCGCCAATCCTGACCCCGTCGGGGAATTGGCTTTCCGGGTTGAGAAGCGGGTATGTTTCATTTTTGGTGTATAACGAGAGGTACCTTCCCCCGGTCGTCATAAGGTCGAGTCCTTCAATCATCAATGCATATACCAGTGAGCCCTTTATCTCCATTGAATCAGTAACGTCTGAAAGAAATTTGTCAAGGCTGTTATGCTGATGCAGTAAGGAAAAAATGCTATCGCAGATCTTTTGCCTTTTTATGTCAAAGCTCTCCGGGTCCTGCTGAGAAAGCCATTCCAGTTTATCTGCATTCCTGGTAACAGCGGAGTCAATGACCGCCTGTCCTCCCGGAAACAATTTGTCATTGGTGATCCACCTGAGATAGGCGTCGTTGATGGTTTTTTTCTCGGAAAAATAATACCGTTCGTTTTCCAGTTGATAAGTATTGAACACCAAATATATCTGCACCACCGACAGGATGGTGAAGCTGATAACAGAAATTGTTTGATATATCTTGACAGGGTACTTCATCCAATGTTATAGCTGTTTTCGTTACCGAAAATAAGTAATACTCCAGGTTAGCCATTTATATTTTTCAGATTAAGCACGGATAAAAAATATTTTATTATTCATTTAATCTTTGTTAACAGTTGGTTTTAAGTTGATTAACAATTGTGCTCCCTTTGCAGATATAACTTCGCAGTTCAACTTCAATCAAAACAAACGCATATGAAAAAATGGCGACTGCTATTCAGGGTATGGACATTTGCGATACCCTTGCTCTTCACTACTTTACTTCTCAATGCACAATCACGCACAATTACCGGAACCGTTACAGATGCCACTGATGGGGCGCCATTGCCGGCAGTTACCGTGAATCTAAAAGGTTCGGCTACCACTACCGTTACGAATGAAAACGGTAGCTTCAGTATCGAGGTAGCAGGAAGTGGGGGCACATTGGTTTTTTCTTTTGTGGGCTATAAGGGAGTGGAAGTGGCGATCGGCGCTTCCAATACGATAAATGTCGCCCTTGAAAATGAGGCACAGGCTTTGGACGACATTGTGGTGATCGGGTACGGAACGGCAAAAAAATCAGACTTAACAGGTTCTGTTGCTACGGTGCGGGCCGAAAAGTTAGTGGATATGCCGGTACCTAATATTACCCAGGCCCTGCAAGGTAAAGTAGCCGGTGTGGAGGTAGCTGTAAACAGCAATGCACCGGGCGCAGGGGCGAAAGTCAGGATCAGGGGACTTGGTTCTATTAACTCCAATCTTGATCCGTTATATGTAGTGGACGGTGTGGTTGGTGTGAACGGAAATAGTCTTAACCCAAATGATATTGCTTCAATCGAGGTGTTGAAAGATGCATCCTCAACCGCTATCTATGGTTCCAGGGGCGCCAATGGCGTGATCATGGTTACTACAAAAAGGGGGCGGGCAGGTGCTACCCGCGTAACTTATGATGGAAATGTAAACGTTGCAGAACTAACGAGGAGCTTACCGGTGCTGGATGCTAATGAGTTTATGCAGGTGTATAACCAGATGTATGCAAACGGGCAAAAGTATGATCCGGATGGACAGGTGCAAACGCCACCCAGGGAATTAAATCATGCCAACTATCCCTTACTGTTTGATGCTAACGACAGACCTTTGTACAATACAAATTGGGAAAAGGAAGTATATAGGCCGGCAACATCCCATAACCACAATCTGAGCTTTCAGGGCGGAACGGATAAGACATTGTATAGTGCATCTTTAGGTTACCTGGATCAGAATGGTATTATGACCACTTCTAACTTTAAAAGATATTCCGGTCGCTTTACCCTGGATAACGAAGTAAACAAGTGGTTGAGAATAGGGGGTAACCTGAATATCATCAAAACTGATCAGCGGGTGGTGCATGATGGAAATGGTGGCTTAAATGTTCCCAGGATGGTGTCTGAAGCATTACCGATATTACCGGTGAAATACCCGGATGGTACCTGGGCGGGCAACAGTAATATTACAGGTATGGAAGGCGGCGCCAACCCGGTGCATATCGCAAATAACCGTTTCTCTCTGAACAATAACTTCCAGGCACTGGGTAATACGTATCTCCAGTTTAAATTGGCCAAAAACCTGGAATTCAAGTCTGACTTCGGATTTGATCTGAGTACGTTAAAGACCAACTTCTACTCCGCCAGTGACCTCCACAACCTTTCTATGAACCAGGGAGGTGTAGCCAATATCAACTCGCATCACAATGCTTACTGGCAATCGGAGAACTATTTAAACTGGAATAAGGAGTTCAATAACGGTCATCGGATGACGGCAATGGTGGGAGCTTCCTGGCAGCAGTTTACTTACCAAAGATTGCGGGCAGAAACACAGAATATGATCGATGACTTTTTCCAGTGGCATAACCTGGGTGCAGGATCACTTCGCTCTGCTTCAGAATCTGAGGACTACAAATGGGCAATGAATTCTTATTATGCCCGTGTTACTTACAACATCAGCAATAAATACCTCTTCACTGCTACAGGACGTTACGATGGTTCTTCCAAATTTGGTGTAAACAACCAATACGCATTCTTTCCATCGATCGGCGCAGCGTGGAGAATTTCAGAAGAAAACTTCCTGAAAGATAATACAACGATCAGCGATCTGAAACTGAGAGCCAGCTTTGGTGTTACCGGGAACTCAGAAATTGGTGTGGCACGCTCGAAAGCACAGATCGGTGTAGCACAAACGATATTGAATGGACAAAATGCCTCTTCTTTGTTGCCTAACTATCTTGGTAATCCTAACCTGAAATGGGAAGCAACCCAGCAAACGGATATAGGACTGGAGTTGGGTTTGTTTAATAACCGTGTAATACTGAACGCAGATTATTATGTGCGGAATACCAATGACCTGCTGCTGCAAACACCTATACCCTGGTCTTCCGGTATGAATACCAACAACGTGTATATCAACGTGGGTTCTGTGAAAAACAGCGGTGTGGAATTGAATTTAAATACGGTGAACATTCAAACCAGGGACTTCACCTGGAGCACTAACTTCATATTTGCCGCCAACAAGAATAAGATCACGAAGCTGAGAGACGGTAACGCCGACATTTTTCCCGGACCTAATTTCCTGGGACAGAACAATATCCTGAGAGTAGGCGAATCTATCGGTTCGTTCTGGGGAAGAACACGCCTGGGTACTTACGGTGAGCATGAAGCTGCTGAGGCTGCACTACAGGGTTTAAAACCGGGCGACAGGAAGTACCTGCTGAACGATGACGGATCGGAGCATTATTCTGTGATCGGTCGCTCTATACCAAAATGGACCGGTAACTTCTCCAGTACCATCAATTACAAAAGCTGGGATTTTACCTTTGATATCCGTTTCGTGCAGGGTATAAATACAGCTGCTAACTTCAAACATTCTGTTGAAGACAGGCAGGGTATTGCCAACAGCTTGAAGACTGTTTTAGATGGGTGGACACCCCAGAATCAAAATACGATGATTTCTGAGATCCGTCCTTACCTGTTTGCCCAGGATTCCAAATTTGATACCTGGTGGGTAGAAGATGGTTCCTTTATTCGTGGTCAAAACTTTATGTTGGGCTACGTACTGCCGGGAGACCTTACAGACAGGCTAAAGGTTAACCGCGTAAGATTTTACGTAAGTGTACAGAATCTTTTCCTGATTACCAATTACACCGGGTATGATCCGGAAGTGGACACTTTCAATACAGGGTATGGGTCTAACTCTTCCTTTTCGCAAAACATCGACTTTTTTGCGTACCCCCGTCCCCGTGTATGGAACTTAGGTGTAAGTGTTAATTTCTAATCACAAATTAGTAGTAGTCATGAAAAAAGTATTTTATATATTATCGATATTGACAGTAGCAAGTATTACAAGCTCCTGTAAAAAATTCCTGGACGAGAAGCCGACCAATTTCATTAGTCCTGATGCGGAATTATCCACAGCTAAAGTAGCACGCTCTATAACCAATGGCGCTTATCAGCATCTTCGGAGCGCTGTTTTGGGTGGTCAGCCGTCCTCATACGGCGGTAATACCTGGAACCTCATGGAGTTTATGACCGGAAAGTCCAGAAGTGACCTGGGACAAACAGGATATGTTCTTTTCCAGAACCTTAATTATAACTCTACCTCATTTTATTTTGACACATGGTGGCAGTTTCTCTACAAGGGTATTGGAGCCTGCAATCAGGCCATAGAAATGCTGCCGAATATTCAGGCGGCGGATCTGTCGGAAGAAGCCAGGACCAATATGTTGGCAGAAGCGCATACCCTGAGAGCCCTCAATTATTTTTACCTGGTAAGAATGTTTGGTGCTGTGCCCAGCGTGACCTCTCTTCCTACAACTTTTGAGGGGTTGAATATAGAAAGGACACCTGCCAAAGAGATATATGATCAGATTATCATTCCGGATCTGTTGCTGGCGGAAAACTCAACGCTGCCCTGGAGAAATACTGCCGGACAGGTTTCGAAGGGATTGATAAAAAGTTTGCTGGCTGATGTATATCTTACCTATGCAGGTGCTGCCATTAACGGAGGTAATGAAGCCTATGTTGAATCTGCAAAAAGGTCTCTGGAAATAATTCAAAGCGGAGAGTTCCAGTTGTTCGAAGAATATACTGATATGCTCGATCCTGCAAACAAGAACCAGCGTGAGTTTATCTTCCAGATCCAGTTTGCGGCAAGTGTGCCTGCAGCGAACCCGCTGACGGTTCTAACTATTCCTAACTTCTCCAGGATTTCAAGGTACTCGGATGAATATGGCTCGGTATACCCGACAGCGCAGTTCATCAACTCCTTTGATCCTGATGATAAAAGAGTGCAGGAAAGGCAGTTCTTTTATACCAGGTATCCGCATATTACTTCCGGCGCAACAGTGAACTTTGACGGACATTATATTTATAAGTGGTTTGACGTTGAAGCGGTGATAGGTACTTCCAGGGGCACCCGGTCTGACTTAAACTACAGCTTATACCGCTATGCAGATGTGATGCTGATGTATGCGGAGGCTTCCAACAGGGCTGAAGGTTCCCCCAATGCCACAGCGTTACAAATGGTAAATGATATCCGTGATAGAGCTGAACTACCGCCGGTAGGAGCGTTGAGCCAGGATGCATTTGAAAAAGAGGTATGGTCACAACGATACTACGAGCTTTGCTTTGAGAACAAAATGTGGTTTGATATGGTAAGGACCCGGAAGATCAAGAATGATGTAACCGGCAACTGGGACGACTTTGTAGGGCATACGACTGTATTTGGTCAAACCTATGCGGAAAAGCAATTATTATTCCCCGTTCCGAAACAGGAAACCGATGTGAATCCTAACCTGTTACCCAATAATCCGGGCTTTATAAATTAATGATTGATTATATAATTTGTCTTAAAAATGCGTCAGCCCGGCTGGCGCATTTTTGCTTTTATTATCAGGAACCGCATTTAGTGGACTCAATTAACTCAATGGTCACTGTTAAGAACTAATAGTATTTCCGGGTGATCTATTACATTGTTTCTCTTATCTGCTGATCACTTACCCGAAGTGCCGATGATCTTATAATTAGCCGCCATCAAGTTTATTATAAAAACCCTTTTGTGAGCTTTTGTATGTCCAGAGCATGTTTATGATAATCAGCCAGTGCAGTAGGCATGACGCTGTATGCGTAAATATATTCCCGGACCATTGCGTGGCGACAGAAGGCACCATGTCCTTTTTCACCAGCAATACATTTCCCTGCTTATTCTGCCAAAGCGACCTTCATCTTCAAAAAAGATAACTATCGGTTTGATGATGGCTGTTTGAGTGGCTGATCAGCGCGGGGAAGCAAACGGTTGAGGAGTTTTTTTAAACTCCTGCTGTTCAGCATTAGCCACCATCAAGTTTATTAAGCGTTCTTTTGCGATGGGTGGGGACGAGGCATCCTTTTCTTCCATCCATTACGTTTGAGTAAGTTCCATAAATAATCATCTGACACTTTCCTGCCAACTTTATGCTCTACCATGCTCCTTATATTATTGGCTGTTTTTATTAATCCTTTTGCCGCTTTTGCTCAATGGCTTGTAGTAGCTCAGCTTCTTCAGGGGTGCTTAATAAAAACCGATGTCGCCCACCCCGTGGGACTATATCTTATACGCTGAACGCCTGACTTATTGTAACCCTCAATATATGCTTGGCCTGGACAAATTAACCAAAGGTGCAATCGTATCAGCCGGTTGTATCTTGGTTACCTGGATCAGGTATAGGATCTGCCACCTGCCAAACCCTGGCTTGCCGGCTGAAACAGATAGCTTCTCCTTTAATTCAATATCACTCAAATGATTAACTAATTTCAAAGTACATATAACATTTACTTTGAAACTAAAGATAATTAGTTTTCATATTAATAATTTTGATGATGGCTTATTGTTGCCACATCTCTGATATAAAAAAATATCCCCGGACAGACCGGGGATATATGAATTTAGCAGCAATTTTCCGTTTATCTATTGGGGATACCCGGGGTTTTGCGGACTAAGGTTGGGGTTGTTGAGCATTTCCTGTACGCCGAGCGGCAGCAACAGATGCTTTTCTTCGAGTGCTTTGTTCGAGTTTTTATTTACATGCCCTACAAAATTGTCGAAGCCTTTGGTATCCTCGTTAAATACCCTCCGTAACCGTACCATATCAAACCATGTGATCCCTTCATAACAGAGCTCGTGCCACCGCTCTTTCCACACAGCTTCCCTGAATGATTCCTGGGTATAAGTGCCCAGGGCAGGTGTTGTAAGTCCGGCCCTGTCCCTGATCCTTTTAAATGCATCATAGGCGTCCTGTGTGGGGGCGCCCAACTCATTTTGTGCCTCTGCAAATAATAGCAATACTTCGGCATAACGGATCTGTGGTACGTTAAGGTCATTTACCCGTGTACCTGTCACACCCGGAGAACCAAAGGCTACCACGTTGAAATGCTTAAAAATATAGGGCGCACCCAGGTCAAACGGAGCACCGCTGCCATTGTGATAATAGCTGGTGTAGAAATACCCTTCGTGATCTTTTGTTCTCAGGTCATCCGGCTCATAGGAATTGAAGAAGGATGATGTAGGTACCGTGCTGCCGGTACCGCTGGCCCCGTAAGCGGTTGCGGGCTTAAAGTTGGGAAGCATATTTTCCATGGGATTACCTGCTACTTCTGCTTTGTATTGCAGTTGAAACAGGTGTTCAAGCTGGTTTTCAAAGCTCACATGATGCACCTGGTCGTATGTTGAAAACAGGTTGATGCTGCTGGGGTTTGCATTGGAATAATTAATGATCTCTTTGGCTTTGTCTGCCGCTCTTTGATAGTATTCCGTTCCCTTATTTAGGGGGAACCCGGCCATTGTAAGATAAACCCTTGTCAACTGTGCCTTTACCGCGGCAAGTGAAACCCTTCCGGAGGCATTCATCCAGTCAAGTCCGGCAGCTTCAGCCGTGGTGAGATCTTCTACGATCAGGTTATATACCTGTTCCTGTGGGGCCCGGGACGGGAAAAAGTCCTCGGATTGTGCAGATTGCGGAAGCGTTATCAACGGAACATCACCCCATAACCTTACTGCGTAAAAATAGGCCCACGCTCTTAGAAAGCGCGCTTCGCCCAGTATCCTGGTTTTTTGCGCTTCGTCCATGGGTGTTATTGCCGGAACCCTGTCTAAAACCAGGTTGGCATTCGCAATAACCCGGTACAAACCGTTCCACCAGTTTACAATGTGCTCGGTATTGCCATCATACACAAGCGCATAGAGGTTGTTCAAATTGGAGTTTTGAGCCGTTTCTGTGGTAGAAGTTCCGGTGATGGCTTCAAGTAACTGCCAGTTTGATGAAAATATGCCGGCGCCATTACCAAAGAAGCGCGTGTCGGTATAAACAGAAGCAATGGCCGCTTCAGCATGTTCCGGAATCGTATAAAAATTACCCGGTGTAAGGTTGGAAGGATCCTTTTCCTCAAGAAATTTCTTGCATCCGGATACCATCAACATCATTCCACTTACCAATAATATACCGGCTCTTTTAAAAATATATAAGTTCATAGTTGTAATCTTTTTATATGCTTTTAAGAAATTATAACCCAATATTCAATCCTACCAGGTATATCGTAGGCTTTGGGTAGCTATGCCAGTGCATGCCTTGTGAAAACGCATTTCTTCCATCGTCTGCATAACCTCCCGTAGGCGTTGATTCAGGGTCTGCATTCAGGGTTTTGTCAGCGATCATAAAGGCATTTTGAACTGAGGCATATATTCTCAGCCTGCTTAAATGAAGGCGGTCTGCTACATTATTTGAAAAATTATAGCTCAGCATAATGTTCCTGCCGCGAATAAAAGATCCGTCTTTAATCCAGCGGGTATCCACATTGGTAACATACCCGGCTCTTGTATCACGCAATTCCGCGATGGGTGTATTTTGATTTGTCGGTGTCCATGCATTCAATACCGTTTTGTAGCTGTTGGCCAAAGAAACGCGGTCTTCGCTGGAGTGCAGCGTCATATCCAATACATCGTTACCGTAAGAATATTGCAGATCAACTACCAGTGCAAAGTTTTTGTACCGGAAATTATTGATGAATGCACCCCATCCGTCAGGATTACCATTGCCGATGATCATCCTGTCTGCATCGGTTATGGCGTAATCTTTGTTTACGTCAAGGTATTTAATATCGCCGGGAAATATCGTGATATTATTACGGTAGCTTGTAAATTTAGCCGCTTCTGCTGCTTCTGCTTCAGACCAGGTACCTAACCTGACTAACCCCCAGAAAGACCCTGCTGCCTCGCCCACCTGGATGATGTTAGTGGGGTTGGTGAAGTTGGGACCGCCCACATTAAAAATAGGTGCAGGTGTGGCCAGGGAAAGGATCTTATTCCTGTTCATGGAAATATTGAATGTGCTCGTCCATCCGAAATCACGGCGATCAATATTAACGGTGCTCAGTGATAACTCTATTCCTTTATTTTCCATGGAACCGATATTCTTCCGGATGGTGGCGTAACCACTGGTGCGGGGCACAGGGGCGTCAAGCAGCATATCCGTTGTTTTCCTGTAATAATAATCTGCTTCTAACACGATCCTGTTGTTAAATAACCCCAGTTCAATCCCGAAATCGGTTTGTGCGGTTTTCTCCCATTTTAGATCATCGTTGGCAAGCCTGTTAACACCTGTTCCGCTCACCCTGGCATCCCCGAGAATAGCCGCGTAGTTAGAGCTCAGGAGAGAAAGGGAGGTGTAAGGGGGGATTTCAGAGTTGCCGGTCATTCCATAGCTTGCCCTTAACTTTAAGTTGGAAATGGAGCTGCTGTTACGGAGAAAATCTTCTTCGGAAACCCTCCATGCCAGTGCTGCAGAAGGGAAAAACGCATATTTATGGTTTTGCCCGAATTTGGATGAGCCATCTGTACGCCCGGTTACGGTAACCAGGTACCTGTCCTTCAGACTATAGTTTATTCTTCCGAAATAAGAATTGAATGCAAAGCTGGAGGCATTGGAACCATAGCCGGGGGTAGTGCTGCCTGCGCCCAGGTTGTTGTATAAAAAGTAATCTGTTGGAAAGTTTTGTATGCTGGCATTGCCGGAGAAGAACTTGTTTTCCTGCCATGAGATACCCAACAGTCCTGTGAAGGAATGAATTTCGGCAATCTGCTTTTTGTAAGTGAGGTAATTTTCCAGTGACCAGAAAGCTTCCCTTCTGTTACCCACATAAGCCGTGCCCCGCTGGTTGATAGCAAGCGTGCGGCTTTCCGAACGGTTATTTTCCTGGTTCAGCACATTTATTCCCAACACGGTGCGCATTTCCAGCCCTTTTGCAAACGTTATGTTTGAGAAAACACTCCCGATACTGGTTTGTGTATTCAGAATAAACCGGGTATCCTCAAGGCGGTGAACCACATTCATCCTGCCTTCGGCATTCGGGTAATCCCTGTTATCTGCCCATGTGCCATCTTCATATTTCACGGGCATGAACGGAAAATCTTCCACAATGCTCCTTGGTGCCTGGTCAGAATGATCGACAATATTTTCCGTCTGAAAGTTGTAGCTCAGGGTACCACCAACTTTCATCCAGGATTTTATCTTACTGTCAAAAGAAAAACGGGCTGAATATCTTTGCTGGTACGAGGTAATCAGCAGCCCCTGATCGTCCCGGTATCCTAAAGAAACGCTATAGCTGTTATTATCATTTCCTCCGGTAAAGCCTAACTGGTGATTTTGCGACAGCTTGCTTTGCGTAGCTTCCTTTAACCAGTCCGTGTCATATTTAGGATTTCCGTTGCTGTCAAACAAACGTGGATCTGTTCTGGCCAAAGCCGGGTTTCTGCCAACGTACCTGCCTGCCGCCCACCCATCAGGATCATATTTGGCCATATTCTGGTAGGCAAGGTCTTCTACTGCTAAAAATTCTTTGGCATTCAAAACCTTCGGCTTGATAGGGCCGATGGTAGGTACACTCATTTCTGCATCATATGATATTTTACCTGTACCCGCACTTCCCCGGCGAGTAGTTACCAAAATAACCCCGTTAGCGCCTCTTGCACCATAGATGGCGGTAGAAGACGCATCTTTCAATACTTCCACAGACACAATATCGCTCGGATTGATATAGTCGATTGCCTGGCTTGCCTGTGCCTGGTTATTCATGGGCATCATTACCCCGTCTATTACATACAAAGGATTATTGGATGAATTTATGGAACTAAATCCCCTGATACGGACATTGGTTCTTCCACCAGGACGACCTGAGTTTGAATTTACCTGCACGCCCGATACCCTTCCTGCCAGCGCCTGGCTTAAAGAGGATACCGACCGTTCTTTAAGCTTGGCTTCGGAAACGGTACCCACTGAACCGGTGAGGTCTGATTTTCTGGATGTACCGTACCCGATGATCACGATGTCTTCCAATGCTTTATCGGCGTTGGTCATTTTAACGTCCATGCTGCCGGAAGTGCCTATTGCCATCTCCACATCTGCATAGCCCACAAAGGAAAAAGTCAGGTGTGTTGCAGATGCAGGAACCTGAATGGTAAAGGAACCGTTTTCATTAGTGACGGTAGTTTCCCCGGAACCTTTTACCTGGACGGATACGCCGGGCAAGGGGGAATTGTCAGCCGCATCTGCGACTTTTCCCGTAACGGTTCGGGATTGTGCGTTTGTAAGAAAAGAAACGAAAAGAAAGGGTAAGCTGAAGATTATTACCCTTAGAAATGAGAGTCTCCATTTTTCCATATGTGCAAGTTTTGATTTGATGAAGTCTACCTATTTGAAATACTAATAATATAATGTTTTCCAAAAGTATTGTTAATTTCATTACTATGTTCTTCTACATTGTTAACAAATTTCAAACGGTTGTACAGCAACTTATTTCATCCTGGTCAGGAAAGAATGCCAGCGGTGAGCCCCGATAGTTTTGTTATATATGCCATCCTTTCTTTTTTACCTCGCTTACTTAGTTTTATGAAAACCTGCACAATCTTTTGCAGATCCGGGAGTTATATTTGTGTAAATATCGATGTATGCTGAGGATCTGTATTTTACTGGGTTTGTACATAATGGGAGGGCTTACCCCGGCGGTGGCCGGTGATGTGTATGCAGACAGCTCAAAGAAAAAGCCTAAAAAGGAGATCGCCTGGCTGACAGTGGAAGAGGCGGCTGCCAGACTGCAGAAAGAAAAAAAACCGATCCTTATTGATCTGTATACAGACTGGTGCGGCTGGTGTAAGGTAATGGATAAAGAAACATATTCAAATGAAAAGGTTATAGCCTACATAGAAGAAAACTTTTACCCGGTTAAGCTGAATGCCGAAACCCGTAAGGTGGTAAACTGGGGCGGAAAGGAATTTACCTACAACCCCGATTACCGGGTGAATGAATTTGCGGCGCTTATTACAAGGGGCCAGCTTTCTTATCCTTCCACGGTGATCTTACCGGCCGATGGTACGGCGCCGCAGGCCATTCCGGGATACCTGAAAGTACCGGATATGGAGCTGATACTCCGTTATTTTGGCGACGGGCACTATGGTAAAACAGATTTCCAGGTATATCATAAAGCGTTTAAGAATACCTGGAAGTAGTGAAAAATGCCACGAATGCACGGATTTTTTGATGTGATATGAGTCAGTAACCTTAATCAAACCGTTCTACCGCAAACGGTGTGATATCCATAGAAGTTTTCTCCCCATTCACCAGTTCCTTCACCAACTTACCGGTACCGGCGCCGAGACTTAGCCCCAGCATAGAATGACCGGTTGCCACCACCACATTGTTGAAGCTTTTGATCCTGCCGATATAGGGTAAGCCGTCTGCCGAGCAGGGGCGGAATCCATACCATATCTGTTCCGGCGAAGGCAGTGGAATGTCAAATTGTGGATAATATCGTTTCACGGCGTTGATGATACCGTTGATCCTGTTATAGCGGGGCGGGGTATCCACCGGCACCACTTCCATAGTGCCACCGAACCTGATCTTATTGCCGTCCATGGGGGTAATGGCAACACGCCCTTCTACCAGTACCGCCGGGTGATTGAGCTTGTAAGGAGAATCTTCAAGTGTTATGGAGTATCCCCTGCCGGGCATCATCGGTATTTTTGTGTTTGCCATGGCAGCTATTTCCCGGCTCCAGGCGCCGGTGGCGATCACTACTTCTGTTGCCTCAAACGCTGTGTCGGTTGTGATCACTTTTGTGATGGTATTCCCGGTTTTTTCCAGTTTTATCACGGCCTGGTTTGAAACAAGCGTTACCCCATTATTTGCAAGCAGGTTCAATAACCCCTGCATCAGCTTTTGCGGGTACAGGTGGGCGTCACAGGCAAATAGCAGCGCGCCCCTGCATTGGATCTCTGTCCGGGGTTCCATATCCTGCAGCTCTTCTGGGCTTACTATCCTGGTATCGGTCAGTCCCAGGCGATGGGCTTTTTCCATCAGGTGATGCGCATGCGCTTCGGCTGCTTCGGTTTGATACACCTCCAGCAACCCTTTATGCTCATATGCAAATTGAAATCCCGGGATACGGGTCCAGCTTTCATATTCCTGTTGGCTCAGGATCGCCACATCCCGCAGCGGAACAGCCGATCGTTCTACGTGCTCTGCATTGGCGCTCCGCATAAACTTTATGCCCCAGTCTACCAGTGCACTTTTCAGAGAAGGTTGTACATAAAAAGGACTAAGGGAATTAAACATCCATTTGAAGCCTTTCCAGACAATGCCCGGGGCGGCCAGGGGTACAAAATGACTGGGACAAACATAGCCGGCATTGCCATAAGAGCAGTTGTCCAGAAAATCTCCTTTGTCGATAACCGTTACCGTGTGGCCCGATTGGCGCAGGTAATAGGCAGCACTTAACCCGATGATACCACCCCCTATTACCACTACTTGTTTCATACAGAATGTTTTGTTTTGCAGATGAATGGCAGGCAATTGATTCCGGATATTCCGGAAAACAGGATGCAAGGTACACCTGTTTAGGACTATAAATAACAAAAAAACCGTTGAAAAAATTCAACGGTTGACTTAATAGCCCGTCCATATATAAGTCTACTTAATTATGCAGATTGCAGCTCTTTGATCTTTTCCCTGATCTTTCCCTCCACTTCTGCAAAGAGTTCAGGGTTATCCAGCAGCAGTTGCTTGACAGCATCCCGTCCCTGTCCTAATTTATCAGTATTATAGCTGTACCAGCTTCCGCTTTTTTGTATGATATTCATTTCCACCCCCATATCGATCATCTCTCCCACCTTTGAAATGCCTTCACCAAATATGATATCGAACTCTGCTACACGGAAAGGCGGCGCCACCTTGTTTTTTACTACTTTTACTTTTACCCTGTTCCCAACGGCTTCGTCCCCGTCTTTTATCTGTGCCATTCTGCGGATATCCAGTCTTACGGATGCATAGAACTTGAGGGCATTACCGCCGGTAGTTGTTTCCGGGTTGCCAAACATGACGCCTATCTTCTCACGCAACTGGTTGATGAATATACAAACTGTGTTGGTTTTATTGATGGTGGCGGTAAGCTTACGCAGGGCCTGTGACATCAGTCTTGCCTGTAGTCCCATCTTGCTGTCTCCCATTTCGCCTTCCAGCTCTCCTTTGGGAACCAGGGCTGCTACGGAGTCAATCACCACCACATCCAGTGCGCCGGAAAGGATCAGCCTGTCTGCTATTTCCAGGGCCTGCTCACCATAATCCGGCTGGGATATCAGCAGGTTGTCTACATCAACCCCCAGTTTGGTGGCATATACACTGTCAAATGCGTGCTCAGCATCTATAATGGCGCAAACACCTCCTTTCTTCTGTGCTTCGGCAATAATATGGATGGCAATAGTGGTTTTACCGGTAGATTCCGGTCCGTATATCTCTATGATCCTGCCTTTGGGCACACCTCCGATACCTAAAGCTGTATCCAGCCCGATGGATCCCGTGGAAACCACTTCCATCTCATTGGCGGCTTTTTCGTTCATCATCATGACACTCCCTTTACCAAAGTCTTTTTCTATCTTGTCGATGGTAAGTTTTAACGCTTTCAGCTTTTCGGTATTTGCAGGCATATTAACAGGTTTATAGTACTCAAAATTAGTAGTTGGCTGTAAAGATAAGGAGAAACTTATTAACACTAATAATTTTAGTAAAAAATACTAAAATATTTGTTTTTTATCCTGAAGGAGCTGTTACGTACGGTCGCAATAACCCACAATTATATGCAGGCGGGGCGGTGACAATCACCTGTAGGGCCGGCTACCGGTCAGAGCCTCCGCTAACTGTTATCAAAAACCTGAACTTTTCTTACCGAAGATAAATACACCCCTGGACGAGGCATTACCCGTGGTAGCAGTAACCTGGTACTATCGGGGGTATTGGTGCAGGTTTTCCGCCTACCCGGCAGCCGCTAAAATCCGTTATCAAATAATAAAATCGTTCACTAAAGAAGGGTAAATAAAAAGGCCCTTTTTTAACGCAGCAAATGAGAGATTTCCTGAAAGGCTTGTCTGTAGGGCATTGGCAATGTTTCTGTCTCTATCCCCTGAATAAAAAACAGCTTTGCTGTTTGTTAATGGTTATCAGAAGTGTGGCTAATGGCTCGCCGGGGGGTAAAAATGGTTGGGCTATTGTTATATCTTTGCAGGCAATATTATTGAATGCTTGAAAAATAAAGTTGGTTATTCCAGTGAATAAGAAAAAGTTAATCAGAATTACCACTGTACCACAGTCTTTGATGGGGCTATTGAAAGGGCAACTTAAATTCATGTCAGATAATGGTTTCGATCTGGTTGGTATTTCCAGCACCGGCGAAGCATTGGGGGGAGTTGCCCGGGAAGAGCAGGTAAGAACGATCGCGGTAGAGATGACGCGCACCATTTCTCCCCTGAAAGATATTAAGTCGGTATGGAAATTGTATAGGATCTTCAGAAAAGAAAAGCCCTTGATTGTGCACACCCATACGCCCAAAGCCGGAACCGTAGGTATGCTGGCCGCCTGGCTGGCACGTGTTCCGCACAGATTGCACACCGTAGCGGGGATGCCTTTGCTGGTGGCAAAGGGAAGGAAAAGGATGGTTTTGGATTTTATAGAGAAAAGAACATATGGCTGGGCTACGATGGTGTACCCCAATTCCTATGGATTATATAATATAATTTTACAACATAAGTATACTACACTGTCAAAGCTGAAAGTGATCGGCAAAGGGAGTTCCAATGGGATAGATACCTCACATTTTGATCCGTCTTTAATATCAGATGAACAGAAACTGCAGCTTAGGGAATCCCTGGGTATCAAACCCAGTGATTTTGTATATCTGTTTGTGGGCAGAATAGTGAAAGATAAAGGTATAAATGAACTGGTGGCGGCCTTTAGTCAAATACATAAAAATCACCCAGATACAAAACTGGTACTGGTAGGCAGCTTTGAAAGGCATCTGGACCCTTTAAAGCCTGAAACTGAGAAAGAGATCGATACTAACCCGGCTATTATTGCGGCGGGGTTTCAGAAAGATGTTCGTCCCTATTTTGCAATGGCAGACGTGTTTACTTTCCCCAGCTACAGAGAGGGCTTCCCGAATGTATTGATGCAATCCTGTGCTATGGGTATTGCCAGTATAGCCACTGATATAAACGGGTGCAATGAAATTGTGGAGGATGGTTATAATGGCATTATCATTCCTTCCCGGAACCAGGAAAAGCTCTATGAAAAAATGCTGTATCTCTGTCAGCATCCGGATATAAGGAATCGTGTTGCTCAAAACAGCCGGAAAAGGATCGTAGAAAATTATGAAAGGCAATTTGTGTGGAATGAAATTTTAAAGGAATATCAAAGCCTGATATAAAACTTTGCACTATTGAAAAAAATATTGATTTTCGGTGGAATCGGGGGCGCAACTGCTGTCGGAGCTGCTATTGTAGATGCTAACAGGAGAGGATATAGTGAGTATACGCTGGCCGGATATATTAATGACTCCCATGTGGGTGAAGAATTTGAAGGTTTTCCGGTATTAGGGGGAAAAGATGCCATACCCGCATTACTGGAAAAGGATTATTATTTTATAAATACGGTTTATAAAATAGACGGGCAGGTGGAGAGAAAGAGACTGTTTGAATCATTGAATATTCCGGATGAACGATTGGCCATATTCGTTCATCCGATGGCTTATGTTGCACATAACGTAAAGTTATCTCCGGGCTGTGTTGTTATGCCGGGTGCTGGTATATCAAGCAATACGGAAATTGGTAAATGTTGCAGAGTAATGTCGGGTGCATTTATAGGACATGATAATAAAATTGAGGAACATTGTTTCTTTGCCGCTAATGCCTGTATCGGCTCTGATTCTTTAATAAGGCAGTGGTCGTACTTTGGTTTCAATTGCACTACAAGAGGAAAATTGAAATTTGGAAAGTTTTCTGTAACAGGTATAGGAAGTGTTGTAACAAAGGATGTGGAAGATTTTTCTATGGTGTATGGGAACCCTGCTAAATTTCAACGATTTGTGAAGGATAAAGAAATGTAAAATATGTATAAAAAGTTTTTTAAAAGACCGATCGATTTTATCGGGGCATTTCTTTTAATACTCATGCTGTCTCCGGTTTACATATTTTTATTTGTTTTTCTATCATTTTACTATAAAGGCAGTCCCTTTTTTACACAAAGAAGACCGGGATTGAATAATAAAATATTTAACGTTATCAAGTTTAAATCAATGATTGATGCGTTTGATAAAGACGGGAACCCATTACCCAATAAAGACAGGATCACCGGCGTGGGAAGATTTCTGAGAAAAACATCCCTGGACGAAATACCACAAATGTTTAATGTATTAAAGGGCGACATGTCTTTTATAGGTCCCAGACCATTATTTGAGTCGTATTTGATGTATTATACGGACAGAGAATTGTTAAGACATACAGTAAGACCCGGCATCACAGGGTTGGCGCAGGTAAGTGGCAGGAACAGTTTGGACTGGGAAAGCAGATTGGAATTAGATGTGCAATACGTTGAGAATTTAACTTTCTTGGCAGATTTGAAAATAGCATTTAAAACAATTGAAAAGGTGCTCAGATCCAGTGATATTTCAGTAGTCCCAAGTATGCCGATGCTGAATAAAGTGCGGGAAAAAGTCAGATAGTTTTATGAAAATATTGAAAATAAAGGTTTTATCGGCGTTTTTGAAGGAGGGGCTTGAAATACGTAGAAGAATGTCCATAATTGGAAGTATATTTATCTTATATTTTCAGGTTTTATCCAATTTGAGATTTTCAACATTTGATTTAATTCAAACGCACTATCCCCTCTATAGATCAGGAAGAGTTAAATTTTTAAAAAACAACTCCGTTAAATAATTATGAATATACTTTTTACTTGTGCAGGCAGGAGAAATTACCTGATAAACTATTTTAAAGAGGTGCTGACAGGGAAAGGAAAAGTATTTGCTTCCGATATGCAGGACTCCGCGCCGGCAATGGTAGATGCAGATGAATCATTTGTAGTGCCTGCCATATATGAGGATAATTACCTGGATGCTATCAAAAAAATTGTAGTTGAGAGAAAGATAGATGCGGTTATTTCCCTGAATGACCTTGAACTCCCCATTCTTTCCGCGGGAAAGGAAGAGATTGAACGCCTGGGAGCCAAAGTAATTGTTTCAGATGAAAGAGTGGTCAATATTGCCTTCGATAAATGGGAAACAACCAGGTTTGTAGAAAGCATAGGATTGCGTTCTCCTAAAACCTATATAAATTTAGAAGAAGCTAAAAAAGCGTTGGCATCGGGTGAGTTAAAATTTCCCCTGGTGATTAAACCCAGATGGGGCAGTGCTTCTATTGGTATTGATTTTCCTGAAGATATGGAGGAACTGGAACTGGCCCATAAACTTCTCTCAATCAGGTTGTCACGTAGTATACTCGCTGAGGCAAGTAAGGAAGACGTAAGCCATGCGATAATGATCCAGGAGAAGATTGATGGAGATGAATATGGCATTGATGTGCTCAATGATTTTGATGGTCAATACGTGGGTACTTTCGCCCGCAAAAAACTGTCAATGCGATCGGGGGAAACAGACAAAGCGATTACAGTCATTGATCCTAAAATAGAAGCCATCGGCAAAACGATTGGAGAGAATTTAAAACATATAGGCAACCTGGACTGCGATATATTTGAAGAGAAGGGCGAATATTATATCCTGGAGTTGAATCCAAGGTTTGGAGGAGGGTATCCTTTTTCACATGAAGCAGGTATCAATACGGCGGCAATTTATATTGACTGGCTAAGAGGGATAAAGGATATTTCTGCTCATTCTCATTATGTTCAAGACCTTATGTTTTCAAAATGCGACCGGTTGATAAAGGTCAACTAATAATTATATTGTATTAACTTTATATAATATGAGCTTTAGACAGATCTCAGGATCATTGGACTGAAGCTTATTTTACATTCTTTGGTTTTCAGGAATAATGTATATTTTTTTTTTCAAAAGAATACTTGATTTTACAACAGCCCTCATAGGGCTGATAATATTATCTCCCTTCTTTATAATAGTTACCATTGCACTGTATTTTGCCAATCACGGAAAGCCTTTTTTTTATCAGCGACGTCCCGGTTTGAACGAAAAAATATTCCGTATCATTAAGTTCAGATCTATGAACAATAAAGTCGATGCGGAAGGAAAGCTTTTGCCGGATGCTGAGCGTTTAACACCTGTAGGTGCATTTGTAAGAAAGACCTCACTGGATGAAATTCCACAGTTGATCAATGTATTGAAAGGGGATATGAGCCTGGTAGGCCCCCGTCCGCTGCTGGTGGAGTACCTGCCTCTATATGACACCCGCCAAAAAAGACGGCATAATGTGCGGCCGGGTATAACCGGATGGGCCCAGGTACAAGGCAGAAATGCCATAAGCTGGCAGCAGAAATTTGAATACGATGTCTGGTATGTGGATAATGCATCTTTTATGCTGGATTTGAAAATTTTGTTTTTGACGATTAAAAAGGTGATGGTGCGTGAAGGGATATCACAGAAGGGGCAGGCAACCATGGAACCGTTTGCAGGAAACAGCACACCGGATGCCTGATCGTGATAATATGACGCATGTCCGGTAGGCATCATATCAAAATACCGGGACTTTTTTCCGGGCCGCCAGTTCCTGCTTTCTTAATCTCTTTCTTCTTTTTATCGATCTTATCCAGGCAACAAGTCCCATAACAATAGCACCGGCACCCAGGACGAGGACCAAAAGCGCCAGGAGTTCGCTGCCGGCACAGGCTATGGAGCAGGCCACCCAAACAAGTACCACGCCCAGTGCGGCTCCCAGGGCAATAGCCAATACCATTTCCGCTACAAGATCAGAGGTGGACTTTTCTCCCTCTTTCAGTTTGGCGGAGACTTCCTTCAATTGTTTCCGGAACGATTTTTTGGCAACCTTTTTTTGCCTGGCGGTCATTTTTTCAGGATCCCCGGAGGGTGTAATACCTGTGTTATCGGCTGTGATATTATGATAATACAGCGGTTTGGCCCCATACACCCCCTGCACCATCAGGCGGTTGTTGAAAGCAACAATAAAGATGACAAAGGATGAAAAGGTCACCAGGCCATAACAAAACTTCTGCCGGTAATAATAACCCTTTTCAAAATATATTTTTTTCTTTTTAGGGTTGGGATAAAAAAATATGCCCAATAATACCAGTGCTCCTGCAATATAAATGCTGTCTGCCGGAATCGAAACCTCCAACTGTTGCAGCAGCGTGGCAATATGCCATGCCAGCAGTATGATGATGATTTTCAGGACGATCATGATCCTCCGGGTGAGCAATGGATGATAATACGCCCAGCGGGAGAGTTTTTTCATATAGTTGCGATCTTTACCGTAAGATACAAAATTATGCGTATCTGGGTAACCGGGTTGCCGATACCTGGCATAGAAGCGAGGTACTGTTACGGGTGCTCTACCTGTAATACCCGGGAAGGATCCATGCGGATAAATACCTTCTCTCCCTTCGCGTAAGGCCCGTTTTTGCCGGACCTTACTGTAATGATATCCTGAGTATCATCAATTGAGAGCTCCGTTTCGGATGAATGACCATAGTAATAAGTATTTGTAACAGTCGCTGCTATGGATTGTCCTGAAAGCTTTTTATTTGCTGTGACAGAACAATCTTCCGGTCTGATGATCATGGTGGAAGATTCTTTTTGGGTGCCGGGCAATAAGCCATGTGGTATAGTATTGTATTTACCCAGCAACCCGGCGGTATACAGGTACCGGGGCTGTTGGTAAAGAGCCTCCGGTGTTCCTTTTTCTATCATATGACCGTTCCTGATAACCAGTATCTCCTCTGCCCAGGGCAGGATGTCTCCTGCATCATGAGATACCATCAGTACTGTGATGTTCAGCTTTTTGCTGATATCGTTCACCACTTTTTTCAGTATTTGCTTATGCTGCAGATCCAGGTTGGAATAAGGTTCATCCAGCAGCAGGAGGGAAGGAGACGATAAGAGCGTACGTGTCAGCGCCACTCTTTGTCTTTCGCCACCGGAAAGCTGGTTTGTCCATCTTTTTAACAGGTGTTTTACTTCACAGAGCGCAAAGAGTTGGCTGGCAGACCTGGCAGAGAGTTGGTTGACATAGTCCAGCTCTTCTTCTACCCTGTAACGGTTCCTGAGCTCAAAATGCTGCGAGAGATAGGCGATGCCGGGATGCCCGGGAATGAGCTGCTCGTCCGGACCTTTCACCCGCTCATTTTTAAACAGTACGATACCTGTATCCGGTTGTATCAGTCCGCCGATGATCTTCAGGAGGGTGCTTTTGCCGGACCCGGTTTCGCCGGCGATGGCTATGCGTTGCCGGCGTTTTTGTTCAAAATGGATATCCTGTAGCTGAAAGCCGGTTTCGGTTCTTTTGCTGATACCGGACACCTGTAATAGCGATGACAATTTTAGAATGTTTTGTGCCGAAATTAACTGAAAAAGGGCTGCTTTCCGGAATATTGACCAAAAAGAGGCGGATTATAGCATTTGCATGTTGATTTAGCCAATAATTAGTATTTTACGAGCCCTTTCTGAAAAACTCTTTCAAAACGATTATGAAACAAAAACAAAACAGATCAAGACGCCTTTTTCTGAAGAACTCCTTAGGCGCTTTAGCGGCATTTACAATAGTTCCGCGGCATGTATTGGGCGGACCGGGCTACCTGGCGCCCAGCGATACGCTTACAAAAGCAGTGATTGGTGTGGGCGCAATGGGGCGCGGGCATTTTGAATATGCCGGCACCAGAACGGTAGCTATTTGCGATGTGGATACCAGGCACATAAAGCTGGCTCTGGATGCTTTGGGAGGAGGACAGGGGATCAAAACCTTCAGAGATTACCGGGAACTGATCACCTTGCCCGAAGTAGATATTGTGCACATAGCCACGCCGCCGCACTGGCACGGCATTATGGCTGCTGATGCGGCAAGGGCCGGAAAGGATGTGTGGTGTGAAAAGCCGATGACACGTACCATAGGAGAAGGAAAACGGCTGGTAGAAGCGGTGCAGCAGCACGGGAGGATCTTCCGGCTGAATACCTGGTTCCGCTTCGAGGGTAATTTTTATGGCATGAACACTACTGTTAAACCCATAAAAAAACTGGTGGAAAGTGGCATGCTGGGCTGGCCGCTGAAAGTAACGGTAAGCCGCCATACGGGTTTTGACTGGAAGTTTTACTGGGTAGGAAAGGAACACCTGACACCGGAACCGGTACCGCAGGAACTGGATTATGAAATGTGGTTGGGTCCCGCTCCCTTTAAGCCTTATAGCGCGCACAGGGTACATACAACATTCCGTGGCTACTGGGATTATGACGGCGGCGGATTGGGAGATATGGGACAACATTATATGGACCCCATTCAATACTTTTTAGGAAAGGATGACACCAGCCCGGTATCGGTAGAGATCGATGCGCCGCAGCAGCATGACGATGCGGTAGGTACCTGGCGGAAAATTACCTATACATACGAAGATGGCTGCCAGATCATCCTGGATGGTGCCGGATCAGAAGAAAAGGCTGCTTATATAGAAGGGCCGAAGGGAAAATTGTATAACGGGTTTGTATCTGATATTCCTGACATGCAAAAGAAGCTGGCGGCACTACCGGATCCGGAGCCACAGGTAACCGATTTTGTAGATGCCGTTAAGAACCGTAAAAAGTTTGCTTTGAACGAAGAGAACGGGCACCGCTCCTGCACATTGATCAATATGGGTAAAATAGCGCTGCAACTGGGACGCAACCTAAAATTTGACCCTGTAAAACAGGAGTTCATTGATGATGAGGCGGCTAACAGGCTGGCCAATCCGCCCTTACGCGGACCCTGGTTTATTTAACGAACTGAACGAACATACTCACAATACAATCTTATATTAATTTTCATGCGACAACTATTCATACTCATTGTTTTTATAGGCGGACTGCTGCAGACGGTTTCATCGCAGACAGATGACGGAAGAACAGTGACCACTAAAATAGCGGACCTGCTGGCCAAAATACCGGCAGAAGATGCTGCGCAATACAACGCCAATGCGGCTTCTGTTGCAGGGTTGGGAGAACAAGGGCTTACCGTGCTGGTAAAAAAGCTGGATGATGCGGCAGATAACAGTAAGATACATTTTGCTCTCAACGGTTTTTCGGCGGCTGCCACGGCTGCCGGTAAGGAAAGCTGGCGGAGCATGGCGGTAAAGGCATATGGCAATAACCTGCAACAACTGTCAAGTCCCGAATCGAAGCTGTTTATACTCACCCAACTGGAACTGGTGGGAAAGGACGATGCGATACCTTATATACAGCCGTACCTGTCCGACGAACGTTTGGCAGACCCCGCGGCCCGTGCTTTGGTGACGATCGGATCCGCTCAGGCGAAAACGGCATTGCTGCAGGCGCTGACCAGCGCACAGGGAAAACCCCGTATAGCCATTATGCAGGCACTGGGAGACGCACGCCAGTTGGATGCCGTAGCGTTGATCACACCGGATGCCACTGCTGCAGATATACCCACCCGCAAAGTGGCTTTGTATGCATTGGCACGTATTGCCAACCCTGCTTCTGCCAAAGTGCTGGCAAATGCAGCTGCCAAAAGTGGTTACAGCTACAGCGATGACGATGCCAGCGCCTCTTACGTTTTGTATCTGAATAACCTGCTTGCCAACGGTAATGCAAAAACGGTGGAGAAAGCCGCTAAAAAACTTTTGAAGGCGGCAAAAGCAGATAACCAGGTACATACAAAAATTGCCGCTTTAAAAATACTGGCAGATCAGCAGGGCGCTGCCGGTAGTATTTCGTTGCTTACGGCAGCGATGAAAGATAAGAACGCGCAATACAGGGAAGCTGCATTGAAATATGCTGCCCCTTACCTCGATGAGAATACCGCAACCGACTGGTTGAAGATCTATGATAAAGCTGCGCCGGCTACACAGGCAGAGATATTGAGAACCCTGGGCAACAAAAAAATTGCTGCGGCGCTTCCGGCTGCATTAAAGGCCATTGGCAGCGGAGATGCCGGCTTGCGGCAGGCTGCTATTACCGCAGCAGGACAGATCGGGCAGGAAGAAGCGCTGCCTGCTTATCTGAATATCCTGAAATCCGGCGAAGAAGCTGATGTCAAAGCGGTCAGGTCATCTTTGCTTTCGATGAAAGGCGATGATATGATCAGTGAAATATCCGGTGTTTTGCCGGAAGCTTCCTCCGACGGTAAGGTGGCAATTATTGAAGTGTTGGGAGCAAGAGGCGTTGAAAGCATACAACCGGAACTGATCAAATATGCCACCGGCAGCGATCAGAAAGTAAGCGATGCCGCACGGGAGGTATTAAAAAAGTCGGCGGGTGCAAACCTGGCAACACAAAGCCTTTCGCTGTTAACAGGCGCTTCGGATCCGAAAGATGTCCGGGACTGGCAGCAGATCGCCATCGCCGCTTTTCAAAAGCACAGGGATATTGAAGAAAGAGGAGGCGGGTTGCTGCGAACTTTTGAGCGGGCCGCAGATGACAAAAAGCCTTTACTCTTCAACGTGCTTTCGGGTGTAGGCGTGAAGCCGGCATTGGGTAGGCTTGTGGAAGTTTTTGGTAGGGGGGATCAAAAAGTAAAAGCAGATGTGATCGCCGCGCTGGCCAACTGGAAGGGTGGTGGCGCCACTACCGAGGCTTACCAGGTATTGCAGTTGTCCGGCGGATCCGCTGATGCTTTCAACGCATTCTTAAGACAGATCGCGACATCTTCGGCAACCCCGGACCTGAAGCTGATTATGCTGCGGAATGCCATGGAGTATGCCAAATCAGAACAGCAGAAGAGAAGCGTTCTCCGGCAGGTGTCCGGTTGTAATACTTTCCCCGCCTTCCTGTATGCGGCTGCTTACCTGGAGGATGCGACATTGAAAAGAGCAGCGGCTTCGGCGGTTATCAATATAGCGCTTTCCAATGATAATTTATACGGCAGCAATGTCAGCGCCACGCTGGAAAAAGCGCTGGCCAACCTGGAAGGAGCGGAAGCAGACTACCTGAAGGAAGCGGTGAAAAAACATCTTGCCGGCATGCCGGCAGGCAACAATTTTGTACCGCTGTTCAATGGAAAAGACCTTACCGGCTGGAAGGGACTGGTAGCAGACCCCATTAAACGGGCAAAAATGGACGCCAAAACCCTGGCGAAAGAGCAGGAAAAAGCGGATGAGATCATGCGCAAAGGGTGGATAGTGAAAGATGGATTACTGGTATTTACCGGTGAAGGCAATAATCTTTGCACAGAGAAAAAATACGGTGATTTTGAAATGTATGTAGACTGGAAGATCACCAAAGACGGCGATGCGGGCATCTACCTGAGAGGGACACCGCAGGTGCAGATATGGGATACTGCCCGCAGGGATGTGGGAGCAGAAGTGGGTTCGGGTGGATTATACAACAACGAAAAAAATCCCAGCAAGCCACTGATGCTGGCAGACAATGCGATCGGCGACTGGAACACTTTCCGTATCATTATGGTAGGTGACCAGGTAACGGTGTACCTGAACGGGCAACTGGTGGTAAACAACGTACCGCTGGAAAATTTCTGGGATCGCAGTCTTCCTATTTTCCCGGAAGAGCAGATAGAACTGCAGGCGCATGGTACTTATGTTGCCTACAGGGATATCTATATCCGGGAAATAGACCGTCCTCAACCCTTTGTGCTATCGGAGGAAGAAAAAAAGGAAGGGTTTAAAGTATTGTTCGACGGCACGAACCTGCACGAATGGGTAGGTAATAAAACAGCCTATGTGGTAGAAGACGGAAACCTGGCAGTATATCCAAAAAGAGGGGGTAACGGTAACCTGTATACGAAAGACGAATTTTCGGATTTTATTTACCGTTTCGAATTTAAGCTGACGCCCGGCGCCAACAATGGTATCGGCATCAGGACGCCGTTGACCGGGGATGCTGCATACGAAGGCATGGAAATACAGGTGCTGGATGATGGAGCGGATATATACAAAGACCTGAAAGATTACCAGTTTCATGGTTCCGTATATGGCATCATACCGGCCAAAAGAGGACACCTGAAGCCGGTAGGAGAGTGGAACGAAGAAGAGATCTATGTGAAAGGTAACAAGATAAAAGTGACGCTCAATGGTGTGGTGATAGTGGATGGCGACCTGGAAGAAGCGTCAAGGAATGGCACACTGGATGGAAGAGATCATCCGGGACTGAAAAATAAAAGGGGACATATCGGGTTCCTCGGGCATGGCGATATCCTGTTTTTCCGTAACATCAGGGTCAAAGATCTGGCTCCGCCACCACCCCCACCAGCGAAGAAGAAAAAATAGGCTATTGTATATTTGTATAATTGGTTGGCATAAAAGCGGCTTGTATCCCAAGCCGCTTTATGCTTTTATAGCGGGGTAGCTTTAATTGTATGAACTGGCTTACGTTTTCTTTTACTACGTTTAGGAGTCACTATTAGTTCAGTTTGTAGTTAAAAAAAATTAATTTATCTTTAAGAGGCACCGTAAACGCAAAATTAGGATGATAAATATTAGGCCATCTTATCAGGAATTGAACAAAACATATTATTCAGATACCTGTAAGCCACTTGTTACAGCCTGGAAAAAAGGAAGGGTAACGCTTGAGGCGTGGGCGCGGCTGAATTATCCGGCAACCTACAAGATGGAAAACGAGGTTTTGCCTTGCCTAAGCAGCGTTGGTTATTGGGATGCTATTTTTCAACAGGACTGGGGCTTGAACTGGCATAGAAATGAGGGTATAGAAATCATGTTCCTCGAAACAGGCACCATGCCATTCTCGCTGGCGAACGATCAATATGTTATTCACCCCAATGAAGTTACGATTACGCGACCCTGGCAACCACATAAACTGGGGGATCCTAATATCGGAATTGGTAAACTATATTGGATCATACTGGATGTAGGAGTACGCTGCCCTCACCAGGAATGGAAGTGGCCTCCCTGGATAACCCTTACATCAAAAGATCTTAGTGAACTTACGACTATGTTGCGCCAAAACGAACAACCTATTTGGAAAACCAATCACGAGATCAGGAAGTGTTTCCAAAAAATTGGCAATGTGATTACCTGCGACAAATCAGGAGAGAAAGAATCCTGGATTGCCATTTATATCAATGAATTATTGTTGCATTTGCTTGAGTTTTTCAGGAACGGGCCTTTTGAATGGGACGAAAGTTTGGTAAACAGCAGCAGGACCGTACAACTCTTTATCAAAGACCTGGGCAACAGCTATTTTGAACCCTGGACGCTGGAGCGTATGGCTGAATATTGCGGCTTAAAAGTTACCCGTTTTGTCCATTATTTCAGGCAATTGACCAATATGACCCCTATGAATTATCTCACTCATGTACGATTGAAGACTGCAGCGAATCTCCTGATCAGCCAGCACGGCAAAAGTATTAATGAGATTTGTTATGATTGTGGTTTTACGAGCAGCCAGTATTTCGCAACTGTATTCAGGAAACAATACGGATGCTCTCCTACCACCTACCGGTATCTTCACTTAAAAGACTAGTCTCTTTTCCTGTTCTTATTTGTGTAAGTTTCTTCATTGAAATTAATTGAACAGGTATCTTTTTATTTTGAAATAGTATTGTGTTATCCTCATAATTGAGTTAACACGATATGCTGTATGGAGACGGTCATTAACAAAAGACGGCTTTTCAATGCATGTAGCCTTGCCCTGGTTGTTACAGCGCTTACTTTTGCTATCAGGGCCAACCTCATGGGGCCATTGGGAGTAGAGTTTGGGCTAACATCAAAAGCGATTGGTGAAATAGCTTCCGCGGCATTCTGGGGGTTTACGGTTGCTATGTTTATAGGTGGACTCTTATGTGATGCAATAGGATTGGGAAAAATGTACCTGCTCGCATTCATCGGTCACATCGCCGGAATTATTCTTACTATTTACGCTGTTGGTTACTGGTCACTTTTTGTATCAACCCTGTTCGTGGGTTTGGGAAATGGTTTCGTTGAATCAGCCAGCTATGCTATGGTCAGCAGTATGTATCACACCGATAAGACAAGAAAGATCAACGCATGGCATATCTGGTTTCCCGCTGGTATCGTGATAGGTGGCGCGCTGGCATATTTGCTGACATTGCTGGATTTTGGCTGGAAAATACAGATGGCAGTAATGCTGCCTCCGACTATTGTGTATGGGATCATGTTTCTGAAGCAGCAATTCCCTAAGTCCGAACGCGTTTCAATGGGTGTTTCAAATAGAGAGATGATCAGAGAATGTCTGCGCCCACTTTTTATTTTTATGCTGTTTTGCATGCTGCTTACGGCTGCTACGGAACTTGGCACGAATCAATGGATCGTGGAATTGCTTTCTGCTGTTGGAGTGCCGTCTATACTATTATTGGTTTTCATTAACGGGATCATGACCCTAGGGAGAGCCAATGCAGGATTCATCCTGCAAAGGTTGTCTCCTATCGGATTGTTGTTGTTTTCGGCTATATTTTCCTTCATTGGATTATACTGGATGGCGTCTGCGGAAGGTTATATGACGTTTGCCGCAGCAGGAGTTTTTGCTATAGGTATTTGCTTTTTCTGGCCTACAATGATCGGATTCGTATCGGAGAAACTGCCTAAGACGGGGCCACTAGGATTATCGTTAATGGGTGGTGCAGGACTACTGTCAACAGCCATTGTATTGCCGTATTTTGGTCAACTGTATGATTACCAACTCAGCTTCACTGCTGCAAGGGATAATAGTTTGTCGTCCGAAGAGGTGAAACTTGCTGCAGGAGCCCGCACCTTACTTTTTATATCTGCAATTCCGGCTGCATTGGTCGTTGCTTTTGGCATTCTGAAGATACGATCATCAAAAAAGCATCATCATTAAAATATCATCACTAAAAGAATAACAATGGCGAAATTCAGAATTACACTTAACATGGAGTACTGCCGGAGTGCAGATCTTGGATTTGAAGCAGGTGTCAGACAGGCAGCAGACCTCGGCTACCGCTATATTGAACCTATGGTGCATACCGGCTGGGAGTTATTGAGTGAGGTAGGATACTTTCATTCATTTTCAATGGAAGAGGATACGCTGCTGATGAAAGAAATCTGTGATCGCTACGGGGTTATCGTCAGCAGCCTCAGTGGGCATAGTCCCCTGATGAAGCCCGAAGCTGCAGTTAGCCGTCTGACCCGATCGATTATCCTTGCTGATACGCTAAATGCCCGATTTGTGAACACAGATGAAATGATAAAGCCAGACTGGATGGATGACAGTTTCGCACATGAAGTAATGAAGTATTCCCTCACGAAGGCCAATTTAGCAGCCCAAAGACATGGTGTTTTTATCTGTATTGAACCTCATGGTGTTTTTACCAGTACTGCTGAAGGTTTGATGCGGATTGTCAACCTGGTAAAATCTCCCTGGATTGGTGTTAACTGGGACACGGGCAATTCGTATCTGGCCGGTATAGAGGACCCCTACGATGGACTTCAGATTGTGCGGGACCATGTATATCATATCCATGCCAAAGACATTAGTATGAGCCATGGTGAAAGAGAAAGGGGTAAGGTTTTTGGCACGCCGGTTGGCTGTGCTTGCGGAGAAGGCGTTGTCAGGTGGGATAAGATATTTGAGATCATGGAACCTGTGGACAGGGAGATCTTTCTGAGTGTAGAATGCGGAACCATTGAAGAAGCAGAACGTAGTTTGCGTTTTTTAGAAGGTACGCTGGGCGATCTGCTGATCAGATAACCGAACAAAAAATTATATCACTAAAATAAAACCAAAACCACTACAATGAAAAAATTGATACGTTTCAGCTATTTCGTGGTGCTAAGTCTGTTCGCCTGGAGCAGCAGTTATGCACAGAAAAAAACTGTCTCCGGTAAGGTAACGGAGCTTGAAAGTGGAAACCCGATCCCCGGTGTGAACGTTATTGTGAAAGGTACGACAACAGGTGTTGCAACCGGGATAACCGGAGAGTATGCAGTCGTTCTTCCGGATGGAGCAGAAGCGCTGATCTTTTCATCTGTCGGCTATACTTCCCGGGAAGTCCCGATAGGTGACCGAACAGTAATTGATGTTGCTTTGGAAGCACAAGTTCAGAGCCTTAAAGAAACAATTGTTGTTGGATATGGAGTTCAGCGAAGAAGTGAAGTGACCGGATCTGTCAGCGTAGTTTCTGGTAAGGAATTAGAGGACTATCCGGGATTCAATGCTTTACAAAGCTTAAGAGGCAAAGCATCAGGCGTAAAGATCTCTACAAATTCAGGTTCTCCAACCGGGAGTAACCGCGTTGTTATTCGTGGAGTGGGTACTATTAATGCATCCACAAATCCTTTATATATAGTAGATGGGGTGGCACTGGATAATATTGAGACCATGAACCCGAACGATATACAAAGCATAGAGATACTCAAGGATGCTTCCGCAACAGCTATTTACGGATCGAGAGGTGCCAATGGTGTTATATTGGTAACTACAAAGAGGGGAGGTACCGAAAACGGGCTGAGGCTTGAATATAATGGAAACCTTGGCGTGGGTAGATTGGCGCGGAAGATAGGTGTGATGAACGCTAAGGAGTTCATGGAAGTACAACGTATCGGGTATGAAAATGCACCTGTTTTCAGAGATTATCCTGCCGGTCAGGAACCGGTAATAGATTTGAGTGACAGGCGGATCTTCGACGAGCAGGGTAATCCGTTATATGATACTGATTGGCAGGAAGAGGCTACCAGAACAGCACTTTCTCATAACCACCAGTTCAGTATCAGGTCAAAAGGTGAATCTGGTTCGTTTGGTGCATTTCTGAATTATACTGACGCAGAAGGGATCTATCTCAATTCCTTTACAAAGCGTGCAAGCATCAAATTAGTTTACGACGCATCACTGACAAAGTGGTTGTCACTCGGTACAAATACAATGATAGCTAAAACCTGGGCCAATAACGTTGCCGAAACGGGTGGTGGTTTTCATGCATCGCGTACCATAACTGAAGTGCCTCCGATTTTTCCTGTTAAATGGCCGGATGGTACATGGTCTAACAGCACCCAGATCTCAGGATTTACCTTCGAAGGACAACCTAACCCGGTACACCGGCTTCTGGAAGAAGCAAACCTTGCTAACGGAACGCGGCTGTTCGGTAACTTATTTCTTGATTTTAAATTCACTTCTCATCTTCAATTCAGGTCCCAGATAGGCATCAATAACTATTTGTCAGAAAACCGGTACTATGCGCCTACTGATATGATCACAGTGGGATTCCCTGATGGTGCGGCCAGTATCAGCAATGGGCAACAAACGTATTGGCAAAATGAGAATTATTTCAGCTATGTACGACAGTTCGGATCGCATCGGTTGAACGGAGTGCTGGGGGCAAGCTGGCAGCAGAATCTCGCCAGCGGAAATGCTATAAGCGCAAGAGGTTTTACTAACGATTTCTTTGGTTTCAACAATATAGGTGCAGCTTCCATCCATAATCCCTCGTCGTCTTATGCGAACGATTGGTCAATGAATTCCTATTTTACCCGTGCTACTTATACTTACCAGGATAAGTACACAGTTACCTTTTCCGGAAGAATGGATGGCTCCTCCCGTTTCGGAAAGAACAATAAATATGGCTTTTTCCCGTCAGCAGGGGTGTCGTGGCTTATCTCGGATGAAGATTTTATGCGTGATTTGAGAAATATTGATCACCTTCGGCTGCGTTCATCTTTCGGTGTCACAGGTAATACAGAAATTGGTCTGTATCGTTCTCTGGCAACTATTGGTTCTGGCACAACCTTAATCGGTGGACAAAGAGTATCCAGAAGCTTTGTGCAACGGCTTCCCAATTCTAACCTCGAATGGGAAAGAACGCAGCAGTTCGATGCAGGTATTGAACTGTCTATGTTTGACCAGGTACTTTCATTAGAAGTAGATTACTACAACAAACTAACCTATAATCTCATCCTGGACCGTCCTATACCTACATCTACCGGCTTTGGTTCAATCACCGATAACATTGGTTCAGTGTCTAATAAGGGTATCGATCTCAAATTAACGACCAGGAATGTCAATACTGAAAAATTTATTTGGTCCACGACACTTAATTTTAATTATAATAAAAACAGGATTGAAAGTCTCGGGCTGAATAATGAAGACATCTTTCCGGGGCCAAACTGGGTTGCGGGAAGCCAGACAATCTTACGGGTAGGTCAGCCTGTTAACTCATTCTGGGGATATGAAAGGCAGGGTATATGGGGTAGTGACGAAGTGGAAGAAGCTGCCAAAGTCGGAGCCATTCCCGGTGAGGCGAAAAGATCTTCTGAAAAAACTATTATTGGAAAAGGTATTCCGGATGTTACCGGTGGACTTTTCAATCGCTTTAATATCGGGCAGTTTGATATTTTGATAGATTTACAGGTTTCTTTGGGTGCCGACATCATGCAACAATTTCTTGCAACTGCTGAAGATCGTCAGGGGCTTACTAATGGGATCAATACCCAACTCTACGATGCATGGACGCCTGAAAAGCAGAATACGATGGTTCAGCGAATCCGTCACACCGTGCTTTCAGGGCAAAATCTTCAGCCCGATTCCCGGTGGATCTGCGATGGTTCCTATCTCAGGGGTAATCTGCTCTCAGTAGGTTACACCTTTGGTGAAAAAATACTTTCCGCATTGGGATTAAAGCAATTGAGAGCCAGTCTCAGCCTAGAAAATGCATTTGTTCTTCATTCCAAAGATTTTAAGGGATATGATCCTGAATCTTCAACCTGGCATGGCGATAATTTTGGACAGAATATTTTTTTCTATGAGTATCCCAAAGCCCGGACATTAACATTTGGAATAAATGCCCGCTTTAAATAATCGAAAAAAAATTATAATGAAAAAGTTCATATTTATCATATCATCGTTGTTGATGTTTTCCTGCGAACGGTTCCTGATTGAAAATCCCAGAAGTGAGCAATCCTTAGACCAGTTTTTTCAATCACCCGAAGAAGGCAGAAGCATTGTTAATACCCTGTATAGAAGTGGTGTAACAGGTTTTTATAATCCCGGTGATTTTAGAGGAAGCGTTGCTATGATGGGGGGCTATATATCGGGGTTGTTTGACAACGAAGCCAAAGGTGAACGGATAGAGCCGCTGCGTGCCCAGAATTTAACATTCAATGCAGAGAATATGGCCGAATACCTTGATCAGTGGTGGTCCAGCGCTTATAATGCAATAGCAACCGCTAACACCGCTATCAAATATATTCCGGAAATACCGGGCATATCCGATAGCGAAGGCCGCCAGTTATTGGCGGAAGCGAGATTCTTTCGTGCTTTTAATTATTTCTTTCTGGTAAAGAACTTTGGAGGTGTACCGGTAATTACCGAACCCTATACCAATACTGAAGGTATTGATGCTGAACGTGCGGAGGCAAATGCCGTTTATGCCCTTATTGTAGAGGACCTGGAGTGGGCAATTAACCAGGGCGATCTTCCAAATAGTAGTTTCGTTATGAACAATTTCAGAATTACGAAAGGAACGGCAAGTGCATTGTTGGCAGATGTTTATTTACAGATGGCAGGGCACCCCGTTCAGGCCCAGGATGGCTATGCAAAAGCTGCTGCGACTGCCAGAACGATTATCAATGCCGGCAGTCATCAACTTATTCAACATGGGAGCCTGCCGGCAGCAAGCGCCTATAATATAATGCGTATGTCCGATACGGAGAATGAATATGTTTATTCCATTGAGTATAATGCGGAGATAGCACCTGTGGCAAGCCCTGGCATCTCACTCCCAGGTGATATAAGGCCTCCTGGTTTAAAATATTCCAGAACCTATAACGCATACAGTCCGCTTAATGGGTATATTTCGCTGTATGATGCAGCCAAAGACCTCAGGGTACAGAATCAGCAGCTGTTTTTCAAATCAATTGAGGTTGAAGGGCAGCACTTTGAATTCAATGAGTATGCACCATTCCTGTTTTATGATGAGAGAGCATTGTATGAAACAGGCAGAGGAGGACAGGACGTAAGGGTTTATCGTTATGCAGAAGTGTTGCTGATCGCTGCGGAAGCTATCGCAGTTTCAGACGGAGTGACCCCGGAGGCTGTTTCCTACCTTACGGATGTGAGAGCCAGGGCATATTGGGAAACCGAAAGAAATGAAATTGAGAGTATGTTATCCGGACTGTCAAAACAGGAGTTTGTTGAGGAAGTCTGGAAGGAACGTTATCGTGAATTAGCGTTGGACTATCTCGCATGGTCTGATATCCAACGTACACGTTTATATCCGGTTGCCGGGGGCGGGGGCAATGTAAGTTTCGTCAATGTTGTGGGTCATACTAATCCATGGGGAGCTACATATAGGGAACAGCACCTTCTCTACCCCATTTCCGACAACGAACTACAACGAAATCCCAAGCTTGAACAAAATCCAGGTTATTGATCAAAGAAAATAAAGATAGCATGAAAACCGTCCATTTAACCCTTTTCAGTATCTTCCTGGGTTGTCTCTCTTTGACCGGCATCATAGTTGCACAACCTATATATCAGAAGATCGGATTGCATGACAAAGCGAACTTCATAAACAGTTCTCCAAATTGGAAAGTTGTCGGTAATATCTGGTACGGGCCGTTTAAAAGCAAGTTAAGGGAGGAAGCGGGATCCGGTGTGTTAGTTAATACACTTTCTGGTAATAACCGAGCCCCGCTTGTTACGAAAATGGAACATGGAAACATATTGCTTGAATTTGATTTTATGTTGGCTCCATATTCTTCAACCACGGTGTACTTACAGGGTAGATATGGGATTCGCCTGACAGATAGTTGGTCAGAAAACAGCGATACATCAGAGATATGTGGAAGCATTCTCAAAAGAAGCTCCTTTTCGGGAGAAGAACGAAAGGAACTTCGGAGTCTGCCTCCTCGAATGAATGTTGCAAGAGCACCCGGATTATGGCAGCATTTACGCATCGTTTTTCAGTCTCCTCAGTTCGATCCAAATGGAGAAAAGAGATCAAATGCTCGTTTACTGCAAGTTTCACTTAACGGTGTATTTATCCATGAAGATATTGCGCTGCCAGATATTACTTATACTGAGTTATTCCAAAATGAACTTAATACAGGCCCTCTTGTTTTTTCAGGTAACAGCCGCATTGCTTTTCGGAACATTCGCTACTGTTTTTTTGACGAACAGGAAAAAGACCGCGTGCTGCTTCCTGCGCAGGTACCGGTGATGGGTAGGACCCCGCTGGTTGTTACTCCTGTGCAAAAAACGATTGTACAGCGATGCTTTATGTCGGATGAAGGTTCTGGTGAAGATCAGAAAATGACCTCTTGTGCTGTAGTGGGCGAATCGACCGATATTCACTATGGTATCAATCTGGAACAGGGGGCTGTTATCCGGCTCTGGAAAGGAGAATTTATTGATGCAACTACCATGTGGGAGGGGCGCGGGGTTGTTCAACTCGCACGCCCGCTTGGCAGCGTCATCACTCTTTCAGGCCAACCGCTGTTTGCGACGTTTAGGGATCAATATACTCCCTGGCCGGACACCATGCAACAAGGCTACAGATATGCAGGCTATCAGCTCGACAAGCAGGGACGACCTACTTTCAATTATTACTTTCAGGGATTGCAATTTCATGACCGGATCATACCCTCTGACAATAATCGTTTTTTAACCAGATCATTGCATCTTATACAGGGAGACCCCGGAAAAGAATTGTGGATCCTGCTGGCAGCCGGAACCGTTATTGAAGAACTTGAAGGTGGACTTTACGCTGTGAATGATAAAAGTTATTACGTACGTCTTGACAAAAAGAAACATCGTGAAGTTGTTCTTCGGGATGTCAATGGCAGGAAAGAATTATTGGTGCCGGGAAGCGCGTTAAAAATGCCCGGTTTGACCTGGTCGTACATATGGTAAAATTGAACATGTTATGAAAGCAACTCAGAAAATTTGTTTTATTATACTGGTACTTCTTGCATTGCAAATTGTGCCCACACTGCAATTGGAAGCACAGCACGACAACCATAGCGTGTCTTCCACGGGCAAGCCTCAAACAGAGGATGACTTTTATAAGATACAGACCATCCGGCCTCCCGAGGGTGTTTTGTTGGAAATCAGCGGGATGGCAACTCTTCCTGATGGCCGGTTGGCTGTTTGTACGAGAAGGGGAGAGGTTTGGTTGGTGGAAAATCCATCCGGTACGCGGCCGTGGTTTAAACTGTTCGCGTCCGGACTACACGAACCGCTTGGACTGGCATGGAAGGACGGTGCCCTGTATACAGCCCAAAGAGCAGAACTTACCCGGCTTACCGATGCTGACGGAGATGATCAGGCAGATATGTTTGAGGCTATCTGTAACTGGCCATTATCGGGCAACTATTGTGAGTACAACCATGGACCGGTTATAGGGCGTGACGGAAATTTTTATATTAATCTTAATCTTGCAGACAATGGTATGTCTAACAAGGAACCATTTTATGGTGAGATGGGAAGTCACGCCAGGTGGCGAGGCTGGATGATCCGGGTTAGCCCGGATGGCAAGCTGGAACCTTATGCTGCTGGTCTCCGCTCTCCGGCCGGAATTGGTCAGAATGCCACTGGTGATATTTTCTATACTGAAAACCAGGGTGGGTGGATAGGTACAGGATATATTACTCATGTGGAGAAAGGCGATTTTTTTGGACATCCTTCCAGTCTTAAATCGGCCGGCGAGCCCGGGTCAACAGTTCATATAAAATCTACAGATATCCCGACAAATGCGCCAATGATGCACACTGCCGTCAGGCAGCTTCCGGGCTTAAAAATGCCATCTGTACGATTCCCGCATGGTATTCTGGGTATTTCTACATCGGGGATCATTGCTGATACTTCAGGAGCTTTCGGACCATTCTTTAAAGATCAGGTATTTGTTGGCGATGAAGGCCATCCGAAAATCCTACGTGTGTTTCTAGAAAAAGTAAACGGTGAATACCAGGGAGCTGTTTTCCCTTTCCGGGAAGGGTTTATGTCGGGTATCCTGCGCATGGCATGGGGAGATGATCAATCGCTTTTTGTGGGAATGTCTGATCGTGGATGGAGTTCTACAGGTCCCGAACGTTGGGGGCTGCAGAGCCTGGTGTGGACCGGTGAAACGCCTTTTGAAATAAGATCTGTCAAAGCGATGCCGGATGGCTTCGAGCTTGAATTTACTTTAGAAGTTGAAAAAGAAACCGCAGAAAATCCACATAGTTACGAGATTTCCGGCTTTGATTATCTTTACCACATGACCTATGGCAGTGAAGTACAGGACAAAAAGGACTGTTCTGTTAAAGCCATTAAAGTTGCTGCAGACGGCCGTTCGGTGAGACTTGTTTTGGATGGGTTGAGAGAAGGGTATATCCACGAGATCAAATGCAAGGGTATCCGGTCGGAAAAAGGCTTACCTCTGTTACATGACTTCGGTTATTACAGTCTGAATAGTATTCCAAAAGGAGATTCACTGAACCCTGATCTGGAAGGCGTCATCCTTATCTCCGGCGAAACAGCCGCTATGACTGTAAATAAAAGTGAGCCAGCGCAGGCAGCTCCTTCCCGAACAGGCCGAATTCCTGCTAAGCATGTCACGGTAATGCCGGCGTCCTGGGCCGGAGGTCCCGACCATATATTCACTATCGGAACAGAACCGGGACTGAAGTTCGATATAGAGCAGCTTACCGTGAAACCCGGCAGTCGGATCAAACTGGTGTTTGATAATAATGACGACATGCAACACAATTGGCTGCTGGTTTCGCCGGGTACTGCAGATGAAATCGGCAAGGCAGCGTTGGACCTGGGACTGAAGGGTGCCAATATGCAGTACGTTCCGGTATCTGATAAAGTCTTATACCACACCAGCTTACTGCAACCCCGCAGTAAGGAAGCCATTTATTTTACAGCGCCTGAAAAAGAAGGAAAATATCCTTATGTCTGTACTTATCCCGGTCACTACCTTATTATGCGGGGGATCTTAAATGTAAAAAAATAGCCATGAGCATAAGATATGTCGTAATAGCGGGACTGACGATTACTTTGTTAAGCTGCCGCTTTGCTGCAACCCAGACAGCGCCGGACAACGTAAGATGGAGCAGGGACGATCAACACATTGCTCTTTTACGAAACGACACGGTATTGTGGCAACTTAATATTGATCCTGCTGAAGACAAACCCTACTTCCATCCGCTACGAACCCCATCGGGGCTGGATGTCGCCCTTAAACGTCCCGCAGACCATCCCTGGCACAGGGGATTATGGTTTTCCTGGAAAAGTATAAATGGTATCAATTATTGGGAGGAGAGCGTGGAAAAAGGTGTTTCCGAAGGAAGAAGCCTGATCCGTAATGTCAGCAGCAAATTGAATGAGGACTACTCCGCCGGAATAACCATTGATATCACCTACCAGGACCACGGTGGTCCGACGCTTGAGGAAAGAAGGATTCTGAATATCAGTTCCCCGCTGCGTTCGGGAGGGTATACTATTACATGGGACCAGTCTTTTACAGCCTTGAAAAAAGTTGAACTTGACCTTGAGAAACCTGCCAGGCATGGTGGAGTGAAATGGGGTGGATACGCCGGTTTGTCGTTGCGGGGTGCCGCGACTCTTAAGAGATCTCTTTTTCGGGCATCCAACGGATGGAACAATACTGAAGACACTACTGGTTACGGCGAGAAAGCAGCCTGGATGGATGTTACTGCTTCCACTACTGATGAACAGGCACAGTTCGTCGGGATAACCATTTTTGATCATCCTGAAAACCCAAGATATCCCTCTCCCTGGTATATTTGGTATGCGGAAGGGCAACATCTGTTCTTTACTCCATCTATATTGTTCGATGGGCCGTTATTGTTGCTTGAAGGAGAGAAATTGCATTTAAAATATCAAACTTATATTCATGATGGAAAGCCATCGGTTAAGCAACTGGAGCAAATATCGCAGGAATTTATCCGTCAGTAAGTATCGACATGTTTCTTCCTGTCGGCGACGGCATTTAAAGACTTAAATGTGAATATCTGAATTTAGCATTATGTCAATGGTCTAATTTCGGACACGGCGCTTAGTTTTATCCTGGTTTTTTTGTCAGCCATTCATTCCATAATCCCGGACTATCTCTCTTCCAGCGGCACAAACTCCCTGTTTTCGGGACCTGTATAGTTTGCGCTGGGCCGGATGATCTTTCCATCCTGTCGCTGCTCGATAACATGAGCGCTCCATCCCGTTATCCTCGAGATGACAAACAGGGGCGTAAAAAATAATGTCGGTACACCCATCAGGTGGTAAGAGACCGCTGAAAACCAGTCGAGGTTGGGGAACATTTTCTTTTCGTTCCACATCAGGGTTTCCAGTCGTTCGGCTATATTGAACAATAACATATCCCCCGCTTCTTCCGAAAGCCGGCGTGCTACTTCTTTTATCACTTTGTTGCGCGGATCCGACACTGTATATACCGGGTGTCCGAACCCGATGATCACTTCTTTCTTTTCCAGTCTTGTTTTGATATCGGCTTCCGCTTCTTCCGGTGAAGCATACCTGCTCTGGATATCGAAAGCCACCTCATTGGCGCCGCCGTGCTTGGGTCCGCGTAATGCCCCGATAGCGCCTGTAATGCAGGAATACATATCCGAACCCGTACCGGCAATTACCCTTGCCGTAAAAGTGGAAGCATTGAACTCATGTTCTGCATACAGGTTCAGCGAAGTCTGCATGGCCGCCTTCCACGATTCAGGCGACGGTTTTCCATGCAGCAGGTGCAGGAAATGTTCTCCGATGCTATCATCTTCTGTTTCCACCGGAATACGGCGGCCGTTATGCGAATAGTGATACCAGTATAATAATGCCGAACTGAAGGATGCCAGTAGTTTATCGGCGATATCCCTGGCGCCTGCAGGGTTGTGATCCTCTTTTTCGGGAGATACGGTACCCAACACGGACGCATAGGTACGCAAAACGTCCATGGGATGTGCTGCGGCCGGAATTTGTTCCAAAATGTTTTGTGCCGCTGCGGGCAATCCTCTCAAACCTTTTAGCTTAGCGTTATATGCTTTGAGTTGTGCGGCATTCGGTAATGTTCCATGTATCAGCAGGTAAGCTGTTTCCTCAAATGTGGCTGCTTCTGCTATATCCAGTATATCATACCCCCGATAGTGCAGATCATTACCACTTTTCCCAACGGTGCACAGGGCGGTATTGCCGGCAGCAACACCTGATAAGGCAACACTTTTTTTAGGCTTAAAAGCAGGCGTCGGTTCTGAGCTCATGCGGTATTATTTTTTTTGTTTAAACAGGTTATCCAGCTTTTCTTCAAAGGCATAATAGCCAATGCTGTCATACAATTCTGAACGGGTCTGCATACTGTCGATCACGTTTTGCTGTGTCCCTTCCGTACGGATGGCATGAAAGACATTCATCGCCGCTTTATTGGCAGCCCTGAATGCAGACAAAGGATACAGGATCAATTCCACCCCTGCATTTTTCAGCTCATCTCTTGTCCACAACGGTGTCATGCCAAACTCCGTAATATTTGCCAGTATTGGCAGACCGGTGGCTTTTGCAAATTCAGTGTATTGCGGTAGTTCTCTCACGGCTTCCGCAAATATAAAATCGGCGCCGGCTTCCTTATAGGCTACAGCCCGTTCCAGGGTTTTCTCCAGTCCTTCACTGGCCAGGGCATCCGTACGTGCACCCAGCACAAACTGTTCATCTGTCCTGGCGTCTGCTGCAGCCCTGATCCTGTCGCACATTTCTTCCCTGCTTACTATTTCCTTTCCGGGGCGGTGCCCGCAGCGTTTGGCACCTACCTGGTCCTCCATATGCAGTGCCGCAGCGCCTGCTTTGATCAGCGATTTAACGGTTCTCGCGATATTAAAGGCCGAAGGGCCGAATCCTGTATCCACATCTACCATCAAAGGCGTTTGCGTTACATTGGTAATACGCCAGATATCTGTCAGCACATCTTCCAGGGTCGTAATGCCCAGATCGGGTATGCCCAATGAGCCGGCTGCCACTCCGCCGCCGGACAAATAGATCGCTTTGAATCCGGCCTGGGTAGCCAACAGTGCATGATTGGCGTTGATGGCGCCTACCACCTGTAAAGGCTTTTCTTCTGTCATGGCTTTTCTGAAACGGGCACCTGCTGAATGCGTTAATATATCCTGTTGAGACATTTTTGCCGATACTTGATGATTAGTAAATTATGTGATGATACAACTGGACAAATGTACTTGAATTTGCCGACACGGGAGAACCAGAACAGTTGGAGGAGGGCATTCCAAATTTCCGCACTGAAAACGGGCGTTAGTTCTTACAGGGATGAAATATTTTTCTGTATTTCACTGATCACTTTACGTTGAGGGTAGCCCGCCGCAGCGGGCTACTAAAATATCCGGCAGCATGCTATATATGCATGCATAAAAAAAGGTTACCGTCAATGGGTAACCTTGATAAGTTGCTAACATCTTTGATACTACAACCTCTGAAAGTAACGAGTATCCTTATCTGTAGCCTGATAATTTTTCCGTAGCCTTACAACCACTTTTGGAAGAAGTACAGGAAGCAAAAGCAAAAGAACAAGAGACAACAACAATAACAATAACAAAAACCTTTTTCATTAAAAAAACTTTACGGTAAAAAAATAATGGCACCGTAGGAGTAGGAAGTTTGTTATGTTTTCGGATGGGAGATTGGAATTATCAAAGTTGGTATAACAAAGAAACAAATTGTATGCCATTTAACCAAGGATAAACAGGAAGATTAACAGTTGATTTATGTTAAAAACGAAGCAGTTGCACGTTTTTCAGGGGTGTAAAGGCAATAAACCCATGAAACCATGCAAGCCGTATATTATGGTTATCTTTGCTTTGTTGAAGCCGCAGATCCTAAAAATCAATTAAGTATCAAAGTAATTACCGAAGTTTGCGATCACTATAAAAATTTCTTGAATGCAACTACAACTGACCCGCCCATTAGCCTTTATAGACCTCGAAACAACAGGTGTCAACCTGGCAACCGACCGGATCATTGAAATAGCCATTGTAAAGCTGATGCCCGATGGAACAAGAGTTGTAAAACGCAAGCTGATCAACCCGCAAATGCCGATCCCCCAGTCATCCATTGATATACATGGTATCACGGATGAAATGGTGAAAGATGCGCCGACCTTTAAGCAGGTGGCAAATGAGGTTCGCCAGTTCATAGACAACTGCGACCTGGCAGGCTACAACTCCAGCCGTTTCGATTTTCCGCTACTGGCCGAAGAGTTTTTGAAAGCCGGGCTGAGCTTTGATATTACCGATAAGAACCTGCTGGATGTGCAGAAAGTATATCATATGATGGAGCCGAGAACCCTCAGCGCCGCTTACAGGTTTTACTGTGATAAACAGTTGGACAATGCGCACAGCGCAGAGGTGGACGCGCAGGCCACCCTTGAAATACTCGAAGCGCAGGTGGAAAAGTATGAACAATTGGGTAATTCTGTTGACAGTATCCTAAAATTTACCGGGAAAGAGGAGATAGTTGACTTTGCGAGGCGATTTATCATGGAGAATGGGGTAGAAGTTGTTAACTTCGGGAAACATAAAGGACGTCCCCTGGTGGATGTGCTGAGATCGGAACCACAATATTACGACTGGATGATGAAGGGGGAGTTTCCGCTGCATACCAAGCAAAAGCTTACGGAAGTCTTTAATAAGACCTTCTTAAAAAATAAATAATTCAAAAGATCTGTTTCTTGGAAAAGCTGGTTGTCATACCAACATATAACGAATGCGAGAATATTGCATCTATCCTGCATGCCATTTTTGAGATGGACCTGGGATTTCACGTCCTGGTGATAGACGACAATTCTCCGGACGGGACGGCGGCAGTGGTGCGGCAATTGCAGCAGGATTTTGATGACCGCCTCTTCCTGGAACAACGCCAGGGTAAGCAGGGCCTGGGTACGGCATACCTCCATGGTTTTAAATGGGCGATCGAAAGGGGCTATGCTTATATTTTTGAAATGGATGCCGATTTTTCACATAACCCCAAAGACCTCGAAAGGTTGTACCAGTGCTGTAAAAAGGGAGCGGATGTCGCTATTGGCTCCAGGTATGTGGCAGGCGGTAAAACCGTTAACTGGACCTGGGAGAGAAATGTGCTGTCGAAAGGTGGCGCGTTATATACCCGGCTTTTGACCTGGATGCCCGTAAAAGACCCGACAGCAGGTTTTATCTGCTATAAAAAAGAAGTGCTGGAGAGCATCAATTTCGACGAAATAAAATTCGTAGGGTATGCGTTCCAGATCGAAATGAAATTTGCAGCCTGGAAACTGGGCTTCATTATCAAAGAGATCCCGATCACATTTGTAGACCGTCGGTTCGGGACATCCAAGATGAATAAAAACATCGTGAAGGAAGGTATTCTCGGTGTTATCAAAATACAGTGGCTCAGCATGTTCAAAAATTACCGGAGAAAGGTAAAGAGCCCTCCCCAGCGTGAATCCAGCGTACATATCAAAGTACTGAGCTGATCACTCCGGCTGCCCCTTAGTTTTTGCAATTTGGTTTTGCGGGGCGTATTTCAAATCTTTGCTTTATTATAAGTTTTCCGGTCGGTGGAGACCTGTCCGACTGAGTCGTTCGTTCGGGCGCCGACCGGTAGTGCGCTCTACAGGCGGGTGTTCTCACCCGCCTGCGAAAAATTGAACTTTTTCACCGAAGGTAGATACACCGGTTTTGCCCGGCTACCTACATTAGTGTTATATTGCGAAATATTTATCAAACGAGAAGAAATGAGAAAGGTCTTCCTGATCATTGGCATTTTTGTAAGCCTGGCGGGTGTTGCCCAAAATAAAAAACCGCTTGATCACACCGTGTACGACAACTGGCAAAATGTAGGAGAAAAGGCGATCAGCAATGATGGAAAGTGGATTGCTTTCGTTGTAGATGTGCAGGAAGGAGACGCGGTGCTGCATGTCAGATCCGCCGATGGCAGCTATACGAAAAGTATAGACAGGGGGTATAATATTTATATCTCGGAAGACAGCCGGTTCCTGATCTGTCGCATCAAGCCTACTTATGCCCAGACACGCGAAGCCAGGATAAAGAAGAAAAAAGACCTTCCAAAAGATTCATTGGCAATACTGGAGTTGGGCAACGACAGCCTGTTTACCGTACCCAACCTTAAATCGTACCAGGCGCCGCAAAAAAGCAATCAATGGGTGGCCTGGTTGCTGGAAAAGCCCCTAAAAGATACGCTTCCCAAAAATAAGCCCGACAGCGCTATTGCCCGACGGCTGGACTCTATAAGAAACGCACCGGAAGAAGTGACACCCGAGCAGGCCCGCGGCAGGAAAAAGCTGACAACCACACCGGCGGTTAAAAACGATATGGAGAATGGTCTGTTTAAGGATACAACAGCACCGGCTTCCCCCGGTAACGAGCTGGTTATTTATAATTACCGGTTAAAAACGGAGATACGTCTATCCCATGTGGAAGAATATGCCTGGAGCGAAAACGGTAACCTGTTGCTGATCGAAAATGCGCCTGAAGATTCTTCTATCCAAAAAACCATTTCCATTTACCGGTCGGTGGAAGACCGGTTTGACACCATTTCAAATGGTGGTAACGATTTTAAAAATTTTGCCATCGACCCCTTAGGCTCCCGGATTGCATTTGTTGCGGAAAGGGACAGCAGCGATAAAGGCCTGCGCAGGTTCTACAAATTATGGTACTGGCAAAACGGGCAGGATACGGCCACCCTGCTGGCTGATAAAAACACCTGGGGTATGCCTGTCGGCTGGGGAATAAGTGAGCATGCCCCCCTGCGCTTCAGTAAATCCGGGAAACGGCTGTTTGCCGGCACCGCTCCAATACCCGCCCTCAGAGACACATCTGTTGCAGATATTGACCGGGTAAAAGTGGATATCTGGAGCTACAAAGATGATTACCTGCAAACCATGCAATTGGTAAACCTTGACAGGGAATTGAAAAGAAGTTATACCGGCGTCGTTCATACCGACACCAGGAGGTTTGTACAGCTTGCTGACTTTGCTGTACCGGATCTGATGCTCCCTGCAGAGGGAGAGGGGGAGCTGGTACTGGGTATTTCAGATGTCAATTACCGGGCGGCGATCCAGTGGCAGGGTAGCTCGCTCAAAGATATTTATGCCATCAACCCCGAGACGGGAATCCGTACTTTGGTCAGGAAGGAATTGTACGGGCAGGCATCGCTTTCCGCCGGCGCCACCTTTATCATGTGGTACGACCGGAAAGCCAAACACTATTTTACCTGGAGGGATGGTACTACAAGGAATATTACGGCTAAGATCCCGGTTAAGCTATATGCTGAAGACTTTGATATGCCTGATGAGCCCTATCCGTATGGAACCATGGGCTGGACTGCGGGCGATCTCTCGGTACTGGTATACGACCGCTTTGACATCTGGCAGGTGGATCCGATGAATGTATTGCCCCCGGTGAACATAACCGTATCCGGCAGAAAAAATAAGATCCGTTACCGTTACATGAAGACAGACGCAGAGGAGATATTCATCACACCTGTGCAGGAAGTGGTATTGAAAACATTTAATGAAACCACCAAACATGCCGGCTTCGCTACCGCGAGGATATCTGACAAACAGGAACCGAAAACAATTTTCAGCGGTGCTTATGCCCTGAACGGCGATCTGCTGAAGGCAAAAACAGTTCCCGTCTTTGTCTATACCAGAGAATCCTATATACAGTCGCCCGATCTTTACCTGAATACAGATTGGCAGCGGGAGATAAAACTTACGAGTCTCAACCCCCAGCAAAAGCAATACAACTGGGGAACCGCGGCGCTGTTTTCGTGGAAAGCCTATAATGGCAAGCAGGCAACCGGTATCGTTTACAAGCCGGAAGATTTTGATCCCAAAAAGAAATATCCCGTGATCTGCTATTTCTACGAAAAGCTCAGTGACGGGTTATACAATTACATACCGCCGGCGCCAACGCCCAGCCGGCTTAATATCTCCTTCTTTGTGAGCAGGGGGTATATCGTGCTGGCCCCGGATATTGAATATACCACCGGGCATCCGGGGAAAAGCGCTTACGACTATGTGGTAAGCGGCGCCAGGGCGTTGGCAAGGAATCCGTGGGCAGACAGTACGCGGATGGGCCTGCAGGGACAAAGCTGGGGTGGATACCAGACAGCCCATATCATTACCCGCACCCCGTTATTTAAAGCAGCCTGGGCCGGCGCCCCGGTAAGCAATATGACCAGCGCCTACGGTGGCATACGCTGGCAAACCGGTATGAACCGCCAGTTTCAGTACGAAAAAACGCAAAGCCGGATAGGCGCCACGCTTTGGGAAAAGCCCGGGCTGTATATCGAAAATTCTCCTTTGTTTCATGTGCCTAAAATTGCCACCCCGCTGGTGATCATGCACAACGACAACGACGGAGCCGTACCCTGGTACCAGGGCATTGAGCTGTTCACTGCCATGCGCCGTCTGAACAAGCCCGTATGGATGCTGAACTACAATGGTGAAGCACATAACCTGGTGGAAAGAAAGAACCGGAAAGATATCCAGGTAAGAGAACAGCAGTTTTTTGACTGGTTGTTAAAAGGAGATCGTCCGGCAGAATGGTTACGGGATGGCGTACCTGCTACCATGAAAGGCAAAAAAACAGGAACAGAAGATTAAAATGATATCAATGAATCCGAAACAACTGGCTGCCGCCAGGGCAGTAGAATACATTAAGGACGGTATGATCGTGGGGCTTGGCACCGGTTCTACCGCCTTCTGGGCAATTGAATACACGGCGCAAAAAGTGGCGGCAGGGTTGCGGATCACTGCTGTGGCCACCTCAAAAGATACGGAAGCTAAAGCTCGTGAAAGAGGTATTACTATTACGCCGTTTGATGAAGTGCCTTATGTGGATATTGATATTGACGGCGCCGATGAAGCCGATGAAAGCCTCTGCCTGATAAAAGGGGGAGGAGGCGCCCTGATGCGGGAAAAGATCGTAGCCAGCGCCAGCAGGCAATTCATTGTTATAGCAGATGAGTCGAAACTGGTGAAGCAGCTCGGAAAGTTTCCTTTACCGGTAGAGGTTGTCATTTTTGGCTGGGAGCATACCAACAAAACCTTGCAGCAACTGGGCTGTATCACCCGGCGGAGACAAACGGCCGACGGGGCGCCTTTTGTTACTGACAACGGCAACTATATTCTTGACTGCAGCTTTGATGTGATCGCCGATGCGCCGGCGCTGGAAAAAAGCATCAACGCTATTACCGGGGTAGTTGACAACGGGCTGTTCATCCATATGGCGGAGAGACTGATCATCGGCTGTACAGACGGATCTATAAGGGAAATTACCCGGAAAGACTAATGCGCAGCTTACACCATACATACATGTACAAATCATTATGCTCCAAAGGTCAGCGATAGTAGTAGGTGCCGGCATTGCAGGACTGGCCGTTGCCAGGGCGCTGGCTACCCGGAACTACCGGGTAACCGTGATCGAAAGAACATTGCAGGCAACGGGTGCTTCTGTGCGGAACTTTGGAATGATCTTACCGGCTGCGCAACCAGATGGTCCCCTATACGAACGAGCTAAAAGATCAGCCGCCATCTGGAAAGAAATATGTGACGAAGCCGGTATATGGTACGAACAAAAAGGATCGCTGCACCTGGCTTATGCACCGGATGAATGGCAGGTGCTTACCGAGGTAAGAGAGGCATATGCCGGTAGGGGTTATACGTTGTTGAATGCTGCTGAAACAACGGGATTATCCCCCGCCATACAATCCTCCGGACTGGCGGGGAGTTTATACAGCCGGGATGAAATGATCGTGGATCCGCGAAAAGCCATCACCACCATTCCACACTGGCTTACCGAAAAATATGACGTACAGTTTATCTGGGGACGACACGTAAGCGCGGTCTCATATCCCGCGGTATATATGGGAAATGATCAACTGGAAGCAGACGAAATTTTCATCTGCTCCGGTGCGGATTTTGAATCGTTATATCCTGACGTATACAAAGCGCTCCCGCTTACCAAATGCAAGCTGCAAATGATGCGCCTGGGTGTTCAGCCTGACGGATGGCGGCTGGGACCTGCGCTCTGCAGTCCTTTGTCGCTGGTGCACTACAACAGCTACCAGGTGGCGCCTTCGTTTCCTTTGCTCAAAAAAAGAATAGAAGCTGAATTTGCCAAGTACCTGCAATACGGCATTCACCTGCTGGTGTCTCAAAACCAGGCGGGAGAGCTGACTATCGGCGATTCACACGAATACGGACCCAATCCCGATCCCTTTGACCGGCATTGTATCAATGATCTCATCCTGCGTTACCTGGACAGCTTTGCGCGTTTCTCTAATTCCCGGGTGATTGAAACCTGGAACGGCGTATACCCGAAGCTCACCAACGGCGCAACCGACATCATATTATCGCCGGCACAGGGCGTTACCATTGTCAATGGATTTGGCGGCGCCGGTATGACCCTCGCTTTCGGGCTTGCGGAGGAAGTGCTGATCAACCGGTAAACAATTCTGTGCCCTTTCCAATTTTCACAATTCTTGCAATATAAATATCATCCATCAATTGCTTATTGAGTATAAACGTGTTATATTTATGAGAATTGCTCTTACATAATCAAACAAATTCAATGTCATGGAAAAAATCCTTGCTGCAGTAGACTTTTCAGAAGCCTCTGTGAATGCCGCTAAATACGCCGTACAACTGGTGAACGATCTGCCGGGCGCATCGCTCACATTATACTATACCTATAACAAAGTGACTGCAGGAAGCGACGGTTCACCCCTGGCGGTGGACGATGATGATCGCAAGACCATTGCGGAATCTGCCATACTCAGCTTAAAGAGCAGCCTGTCTGTAAGCGGACAAAAAAATATTGAGCACGTAGTGGAACCGGGCAATGTTATTGCCAATCTCGAAAAGTTCGTCAAATACCATGGAGTTGACCTGATCGTCATGGGCGTTACCGGCAGCTCCCGCCTGGAACAAATGGTAGTGGGCAGCACCACGCTCGATGTGATCAGCAGGGATATCTGCCCGGTGCTGGTGATACCCGGTGATGTCAGCTACCGGAAAATTAAAAAGGCTGCCCTGACCTCCGACCTGAAAGATGTGGAAAATAATACGCCCCTAGCACAAATGGAAACCGTGTTGAATGCAACTAATCCCACATTATACATTGTAAATGTTACCCGGCAGCATCATGCTGTTCCGGATGAATATAAAACGGAAAAAGAAAAGCTGGAAGAGCTGCTCTGGAAATACAATCCGCAAAGTTATTTTGTGTTGGAAGAAGACTTTGAAAAGGCGGTAGCTGACTTTGTCCAGGAATACGATATTGACATGATCATAACGGTGCCCAAACGGCATAATTTCTTTACCAGGTTATTCAAAGCCAGTCATACACAAAAGCTGGCTTACAACAGCCAGGTGCCGATTCTTGCGATACACTCTTAAGTGATGAGCGAGCCATTCATTTGCGCTGAGAAATAATAAGGGATGCTTTTTCGTGAAGAAACCTTATGGGCATGAAAGCGGCGGACATTAGCGTCAGAGATCTTTACAGATCCGTTTGATGATGCCCGGGCCTTCATAGATAAAGCCGGTCCATACCTGGATCAGCACGGCGCCCGCTGCTATTTTTTCTGCCGCGTCTTTTCCACTGAAGATACCGCCGCTGGCAATAACGGGTACGGCACCATTTGTCTTTTCTACAATTTGTTTCACAATGGCTGTTGATACATTTTGTACAGGCTTACCGCTTAGTCCCCCGGCGCCGATAGCATCCACTTTTTCTTTTGCGGTTACCAGGTTGTCACGGCTGATGGTGGTATTGGTGGCTACTATGCCGTCCAGGTGTATGGCAAGTGCCAGCTCAATAACGTCGTCTACCTGCCCGGGGCTGAGGTCAGGCGCTATTTTGAGAAAGATGGGTTTGGGATTTGCCCTGGTGCTGTTTTTTTGTTGCAGGTTGGTCAGTATTTGCTTCAGTGCATCCTTATCCTGCAGAGCCCGTAAGCCCGGTGTATTGGGAGAGCTTACGTTCACCGTAAAATAGTCCACATAGTCAAACAGGGCTTCAAAACAAATTTCATAATCCTTCCAGGCTTCTTCATTGGGTGTCACTTTATTCTTGCCGATATTTCCGCCGACGATCATCTTTGACCGCCTGCCGTCCGTTTCTCTCCATTCTTTTAACCTTTGGGTGATGCGTTCCGCCCCGTCATTATTAAAACCCATCCGGTTGATCAGCGCCTTGTCTGCCGGCAGGCGGAAAAGCCTTGGCTTTTCATTACCATCCTGCGGCCGGGGTGTTACCGTGCCGATCTCCACGGAGCCAAAACCCATACAATCCAGTTCCCGGAGATACCGGGCGTTCTTATCAAAACCTGCTCCCAGTCCAACCGGGTTTTCAAAGGTGAGAGTGCCATTACGGGTATACAATGTTACCTGTTTGCCCCGGGGGCTGAAAATGGTGGACAATATTTTTTTCAGCGGCGCTATACTGCAGAAAAACCGGAAGCAATTCATGGAAAAATAATGTACCGGTTCGGGTGGAAACCAAAATAAAACACTTCGTAGCAGCTTATACATAATGGGCGCAAGTTAACAAATGATACATCCCGATAGTTGTTTGGTACAGACGATCGGAATAATTATCTTTGGTATATAAAGTTGCATAAACAACTAAATTTAACCGATATGCAGGATGCTTATATAGTAGCGGGTTATCGCACGGCGGTTGCGAAGTCCAAAAGAGGCAGTTTTCGCTTTACCCGGCCGGATAATTTAGCGGTAGAAGTGATACAGGGTGTTATGGCCAGCGTGCCCCAGTTGGATCCCAAAAGAGTAGACGACGTGATCGTAGGCAATGCCGTGCCCGAAGCGGAGCAGGGACTGCAGGTGGGCAGGATCATAGCAGCACGTGCATTGGGTTACCAGGCGCCGGGCATCACCATCAACCGTTACTGTGCATCGGGACTGGAGGCGATAGCCATGGCTACCGCCAAAATACGTACCGGGCAGGCGGAATGCATTATCGCGGGCGGTACGGAAAGCATGAGCCTGGTACCTACTACCGGCTGGAAAACAGCGCCTTCCTACGAGATCGCTGCAGATAACCCTGATTACTACCTGAGCATGGGTTTGACGGCGGAAGCGGTAGCGCAGGAATACAAAGTGAGCCGCGAAGACCAGGATGCCTTCTCTTATAACTCGCACCAGAAAGCCATTAACGCCATTAAGAATGGGTATTTCAAAGATGGCATATTACCGATAACAGTTGAAGAGGTATTTGTAGGAAAAAAAGGGAAGAGAGAAACCAAAACCTATGTGGTGGATACCGACGAAGGACCCAGGGCTGATACTTCCATAGCGGCGCTGGCGAAATTAAAGCCGGTATTTGCGCTCGGCGGTTCGGTTACCGCAGGCAATTCTTCGCAAACCAGCGATGGCGCCGCCTTCGTGCTCGTAATGAGCGAAGCGATGGTGAAGGAACTGAATCTGCAGCCGCTTGGCAGGCTGGTAGCCTGTGCCTCTGCAGGCGTAGACCCCCGGCTGATGGGGATAGGGCCCGTGGAAGCCGTACCCAAAGTATTGAAGCAGGCAGGTAAACAACTTAGCGATATAGACCTGGTGGAGCTGAATGAAGCTTTCGCCTCCCAGGCGCTCGCGGTGATCCGCACGCTGGATATGGATCCGGCTACCGTGAATATCAACGGCGGTGCTATTGCGTTAGGGCATCCGTTGGGCTGTACCGGATGCAAGCTCACCATCCAGTTGCTGCACGATATGAAACGGCTGAACAAAAAGTATGGCATTGTTACCGCCTGCGTGGGCGGTGGGCAGGGTATAGCGGGTATTATTGAGAATTTGTAAGGGAATACTGTTTAGCGGGTTACAGGTATGCTTCTCCCGGCGGCGGTAATCCGTTTAAGAGTTTATTGCTATTGATATGTTGTAACGATAGAGCTCCTTCTCACTCGATTTGTATAATTAGAACTATTATTCTGCCTTCAACTTGGGTAGAAACGTGAACCTGATTTTAAACTAAAAAAATGATAAATTTGGAAAATGAATGGCTAAAACACTTTATATAATTGCCGGTTGTAATGGAGCAGGAAAAACTACCGCCTCTTTCACTATCTTACCGGAAATTCTAAATTGTAAAGAGTTTGTCAATGCTGATGAAATAGCAAGGGGATTATCACCATTTCAACCTCAAAAAGTTGCTGTTGAAGCGGGAAGGATAATGTTAAACAGAATTAATGAATTACTTTCTGAAAAAGAAACTTTCGCTTTTGAAACAACCCTGGCAACAAGAAGTTATAAAAGCAAAATTATTAAAGCCAAAGAAACCGGATATCGCATCACTCTGTTATTTTTTTGGTTAAAGAATATTGACTTGGCAAAGGAGCGTGTAAAAACCAGAGTTATTGAAGGAGGACATAACATTGATCCCGATATTATTGAAAGAAGATATATTAATGGAATCAAAAATCTGTTCGATATATATCTGCCACTCGTTGACGGAACCCTCATTTTCGATAACTCCCGGGGACGGTACGAACTTATAGCCGAGAAAGAACAAAATGGGTTGCTAAATGTTATCAATCAGGGCAAATTCAACTTATTAAAAAGCTGTTATGACAACAATCGAGATGCAAAGAGATGAAAGAAACCGGATCCTTAAGGGACTCGAAAAGGCATTTGAAAAATTGATAGAATTCAAAAAGTCGAAAAATAGTAAGCTTGTTGTGATCCAGGACGACAAGATCGTAAGGATAGATCCCCATCAGTTCAGTATACCGGTCAGTAAGGAAAAGGAGTAGCTGCTGTTTTGTTCTTTGTTCAAAGCTGTTCTGGCAAGCGTGTATCAGAACAGGCAAAGGGCCAGAAGCTCCAAAAGGATAAAACTTTTGCATATTTTGGAAGTAATTGTAAAGGAAAATTGATATGGCATCAAATATTAATCAAGCAATTTTTAAACTCATAAAAAGAGCAGAAAAGCAGATGTGAAACACCCTCATTGATACTTTTGTTGACGTGGGGCCATTGTTTACTCTATTGCAAAATAAAGACCACCAAATAATTTATGGGAGACGAGGTACTGGAAAAACCCATGCACTTAGCTACTTAGTGAATCACCTACAATCTAATGGTTATATTCCAGTATATATAGACATGCGAAATATAGGTTCTAATGGAGGAATATATTCTGATTTAAACTTGCCAATTACCGAAAGAGCAACAAGATTGTTAGTTAATTGATACTTATTCACTGGTACATGATCAAGTACTTAACTACGTCCTATTAAATGATGTAACTTGCGATCTTTCACAATATGGACCCCTGCTTGACGAATTGGCAAAAAGTATCTCTGAGATTGAAGTTGTCGGTCCAATTGAAGTAGAAAAAACTGATAATAGCAGTAATTTCGAGAAAAATGAAATTGGATTAACTGCATCTTCGAAAGATATTACGTTTGGAAGTAAATCTGAAAGCTCAAAATCTTTCGCTTCTATTAATCGTTCGAAGATTGTTGGGAATTCAAGACATCGTGTTCACTTTGCTACAGTCAACAATATTTTTTCAAGGTTAAGAACATTAATGGGCGAAAAGGAGTTGTGGATTTTAATTGATGAGTGGGCAGAAGTTCCATTAGATTTACAACCATTTCTTGCTGATTTGTTCAGACGCACTTTATTTTCAATTCGCGGCATTACCGTAAAGATAGCTGCGATAGAGAAAAGAACAAATTTTAAAATTGCTGTAGAGTCAAATTACATCGGAATAGAAGCTGGCGCCGACATTTCATCAAGTTTAAATTTGGATGAATTTATGGTATTTGATAATGATCCGAAAAAATCGATTGATTTTTATCAACAACTACTATACAAACATGTTAATCAACTGCTTTCTGAAGAAAACTTAGGGTTTGCAAGCAAGGAGACATTTACGAATGCAGCATTTACTCAGATATTAGCTTTGGAGGAACTTGTTAGGGCGTCTGAAGGTGTTCCTCGTGATGCAATTAATATTTTAATTCATTCTGCAATTAAAGCAGACAATGACAAAATTTCAATACCCTACATCAGAACAGCCGCTAGAAATTGGTATATAACGGATAAAGAGAAAGCTGTCTCAGCAAGACCTAAGGCTAAGTTTCTCCTCCGGTGGATAATCGATGAAGTTATCGGAAAATTAAACTCAAGGGCATTCCTGCTAAGTACGGAAACCGAAGATGATTCTATTGAATACCTATTTGATAATAGAATTTTGCATCTAATTAAGCAAAGTATTTCTGCAAAAGATTTGCCAGGTGAAAGATTTAATGTTTTTGCAATTGACTATGGTACATATGTTCAGTTAATCAATACTAACAATGAACCTAAGGGACTTTTTCAAGCGGAGACAGATTCGGGAGAACAATTTGTAGAAGTACCTGTAAATGACTATAGATCTATTAGACGTTCCATACTCAATGTTGAGGAGTTCAAAAAAAACTATTCTCAATATGACTTTGTCGAAGACGCGGTTGATACGAATTAAGAAAATATTTGTGAGGTTTAGTTTATATTACTCCGTCAAAAGTATTTTAGACTTACTAGAACGATGATAATGACGCATAGGGAAGAAATTTTATTGAACGGAAAAAGAGAGGACTCCTTCAAAGAAATCTTTTAAATAGGTTAATCGTTTGGAATCAGCCTAATAATAGTGTACATCTGACTTATGTCGATAAACACCGGATGAAACCATTTGCTTGCGGGAATGAGCAGTCAGTCAGGTCTTTGTTTTAATTTCGGATTCCCTCCTTTTCCAGACTGCGAAGGTTGCGTGCGAACACGCAATCGGGAAATCCACTTTCCCGTAGGGAAGGAAGGTTTGTAGAAAATAAAGCAGGTAAGGAATCGCGTCCCATCGGGATGCCTGGTAAAAAAGCAGCTTACCCCGAAGCTGCAATCTCGGGTATTACATCTTGCAAAATAATAGCTTAATGATGCTTTTGAACGTTATCTTTTTAACTCTTCGTTACTGCCCGTGTCTCGAAGCGTTTGGTTTTAGTAACTTTATGTAAGCCCTCCATTATTGCCGGCAGTTGAGAGATACTCGTATATCCAGTTTACAGGCAACGGTAAAAACGGGTATGGGACTGAGAGGGCGAAGCTGTGGCCGGGAATCATGCAGAAGCGGCTATATATGAGTAACAAAATTTTACCGGCGAAAGCTGCAAGAAATTTGTTAGTGACAGGACGGTAAAATGCACGACTTGTTCCGGACTTAAGAGAAAACACAAATGCCTTCCTGTTCGCCATAATCTAAAATGCAATATTCTAACTTCATTAAACTCTTAAAGTGAAACCGTCTAAATTACTAATACTGTCAGTTGTAGCTATTACAGGCTGCTTTTGTTCTTTTTCTCAAAGCCCCGGTACGAAAAAAGTTGAAAACGTTGTCTATGGTATGGTTTCAGGTACGGCATTATTAATGGACGTATATGTACCGGTTGCATCTAATCATAAAGCAGTTATTTTCATACCCGGGAGCGCCTGGGGGTTCGTATATCCTTTGAACTATGACCAGACTTCTTTAAAAGATGATGTCGCCCTGGATAGCAGTTATGTGGGTAAATGGGTAATGTCATTGGTACAGAACGGGTATACTGTTTTTGTACCGGATCATCGGTTCTCGCCAAAGTTTAAGTTCCGGGATATTATAGAAGATTGTCGCAGAGCCGTCAGGTTCGTAAGGTATCACGCGAAGAAATTTGATATTGATCCGGTCCATATTGGCGCTATGGGTCACTCTTCCGGCGCCAACCTGGCTTCAATGCTCGGGGTAACCGATAGTACTTACTTTGCCAATGAGTCGCCGGTTGATAGTGTAAGTTCTAAAGTACAGGCGGTTGTAACGCTGGCGGCGCCGTTCAACCTGGCAGATATCAATCAACCTGAAGACAGCACCATCGATAATGATTTTGTGCTGTCGGCAATTACCGCGTATATGGGTAGTGTACCAAAGATGAGGTCCGGAAGTTTCGTTCTTTCCGGTATATACATTGATGCCTCTCCTTATGCCCTGGTGACAAAGGATGATGCACCTACGTTTATTTGTTATTCGGATGATGATCCGGTAATAGCCACCCGGCAGGCCAAAAATATGTATGAAAAGCTTGTGCAAAATAACGTCCCGGCCAAAATTCTTGCTTCGCATAACGCAGGACATAATCCTATACCTGATATGACGGAAGTGTGTAAGTGGTTTGAAAAACACCTGAAATAATGACAAAATAAAAAATTTTACTTGCTATTCCGTTGGCGATAATTGCCGTACTGCTAGCCTATACCCGGATAACATATTGTTTACTGACCTTATAGCGGACTGGTGTCATTACCTGACTCTTGTTCTTTTTGCGGTATTGATATTTTTGTATTTTAAAAGCCTGAAAAATGCGATTCTTTATGTCTCTCCGGGGTCTGGCAGCGCCGACCCCGGAGCTATGGAACGCTACATCACTTTCTCTACCCGCATCAGCTTATATATGCTGTGCTACCGTTTTCATAAAAATGACCGCCCGGCGATCCCCGGGGTCGGCTACGCCAGACCCCAGGTGGACGTATGCCTTATTTTAATAGCATTGGTGGGGGTACGTCCCCGCCAGCAGTAAACCAATAATAAACAAAAGTTGCACTTTAGGGAAACAGTGTGTACTTTTGTCCGGTGTATGAAAAACAACCGTATAGAAAAATAATTTTCTTCAAGGATTATTTCCAAACTTTTTTTGACAAAGGGCAATTGGTTGTTTTAGCAAACGGCTTCCAAAAGAAAACCCAAAAGACACCAAAAAAGGAGATCGAAATGGCACTTAAATAAAGGCAGAATATGAAAATGAGAAATAAAAATACAATCACGCTGGAAGAATTCAAGGAGAAAAACTACGGAAAACGTGGGACAAAAAAACGTGATGAATTAGAAGCGGGGTACGAAAGCTTCAAAGTTGGTGCTTTGCTTCATCAGGCCAGGCTTGAAAAGGGCTTAACACAGGAAGAGCTTGCCGAGAGAATTGGTACTACAAAATCGTATATTTCGAAAATAGAAAACAACATAAAGGAAGCAAGGATCTCAACCCTGCAAAAGATTGTTGAACTCGGACTTGGCGGACAATTGGAGCTATCCATAAAGCTCTGAGAGCCTGCTATCAACATATCGCAAGTCACAAGTTTCAGGTCGCAGGTAACAGGTCTGCCTGCTATTTGTAACCAGCATCCCGAGACTTGTTGTATCTGATTTTTGAACCATTAAGAAGTTAAGGTGCATTAAGACATTTACTTAACTTTCTTAATTCCTTAATGATTTTACAAACTTCGGGAGTATCCTGCGACTTGCAACCTGCATTAACAATTAACAATTACCCATTAACAATTACTCCAGCAACCCCTTCACTTTCTCAATCACTTCCTGCAGGCGCGATGCATCCTGTCCGCCGGCGGTTGCCAGTGTTTTCTGACCGCCGCCGCCGCCTTTGATCAGCGGCGCCACCTGCTCTTTGATGATTTTACCGGCATCCAGGTTTTTTGCCGCGGCCACTACTTCAGACATCCCGATGGCCACAAAGGGCTTGCCGTCAATATTGGCGCATAGTACCATCACATAGTCCCGCAGGTTATTCTTTACGTCCACACATATTTTTTTCAGGCTATCGGCGCCGGGTACCTGCACTATCTCACCGATAAAGGTCACGCCGCCTACGATCTGGTCTTTCTGTAATAATTCGTTGCGTAGTTGCACCAGCTGGCGTGCTTCCAGCCCTTCTACTTTTTTCTGCAGGGCGTTTCGTTCTTCTACCAGCTTTTCCAGCGCTTTCATCGGGTCTTTTGTTTTCAGCAACTCACCGATGTGCTTGTACCGGCTGATCCTGTCGAAGGAATACTGGAGGGCTGCATGCCCGGTCAGGGCTTCTACCCGGCGTACACCTGCCGCAACAGCGGACTCAGACAATATCGCCATCATCCCGATCATCCCCGTATGGGCAACATGGGTGCCGCCGCAAAGCTCCACCGAATAATCCGGATCAATGATCACCACCCGGACGACATCACCGTATTTTTCCCCGAACAAGGCCATGGCGCCCAATTGCATAGCTTCATCCTTCGGCATTTCTTTGATGACCACGGGTATATTGGCCCGTATCTTTTCATTGACCAGCAATTCTATCCTGCGCAACTCTTCATCGCTCACTTTCGAGAAATGGGAGAAATCGAACCGGAGCTCATCGGGGGATACCATAGACCCTTTTTGCGTTACATGGGTGCCCAGCACCTGCCTTAGTGCCGCATGCAGTAGGTGCGTAGCTGTGTGGTTATACATGGTATTAAGCCGGCGCTCCCAGTTTACTGAGGCTGTTACAGGTGCTGTAATATCAGCGGGCAGCGTATCAACGAAGTGAATGACCAGGTCATTCTCCTTTTTGGTATCGGTAACGGGTATACGCTCTTCTCCGAATACCAGTTCGCCCCGGTCGCCTATCTGTCCGCCGCTTTCCGCGTAAAACGGTGTTGTTTCCAGCACCAGCTGGTATTGTTCCTTTCCTTTTGTTTTTGCTTTCCGGTATTTCACCACCCGGGTTTCCACCAGCAGATCGTTATATCCTACAAAAGAAGTTTTACCGGCTTTCTTCACTTCCACCCAGTCTTCTGTATCGATAGCGGTTGCAGCACGACTCCGGTCTTTCTGCTGCTTCATTTCTTCTTCAAATTCCTGCTCATTTACGGTCAGGTTTTTTTCTGAAGCGATCAGGCGCGTCAGGTCTATCGGAAACCCGTAGGTATCGTACAGCTCAAACGCTTCCTTTCCGGGGATAACGGTACCGGGTACATGCGTTGTGATGTCATCCATTCTCTTCAACCCTTTTTCCAGCGTTCTTAAAAAGGCTTCTTCTTCTTCCTTTATTACCCTTGCCACAAAATCTGCCTGCTGCTGCAATTCGGGGAACACATTGCTGAACTGTTCTGCCAGCAGGGGCACCAGTTGATGCAGCAGGGGCTGCTTATAGTCCAGGTAGGAGTAATAATAACGTACTGCCCTTCTCAGGATCCTCCGTATAACATAACCGGCGCCTGTGTTGGAGGGCAACTGCCCATCGGCAATGGTAAAGCTGATGGCGCGGATATGATCGGCAATTACACGGAAAGCAACAGCTTCCTCCCAACCTCCTTCCGGGGAAGAGGAATTGTTATTCCTCACAGAATCAGCAGGTGTCAATAGGGGGTTATATTTTTTGCCGGTGATCTTTTCTACTTCGGTAATGGTGCCGGTAAAGATATCCGTATCGTAGTTGGAGCTTTTGCCCTGCAGTACCCGCACCAGCCGCTCAAAGCCCATACCGGTATCCACGTGTTTGGCCGGCAGCGGTTCCAGCGCGCCGCTTTTGGAACGGTTAAATTGTATAAATACATTATTCCAGATCTCTATCACCTGCGGGTGATCCGCGTTCACCAATGTTCTGCCATCCACTTTTTTTCTTTCTTCCTCCGGGCGGCAGTCTACATGTATCTCCGAGCAGGGACCGCAGGGGCCGGTGTCTCCCATTTCCCAGAAATTATCCTTTTTGCTGCCCGGCAATATCCTGTCTTCGGCTATCCGTTTTTTCCATTCATTATAAGCCTCCGTATCCCTTGCCAGTCCTTCCTTCTCATCCCCTTCAAAAATGGTCACATACAGCCGGTCCTTATCTATTTTATATATGGCTGTCAGCAATTCCCAGCTCCAGGCAATGGCTTCCGCTTTAAAATAGCCCTTTTCCGGGTGTGCCGGATCGCCGAAGCTCCAATTACCCAGCATTTCAAACATGGTATGGTGGTAGGTATCCACACCTACTTCTTCCAGGTCGTTATGCTTGCCGCTCACCCGCAGGCATTTCTGCGTGTCTGCCACCCTGTTATAAGGCGGTGTTCTGTTTCCAAGGAAGTAGTCTTTGAACTGGTTCATACCCGCATTGGTAAACAGCAACGTCGGGTCGTTTTTGACCACAATAGGGGCAGATGGCACGATCTGGTGCCCTTTTGATTGAAAAAAGTCAAGAAAAGCCTGCCTTATCTGTACTGAAGTCATAATTGCTTCGTTTATATTTATATAGCAAATGGGTATTAAACTTTATATTTGTCCGAACGGTTGCGGGCGGGTGCGAAGGTAAATAAATTATAGCTGGATTTTGCGCAGGCAAACAGCTTGGAAGGGTTGTCTCATGAAGAAAATTAAATATTATTATAATACAAATACACTCCGATACGAAAAACTGGTAGTACCCCTGCGGGTAAAGCTGCTGCGTATACTGGGCTTCCTGGCAGCAGCGCTGGTGACGGCCCTGGGCATCGTGGCCATTGCTTTTAAGATACTGGACTCTCCCAAGGAAATGCTGATGCGCCAGGAAAATCAGCGTATTAAACATGACTATGCGCTGCTTAATAATAAGGTAAGGTCGCTGCAACAGCAGATGACCGAGCTGGAAAAAAGGGATAACCAGGTATACCGGGAGATATTTGAAGCGAATCCCATTCCGGACAGTGCCCGTGCCAAACGGATGGAGAAAGAACAGGAACAAAGACTGGTGGAAGGAATGGAAGACAACGAGCTGGCCTTTTCCATTGCTACCGTACTCGATAATCTTTCCAACCGGATCAGCACACAACTGCGGTCCTATGGTGAGATTGAAAAAATGATCAAAGGCAAGGAGAAGCTCCTGGCAGCCACGCCTGCCATTCAGCCGATCAGCAATAAGGAACTCAACCGCCTTGCATCCGGTTTCGGATACAGGATAGACCCGGTATATAAGACCGTAAAAATGCACTCGGGACTTGACTTTTCCGCTCCGCAGGGTACTCCCATTTACGCCACAGCGGATGGTGTGGTAAAATTGGCCGGGAACAGGGGTAACGGGTATGGGAATTATGTGGTGATCAACCACAGCTATGGATATGAAACGCTGTATGCACACCAGTACCGCATTAAGGTGAAAGCCGGTCAAAGAGTGAAACGGGGAGAACAGATCGGCTGGGTGGGTAGCACCGGCAAATCTACCGGTCCGCACCTGCACTACGAGGTGCACAAAAACGGACGTAAAATGGACCCGGTGTACTTCTTCTACAACGATCTGACGCCTGAACAATTTGACAGGATCCTGCAAATTGCCGCTTCCGGTAACCAGAGCTTTGATTAAATTGTTGATAAGTATCTAATGCTCATCCTTTTGCAAGCAGTATCTTAGCATTATGTACAAGCAGTTGGACTTATTTGGGAATGTTCCGGAAGAAAAGCCGGTTCCACCTGCCGAACCCGGGGGTTCTGCAGAGAATAAGCCATCGGCATCTGCTGTACCGGCAAAGCCCGCTGTCAGTCCGGAGGTAAAGTTGCATGTTTCCCGTCCTTCGGAAGCCGGTCGTTCGCAAACGGCGCCTGTTGCTATATCACCCAACCGGTCGTCGATCCCTGCTGAAGCCTGGATGCCCCCGGAAGAAATAACAGGAGAAAATCCGGAGGTCAGGGATTCCCCGGCGCCCACCATTACTTTTGTAGATAAGTCTGCTGATGATCCGGCTGAAGACATCATGTTGTCTGAACCCTCTCCTTCTTCCCACACCGTGGTAATTACCCCTCCTAAAAAGGGAAAACGGGGACGTAAATCCCAAAAGGAAATGGAAGCGGAAGCGGCTGCGATTGAAATTCCACCGGATGAAGTGTTGTTCAGGAAACAGTATTACAGTATTGGTGAAGTGTCCCGCATGTTCAAATTAAACAGTTCGTTGTTGCGTTACTGGGAGTCTGAATTTGACATCATCAAACCCCGCAAAAACAGGAAAGGAGACCGTCACTTCCGGCCGGAGGACATCAAAAACCTGTACCTGATCCATCACCTGCTGCGTGCCAGAAAATACACTATTGAAGGCGCCAAAACCTACCTTAAAAAGAATAAGAACAAAGCTTCAGAGAATTTTGAGATAATTCAAAAACTGGAGAAGATCAAACAGTTCCTCCTGGAGCTGAAAGCGGGGCTATAAATCAACGTTATATAGGGTTTCATTAACAATAAAAGGCTTTTCTTTTGTGGAATAACAAAAGGTAAAGAAACATTTACGGGAAAATAATTGGTTTCTGCACCCGTTTTTTTGTTGTTCAATTTTTAAATTCCTATGTTGAATTCAGTTCGTTTATCTGTAGCCCTCGGAGCCATCCTGGTCTGCTTTTTGTTCCAGAGCTTCGGAACAAAAAACATACAGACAGAAAACAAACCCGGCACCACCCGGAAGACAAACGCTTCCTATAAGCTGGTGATCAAAAAAAGCGCTTACGAAATGATCCTGTATGATGAAGAAGGTTGGTATGGTACTTACCCGGTTGTTTTCGGCAGCAAGAAACAGGATGACAAACGCATGGAAGGAGACCGTTTAACACCGGAAGGCAGTTTTAAAATAGTAGGAAAGAAGCTGCATAGCAAATGGGGTAAATTCCTGTTGCTGGATTACCCGACAGAAGAAAGCTACGAACGGTTTAATGAAAGAAAGGCCAAAGGCGAGATACCTAAAAAAGCCACAATAGGCGGTGGCATTGGAATTCATGGCACGCGGCCGAATGAGGAATGGGTGATAGATAAATTCATCAACTGGACCAGCGGCTGCATTTCGGTTCGCTACACAGATATGGATGAACTTTACGAGATGCTTCCTATTGGTACGGAAGTGGTCATCGAAAAATAAACTTCTAACGTCTTAAGTCAAGGTTAGGTTTTTAAACTCGGAGAGTACAAACAGTACTCTCTTTTTTGTTTGGGGTGCTTCACTGCGATCCGTTCCGAACGTTCGGAGGTGATCAAATGATGACGGATCATCTTTACGGTAAAGCAGTCCCTGAAAATGACTACGCTTTGTAATTACCTCTGCAGCAACTTTACGCGAGGCGGTATACGTAGAGATTGCTTCACCCGCCCTGCGGTCGGTTGCCAATGTTACGTAAGCTGCTGTGAATTAATAGTCTGCAAAAAGGTGTATCGCACCGTGAATATTTATAGTAAATATGGAATAGTTAATATACAAGCTGCAGCGCCTGATTGAACATCGTTCGGGCAGGCAGGCTTCCTTTTAACTCAAAACTCCCTGCTATTTTTCTGCCACTTTTTTACGGAAAAAAGTAGCGCAAAAAGCCGCCCGAAATCCCCGCCTGACCGGACGGGCAAGGGATTACGGCCGATTTCGGGAACACCCTGATTAAGCTTTAGTGCCACTGTAACTTCAGCTATATATCCCTGATATATTACCAAATAAAGATGATCCGCCAACTTATCATCATCGACTCTACATGTCACGGTTCAATGATTGAGGCCACTAATGGAGTACTCGGAATGACGACGAGAAACCTGGCATAAAAACACGACGCCTGAAGATTTCGGCTTTCAGGCGCTGTATATCATCTGCAATGATCCAAATGAATGTATTACTGCTGCGACCAGTAATCCACTACCGTCACTTTATCCAGTACGGGGCCAAGCACTTCTACGAACGCTTTATGATCAGGATGCGGCAGGTACACTTCCCTGTCGGCCTCGCTGGCAAAGCTCACAAAAAAGCAATGGGTCAACCCCTGGTTCAGCCCTTCGGGACTGTTGTTGGTACCCCACTCAAAATCTTTGATCTCTTTGATCTTGGAAGGCAGTTCCCTGAATGCGTCTTCCACTGCTTTTACCTGCCCGGCAGAAGCATCATCCTTGAATTTAAAAAGTACAACGTGTCTTAACATTTTTTCCGGTTTATTTTCTGGTTCTTGTTTTTCGGCCGTTTCTTTTGGCGGTTCGCCGTTGCAGGAAATGAGCGCGGCAGAGGTCGTTACCAGCAAAGCTGTAAATAAAAAAAGCTTTTTCATGATTCTTCTGTTTGGTTGCACGATTAGATTAATACCGGACAAGATACATTAAAATTCTTCAATTCACAGGCAGAGATATTGATTATCTCTGTTATATACACCGAAGCACAATCCAAACGGGAAAAGGTCTGTTCATAACGAAACAGACCTTTTCAGCTATCTTAAAAATATACGGCTAAAATATATACCGTAATCCCAGTTGCATTCCCCATGTACTGCTGGTAGACAGGCTATTGCTGAAAGTTTCGGTGATCAAAGCTCCCTGAGATTGCGCCATTCTGAAAGTCGGAACACCATCCGCATTGTATCCGGCAAAAATGAGCGGGTTTGCCTGGAAGCCGTTGGTAGCATTCAATTGCTTCATAACACCCCACTTGTTGTTCAGCAGGTTACCTACATTCAGGATATCCACGCTGAACTGCAGGGTATGCTTATTGCTTCCGATATCGGTAAAGATATCCTGCAACAGCTTAAAATCGAACCGGTGATACCAGGGAAACAGGGAAGCGTTACGCTCTGCATATTGTCCTTTATGATTTCTCAGGTAACGATCCTGCTCCATGTATGCGAAAAAGGCATCCTCCTGTTGTTGCGCCGTAAATGCGGTAAGCGTATTGGTAGCCGGCTGATCCACAAAAACGATCTCGGAGCGATCGCGGGGGATATACATAATATCAACAGAACCCGCATTTCCATCTCCGTTCAGGTCGCCGTTATAAGTGTACGTAAAGTTCCTTTGCGCGGCGCCATCATAAAAGAGGGAGAAAGTAGTTGCCAGGTGTTTGATATACGCTACCCTGTAGGAGAAATTACCCACTACACGATGTGGCAGGGCATATTGCGCATAAGATAAGTTATGCGCATTCTGAGAGGTAACGGATGGATTGGCGCTCCAAACCGATGCAGCCTGGGAGCCCGGGTTTCCGGAAATATCCCTTGCAATGGTATAGGTATAAGCAAGTGATCCGTAGAATCCCCTGGTGAAGTTCTTTGATAACTGGGTGGTAAATGAAAAGCCGCCACCCTGGTTTGTGTTTTCAAGAATGATCGCGTTACTCAAGCCGGGATACTTTCTTCTGTTATTATTATTGGCGGGATTGAACCGGGGGCGCTTGTCCGACCCGGCAGCAACATCGTTTGGATTCGTCTCGTTACCATTCCGCATGGTTACCGCATTGATATCTTTGGTGTACAATGCTTCCATGGTCAGTGTCCAGCCCTGCCCCAGGCGCCGATCAAAGGCGAGATTGGTACGCCAGATCTGGGGGAACTTAAAGTTGGGATCGGTCAGTACAATACTGGAAGGCACAGAGGTGCCCGCCTCGGTCGGGAATTTACTCTTGTGTGCACCCGGGTTGGGATTGAAAAGGAAGTTTTGCAATTCATCCGGATCTGAAACATTGGTTCCAAACTGATACATGCCGCTGTTTGTAGGGATATTGGTTAACCATACAAATGGAATGCGCCCGGTAAATATGCCGGTACCCCCGCGAACGATCAGGTTTTTATCCCCATATGCATCCCACCTGAAGCCTACGCGCGGAGACCACAGGAAGGTGCTTTTGGGCCATTTGCCTGTGGAATAATTGGTAAGCACACCGTTTTTGTCGGGGAACTGCAGCTCGGAAATAGCCGGATTTTCCAGCGGCGTTTCCGGATAGATCGGCTTATCGAAACGCAAACCGTAGGTCAGCTTAAAACGCTCGTTGACGCTCAATTCATCCTGGATATAAGCACCCAGCTGTCCGATCTTCAACTCAGCTGAATAGACAAAATCTTTACCCGGCACCAGCGAATAGGTATAAGCGAATCCTCTTGGCGCACGGTTATTGATAAAATCATCCAGTGAATTGAAAACATAGTAACTCTGGGAAGCTGCCATAAACATATTACCTACTTTTTGATACTCATAGGTAACACCACCTGTCAGCTTATGCCTGCCGGCTGTATAAGTGAGGTTATTGGTAATTGTATATACATCGTTGATAACATCGTTGTTATATGAATACGGTTCATAACCGGCACTCATGTAGTTGTTGTCGTTGTTATTCAGGATATCGATAAACGGAAACACAGCACTGGGAGAAGTACGGGTTGCCCTGATCTTGGTAATGGTTGCCAGAAACTGGTTGGAAAATCTACTGCTGAAATTGCTGTTCAGCTCCAGTGTTCCGGAGCGAACCGCATCTTTAAAGCCGTAGTTTGAATTGGCGAAAGACATAGCGTCCCTCCCAAAACGGGCAACACTGGAAAAACCGATCGCACCGGAAAGACTATTGGGAACGCTTGTAGCATTTAAGGCAACATCGTTATTACTTACCATTTCGTTATACTTCAGGGTAAGCTTATGGATATTGCTGATATTCCAGTCAATTTTGGCCAGTATCTTATGGTTTTTTGCCTTGAACTCGGGAAAATTATCATATGCCCCGGTTTCATACCCATACGTATTTCTTAAATGATCTGATAGCTTCCTCAGCGAATCTATGGATACATTAGAAACGTTTCCGCTTCCTGATCCCCCGGCCGGGCTCCATTGGATCCCGGGGAAAGTTCTTTCTTCCAGCTCGCCGCTCAGGAAAAAGAACAGCTTGTTTTTTATAATGGCGCCGCCCAGGGTGGCTCCGTAAATCACATTCTGCTGCTTTTGCTGCTCACCCAGCTTGGAGCCGGCAACATTTGTTCCGTTAAAGCTCTGGTTGCGGAAATATCCATAAGCGCTTCCTTTAAACGTATTGGTACCGCTTTTGGTAACCGCATTGATACCTGCCCCGGTAAACCCTGACTGTCTTACATCGAAAGGAGCAATATTTACCGAAACCTCTTCAAATGCATCGAGCGATATGGGCTGGTTTCCGGAGCCACCGGGTAAAAGATCCGTGCTTAAGCCGAAGTTATTATTCAGGTTTGCACCATCCACCTGGAGATTATTATACCGGCCATCGCGCCCGCCGAAGCTGTTACCGTTGGCCTGTGGCGTCATACGGGTAAAGTCCGTTAAACTTCTTGAGATGGTGGGCAGGGAAGACAATTGTCTTTGCCCGATGTTGGTTGACATACCCGTTTTATCAACAGCGCCGCTTCGGGTTCCCGTGATCACCAGGGTAGACAAACTTTTTGCATCCACCCCCATTACAACATTCAGCGCATAAGGCTCTCCCAATATAAGGTTGATGCCGTCAATGGTCTCACTGTTGAAGCCGACAAAATCGAACTTCACCTGGTAAGGACCTCCAATACGTGCATTGGATATGGAATAAACGCCCCCTCTTGTGGAAATGGTAGTGTATATGGTACCGGAAGGCTGATGCACAGCCGTAATAGTGGCGCCTTCCAGCGGTGATCCCGTAGAATCCAGTACCACACCACTAATGTTACTCGTAGTTACCTGAGCGGTAACACAATTACAGGCAATTAGAACAATTGCGGTAAAAAAAACTCTCATAGTTAGTTGCATAACAGATATTTTGTTTCTCAGGTGCAAAGAAAAACCAATCTCCAGTAATTACCTGCACCTGGTATTAACATATTATTATGGTTTTAAGCACATTATTAAAATAAATATATATTCCCGTGCAGCGGGGGAAACAGGTCGCAAGTTGCAGGCAGACACAGGTGGGGACGGCACAACCCGGGACTTGCTACCTGTGTCTTGAGACTTTCCTAACTTTGCCAAAAAAAATTTCATGTTCAACTCTATTGAGAGCGCTATTGAAGATATCAGGAAGGGGAAGCTGGTTATAGTGGTAGACGACGAAGACCGCGAAAACGAGGGTGATTTCATTACAGCCGCTCAAAATGCTACACCTGAAGTGATCAATTTTATGGTTAAGCATGGAAGGGGGCTGGTATGTGCCCCGCTGACGGAAGAACGGTGTACGGAACTGAAGCTTGACCTGATGGTGGCCAGCAACACCTCTCTGCATGAAACACCCTTCACCGTTTCGGTTGATTTGCTGGGACATGGTTGTACCACCGGCGTGTCGGCCCACGATCGTTCCAAAACGATAAGAGCATTGATTGATTCCCAAACCCAGCCGACAGACCTCGGTCGCCCGGGGCATATTTTTCCGTTGAAAGCAAAGTCCGGCGGGGTATTGCGCAGGAGCGGCCATACCGAGGCCGCTATTGACCTGTCTCGCCTGGCAGGATTTCCGGCGCCCCATGGCGGCGTATTGGTGGAGATCATGAACGATGATGGTACCATGGCCAGGCTGCCGGAACTGGTAGAGATCGCTAAAAAATTTGATCTCAAGATCATCAGCATCCGCGACCTTATTGAGTATCGCCTCAAAGCGGACTCCCTGATCGAAGAAGTGGTGCGGGTGGATATGCCCACACGGTACGGACACTTTAAGCTGGTTATATTCAGGGAAAGGAACAACCCTTCCAGTGGCGAACACATGGCGCTTATCAAGGGAGAATGGGAAAAAGACGAGCCGGTTCTGGTACGCGTGCACTCCTCCTGCTTTACCGGCGACATACTGGGCTCATTGCGCTGTGATTGCGGCGAGCAACTGCATGCCGCTATGCAAATGGTGGAAGAGGAAGGAAAGGGAATTGTGCTGTATATGAACCAGGAAGGAAGGGGCATAGGACTGGTAAACAAGCTGAAGGCTTATAAGCTCCAGGAAGAAGGTATGGATACCGTGGAGGCCAACCTGCACCTGGGCTTTAAAATGGATGAAAGAGACTATGGCGTAGGCGCACAGATACTGCGGCACCTGGGTGTGAACAATATGAAGCTCATCAGCAATAACCCCCGTAAACGGGTGGGTCTGGAGGCATTCGGGTTGAATATTGTGGACAATGTGCCTATTCAGATAAGTCCCAACCCGCACAATGAACGCTACCTGACGACCAAACGTGATAAGCTGGGACATAACATTCTGAAAGAAAACAGCTAGAATCGCATCAGGCGAAAGGTTAAAAAACCACTGAATCGATAAAATGACCTTTCAAGAAGTTCAATTTTGTGACAAGAATTAAATGAAAGACTTAATAGTACATAAAATAAATATAGCTCATTATAGACTAATTGAGTTAACCAAACTTGCCGACCAAGCCAAGCCATTCTATGATTGGATAGAAAAACATGCAAAAATTGTAACTGGTTCCCACAAGTCTTTTAACGAAATCATATCAAACTGTTCGAAAGAAGAACTAAAAGGCATTATTCAATCTTGTTATCTTGACTCCCATGACGAAAAACCTTTCTTGTTTGACGGAATTGGGAGAGTTTACAATCATTCAAAAGCTTGTTTCTATTTTTTTGCCTGGATAATACGAGATGCTCCTCAACAAAGATTATCTCCTTTAATTTCCAGAATGCAAAGGGCAAATGATGTAAAGAAATTCATAGCAGAAACAGACTCCTTAACTGAACTAATATTTGAGTATAGAAGTATTGTAAAGAACTTTGAATGGGTTACAGTTAGAGAAATTGTTATCGACCGGCTTGAAGGTTCAAGAAGAAGCATAAGCGGACACCACATAGAAAGCAATGTAAGGACAGGATTGATTACAGCTATCCAAAATTTTTTTTCAATTTATAATAACTATGGAAAATTCAAAAAAGTAGAAATTGCGGACAAACAAATAAAGGTTGGAAGACATACTGTTGATGTCTCAGCTAAATTTTATCCAAAAAATGGCAGAAAAGCAATTAACCTACTCATTCCAGTTAAAACAAGAGAGACCGAAGGCGGTGGTCATTCTCATATATTTTCAAGAGATATTCTTTCGGCAATAAGCGACATTAAAAAGGAACTTGATAGTTATCACATTGCAGTAATTATTGTTGCAGAAAACTGGTCAGTCGCAGAAATATCGACAATTACAGATGAGATTGACCAAATATTTCACTTCAATATGTCTCCAAATAAATTTCATGGATTTGATGACGCCTCACAAATTACGCTTAACAAGTATATCGAAAACGTTTTAAAAGGAAGAATATGATAGATTTAATTACAAATAAAGTTCTTAAAGGAGACGCTCGAGAAACCGCAAAACTTTTACCTGATAATTATTTTCAAGCGATAATTACAAGTCCTCCATACTATAATCTAAGAGATTATTCAGAAGGTAAATCAGAAAATGAAATTGGGAAAGAAATAAACTATACTGACTATGTATCCAATTTAGTTGAAGTTTTCAATACCCTGAAATCAAAACTTAAAGATGATGGACTATTGTGGTTAAATATTGGTGATACATACAAAAATAAAATGTTGCTGGGAATGCCTTGGAGAGTTGCTCTGGCATTACAAGATAATGGATGGATATTAAGAAGTGATATTATTTGGCATAAACCAAATGCTATGCCCTCTTCTATCAAAGATAGACCAACGACAGACCATGAATATATTTTTATGTTTTCAAAAAGTAATGAGTATTTCTATGATGCTGATGCAATAAGAGAACCTCATAAAACTTTCTCCGAAGATTCAAAAATGAAAGGTGGTAGAAATCATTTTGGTAAAGTAAATGGCACACCTGAAAACGGAAAAAATGGTGGAAATAGCAATCTTCATGATGGAAGATGGGACCAAGCGTTCCATCCCAAGGGAAGAAATAAGAGAACTGTTTGGGAAATCCCACTAGGAAAATTTAAAGATGCACACTTTGCCGTTTATCCAGAAAAACTTGTTGAGAATTGTCTATTTGCCTCAACTAGAGAAAATGACTTTGTATTAGACCCTTTTACTGGCTCTGGGACAACAGGTGTAGTAGCATGCCGTAACAGTAGAAAATTTGTCGGCATTGAACTGGTTGATAAATATCAGACCATGTCTCAAAAACGCATTGACGAGATTACAGCACAAGCCTCAATTTTTGACATGATGGACTCAAAATAAGCCCTTCGCCAACATTGTATTGCCAAAAGCGAGGCTAACCGGCTTCGGTTAGACATTTGTACAAAGTTCAACTTTAGGATTTCTATCGAACTTTTGTACTAAAAATCCCCCGCCTTCGGCAATACCCAAAACATAATAGGGCAGACACCCGATAAACATGAATAAGAAAAAAACCTGGAACATTGTAAAGCTGCTGCTGAAGCTGCTCTTTACCTCCCTCGGATTGTATATTGTTTACAACAATATTGACCTCGAAGTAATTGCCGGCATCCTGCGCAATGTAGCCCCCGGGTACCTGGTGGCAGCCTTCCTGTTGCTGGTAACATCGCAGATCTCCGCTTCCTACCGCCTGCTGGGCTTCTTTAAAAATATCAAGCTGCCGGTATCGGTAAAGTATAACCTGCACCTGTATGCGCAGGGATTGTTTTATAATCTCTTCCTGCCGGGTGGCATCGGCGGGGATGGTTATAAGATCATTGCGCTGAACCGGAAATATAAAGAAAAGCCGAAGATCATTTTCGGCGCCCTGTTCTTCGACCGTTTGAGCGGCTTATGGGCGCTCGGGTTCCTGAGTGTGATCATGTCCCTGTTTGTAAATATTTTCCAGGAGTACACGGGATATATTGCGGCTGCTTATTTTGCCGGCACTATTGTTTACTATTTTATAATGCGCCGTTTTTTCCCAACCCATGTACAGCGCTTTTTCCGTGCACACGCCCTGGCTTTGCTGACACAGGGTATACAGGTTCTCTGTGCTTTTTTGATATTGCTGGCGTTGCGGCACGACGGAAATCCCCTGCCTTACCTGGTCATTTTCCTGCTGTCGGCGCTATCCACCCTGTTCCCGTTCACCATTGGCGGACTGGGCGCCCGTGAAATGGCCATCATGTACGGCGCCGGCACACTTGGGCTGGATAAGGACCTTTCTGTATCGCTCTCCATATGCTTCTATATTCTCTCCGCAATTGTTTCCCTCTCCGGTTCGGTAGCGTTGTTTACGAAGGAAGAAGCAGTGAACAAAGTGGAAATGCAGCAAACCTAACAGGTTTTGCCTGTCCGCCGGAGCAAAGTGTAGGTGGGAAAACCTGTTAGGTTTTTACCGCGTAAGACTTGAGCATCTACAGCCGGGCTAATGACAAAACTCATTTTTTTATCCGCCCGGAATTATTTATTTTACTGTTGGAACCAATCAGAAGCCAACTACTATGTCGTCCAATGTCGAAATCTTCAATCTTCACCTGCAATACCGCCTTTGGATTGCCGAATTGAATAGCGTGATCGACCAGATCAGGGTACTGAATGATCATCTCCACGAAATGCCCTTCTTTTTGGAAAAAACACCTGACCACCTGGATACCATAAAAAAAACGCTGGTTGACCTGCGCCGGGACATCGATGATCTGCGTAACGAAATGCACCTGGGTAAAATGGAATTTGCAGCCCTGCTGAAACACGAACCCGTGATGCCAACCCAGAACGAAAATATTATCGAAACGCTGGAAAAACGTTACAGGAAAACCAGGAAAGATTTCGAGAATGTAAAGGATGAGCTGATGAAGTCTTCGTAGCGCACCTACCTGTCATATTCGTCTCTTCATTTTCCATCCCCTCTGCACCCGGTGGCTACACCGCCATCAGCGTATCATTGACAATGGCGAACACGGTATGTTCCCGCTGCTTTTTTATGGGAACAAAACCTGTGAACCGGCTGAACGCGGGCAGGGTACAGTATGCCCCGGTAAAATGAAAGCAGGGAAAGCTGAGGTGTTGCCGGGCAACTCCTTTTACCACCACGCCGGGATGGATATGCCCCGAGAACACATAATTGCTTCCAGGCTGTTCTACCGGTATATGATCATGCTGAAAGCTGAATGCCCCTATATCCAGGCGGTCATGGTATACCGTTATATCATTCTTATCATACCATGCATCACTCAGTATATCATGGTTACCCTTCACCAGCGCTATCTGCATCCCGGCTACCCCCTTTCTCCACCGGCTGAACAGGTCCAGTTCCCTGTTGGCTTCGCTGTGAAACATATCGCCCACCACGATCATTCTCTCCGGCTTAAAGAACTGGATCAGGCTCAGCAAACGTTGCATATCTTCCTTATACACCGTTTGGGGGATACCGATACCGGACTTCCGGAAATGCCCTGTTTTCCCGAGGTGCAGATCGGCCAGTATCAGCGTCCTTTCTTCTTCCCAATAGATACACCGTTGGGTAGAAAGCCAGAAAGAAGCACCGGAAATGATATGTTTTACAGGCGCCTGCATGTTGTGTTATACAAAAAGTTGTTCTGCTTTTGTTATGGATTCCGGTTTGCCTACGTCTATCAGCCTGGAACCGCTGTGATCGTATCCGATGATCAGTTGCGTTGGCGCCAGGCGAAGATATACATCCACCAGCGAAAACTTCCCGGTTTCCGTCAGCAGTGAAAATACCTGCGGATCCATCAGGTGAATACCGCTGAATGCTTTTGCAATATACCTGTCTGCCTGCACCGGCTTCTTCTCTTCTCCGGTTTTGACATTCTGCCATCCACACAGCCGGGTGGCTTCATCAAAAAGAAATGCCCGTGAGCTCTCCCGGCCGGTTACCGCCAGGGTCACCAGCGGATCATATTGTTTGTGAAACGCCACCATGGCGTCAATATTCATATCCGTCAATATATCGGCATTCATCACCAGGAACGGACCGGCCTCCCGCAAAAACCAGGCTGCTTTCTGCAGTCCGCCCCCGGTTTCCAGCGGTTCTCCCTCTTCATGGGATATTTCAATATGTACGCCGAAATTGTTGTTCTCTTCCAGGAAACGGACGATCTGACCGGCAAAATGGTGTACGTTCACAATGAGGTTCGTAACGCCGTATTGTTTCAGGTATTCAATATTCCGCTGCAGCAGGGGTTTACCGTTCACCACTGCCAGCGCTTTGGGATGATGATCTGTCCATGGCTTCAGCCGGGTACCCAGGCCGGCAGCAAAAATCATGGCATGTGTAATTTTTCTACTCATTGGAATAAGCTGTTTAGTAGCTGCAAATGGTATGGCAATTTAGGTAATACTGTCAGTTAATGCATAAGGCATATTCCCGGACATAAAAAATCCCCGGGTTTTCCGGGGATCAGATGATATAAACGAAATAATTTATTTCTTCGCGTATTTCCTTTTGAATTTGTCGATACGACCCGCTGTATCTACCAGCATCTTCTGACCGGTATAGAACGGGTGAGAAGTGTTGGAAATTTCCAGCTTGATCAGGGGATATTCGTTACCGTCTTCCCATTGGATGGTTTCTTTAGAGGCTGCGGTAGAACGGCTCAAAAAAGAGGTTCCGTTACTCATATCCTTGAACACGACAAACCTGTAATCTTTTGGATGGATATCTTTTTTCATGATAATCAATGTTTTATGTGCACGGATTTTGCCGTACCCGTTTTAAAAGAGATGCAAAGTTAAAATATTAGCCCGAACGGCAAAATTATATTTGTTTCTGCTGTCTCTGCTTCCTTTTTACCCGCAGGTTCAGTACCTCCACAAAAACGGAGAACGCCATTGCGAAGTATATATAGCCTTTGGGAATATGCTGATCCAGTCCTTCTGCTATGAGCGAAACGCCGATCAGCAGCAGGAAGGAAAGCGCCAGCATTTTAACTGTCGGGTGATTATTGACGAAATTGCTGATGCTCTCTGCAGAGATGAGCATAATAAATACAGCTATGATCACCGCTGCGATCATGATCTCTATATGATCCGCCATACCTACGGCCGTAATTACGGAGTCCAGCGAAAACACGATGTCCAGGATGATGATCTCGATGATCACCCTGCTGAAGGATATCACTTTCGGGGTACTGACGTCTTCTTCATCATGCCCCTCAATTTTGGCATGTATTTCCGATGTGCTTTTGTATATCAGGAACAAACCTCCGATCAGCAGGATAAGGTCTCTTCCGGAAATCGCGAACTTCTCAAAGACATCACCATCTGTTACACCAAACCAGGCAGCGGCATTGAACAGGGGAGCCGTTAATGTCATCACCCAGCTGATGGAAAGCAGCAGCAGCACACGGGTGATCATAGCCAGCGCCAGCCCCAGCCGGCGTGCCTGTTTTTGCTTTTCTTTCGGCAGCTTGCCGGATATGATGGAGATGAAAACAATATTATCTATGCCCAGTACTATTTCCAGTACAGTAAGTGTCAGCAGCGATATCCATGCTTCCGGAGTAGACAACCATTCCATAAGTGAGGAATAAACAGGTTAAATATAGATGACGCCGGTCAATAAACCAAGCGTGGTATAATAATTATTTTTTATACATCAGCAGCAATACCTTCCCTGCGTTGTAACCTGGACAAAAAGAGTTCCATACCCTTTCTTTTGGGTTCATCAAAAAGATATTTAACATTCTCGCTGTAATAGCTTTTGAGATCAAACAGCGTGTAAGGGTTTTCTGCCACTACCCGGTCTACCTGTTCCAGCCCGTTTTTCAATGCCTCGTTAAACGCCTGCACGAACGCTTCGGGCAACCGGGTATTGGCTACCCATGCCGCAAATACGAACCCGGTACCGGTATGTGCTTTCCATGCTGCTCCCAGGTCATATACGAAAGCCGACTGCTTCCGCTGCTCAAAAGCCCTGTCGCCTATCACCACACCCGCGGCGGTATCCTTAATATGATGCCGGAAGTCTTCCCCCCGGGCGTCTTTAAATACCGGCTTTACCTTCCAGTAGTCCTGTAGCAGTATCTGCGCCAGCACCACGGATGTACGGGACTGGTAATCAAGATACACCGTGGTGATCTCCTCTACCGGCACCTCGCTGAAAAGGCACACGGATGCCACCGGACCGTCACAACCGATACAGTACTCCGAAAGGATATGATATTCTTCCATCTCCGGCAGGATGGCTACCGGCACAATGCCCAGGTCTACCTGTTTTGTCAGTAACAGCTGGGCCAGTTCAGCCGGGTAGGTTTCCACCAGTTCCATGCTGTCTGACAGGGAAGACGCTCTCAACCCGTATAAAAACGGTAGTACATTCAGGTAATTAATAATGCCGACCTTTATTCTGCTGCTCATGGTAATAGTTGCCTTTTACGCGGCTACCCGATGCCGGAAACAATTGTTTTTCTTGTAGATTTGCCCGCAAAAGTAGGATAATCCTCCTGATAATTTTTAATAAACAATATTTATGGATTTGTCGGCGCTCACAGCTATATCTCCCATCGACGGACGTTACAGGAATCAATTACAGCAACTGGATATGTATTTTTCGGAATACGCGTTGATCCGCTACCGCATCCTGGTAGAAGTGGAATATTTCATAGCCCTGGGCAAAAAGAAATTCTTCACCATAACCACCAAAGACACCGGCAACCTTAGAAAGATCTATGAATCGTTTTCCCCTGAGCAGGCGCTGGAAATAAAGGAGATCGAAAAAACCACCAATCACGATGTGAAGGCGGTGGAATATTATATCAAAGCCGAACTGGAAAAGCTGAAGCTGGATCATCTGAAGGAGTGGGTACATTTTGGATTGACCTCCCAGGACGTGAATAATACTGCAGTGCCCCTGCTGTGGAAAGAAGCCCTCGAAAATGAATTCTATCCGGCTATCGCCACCCTGGTGCTGCAACTGAAAAAAATGGCACATACCTGGAAGGACGTGCCGATGCTGGCCAGAACGCATGGACAGCCCGCTTCGCCTACCCGCCTGGGAAAGGAAATAGCCGTGTTTGCGGAAAGGCTGGAATACCAGTTGCAGCTGCTGCAATCCGTTCCGTATTCCTGTAAGTTTGGCGGCGCCACCGGTAATTTTAACGCACATCATGTAGCCTATCCGCAAACCAACTGGATAAGGTTCGGCAATGATTTTTGCAGCAAAGCGCTGGGTCTGCAAAGGCAGCAGTTTACCACGCAGATAGAACATTACGATAACCTGGCAGCCCATTTCGACGGCATAAAACGCATCAACAATATCCTGATCGATTTCTGCCGGGATATCTGGACCTATATTTCGCTGGAATATTTCAGGCAAAAGGTAAAAAAAGGAGAGGTGGGCTCCTCGGCGATGCCGCATAAGGTAAACCCGATTGATTTTGAAAATGCAGAGGGCAACCTGGGTATAGCAAACGCCCTGCTGGAACATCTGGCAGGAAAGCTCCCCATATCCCGCCTGCAAAGGGATCTTACGGATTCTACCGTATTGAGAAACATAGGCGTGCCGTTCGCCCATAGCATGCTGGCCTTACGGTCTGTTGATAAGGGCATTGGCAAGCTGATCCTGAACGCACAAAAAATTAAGGAAGATCTGGATGCCAACTGGGCCGTAGTGGCGGAGGCCATTCAAACCGTTTTAAGAAGAGAAAACTACCCCAACCCGTATGAGGCGCTGAAGGAGCTTACCCGCGGAGCAGAAGGCATCAATCCCCAAACCATTCATGCTTTCATCAACAGTCTTAACATTTCACAATCGCTTAAAAAAGAATTAAAGTCCATTACACCTTTTAATTATACCGGCATTAATCCTAAGTTCTGATAGACAATTTCTCTGGCTGCACGCTTTGCGCAGGGATTTTTGCGCTCGTGACTCGCGAAGACAATTCGCCGGTAAGGTCTCTGGTGTCCGCGCCAACCCATACATATATGCTGGGGGTGAGGACACTCCGCCAGTAGTAGCACTGGTGGCTGGCGTCCCGCCGATAACATCCGGGTGTCACTAGTGGTTGGTGTCTCCACCAACCACATCCGGGTATCGGAAAAAGCAAAGCTGTTTTCATTAGAAAAACGAAACCCATGGCTCTATCAATGGCAGGGGATGCTGATCATGACTGTAATCAAATTTTACTAAATTGCACGATACACTTCTAACAATATACAGCGATGCCAGGTGATTCTATCCATCTTAATACACGATCCGTATCTCAGCACACGTATGACGCCATTGTTGTCGGTTCCGGCATTTCCGGAAGCCTGGCGGCGAAGGAGCTTTGTGAAAAGGGACTGAAAGTTTTGTTGCTCGAAAGAGGAAAGGACCTGGTGCATCCACACTACCCAACCACGCATAAGCATACCTGGGAGTTTGAGCATCGCAATAATCTTACCCTGGAAGATAAGGAAAGATGTTATGTGCAAAGCAGGCACTATTCCTATGGAGAAGACAACAAGCATTTTTATATCAACGATAAAGAGAACCCTTATACGGAAATAAAAAGATATGACTGGGTGCGTGCAGATGTTGTCGGGGGGCGCTCGCTGCTATGGGCACGACAATCCTACCGCTGGAGCGACCTGGATTTTGAAGCCAACCTGAAGGATGGTTACGGTGTGGACTGGCCCATCCGCTACAAAGACATTGCACCCTGGTATGACTATGTGGAAACCTTTGCCGGCATCAGTGGCTCCCGGGAAGGTATACCCGAACTTCCGGATGGGAAGTTTCTGCCGCCGTTTGAGATGAATTGTGTGGAAAAGGACTTTAAAAAAAGGCTGGAAGCAACATTCAGCGATCGTAAGCTGATCATCGGCAGAACAGCCAACCTTACCGCGCCCCTCCCCGGACGCGGACAATGCCAGGCTCGCAATTTGTGCCACAGGGGTTGTCCTTACGGTGCTTACTACAGCTCCAACTCCGGGGCCATACCGGCAGCCCTGGCGACCAATAACCTAACCATACGACCTGATTCGCTGGTGAACAGGGTCATCTATGACGAACAAAAGCAACGTGCTACCGGTGTTGAGATCATTGATACGAACACCAGAAAGACAGAAGAATTTTATGCGAAAATAATTTTCCTGAATGCTGCCACATTGGGAACAGCATTTATATTGCTCAACTCCACCTCTTCCCGTTTCCCGAACGGGCTCGGCAATGGCAGCGAACAGGTGGGCAGAAACCTGATGGATCATCACAAAGGCATTTCTGCCTCCGCGCGAGTGGAGGGATTCTCAGATAGCTACTATTACGGCAGGAGACCCACCGGGGTGTATATACCCCGGTTCCGGAATGTGCATACCCAGTCACCCAACTTTTTGCGGGGGTATCACTACGGAGGAGGCGCCGGCAGGGAAAGATCCGGCGGCAATGCACCCCTCGGCGTGGCATTGAAGGAGTCCTTATCAGAGCCGGGCAGTTGGCAGATAGGCATCTATGCATTCGGCGAGTGTCTTCCCTATAATGAGAACCAGGTGGTGCTGGATACAAACAAAAAAGATCCTTGGGGGCGCCCTATGATGGCCATTGATTGTGAGTTCAGGGAGAATGAACGCAACATGGTAGAGGACATCAGGACCACCAGCCGGGAAATGCTGGAAGCTGCCGGCTATAAGAATGTTAAGGTATCAGGCGCTATCTCGTTTCCCGGGAATGCGAACCACGAAATGGGCATTGCCCGCATGGGGCACGACCCTAAAACCTCCGTGCTGAACGCATTCAATCAAATGCATGAAGTGCCGAATGTTTTTATTACCGACGGCTCGTGCATGACTTCCGGCTCCTGCGTAAATCCGTCCATTACCTATATGGCATTAACGGCAAGAGCCTGTGACTATGCTGTACGGGAGTTGAAGAAGCAAAACATCTAGGCGCAAAACTACTATTCCCCGCTATCGCTTTGAGGTTTTTTATACAGCACAGGCAGGCGCAGCTTATATCGTACAGCCAGCATCCTTGTTAAGAAAATGATCACCACGCATATGATATCTGCCGGCATGAAAGACACCTGCAGTTGTAAGAGAAGAAAATAAACGATACCGCCAATAATACAGGTAGTGGCATAAATTTCTTTTTGCTGAAAGATCAACGGTATGTTGTTTAAGGATATATCCCTGATAACCCCGCCGAAACATGCCGTAAAAGTGCCTAATGCAATGCAAACACCGGGCTGGAAACCAAAATCCACACCTTTTTGAATGCCGGACAGTGTGAAAAAGCTAAGTCCTATGGCATCGAATATCAAAAGCAATTTTTGATAGTTGCGAATGGTGCTGTTGAAAAGAACAGCCACCAGCGCGCTTATGAAAATGATAACGGCATAGGAACTGTCCTTCATCCAGCTTACCGGCAGATCACCTATCAATACATCCCGCAGGGTACCGCCTCCCATTGCCGTAACAAACGCTATAATAAAAATACCGAACAGATCAAGTCGCTTTTGCATTCCGGCAAAGGCGCCGGATATGCTGAAAGCAACGATCCCGGCAATATCGATCAGGTGAAGAATGTCAGCCTTCATATATAACAGCTAAATATTACACAAACATAGGCAAAGAGAAACGGTTACAAAACAGTTGGGTATATTTATTCTTCTGTGAGAAAAGTTACCTTCTTCACAGGCGGGCGCCTGTAGAGTACGCTACCGGTTGGTGTAGAACGAAACCCTGAAATACATCCAAACAATTGAACCTTACGATAGATAAGCAATAAGCATATGGTTTTACCGTTGAAGCTTCAGCCCCCGGATAATGAAAATTTATAGTAGTTTGCTCATTATCTTTATACGTCAGAAAAACCCGATTGATGGAATTACTCATAGCGCTGCTCTTTATCATCATCCTTGTGCTGATCACACAACAACGAAAAAGTTATAGCAGGGACGCCAAAAAGCTACGGGAGGAATTGCAGGCATTGAAAGAGCAGGTTGCCCGGCTATCCCTTCCCGACACCGGGGAAAAAGAACCGGCACCCATCGCCCCGTCTGTTGCACTACCGGAAGTTAAACCCGAAGCTACACCCACGATCGAACCAGCAGTACCGGAACCGGCATATGAAAAGCCGCTGGAAGAAACCATGTTCATTATAGAGGAAGAAAGTGAAGCAATAGAAACACTTGTCGTCGGGAAGGAATCGCCCGCTCCTACTCCTAAAAAGCCGGGCTTTTTTGAAAGAAACCCTGACCTGGAAAAATTTATCGGAGAAAATCTCGTAAGCAAGATAGGTATCGCCATCCTGGTGCTGGCTGTCGGGTTCTTTGTAAAATATGCCATTGACAACGACTGGATAGGAACCGTCGGACGGGTAGGTATCGGTATCGCCTGTGGCGCCATACTGGTTGCGCTGGCCCATAAACTACAAAAAAATTATACTGCTTTCAGCTCAGTACTGGTAGGCGGAGGGCTCGCGGTGTTTTACTTTACCATTACATTGGCCTACCATGAATACCACCTCTTCCCGCAGGTAGCCGCCTTTATGATCATGGTGGTCATCACGGCTTTTGCAGTATTGCTCTCACTGTTGTACGACAGGCAGGAGCTGGCGGTCATTTCCCTGGTCGGCGGTTTTGCCACACCTTTTATGGCCAGCAGCGGAAGCGGAAGCTACATTTCACTGTTTATTTACCTGATCATTCTCAATACAGGCTTGCTGGTGATCGCCTATAAGAAGTCATGGCGGTTGCTGAACCTGCTGGCATTCATTTTTACTGTTGTGATATATGCTGCCTGGCTTATTCTCCGGGAATATGGTGACATTACTGTATACCGCAACGGTTTTATTTTTGCAACCGTTTTCTATCTTTTGTTTTTAGTGATCAACCTGGCGCACAACATAAAAGAAAACAAACGATTCATAGCATCCGATTTTGGTATCCTCCTGGCAAACACCTGCCTGTATTTCTCCGCCGGACTTTACCTGCTCGCAGAGGCAGGCGCCCCGCATTATCGCGGCCTGTTCAGTATAAGCATGGGACTCTTCAACATGTTGTTGTCTTATATACTCTACAGGAATAAAAAAGTGGACAGTAACATCCTGTACCTGCTGATCGGCATTACCTTAACGTTTGTATCTCTTACAGCACCCATACAGCTAAAAGGCAACAACATCACCCTGTTCTGGGCATCCGAAGCGGTACTGCTGTACTGGCTATACAGAAAATCCGGCATTCGCCTGATGCGCCTCGCCTCGGGAGCGATCACCATCGCCATGTTACTGAGTCTTATTATGGACTGGATGAATGTTTACGGCGACTATTATTTCACAGGTGCACTAAGTAAGACACATATCCCTGTCATCATCAATAAGGGATTTATCACTACGCTCTATGCCTCCATTTGCTGCTGGGCGCTGTGGAAGCTGTTTCAACCATCAGACAATAGGGCTGGCATCTATGCCATGTTACCTACCCGGCTGTTTTACATGATCACCGGCGGGGCACTACTCTACCTGAGCGGGGCGCTGGAGGTCGGTTATCAGTTCAGCACCCGTTACCCCGGTACCGGCCTGGCAATACTTTACGGGACGCTTTACACCCTGGCTTTTATTACAATCGCAGGAATGATAATAACGCGTCTGAAGGTCTTCAGCTCACCGGTGTATAACATCATGGTATATGCAGCCGGTATCCTGGTGTACCTTCTGCCCGTGGCAAATGCGTACTATGTGCAATACCAAATATTCGACGGCGTCTTATTTTCTGCTCATTTTACAGCACACTGGCTCACGGCCGTTTTGTTTGTATTTTTGGTACTGCAACTGATAAGATTGATCGCTTCGGGCAGGGCAGGTTTAAAAAATTATACCATAGCCACCTGGGTGATCAGCCTTATATGTATTGTTTTTATCAGCATTGAAGGCAGCCTGTTATGTAATACATTATTCTACCGGGCAGATAATCCTGTGGAAGACATTCAGCGGGTGTATGTAAAAACAGGACTGCCTATAGTATGGGGGCTTTCCTCCTTCACACTCATGTGGCTGGGCATGCAGAAAAAGTTCCGGGCATTACGCATTATATCACTCGTATTATTCGGTATCACGCTCTTAAAGCTTTTTCTTTTCGATATCCGGAACATCCCTGTTGCCGGCAAAATCGCGGCATTCTTTAGCCTCGGCGTATTATTGCTGGTGGTTTCATTCATGTATCAACGCCTGAAGAAAATAATTATAGAAGATGGAAAGAAGGAAAAAGAAGAACAATTCTCTTAGCAGCATACTGCTGTATTTCCTGCTGCCGGCATCGGGCTGTTGTCTGGCAATACCCGGTCAAACACAACCTGCATATAGAGGACCTCTCGGTCCTGTGCAGCAAACAGGATATCACAAAATAATGATCACGCCGGATATAGCAGGTAAAAGCAATGCCGGCCTGTCTGATCTCAGGATACTGTCTGAAGACGGGAAGCAGGTGCCTTATATACTGAAACGGGAAGACCCTTCCTTTGACGGAAAGGAGATCAGGGCATTTCCGGTGATCGCTGACATTAAAAACGACAGCATATCGGAACTCATACTGGAAGCTGTTACGGCTCAGAGCAGCTATAAAGAAGAGCATAGCCTGGCACTGGTGATAAAAAATGCAGATGCCCTGCGGCAGGCAGGAATAAGCGGCAGTAACGACGGCAGTAACTGGTATGCGATGATCGACAACATTGTGCTGGGCAACAACACCGGTGGAGGTAAGGGTGAATACCTCCAGCTTGTATCGCTTCCTTCAAACGGCTACCGCTATCTCAAAATATCCATTTTCAACAGGGGATTTCCACCACTTGATATAACAAATGCAGGTATCGTGCTGAACAGGTATATCCAGGGAAAGTACGAAGCGCTTCCTCCTCCTGTTATCGTTCAAAAGGACAGTGCTGACAGGAAAACTTATGTCACGCTCTCTTTCCGTGAGCGTTATCCCGTCAGCAAATTGAAGCTCGAAGTATCCGGCGCCATCCTGTACAAACGGAAAACCCGCATATATGATGAGGAAGGAAGACCACTGGGCGAAATATCACTCACACCCGAAACGGACAGCCTGCTATTGCCCGGAAGAAAAGAAAAGGTGATACGGATCGTAATAGAAAACAACGATGATGCACCGTTAAAGATACACAATGCTGCAGCCTGGCAACTGCAGCAATATGTCATCGCCGGCCTCACGGCAGGCAAACGATATTTTATTGAAACCGGTAATGAAAAAGCGATGCCTCCGGTATATGACCTGCCATTCTTTTCTGATAAGATCACCCTCGTTGAAGAGATAATGATCCCGGATTTGCTGGAGTCCCGGAATATTGACGAGAAAGTGAAGACAGGAGAAAAAACAGACAGGAAATGACTCTGGATATTTATTATTATTGCACTGGCATTGCTGTTGCTGCTGAGCAACCGCCTGCTGCAGAATATTGATAAAAACAGGAATGATCGTTCATAACATTACTACCAAAGTAGCCTGGCAGGCTACAGACCAATGGCTGCGCTGGCAAAAAGAAGTATATTTTCCGAAACTGCTGGCAACAGGTCTGTGTAAGGATTGCCACCTGTTTCATTTACAGGACCAGGATGAAACAGAAGGACCGACCTATACCACCCAGCTTTTTTTTGACGGTAAGGAAAATTACGATGCCTTTCTACGGGAGTTTTACGGTGATATAATAAAAGAAACAAAAGCGCTGTGGGCAGCCCTGACAGTGGATTTCAGCACTACCATGGTGCTTGTTAACTAAATGTGGATAATAAATAATAGCGCTTGCGGGAATGGATTTTTATTGTAAATTCCCCTCAAACCCTTTCCTGGCAAGCATTTCAGCCGTTTCTTTTGAAACCCTTTCCAGGCCTGCGTTTGGGGAGTGAACGCTGTAAACAGAAGTTCGCCGTTCCAATGCCTGTTACCCTGCAATCCTTGCCCCATGCGGGTTGTATCCTACTCTGTATGTTTGCAAAAAGGAACGGAAAAATTTTGTTGGATACAAAAAGCATCTATATTTGTTCACCAAATTAAATTTTTAAAAAGCTCTATTATGAACAAAGCTGAATTGATCTCTAAGATTGCAGATGATGCCGGTATCACTAAAACACAGGCTAACGAAGCACTGGATTCTTTTATCGAGGCTGTTACTAAAACACTGAAAGGCGGTGGAAAAGTAACCCTGGTTGGTTTCGGTACTTTTTCAGTTTCTAAACGTGCTGCCCGCAATGGCCGTAATCCTCAAACCGGTGAGGTTATTAAAATCAAAGCTAAAAAAGTGGCACGCTTTAAAGCCGGCAAAGAACTGTCTGCTAAATTATAATCTGTACGCAGGAACATTTTTAAGCAGGATACAATTTTTGTATCTTGCTTTTTTATTTCAATTTGTTTAGTTATTTAAAATGTAATTATGGGAAGAGGTGATAAAAAAACAAAAAAAGGAAAAATTGCCCAGGGCTCTTTTGGAAAAAGCCGTCCTGCCAGGCCTAAAAAGGCAGCGCCTAAGAAAAAGGAAGCCTGATTTCATGCAAACATCCGGCTCTTGCCGGGCCGGGTGTTTGATCTTTACCTGATTGCCCGGAAGTTAAACACCATGGACTACTATAACCCTTAAAAGCGGTATGCGATGAAAGCATTTAATATTTTCTTCCTGGTCGTTTTTCTTCTCTCCGCCATCCTCCAGTACAACGACCCTGATCCGTATCTCTGGATCCCCATCTACCTGTATGGCGCCCTGGCCTGCTGGTGGGCCCTGCGGGGGAAATATTATCCCGGCATGTATGCCATAGGGCTCATCGTATTCCTGGTGTACGCAGTCATCCTGTTTGTAGAAGAAAACGGTGTGTGGGAATGGGCTACCAAGCACAATGCAGAAAATATTGCCGGGACCATGAAAGCTGAAACGCCCTGGATAGAAGATACCCGCGAGTTCGGGGGACTTCTTCTCCTCATCATCGCCCTGGGAGTGAACTGGTTATATGCCCGTAGGCTGAAGAAATAAGCCGGGAGAGCATTTATTTTTGGGTTAGGTCTGCTGGAAAACCTCTTTCGTGATGAAGTGCTCCGGACCCTATAGAGCAGGTTGCGCATCTACGTCGGCGCAGAAGGTTCCATCCCCCTTTTACTATGTAAAATTGTCATCCGTTCAGGCAGAACGGAAGGCTGGTAGCCATATAGCAAAAATGTTTATGCGTCCCTGTGGAGCGCCGGGTGATGAGGACGATTGAACTTGATGAGTATAGTGCAACAATTGTATGACAACACCATCAATGTTTTAATATTTTATTGCACATAATGTGTAAAAACAGGCATGGTTTATAGACATTGCTTTACGAAATTTGTACCATGTCTACTTTTTCACATCTTCACGTTCATACACAATATTCGTTGCTCGATGGAGCTGCTCCTATCAGCAGCCTGTATCAAAAAGCCATCAAAGACGGGATGCCTGCCCTGGCGATCACCGACCACGGTAATATGTACGGTGTTTTTTCCTTTGTGGCGGAAGCATATAAGCACAAAACCAACCCGGACGACAAAAAAAGCCCGCTGAAGGTAAAACCGGTCGTGGGCTGTGAATTTTATATCACGGCAGACAGGCACCGGAAAGTGTTTTCAAAGGAAGAAAAAGACCGGCGTTATCATCAGTTGTTCCTGGCTAAGAATGAACAGGGCTATCGTAACCTCATCAAACTTACCTCCCTCGGATTTATAGAGGGGATGTATAGCAAGTATCCGCGTATTGATAAGGAACTGATCCTGCAGTACCACGAAGGGCTGATCGCTACTACCTGCTGCCTGGGAGCCCTGGTGCCGCAAACCATTCTGCAAAAAGGAGAAGAAGCCGGCGAAACTGAATTTAAATGGTGGCTGGATATTTTCGGGGAAGACTTTTATGTGGAGCTGCAGAGACACGGCATCCCGGAGCAGGAAAAAGTAAATGATTCGCTGCTGAAGTATGCAAAGAAATACAATGTAAATGTGATAGCCTCTAATGATTCACATTATGTGGATCAGAAGGATTTTAACGCGCATGACATTTTATTATGCATCAATACCGGCGAAAAGGTGGCCACTCCTCCTTTGAGAGAATTTACGGATGATGATGTATCTATAAAAAACAAACGGTTTGCTTTTCCGAACGACCAGTTTTTTTTTAAGACCACAGCGGAAATGAAGCAGGTGTTTCACGACCTGCCGGAAGCCATCGACAATACGAATGAAGTAATTGGTAAAATAGATGTGCTGGACCTGAAACGGGATATCCTGCTGCCCAACTTTCCTATACCCCGTGAATTCCAGATACACAGCGATAACAATCTCAACCAGTGGGAATACCTGAAGCACCTGACCTATGAGGGTGCGCACCGGCGTTATGATCCGGTGACACCTGAAATACAGGAACGGATAGACTTTGAGCTGTTTACCATCAAGTCCATGGGATTTGCCGGGTACTTTCTGATCGTAAGCGATTTCATCAAAGCGGGACGGGATATCGGTGTGTTCGTGGGGCCCGGGCGCGGATCTGCCGCCGGGTCTGTGGTAGCCTATTGCATCGGTATTACCAATATTGACCCGGTGAAATACAACCTGCTGTTTGAGCGTTTCCTGAATCCTGACCGCAAAAGCATGCCGGATATTGATACCGATTTTGACGACGAAGGCCGGCAGAAAGTAATTGACTATGTGGTAGAAAAATACGGCAAAAACCAGGTAGCCCAGATCATCACCTATGGTACCATGGCCGCTAAAATGAGCATCAAGGATGTGGCAAGGGTAATGGACCTGCCACTGCCCGACTCCAATGCATTGGCGAAGCTGGTACCGGAAAAGCCGGGTATATCATTAAAGCGTGTATTACATGCGCCCCTCACATCAAAAGAGGGCGAAAAATCGCTGGAAGAAAAAGAAGGATTATCACCGGATGACCTGGAAAATATCAAAAAATTAAGAGAGTTTTACCAGGGTGGAGACACGCCACAGTCCAAAGTGCTGCATGAAGCCGAAATACTGGAAGGTTCGGTACGGAATACCGGCATACATGCCGCGGGTATCATCATTGCTCCCAAAGACCTGACGGAATTGTTGCCCGTTGCCACGGCAAAGGATTCCGACCTGTGGGTTACGCAGATAGAAGGTAGCGTAATTGAAGAAGCCGGGGTGATCAAGATGGACTTCCTGGGGTTGAAGACCCTGAGCATCCTTAAAACAGCTTTGCATCTTATCAAACAAAATCATGATGTTGATATCGTACCGGATGAGATTCCCCTGGACGATGAAGCGACCTACAGGCTTTACCAACGCGGCGACACCAACGGTACGTTCCAGTTTGAAAGTGTGGGCATGCAGAAATATCTCCGCGAGCTGAAGCCGGATAAGTTTGACGACCTGATAGCCATGAACGCATTATACCGTCCGGGACCACTGGCTTATATCCCAAACTTTATTGACCGTAAACACGGACGGGAAATAATACAATACGACCTGCCGGAAATGGAAGAATACCTGGCGGATACTTACGGTATTACCGTGTACCAGGAGCAGGTGATGCTGCTATCGCAAAAGCTGGCCGGCTTCAGCAAAGGTGATGCGGATGTGTTGCGAAAAGCGATGGGTAAAAAGCAAAAGGCGGTACTGGACAAAATGAAAACCCAGTTTATTGCAGGCGCTACCGCCAAAGGCCACCCTGCCGATAAGCTGGAAAAGATATGGACGGACTGGGAGGCTTTTGCACAATATGCATTTAACAAATCGCACTCTACCTGTTATGCATTTGTCGCTTACCAGACAGCCTTCCTCAAGGCGCACTATCCTTCGGAATATATGGCGGCTGTATTGAACCATGCCGGGGCGATAGAAAAGATCACTTTCTTCATGGAAGAGTGTAAGCGGATGGGCATCAAAGTGCTGGGCCCGGATATCAACGAATCGCAGAAAGGGTTTGCTGTGAACAGTAAAGGCGAGATCCGTTTTGGCCTGGGCGGACTGAAAGGCGTAGGCGAAGCAGCGATAGAGGGTATCATTGAGGAAAGAGAAAACGATCCCTACACTTCTATTTTCGACCTGGTGAAAAGGGTGAACCAGCGTGTAGTGAATAAAAAATCACTGGAATGCCTGGCTTATTCCGGTGCTTTCGATTGTTTTCCGGAAATGCACCGGGCCCAGTATTTCTATGCGGCTCCGGGAGAACACGCCAACGGACTGGAAAAGATCGTAAAGTTCGGTAACCAGTTTCAAAGCCAGGCAGTCAGCACAGCCAATACCCTGTTTGGCGATCTGCAGATGCCGGATGTGATGCCACCCAGGCTGGCGGATTGCCCGCCATGGACCCTCACAGAATTGCTGGAACATGAAAAAGACATCACCGGCATCTTCCTGAGCGGCCACCCGCTGGATCATTTCCGGTTTGAAATAACGCATTACAACATCATGCCGATAGCGGATTTCAACGAAGCGAAGGAATCCCTCAACGGGCAGTCGTTATCCCGTCAATACAAGCTGGCAGGACTGGTGGTGGATGCACAGCACAGGACTACGCGGAACGGTAAACAGTTTGGCGTATTTGCCCTGGAGGATTACAGCGGAAAAATGGAAATAGCATTGTTCGGCGAAGACTACGTGAAATGCAAGGATCACTTTGAACCGGGGAATGTTTTATTTGTGACCGGCGGCTTTAAAGCCCGGTGGAACAGCACCACAGATTTCGAGTTCAAAGTGAGTAATGTAATGTTGCTGGAAACGGTAAAAAAGCTGTTCACCCGGCAGATACAGGTTACCTTGCATCCGAAAGACATTACCGGGGACATGATTGGATTTTTTGACAGGAATATACGGTCTTATCCGGGTAAGACATCCTTAAAGTTCATATTGGCCACCCGTAATGCACCCAAAATCGGCTTGTACACACTGGAAAGAGGCGTGGAAGTAAATGACGAATTGACTGCCTACCTGGAAGAAAACCCGGACTGGGACGTCAATGTTCAGTTGACAGACAGGGCATAATACAGACAATTTGGCTCAATACTGGACCGCAGAACGCCACAAATGGATTATTCGGATAATGGAACTAAATTTGCAACCCAATAGCAACAATGCCGGTAGCAAGGTCTCAGTGGAGAATATCCCCACTGACTGCGTTAAATGGGAAATGCGCCCGGTAACAAATGGATTAAAATTAATTACCAAATATAAACTCGATTATTATGGCACTTGAATTTAATGATAACAACTTCCAGGAAAAAGTACTGGATTCCGATAAACTGACGATCGTAGACTTCTGGGCGGAATGGTGTGGGCCCTGCCGTGCCATCGGACCGGTTATTGAAGAGCTGAGCAAAGAATTTGACGGGAAAGTGAACGTGGGCAAAGTAAATGTTGACCATAACCCAAAATTATCAGTTGACTATGGCATCACCTCCATCCCTGCCATCCTGTTCCTGAAAGAAGGAAAAGTAGTGGATAAGCTGGTGGGTGCGCAACCAAAGTCCAACTTCGTTAAAAAAATAGAGCAGCATATCTGATCGGATACGCATAAAAAATAAAATGGTCGGCAGGAATGTCGACCATTTTTGCTTTTTGCCGCTATCCGAATGTCTCTGACTTCGGATCAATTATGTTCTTCGCCGTCTCCGACGGCAGGGTAAAACGGTAAGACATGTAAGATGGTAAAATGGTAAGAGGTTTATTCTCTTAAGGCCTTGTAATTTTCCCATCTTACATTTGCTATGCGAATGTCTTCGGGACTTCGTATCCCCTACCGGTTAGTGTCACCTCTATAGCCGTAACTTAAGGACTTTTGAAATACAATATCTATGGCAGTGAGCGCTGGATCCCAGCCCGAAGGGCTTGCATTGACGGCTATGGTGTCCCCACCGGCCGGAAAAAAAGGGTTCCGAACCCAGGCAACCTGTTGCATTTTCTGAAACCAGCTTCGAGGGGTTCGGAACCCTGGTCTACGCCGATCCCCGCGGGAAACCGGGCTGGGAAATCAGGGGTAAATAGACCTGTGAGGTTTTTAGTGACAGATTCCGAAGCTTTACGCTAACGTAGTAAACCTCACAGGTCTTTCTTTCCAGTGAAGATTATAATTTTCCGTAATTTTCATTGACGCAACAAACAATACAAAATGTATAATGCTAAAAAGCTAACCAGCAACCGGATGAGGGTTAAACGACGGTATGGTGTAGATTTTTGCATTTCTCCCGGGACAGGAGTCCCGGAAGAACATAGAAAATATGTAGTCTGAGACTACGTATAGCGGAGATGTCGACCATTTTATTTACCGCCCGGCAGAACCTGATCTCTAAAAAGCTTAAGCGATAACTTATGACAGTCAATGAAATTTATGATCAAATAAAGCATGTGATAGTAGAATCAATCCATGAAGATTGGAAGGTGGCAAATTTATTTATAGACAGGCTTGAAGGTTATGTAGCGGCTTACTGCAAATACGTAAATACTAAGGACGAAGAGTTAATTATGGATGACTCTAATTTAGGATTTTCATTTAGTCTACTTATACATGAACTATATGTAGTAAGTACCCAAAATGGAGAAAATAATTGGAATAAGCTAAAGTTTACGCTCTCCCCTTCAGGAGATTTCAAGGCAGATTTCACCTGGGATCAGGCATACCAGGATGAAATAGATGCTTTAAATAAAAAACTTAAGAAAAAATAAAAATGCAATTATTAACTGAATTTGAAATACAATACCTCAGCCCGATCCATGCTTATTATCCTACCTGGCCAGGTGAAGAGCGCTGGCTTCAATTATATGAAACTAATGAAGGAACCCAAATTGTACTAACAAAGGGGTTAAGTGATGGCGATGAATACCTGTATGAAATATACCTTGAATCAAATGATATCATCACTCCTGAAGATTTTAGCAATAGCTGGCAGGCAAATCTTGTATATGAGGCTGGAAGAATTGTACCTCAGGTTCCGGATTTTAAAGACAGATTAGCGATCAATACATATCTTTCTTTGCAAGTTGAAATGGAAGGCGCTCCTGAAGAATGGTCTTTAAATAGCCTGGATGGTAATATCGGGCTTTTTATAGGGTTATCTTCTGAAGCATTTAAAGGAAGCAATTTCAGACCGTTGAATATTAAACTTATGCGACCGGCGGAACTATTGTATGCTGTTGAAAACGATAACGCAGGGCGTTTGAAACTTGCTGAGCTTTATGTGAAACAAGGCAATTCTACTATTTCGAATCTTGAAAGAGAAAGTGTAATATAAAAGCTTTTATATTTTAACATTCCGTCTTTAGTGAGAAACGACTTTTAGCCCGACAATAGAACCAATAAGAGTGGTAAGAAATAACAACCGCAAAAAAGTGGCAGGCTCTTTAAATATAATAATGCCTACTAAAACAGTTCCCACTGCCCCAATCCCTGTCCATACAGCATAAGCCGTTCCGATCGGTAAAGTTTGCGTGGCTTTGATCAAAAGTCCCATACTGATACTAAGGGTAACCAAAAAACCGGCATACCATAGATACATCTCGTTTCCCGTCGTCTCTTTTGCTTTACCCAAACAGAAAGCAAATGCAACTTCAAATAAACCTGCTATGATTAAGATAACCCAATTCATTTCCTTTATTTTTTGCCCGCAAGGTCTGAAATGGAATGGAGAGAAAATTTTACAAATGATAAAAAATGAAAAGCTACTTTATCTCTGCTCTTATCCTGCTTAAACTAACCTGGGTTATGCCCAGGTAAGAAGCGATGTATCCTAATTGCACGCGTTGAATTAAGCCGGGATTGTTTTTCAGAAGCTCTTTGTATCGTTCCGTAGCTGTCCGGAATTGCCGGGAAATAAGCCGTTCTTCTGTTTTTAAAAGTTCCTGTTCGGCAAATTTTCTTCCCCAGTTTGCGATGTGTATATCTTCGTCAAAAAGTTTTTGCAGGTCTTCGGTCTTCAGTTCATACAGTTCGCTATTTTCCAACAGTTCAATATCTTCATACCCTTTCTGATTGGCAACATAACTTTTCATTGAAATAACGGCATCTCCTTCTCTGCCAAACCAGAAAGTTATTTCATTGTCAGGTGTTTTGGAATAAGCCCGAACAATTCCCTGTTTAACGAAGTAAATGCTCTTTTCAACTCTGTCGGCCCGCAACAGGATATCGCCCTTTGGAAAACTGGCTTCCAAGATGTCCTTTTTAAGGGCCTGTTTTGATACTTCGGGAAGCGGATATATATTGTCAAGAATTTGGTCTATTGTCATTACCATACCGTTGTTTTAGTATAGCACATCACGCACACATGAACGGGCACGGCAATATGAACCGCACTAATGTATTTTTAATACTTTCCTGGTCACTACCCTGTTATTGTAAACAAGCCGTACGATATATATGCCGGAAGCCTGGTTCCACAGATCAACGGCAATAAGATTGGGAGCGGCTCCGCCATTATATTGCTCCTTATATACCAGTTGTCCGGTACTGCTGTAAACGGCCACCCCCTGCAAACCTGCCGCGTCAGGGTAGTGCCGGATATTGATCAGACCGTTGGTGGGGTTCGGACTGATGGTTAACCCTTTTTCTTTCAGGGGTTCAGGTACCTGCACTGCATAAATATTAATATCATCCAGGTAGATATTATTTCCATACCCGTTAATGGACCTGAACGCCACTATCAGCTCTGCATATTTTCCGGCTACCGGCAGGGTCAGGTCTACGGTATCAGCCACCCACTGGCTGTCGACAGGCGTATACGAGCTGTTGCTGAAAATTCTGTGGGGGTTTAGTTCCGTTCCGGTTTTTTTGTAGGCGGAAACAAAACTTTGTCCGCAATCAACGGAGTAAAGAATTTCCAGTGTATCCGAATTGCGGGCATTCAGCTGCCCGGCGGCTCTCCAGAAAGCCACCTTTACGGAATCCGCATTGGCCGGCACCGTTACCCGCGGCGAAACCAGTGTAGCCGTTTTACCGTACAACTGGTAACCAAAGCTTCCAAAACGGAAGGAAGCGCTGCCGCTCCGCGCTGCCATGGTGGTTCTTGCAGGATTATAACTTATGAGGTCGCTGCTGTTGGTTATGCCCCAACCTGCCAGGTTGTTTTCAAACCCCTGCACCAATGGCGCGCTCACTGCCGATAATGCTGAAAAGCCGGCGCTTATGGTATCATTATCTCTTCTCTGATCGGCTGTGCCGTTCGGAAGGGTAGTGTATACCGTTAACGCATGCTCCCCGGGACCTACGTTCACGACTGAAGAAGTGATGGTAGTGGTTTGGAGTGTAGACAGTGAAAGGTTCACCTGCGTGGTAACAGGTGCGCCCCCGTTTACGGAAACGTGTAGCTGAACACTGGTCAGCGGTTGCAACCCTACATTGGTGATAGAAACTACCGGGCGGATACCCTCATCACAATATACAATGGTATTCTGGGTGTTCACTGAATTTACCTGTACATCATTGTTGAAGAAAACCGGGGGTACACATCCATCTGAAGTAAGCAATGCTTTTCTTTCATCCAGGGTAGCCAGCGCCAGCTCCATTCTGTCTACCTGACCCTGTGTGAACATATACATAGCCCCATCGTTCACGTAGTCCATAAAGTTCATGAACATAATGCCGGATGCAGAATTGGTGCAGGCATCCGTTACGGGAAAAGTGGGCTCGCCATAGGTACAGGTGAACTGGTTGGGCGTATCATCCACAAAATCGGAATCGCTGCAGGATCCAATACAATTATTATCGCCCCATATATGCCAGAGATTGAAGTAGTGCCCGATCTCATGCGTGGCTGTACGCCCTTTATTAAAAGGTGCTTCTGCCGTACCCATGGTGCCAAAAGCATGATATGCCGTTACCAGCCCCACATCACTATCCGAAATGCCGGATACCCCCGGCATAAAAGTATATCCCAGGTCGTTATCATTGCTCATCCTGCAAACCCAGATATTCAGGTATTTGGATATATCCCAGGCATCTGCGCCTCCCGAAACATTTCTTTTAATCGGGTCATTGGTGCTGGTAGTAGACCTTGTGGACGAGGTTTTCCGGATAATACCGTTGGTGGTCTGCCCGTCGGGCGTGCGTTGCGCCAGGCAAAACTGGATCTGGCTTCTTCCGAACACCGAACCAAACGCAGCCGGCACGTTCGATGCATCCGGGTTCTCCCCGGCATAGTCGGCATTCAGCACATCCAACTGGCTTTGCACCTGTTCGTCCGTCACCAGGTGGGGATTATCCATAACAATATGCACCACCACCGGTATGGTGACGATGGATTGAAGCCTGTTTTGTACGATCCCCAGCTGCCTTTGCCGCCTGGCTGCTTCATAGTTCTTTTGAAATGCTGATTGCTTCTCCAGGAATAACGTCTTTTGGGCAGGGTTTTCGCTGAAGAGCTTCTCCATAACAGATCCCGTAGCACAACGCACACGCTGCGCCTGCACCTGCACTGTGGCCGCACAGACTGCCAGCACTCCCCAAAATCGCAAAGAAGTCAATACGTTAAGCATTCCTTATAATTGAACATTTTATCAAATGTATAGCAAGAAAGGTTTACCCGGAAATAAATACTGTCCGGTATATACATAAATACGGAATTTTTTACCCTGTGGTTGCCAATTCCCTGCCCGCCTTACCCTGAAATAGACGAATGGGCCTATTCAGCCGCTATACCAGCATCCCCGCTATACAACCGCACATCAGGCAGGCAATAGTACCGCCGATCAAAGCCTTTACGCCCAGCTCGGTCAGGTTTTTTCTTTGTGAAGGCGCCAACTGGCTGATCCCTCCTATTTGTATACCGATGGAGGCAAAGTTGGCAAAACCGCATAAAGCATAGGTGGCGATCAATAAGGATTGCGGGTTTTCAATAACATTATTCCGTTTCATTTCTGCGAGTGTGGTATAGGCATAAAATTCATTCAGTACGGTTTTTTCGCCCAGCAGCTGCCCGATGGCTACCATGTCCGCCTGCGCCACCCCTATCAGCCAGGCCACGGGTGAAAATATATATCCCAGCACCATATTCAGCGAAAGCTTTTCATACCGGCCGTCCGATATCAGCTTCACCTGGTCATTCAGTTGCGTAATATCGCCAGCCCAGCCCAGCAGGGCGTTCGCCACCCACATCAGCGCCGTAAATACGATCAGCATGGCGCCTACATTTACCGCCAGCTTCAACCCGTCGGTAGTGCCCAGGGACAGGGCATCGAGGAAATTGTCTCCCAGCTTTTCTTTGGGCACGGAAAGGTTTTTACTGACAAGATGAGGATCTGTTTGCGGGAAAAGCATCTTTGAGCAAACAATGGCGGCCGGCGCGCTCATAATAGACTGGCTCAGCATGTGCAGGGCAAAATAGTTTTGCTGTGCTTCATCTCCGCCCCCCAGAAAACCCACATAGGCCGCCAGCACGCTTCCCGCCGTATTGGCCATTCCGCCCACCATGATACAAAGCATTTCGCTGCGGGTCAGCTTTTCCAGGTAGGGCCTGATCATGAGCGGCGCCTCGGTTTGTCCCAGGAAAATATTAGCCGCCGTTGACACGCTTTCGGCGCCGGATATCTTCATTTTATTCAGCAGGTAGGCAAACACATATACGATCTTTTGCAGAATGCCGAGGTAGTACAATATGGAAGAGAGGGCAGCAAAGAAAATGATATTGGGCAATACCTGCACCGCGAAAATATATCCCCAGTCGCCCGAAGCATCCGCGAGGTTTTCAAACAGAAAGCGTGTTCCGTTTTGGCTGAGATTGATCAGGGCAACAAAGGCGGAAGACACGCTCTCCAGTATGTTTTTAAAAATATCCGGGTTGGATATTTTAGTATATACGGAAAGGGTCAGTATTCCCGCCGAAGCCAGGATGCCCCATTTGAGCAGCTCAATATTTCTTTTGTTCAGGTATTTGATGATGAAAGCAACCAGTATACCGCTGATCAGCATTGCCAGTCCCGGGTTAAAAAACCAGTCATTTTTGATCATGCCTACAAAAAACAATACCTGCCAGGCGATCACGAGCAATAGTTCTGTAGGATGAAAGGCAAATGCCCCGGGTTGGGAAAGTCCTTTCCTTACCCTTCTGACAATGGTATAGGCCAAGATGATACCCACCAGTACCCAGAAAGCAGGCTGCCCGGCTATCTGCGTATTCAGTACCCCCATCGCAAACATTACCTGGGCAAATACACCTATCCCAACCAATTTCCAGTTGATAGCACGCCGGTTATTGCTGAGCAGGTAACAAACCAGAATAAGGAAAACCATGCCAAGCGAACCCCGGGCGATATGTTCTAGTTGAGTGGACATGTGGCAGGTAGTTTATACGGCAATATACAACATTGCAAAATGCGGGAGGGATTTCTGATTGTGGGATTTTAGACTTCTGATCTGGTCATTCGCTTAAACTTCGTAGACTTCGGAACCTGTAAAGCCTTGACTCTGTTTTTTATATCTTTCTGTTTATTCCGTTAGCAGGCGACCGCCCTTACCTTTAATCTACACAGCCATGAATTTGGGCACCCCTCTCCTCTCTGCGGAGAGGGGTAGGGGGTGAGAGCACATTTTCAAATTACTCCCCCGTAGTACTCCACAAATATCTGGGGCGTTTCATACAATTTGATGCAATGCAGTCGTACGGCAGATGGCAGCTTGTCTTCGAACTGGCGCCAGATGGCTACCGCCAGGTTCTCGGTTGAGCACAACTTTCCCTTCATGAAGTCCACATCTTCGTTCAGGTTCAGGTGGTCAAGCTTTTCCAGTATATAAGTGTTGATCAGAATGCTCAGCTTTTTGGCATCTATCAGAAACCCGGTTTCCGGGTCCGGCTGGCCTTTTACGGTTACATACAGCTCATAATTATGCCCGTGCCAGTTTTTATTGGCACATTTTCCAAATACTTCCTCGTTTTTTTCAACCGTCCAGGCGGGGTTATACAGCCGGTGGGCTGCATTGAAATGTTCCACTCTCGTCAGGTACACCATAAAGATCACAATTTTTCGCAAAGTTACTATATCAGTAAAAACCGGTGAAAACTTATGCTTCTCATTTGGTAAATACAGAACTTTACCGGATGAAAATTCTTGTTGTTGCTGCTACCGGGCTGGAAATTGCGCCATTCCGGCAATATCTTGAGGAAAAAAAATACCTGCCGCGTACCTGCCAGGTAGAAGTGCTGATCACAGGAGTGGGTATGATGCATACCGGTTACAGCCTCACAAAGCATTTGTTGATCAACCGGCCGGATATAACCATACAGGCAGGGATAGGAGGCAGCTTCCATCCTTTCTATCCCCCGGGTGCGGTGGTGATCATCAAAGAAGAAATAACGGCAGATACCGGGGTGGAAGAAGAAAGCGGCTTTGCGGATCTGTTCGATATGGAGCTGGCACTCAGCAGTTTACCCTATACAGGTAAGATGCTGGTGAACCCGCATGATACCTGGCTGGACAAGCTGCCGCAGCCTAAGGTAAGAGGAGTGAGTGTCAACGAAATTTCCACCCGCCCGGAAAGGATTCGGTTGTTGCAGGAAAAATACGGCGCGGTGATTGAGTCAATGGAGGGCGCTGCTTTTCATTATGTGTGCTTACAGGAGAATGTGCCTTTTGTCCAGATGCGGGCTGTTTCTAACTTTGTAGGGGAGCGCGATAAGTCGCAATGGAACATGAAGGAAGCTATTACAAACCTGAATGAGCAACTGAGCCTGTTCGTGCACAATTTGTTGTGCTAAAAAATATACCCTGATGGAACTTACACTGGGATTTTCACCATGCCCCAACGACACTTTTATATTTGACGCGCTGGTGAACCGAAAAATTGATTGCGGGGAACATCGCTTCTCTGTTGTACTGGAAGACGTGCAGACGCTGAACCAATGGGCATTGGAAGGACGGCTCGATATCAGCAAGATCAGCTACGGGGTGCTGCCACTGGTGCTGCCCCGTTATGCCATGCTGCACAGCGGGGGCGCCCTGGGCAAAGGGGTGGGTCCGTTGCTCATTTCCGCGAACCGGGTCGATATACACCATCCTTCATTTGACATCAACAACTATACTATTGCCATCCCGGGAGAACATACCACAGCGCACCTGCTGTTTAGCCAGGCATTTCCGCAGGCGAAGCGCAGACGCTTTATGGTATTTAATGAAATAGAGGATTTTCTGCTCTCAACAAAGGAGGAGGGCAATACCCTGGGTGTTATTATCCACGAGAACAGGTTTACCTATCACAAAAAGGGACTTTCTAAACTAATGGATCTCGGTGCCTTCTGGGAAGAAAAAACAGGATACCCTATTCCCCTGGGCGGTATTGCGGTCAGGAGGGATATCCCCCCCGACGTACAGCTCCGGTTGGAGCTGCTTATAGCAGAGAGCACCCGGTATGCGTTCCGCCACTACCCGGCACTGCCTGAATATGTTTGCAAGCATGCACAGGAAATGGAACCGGCAGTGATGCGTCAGCATATCGACCTGTATGTAAACGACTACTCCCTGCACCTGGGAGCTGATGGCATAAAAGCAGTTGAAAAATTTATCGATATTTTTGAGCATGCAAACCCCGGCGTTGTACCTTCCGGGAGAGATATTTTCATTTAATCCCATCTTACATTGAATCATCTTTTCAGCATTAACAGCGAGTTTTTCAATCTCCTGGGCTATTCCATGAGCTATATTGAGTTCTTTGGTGTGGTAAGCGGACTGGCAGCGATCTGGCTGGCGGCGCGGGCCCATATATGGAGTTGGCCCGTAGGGATCGTGAATGTGGTGCTTTCCTTTTTCCTGTATTTCCAGGTGCAATTGTATCCGGATATGCTTTTGCAGGTGTTCTTTTTTGTAACCAATATAATGGGATGGTGGCGCTGGTCGCACCCGAAGGAAGAGGAAGCCGACAAAAAAAACGAGCTCAGGGTCAGCTATATGAGCAGGGGACAATTGGTGTTTACGATAGCAGCCGGCATTGCGGGCACCTTCCTGCTGGGAGGTTTTGCCAGCAGGCTTCATCACTGGTTCCCCCTGGTGTTTTCTCTTCCCAGCGCTTACCCCTATATCGACTCATTTATTATGACGATGAGCATCATCACCACTTTCTTTATGATCCAGAAAAAGATTGAAAGCTGGGTCATCTGGATACTCGTGGATATAGTGGCAACCTATCTTTACTATATAAAAGGCATTAAGTTCTATAGCCTGGAGTACCTTGTTTTCACCTTTATTGCCGCGTACGGACTTTATCATTGGGTGAAGGAATACCGGTCGTATGCAAGGGCGGGGACAAAATAAATACCGAAAGGGTTCCGACAATTGCGGAGACAAAATAGATACCCCCTAACAATTTATATCCGGAACGCTTTTTTACAGGAGAAACGCCTAGCTTTAAGGAATCTAATTATTTGCATATGAAATCCTTCATCCGTAATACCGCGCTGCTGCTTTTTCTTGTTTTCACAGCCGGAAGCAGCATAGCGCAGTTATACAGGAGCCAACCCGAAGAGCAGGGCGTTGCCGCTGCCGCCATCAGCCGCTTTGTAACGGCTGTCAATAACAGCAACAACGAGCTTCACAGCTTCATGCTGGTAAAGAACGGGCACATCATTGCCGAAAGCTGGTGGACGCCCTATGCACCGGACCTGAAGCATACGATGTATTCTGTCAGCAAAAGCTTTACCTCCACGGCCATAGGACTTGCCGTTAGTGAAGGCAGGCTGAACCTGACAGATAAAGTTGTTTCTTTTTTTCCGGAACTGACACCGGATACAGCCAGTGCGCTGCTCAGAAGCATGACCATCAAAGACCTGATCACCATGTCGGCCGGACAGTCGCCCGACCCCACGCGATTGATGTTGCGTCAACAGGAATGGGTAAAATTTTTTCTCCGGTTGCAGGTGGTGGATACACCCGGCACGAAATTTCTTTATAACTCGGCTGCTACTTTCATGCTGAGCGCCATTCTTCAGAAAATAACGGGCGAAAAGCTGATCGACTATCTCAAGCCCCGCCTGTTTGATCCCCTGGAGATATATAATATTGACTGGGAACTTAACCCGGAAGGTATCAACGCAGGCGGTTGGGGACTGCGCCTGAAAACAGAAGATATGGCGAAATTCGGACAGCTTTACCTGCAGAAAGGGCAATGGAAGGGTATACAGGTGTTGCCTGCTTCCTGGGTGGAAGAAGCCACCCGCTTTGCGATCAGCAATTCGCATGATACGGCCGCTTATGCAAAGGCTGCCAGCGACTGGGCGCAGGGCTACTGTTACCAGTTCTGGCGCAGCAGGAACAATGCCTACCGTGCCGATGGCGCGTTTGGCCAATATATTATTGTGATACCCGGTCACCAGGCGGTAGTGGCGATCACCAGCGAAACTTCCGATATGCAGGATGTGATGAACCTGGTATGGGAGCACCTGTTGCCGGCACTGAAGGAAGACAAAACAGCAACCGGTAAGAAAGCCCGGAGAGATCTGCAAAAACAATTAAAGAACCAGGCAATTACCGTTTCGCCAGCCGGTACATCTCCGATCATTTCATCTATGTCCGGTAAAAATTTTGTACTGGAAGCAAACGAGGAAGGCATCAAAGAGATCAGCTTCCGGTTCAAAAATAAGCAGGCAGTGGTAACTATCGCCAATGGAGAATATACCGACGAGCTGGCGCTGAAAACGGGCAAATGGACATATGGCGCCGTTCACAAAAGAGGACCTTCCCTTACCGGTACCATTCCGCCATTTGATGGAATACCGGTTTTTAAGGTAGCTGCTACATATCAATGGAGAGATGAACATACGCTGTTACTGACCATCCGCTATATAGAAAGTCCGCATACGGAAACCTTTGTCTGTACGTTCGAAAACAATAACCTGCTGCTCCGGGTGGATAACAGCCTGAAAGGAATGATGGGAACCAACGATCAAAATAAGATCATCCGGGGAAGCTTCTAAAATAAACTACAACTGAACGCGGAGATTTACTAAAGTATCTGCTTTTGTTTCCTTTAAAATGATTTTCCCGGATAGTAACACTGAAGAATATTATAAACCTTATAACCTTGGTACAGCCATCAAAATTGTATTCTTCACCTTATTACATCAGTTTCATATAAACTAAAAGCGGATCTATCATATCGACATTGTTATTGAGGTAATAAGGTAGGGACTTCTCATGTGGCTTCTTACAAGCCTCCTGTGTAAACAAACGATTAGGGGAAAGATTACAAGGTCAAAACAGTGTTATCCGGTGAAAACAGTAAAGGAGTTTCACCGGCTCCACCTCACTAAAAATAAGTTCCGGAACCTGCTGGTCTTTCATCTGCATCATCAACTGCTGCCAGGGTCCCGGAACTTAATATGTTACGCACAACTACGACTTCCCTTTGTCCTTGTCTTTGTTCTTGCTTTCTATTTCTGCAAACTTTTTAAACTGCTCTTCGTCTAAAATACCCTGCAGTGCGGTATGATATTCACTCTCCAGTTCTTTGATCTTGTCATCAATGCCGGTTTTATCTTCCGCTTCTTTCAGCGAATGCTTTTTGGAGATAAAATCAAAAGTGGCCGCCTCTACTTTTGAATATTGTTCGTCAGTAAGGGACAGCTTGTCTTTCAGCTTATTGGTCATCATTTTTGCTTTTTCCTCAGGTGTCTTTTTCTGAGACTTATCATCCTGAGCAAATGCGGTAACGGAAGCTGTAAGGAAAAAAGCCATGCAGCCCATCATAATAATTCTTTTCAAACTCATAATAAAACGTTTTATGTGAAAAATATGGTTTTATAATATGGTATGGTATATCCAAAACTTTACCAAAAACAAATTCTACTGTTAAAGTAGTGTTACAAAGGGCGCCCGGAAATACAAAGGACTGCTGATACTACATTTACCCAAATCAGCAATCGGGATCACTTCTTATTCTGCCGTTGCAGGACTGATAACAGAAGCTACCTCTGTGATACGGTTAGCCGGGAAGCCACCTTTTTTAGCATGTTCCCTGATCAATTCTGCATCCGTTGCCTTATAAATGCAGTACACCTTATCTCCTGCTACATAGCTGTGTATCCATTGTATCTGTGGTCCTATTTCTTTAATGACCTTACAGGATGACTGCGAGATATTTTTTAGTTCAACCGCAGTCAGCTTAGCCGCACCGGGAATTTCCCTTTCGATCAGGTATGTTTTTAATTCCCCGTCAACCGGTGGCTTATTTTCTTTTTTCTCCTGTGCTACAGACACATAGCTGGTCAGCAGCAGCATACAGGCCATCAGCCCAATGTACTTTGAAACTGGTTTCATAAAAATATTTTTTGTTTAATGAGCTAAAAATAAGGATCGTATTTTCCGGGGGCTGTAACAAATCATTCAAAAAATGTAACACCGGTTTAAGTATGCATGTTGGAATATGCCAGGGGCAGCACTCCGAACTTCTCTTTAAAGCACTTTGTAAAATAGGAAGGGCTGGTATAGCCGGATTCAAATGCGATCCTGGAAATATGATGACGCTGCTGTCTTATCAGGTCTTTCGCCTTTTCCAGCCGGAATGCTTTGATCAGTTGGTTGGGTGCAATACCGAACAGCTCCACCGTTTTACGATACAGTCCCGCATTGCTCATAGCGATTGCCCTGCCCAGGCTATCCACAGTAAAAGCGGTATCCTGCCAGTGCATTGCCAGCGTCTGCAACAGGGTATGCAGTATTTTTTCATTCCCGGGTGTCAACGACAGCACCTTAGCTTTGTGCTGCATTACTTCCCTGGACAGCATTGTGGTGATACCGGCCGCCACCGCGATCTGCGAGGGAGGTACTACCAGGCATAAGTGTTCGGCAAGATCAACGGTATCTCCAAACAACCGGCTGCTGTGGTCAACGGGTTCTCCTGCCGCCAATGCGATCTTACAGGTAAGTCCGGGCGCCGCATCTTTAACTTGCCGGTGGAGGGTAAGCGCACAATGGAAGGCTTCCGGCGCCGAAGTGAACGAAGCGATATATGCATCACCCCTGTTGCCGGCATTGCTGCCATACCGCCTGCTCACTTCGTTGCTGATGCAGTCATAGCTATTATTGAACATAGTTGCCGTTTCTTCTTTTCCTAATTGAAGTTGCAGTAAAACCGGGTCAGGCATTTTAACCACCATCAGGGTGCGGAAAGAAGGATCTTCAAAAACTTTCAACCCGTCTGCCGTCAGCAATGCGTCCGGGGGGTCGTAAATTCTTCCCAGGAATGAGGTTACCAGGTCGGGGTTCACCTCTATGATCTTCCCGGGTATCAGTCCATGCGCCTGGCGGTGCATAGCTTCCACGCTTTGAAGATCAGGAGCTGATATCAGGCAAAAGGCATTTCCTCTTGCTTCATCTATCCAGTATGTCATGCACTTGCAGCCGAAAGCTTCCTCCAGTAAAATATCCTGGCGATGCGCTTCGGCCGCATCTTTGGCTTTAATGCCGGGAACAATATGTATATCCATGAATATCGGCATAGATATTCATCCTGGTTTGTTTGGATGAAGTAATAAAAGCGAAAGGATATCAAGGAGTAAAAGCTGTTTTTAAATATATACATTTTCCCCGGTAATAGCAATATTTCCGGGAGTATTTGTCTTCAGTGGGAATGGCGCGGGCATCCCCGCTTCCCCCCATCCGGAGTACTAAGCTTACCGGATTTTCGTTGTAGATGTGTATTGTATCATTTCAAACCCGGAATATGAAAAAGCTGATATTGATTGCAATAAGTTGTGGTTTGTTGCAACTGGCAACCGCACAGGACAGCAGGAGAGCATGGATAGTCGGGCTTAGGGTGGGGCCCTCGATACCGGTTGGTAAAATGGCAAATGGTCCTTCTGTCGGTTCACCACATGATAATGCGGGGAATGCGCTGCCGGGTTTCACGGGCGATGTCCTGGCATCGTACCGGTTACACAAAAGCTGGGGTGTTTCGGTAAGCCTGGGAGGCACTATCAATCATCAGAATAACCGTGAACTGGCCCGGCAATTAAACACTTTTCTTCCTCCTGAAGCCGTTGTATTGGCAAAAGCCAACAACTGGAAAAGCTTCCGCGTAATGTCAGGGGGACATTATGCGATCTCCTTAACTGCAAACGGGAGTCTGGAACTGCAACCGGGCATATCGCTCGGGGTCTGCAAAACAGCTTTTCCGGGCAATAAGGTAAGCTATCGTTACGAAACGGATACCCCTTTTCAGCATAATGTTATGGGAGGATATAGTAGCAGGAACCAACCTGTTCCCTGGTTGTTTTGCTACCAGGCCGACCTGTCATTTAATATTCATGTGAGCCGTCGCGTATTTATAATGCTGGACCTTGCCTATTTCAACGCGTCGTTCACTCAAAAATACGCTTACGGTCCTGACCAGACTTATCCCACCGATCCGTTTACAGTCTATGTCGGTAGCAGTCTTCCAACGCTGGTTGTAGCAGAAAAAAAATATGCGCTTTCATCTGTCAATGCCCTGGGTGGCGTTGCGATCAAACTTTAGCAACAGCAGGTTTACTCTTCCCATTTTGTTATACGAGGAAACAAACAAATCATATCCCGTGAGAGAGTATTCTCTTATCCCCCCGTCATTTCGGGATTGCAGACATATGTCTGCGACAAGAAATCTTCCGGATGCGTGGCGTATTCCTTTAGAAAGAGTTTGTATTATGGTCGTGATTTCTCCCTGCGGTGCCAATGACCTCACAGGTTTTAGAAACCTGTGAGGTCTTGCCCTATTTAAATTTCTCCAGCACTTTGTTCATCTGCTCCCGGATGCCATCATTACAGAGGTTACCCAAACTTCCCTCGTGGGTGTGGTTCAGTTGCTTTTTGTAGTCGTAGTGAAAATTACCTTTCTCTATATCATTGCCTACCTGGCGATAAGCATCGCGGAAAGAGATGCCTTTGTTCACGAGTTCGTTGACAGCTTCCACGCTGAACAGGTAACGGTACTTTTCGTCATCGAGAATATTTTCTGTCACACTGATATTGGACAGCATCAATATGGTCATCCGGATACAGGCCTTCAACTCTTCCAGCGCCGGAAACAATATCTCCTTGGTCAGCTGCAGGTCGCGGTGATAACCGGAAGGCAGGTTATTGATCAGCAAAGTCAGTTCATTGGGTGTGGATTGTATGCGATTGCATTTGGCCCTGATCAGCTCAAATACATCCGGGTTCTTTTTGTGTGGCATAATGCTACTGCCGGTGGTGAGCTCAGGCGGAAAAGAAATAAAGCCGAAATTCTGGTTGATGTAGAGACAGGCGTCCATGGCCAGCTTGCTTAAAGTAGCCGCCACCGCACTGATGCCGGTGGCCACCATTTTTTCCGTTTTACCGCGACTCATCTGGGCATACACCGCGTTGTAGTTCAATGCCTCAAACTGCAGCAACCGGGTGGTAAGGGTCCTGTTCAGCGGGAAGGAAGAGCCATATCCGGCGCCACTACCCAGGGGATTTTTGTTGGCGATATGATAGGCTGCTGCCAGCAATTCCAGGTCATCGGTCAGGCTTTCAGCATAAGCACCGAACCATAAGCCAAAAGATGACGGCATAGCGATCTGCAGATGTGTGTATCCCGGCAGCAAAACATTCTTAAATTGTTCGCTTTGCGCTATCAGGAGGTCAAAAAGCTGCTTTACTTCTTCCTTTATGGCCAGCACTTCGGCCCGCAGGTATAACTTCAGATCCACTGCCACCTGGTCGTTCCGGCTTCGCCCGCTGTGTATCTGCTTACCCGCATCTCCTATGCGTTGTGTTAAAAGATATTCCACCTGGGAATGCACATCTTCCATTCCATCGTCTATGGCAAACATACCTTTTTCTATTTCATCGTATATTACCTCCAGACCTTCCACCGCAGCATCCGCATCTTCAGCACTCATCAAACCCACTTCCTTCAGCATTTTAACATGGGCAACAGACCCCTGTACATCATACCGGGCCAGCAGGATATCAAACTCCTTATCCCTGCCAACCGTAAACTTTTCTATTAAATCATTGATCGACGAACTATCTTTTTGCCAGAGTTTCATGCTTACAATTTTTAACGGGTAACCTTTCACAGCAAGGCTATGTATCCATCAAAATTAACTCAAATTCCATACAAGCTGTGACTTACAACCTGAGACCTGTATCCTGCAACCTACAACTCCCCAACTCCCTCTATCATCTTTATATACAATTCAATTCCTTCCTTTATCTCTTGCACATAAATATACTCATCTGCCGTATGACTACGTGCGGAGTCTCCGGGGCCGATCTTTAACGATGTAAAAGGGATCAAAGCCTGGTCGGAGGTAGTAGGTGATCCGTAGTAAGTTCTGCCCAGCTTCAGCCCTGTCTGCACCAGCGGATGAGACAGGTCTATACCGGAAGGACGTAACCGAAGGCTGCGTGGCTGTACCTCGCTTTGCACGTTCGACCGGATAATATCCAGCGCTTCTTCCAGTGTGTACAGTTCATTAACCCGCACATCCACAACAAACTTACACTGTGCCGGCACCACATTATGCGCCGTGTTTTCTGTCTGGATAACCGTAACAGTGGTTTTTACCGGCCCCAGCAGATCAGATACTTTCGGGAACCGGTATGTTTGAAACCATTGAATGTCCTTTATGGCCTTATAAATGGCATTTTCTCCTTCTTCCCTTGCCGCATGTCCCGCCCTGCCATGCGCTATACCATCCAGCACCATCAGTCCTTTTTCCGCTACCGCCATCTGCATCTGCGTAGGCTCGCCTACAATGGCAAACGCCCAGTTTCTTTGCACGGGATTGAAAGTGGGATCCTGCAACAAATATTCGATCCCACCTTTACCGGATATCTCTTCCTCAGCGCTGGCGGCAAAAACAATGTTGAACGGCAGGTCGTTCCGTTCGTAAAAACAGAGGAAAACGGCCGCCAGCGACACCAGGCAACCGCCGGCATCATTACTGCCCAATCCATATAATTTACCGTCTTTTTCTACCGGGGAAAAGGGATCAAGCGTATACCCTTTGTTGGGTCGTACAGTATCGTGGTGCGAGTTGAGCAGAACAGAGGTTTTACCTTCATCAAAATATTTGTTGTAAGCAAATACATTATTCCCAACCCGGAAATGCGGGATCGATCTTTTAGCAAAGAAAAGGCACAATATCCCCGCAGTCCGGTCTTCTTCCCTGCTGAAGGAAGGCGTTGCGATCAGCTGCTTCAACAAAGCGATCGCATCTTCTGCCAGTATGGTGATCGTATCATTCATTTACAATGGTTGTTCCCGAGCTGCCTTCCACCAGCCTGTCCAACTCTTCTGCCTTGCCGATGATCACTTTTTTTACACCACTGCTCAAAGCGGCAAATGCATTGTCCAGCTTGGGGATCATTCCGGCAAATATTTTACCTCCTTCGCCCGAAGGGGAAGGCTTCAGTTGTTCATAGTATGTGGGGGTCAGTTCCCGGATTACAGATGAATCATCATTCACATCCAGCAATACCCCGGCTTTCTCAAAAGAATATATCAGCGACACATCATAGTAAGCAGCCATAGCCTTTGCAGTTTCCTGGGCAATGGTATCTGCGTTGGTATTCAGCAGTTGACCTTCACCGTTATGGGTGATCGGGGCCAGCACTACCGTATTGCCTGAAGACAAAAGCATATGTAAAAACGCGGCGTTCACTTCGTCCACATCCCCGGCAAACCCATACCCTCCTTCTCCTAAAGGAGAGGTATGGGCTATCCTTTTATGCGCAAGAATAGCATTCCCGTCCGCGCCGCTTAATCCAATGGCATTACAGGTGTGTGATTGTAATTGTGCCACAATATTTTTATTGATCAGCCCCGCATATACCATAGTGACAATTTTCAGGGTCTCGGCATCCGTGATACGCCTTCCGTCTACCAGCTTTTGCTCTATCCCCAGGGCTTCTCCCAGCCTGGTGGCAAGCTTTCCACCGCCATGCACCAGGATGCCCTTTACACCTGGTGAAGCATCATTATTTCTAAATAGTCCGGCAAATTTCTTAAGAAACGACGACAGCTTTTCTTCATCATCGATGATATTGCCGCCGATTTTTATTACAAATAGTTTTTCGCTGCCGCCGCCCCTGCCCCCGTCCTCTAAAGGGGAGGGTAAGCTATTGGCATCGCGAAGTGACTCTATTGTTTCGGAAATCTTATTCAGCACGGTATCAATATTTTGAAGCATTTTCTTTTCCTCTTCCCAGCCGATGTCTCCCGCAGGGGACCCGGCGTCTTTTATGCGCATAAAGCCAGGTCCTCAGTCGGTACCCCCTTAGAGAATCTAATTCTCCTTCAGGGGATGGGGGTGGTCAGTATCTCCGCTAACACCGTCTGCGCGGCCCATACCCGGTTGGATGCCTGGCGGGTGATGATACTGTTGGGGCCGTCGAGTATCTCGTCGCTCAGCTCCATATTACGCCTTACGGGCAGACAGTGCATCACTTTTGCATTGTTGGTGGCAGTGAGTCTTTTATTGTTCAGCATCCAGTGCGGATCCGTAGTGAGGATCTTTCCATATTCGTTATACGAGCTCCAGTTTTTCACATATACGAAATCCGCACCTGCCAAAGCTTCCTCCTGGTTGTGTGTAATAACGGCTCCTTTGGTGAATGTCTCATCCAGCTCATATCCTTCGGGGTGGGTGATCACAAAATCGGCTTTACCCCAGGCATTTATCCATTGGGCAAAGCTGTTGCTGACGCATTGTGGCAGCGCCTTGATATGCGGCGCCCAGGTAAGTACGATCTTCGGCCTGTGATTGATTTTCTGCTGCTCCAGCTCCTCGGTGATGGTGATGATGTCTGTAAAGCTCTGCAGCGGATGCAGGGTTGCACTTTCCAGGCTTACGATCGGGATACCGCTATACCGGATGAACTGGTTGATATATTGTTCGCTGTAATCTTCGTCGCGGTATTGCAGCTCCGGGAAAGTCCTGATGCAGAGAATGTCAAAATAACTTCCCAATATCGGAGCAGCATCTTTCACATGCTCTACCCTGGTGCCGTTCATCACTACGCCTTCTTCAAATTCCAGGGCCCACCCGTCATTACCCACATTAAAAACAATGGTTTCCATGCCCAGGTTCTGCGCCGCTATCTGGGTACTCAGCCGGGTACGCATACTGGGGTTCAAAAACAAAAGTCCTACACGCTTATGTACGCCCAGGGTCTTATCCCTGAACGGGTCTGCTTTATATGCAAGGGCTTTTTGTACAAACGCATCAATATTACTTACATCCTGTGCTGAGATAAATTGTTTCAATGATAACCGGTTTATGACAAGTACAATAAAATAGCTATTGCTATGTTAAATTCAAAATGTTATATAAAATGCCACGAATGCACGAATGTTTATTCGTGCATTCGTGGCTATTGTAAAATTACAATACGTTTAACTTAACACTATAATATTACAACAATTTATTTACTCTGCTGCAGGTTCGGCAGATGAAGCTGCTGTTGTTACCGTTTCATCATTTACTTCTTCCACTGTGGTTCCCGTCAGGGCAGCTATCTCTTCTTTCAGCGCATCTATAAAATCCACTGCATCTCTTTTTTTCAATCCCAGTGAAGGAAGCAGGCGGATCACATTGGGTTTTGCCTCGCCGGTAAATATTTTCTGGTTCAGCAGCAGGTTCTTTCTCAGGTCTTTCAGCTCTTCCGGCACATCAAAGCCGATCATCAGTCCGCGTCCTCTCACATTTTTGAGCTGTGGAATTTCTGCCAGCGACTCCCGCAAATATTTACCCACCATTACGGCGTTGCCCAGCAGCTTTTCTTCCTCCAGCACTTCCAGTACCGCCAATGCCGCAGCACACGCAAGGTGATTACCACCAAAAGTAGTGCCCAGTTGAAAATGCTTTGGTTTGATATGAGGCGCTATGATCAGTCCGGCAACCGGGAAACCGTTCCCCATCCCCTTCGCCATGGTATATATATCAGCTTTCACCCCTGCAAAATCGTGGCTGAAGAATTTACCGCTTCTGCCATAACCGCACTGCACACTATCGGCAATGTACACCGCACCATGCTTGTCGCACAGGTTGCGGATGGCTTTCAGGAATTCTTCGCTTGCTACATTGATACCCCCTACTCCCTGGATACCTTCCACTATAACGGCAGCAATATTTTTACCTTCCTTTTTAAAACAGTCTTCCAATGCCACCTCATCATTGAAGGGCAGGAATATCACGTTGCCGGTTTCGTTTACCGGGGCAACATAATTTTTATTATCGGTTACGGCTACAGCCAGCGAGGTGCGTCCGTGAAAGGACCTGCTGAACGCGATCACTTTTTTTCTACCGTTGTGGAAAGATGCCAGCTTCAGGGCATTTTCGTTGGCCTCTGCTCCACTGTTGCACAAAAACAACTGGTAATCTTCTTTGCCGGATAGCTTACCCAGCCGGGCGGCCAGCTCCTGCTGGATGGGTATCCTGACCGAGTTGGAATAAAACGCTATTTTCTTCAGCTGTTCTTCTATTCGCTGTACCCAGTGCGGGTGCGTATGACCGATAGAAATAACGGCATGTCCGCCATACAGATCCAGGTACTGATCCCCATTATCATCCCATACATAGGAACCTTTCGCCTTTACAATTGCAACATCATTGATGGGATATACGTCAAATAGATTCATAAAATTGTCTCCCGGAGTTTGCCCGAAAATCGTTGAGAAGATTGTGTATTCTCCCCCGGCTTTATAGCAGTTGCACAGAGGGTATTACATTAAAAACAGCCTACACAAATTCCCGGTTACCTGTTTGTTTTTTAGACAGCTCCTTTTTAAAAAATTAAAGTTTTATTATTTATATATATTAGATCAAATACTAGAAATAACCTGCTTTCAGATGCAATCCCGCCGTCTCATCCAATCCAAACATCAGGTTCATATTCTGTACAGCCTGCCCGCTGGCGCCTTTCAACAGGTTGTCGGCGATAGAGTGCACCACCAGCTTTGAGCCCACTTTTTCCAATTGGATCATACACTTATTAGTGTTCACCACCTGCTTCAGGAATATTTGCTGCTCACTCACAAAAGTAAAAGCCGCATCCTTATAAAATTCCTTATATACCTCCAGCAATTCCCTGTAGCCCGCATGGCAGTGCACGGTGGAGCTGATAAAGATCCCCCTCGTAAAATCACCCCGCCAGGGTACAAAGTTCAATTCATTTTTCCTGTTGTTTCCCTCAGGCAACAATTTATTAAGAGACTGCACGATCTCCGCGAGGTGCTGGTGCGTCAGCGTCTTGTAAGCCTGTATATTGCTGGCCCGCCAACTGAAATGAGAAGTAGCGGAAAGTCCTTGCCCTGCGCCGGTACTGCCGGTAATACCGGTGGTAAATACCTCTTCCAGCAATCCGGCCTTTGCCAGGGGAAGCAGTCCCAATTGTATGGTAGTGGCAAAGCAGCCGGGGTTAGCAATGTTCTGTGCCGACAAAATGGCCGTTCTGTTCAATTCCGGTAATCCGTAAACAAACTCCCGCCCGGCAAACCTCGCGTTCTCTTCCATCCTGAAATCGTTTGCAAGGTCTATCACTTTCACATTTTCCGCTATCTTATTTTCAGTCAGGAATTTAGTGGATTCGCCATGTCCCAGGCATAAAAAAACCACATCCAGGGCTCCGTTCTCAAGCAGCGTGATATCATTGGTAAAGCTCAGGGATGTATCACCTAAAAGATCCGGGTGCACGGCGGCTACCGGCTTCCCGGCATTGCTCCTGCTATGGATAAGGGACAGGTCAGCATTCGGATGATGTATCAGCAACCTGATCAGCTCTCCCCCGGTGTACCCCGCTCCTCCTATTATGCCTATTTTAATTTTTTCCATTTCTACCCTACTGCTTTGGGTTGCAAAATTATGATAAACCCTGCACCTTAACGCAGAATCAATATGATAATTACTTTACGGCTGCGCCGCGTCTTTTGACACCAACTGGTGAATAGCAGTCTGGTTGCCGAAAATTTTACTGAATCCTCTCACATCTTCGCCGGTAAAGCCGGTATTCATCTCACCATATTTTCCAAAACGGCTGTTCATCAGGTCGTAAGGGGATTCGATACCCAATACCTGGAAGCGATAGGGGAACAATTGCACAAAAACATCACCGGAAACGGTTTCCTGGGTGTTTGCCAGAAAAGCCTCGATGTCCCGCATAACAGGATCCAGTATCTGTCCTTCATGCAGCCAGTTGCCGTAAAACTGCGCCAGCTGGTCCTTCCAGTTCAGTTGCCATTTGGTAAGCACATGCTTCTCCAGCGCATGATGCGATTTAAGGATCACCATCGGCGCCGCCGCCTCAAATCCCACACGCCCTTTGATACCGATGATGGTATCTCCCACATGTATGTCACGGCCAATGCCGTAAGGACCCGCAACAGACTGCAGGTACTGAATGGCTTCTACCGGATGGGCAAAGCGCTTGCCATCCACTCCTTTCAACTCACCCTTTTCAAATGTCAGCTTCACTTCACGGGGTTCGGTAGCGGTTACCTGCGTGGGCCAGGCTTCTTCCGGCAACCAGCCTTTGGAGGAAAGCGTCTCTTTACCACCGACGCTGGTACCCCACAACCCTTTATTGATAGAATATACCGCCTTCTTAAAATTCATTTTAACGCCCCTGCTTTCCAGGTAGGCGATCTCCTCTTCCCGGCTCAGTTGCATATCCCTGATGGGCGTAATGATCTCAACGCCGGGGATCATGATGTGAAAAACCATATCAAAACGTACCTGGTCATTACCCGCGCCGGTGCTGCCATGTGCCACCGCTCCCGCATCCAGCTTTTTGACGTGCTCCGCAATATGGATCGCCTGGCTCAGTCTTTCTGCGCTTACACTTAAAGGGTAGGTGTTGTTTTTAAGTATGTTCCCGAATACCAGGTATTTGATGATCGTTTCGTAGTAGGACCTTTCCGCGTTGATGGTGGTATGGGTTTTTACGCCCAGGTCGTATGCATGCTGTTCTGTATGTTTGAGCTCTTCTTCAGTAAAACCGCCCGTATTTACAATAACCGAGTGCACTTCATATCCTTTCTCTTCCGTCAGGTATTTTACGCAATAAGTAGTATCCAGTCCACCGCTAAAGCCCAGTACAATTTTCTTCATTACAAAAATCCGGTTTTATTAAATAAACAAATAGTGTCAGAAGCTGTAAAAGATGCTGAAAATGCTCTGCAATTTACTCTTCCTGGGAGCTTCTTCTTTGTCTTTTTTCAAAAAAGGCTGAAGCAGCTTCCATTTTTTGATGCGCATAAACCGCTCATACAGCCTGGAATGTTGCTGAAAATCCTGCTTTGTTTCTTCCGGCTCGTAGTGATCTTTGGGATCGTAGAGCATTGCCGTGCAAAAACAGTTTTTCCGTTCTTTTGCCATCAGTATTTCATAATTTACACAGTTTTTACAGCCGGCCCAGAAATCTTCGTCCTGAGTAAGCTCGGAGTAAGTTACCGGCTCGTATCCCAATTCGGAGTTGATCTTCATCACTGCTAATCCGGTCGTTAGTCCGAATATTTTCGCTTCGGGAAACATCCGCCTGCTCAGGGTAAATATTTTCTGCTTGATGGCCTTTGCCAGTCCTCCTTTCCGGAACGGCGGCGCCACTATCAGGCCGGAGTTGGCAACATACTGCCCGTGGCTCCAGGTTTCTATATAGCAAAAGCCCGCCCAGATCCCGTCTTTACTGAAAGCGATCACGGCCTTTCCTTCCTTCATTTTCTGCCGGATATACTCCGGGCTTCTTTTGGCAATGCCCGTACCGCGGGCTTTTGCAGACGATGCCATTTCGTCGCAAATGATCTGTGCAAAATCGAGATGGGTTTCGTTTGCCACCAATACCTGAAATTGATCCTGGATTTTCATTTTTGTATTACAGCTTGCAGGGCACCATAAATAAAACTGGTTAAAAACAACACGTTTCCCGGTTACTGCTCCGGGCATAGTTTCTTTTGGCTAAAGATGACTACGAGAAGGAAGTATCAACGTCGCACCCTGAAGGGAGTAGGGCGACAGAAAAAAACCGCTCCGTGCGGAACAGAAAAAACCCCACGTATCAAGGCACTCGTTCCCCCGGAGCCTTTGATAATTAACGTGGTATGATTTTTTTGCATTGTAGTAGTATAAACTTTGAACTAAAGCTTTTAACGATGCAAAGAAAATACTTTTTTTTAAATACGCTCGGATTTTAACTAAAATTTTGACGGACAGGACGAAAATCATACACCCACGGGCGTGCTATGGATGGCGGCGCTCATTTCCCTGATCAGGCCCGTATCTTTTTCGATGGCATTGCCGATCACTACCAGGTCGGCCCCCGCCTTACAGTTGCGATATGCCTTTTCGGGTGTAGTGATACCGCCTCCCACCACCAGCGGAATTTCGATGGATTGGGCTACATGCTGGATCATGGTTTCGGGGATCGGCCGTTCCGCACCGCTGCCCGCATCCATATAGATGAGCTTCATTCCCAACATTTCACCTGCCATGGCAGTGCACATGGCAATTTCGTTTTTATTGGAAGGGATGGGCGTGGCATTACTGATATAGGAAACAGTGGTAGGCGCTCCCCCGTCAATGATCATATAACCGGTAGGCATCAGCTCCAGCCCGCTTTTTTTTACAAAGGGAGCGGAGATCACGTGCTGCCCGATCAGCAATTCCGGATTTCTGCCTGAGATCAGGGAAAGGTATAACAGCGCATCGGCGTGGCGGCTGACCTGCGAAGGTGTTCCGGGAAAAAGAATGACAGGAATATCACACTGGTCCTTGATCCGTGTTACCACTTCATCGAGGTGATCACTGATGACAAGGCTGCCGCCCACCAACAGATAGTCTACTTTTGCATCGAGCGCCAGCGATACCAGGGTTGCTATTTTTTGCGGGTCTACTTTGTCAGGATCAATAAGCACTGCAAAAGATTTTTTACCTGCTCTTTTTTTTGCAATGATGGATTGATAAATGCGATCGGTCATTCTTTAGCTATTGATTCCCTGGCTGCAAAAATGCAAAAAGTTTTCGGGTTAACCGCTTTTATTGCAAAAATCAAAAAACCGTATTTTCACTGAGCTACGGGTAAAACTACGTCTATCACACACAGAAATAAAAAAATGAAGGAAAAAGATAACGGCTGCTTCTAAAAAATAGGCTAAAAATAACGATGAATACCGTTAGTTACAATTCACTGAAATCATTACCAGTAAATGCATACACAAGATGCAAATACCTGGAAGGATAACCGAAGATCAGATTTTTTAGCAGCCAAGTATTTCCACCCCTATTTATCCACAGATTGTTGATATTTACCGGTTTGCAGAAACAGGATTGTAAGATACTTTTACTTTCATAATGGTTTTAACCTGAAGACACAACAACAGCTTACTATATTTTAGAACGAGTTCATTGAAAAACTACAATTGCGATGTGTGTGTGCGGAAGACTTGGCTGAGAGGCCCGGAAAACGAAGTTAGATTGTTCTGACGCTCTTTTTTTGTAATCAGTACCTAATACGAAACCACAATTACAATCCCGTTATGTAATAGTACAACGTGGACGTATTCGGGCCTCAATCCTTGATGGTAGACAATGAACTTATATACAGATTTTCATTAGGACGGTTAGGAACATAAACCTACGTAATCCGTTCCGATTCTTCGGGATGGATTTTTTTTATCCGGGTACTAAACGCAGCAATGCCCATACCTGACAGCATGGGTATTGCTTATGATGCACCGGACAGGGTGTTACCGGGCGGGTGTAAGAATAATATTGCGGAACTCGATCGGGCCGTGATCTCCCTGCAGATAAATGGGACCGGGCTCTCCTTCATTGCTGTCCAGCGCGCCACCGGTAATGCCGGGTATCAACTGATCGCAGATAACGGTTTTACCATTCGCAACAATACTGATCTTTCTGCCTATCAGGGTGATGTCGTATGTCTGCCACTCACCGGGCGCTTTGGCCGCCATTTCGCTGGGAGTTAAAAAACCGTAGACACCGCCAAACAGGATATTGGAAGGCTCTTTGCCCTGGTCGTCCTGTATTTGCACCTCATGCCTTCCGCGCAGGTAAATACCGCTGTTGCTTCCTTTCTGGTAGCGAAACTCAATATGCAGCTTAAAGTCGCCAAACTTTTGTTCTGTTACCAGGTTAGCACCCGATTTAGGACTTTTCAGCACACCAGCTTCCGCCATCCACTGATTTTCCTTACCAACCGCCTTCCAGCCTGTCAGGTCTTTCCCGTTGAACAGTTGGATGGGTTGCCCCCAGGCAGGAGTGTGTGACCCCAGCAATGCCGGCGCTCTTTTACCCTTCCAGCTATACTTCTTTCCTTCACTGGTTACAATAGTGCCTTCTATTCCTTCTCCCTTCAATTCGCCTTCAATCACAAACTCACCGTCGCCTTCTTCCCATTGCGGAGGAATTGAGAAGCTGAATTTTTCGCCCGTAACATTGATTTTGGATATGGGACGGGCGCTACCGGTAGTTGCCACAAAATGCCCCACGTAGGTACGGGTGCCGGAATGGGTAACTTCCAGCCAGGATGGCTCGGGCTTTCCGTCCACATCAATAGTGATATCCCAGCGTCCTTCCAGGGCACTGTTCACAATCTGAACGGGCAAACTTATCTTTTCTTTCGCGGAAACGGTTCCGGCCAGCAACAACAGGCAACCGGAAACAACGGCACTGAATACTTTTTTCATTCGTATAGCTTTAGTTTTCTAATTTTTGTCGAACGGAACGCTTTAATGTACATACCCGTATGTATGGAATATTTTACATGAAGCATTTCATTCTTATCCTTTTTAATCGGTGAATAGCTTTGTTAAAGGCGAAAGTTAATTAAAAAAAAACCATCCATCCTCAAACGCTCTCCGATGAATGTTTGTTAACAATTCCCGTTCCTCTTAATAGCAAAAAAGCCTCAACAAACCAAGAAAAATATTTCCCAAAGCACAGCTTTCGGCAAAACACAAATTAGCATTGAATTACAGCGAGTTACAAGATGTGCCTTTCTAAGAAAATGTTAACATATGAATATTTCGCCGGAAGGTAATTTTCTTTAAACAGTTTATTTATACATTTACGGCCTGATTTTTGATGAGTGGGAAAATTACGAATTATAAAATAATATAATACAATATATATACATGGCTCTTTCACAGAGTTTACAACAAAAATTACTGCAAAAGCTGTCACCGCAGCAGATACAGCTGATGAAGCTGCTACAGGTGCCGACAGCGAACCTTGAAGAACGTATCAAGGAAGAAATGGAGGAAAACCCGGCTCTGGAAACTTCGGACGAATATGAGGAGCACGAGAACCAGGCAGACGAATTTGCCGCCGCGGAAGAAGAAGAGTTTGAAGCAGAAACAGCAGATGAAGATTACGACAACCTTAATATCTCCGATTATATTGACAATGACGATGAAATTGCCGACTACCGGCTAAAAGATGATAATTACCCCGAAACGGATGAAAAGAAAACACAGCCGTTTAAGGTGGAAGACAGCTTTTATGAGATGCTCCAGGAGCAACTGAATATGCTGTCGCTGGGCGACAGGGAAAAAAAGCTGGCGGAACATATCATCGGCAGCATTGACGACGACGGTTACCTGAGAAGAGATTTTGCCGCCATCGTGGATGACCTGGCTTTCCGGCAGAATATTTCAGCCACGGAAGAGGAAATTGAAGCACTTGTCAAACAGATCCAGAAGTTTGATCCCCCGGGTATCTGTGCCCGTGACCTACGCGAATGTCTTTTACTTCAACTGTACCGCAAAGCTGAAGAAGGCGTGGATGTGGATATTACGATCAGGATACTCTCCAAATATTTTGACGAGTTCACCAAAAAGCACTACGAAAAAATACAAAAGGGACTGGATCTTACCGACGAAGACCTGAAAACAGCCATCAACCAGATCATCAAGCTGAACCCCAAACCCGGTGGTAATATCGGTGAGATGAACAAAGCTGAGAGCTATATTATTCCCGACTTTTTTATTTACAATAACAGCAATTCACTTGAGCTCAGCCTCAATTCCAAAAATGCACCCGACCTACGGGTAAGCGAAGGATACCGCGATATGCTCCGCGACTATGAAAGAGGCAGCAAAAAAGACAAACGCCAGAAAGAAGCGGTGCTGTTCATCAAGCAAAAAATTGATGCGGCCAAATGGTTTATAGACGCCATCAAGCAACGACAGAATACATTATACACCACCATGCATGCGATCATGGAATACCAGCACGATTTTTTCCTTACCGGGGACGAAACCACGCTGAAACCCATGATCCTGAAAGACATTGCCGAGATCACCAACCTGGACATCTCTACGGTCAGCCGGGTGGCAAACAGTAAATTCGTGCAGACTGAATTCGGTACTTACCGGCTGAAGTTCTTTTTCAGCGAGTCGCTCAGCACAGAAAGCGGTGAGGAAGTATCAACACGGGAGGTAAAGAAAATATTAAGTGATATGGTGGAAGGAGAAAGCAAAAGAAAGCCGCTCAGCGATGAACGCCTGACCGAACTGCTACAGCAAAAGGGTTATAATATTGCACGGCGTACCGTGGCAAAATACCGTGAGCAACTGAACATCCCGGTTGCCCGGCTCAGAAAACAGATATAATGGAGAATGTTGTAACGGTACCTGGAGAAACAAAGGCAACGGGTGCTACCCGTTTTTTTGCAAACACCGTGTCGGTTATATTTCACCCTTTGTTTATAGGTGTGTATATAGCCGCCTACTTTATTTTTTTGCACCCCGATTATTTTACCGGCGTGAGTCACCAGGGCAAAGTGCAGACTTTTTTGATCTTTGTGGTCAACGCCGTTTTTTTTCCGCTGCTATCCGTTTCATTATGCAAAGCCCTGGGCTTTATACGGTCTTTCTTTTTCCAGACCCGGCAGGAAAGGATCATCCTTTATTCCATCACGATGATCTTTTTCTTCTGGACGTTTTACGTCTTTAAGAATAAAGGAGGGATACCTGAGATCATGACGCAAATGAGCCTGGGATTATTTCTCTCTGTCATTGCTGCTTTCCTCGCCAATATTTATTTCAAGGTAAGTATGCACGCCGTGGGAGCAGGCGGTATGCTGGGTATTTTTGTAGTGCTTCTTTATACAACCGGCGAAATAGTGCACCTGCCGCTTATTCTTTCTGTTTTGGTGGCAGGCCTCACCTGTACGGCCCGGCTGCTGGTGTCAGACCACAGTCCCCGGGAGGTAGCATGGGGCTTTTGCCTGGGCTTTCTCTGCCAGTGGATAGCTTACTGGGTACTGTAAACCCTCACCCCCCGCCCGCCCGACTGAACGTCGTTCGGGCGGGCTCCGTCTCCCGCTCCACTTGTGGAGAGGGAGCGGCGCTGTAGAATAATTCCAAACTTTGTACCTACCACATCACCAATACGATAGACCCAAGCAATATCTCCACATTTCCACAGACCTCTCTCCCGACACCGGATTGCCAGTGCTCAGCTCTACGGTTGGGATTGAGGTGACGGTACTCCCTCCATTTTCAAATTACCACATTTTCAAATTTTCAAATTTCTCACATTAACTTTACTTTCCTAAAAAGCCGTTTATGCAAACATCACATGAAATAGACTACAGGATATACGGAGAAGAAATGCAGTATGTGGATATTGAGCTCGATCCAGGAGAAACCGCGATGGCGGAAAGCGGCGCTTTTATGATGATGGATGAGGGCATCCAGATGCAGACCATATTTGGAGACGGTTCGCAGAAGAACAGCGGCGGCATCATGAAAAAGCTGCTCAGCGCCGGTAAAAGACTCATCACTGGTGAAGGATTGTTCATGACCGCCTTTACCAATGTAGGACACGGGAAAAAAAGAGTGGCCTTCGCATCTCCTTATCCCGGTAAAATCATTCCCCTGGATCTGTATGAACTGGGCGGAAAAGTCGTTTGCCAGAAAGATGCCTTTTTATGCGCGGCACGGGGTGTAAGCATCGGTATTGAATTTCAGCGCAAGCTGGGAACGGGGCTGTTTGGCGGAGAAGGATTTATTATGCAGAAGCTGGAAGGAGACGGGATGGCCTTTGTGCATGCGGGCGGGCATGTGTTTGAACGTGTGCTGGCAGCGGGTGAACTGCTGCGCATTGACACGGGATGCCTGGTGGGCTATACAAAAGACATACAATATGATATTCAGTTTGTAGGCGGCATACGCAATACCATCTTTGGCGGTGAGGGTTTGTTTTTTGCCACACTTCGCGGTCCCGGTAAAGTCTGGATACAAACATTGCCCGTAAGCCGCCTGGCCAGCCGCATACTTTCTTACGGAACCGTTAACCGGAAAGAGGAAGGCAGCATTTTGGGCGGGCTGGGCAACCTGCTGGATGGCGACGGAAGGTAAAACAGGAAATCACCTGCCAACGGAACAACGCATAAAAAATCCGTTGTAAAAAATTATCTGGCAAATAAATATATATCGCGGCAGGCTATAAGTTTACCTTTATAGTTATTAATTTCACGCAAAATATAAGCATACATGGATCTTAAGGAGCAATTTGAAAAAGCGGTGGCGGAGAGCAAAAAAATTATGGAAAAGCCCAGCAATGAAACTTTGCTGCAATTATATTCGCTGTTTAAACAGTCCACCGAAGGAGACACTACTTCATCTGGTCCGGCCAACCCCTTTGATTTTATTGCCAAGGCAAAACACGAGGCATGGGCAGCCCTCAAAGGCAAATCCCGAGAAGAAGCCATGCAGGAATACATTGACCTGATCAATAAATTATCCGGCAGCTAACAGGCCATGATACCCCGGAAATAGCCTACAGATTCTGCCAGGCCCGGCACCAGGTCTTTCATGTCTTTTTCAAACTCCATACTGCATACGCCATTGTAGCCGATGGCGCGTAATGCCTGAACAAAGGGTTGAAAGTCAATAGCGCCCCTGCCCACTTCAATGGACTTTGCGTCTGCAGCAGCGGCCGATACATCTTTAATGTGCAGGTCAAAAATTCTCGGGGCAAAATCTTTAACGGCTTTTACCAGGTCGCTCCCGGCACGCAGGGCGTGGCCTATGTCCAGGCATATACCCATGCGTTTGTCCATTTTGCTGATCCGGTTATAAATATCATCCGGCGCCGGGTATAGCTTGTCTTCCGGTCCGTGGTTATGGATGGCCATTTTTATATCAAAAGCCTTCACCTTTTTTTCGGTATAATCAAGCAGTTCATACGTAGGTACACCTACTATCATATTCACGCCCACTCTTTTGGCATAGTCAAATGCCCTGTCCACTTCCGCTTCGGTTTTCATATATATCACACCCACTGTATATACTTCTATATTGGCAGCCCTGTATTTATTCAACACTTCCGTTATTTGTGCCGGGGTACTGTCCAGCGGCAAATGAAAGTCCTTTACAGAAAGATAGCGGATATCCAGTCGTTTCATAATGGCAATACTGTCGTCCAGGCTGTAGTTGACGAAGGTATAACCGGCAATACCTGTTTTGAGCGGGGTGGCTTTGGGCAGGCCGGTTCCCCTGGTGAAAGAGAGCAACCCGGTTGCCGGGATCATCATTGCAGTGGATTGAATGAACTTTCTTCTTAACATATCATCAGGTTTACAATCCGTAAATATATACAACTTGCCGTGTTTATTTGCGATTATTTAACAGGAACCGCCGCAAACTGAAGTCTGCCGGTCAGAAACAAGCGCCGCCGACCTATTGCAGATTCCTTATATTTGCGCCTTAATAAAACAAAGATGGACGCGAATTTTAATGCTGACAAACAACACACGCTTAAATCGGCAGTTGCTATATCGGGGACCGGATTACATACGGGCATTAAAGTAGATATGACGCTAAATCCCGCCAATCCAGGATTCGGGATACAGTTTCAGAGAGTGGATCTTCCCGGTCAGCCTATCATAAAAGCGGATTGCGACCTGGTAACCGATACTTCCCGCGGCACTACCCTGGAGGACAATGGCGCTAAAGTGAGCACCGTAGAGCATGTGCTGGCAGCATTGGTGGGAATGGGTATTGATAACTGCCTGATAGAGATCAATGGCCCGGAGATCCCGATCATAGATGGCAGCTCCGCCCCCTTTGTGGAAATAATTGAAGAAGCCGGGGTGCAGGAGCAGTCTGCCAATAAAATATGGTACTCCATCGATACCAATATTTCTTTTTATGATGAAGAGAAAAGAGTGGAGATGGTGGCCGTGCCTTCCATCGATTACAAAATAACCACCCTCATCGATTTCAACAGCCCGGTACTGGGCACACAGCACGCAGGGCTGAAGCATATGCGGGATTTTAAAACGGAAATAGCGCCCTGCCGTACGTTCTGCTTTTTGCATGAGCTGGAAATGCTGCTGGACAACAACCTGATCAAAGGCGGCGACATCAACAATGCCATCGTGGTAGTGGACAAGCCGGTTACGGAACCGGAAATGGACAGGCTGGCCAAGGCTTTCGGAAGAAATAAAATAGAAGTAAAGAGCGGTGGCTACCTGAACAACCTGGAGCTGCGGTTTCCCAACGAGCCTGCCCGCCACAAGCTGCTGGATATAGTGGGAGACCTTGCGCTGATAGGGGTGCCGGTAAAAGCGCATATCATAGCCAACCGCCCCGGTCATGCGTCCAATATCAGCTTTGCAAAAAAGATCAAGCAGTACATCAAGAAGAATAAACAAACGCTGGATGTGCCTGTGTACGACCCCAACCAGGCGCCCATATACAATACGCAGGAAATTGAAAAAACACTGCCGCATCGTTATCCCTTCCTGCTGGTAGATAAGATCATAGAATTGACCGATACCAAAATCGTCGGCATCAAGAATGTGACTTTCAACGAACCTTTCTTTGTGGGGCATTTCCCGGGAAACCCGGTCATGCCGGCTGTACTGCAGATCGAGGCGCTGGCGCAAACCGGGGGTATCCTGGCCATCAACTCCCTGCCGCCCGGCGATTATGATACTTATTTCGTAAAAATGGATGATGCCCGGTTCCGGCTAAAAGTGGTGCCCGGGGATACCATGATACTGAAGATGGAAATGATGGCCCCTATCAGGCGGGGAATGTGTGAAATGCGGGGAACGGTTTACGTAGGCAACAAAATTGCCACCGAAGCCACCATGATGGCGCAACTGGTCAAGAGATAAGATATGCGGAATATTATCTTTTCCTTATTTTTGCGCCTGTCAGGCCGTACGCCTGACGTTTTTTGTATGCAGGTTTGCCGCAAGGGTCAACAAACAGGACTTAAAGGCGCCGATCATTTATAACTCATCAATTAATGATTCATCCACATACGTATATTCATCCGAATGCGAAGGTTGCTACCAATGTAAAGGTGGATCCCTTTACTGTGATCCATCACAATGTGGAGATCGGAGAAGGTACCTGGATAGGCAGCAGTGTCACCATTATGGAAGGCGCGCGCATAGGAAAAAACTGCCGCATCTTTCCCGGTGCGGTTATTTCGGCTATTCCGCAGGACCTGAAATTCAATGGGGAAGATTCCCTGGCTATCATCGGCGATAATACGACCATCCGTGAATTTGTGACCGTCAACCGCGGCACCAACGAACGTGGAAAAACAACAGTAGGGAATAATTGCCTGATACAGGCTTACAGCCATATAGCCCACGACTGCGCTATCGGTGATCATTGTATCGTAACCAACAATACCCAGATGGCTGGACATGTCGTCATGGGCGACTGGGCCATCATCGGCGGTATGTGCGCCGTGCACCAGTTTGTGAAAATAGGCGCCCATGCCTATATAGGCGGTGGCTCCCTGGTAGGTAAAGACGTTCCTCCGTTCATAAAAGCAGCCCGTCAGCCGCTGAGCTATGCCGGTGTAAATTCTATCGGCTTAAAAAGAAGGGGATTCACAGTAGACAAGATCAATCACATCCTGGATATATACAGGACCATCTATAACAAAGGGCTGAATACCTCGCAGGCCCTGGAATACCTGGAAGAGGAGTTCCCCGTTTCGGACGAGCGGGATGAGATCGTAACCTTCATCCGCGAAAGCGGCAGGGGCATCATAAAACGCTATACCAAAAACAGCGTGGATGACGATATCGCTGACTAATACCGGTAAACGCTTCAACAGGGAATGGATATTCCGCCATATCAGCTACACATTTTCTCCTGGTATTCAATATGCTATTACAGGACCCAACGGCTCCGGTAAGTCTACCTTGCTGCAGGTGATCGGCGGCGCCATATCGGCCAGCGAAGGACAATTGCAATACCAACTGAATGAAACAGCCCTGCCACCTGCAGATGTATATAAGCTGGCAGCAATAGCAGCGCCCTACCTGGAGCTGATTGAAGAAATGACCCTCCACGAGTTCCTGCAATTTCACCACCGGTTCAAGCCGTTAAAGGAAGGACTGACCATCCGGTCGGTTATTGCGGCAGTTGGACTGGAAGCGGCCGCTGATAAGCAGATACGTTTTTTCAGCAGCGGCATGAAGCAAAGGGTAAAGCTCGCCCAGGCTGTATTTTCCGATGCCCCTCTATTATTGCTGGACGAGCCCTGCACCAACCTCGATGCGGAAGGGATCCGGCTCTACCACCGGCTCATAGCACAATACGGCAGCGATCGCCTCATCATCGTAAGCAGCAACGATGAAAATGAATACAGCTTCTGTAAAGAGCAGATTGATATGAGAGATTTTAAGTAAAACGATATTTTCTAACCGAATGGTTAATGAACTTGCCACTTACTCAACTGGTGCAGGTTTAGTAGCATAGCCTTGTGTATGACCACACCTGTGCCCGCCTTTGTTGGTGTTGAGCGAAGGAAATGTGCACCGGCTTCACCAACAACATTATGTATATGAACGGTTCCTTGCTGTTGTTGGTGGAGGCTACTCACATGGCCAACTTACGAACGCCAACAACTGTACTCAATTGATCTCAAATACTGCTGAACTGAAGAAATAAGTAATGGTATAGCACGGACCAGCTGTATCACAGTCCACTGTTACAGAGTTTCGCCGGAAAGACAACCACCTGTAATCTGAGCCTTACTACTTATCACCTGCAACCCGCACCTACCACCCCAGCAACCAGGCAAATATCAGCGGTGCTACGATGGTGGCATCGCTTTCCACGATGAATTTCGGTGTATTGATATCCAGCTTACCCCAGGTTATTTTTTCGTTGGGCACTGCACCGGAATAGGAGCCGTAAGATGTGGTGGAGTCGCTGATCTGGCAGAAATAGCTCCAGAAGGGAACATCATGCCATTCAAGATCCTGGTACATCATGGGCACCACGCAGATGGGGAAGTCTCCCGCAATACCACCCCCGATCTGGAAAAAGCCCACGCCTTTACCTGCACTGTTGTTTCTATACCAGTCGGCCAGCCATACCATGTATTCTATACCCCCTTTTACGGTGGTAGCCTTCAATTCATTTTTGATCACATAAGAAGCGAAAATATTGCCCATGGTGCTGTCTTCCCAACCCGGCACTACAATGGGAACATTCTTTTCGGCGGCAGCCAGCATCCAGCTGTTTTTCGGGTCTATTTCATAATGTTCCTCCAGGACGCCGCTCAGCAACAATTTATACATGAACTCGTGGGGAAAATAACGTTCCCCGGCAGCATCGGCTTCTTTCCATATTTTGGCAATATGTTGCTGGATCCTCCGGAAAGCTTCTTCTTCGGGAATGCAGGTATCCGTGACTCTGTTATAGTGATTTTCGAGCAGGTCCCACTCATCCTGCGGACTCAGGTCGCGGTAGTGCGGTACCCGTTTGTAATGTGAATGCGCTACCAGGTTCATAATATCTTCTTCCAGGTTGGCGCCGGTACAACTGATGATATGCACTTTGTCCTGCCTGATCATTTCCGCCAGGGACAATCCCAGTTCCGCGGTACTCATAGCACCCGCCAGCGTGATCATCATTTTACCACCTTCCAGCAAATGGGTTTCATATCCCTTGGCTGCATCCATTAACGCGGCAGCGTTGAAATGACGGTAGTGATGTTCTATATATTGAGAAACAGGACCCTTGCTCATAATGGTATCATTTATTTGGTTCGCAAAAATAATGGTTAATGATCAATGGTAAAGGGTTAATGGTAAATGAAGTTCCAGGTTGCAGGTGCCATCTTACCAATTTTACGATCTTGCCATCTTACTGCTAAGGAACCGGATCATACCCATGCCCGCCCCAGGGATGGCAGCGGCTGATGCGTTTGGCCGTCAGCCAGATGCCTTTAAACAGTCCATGCTTTTTCAGCGCTTCGATCCCGTATTGCGAGCAGGTAGGTGTAAACCGGCAGGATCTGCCCAAAACCGGCGACAGGATGATCTGGTAGAGCCGGATCAGCCAGATGAACGGGATGCTAAGTATCCGGAGCAGCTTTTTCACGCACTATATGTATTAGTTTGTTCAAAATAACGGCCATTTTTTCTTTTGCAATGGAAAAGTCAGGCAGTTCTCCACCCGTATAAATAAAAAACAAAACCATTTTTTTACGGGCGCCCGTCAATGCCTGCTCCAGCCCGGTTTTCTGCAGGCGGTAGGCTTCCCTTGTAATTCTTTTGACCCGGTTGCGCTCCACCGCTTTTTTAAACTTCCTGGCACTGGCGCTGAATCCTGCCTGCAGGCGGATCTCCCCTTCTGCAACCGGCTCCACCTCATATATCACCCGGTAAGGAAACGCCTTCAGCACCACCCCCTGTTTAAACAGGCTTTCTATTGCTTTCCTGCTTTTTAACCGTTCCTTTTTTTGTAATGTTAAACTCAAATAAAAATTTTAATAAAGTTCATAAGGTTCATAAAGTTCGCATTAAGCGGTGATATATGTTCAATATTTTCTTCGTATTCATTTTTATGCCGGTCTGCATATCATTTATCCCCTATCTTCGCAGCGCAAACCTCAATTCATGGCAACTAAGTATAAACGTGTTCTCCTTAAACTATCCGGTGAGTCATTAATTGGTAAAAGCAATTTCGGACTGGACCCGGATATTCTCAAACAATATGCCTTGGAAGTAAAAGCGATCCATGAACAGGGCGTTGAGGTAGCGATCGTGATCGGCGGTGGTAATATTTACCGCGGTATGAACGAATCGGAAACAGGCATTGAGCGGGCGCACGGAGATTATATGGGTATGCTGGCCACCGTTATCAATGGTATGGCATTGCAGGCTTCCATGGAAAAAGAAGGATTGTTTACCCGCCTCCTGAGCGCTATCAAAATGGAGCAGATAGCAGAGCCCTATATACGCAGGCGGGCGATACGCCACCTGGAGAAAAAAAGGATCGTGATCTTCGGAGCCGGCACCGGCAACCCCTACTTTACTACCGATACTGCGGGCTCATTGCGGGCGATTGAAATAAAAGCGGACGTGATCTTAAAAGGCACCCGCGTAGACGGCATCTATACCGCCGACCCGGAAAAAGATCCCACGGCAACAAAATACGATACCATTACTTTTAAGGAATGTATTGATAGAAACCTGAAGGTAATGGATATGACAGCCTTTACACTATGCATGGAAAACAAGCTCCCCATCATTGTTTTCGATATGAATAAGCCCGGGAATCTGTCACAGGTGGTGAAAGGCGAAAAAGTGGGCACCCTGGTAAACGGTTGAGGCAATTTTTGATTGCTGATTTCTGATCTTCGATTTTTGATTTTTGATTTTTCTCCGACGTTCGGAGTCAGATTGAGGATTTGTTGGCTACAGCGGGGGATACACACCTGAAACATACCGCTATGCGGCTACATATTCGTAAAAAAGATTACTGACGTTTTTTTTCTTCCCAATGGGACGGGCGACAGTCGATACAAAGCAGGCACACTTACCTTCAGTGAAAAGATCAAACTTTTGCAATAACAATATAACCGGCAAACATAATGCGGCAACCAGCGAACGTTCGGAAAACTTACATAAGCGAAGATTTGGGATACACCCATACTATTCTGCGCGGGTTGATTTTTTTGTGTTAATTTTAATTTCACCTAATGTATTTGGAAGATGGACTTCACTGATTTCTTTCAGAAAAATAAAATATTGCTTAAGGAGTACCTGGAAGTACGGCTGGAACTGCTAAGACTGCAGGGTGTAAAATTTCTCTCCAAAACAGCAGGCTTGTTTACCTGGCTGATGGTGATATTGTTCCTGGTATTTTTCATACTGCTGTTCCTGGGAATGATGTTTGCCTGGTGGATAGCCGAGCTCACGCAAAGTAATATTACGGGCTTCGCCTGTGCAGCGGGGGTATTTGTTATTTTGCTGGTCATATGTGTACTGGCAAGAAAATCTTTGTTTCAAAAACCCATTGCCAGGATGATCATCAAAGAAGCCCTGGAAGAAGACGAAGAAGAATAAACCCATACACAAGCCTTATGTCAAAATCCGCGATATACGATATGACCACCCTGGACGCCGAAATAAAGCGTCTGAAGAAAAAAGCCTTAGAGTTGGAAGACCGGTTCAATGAAAGTGCCGACGAGTTGAAAGACAACTACGGGAAAATGGCATTCAACAGCTTTGTGGGAAACAGGATCAGGAGAATTCCATTGGTGGGCGCCCTCCTGTATCCCTGGCTCACCGATCCGGCAGTACAGAATGCTGTTCAGCAATTTTCTGAAAAGATCCTGGAAAAAGCTTCCGGGTACATGCAAAAATGGTTTTCGGCGATGTTCAACCGGTAACGGGATAAGCTTGTTTTTTGCCGGCAAATGAATACCGCATTCCGGGTACAACAAAAATTTTCGTAATACTATTTAGTATTCTTAATTTGTGTAAGTTTCATTCCATCAACAAACGCTTATTATGAAAAGAACTATTGCTTGCTTCATTGCACTAACACTTTTTGCATCATTTGCATATGCTCAAACGCAGGTGATCACGGGAACGGTTACCAACAGTAGCAATAATGAAACGGTCAGCGCTGTTTCCGTCATGTTGAAAGGCAGTTCCGAAGGTACGTTTACAGATCCCCGTGGCAACTTCCGGTTAACTGTGTCCCGCGCACTTCCCGTAACACTGGTCTTTTCCTCCGTTGGTTTCGTTACCCGGGAGATAGAAGTCAGCTCAACCGATCCTCTTTCGGTTTCATTGGAGCCTTCCTCTATATTGGGAGAAGAAATAGTAGTTGCCGCTACCCGGACAGCCACCCGGGTGATGGAGTCGCCGGTCTCAATCGAAAGGATCAGCGCTTCTACCATACAATCGTCTCCGGCTACCAGCTACTACGATATGATCGGGCAATTAAAAGGCGTGGATCTTACAACCTCCTCCCTTACTTTTAAAACACCCAGCACGAGGGGATTCAATTTTTCCGGCAATACCCGGATGAATCAGCTGGTGGATGGGATGGATAACCAGGCGCCCGGCCTGAATTTTTCGCTGGGCAATTTCATCGGCTTAACGGAACTGGATGTAGATAATATGGAGCTGTTGCCCGGTGCATCATCTGCACTGTATGGCCCCGGCGGTATCAACGGAACACTGCTGATCAACAGCAAGGACCCTTTTAAATACCAGGGACTCAGCTTCCAGGTGAAGACCGGCGTGAACCACGTAGATAAAAGGCAGCGGAACGAAATGGGATGGTACAACGACTGGTCTGCCAGGTGGGCGCAGGCGGTAAACAATAAATTTGCCTACAAGATGGGCTTCCAGCTGATACAGGCAAAAGACTGGATCGCAAGCAGCACACAGAATTATGACAGGAGACAACGGGTGCCTATACCCGGGAACGCCCAGACAGACCCGAACTATGACGGAATAAATGTCTACGGAGATGAAACCAATATGCGGGATAACGGGTTGAGCATGCAAAGCCTGGCGATGCTGGTGCAGGAGCAAACGCGGCAGGGATTGCTTCCGTTTGGCGTAGACATAGTGGAAACGCTGAACGCAGTGCTGCCTGCCAATGCCACGCCGGAACAGATCGCCATGTTCGTAGGTTCATTGCCCGGCGCTGCACAGGGACCTGTACAAAATATGCTGCCATTTTATTTCGGACTGAGAAACGGGGTGATCCCGGACCAGAGTGTGTCGAGAACCGGCTACCATGAGAGCCAGGTGATCAATCCCAACACCGTGAACTTTAAGCTGCACGGCAGCCTCCATTACAAAATAACACCCGATATAGAAGCATCTTTAACCGCCTACTTCGGAACCGGAAATACCGTGTACACCGGTAGTGACCGCTATTCGCTGCGCAACGCCAAAGTAGGCCAATACAAGGCGGAGATACGGGGCAGGAATTGGTTTGTTCGCGGATATACCACGCAGGAAGATGCGGGAGAAGCTTACAATGCCACCATTACCACCCGCCGCATGAACGAAGCCTGGCAGTCCAGCACCACCTGGTTTCCGCAATACGTAGCCGCTTACTCACAGGCACGGCTAACCGGAGCTGAGGAAATGGCCGCTCATGCTGCGGCGCGGGCTTTTGCAGACCGGAACAGACCACTGCCGGGAACGGATGAATTCAAACGGCTGTTCGACCAGGTGCGTTCTACCCCCATACCCGCGGGAGGGCTCTTCCTGGATAAAAGTGACCTGTGGATGACAGAAGCGCAGTATAATTTCAGAGACCTTATACCTTTCGTAGAGTTGATGGTGGGCGCCACCTGGCGGCAATTTGTACTCAACTCGCAGGGAACGCTGTTCGTTGATTACGACGGACCGATAAAAATAAATGAATACGGCGCTTACGGACAACTGACCAAACGCCTGTTTGAGGACAGGCTCACCCTGAGCGTGTCCGGCCGCTATGACAAGAATGATAATTTCAAAGGCCGGTTCACCCCAAGGGCAACCGCACTGGTAAAGCTGGCACAGGATCACAATGTACGACTGAGCTATCAGACAGCCTATCGTTTCCCCACCACCCAGCAGCAGTATATCAACCTGGAGATCGGGGGCGGCCAGTTCCTGGTAGGCGGATTGCCCTGGATACTGGAGTCGCAACTGGCAGGTGGCAGACCCGGGCCCAACCTGGGAACCCAGCCGGTATACCGTTTGGATAACAATGCACAGGTGATCGGTACTTACCAGTACCGTGAATTAAAGCCGGAATCAGTGGTATCTTACGAAGTAGGTTACAAAGGATTGATCGCCAATAAGCTGATGGTGGATGTGTATTATTACACCGGGCAATATGAAAACTTCCTGGCACGTCCGCTGGTGGCCAAACCCATCTCCGCTACGGCCAACCAGATCTTCGCTATCGTGGAAAATGCAGCTTCTATGGAAGCCGACGGAAGCGGCGGCGTAAAGATCACCCCTACCAAAGTGAAAACTTCCGGTTACGGGCTGGGGCTCGATTACAGGATAAGTTCCGGCATGAACTTTTTTGCCAACTACTATCATGATCAACTGGGCAACCTGCCGGCCAACTTCAGCGCACAGTTCAATACCCCAGAACACAGGATCAATGCAGGGATAGGCCATTCCGGCTTCGGGAGCAAAAAAAGAATGGTGTTCAATGTAACCGGCAGGTGGCAGGATGCGTTTTTATGGGAAGCCGAATTTGCCACCGGTACCGTACCAGCCTTTTTCACGCTCGACGCGATGGTGGGCTACCGTTTACCAGAAATCAAATCTTTGTTCAAGATCGGGGCCACCAACCTGCTGAATCAATACTATATCAATGCTTACGCTAACCCTGCGATTGGCGGGCTTTATTACGCAAGCTTTGCATACAATATTTTTTAGAAGAGACGCGTTTTAAAAAAAACAAACTAAACAAAAAGTCCCGGTGTCAGGAAAATGAAGGCATCGGGACTATTTTTTTGATATACACCAATTAACACGCTCAGATATTGATGACCCGGTTGCGGGCAATCACATCCCAGCTTTGGGTGATCGTATTATTTTCGGCTACCCATGCCCGATCGTATAAAGCAACGGTAGGGCATATATGAACCGGTACACCATAGAGGATATCACCTACCGAAAACTCGCCGGCATTGTCCACTGTCAGCACCAGGTGTTCTTCACTCTGTCCTTTAAAAATCACATCCGGGGCATTTAAAAAACGGACCCTGTTATCCAGCGGATTTTCCGGCGCGATGGACTTGTGCCCCAGGTCGGTACAGATCGTATGTTCATCGATGATGGAAATTACGCGGGTGATCACCAGGGCAGCGTATTCAAAAGGCTCGTCCGGAAGCACATGTTTGTATCCCCAATCGTTAAATACAAAAGTGCCGGGGCTGCATTCTACATGATCCCGTTGCAGGTGCAGGGGAAAAGTGGGTGTACCTCCCACAACAACCACCGGAACAATACCCAGTTGATGCTGAATATCCGCTGCCAGCCGGGCAACAGGCTCATATCCCCTGTCTGCTTCCTGCTTGCGGGCAGCAAGGTCTGTAGCCCTGATATGCCCGTCGTAGCCATGTAGTCCCGCCAGGCTGATACCCTGCCGGTCATGGATAAACGAAGCAAGCCCGAATGCCTTTCCCGGAATGACACCGGTGCGGTTCATGCCGATGTTGAGATCGATAAACAGGCGGATGACGATACCGTTTTTTTCCGCTTCCGTAGCCATCACCGTTGCCGAAGCGATATTATCGGTAAGGCAGGAGAACTGCGTAGCCGGGTAAGCTTTTACAAGACTGATAAAACGCCGGAGCTTAGGACCTATCGGCTGGTAAGCCAGCAGCACATCCGGCGCATGGAGCGCGGCCAACATTTCCGCTTCTGCAATAGTAGCGCATTTGAACTTTGTGATACCGGCGTCCAGCAACAGGGTGCACACTTCCCGCATTTTATTGGTCTTGACATGCGGGCGAAGCTTTTGCACATCGCCGATCATTTCTTTTGCCAGCCGGATATTCTCCGCTATTCTTTCCTTATACAGCACCAGCGCAGGGCTGTCGATGGTATCAATATTGGATATGCTATACCATTCGCCGGTGGGATCTTTTTTATACATCAGTCAGTTGTTATTTTAAGCCAGTTCAAATAATGCTTCTATTTCTACGGGAATATTACCCGGCAGCGATCCGAAACCAACGGCGCTGCGTACCCCTACCCCATTATCATCACCCCATATTTGGGCAAACAGTTCGCTGCACCCGTTGATAACATAGGGATGGTTTTCAAAATCGGGTGTGGCGTTTACCATTCCCAGCACCTTGATTACCCGTTTTACATTATCCAGGCTGCCGATATGGGCGCGTATGGTAGCCAGCATGGTAAGCCCCACCTGCCGGGCGGCCAGCTTTCCCTGCTCCTGGTCTATATCTTTTCCGATCCTGCCTTTCATGAGGGTCTGATCATTTTGCACAGGGCCATGTCCTGACAGATAGAGGTGACCGTCTGCAATGAGAGCGGGCTTATACACACCCATAGGCTTGGGAGCAGGTGGCAGCACCAGTCCAAGTGCCTGCAGCCTGCTTTCCGGAGTATCTTTTTGCATAAACTTCATGTTTTAGTGAAACGGGGCTTAAATTAATCCAAAAAACTTAAACTTAGCCGATCTGTTTTGAAGCATATAGCATAGTTTTTGTTTGATAACCTTTATTTTTATATCACATATTAAACGATTACTGTATGACCATATGGAGAAAATTCATTTTCGCTGCTGTACTGTTCTTTACCCTTTCACCTGCGATGACACAGGAAATAGGCGTACAACTCTATACCTTCCGTAACCAGATACCGCAGGACGTTCCGGGTACATTTGAGAAGATCAGCAAAATGGGCATCAGGGAACTGGAAGGCGGTGGCACCTACGGGTTGCCGGTACCTGAGTTTAAAGCGCTCCTGAAAAAGCATAACATGAAAATAGTGAGCGTGGGCGCCGATTTTAACCAGTTGGCCGATAACCCGCAACCGGCTGTGGATCTTGCAAAAACGTTTGACGCCAAATATGTCGTGGTGTTCTGGATACCGCACGAACAACCATTCGGAATAGAAGACGCTAAAAAAGCGGTGGAGGTTTTTAACAGGACAGGCAAATTGCTGAAAGAAAACGGTATATCCCTTTGCTATCACCCTCACGGGTATGAGTTTACCCCTTATGAACAGGGTACATTATTTGATTATATAGCAACAAATACAGATCCTCAGTATTTCAACTTTGAAATGGATGTATTTTGGGTAAAACATCCCGGGCAGAATCCGGTGGCGTTACTGGAGAAATACCCCGGCCGTTTTCCGCTGATGCACCTGAAAGACCGGAAGCATGGTACCGAAGGCAACCAGAAAGGACAGGCAGATGTAGAATCTAACGTAGTGCTCGGCACAGGCGATGTGGGCATTGCGGCTATTATGAAAGCGGCAAAAAAAGCAGGGGTGAAGCATTATTTTATTGAAGACGAGTCTTCCCGTTCCATGGAACAGGTACCACAGAGTTTGAAATTTTTGAAGTCGCTAAAGTAAAGTTTCCGGAAGAAAAAATTGAACCCCATTGGTCCCTGAAGAAATTCAAACCAGTGGGTTTCGTTTTTTAAGTCGGTATTAAAATAAACTGTTTTCCGTCTGCTTGTTCCAACTTTTCCCGTCCGCCTGGGGTCTGGCGTAGCCGACCCCGGGGAGACCCAATAATGGCATATCGGAATTCCGGCACAAAGCCGCTGTTGGTTGCTTGTGCTATCTCATTCCCCTGTAACACCTTTTGCATTGCCTGTCGTCTCTTCCCAAACCATTGCCACTTTCCCCCTGGTATGCATTGCTTCGATGTAGCGAATGGCTTCCGGAATTTCATTATATGGATACGTCTTCTCTATATGTACTGTAACTTTCCCGCTTTGAATGAAAGATGCCAAAGTTTCGAGATCTTTTGAATTTGCTTTGGCCGAGAATTGAATAAGAGGGAATTTGCTAAAGGCCTTTTGTAAGAGCAAAGTCATCATATGCCCCAACGTTGTAAACCCTACCATAACTCCCCGCTTTCCCATTCGCTTGTAGTCCTGAAGAGAAAGATTACCGTGTGTATCAATAATGAGATCATATTTTCCGTTATGATGGTGGATGCTTTCCATATCATATGCTATTACATCATTAGCCCCCAGCGCTCTTACAAAATCAATATTTCTACCGGAGCAGACAGCAGTAACTTTGGCGCCAAATGATCTTGCTATCTGTACGGCAAAATGACCTACACCGCCGGAAGAACCGTTGATCAGAACCGATTCACCTTCCTTCAGCTTCCCGTGCGTGATAAGCGCCTGCAGTGCGGTTAATCCGGCTATAGGAACACTTGCCATTGTCGGGAAATCGGTTCCATCAGGCATAAGGGCACATACATTTTCAGGAACACAAGTGTATTCTGCAAAAGCGCCGCCCGTAAGTGTTTCTCCAAACACCCTGTCTCCGGCCTTTAAATGCTGTGTATGGTTGCCCGCCTCTTCCACAATTCCAGCAAAATCAGCACCGGGAATTTTCTCTTTGGGTTTAAATAACCCGAAAGAAAAGCGTGCAAAAAAAGGCTTTCCACGGAGAATATGCCAGTCTGCGGGATTGGCCGAATTCGCAACAACTTTTACCAGGACCTGACCGTCTTTTACCAGTGGTTTTTCTACCTCTTCCAGCCGGAGTATTTCCGGTCCTCCATATTTTGTTTTTACAAATGCTTTCATCTGTCTATTTTTTGCCAAACGCGGCTGTCTATAATTCGTAACAACGTTTTTGCCACCCTGTTTGGTAGTGCTATTACTGCTTATCGGCTTTGCTTCAGAACAGGCATTGTAGCAAGGAACTTTCATACAAAACCAATATGGTAAATTTATCGGAAATTTCCCTGCTTTTTAGGGGTAATTGAATTAATAACTATTTAGATATATAGCAGCCTTTCCAGGTTATCATGTTGGTTGCCAACATTGAATTTCCCAGCCGGGTCTCCCTGTCTCGTTGGCCGTGCAAAAGTTTCATTGTTGCCTGGATATCAGGTTAGCGACATTTATCAATTCATTATCAAGGGCCCGCCTGTCATAAATTTTCCCGTTTACAATAACCATATCAATTAAACGCAGATGCTCAATATTTTGAGTTGGATCTGCATTCAATATTACAAGATCTGCCAGTTTGCCTGTTTCCACCGTACCTAATTTGTTTTGCTTACCAAAAAAAATCGCCGGATTAACTGTCGCAGCCTTTAGTGCCTCTAACGGGCTGAGCCCGGCCGCAACCAAATATCGTAACTCATCATGCAAACCAAATCCCGGAAGTACATACGGGAAGCCGGTGTCAGTACCTGCCAGAATCGGAATACCTGCTTTTATAAGCGGCAATACCATATTTGCCCTTGCGTTTAGCAGCCAGTTCATAAACCACTTATCTCTTTTGGGCCAATCACCCGTTTGACTATTCCAGAAAGATATAAGCTCCGGTGAAATGTATTTCAATAGCGAATCCTGCCTTTGTGAGATGGCGCTGTAATCCGGCGGAATGGCATAAACTGAAAGGGTCGGGGTAACATTAGTCCCGTATTTTAGAAGAACTGAAAAAAGGTGTTTGAGGCTTTCTTCGGTAGGATACATATTTTGAAATGCTTCTATGGTATCACGGGCAAAAGGAATTCCAAGCATGTGTTCAAGGGAACGTTGCCCGGCTTCAGCAGCTTCTTCGCCTGAAATGGCAACAGTTGCTCCGGATGCAGGAATATGACCTGCAAAGGGGATGTTAAGTTTCAGGCATTCGTCCGCAATAGCATAATACGTTTCTCTTGAGAGTCCGCCATGTACCTTAATAAAATCAACGCCAAGTGAAGCAAGTGAATCCACTATCTGCTTAGCATATCCGGCAGTATTAACTGCAATTTGATAGTCAGGAAGTGCATTGCCACCATTCAGAATTGGCCCGGAAGAAACAATTCTCGGACCAGTGATAAGGTCTGAATAAATCCGGTTCCTCCATTGTACTATTGAGTCAAAACTTTTAGTCCCCATATCTCTTATGCCGGTGATACCATTTACAACGAACAGCGGTAAAGAATAGCCGGTTGCATTTCCCAAATGAACGTGCATATCCCAAAGTCCGGGAATAATAAACTTTCCATCGCAATTGAAAACGTTGGCGTTGGTTGGTATTTTAATTTCAGTGGATGAGCCAATAGCCGATATTATACTGTCGGTAATAACAACCGTCATATCGGTAAGCGTTTTCCCGTTCTTTACATCAACGATTGTAATATTGGTTAAATAGCAATGATTTGATGTAAACGACGAAGAACAATGCTTGAATATGAGCAGTATAAAGCACAAAAAGATGAGTTTTTTCATGACCTCCGGTTTAAGTTTAAAAGCTCGAGGGTTTCATAGTTAAAATATTTCATCAAACGAGCTAAAATAAAATGGATTTAATAACCATCCGGATAGCTTCCGCAACTATTTCCGGGTTATCATTTTGAATGGAATGGCTGCTTTCAGGATCTAAAATAAACTTTGAATTATCTGATAAAACGGTAAGGTCCTGTATTTGCTTATCACGTTCACTTCTCAATTCTTTCCATTGTTCATCAGGGGTTCCGGGCGGTTGTTTCCGTATGCCCGCGCCAAGGATTATTAATGGCCGGCGGCCCAATTCCCGGGGCTTTTTTACGGATGACAGGTACATGTGCTGAAATTCTTCTGCCATATAATCTGCCGTCGAATCATAACCCGCACTAATGCTATTGGTAACCTGCGGTTTGGGTATGGGCTTACCTTCCGCTTTTTCCCGTAAGCGAACCCATCCGCCATATTTCATACTTCCCAAAACACTGCTTTCATGCGTCGGATCTACCAGAACCAATCCCGCAACATCTTTGCCGTACTGTGTCGTATAAAGTCGGGCAATTAAACCACCGATCGATTGTCCTACTAAAATAACGGGGCCTTGTATGTTGGCTGCCTTTAATAATTCATGTAATTCAAAAACATTTTGAGCCAGTGTTTGCGGCAGCGGACCTTTTTCACTTTTACCCGTACCTGCCCTGTCATAAGCAACCGTTCGGACTTCGGGCGGTAACAGGGATATTACTTTTGCCCAATCCTGTGAACTTCCGCCGGCACCTGACTCGAATACGACGGTAAATTTTGCATCCTGTCTTCCTTTAATGCTGATAAACAGCTTGTGATTACCAATTTTTATAAGCTGTTCTTCAGCAGAGTCGGGAGGGTACACCTGGTTTTGACTGTATGCCCTGCACACAAACAAAGCGAATAAAACAACTAATGAAAGATGGTACAGCTTACAATTTTTGAACCTGATATTCATGATACAGTATATTTATACGAATAAATTCGTATAAATATACGACACTTTTCGTAACACCTGACCTCTACCGAATATAAAAACCCCTGCCATATGCCCGGACATACACTTCCTTCCGGAAAATGCTCACCAGCCATGTTGCTAACATTCAATCCACGGGGCAATACCCTAACCCCTAAAATTGTACATTTGCACAAAGCGGAAGCGGCATGGAAAATTTTATAGTTTCGGCAAGAAAATACCGTCCCCAGACTTTCAATACCGTCGTAGGACAATCGCATATTACCACCACCCTTAAAAACGCCATCAAAAGCCAGCAACTGGCACATGCTTTTTTGTTTTGCGGCCCCAGGGGTGTGGGCAAAACCACCTGCGCCAGGATATTGGCCAAAACCATCAACTGCGAACACCTTACCCCCGACGGGGAGGCCTGCGATGCCTGTACTTCCTGCAAAACTTTTAACGCCGGCACTTCGCTGAATATACATGAGCTGGATGCCGCCAGCAACAACTCGGTGGATGATATCCGCACCCTTACCGAACAGGTACGGTTTGCACCACAGGCAGGCAGATACAAAGTGTATATCATAGACGAGGTACACATGCTGACTGCCCAGGCTTTTAATGCCTTCCTGAAAACGCTGGAAGAGCCCCCCTCCTACGCTATTTTTATACTGGCCACTACCGAAAAGCATAAGATCCTTCCCACTATCCTTTCCCGTTGCCAGATATTCGACTTTAAAAGGATCAATACAAACGATACGGTTGAACATTTGCAGGAGATAACAGATAAGGAGGGTATCAAAGCCGAAAAAGTGGCGCTGCAGATCATAGCGCAGAAAAGTGAAGGCTGTATGCGGGATGCCCTGAGTATCCTGGACAAGATCGTAAGTTTTACCAATGGCGAACTGACCTATAACAATACGCTGGAACATCTGAATATACTGGATGCCGATTATTATTTTAAGCTGGTGGAAGCCATGCTGGACCAGGACGTAGGGCAGGCATTGCTGTTATACGACGATATTAACCGTAAGGGTTTTGAAGGCGATATGGTGCTGAACGGACTGGCGGAATTCATCCGGAACCTGCTGGTATGCCGGGATCCCAAAATTGCCGGCTTGCTGGAAGTGGTGGAAAGCTTTAAAGACCGTTATATAGCAACGGCGGCAAAGCTGAGCCCGTCCTGGATGATCAGCGCCCTGAATATATTGAACGAAGCGGAAATAAGCTATAAAGGAGCGAGAAACAAAAAGCTGCATGTGGAGCTGGTATTGGTAAAGCTCTCTTACTTGAGCCAGGCGGTAGCGCTGGTGAGCGATGCTGGCGTTTCAAAAAAAAAACTGACTGATACAAAACCGGTAGCCTTCCGGCAACTGCAGCCGGTGGCAATACAGCAGGAAAAAATACAGAAAGAGAAGATACAGGCAGCACCGGAAAAGCCCCCGGTACAGGCAGACGATGCCAAACTTTCCATTTCAGCCGGTGTAAAACTGCCGGACAATAGTCCCCGGCCTGTGGAAGCACCGCAGCCGGAGCCTAAAAAGCCCGGGATTACCCTGGGAGCTTTACGGAATATCCGCGAACAGGTGGCAAAGGAAAAACAGCAGGCGGACAATGCACCCATTCCTTTAGCGGACGAGCCGCTGCTGAAAAGCTGGAACGAATACATTGACAGGCTGGTGGAGCAAAAAAACCATTCGGCTGTAACCAATTTCAAGCTGGCAAAACTGCGCATAGTGGATGATAAAAGCTTCGAAATAGTGGTGGAGAACAATATCCAGATGAAGTTCATTGAGCAGGAGCGGGCCGCGCTGGTAGATCACCTGCAACTTTTTTTTAATAACAAGACCCTCGGGTACGTCATACAGGTAGAGGAGGCGGAACGCCCGGAAGAAACAGGTGAGCCGGTGCTGAGCAGCCGGCAGCAGTATATAAAGCTGGTGGAAGAATACCCGCTGATCAGGGAACTGAGGGACCGGCTGAAAATGGAACTGGACTATTAAAACCATTCCGGCTTTTTAATAAGCCCCCGGCTTTCATTTGGGGTTTTTACATTAATTTCGACCTTCCAAAACTCATCTTAAACTTAAATAGTATATAAATGGCTGAAGTTATTAGAATGCCGAGAATGAGCGATACCATGACGGAAGGCGTGATAGCAGAATGGCACAAAAAGGTAGGCGATAAGGTAAAGCCTGGTGATCTGCTGGCGGAGATAGAGACAGATAAAGCAACCATGGAGTTTGAAAGCTACAACGAGGGTACCCTGCTTCATATAGGTGTTGACAAGGGAAAAAGCGCTAAGGTGGATGATGTGATAGCGGTGATAGGTAAGGAAGGGGAAGATTTTAAGGAACTCTTATCCGGGGGCGGTGCGTCTGCGGCAGAACCGGCAAAAGAAGAAGCTCCTAAACCCGCAAAAGAAGAGCCTGCAGCGAAAGAAACGCCGGCCACACCTTCAGCACCCACGGTTACACCTGAGGAGCTGGGCGTTACCGTGATCAGGATGCCATTACTGAGTGATACGATGACGGAAGGAAAGATAGTGCAGTGGAATAAAAATGTGGGAGATAAAGTAAAGAGCGATGATAACCTGGCCGATGTGGAAACGGATAAAGCCACTATGGAAGTGGTGGGTTATACAGAGGGAACATTATTGCACATCGGCGTACCTGCCGGAGAAGCGGCCAAAGTAAATGATGTGATCGCCATCATCGGAAAGGAAGGTACCGATATAAGCGGATTGCTGGGATCCCTCAACAGCCCGCAGGGAGCCGCCGCACCGGCAGGTGAGAAAAAAGCCGAAGCCTCGAAGGAAACCCCGGCGGCAGATACAACACCGGTGGAAGCCTCAAACGAAAACGGACGGATCAAAGCCTCGCCGCTCGCCAAGAAAATAGCACAGGAAAAAGGCATAGACCTGAATGCCGTACAGGGCTCAGGCGACGGCGGAAGGATCGTTAAAAAAGATATCGACAACTATAAGCCGTCTGCAGCACCTGCCGCAGCTACCAAAGGAGCCGCTGCAGGCGCCGCGGTAGTAGCCTTTACACCTGCCTCCGACGCCGAAGGTTACACGGATATCAGCCTGAGCCAGATGCGTAAGGTGATCGCCCGCCGCCTGGGTGAAAGCAAATTCTCGGCGCCGCATTTCTACCTCACCATGGAAATTGTAATGGACAATGCCATGGCTGCCCGTGCGCAGATGAATGAAGTGAGCCCGGTGAAAATAAGCTTTAACGATATGGTGGTGAAAGCTGCTGCGCTTTCGCTTAAAAAGCACCCTGCCGTAAACAGCAGTTGGATGGATGAAAGCATCCGCCAGTGGCATCATGTACACATTGGTATAGCCGTGGCCATCGAAGACGGGCTGATCGTACCGGTGGTAAGGTTTGCAGATCAGAAGACGCTGAGCCAGATCGCTGCCGAAAGTAAGGAACTGAGTGGCAAAGCCCGTGGCAAAAAGCTGCAGCCCAACGAGTTCAGCGGAAATACTTTTACCATCTCCAACCTGGGGATGATGGATATAGATGAGTTTACTGCTATTATCAACCCCCCGGACAGCGCCATCATGGCGGTAGGCCGTATCAAGGAAACAGTGGTTAAAAAAGGAGAGGGATTCGGTGTAAGCAACATCATGAAGATCACATTAAGCTGCGACCACAGGGCAATAGACGGTGCAGTAGGTGCTGCCTTCCTGCAGACATTTAAGAAATATATGGAGAACCCGGTGACGATGCTGGTGTAAATAAATGTGAGGAATGTGAGTCCCGCAACTGCGGGATGGAAATGAATTTTCAAAACACTAAAACAAATACAATATGAATTGGAGCATTGGAAAAAAGCTTTTTACCCTGGCATTGTTGCTGGGTGTATATACCGGCGTAACGGCTCAAAAGGCGAAATCCATATTTAACGGTAAGGACCTGACCGGCTGGACTATTCACGGAACGGAAAAATGGTATGTGGAAAAAGGAGAAATGATCTGCGAAAGTGGCCCGGATAAGGAATACGGCTATCTTTCTACAGACAAGCATTATAAAAACTTCGACCTGACATTAAAGTTCAGGCAGGAAGCCGAAGGCAACAGCGGTATTTTTTTCCGCTCATCTATAGATGGTGTAAAGATCAGCGGCTGGCAGGCAGAGGTAGCGCCTCCGGGTCACAGCACAGGCGGGATATACGAATCCTATGGTCGCGGCTGGCTGATAAAACCGGATGAAGCCAAAGACAAAGCCCTGAAATACGGCGAGTGGAATACCTACCGGTTACGGGTAGTGGGAGACGAAGTGACTACCTGGGTGAACGGCGTGGAAATGATCCACCTGAAAGATGAAAAAATAGGACAGGGAGAAGGGTTTGTTGCCCTGCAGATACACGATGGCGGCGGCATCAAAGTAAGATGGAAGGATATTAAGATTAAGGAACTGTAGCCTTTAAAAATAATGATATAAAAAAAGACAGCCTGTGCTGTCTTTTTTTATGCATGAACCCTATTGAGGATCGCAATCAAAAGATTCCAACGCCAATTGGTAAACTTCTTTTTCCTGTGCACTTAATGAGCCAAAGCAGTCTCCGTTGATAAAAGCGTGGTAAGCATCCCTGGCTTCCTTCCAACAGAATGGAACTATATCTTGTAATGTGGGAGCAAATAAAAAATGTGATTCCGGATACAGTCCGGTAAAGCAGAAAGTATTAAGTTATCCTGTAGAATATCTGCAACTGAAAGCTTATGTAGAGTATTTCTAAGATATTAAAAAGACAGACAATTTCGGTCTGTCTTTTTTGCGTATAGCTCTTATTCGGGGCTGCAATCCGATAAACTTTCAATGATTTCTTTTGCCTGAGCATTTAAGGATGCAAAGCAGCTTTGGTCCAGGCTTCCGCTTGCGGCTTTTAATGCCTGACAATTTTCAGCAGATCCGTCCGTCATATAAGCTGACAGCTTTTCATTAAAACTGGTGATGGCATCAGTGCAATTAATTTTTTTCTCTTTTTTACAGCTTGCAAATGCCACGAGGGCTGCACAGATAAATAAGCCGGAAATTACTTTTTTCATGGATTATAAGTTTTAAGTTTTTCTTTACAAACGCATGACATATCCGCTATATTGCCTTTTGTTAATTTTGCCGGTCTGCATTAAGTATAAAACAGGTAGGTATGAATAGTATTTTTCTTTATTTTTAATAGTGATGCTGCAGATTTGTTACCAGGATCAGCTGATAGAAGCGGGATGTGATGAAGCCGGGCGCGGATGCCTGGCAGGGGCCGTTTTTGCGGCTGCGGTCGTATTACCACGTGGTTTCTTTCATCCCCTGCTGAATGATTCCAAACAGGTAAAAGAAGACCAGCGGAATGAGCTGCGAAAATTCATTGAGGATAACGCCCTGGCATATGCCGTAGCCAGCGTAGACCAGGAAGAGATAGACAGGATCAATATCCTGAACGCGTCCTTCAAAGCCATGCACCTGGCAATTGATGCCCTGTCTATAACCCCGGAACTCCTGCTGATAGACGGCAACCGTTTTAAGCGGTATAAGGAAATTCCCCACCATTGCATTATAAAAGGCGATTCAAAATATGCCTCCATTGCCGCTGCCAGCATTTTAGCCAAAACTTACAGGGATGCGTACATGCTGGAGCTGGATAACCAGTATCCTCAATACAACTGGAAGAAGAACAAGGGATACGGTACCGCCGCACACCGGAAAGCCATCGCGGATTGCGGTATGAGCGATCTGCATCGAAAAAGCTTCCGGTGTTTACCCGTGCAACTGGAGTTGTGGGATAAAGAATAAAAACACACGCAAATGAAGCAGTTTTTCAAAGAGCTGTTTGAATACAGTCATTATTACAACCAAAAGCTGGGGGCTGCTTTTATGGAACACCATGGTTCCATTCCTGAAAAGGCCGCCACCCTTTACAGCCACATACTGAACGCTCACCGGATATGGAACAACAGAATTGATTCCCGTCAGCCCTCTTTCGGCGTTTGGGAAAATCACCCCCTGCAGGACTGCGGGGAGATTGACAAAGTCAACTATAAACATTCGCTGCTTATACTCGACGGCTTTGACCCCGACCAGGTGGTGCATTATACAAACACCAGGGGAGATGCTTTCAGGAACAGTATCCGGGACATACTATTTCACATCATTAACCATTCCACCTATCACAGGGGACAAATAGCAATGGTATTCAGGCAGGAGGGATTGAGCCCTTTAATGACAGATTATATATTCTACCGGAGATAACAGGTTGTTACCCGGAAAGTCCGGTTCCGGATATCAGCTTTTGTTATATATTTATGCTGTGCACTGCTGACATAGCGCAGCAGGCAAAATCAATAACACAACTACCAAACCAATAGTATTGATGAAAGGCTTCCGGCATATCATTTTATACGGGCTGATCCTGGCGGTTTTGGTCTTTGCCCTGAAATGGATCCAATGGAAATTCCTTATCGTAGATAATGCGATAGATATTTACATCGGGCTGATCGCCGTATTCTTTACCATTTTGGGTATTTGGGTGGCAACACAGTTCGTGAAGCCGGCAACACAAACCATTATTGTAGAAAAAGAGGTCATTATAACCCAACCCGAAGAAACGACCATCAACGAAGCCGAGCTGAAAAAACTGGATCTCAGCAGCCGGGAATACGAGGTATTACAGCTCCTGGCAAAAGGATACAGCAACGCAGACATTGCCGGCAACCTGTTCCTTTCGGTAAGCACCATAAAAACACATGTTTCCAACCTCTTCCTGAAAATGGATGTAAAAAGCAGGACACAGGCCATAGAAAAGTCCAAACGATTGAAAATCATCAAATAAAAGCATTCGTACTTTGGTATAAATGTTCCCTCAAAATCAATTTGGTACTAAAGTATGACCGGAATGCTGTTGGCTGATTTTAGCTTTACAGCCATCTTTTTAACCGGCAGGACAAACAGGATGGAACGCAAAGATATTCTTTGTTAACCACCGGGCGGGTCCCGCTATGACGAACATAAAAAATACACACATGAAAAAAATTGTATGGGTCTTCGGACTGATTATCGGAGCGATCTTATGTGCCAATATGATCGTAATGGTAAATCTCATGTACACCAATCCCGATTTCAAAGGCAACGATATTGTCGGCTATGCCGCGATGGTGGTGCTTTTTTCCCTCATTTTTTTTGGAGTCATGAATTACCGGAACAAGTACCTTAATGGTGCTATTTCCTTCGGGAAAGCGTTCAAAACGGGGTTCCTGATCGCATTGATCGGTTCCACCATGTATGTTGTCGTTTGGCTGTTCTACTATTATTTGTTCGTACCCGACTTTATAGACGTATATACCGCGTATGTTTTAAAAGAATGTGCCGCTACCGATCTGCCAGCCAAAGCTGCGGAAATGGAAAGCTTCAAAGAAATGTATAAAAATCCCGTTTTTGTAATTTTGATCACCTATTCAGAAGTATTGCCCATCGGTGTGGTGGTTGCACTCGTGAGTGCATTGATCCTGAAAAGAAAGAAACGATGAAACAACACCTGGTAACCTCACTGATTTGTTTTGTCATCACTTTTTTTGTGACGGAGCTGACAAAAGGAAATTCAAAACAATTGAAAATGAAAAAGCTCACAATCGAAAGACAGTTTAGCGCATCACCTGAAAAGGTTTTCGGCGCCTTTACCGATCCCCGGGAAATGAAAGTCTGGTGGACCATGGATACTGAATTTGACATAGACTTACGGGTTGGGGGACGCTATATTATAACCAGGAAAGAAGGTGGAATAACGCACAGGATGACAGGCGAATACCTGGAAATAGAAAAACCAAACAAGCTCAAATACACTTGTGCAATGCCGGACTTCTCCCCTATTACAGATACCATTTCGATAGCAATTCATTCCAACGGAAAAGGGGGCTCAATAATGATCTTCATCCAGGAAGGAGAAGGTATTGACGCTGAACTGAAGGAACTGCAGGAAGCAACCGCTTCGGAGAGTGAAAAGGGCTGGCAATTGGGGTTTGACTTAATGGAACGATCCTGGAAAAACAATTAAAGAAGCAGGACAACAATGAGTAAATTACAATCTAAAAGACAATACGCCGTAAAATGAAAACAGACAATACGAGGGTTTACAGGATGTCTTTTGCAAGTGTATACCCGCATTATATTGCTAAGGCAGAGAAAAAAGGACACACAAAAGCAGAAGTGGATGAGATCATATACTGGCTGACCGGGTATAATGAACGATCATTGCAGCAGCACCTTGACGACAAAACCGATTTTGAAGCTTTTTTTGCCCAGGCGCCACAGCTCAACACCAATGTTTCCAAAATTACAGGGGTCATTTGCGGTTACCGCGTGGAAGAAATAGAAGACAAGCTCATGCAAAAGATCCGTTACCTCGATAAGCTGGTTGATGAACTGGCCAAGGGTAAGGCAATGGAGAAAATTTTAAGGAAATAAATATTTCCGGATAAAAGCAAAAACGGCAATACAGCATTGCCGGAAACCAAATGGTATATAACAAATGAACTATCAAACTTTTGAACCCGGTAAAGAGCTGAGATCATTTGTGAAATGCTACTGGACCCTGGAAAGTCCGAAAGAAGAGTACCCTCAAAAGCAAACCATCGTTCCGGACGGCTGTATGGAGATGATCTTTCACTATGGCGACCTGTACAAGCAATACACGGAGAACGGGAAGAATAGCCTTCAGCCAAGGTGTTTTGTCATCGGCCAGCTTACCCGTCCGCTGGAAATAGCGCCAACAGGAGAAACAGGTATCTTTTCCGTTCGTTTCCATCCGAACGGCTTTTTACCTTTTACCACTATTCCGATAAAAGAAATGGAAAACACAGCTATTCCCTTGCAGAAATTATTTGGAAAAGAAGGGCAGGAAATTGAAGAAAAAATTTTAAATGTACATCTCACTTCCGAAAGGATCAAACTGATTGAACCATTTTTATTAAAACGGTTGACAGATAACGAAACCATTGACCGTATTGTAAAATCAACCGTTGAAACCATTTTGACCGCTAACGGGCAACTTTCTGTCGACGAGCTTTCAAAACAAGCCAATATCAACCGCAGGCAATTGGAACGTAAATTTTCATCAGCCATCGGGTTAAGTCCCAAACAGCTTTCAAAAACCATACGGCTGCAAGCCTCACTCAAAATGATGCTGAACAAAAAATTTACAAGCCTTACCGCTTTGGCTTACGAAAACGAATATTATGATCAGGCTCACTTTATCAAAGATTTTAAAGAACTTACAGGATTTACACCCAAAGAATTTTACGGAAACAACTTAAAAATGTCTTCGCTTTTTTATGGCACGGATTGACTTTGTCGCGTTTTTACAATTTTGAAAAAGATACAATTTTCAACTTTGCCGGATAATACCGAGATAATAATGAGTATAAAATTACTTCTTGCAGTTACCGGTTTGATTGCTTTGGGTAGTTGGACGCCACAAAGAACAGCTGATATCAAAAAAGCAGCGTGGCTGACCGGAACCTGGGAAAACAAAACACCCCGGGGAAGCATATATGAAACCTGGACGAAGGTAAACGATGCGGAACTCTCAGGAAAAAGCTATGTCCTGAAAGAAAAAGATACGGTTGTATTTGAAACAATAAGACTGGTCCGGGAACAGGGCAACCTGTTTTATATCCCCACCGTTAAAGATCAAAACCAGGGTTTGCCTGTCCGTTTTGCCGCAAAAACCATTTCGGAAACCCAACTGGTTTTTGAAAATCCGGAACACGACTTTCCACAAACCATTTCTTACACCAGGATCAGTGCTGATTCATTAGTTGCCGAAATTTCAGGCAACAAAAACGGGCAGGCGTGCAGGCAGGTATTCCCGATGAAACGTACAGGAAAATAATCACCCCTCTTTCAGATCAAAAAAGCAATTTTGAAATCTCATTTACGATTCCGGGATTATGATCCCCTTTTCTTCTGATAAATCAGCAATCGGCAATTCCATCTCAAAACGTAGATTTGCACAACCGATAAATGTACGATATGAAATTAAAAGTGATCATAACCGGATCTACCGGGATGGTCGGCGAGGGTGTCTTGCAGGAATGCATTGCCAATCCCGTTGTGGAGAAAATTTTGCTCATCAGCAGAAAACCGGGCGGTTATGTTCATCCGAAGATTGAGGAAATATTGCACAGCGATTTCAATGATATCAGTCCCATAACGGCACAGCTAAAAGGTTATGATGCCTGCTATTTCTGTTTGGGTGTTTCATCAGTCGGAATGAAAGAAGAAAAGTATTATGCCGTAACCTATACTTTGACATTACATTTTGCAAAAGCGCTGTCTGAGCTCAATCCGCAAATGACTTTCTGTTATGTTTCCGGAGCAGGAACAGACAGCTCCGAAAAAGGCAGGCAAATGTGGGCAAGGGTAAAAGGAAAAACAGAGAATGACCTGACTAAGCTGCCTTTCAAAGCCGTGTACAATTTCCGGCCGGCATTTATGAAACCTTCCAAAGGTGCTAAAAACGTGAAGGGCTTTTATAAAGTTATCAATGCGCTTTTTCCGGCACTCAGGGTATTCAGCGCTATTTATTTTTTAACCCTGGAAGAAGTAGGAAAAGCCATGATCAACGTATCTGTAAACGGCTACGAAAAAACGACACTTGAGGTAAAGGACATATCAAAACTTTCTAAAATTCAATAGATTTGTTTTATTAAACGCCTTTACTACATGCATACCGGGAAACGATACACCCCTTTTGAATTCTTCAGATGGACATCGAGAGACACTCTCTGGCTTCTTTTAATTGCTGCGGTGCCTACCATTCTGTATGCAGCAGGCTTTCATTTTATTGCGCTTCCCTGGCAGCCCGTCGCTATTCTGGGTACGGCGCTGGCATTCATAGTCGGTTTTAAGAACAATGCCAGCTATGGCAGGATATGGGAAGCAAGGCAGATATACGGATCTGTTATCAACGATAGCAGAAGTTTTGCCTATACTCTTCGGGACGCCCTGGGAAGTAAACAATCCGAAACCGTAAAAACCATCTTTTACCGTCATTTCGCCTGGCTGACGGCATTACGGTTTCAGCTGAGAGAACCCCGTAACTGGGAAAATATGCAAAGATACCGTAACCAGGATTTTAGGAAGGGCAGGTATTCCATTCCGGAATGGGGAACAAAGCTGGAAGATGAGCTCCGCAATTATCTGTCCGAAGACGAACTGCACTATATCCTTTCCAAAAAGAACCGGGCAACCCAACTGACGGCGCTACAATCAGAAACCCTGGCTGCTTTGAAAAAGGAAGGTATGATTGATGATTTTCAATGGATGGAATTGCAAAAAAGCATTATAAGGCTTACTGATGACCAGGGGAAAGCAGAACGGATAAAAAATTTCCCTTATCCCAGGAATTTTGCATCCATCGCTACCTACCTGTTGTTCATTTTTGTGTTCCTGGTTCCTTTTGGATTATTAAAAGAACTGGACCGGTTGGGAGAAGGTTCCTTCCTGCAAGGGTATACCATATGGTTCAACATTCCGTTTTCGGCCATCATCACCTGGGCATTTCACACACTGGATACCGTGGGTGAAAGCGCCGTGAATCCTTTTGAAGGCGGTGCAAACGATATACCCATTACCCAAATAAGCCGCACCATTGAAATTGACATGCGGGATATGCTGGATGAAACGGATCTTCCCCAACCCATTCTTCCCCGGCATAATATTGTATTATGAAAGAAGTGATACAAATAGGAGCGGTTGTAATCGCATACATCCACCTCAAAAGACTGATCAAAAAATGAACCTGAACAAAAAATTCGGCCGATTCCCGGATACGTTTCGAAAAACCCGGTTTGGTACACTTCCCAACTACAAGAACGGGCAATTCCAAAACCTTATTCCCACACCTGCGCTGGCAGAAGGTGCAAGCATGGCAAAAGTGCTTTGGGATTTTTTTATCAGGCGCCCTGATACGGTACCCAAGCAGGTGATGCCATCCGTTAAAACAGATTTAAAACGCCTGTCGCCTGCTGAAGATGTGTTGGTATGGTTTGGGCACAGTTCCTATTTCATCCAGGTTGCCGGGAAAAAATTCCTTGTAGACCCTGTTTTCAGCGGGAGTGCCTCCCCTGTCCGGGGTTTTGTAAAAGCCTTTGAAGGCGCAAATAATTACCAGGCAGATGATATGCCGGAAATAGATGTGCTTTTTATTTCACACGATCATTGGGATCATCTGGATTATACCACGGTACAAAAACTGCAGCAGAAGGTAAAAGCTGTTATATGCGGTTTGGGCGTAGGGCAACATTTTGAATATTGGGGATGGGATAAAAGCAAGCTCATTGAAAAGAACTGGTATGAAAACGTTGAATTGGAAAACGGACTCCGTGTAACGTTGACGCCTGCCAGGCATTTTTCCGGAAGGTCGCTGAAAAGAAATATTTCCCTGTGGACCTCTTTCGTCTTACAAAGTCCGGGCAAAAATTTATTTCTCGGCGGCGACAGTGGCTACGGACCACAGTTTAAGGAGATAGGAGACAAATTTGGGCCTTTTGACTGGGCCATCCTGGAATGCGGGCAGTACAATGAAAAATGGCGCTATATCCATTCATTACCCGATGAAATTATCGAAGAGGTCAAAGACCTGAAAGCGAAGAATTTCATTCCCGTACACCATTCCAAATTCAAGTTGGGTCAGCATCCCTGGTATGAGCCCCTTCAGCAGGTGGCAGCATATGCGGAAGCAGCAAATCTTGCCGTAGCCACCCCAAAGATCGGGGAAGGCGTAAACCTGAATGATGTGGATAAGACCTGGGAGAAATGGTGGGAGATGATAAAATGACAGCGGTTGTTCGTAACGGGAATACATACTCCCTGCCTGTTCTATATGGCGTATATTTGTATAACACCTGTTAAACTGAACTGGTTTCCATGTCTTTTTAGCGGCTGTAATTCATTAGCAGTTCAAATAAAAATCAGCACCGGGAGGTTCTATGGAAGTAAAGGTAAGACCATTAAAAATGGATGATTACAGTGACCTGAAAGAGGCTATGACGGCAGCCTATGGCGAATACGAGGCCATATGGCGTGAAGGCAGCATCCGAAAGCTGATCCACATTTTTCCCCAGGGACAAATGTGCGTGGAAGTAGACGGCAAGGTGGCAGCCTGTGCATTGTCGATCATCGTACAATACCGGTTATATGGCGATGACCATACCTATGAGGAGATCACAGGGAATTATACCTTTGATACGCATTACGATAACGGGGATGTGCTGTACGGCATAGAAGTGTTTGTTCACCCCGATTTCCGGGGACTGAGACTGGCCCGGCGCCTGTACGATGCGCGCAAGGAACTTTGCGAACAGATGAACCTGAAGGAGATCAAGGTAGGGGGCAGGTTACCCAACTATCATAAGTATGCCGGGGAACTGAGCCCGAAGGAATACATTGAGAAGGTAAAGCAGAAGGACATATACGACCCGGTATTGAGCTTCCAGTTGTCCAACGACTTCCACGTAGTGAAGGTGCTGAAGCACTATCTCAAGGGAGATAGTGAGTCAATGGAGTATGCGGCATTGCTGGAATGGAACAATATCTACTACTCACGAAAGCGAATAACCGTAAATGACAGCGTGATACGCCTCGGGCTGGTACAATGGCAAATGCGTCCCTTTGCCTCTATTGATGCTTTCATGGAACAGGTAGAGTTTTTTGTGGACGTACTGAGCGGCTACCAGTCGGATTTTGCATTGTTCCCCGAATTTTTCAACTCGCCCCTGCTGGCCGCCTACAATCATATGGATTCCCATGAAGCCATGCGGGCCCTGGCTTCCAAGACAGAAGATATTGTTGAGCGTATTTCACAACTGGCAATCGCCTACAATGTGAATATTATCACGGGTACCATGCCTCTTGTAGATGATGACAAGCTGTATAACGTTTCTTATTTGTGTCACCGTGGCGGGAAAAAAAGCGAGTTCCGGAAAATACACATCACACCCAATGAAACAAAATACTACGGTATAACCGGCGGAGATACGATAGCGGTGATGAATACGGATTGCGGCAAAATAGGGATCCTTATCTGTTATGACGTTGAGTTTCCTGAACTGTCTCGACTGCTGGCGCTGGATGGTATGAAAATTTTGTTTGTACCGTACCTGACCGATACCCAGAATGCCTATACCCGGGTACGCAACTGCGCAATGGCAAGAGCCATAGAAAACGAATGTTATGTGGCAATAGCAGGTTGCGTGGGCAACCTGCCGGGCGTAAACAATATGGATATACAATTCGGACAGGCAGCAGTATTCACCCCTTCCGACTTTGCATTTCCCACCAACGCCATAAAAGCGGAAGCCACGCCCAATACAGAGATGACCCTGATCGTGGATGTGGACCTGAATTTATTAAAAGAGCTGCACCACTACGGCTCGGTAAAGACCATTACAGACAGACGTACCGATCTCTATGAAGTAAAACGGTTGAAGCAGTAGGATATGATCCTCCTTATACCTCATCCCGACTACCAGTTAAGGGGCTTAATTATTGGGTTGCGACAGAAGATCTGATTTTTCATAAATAGTTCACGCAATGACCGCAAAAGACTGCGTGAAGATCGCAAAGAAAGAAATGGTTCAAAAACGGAACTGTTTGTGCGCCCTTTGCGCTTCATAGCGGCTTTGCGTGAAATGTAATGCAATTGGCCTTATTTACAGCCAACAACAAATAGACGGCTGAGATTAAAAACATTTTTTTACTTTTACTTCTTCAAAAAACATTATTCTCATGCAATTTACATCTTTTCGCAGTGCATCAGCAGGCATGCTCGCCATCCTTTGTGTGGGATGCAGCAATGGCGCCAGCGGTAATAACGAAACGTCTACGGCGTCTCCTGTCAGGGATACCCTTCCCCCATTGGAAACCCAGGCGGCCAATACCAATTACAAACCGGCTTTTGAAGGGCAAACCAGGATCAATGCTGTAAAAACAACCACTCCTTACCAGGTTGATAAATTAGCAGGTGATCTGGGCAGACCCTGGGCGGTCATCCTGTTGCCGGACGAGAAATTGCTGGTTACGGAAAAATCCGGTTATATGGAGATCCGCAACCCGGATGGCAGCCTGGTAAAAAAAATAACCGGGTTTCCCAAGGTAGATGACGGTGGGCAGGGCGGTCTACTGGATGTAGCCCTGGATCCGGATTACAGCACCAATAAAACCATCTACTGGTCTTATTCGGAGCCTTATAAAAAAGGCAACCTGACTGCTGTAGCAAAAGGTACTTTGAATGATGAAAGCGGTAAGATCGAGAACGTAACGGTTATCTTCCGCGCAACCCCGGAATTAAACAACAGCAAGCTCCACTACGGCTCCCGCATGTTGTTCGATAAGGACGGACACCTGCTCGTTTCTTCCGGCGAACGCTCTGTGCTGGAAGGAAGACCGCAGTCACAACATTTAAATTCCGGCCTCGGAAAAGTATTTAAGATAACCAAAGACGGTAAGCCCGCGCCCGGCAATCCTTTCATCGGACAGGAAGGTGCTATGCCTGAAATATACAGCTACGGACATCGCAATGTACAAAGCCTGGACATACACCCGGTTACAGGTGATCTGTGGGAAGCAGAGTTCGGACCAAGAGGAGGCGATGAGCTGAACCTTATCAAACCCGGCAAAAACTACGGATGGCCGATTATCACCTACGGCATAGAATACAGCGGTGGCAAGATCGGAGATTCTATCCAGCAAAAGGACGGATTGGAACAGCCGGTTTACTACTGGGATCCCGTGTTATCTCCCGGCGGCATGAGCTTCTATAAGGGGAACGCTATCCCGGAATGGGAAAACAACCTGTTTATCGGCGGGCTGAGCAGCAGCCATATAGCACGACTGGTGATCGAGAACGATAAAGTGGTAGGTGAAGAGTGGTTGCTCGAAGACCTGAAGGAGCGCTTCAGGGATATTGCTTATCACAACGGTATGTTATATGTAGTTACCGATGGCGGTAACCTCTACAGGATCAGCAAGAAATAAGTTCTTACAGATAGTATTCAGCATAGCCGCAGTCTTGCGGCTATTTTTTTACGCTGACTGAAAGGTTTGGGCGTATCGTTCTTTCAAATAGGGCCCTTACCTTTAATAGCAAATAATAAAAAAAACCGGGTATGTCAAAAAGGATCGTCATCGTTGGTGGAGGATTTGCCGGAATAAATGTGGCCAAATATGCATGTACCGACAGGGATAACCATGTTACCCTCGTTGACAAAAACAACTACACTTTCTTTCCGCCGCTGCTGTACCAGGTAGCTACGGGCTTTCTGGAAGCCTCCAACATCAGCTATCCCTTTCGGAAGATGTTCCAGAAAAGACCCAACCTGCATTTCAGGATGGGTGAATTGCTCAAAATATCACCGGAACAAAACAAGATATTATTGAGCAGCGGTATCCTGGAATATGACATACTGATCCTGGCAACCGGTACAGAAACCAACTATTTCGGGATTGAAAATGTAGCAAAAAACGCCATCCCGATGAAGACGGTGAACGATGCCCTCGAAATGCGCAACTACCTGCTGGGGCAGATGGAAAAAGCGACCATTACCACCGATCCTAAAACACTCGAAAGAAAGCTGACAATGGTGGTGGCAGGTGGCGGTCCCACCGGTGTGGAAATTTCAGGTATGCTGGCGGAAATGCGACTTTCGGTAGTAAGAAAAGACTACCCGGAACTAAGGGGGATGGGCGCCCATGGCCGCATTTACCTGGTAGACGGCGCCAGCCAGCTTTTGAGTCCGATGAGCAAAAAATCGCAGATGAACACTTTTAATGCGCTGACAAAGCTGGGTGTTGAAATACTGCTCAATAAAAGAGTAGCCGACTATGTTGATAATAAGGTGCTGCTGAATGACGGAACCATCATTGAATCTGAGAACCTGATCTGGGCCGCAGGTGTCACTTCCCGGGTATTTGAGGGCTTGCCCGCTGGATCTTACGGCCGGGGCAACCGGTTGATAACAAACGCTTATAACAAAGTAACAGGTTTCGAAAATATATATGCCGTAGGCGATACCTGTATACAGACTACCGATGAGAATTTCCCGGATGGTCACCCCCAGGTGGCACAGGTAGCGTTGCAACAGGGAAAAAACCTGGCAAAGAACCTGGCCAGGAAAGACAAAGGCAAACCACCGGTTCCATTCCGTTACAAAGACAGGGGCTCGATGGCCATCATCGGCAGGAACAAAGCGGTGGCAGATATTCCTCCCCGTATACATTTCAAAGGCTTTATCGCCTGGTTTGTATGGATCTTTATCCACCTTATGTCGCTGATAACCTACCGCAACAGGGTCACTACTTTTTACAACTGGATGATATCCTATTTCACCCGCGATCAGTCCCTGCGAATGATCATCCGGCCCAGCCGGAAATCTGATCCCAAAGAATAAAAAAGAATGTAATATTCTTCCAGGGGGTTGAGTATGAAAGCAGGTTGAAACGCTTCTAACAATAAGGATTGTTTTCACGATGAAATAGTGCAATAATGGAGAAACCTCAGATCAAAAAAGCTTCCACCGTATACGATGTGGTCGTGGTGGGTTCGGGCGCCGGAGGCGGAATGGCAGCATATGTGCTGGCCCATGCAGGCATTAAAGTGTTGCTGCTCGAAGCCGGACCTTTTTTTGACCCCGCAAAAGATTCTTTTCAATTCAAATGGCCCTGGGAATCTCCGAGAAGAGGTGCTTCCACGGTTCGTCCCTTTGGCGACTTTGATGCGGCATATGGAGGTTGGGAGATAGATGGCGAACCATATACCCGTGCAGAAGGAACAAAATTCGACTGGTTCCGCTCCCGCATGCTGGGCGGCAGAACCAACCACTGGGGCAGGATATCCCTTAGAATGGGACCGGACGATTTTAAGCCGACAGACGGGCTTTCTGATCCATGGCCCTTTACATATGATGAGCTGAAACCTTTTTACGACAGAATTGACCGGCTGATAGGACTGTACGGCACTGTAGAAGGAATACGCAATGAGCCGGACGGTATCTTTATGAAGCCGCCCAAGCCGAGGCTGAACGAGCTTTTCATCAGGAAACACGCGAAAAGTGTAGGCGTTCCCGTTATAGCAGGAAGGGGCTCGGTCATTACCGAGCTTTTACCAGATAACAGGGACCGGCAGCCTTGCTTTTACTGCGGGCAATGTGGCCGCAGTTGCAAAGTATACGGCGACTTCTCCGCGTCTTCCTGCCTGGTGATACCGGCCATGAAAACAGGTAACCTTGAAGTGGTTTCCAATGCGATGGTGAGAGAGGTGATCACAGATAAAAACGGTGCTGCCACAGCCGTTTCCTATGTAAACAGGATCGACCTGCGGGAATACCAGGTGAATGCTAAAATAGTGGTAATGGCAGCCAGCGCCTGCGAATCAGCCCGCATTCTGCTGAACTCCAAATCATCTGTGCACCCCAACGGGTTGGCAAACGGCAGTAATGTTGTAGGCAAATATCTCCATGACTCTACCGGCTCAAGTCTCTCCGGTATGTTACCGCAGCTTGTTAACAGGAAACGGTATAACGAAGACGGATCCGGCAGCATCCACATTTACTCGCCCTGGTGGCTGGACAATAAAAAGCTGAATTTCCCGAGAGGTTATCATATAGAATATGGTGGTGGTATGCGGATGCCGGGTTATGGGTATGGCGCCAACATTCAAAACTACAACAGTAAGGTGCCGGGAACAGACGGGACATTCAAAAAAGCAGGCGGATTCGGCGCCTCCCTGAAGGACGATTATCGCAGGTTTTACGGCACCCAGGTAGGTATGGCCGGACGGGGAACTTCAATTGCCCGTGCAGACAATTATTGCGAAATAGACTCGAATGTGGTTGACAAATACGGGATACCGGTTTTGCGCTTTCATTACAAGTGGACCAATGAAGAAGTAAATCAGGCAAAACATATGCAGGACACCTTCCAGGAGATAATGCATGCTATGGGTGCCATTATTACCTCACCACCCCGTACAGCCGAAAACAGCTATGGGCTGGAAGCACCAGGCCGCATCATACACGAAGTGGGAACCGTACGTATGGGTGATGATCCTAAAAAGTCGGCGCTCAACCGCTGGTGCCAGGCGCATGAATGTAAGAACCTGTTTGTGGTAGACGGCGCCCCCTTTGTTCAGCAGGGAGACAAAAACGCCACCTGGACCATACTGGCCATGGCTATGCGTACGGCAGAATATATACTGGATCAACGTCAAAAACTAAATGTTTAATTCGCCATAAGAAGGTATTATGAACAGGAGACAAACATTAAAAGCGATCGGTATTACGGCAGTATCCGCCACTGCCCTGTTGAATGCCTGTAAAGAAGGAGACAAAAAAACAACTGATGCCGCTGCGGGTACATCCCCGGAAAGCGGTCTGATAGACGGCAGGGAACCGTTTGAAATTGAGCGTAATAAAAAGCTGGCAGCCGAAAAGTTTTTCACACCGCATGAAATGGCTACCATCGCTGTTTTAGCGGATATTATTATTCCTGCAGACGAGGTATCCGGCAGCGCTACCGATGCCGGTGTTCCGGATTTTATCGAGTTTATCGTAAAAGACATCCCCGCCCACCAGACGCCTATGCGGGGCGGTATCCGCTGGCTGGACTTCCAGTGCATGACACGCTACGACGCAGCCTTTGCAGATGCATCCCGGGAACAACAACTGGAAATGGTAAACGAAATAGCATATCCTGAACAGGCAAAGCCGGAAATGAAGCAGGGCGTAGCCTTCTTCAACCTGATGCGGGACCTGACCGCCACCGGGTTTTATACCACGGAGATGGGATTCAAAGACCTTGGGTATGTGGGTAATATGCCGAACAACTGGGAAGGTGTGCCTCCGGATGTACTGAAGCAATATGGCCTGGAAGATGTATAAAAGCGCCCACTCCCAATAGAAATAAAAAGCAGAGGCTGTTTAAAAGTGTAATACAGCCTCTGCTTTTTGACTGGAAATATGGTTATAATGCTATGGCAATTCCAGCTTGTTATTCCACCTGTTGATATCCGCCATCCGGTAGCTGGGGTCGATGTCAACAGATTTAATATTCATCAGGGTTTTATCCACCTCAAAAATATAAGTAGGATGCGTCCAGCGCCAGGGTTCCTGTACACTCCGGGGCGTATCGTCTTCTGCGGGCTTTCCGCCAAACATCAGGTATTGCGGGATATAGACCATTTCCTTTGATCCATCCTTATACTCCATCAGCACATCCAGGGGCATAGGCATTTGTCCGTGCATACGGAGCCTGATCTTTGTTTTATCTCCTTCCTGCCACAGGCTGTCTATCCCATAGTCAATGGTCTTGGTGGTATTCACCCAGTATTCCTTATACCAGTCCAGCTGCACATTACTCACCTTTTCGGCCACGCGGATAAAATCGTTGGCATTGGGCGATTTAAAACGCCACTGCCTGTAATACTCCAGCAGCAGGCGGTTATTTTGCTCTTCCCCGATAATATAGCCCAGTTGCGCCAGGAAGACCTGTCCCTTGGAATAAGCCGCGATGGAATAGGCAAAATTACTATTGAAATGATCGGCATGTGTTGTAAGAGGCTCTTCCACACCACTTGATACCAGATGAAAATAGTTCCGGTAAGCGCCTGCATCATACAGCGGCAAATCCGATGCGGATGCTGTGCTTCGCGGACCGGTTGATGCAGCATTGCCGGTTATCGGTTTGTTTTTTTGCTCCCTGTAATACGATCCCACCCGGGAGGAAGCATAGCTGGTAAAGCCTTCATCCATCCAGGCATACATCGATTCATTGGTATTAAGCATCATCTGGTACCAACTGTGCATCAGTTCATGAAAAGCTGTTCCCAGTCCCGGGCCGCTTACCAGGGTTGCCATAGGATACTCCATGCCGCCATCACCACCATGGATAAACGAATATTGCTTGTAAGGATATGCTCCAAAGTGCTTTTCTATATAGGGCAATACGATCACCGCCGCGTCTCCTACCTCTGCCCAGGCATTGTCATTGGCAGTATCATTGGGCTTGTTCTTGTACAATACATGTATGACGGGACCATTGGGTACTGTACGCGTAATATGCTTAAAATCCGGATCGGCAGCCCACATAAAATCATGCACATTGGGCGCTTCAAAATGCCAGGTCAATGTATTGCCGGTCGGCTGGGGAACTTTCACTCCTTTGGCTTCATAACCATGACCGATCTGGTTGGCATTCTGCAGGTAACCGGTACCGCCCAGTGTATAGTTTTTATCGATGGCGATCTTTACCGTAAAATCGCCCCACACACCATAGAACTCGCGGGCCACATAGGGCGTGGGATGCCATCCTTCCTCATCGTAACCACAGATCTTGGGATACCACTGGCTCATAGAATAGCGGACACCGGTGTTGGGATTATCCCTGCCGGCCCTACGGATCTGCAAAGGCACCTGCGCTTCAAAGTCCATATCAAATACCACTCTTGATTTAGGAGGGACCGGTTTGGTAAGATGCACTTCCAGGATGGTTTCATGCACTGTGTATTTTTGAGCAACTCCGTTCATTTTCAGAGACAACACTTTCTGGTAACCGATCTCATCCGGCTGCAGGTGCAGTATGCGGTCTCTCACCCGGCTATCCCAATCCCTGTTCTCTCCCTGCCCCAGTTTACCCAGCTCACGGCTTCGGCTATCCATCATGCTATTGGGCTGAAAAGCATTCCAGTATAAATGGTAAAACACCCGTTTCAACGTATCAGGAGAATTGTTCCAGTATTCCAGCTTTTGTTTGCCGGTAAAGCGGTTGGTCTGCACATCCATTTTAATATCCATATCATACTTCACTTTCTGCTGCCAGCGGTCCGGCTGTGCCTGCATGCCTGAATAAGAGATAATAAAAAGGACTAATAAAAGATATTTCATTTCTGTTATTTTTCTTTCCTGTATGGTCTGGCAAATATATCGTTTTCGGGAACGTGGTGGCTGCAAATGACCGAAAAGAGCAGTGAACAGCAGCCCTTCAGATCCTGAAGCCCTTGTATATTCCGCAACAACCTTCCCTGTTTTTCCTACTAAGCATCGCTATTGTCAATACAAAAGGTGAACTGTTGTATGCTGTGTTTGATGCGGTGACAAAATCAATGATTGCAGAAAATATAAGAAAGATATAAGCCTGGCAGCTAAACTTTTGTTAGCTTGGCGCTATGACATGGAGTGCTGTTTTTGTATACCTGTTTATTATAGTAAGTGCTATCCTCAGCGTGGTTACCCGTAAGCTGACAATAGCCGGTGCCTTTCTGGGAAGCGCCATTGCCGGTATTATCTACTATGCTGCCGGGTTACCGGGATTGAGTATGCTGGCTGCTTTTTTTATTATGGGAATAACTACCACTTCACTGAAAAAGGAAGCCAAACAATCCCTTGCCGGTAATGAGCATGGCGTCCGGACAGCGGGGCAGGTATTCGCCAACAGCGGACTCGCTGCGATGATCTGCCTCCTCTCGTATCTGTTTGCCGGCATGGCAGTTTGGTTACCCTTACTGGTAGCCGCCGTTTTTTCGGCTGCCGCTGCCGATACTGTTTCTTCCGAAACAGGAAATGCGCTCGGGAAAAAATACTACAACATACTGAATGGCAGACCCGGCATACGGGGAGCCAATGGTGTTATCAGCTTTGAAGGAACCTTCTTTGGCCTGCTGGCCAGTGGTGTCATAGCGATCATCTACGGTTTATGGTATTCGCAGTTTGGGTATACCATCCATATTATGGTGGCAGGTCTCATCGGTAATCTCACGGATTCATATTTGGGTGCTGCCCTCGAAAACCAAGGTTACCTGAATAACAATGCCATCAACTTCCTGAATACCCTGGCAGGGGTATTGGCAATGATACTATTGATACAACTGTAAGGAGGGTTCCGAAACACTGTTGTCCGGGGAAGATCCCACGTCCACCTGGGGTCTGGCGTAGCCGACCCCGGGAATCGCCAGGTGTTAGTTTTTATGAAAACGGCAGAGCAGAACATAACAAGCTGATGCGGATCGGGGAAGTGACGTAGCGTTCCATATCTTCGGGTCGGCGCTGCCAGACCCCGGAGAGACATAAAGGGTTCGGAAACTTTTAACTGGTTGTGGACCCGGCGCTATACGTATAAAAGATGTCGGGGGCCCTGCGGGAGACCCGGCTGAGAAATCAGACGTAAGTATTTTCGATGTTCTACGGGAGTCTCCGACTTCGTATTTATTATGTTCTCCCGGAACTCCGTTCCGGGAAACCGTTACAACCAATAGGTATACAGGGTTGGAATAACCGGCAACACGTGTTATTTTTGCCACCCTGTTATGAATAGATTAATACTTTTATTGCTACTGTGCTTTTTCATCCGGGAAAAAACATTCTCACAATTTAACGACTCCATACACCATCAACTGGGTGCGAATCTTTCGGGGGCCCTGAACCGTTCACCGGTGGCAAAAACTTACCTGCTCAATAACGGCTTTAAGTACAGCCTTAATAAGAAAAAAACGCAGTTGAACTTTAACAATGTGTGGGTATACGGAGAAAATTCCGGTAATCTCACCAACAATGACTATAACGCCGCGCTCGACTTCAATATCTTTCGCGATAACAAGGCCCGGCTCAACTATTGGGGACTGGCAGGATATACTACCAGTTATTCGTTGAAAATCAGGAACCAGCTGCAGACAGGTCTGGGCGCCGCCTACAAGCTCATCGACAAAGAGGGAGTGGCCATGCTGAGGATAAGTGACGGCATACTGTATGAAGCCAACAGCATACTGGTAAGCGACAGCATAAAAGAAAACTACAGCACATTCAGAAATTCCCTGAGAGTACAGCTCCGGCTATACTACAAGAAAATAATTTCATTTGAAAGTACCGGCTTCTGGCAACCCTCCCTGGAATACAAAAACGACTATATTATCAACACCCAAGTGGCGCTCAACATAAAATTGCTGCAGTGGCTGAGCCTGTCTACCAGGTATAACTACAACCGCATCAACCGTACAGACAAGGAGAATATGCTGTTTACCTACGGGATAGTGATCGATCACTATTTTTAAGCTGTACTTTGAATGGCACAAGCGGGACGCTTCCGCCATTTCCGGACCTGCATCTTGCAACCTGCTGTCCGAAGTTTTTAACTTCGGATACCATATGTTCTTAGCCGTCTCCGACGGCGGGTAACAAGTAGCCTTTCTGATAGGCGGTCATCTTTGCTGCCGGGCAATCACAAAGTACAAAGCGTCATGATCTTCAGGGACTCCTTCTCCCCTCACCTGAATGACGCAGTCACGCAGGCGCCACAACATTCTTTTTTAATCGGGATCAAATAACGGCGCGATCGCAGTGACGACCACGAAAGGCACAAGTGCGACGCTTGCGCCATTTTCCAGCCACTTCCCGCGCCGCCAAGTCATAAACTCCCCTTCAGGGGATTGGGGGCGGGCCTACAGCTTTATCTCTTCCTCATTGCTGTCGAAAAAATGAAACTCGGTGAGGTAATAATTGTTATCGGCTTTCAATTTAATGGTCTGCTTGTATTTCCAGCTCCACCTGCGGCGGATGGAAATAAAGCCTTTGGTGAGATAGGCATACACAATAGGATGCACTACAATGGTCAGCCCTTTGTGCTTCTGCATGACCAGGTAGCTGAGGTTTTTTTCAATTTCGTCCTCCAGCACAAGCGTAGATGAAATTTTACCGGTACCGTTACAGGTAGGACATACTTCCTGGGTATTGATATTTACCTCAGGCTTCATGCGCTGGCGGGTTACCTGCATCAAACCGAATTTTGATATCGGCAATACTGCATGCTTGGCCCGGTCGGGTCGCATGAACTCTTCCATTGCCTCTATCAGCTTACGCTTGTTATCCGGCAATTTCATATCAATGAAGTCCACCACAATAATACCGCCCAGGTCGCGAAGCCGCAACTGGCGGGCAATTTCGGCAGCCGCTTCCAGGTTGGTTTCCAGGGCATTCATTTCCTGGTTATTGCTCACACTCTTATAGCCGCTGTTCACATCTATCACATGCAGCGCTTCGGTATGTTCAATGATCAGGTAAGCGCCACTTGGCAGGTTCACCGTTTTGCCAAAGGATGCCTTCACCTGCTTGGTGACGCCAAACTGGTCAAAAACCGGTGTGCCGTTATTGTAGAAGCTGACGATCTCCTTTTTTTCAGGAGCTATTTTCTGGATATAACTGCGGGTGTCATGATAAATATTCTTATCATTTACCACGATGCGGTTAAAGTCTTCATTCAGCAGGTCGCGCAGCATACTGGTGGTCTTGGTTTGCTCACTCAGTATTTTGCTGGGGGCTATCGCTCCTTTCAGGTTCTGCTGCAGGTTTTTCCAGCTCTCCACCAGCATCAGCAGGTCCTCGTGCAGCTCTGCCGTATTTTTTCCTTCGGCAGCCGTACGTACAATTACCCCAAAATTTTTGGGCTTAATGGATTCTACGATCTTATGAAGGCGTTTGCGTTCTTCGGAAGAATGTATTTTGCGCGACACGGCAATGATGTCGTTGAAGGGGGTAACCACCACAAACCTGCCGGGAAGTGATATCTCGCAGCTCAGGCGGGGGCCTTTGGCAGCGATCGGCTCTTTCAATATCTGAACAAGAATGTTCGGCTTTTGACCCAGCACTTCGTTGATCTTACCGGTCTTGATGATCTCCGGCTCCGTTTGAAACGTGGAAAAGTCAAATGCCCCTTCGTTCATGGAGCGCTGTGTAAACTTCAGCAGCGAGCGGGCATAGGGACTCAGGTCTGTATAATGTAAAAATGCATCTTTTTCAAACCCAACGTCCACAAATGCAGCATTCAGTCCCGGGATCAGCTTTTTAACCTTTCCCAGGTACAAATCGCCCACAGCAAAACTGGCGTCTGCCTTTTCATGATGCAGCTCTACCAGCTTTTTATCTTCCAGCAGGGCTATTTCCACTCCTACAGGAGCTGCATTAATAATTAATTCTTTGTTCAAGCCAAAAGCCTTTAAATGAACCCACTAATTGTAAACACACGAAGGAAGCCGGCGGAAGACAGACGGAAGGTGATGCCGGGTAAACCGCACCCGCATTGAACCAACAGTCGCTGCGTGGTTACCATACAATTCAGCCGCTACACGGATAACCTGTATTGATCGTACTTAATATGGTAAACCAGTCCTACAGCTTCAAAGAAGAATTAAGCAGCAGTTTTATTTACTTTTTTTTCTTATGACGGTTCTTTCTGAGCCTCTTTTTGCGCTTATGCGTAGCTATTTTATGACGTTTTCTTTTTTTACCACAAGGCATACACCAAATAGATTTTTAAAGTAAATAATTATTTTAATGCATTAATTCTTTTGTCAATTTCATTCAGCAACTCGGGGTTCTGCACAAATTTCTTTCCCTTCTCATACCACTCCGCCGCTTTTACATTTTCCCCACTGCGCTCATAGGCTTCAGCCAGCAAAAACACAGCTTCAGAATTATCCGGATCAGCCTGGGCTACGATCAGGAGACGTTCTGCCGCCTTGTCGTATTGCCCCGTCATTATCCCACCATATCCCAGCATAAACTGGGCATACAGGTTATCCGGGTTTTCCTTTACTACTTCCAGTATCTTCTGGATACCTTCCATCGGGCTGGAAGCGCCGGTAGCGCCGAATATATAACAACTTCCCAACCCTACCCTGCTCGAATCGTTAGCCGGGTTCAGCACCAGCGCCTGCTTAAACAGTCCTGCTGCCTGGTTGGCCATCCATACCTGCAGCGCATGCTGCTCAACACTTTTTAATTGTCTTAAATATAAATGGGCTGCAAAGGTGAGGTTTTTTTCAGAATTTTCCAATTTGGACTTTTCACCCAGGTAATAAATATAGGGCTCAAATACATGGGCGCTGTCACGCCAGAAGCCGGCAAGCTCATCGTACAACTGAATTTTCTGGGTTTCGAGGTCTCCCCGGACGATGGAATTCTCTTTGGTACCCAGCCAAACCTGCTGCTCAGGGGTCAGCCGGGCCTTAGCCCCTTCCAGTATCTGGTCAATATCAAGCGCTTCGTCTTCGTGATCGGTGTGTGTGGCGGCTGCCGGCAAAGGCACTTTATCCAAATTTGGTTTGGTTCTGCCGAAAAAATAAAGGCTCAGTAATAAAACGAGCCCTGATGCCACAACGATGAGTTGCTGTCTTTTCAATGCTTCGGTTTTGCACGAAGTTACATGCTATCATCCGAGTCATCAAAATTCTCATCCACTGGTTTCGCGGATTTCAGCTTTTTAACTTCCTGTACAAATTCCTTGGCCGGCTTAAAAGCAGGAATATAATGTTCGGGAATATGCACTGCCGTATTCTTCTTAATATTGCGTCCTATTTTAGCGGCACGCTTTTTAGTAATGAAGCTTCCAAAACCACGGATGTAAATGTTTTCACCGTTTGAAAGGTTTTCTTTTACTTCTTTGAAAAGAGTTTCAAGTGTCACTAAAACATCAACCTTGGGAATACCTGTTTTTTCAGATATATTGTTAATGAGATCAGCTTTTCGCATGGTATTGTATTTATAAGTAAATGAAATTCAATGATAAAATAACAAAAATCTTATGTACCGGGCAAAAGATTTTTATAAAAATTTTTTTTCGCTCCATTTATATATGAAAGAAAACCAGGTTATTGTGTTTGCTTTCGCTTGTATCTATGAACGCAGCACCATCTCAAAAATTGTATTATTATATAAATAAAATTGTTTTCATATAATTGAATAACAGTTTATTACCCAAAATGAAAGCCTATTTCACGCGGAAATTGCTGGACTGGAACGCAAGGAATAACCGGAGGGAAATGCCCTGGAAAGGGGAAAAAGACCCGTATAAGATCTGGCTGAGCGAGATCATCCTGCAGCAAACCCGCGTAGAACAGGGACGGGATTACTACCTGAAATTTATACAGCAGTTTCCCCGCGTGGCCGACCTTGCCAACGCCCCGGAAGAAAAAGTGTTCAAGCTCTGGGAAGGGCTCGGGTATTACTCCCGGTGCAGGAACCTGATCGCCAGCGCCAGAATGATCCATGCGGATCACAACGATGTGTTTCCCGCCACCTATGAAGAGATACTGGCGCTCAAAGGCGTGGGCACTTATACCGCTGCCGCCATCGCTTCCTTTGCCTATAACCAACCCTATGCGGTAGTGGACGGAAATGTGCTGCGGGTGCTCTCCCGGTACTTTGGTATCGAAACACCCATCGACTCAGCGAAAGGAAAAGCTCTCTACACCGGACTGGCCGGGGAGTTGCTTCCGGCTAAGCAGGCAGGCGCTTATAACCAGGCGCTGATGGATTTCGGCGCTACGGTTTGCAAGCCGCAGGGGCCGTTATGCGATGCCTGTCCGCTGAAAACCAGGTGCATTGCCTATTCCCAAAAAAAGACCGGGGTTTTACCCATAAAAGAAAAGAAACTGCTCCGGAAAAGTCGCTGGTTTTACTATAGTGTTCTCCGGTATAAAAACCAGGTGTTCATACGCCAGCGTACGGATAAAGATATCTGGCAGAGCCTGCACGAGTTTCCCCTGGTAGAAACTGCGGAGAAACTAACGGAACAGCAACTTATCCGTCACCCCGGTATTAAAATTTACCTGGAAAAGGGAGAGATAACCGGGTTTTCCAAACCGTATGTGCAGCAACTGACGCACCAGACCATTCACGGACAATTTATTGAAATACGGCTCCACAGCCGGCCTGACACGCTCAAAATATTTACTGCCGTTGACTTACCGTATCTTGGTGAGTTTGCTTTTCCAAAATTAATAACAACCTATTTGAAGGAAAAAAATGTAAATTTAAGTTGATAATAAGGAGTAACACCATTCGCGCAACTTAAAATCAAACATATGAGGGGAGTAAACAGAGTTATGTTGATCGGTAACCTGGGTAAGGACCCGGATATTCAATTGCTGGAAGGGAATATAGCGGTGGCGAAATTTCCTTTGGCTACAACAGAAACTTTTAAAGACCGGACCGGAAAACTGGTAAGTCAAACAGAATGGCACACGGTGGTACTCTGGCGCGGACTGGCCGAACTGGCCCAAAAATACCTTCACAAAGGCAGCCTGGTATACATCGAGGGACGGTTGCGTACCCGCAGCTGGGAAGATAAGGAAGGGAACCGCAAGTTTGCCACCGAAGTGGTGGGAGACAACCTGATCATGCTGGACAGGCGGGTAGACGGAGGACATAGCAGCAACGATAACGACAGCTTTTCCGGTGATGTTCCCCCTATAGGAGACTCTCCTGAAAATCTCGCATTTTAAATATAATTGCTATTTTTATGTTTAAGTTGGCGGGCAATGCCCGGCATTCATATGTAGCTGTATTATTCATTTAAACCCAGTAACTTGGATTACCTGTCAGCGTTCCTTCAATTTACATACAGGCCTTATCTGCTCGCTGCCAACCCCCAGGTAGTAACTATTTTAGGGGTATTGTTATTATTATTACTGATCATTTCCTTTTTTGTATCCAGCGCCAAAATTTCTTTTTTTTCCCTGAGCTACCGGGATATCAATATGCTCAAAACCAAACAGCATCCGTCTGCCCGCAGGATCATCACCCTGCTGGATCAGCCGCGCCGCCTGATGACATCCCTGGTGATATCGAGCGTGCTGATCAATATCGGTACCATCATTGTCGGCAATGTGCTGCTGGATGAATTCCTGACGGCGGAAATCGGCAGCCAGGTCACCAACTTTATCATCAAGCTGCTACTCCTGATGTTCCTGCTGGTATTATTCGGCGAAATGCTGCCCAAAATGTGGGCAACCCAAAACAATATACGGGCGGCCTACAGCGCTTCGCTGCTCGCAGAGATACTGGATGCGTTCTTTGGCAGCACCAGCAGGTCTTTTGTAAAATTTACCGATGGTATTGAAAAAGGCTTTGGAGGGGTAAGGCAGCACCATGTATATAAGGCAGAAGATATTGACCAGGCTATTGAAATGAACACCAGTCCGGATGCGACGGAAGAAGAAAAGAATATCTTAAGAGGGATTATCCGCTTTGGACACGTTACGGTGAAGCAGATCATGCGTACCCGGCTGGATGTGAGCGCCATCAACCAGAATACAAGCTTCCCCGAACTGGTAAAAAAAATACAGGAACTGCAATACTCCCGGCTACCGGTTTACCGCGGCAGCCTCGATGATATCATCGGTATCCTCCATAGCAAAGATGTGTTGCCGTATACAGACCAGGAAAACTTCGACTGGCATACGCTCATCCGTCCGCCGTTTTTTGTTCCCGAGCAAAACCTGATCAAAGACCTGCTGCGGGAGCTGCAGCGTAAAAGCATACATTTTGCCGTGGTAGTGGATGAATTTGGCGGCACAGAGGGCATTGTAACTATGGAAGACATCATGGAAGAGATCGTCGGCGATATCCGGGATGAATTTGACGATGAGGAAAGCGTAAATAAAAAGCTGGACGATCAGACCTATGTATTTGAAGGAAGGATTATTATTACCGATGCCTGTAAGGCCATGAGCCTTCCCCCGGATACCTTTGACAGGGTAAAAGGAGAAAGCGAATCCATAGCCGGGCTGGTGCTGGAACTGGCAGGTGAGATCCCCAAAGAAAACCAGGAAATAACGATAGGCGATTTTACGTTCACCATACTGGAAATTGATAAAAACAGAATTAAAAAAGTAAAAATTACAGTTAATCCCCCCGAACAGGCTTAATTGTGAACATGATCCTGATGAGAAACTTGTGGTTCCCCATTCTAACCGTTGTTATTACCGCTTTTGCCGCCTGCAACAGCAATTATACACCCAGGCCAAAGGGCTATTTCGCCATCGACTTCCCGGAACATGCTTACCAGGCTTTCAACAAGGCCGGTTATCCCTACAGCTTTGAATACCCGGTATATGGCAACATTGTCCAGGACAGCTCTTTCTTTGATGAAAATCCGGATAACCCCTACTGGATAAATGTTGACTTCCCAACGTTTGATGCAAAAATATACCTGAGCTATAAAACCGTTGGAGGAAAATCCGGCTATAAGGTAAAAACAGAAACCGGTTATAAAGATTCATTCGTCGTTAATACTTTTGAGAACCTCCGGGAAGAAGCCTACAAAATAACTTATAAGCATACAGCGAGGGCCTCCTCCATTGAAGATTCTGTATTCAGGACCCGTACCGGCATCGAGGGTGTTTTCTTTAATGTGGGAGGCAATGCCGCCACCGGCAAGCAATTTTATGTTACCGATTCCGTTAAGCATTTTCTGAGGGGGGCTCTGTACTTCAACACAACACCCAACGAAGACTCCCTGGGCATTGTGTATCATTTCCTGGAGCAGGATATGCTGCACCTGCTGAACACACTGGAGTGGAAGTAAAGCATACATATAAATTTCAGGCATATGCATGATATCCTGGAAGAGTTTTACGATGTCGAAAAAAGTAAATCCAAAGCGCCGGTGTGGATCACCATACTCGCTTCGGGACTGCTTTTGTTTTTTCTTGTCGTGGAAGTCATCTATTACATAGATAGTCGGGCAGGCATTAGTCTTATCGATCCGGTGACTTACATTTTCGGCATGATCAATATTATTTTGGCAGTCAACATTTACCTGCTGCTAAAGCGGAGCAAAGCCGGGTGGGTGATATCAGTGCTGATCAGCAGCATATTGCTGGCATTTGCGTTTTACGTGAGTGTGGAGCATCTGATCAAGAATCCACCCGCCACTATTTACTGGAGAGGTGTTGCGCAACTATCCTACATCATGGCAAATTCATCAGGTATGTTGCTCCTTCTTTATCTCAGGAGCCTTCGACAGCAGTTTTCAATCAGCCATTCCGTTTTTCAGGTTATTACAGTAATCGGCGGTGGCATCTTGCTGATCGCTGTTTTTTTCGCTTCCTGACTGATCTAAAGCACATTCAGCATAACCGGCACTAAAAATTGTTCCGGCAATTTCAGCACACAGCCAATTGAGCAGGAGGTGGTTTTACCCGCCGTCCGCTCACATAATAATCAACCTTCCCGACAGATTATATTTTTTAATAAATATTTATTGTTTATCAATAAATATTTATTATTTTTGACAAATACAAAATCGATAATATATGTCAAAAAGAAGCAATTTCATATTTAAAGCCCTGCTCATTGTAGCCTGGATCATTTTTGTAGGCTTATGTATTGAAGCCGGGGGGTTGGTCGTTAATTTTATTTTCAGCATCTACAACCCTGAATTTATTTCAAAGCTGTATCAGAAACTGGATTTAACCGACATGTACAACCGCAATCAATGGGTCTTTTTCGGTATGTACTCGTTTGTTTTAATTATCTCTTTTTTAAAAGCGCACCTGTTTTATATAGTCATCAGGCTGATGCACAAATTTGACTTGTCAAAGCCCTTCAACAATTTTGTTTCCACACAGATAACAAATATCAGCGCTTGTACCTTCTCCATCGGGATGCTGAGTTATATCGGGCAACAAATAGCCAAGAACCTGCAACACCACGGCTATAAAACCGCCAACCTAAACCCATTTTGGGCAGACAGCCAGGCATTTATTTTGATGGCGGCAGTCATCTATATTATTGCAACTATTGTCAAAAGAGGAATTGAAATCCAGGCTGAAAACGATTTAACCATATAACCTATGCCAATAATAGTAAACCTGGATGTAATGATGGCAAAGCGAAAAATGTCGTTGAACGAACTTTCCGAAAAGGTAGGGTTGACACTTTCCAACTTGTCTATTCTGAAAACAGGAAAAGCAAAAGCTATCCGGTTTAATACATTAGAAGCAATATGTGAAGTATTAAATTGTCAACCGGGGGACATTCTGGAATATGCACAGGAAAAATGAACCACAAAGGTTTCAGTAGCGCAATGCGTTGGCGTTCATTTTTTCCATTCAGTATAGATTTTCTCAGTAACATCAATGTCAAACATGCTGTGTGGCGGCATACCGGTAATAGCCCTTTTATTTACCTTATAGAAAATCCTGATCAGGATGAAGCAGGAAAACGGAAGATAGTAGATTCTCTTTCAATTATTTTTCCTTTGACGCTTACTGTCATTGGAATATGGTGTGGATTTTTGATACGCCGCATTGCCAACTCAAGGCTGATATTGGCCATTTCCTCGCAAGGCTGAAAATAACTGGTGAGCGGGTATTTTAAGTATTGGGCATACTTCATATTATCATACCCGCAAATCAGGCAATCTGAAGTAGGTTTGATATTAATCTCTTCCAACGAAGAAAGTAATACGGCTGCCGTGGAATCATTTGCACATACAATACCTGTTTTACCAGGTACTATTTTTATTGTTTTAATGAATTCTATATCTGCGGGGTCGCCGCAATAGATATTATCCTCTGTAAATGGCAGTTGATGCCTTAGCACAGCTTGTCGAACACCTAATAACCGAACATCAACAGAATTGGCTGAATCGGGACGATAGAAATAGTGAATGGTTTCGCAACCGTTTTTTATGAGGAGGGTTGCCATTACATCTCCCGCTGATAAATTATCCAACCAAATAATATCATAGCCTCCAACTTCGGGTTGCGACTTTATACCCCGATCTATTAAAACTAACGGAATATTGGCCTGTATGATTTTCCTAAATATCCGCAGATTGATCTCGTCGGAATCAGGCAGGCGTTCGAGCGGCGAAAAAAGAATGGTATCTACCCTTTGTGAGATATAATTGTCGCAAAAATGTTCGATCTGCGCTTTCCTGATCTCAGCGTTGCTGGCAGTTGTACCAGCCGTTAGATCCGAGATTAATGCATACAGTATGTGTGCCGGAAATGCCCTGGAAATATGATCCTGGCTTTATAATGGGAACAAACTGGGCAAGAACCCCCGAAGTGTATGGCTACTCGATGAGCCAGAAGATGATTGTATTACCAACAGATCCGGGTTTTAGAAAAACAAATCCGTTTATGGGAAGCAGTTTGAATTGGGATGTTCTACGCCTGGATGAAGTAATACTAATGAGAGCGGAAGCATTGATCCAATTGGGTGGGCAGTCTAATCTTGATGAAGCGCTTTTATTGATCAATCAGATCAGGAATAGGGCTGCAACCAGCACCGATATGCTGAAATTTTCGAATGGGGATCCGACGGGCAACTTTTCCATTCAGCCGTATCGGCCGGGAGTGAATTGTCCGCCATGGAGCCAGGAATTTGCATTCAAGGCGTTGCAGTGGGAGCGCTTGCTGGAGTTCGCCACTGAAGGAAAAAGGGTTTTTGACCTGGTGAGGTGGGGAATAGCAGCGGAAGAAATGAACGCCTATTTTGAAACTGAAAAAACGCGGAGGAGTTATCTTACAAATGCACTCTTTAGAAAAAACCGGGATGAGTATTTCCCTATCCCACAACAACAAATAAACTATGTAAGGGGATTGTATAAACAAAACCCCGGTTGGTAATTGGTGCCCAATAATCTGCCGGTACATTTAATGATTCATTTTTGTGAAATTAGTTTAGTTTAGATTTTTCCTTACACGTCGTGTTATGAAACTGAATCAGTTTTAAAACACGATCTCAGTTATCGCACAGTTTAAAATTACTATCGTGAAAAAAAATATTTTGCTGGTATGTATCCTCATTGCAGGATTGCAAACAGTGTTTGCACAATCAACTACTGCAACTGCTACATTTACATACCCTTAGTCCATATTATACATTTGTTGCGGCGCAGGCGCCACAGGCCAGTCTCCGTGCAAATCAACCGAAGGGGGAAATTCACACAGAAAATACCAAATACGAGAGCTTTACTATTAAAATGTCTGTGGATTTTAAATCGTTCAGCAATGAAGAAAAATTACTGGAAATTCCGGGGCTTATGAGCATCCGACTGCGGCAGGCCGACCCCGCTGACAGACATAGGCAAAACTATCCGGCAGCCTTAATGCCAGACGGGTCTCTTCCGGTATTGGAAGCCAGCCTGATACTGCACGCACCGGGAAATAATATATTTTCCCGTTCGCTGGAAATCGGTCATCCTTTGGCAGCGCTAAAAAACCCCTGGGGCAAACACGAAGTGGTTGTTCATTTTACAAAATCGCAATGGACGCTCTATGTCGACAACGAACTGATGGATAACGACTTTGTAATCGGATATCCACATTGGCAGCATCGACGTGGCTGGCAAATAAACCCTTCGATGGTAAATGAAGCTGGTTTATATATTCCCGGTATGACTGTACAAAGAGACAATCGGAGAAACATTGAAAAAATGCCGGGCCTGCAATATTGGACGCCTCGTGGACATAATGCATGGGTAGGAGATCTGGCAACCATTTTTCACGATGGACGCTACCATGTATTTTATCTCTATGACCGCAGACACCATGCCAGTAAATTCGGTGTCGGCGGCCACTATTTTGAACACTTTTCCACCACGGATTTCATCACCTGGACAGAACATGAAGCAGCTACTCCGATAGAAGAACAATGGGAGAGTTTTGGCACAGGCGTGCCCTTCGTCTACAACGGTAAACTCCACCTCTCGTACGGTTTACATACATCACGCATATACCCCGATTCATTAACAGCCTATCCGCTTATGAAAGAATATTATGACAGGTTTAAAAAAACCGGGTATTTCACAGCCGAACCGGAAAAAGCCTATCCCTCCGGGGCTACCTATTCTGTAAGTGCTGACAATATTTCCAGCTTTTCAAAAAGCGGCGCCTTATTTCATTTCAGTGAGAACCCCAGTGTATTTACAACACCCGAAGGAAAGTTGAAAATGTATGCGAACTACAGAGCCAGGGGAACATGGGAATCGGAATCGCTGGACGGCGAATGGTATTCCACTGATCCTGAATTTCCGGATGGAGGAGATTGCACCTTCCCTTTTGTCTGGGGTAAATACGAGTACATTGTTGGTGGCTTCGTAAACCTGTGGAGAAGACCTGCAGGTTCTGCCGGAGCGTGGACAAATCTGGCTGCAGAAGGAAAAGATTTTTATAATGGCGTAAATGTGCCATCCGTATCACCCATTGGTAAGGAACGTTATGTTATGGCTGGATGGATGCCTGTAACAGGCTGGGGTGGACCATTTCTAATGCATGAACTTATCCAGTATCCCGACGGGAGGATCGGCACAAAATGGATGAAAGAATTGATACCTGCTACAACCAATGCCACACTGTTGACAAAGAAGCTGGAACAAAAAGGGACTTTTCCTGTTAATAGTGGATCTTTTATCCTAAGCTTTGACGTAGTTCCCCAAAAGAAAAAAAACGGTAAGTTAGCAGTTGTATTTTCATCTGCAGCCGACAATTATGAAAAAGCATGTGAATGGCAGATCAATACGGCTACCCTGATCGCTCAATATGCTGATGCTGTTGAAGGCGCCGATGCTTCACCGCAAAAGTCGTTGAGGCAGGGAGGTGCTCCCCATGCAGTAGGCAACTATGCTATAGAAAACCTTATTGGCGTTGAAAAGCCATTCCAGGTGAGGATATTGGTAAAAAGCAACCCGAAACTGGGCGGAACCATTTTAGATACAGAAATAGCCGGTCAAAACACAATGGTCACCTATCGCCATGGACTCCAAATTGAAAATATATCATTTAATGCGACCGATGTAGAACTACGAAATATTAAAATGGAGAAAGTGGAAGAATAGTAACATCTGATCTCAGGTTATCCGCCATCTAAACGAACTCAATTATCGAAAATGAAAATTTTGTCGCCTCCGGTAAACAAAGAGTATATAATAACCAAAATACTGATCCGTGCTGCCATTGTAGCTTCGCTTGGAGGCTTGCTGTTTGGCTTTGATACAGCAGTTATTGCCGGTACCACTTCCTCCATTGCAACCTTATACCAGCTTTCAGACTGGTCAATGGGCTTTGTAGTATCATCAGCCCTCATAGGAACGATCATTGGAACACTAATAGCATCCAGGCCGGGTGATATATGGGGCAGGCGACAAAGTTTGAAGGTACTGGGTGTTCTGTTTATAATATCAGCCCTGGGTTGTGCTTTTGCGTGGGACTACTGGTCACTGTGTGTTTTCAGGTTTGTTGGCGGGTTGGCTATAGGAGGCTCTTCGGTATTGGGACCGATGTATATCGCCGAAATATCACCAGCCAAACTCAGGGGACGCCTGGTGATCCTTTTTCAGTTCAATATATGCCTGGGCATATTACTTGCCTATTTATCTAACGCCATAATTGAAGAGCTGCATTTTGATACGCTTCATGTACAGTGGAGGCTGATGTTGGGAATGGGCGTCTTACCCGCCGTGATATTTACTATCATGCTGTATTCCATCCCCCGGAGCCCCCGATGGTTAATATTGGTCAACAGGCCTGATGAAGCCCGAAAGGTATTGGAGGAAATTGGCGAAGTAAATGTAGACAGGGAGATGGCAGAAATAACAGCTTCCTTAAAAGCCCGGGCTGGTCAGTCAAAAGAAAAGCTTTTTCAGAAGAAATATTTTTATCCCATCTTCCTGGGAGTAGCAGTAGCGGCTTTTAACCAGTTTTCTTTTATCAATGGGTTTTTATATTACTTAAATGATACTTTAAATGAAATAGGCGCCAGGTTTGGCGGTAAATTCCAACCGGTCATTATAGGTCTTGCTAATTTAATTGCAGTGACCGTCGCTTTATTTACAATTGATAAAATAGGGAGGAAAAAACTGCTGTTGATTGGCTCCTGGGGTACTGCAATTCCTCTGGTTTTATGCGCCTACATAGCATGGAGCAGGAATTTAACTGAATTATTCCCATGGAGTATTGCAATATTTGTTTTATTCTTTTCTTATTCGCAGGGAGCTGTTATCTGGGTATATATCAGTGAAGTATTTCCAAATAAAGTGAGAAGCAAGGGACTATCTCTCGGGAGTTTCACACATTGGGCATTGGCAGCGGTTGCCGCACAGGTATATCCGGTAATCGTCGCCATTCCCAAAATCGGTTTGTCAATTCCTTTTCTTTTTGGGGCCTTTATGATGGTTGTACAATTTTTTGTTGTATGGTTCTTCTTTGTCGAAACAAAAGGCATCCCGTTAGAGCAGTTGGAAAGCAAACTGGGAGTGAGGGGTAAAAAAGATGCTGTTGCCGATGCTTTTGACACCTGATAGTAATTGGCAAAAACGAATCGTCTGACTGATAAGTATAACGGATAACAACTGCCTCGATCTTAAAAAGCAACTATGAATTTTATTGGTATTGATATTGGAACAACTTCAATTTGTGGAATTAATTACAACCTTTTCAAACATACGACAGACACAATATTTCTAAGGAATGAGGCAGGTATTGAACCTGGCAAACCATGGGAAAAGATGCAGGACCCGGAGTGGATCGTTACGGCTGTTTTGGGGATCGTAAAAAAGTTTGAAGCTACCACACAGAAAATACTGGGTATTGGGGTCACCGGGCAAATGCATGGCATTCTTTACCTGGATAAAGATGGAAACGCAGTAAGTCCTTTATATACCTGGCAGGATAATAGTGGCAATCAGATCTTTAATAACGGGGTTACCTATGCCAATTTTTTAGCTGAAAACTCCGGTCACAATTTATCAACGGGATACGGTTTGGTTACACATTTCTATCATCTGAAAAATACTGTTGTACCGCATAATGCTGTTAAACTTTGTACTATTATGGATTATGCGGTGATGAGATTAGCGGGAAGAAAAACACCTGTAACAGACTATACAAATGCAGCCGGTCTGGGTTTTTTCAATACTTTAAAAAACGAGTTTGACATAACTTCTCTCAAAAAATTCGGCATAGACCCTGCCATACTACCTGAATCAAATGAATCTGCTGTATTGTCGGGATATTACGATACAAGTATCCCGGTATATTCTGCTATCGGAGATAATCAGGCCAGCTTCATGGGTTCTGTCCGGGAAAAAAACAATTCAATACACATTTCCATAGGAACCAGCAGCCAGCTTTCTGTCTACTCCGACAGCTATTTCAAATCAGATGTTTTAGATACAAGACCTTTCCCCGGTGGGGGTTACCTGCTGGTGGGGGCCGCGCTCTCCGGCGGTCAGTCTCTGTCTGTATTGCAATCCCTGTTCGACAGCGTGTTAAGAATAAGCAACCACAATGGCTTACAAACAGATGAGTTTTATGCAATGATCAATGCTATTGATTATAAGAGTAATAATGATGCGCTTACCGTGGCCACTTTGTTTAACGGCAGCCGCACCAATCCGTTTGTTCAGGGAAGCATTTCAAGCATTTCCGCTACCAACTTTACGGCACAGGATCTGATCCTTGGGTTTATCAGAGGTATTTGTAATGAAGTATATCATTTTTACAATCTTCTCCCTGGCGAAATAAAAAAAGACAGGCGTGTTTTAATAGGGGCCGGTAATGCGATAAAGAAAAACCCATTACTCTGTACGGCATTGGAGGATGTGTTTAAGATCCCGGTTATTAAATCTGCCCATAACGAAGATGCAGCCTTCGGAGCCTGTTATGCGGCCATGTCAGCATCTGGCATTATTAGTAACGAGATATTTAACCACCTGAATATTTACTGAACCCTAAATATACTTTAGGAATGCAGCAATTTTAATTCTTTAACTGACCTGACGAATGATCTATAGTAAAATTGATCGTTTTCGTTGGTAAATAAAAAGCCCGCCAGACGGCGGGCTTTTTATCATTATGTGTCAAGAGATGTTTAATAACCCATTCCACCCATATCAGGAGCGCCATGGTGGCCACCACCAACAGCTTCTTCTTTCTTGGGTTTGTCTGCTATTACACACTCAGTGGTTAACAGCATACCTGCAATGGAAGCTGCATTTTCCAGCGCGATGCGGGTAACCTTGGTAGGATCGATCACACCGGCTTTGAACAGGTTTTCATACACTTCTGTCCTGGCGTTGAAGCCGAAATCAGCTTTTCCTTCTTTTACTTTCTGTACCACGATGCTGCCTTCGATACCACTGTTGTACACCAGTTGGCGCAGAGGCTCTTCAATGGCTCTTCTTACGATGGATACACCGGTTGCCTCATCTTCGTTCACCGTTTTGAGTTTCTCCAGTGACTCTATCGCACGGATATAGGCAGTACCACCACCCGGAACGATACCTTCTTCCACCGCGGCACGTGTTGCATGTAAAGCATCATCCACACGGTCTTTTTTCTCTTTCATTTCCACTTCAGTAGCAGCACCTACCTGTAACACAGCCACACCACCGCTTAATTTAGCCAGGCGTTCCTGTAATTTTTCTTTATCGTAATCAGAAGTAGTTACTTCAATCTGGGCTTTGATCTGGCTAACGCGACCGGTGATATCAGCTTTTTTGCCTTTACCGCCTACGATGGTCGTGTTGTCTTTGTCAATTACCACTCTTTCAGCACGGCCCAGGCTGGTAAGGTCAGCACCTTCCAGTTTGTGACCCAGCTCTTCGCTGATAACAGTACCGCCGGTCAGGATAGCGATATCGGTCAGCATTTCTTTTCTCCTGTCGCCGAAGCCCGGTGCTTTAACAGCAGCCACTTTCAGCGTGCCGCGCAGCTTGTTTACCACCAGGGTAGCCAGCGCTTCGCCTTCCAGGTCTTCAGAGATGATCAGCAAAGGAGCGCCCTGCTGAGCCACTTTTTCCAGGATGTGCAGGATATCTTTCATGGTGCTTACTTTCTTATCGTAGATAAGGATGTAAGGTTTTTCCAGCTCAGCCTGCATTTTTTCGCTGTCGGTAACAAAATAAGGAGAAATGTATCCGCGATCGAACTGCATACCTTCCACTACTTCAATTCCTGTTTCGGTGCCGCGGGCTTCTTCAACGGTGATAACACCGTCTTTACCCACTTTGGCAAACGCTTCAGCGATCAGCTTACCGATAGCATCGTCGTTGTTGGCAGAGATAGAAGCTACCTGCTGAATTTTTTTGCTGTCGGAACCCACCGTCTGTGACTGGGATTTCAGGTGGTCCACTACTTTTTCCACCGCTTTGGTAATACCGCGTTTCAGATCCATCGGGTTTGCACCGGCGGCTACGTTTTTCAGACCTTCGCTGATGATAGCCTGTGCCAGCACAGTAGCAGTGGTAGTACCATCACCTGCAATATCAGCCGTTTTACTGGCTACTTCTTTTACCATCTGGGCGCCCATATTTTCAATAGGGTCTTCCAGTTCAATTTCTTTAGCAACTGTTACACCGTCTTTGGTAACGGCAGGTGCGCCAAATTTCTTCTCCAATACTACATTACGACCCTTGGGTCCTAATGTTACTTTTACTGCATTGGCAAGGGTATCTACCCCTCTTTTCATTTTATTGCGGGCATCAATATCGAAAAATAATTGTTTTGCCATATTAATTTGATTTGAGATTTTAATGTAGAATGTGTTACAGCTTCGGGAGAAGCTGCCAAAAGGTTTTAAACAATCGCTAAAATGTCTGATTCTCTCATGATCAGGTACTCAGCACCATCAATGGTAATTTCAGTACCTGCATATTTACCGTAAAGCACGGTATCGCCTGATTTTACAACCACAGGCTCATCTTTTTTACCGGGGCCAGCCGCTACAACAGTACCACGCTGGGGTTTCTCTTTTGCAGTATCCGGTATGATAATACCACCGGAAGTTTTTTCCTCAGCAGGAGCTGGTTTCACAATCACTCTGTCGTGAAGAGGCGTTACATTTAACTTTTTAGACATAATTAATAGTTTTTGAATTGGTTAAAGAAGTCAATCTTTAAGGCGGACAAAAATAAACGAATTGTATGCCAAAGCATCAAAGCCTGCAAAAAATGCAGTTTAGCCTGCTATTTCGAATATTTCACCCCAAAAGATGGCAGTTCATGCGATTTTGGCGGCATGTCAATTTTTCAGGAAACCCGGAAATCCGTTAGGGTGTATTCCAGGTTTTCGTTCTACCAATTTTCCGGTCGGTGAGACACCGGCCGGTAACAGGCTCTACAGGCGGGTGTCGCCACCGCCCTGCGAAGATTTGAACTTTTTCACTGAAGGTAAATACACCCTCCGTTACAACCCAAAAAAGCCTATCTTCGCCGCCCATAACAGCTCTTTAGAATGATCAGCAGAAGAAATATCAGGGTAAAGGTGATGCAAACATTGTACGCGCTGAACACCACCCAGGAACCACCCGTACCCGGAAAAGCAGAGAAATTACTGGAAAAAAACCTGGAGCAGTCCAGGCACCTGTTTACCTATCTCGTATACTTTTTGGCCCAGGTAGCCCGCTATGCGGAGACCGACTCCCGGAACCGGTCGTCAAAACACCTGACGACAGCGGAAGACCTGAATGTCAATATCAAGATCGCAGGCAATGAAGTGCTCTGGAAAATCCTGGAGAATCCCTCCTATCAAAAAGCGGTGGCAGAAATAAAGCCCGAGCAGTGGGATGGCACGGAACTGATACGGAAAACCTACCTGCAACTGGTGGAAGAACCCTTGTACAGGGAATATATTCAACTGCAGGAACGCAATAAAAAATCAGAAAAAAACATACTGGAGTTCATTTTTACCGACCTCATGCTGGCTAATGATACATTCATTTCGCATGTAGAGGACATTTTCCTACATTGGGATGACGATGCGGAAATGATGAACCTTCTGGTACTGAACTACTTACAAAAACCGGCTGGAATGAACTTCCAGGATATGCTGGGTGATGAAAAAAGGAAATTCGCCTTCGACCTGCTGCGCACCGTTAGGGACAAATCGGCGGTTTGTATGGAACTGATCAAACCGAAGCTGAAAAACTGGGATGTGGAAAGGATCGCCGCCCTGGATATGATCATTATGCAAATGGGTGTCAGTGAGTTCCTGTATTTTGATACCATCCCCACCAAGGTAACCATCAATGAGTATATCGACCTGGCAAAAGCCTACAGCACGGCGCAGAGCGGGCAGTTTGTAAACGGGATACTGGATAATATTCACAAAGACCTGACAGCAGAAAACCGCCTGCACAAAACCGAGTTCAAAAAACTTAAGTGATCGCACTGGGGTACTTCCGGAAAAACAAATTAACTTTGCGCAACCATCAAATACTGAATTCAAATGACAAAACATATCTTTTCAACCGGGATAGCATTTCTACTATTATTTTCCGCCTGCCAGCAGGCCGAAACAAAAACAGCCGGCAACACACCTGAAATAACGGCCCAGGCGTCTTCCGCAAACACGGATGCCGCTCCCGCAGTTACCACCATCCAATGGATCGATTCCGTTATCAACAAGGGAAATGTAAATGAAGGAGAGCAACTGGAAATTGCGTTCCGTTTTAAAAATACCGGCAGCAGCCCCCTGATCATTAAAGACGTACGTCCTTCCTGCGGCTGTACACTGGCTGAAAAACCGGAAGCGCCCGTGGCACCCGGGAAAGAAGGCATTATCAAAACAACATTTGATACCAAGGGCAGGATTGGCAATAATCATAAAACGATTGTGGTTGATACAAACGCCGAACAGGGAAGCTATACCATTGCTTTTGACGTAACGGTTATCAAAAAAAGTTAAATATTTAAACAACACATATGAGCAATTTCTCTTTTTATTTATTACAGGCGGGTGCGGGTAACGCGCAGATGATGCAGATGATCATGCTGGTAGGTATCATAGCCGTTTTTTACTTTTTTATGATCCGCCCGCAGGCTAAAAAAGCCAAAGAAGCCAAAAACTTTCAAAGCAATCTTCAGAAAGGCGATAAAGTAGTGACCATAGCCGGCATACACGGTAAAGTAAACAAAATAGAAGACACCACCCTGGAGCTGGAAGTAAGCCCCGGCAGCTATCTTAAAATAGAAAAAAGCGCCATCAGCATGGAATGGAGCAAACAGCTAAATAATGCGCCTGCTAAATAAGCTGAGCAACTTACAATAATGCAAATCCGGAATCCGGCAAGATTTCGGATTTTTGCTTTTATAAACTTCCGCACTAATGTTGAAAATCGGTCTGACAGGTGGTATAGGATCCGGCAAAAGCACGGTGGCACGCATTTTCGGATTGCTGGGCATACCCGTATACTACGCGGATACTGCGGCCAGGGAGATCATGAACACCGATCGTGAGCTGAAAGAGCAGATCACGCGGCATTTCGGGGCGGAGGCCTATGAGGGTGACATGCTAAACAGGCAGTACATCGCATCTATGGTGTTTCGCGACAAAAACAAGCTGGAACTGCTGAACAGCCTGGTACACCCCGCCACCATCCGGGATGCCGGCAACTGGATGCAGCGGCAAACAACACCCTATGTGCTGAAAGAAGCTGCCCTGTTTTTTGAAGCAGGTTCTGCAGGCGGACTGGACTATATCATCGGGGTATATACTCCAAGAGCGCTCCGCATACAACGCACCATGCAGCGCGACAATATTACCCGGGATGATGTAGAAAAAAGAATGAAAAGCCAGCTGAATGAAGAAATAAAAATGCGCCTGTGCGACTTCGTTATATACAACGACGAGCAGCAACTGCTTATTCCGCAGGTGTTGAAGTTGCATGAAAGCTTCCTGCAAAAGGCAAAAAACTGAGCACACCCCTCTTACCCGATGCAAGACCGCAAGACACGCAAGACCGTAAGACATGTAAAATTGTAAGACGCGTAAGACTGTAAGAAGTATCCCTCTTACCATTTTACCCTCACCTCTCCAAATATCTTCGTGATACTTCGTGCCTTTGTGCCCTCGTGGTTCAAAAGCTGGAACCACCAAGCCACGATGACACGAGGGAGCACAATGTTATTACCATCTTACCCGATGCAAGACCGTAAGACGCGTAAGATCGCAAGAGACGGAACCTCTTACCATCTTACTATTTTACCATTTTACTGCTTCCCGACAGTATCATATATCCTATCGTGCCCCCGATAACAGAAGCCGCAAAAATCCCCAGCTTGGCCTGCGCCAGGTAAGTATCGTTGCTGAAAGCCAGGGTGGTAATGAACAGGGACATGGTAAAGCCGATGGCCGCCAGGAAGCCAAGTCCTATAAGGTTCCGGGTATTCATACCCGAAGGAAAAGGGGCGATCTTCAGCTTTACCGCCAGCAGCGTAAACCCTGCCACACCCAATACTTTACCAACCAACAGTCCCAGCCCCACGCCGGGTATGATATGGGTCGAAAACATCTGCGACATATCTCCCTCCATCGTTACGCCGGCGTTTGCCAGGGCAAAAACAGGCAGTACCACAAATGTGACAAAAGGATGCATGGCATGCTCCAGCCGCTGCAGGGGCGGCATAGCATTGGTGGTAGCCGCATGTACCTGCTCCAGCAAATGCAACTGTTCCGGCGTTAACACCGGCGTCCTGTCACGAGGGTCAATGGATTTGAACTGCCCCAGGTATCCACTTACTTTTTTGAAATATACGGGCTCGGGCACACGGATATCCGCCGGTATGGTAAAAGCCGCCAGCACGGCCGCTATGGTAGCATGCACGCCCGACAAAAGAAACGCCACCCATACACCCAGGATACCCAAAATGGCGTAAAACAACACATTACGGATACCCAGCCTGTTGCCTGCATACATAACGGCCAAACAGGAAAACCCGGTAGCAAGGCTGGTGAACGAAATATCTGATGTATAGAAAAAAGCAATGACCAGTACCGCTCCCAGGTCATCCACAATTGCCAGCGCCGTCAGGAAAACCTTCAACGAAAGCGGCACTTTCTTTCCCAGGAAATACAACACGCCCAACGCAAAAGCGATATCCGTTGCCATCGGGATACCCCAACCTGCACGCACTTCGCCCGATGAATTGAACATAAAATAGATCAACGCCGGTACGAGCATACCGCCAGCCGCCGCTATAATAGGCAGTATTGCCTGCCCCGGTTTTGACAGCTCCCCTCCTACGATCTCCCGCTTCAGCTCCAGCCCTACCACAAAAAAGAAGATCGCCATCAGTCCGTCATTTACCCAGTGATGCAGGGTATAGTTAAACGTTAGCTGCTCATTGAAGCTGACACCAACCGTATGTTCAAAAAAATGGAAATATTGTTCCGACCATGGGGAATTGGCCAATAACAATGCTATCACCACCGAAACTGCCAGTACAATACTACCGGATTTCTCCTGGCGGATAAACCTGCTTACCGGGGATACGATCCTGTCAATCGGGTATGTTTTTTCTTTGGACACGATTGCAAATATAACTCCTGAATGATAATCGTGGTGTTAGTTTCGTGCAATGGTACCATTCAGCAAATAGCCGCATATCTCGAACCCCGCTTTCAGCAACGATATTTTTGATATAGCATTCTTTATATTACATCTCGCAGCAGGAACTCTTCCTGTACGGTAAGCTTCCCTCTTCAGTTCCTGCAGCAACAGGGTGCCGTAACCCTGGTTTCTATACTGCTCTTTGGTCTCGTAGTATATGTCTGCATACGGCATATTATAGTTGAGCATTAATCCGCCTTCGGCTACTATCTCATCATTCCACACCAACGCATACCCGCGATCATCTTTACGCCGGGTTGTCCTTTCTTTTAATACAACTCCATCTTTATGCACATTGGTTGCATAACAGTCTTTGAATAGTATAGCTTCCGCGGTTATTTCCCTGGAAAATTCATAGAACATGCCGGATAACAGTCTGTCGTTTGTCTGGCACTCAGCAAATGTAATACCCGGTATATCGCAAAGTTTCCGGAAGAACACAGTAGCTAATTGCCTGTATCCGGGCAGCAGATAAAACTCGAATATCGTATCCCTGTCCTCCCTTTTGTGCAATCCCCATACAGCGCCATAGCCCACACTTACGTTGTCTGCCACGAGCAGGTAAGTATCCGCCCATCCATACTGGTGACATTTGTTATGCACAAACTGAAAGTTACTTTCATAGAGGAATAATTCCCGAAAATGAGAGACATCATCGAGGTTTACTTTTATCACTTTTAGCTCCATGCGGAATTATTAAAAGGAAAACTAAATTAATTATTCATCAGTTGTTGGTGATGCTTTGCACATAAGGATTCCCACAAACACCCATAACGGCATCCAATGGGAACAAATATAATCCCAACCTGCTTGTTTGAGCTCCTATTCAATCCGGTATTCCAAAGGTTTTGCCGTGCCCGTACTTCCATCGGGGTGCTGCACGCTGATATCATATACCAGCACTATATCACCGGCGTTCAATTTTGAAAAAGCTGTTACCAGTTCGGGACTATACCTCGGCCCTGAATTGTCAAAACCGATCAAGCCATCTTTTTGCCGGATCATCACTTTGTATCCGGTCACGAGAATATTATGGTCGATTTCCACTTCGTCCAGCTTTGCTCTTATTCCACCCACGGCCATTAAAGCATCTTTCTCCACCATGCCGCCGGGAAAGGCTCCGGCAAAGGCCGCCACCATCGCCGGTTTAATCCTCAAAGGCACCTCCCCTATCTTAACAAGCTTATTTCCTTTTTTTCTGAACACTTCCAAAGAAGCATTTTCAACTGTGCCCGGTGTAAATAAAAATCTGCATCCGTTCTGCGCTGAAACAATGCCATTTTTACTGCTGATCACAAGCGATCCACAGGGTACACCGGTAACGGCTATGCGCATGGGGTTGTCCATCTTTGCATAGCATATATTCAACCGGTCATTGGTCAGCACTATTTCCTGCGCATTCACCGCATAAGACGATAATACTGCAAATAAAGCTACCGGCAACTTCAACATATGGCAATTGATATCAAAAGATAAAAGGATCATGATCCGGGAACATAATATTACAGCATTCCCGTCTTTAATTGTAATTTTAAGCAAAGCTTTAACGAATGATTGATAAGACAGTTTCATCTGCTGAAGAAGCCATACGGGATATCCGGAGCGGTATGACCCTGGCCGTTGGCGGGTTCGGCTTATGCGGAATTCCCGAGAACCTGATCGCCGCCCTGCTTGGGTCAGATATCACTGATCTTACCTGCATCAGCAATAATGCCGGGGTGGATGATTTCGGGCTGGGCCTGTTATTGCAAAAAAAGCAGATCAAAAAAATGATCGCTTCCTATGTAGGAGAGAATGCTGAATTTGAACGGCAGATGCTGAGCGGTGAGCTGGAAGTGGAGCTGATCCCACAGGGCACCCTGGCCACACGCTGCCTGGCCGCCGGTTATGGTATGCCGGCCATCTTTACGCCGGCCGGTGTGGGAACCGAAGTTGCCGAAGGAAAAGAAAGCCGCAGGTTCACCTTTCATGGTGTTGAAAAAGAATACCTGATGGAAACCGCTTTTGAAGTAGATTTTTCTCTGGTAAAAGCCTGGAAGGGCGACCGGATGGGCAACCTGGTGTACCGTGCCACTGCTCTCAACTTTAACCATGTGATGGCCATGGCTGGTAAAGTGACCATTGCCGAGGTGGAAGAGCTGGTGGAACCGGGAGAGCTGGACCCCAACTTTATACATACGCCGGGTATATATGTCAGTAAGATCGTACAGGGCGCCCATTATGAAAAAAGAATTGAACAAAGAACCGTAAGACCCCGGAACCAAACACTTTAATACAATACTATGCTTGATAAAAACGGTATTGCCAGAAGAATAGCACAGGAAGTAAAAGATGGCTATTATGTAAACCTGGGCATTGGTATTCCCACTCTGGTGGCCAACTACATTCCCGATAACATAAACGTGGTGCTGCAAAGCGAAAACGGGCTGCTGGGTATGGGGCCCTTTCCTTTTGAGGGAGAGGAAGACGCGGACTATATCAATGCCGGCAAGCAAACTATCACTACTTTGCCCGGCTCCGCATTTTTTGATTCGGCCCTGAGTTTTGGGATGATACGGGCGAGGAAAGTAAACCTCACCATTTTAGGCGCCATGGAAGTATCTGAAAACGGGGATATTGCCAACTGGAAGATCCCGGGAAAAATGGTGAAAGGCATGGGTGGCGCCATGGACCTGGTGGCCAGCGCGGAAAACATCATTGTTGCCATGCAACACGTGAACAAAGCCGGTGAATCCAAACTTTTGCCTCAATGCACACTACCGTTAACGGGCATCCGCTGTGTGAAAAAGATCGTAACGGAACTGGGCGTATTTGACATTCTGCCTGAAGGCGGTTTCAAATTGGTAGAGTGCGCCCCGGATGTAACCATAGAGCAGATCAAAGCTTCCACAAAAGGAAAGCTGGTGATATGACCGGTATCCAAACAAAAGCGAAGTCTTTGCAGACTTCGCAATGTCGCCATAAAGGCACGCAATCGAGAGAGGCTAAACCAAATTATTAGTTGATGTAATATTACAACAAAAAAGTACAATAATGCTATTTAGCTGGCAGTTTTTTTATTAAGTGCTTTCCATAACATATCTTTCAACGGCGTCAACCCGATTTGTAATACAGATGAAATAAACAGGTGCGGTATATTTTCCGGCAATTCTTTTTCGATAGCGGCTTTCAGTTCCTCATCCAGCAGATCGCTTTTACTTATGGCTATTATAAATTCTTTGTGCAACAGTTCCGGGTTGTAACGCTCCAGTTCATCTACCAGCACATCAAATTCCTTGCGGTGATCTGCACTGTCTGCCGGAATTAAAAACAATAAAACGGGATTTCTTTCTATATGCCTTAAAAAACGATGTCCCAGGCCTTTTCCTTCCGCGGCGCCTTCTATGATGCCGGGCAGATCGGCGATGCAAAAGCTTTTTCCATCCCGGTATTCCACCATTCCCAGGTTGGGATTGATGGTGGTAAATGCATATTCTGCTATTTTAGGCTTTGCAGCCGTCATCACAGACAGCAGGGTTGATTTTCCTGCATTGGGAAAACCCACCAGTCCCACATCAGCCAGCACTTTCAACTCCAGCACTTTCCATCCCTCCACGCCCGGCTCTCCGGGTTGCGCATATTCAGGCGCCTGGTTGGTAGCTGTTGCAAAGCTGGCATTCCCGAGTCCGCCGCGCCCGCCTTTCAACCACACCACTTCCTGCCCGTCTTCCAGTATTTCCGCCTCTTTTTCACCGGTCTCTTCATCCCTGGCTATCGTACCCAACGGCACTTCTATTATAATATCCTTACCCGAACGACCGGTACACTTATTACCGCTGCCCCCTTCACCGTTTTCCGCGATCACATTTTTATAATACCGCAAATGCAGTAATGTCCATAAATTCTTGTTGCCTTTTAAAATAATATGGGCGCCCCGGCCACCGTCACCTCCATCCGGCCCCGCCTGCGGGTTGTATTTTGTACGCAGAAAATGCCTGCTGCCGGCGCCGCCATGCCCGCTTTTGCAAAATATCCTGATCTGGTCAACAAAATTCGACTTTTCCATTAGCGCAAATATAACATGATTGAAAATACGCGGCGGGAGAAGGGTGTATTCCAAATCTTGTTTTATGGGAGTTTTTCGGCCGGAGGAGATCCATAGCCGTCAATGTAAGCCCGGAGGAGCCGTCCGGGCGGGCTTGAACCTGAGTAGCCCCTAACGAAGTTGGGAGTAGAAATGCCGGAGATTTCCGGGACCTGGCGCAAGTGTTCTGCCTGCAGATCACTGGTGTCTTTACAATTTCACTCTGATTGTATCAGGGTATAGTGAAAGCCCGGACACAGTCCGGCAGAATTAACCGGCAACAAGTCATCCTGCGGAAGACTTGCGCCAGCATGAGCAGGTATCCGTCTGCAGAACCCGCTATCGGTCGGTGTCTCACCGACCGGAAAACTTGCATACCCCTAAAATCTGAACTTTTTCACCGAAGGTAAATACGCCCGTTCCCGCCTGCCTGAAAAAAAATTGATTATCAGTCGGTTTCCACTTCCGTAACCTGTTACCCCCGGCTTTCCGTTTATTTTTTGCAAAACCTGCAAACCGCCGGTTTTAAATTATTGAAAACCGCCAAAAAAGGATGCCGGGGTGATATTTTTTGCAAAAACCGCTCTTCGTATATATTATTTCTCCAACACTTTGTAAGAACTGCCGGTCAGTCCACGATACACTGCTCCCGTCAATTATGCCCAGCCTTCCGTCCATGATAGCTTTGACTTACCGGAAACGGTTTTTCAAACTTAAACTATCAGTAATGAACAAACTAAAATTTGCCAAAGACGAAGGCTCCGAATTTTATAAGGAGCTGAAAGCTGAAACTGAAAAATATTTTGCTGAAAAAGGAATAGACAGAACCGGCGGCAATACCATGCTGCTGAAGATCATACTCTATTTCGGGCTTGTATGTGTATTTTATGCGCTGATGATCACGAGCAGCAGTCTTTTCCCATTTTTCTGCTTTTACCTGTTAATGGGGCTGAGCGTGCTGCTGACAGCCTTCAACATTTCACACGATGCGGCGCACGGTGTAGCGGTAAAATCAAAATTCTGGAATACGGTACTGTTTTCCTTCAGCTTTAACCTGCAGGGCAATAACGCCTATGTATGGGGAAAGAACCATAACGAATCGCACCACCTGTATACCAATATAGAAGGCAGCGACATCGATGTGCTGAACAACCCTTTGTTCAGGATGACGGCTACCCAACCCCTGAAATGGTTCCATCGCTACCAGCATATCTATGCCCCTTTCCTCTACCTGCTGTATTCACTCAACTGGTTTCTTTTCCGCGAAACACTGATGATATTCAACTACAGCAGCCGGACCATTAAAATTGATATCCCGCGGAAAGAGATAGTGAAGCTGGTGCTGTTCAAGTTCCTCTATATCGGGTATATGATCGTGCTGCCCATCATGGTATTGCCATTCGGGTGGAAAATCGTATTGCTGGCATTCCTGCTGAACCATTTTATAATCTCCTGGATATTCGTAGCGGTATTGGGCGTTTCGCATCTTTCCGACTATGTATCCCATCCTGAGCCGGATGAAAATAACGAACTACATATGAGCTGGCCCAAACTCCAGATGTGCACTTCTGTTGATTACAATGCAGACAGCATATTCTTCAACTGGACCCTTGGAGGGTTTAATGCACATGCGCTCCATCACCTGCTGCCGAATATCAGTCATGTACACTACCTGGAAATATTACCTATTTTCAGGAGACTCGCCGCCAAACACGGTATCACCTATATGGAAATGCCCTACAGGGATTCTTTAGCTGCACATTTCCGTTTCCTGAAAGCGATGGGAAGGCAAAAAGAAATTACACCGCGGGTGTATAAGCCCGGTAAATTGTTGGTGGCGGCTTCCCTGGCAATATTGCTGTGTATGGGTTTTGCCGGCAATGCACAGGAGTATAAAAACGTTTTTCCTGTTGGCACGTATCATATACCGAATACGACTATTAATGGCGTTTCTGTTGGTTTTCTTACGATACCCGGTGACCATAGCGGAAATACGAATGGATTAAAAATTGAACTGGTTGGATCAGGGCTGGCATTAATGGCAACACCATACAGCCCTGTTTCTGAATCAGCACAAGAGTATAAAGAAGTTATGGACCGTAGTTTTTTTACAAATAACGGTTTGGTGTTGTCATTCAGTGGTTCTATTTGTGACTGTGTTACAAACGGCATTTCATTGGGAATGGTTGGGCATTTGAACAGAGAGGTTAATGGTATATCTGGTGCCGGTATATTCAACTACGCTGAAAAACACAATGGCATTCAACTGTGCATATTTGTAAGTGGAGCTTATCAAACGGCGGGGCTCCAGTCAGCAATTACCAATACAGCCATAATTTCAGACGGTATTCAGTTAGGTATAAATAATAAGAGTAAACAACACAAAGGATTGCAACTGGGATTAATTAACCGGGCCAAAAAACACAGCGGATTACAACTTGGGTTATGGAATGTAAATGAAAAACGAACACTCCCTTTTATCAACTGGAACATCTAAACCATCCATATATGAGAGACAAACATATTCATATCGCGGAAGACAGCCGCCTGCTGAAACTTATCCATCAAACGGTCAACAAGGAGCTGTTTACAGATGATACATGGTTCAAGACCATACTCTGGACAAAATTCTTCTTTTATTTTCCCGCAAGTGTCTTTGCCTACTATATGCTATACCAGGTGGAGAACCCGGCATTGTTCTGTATCTGTTTTGTAGGGTATGGCATAATCACCCTGCTGTTCGCATTCAACTTTTCGCATGACTTTTCACATAATACCGTGTTTAAAAGCAGGCGACTCAACAACCTCGGGTTTATCATCATTTATACCATTGTTGGGGCACACGCGGAAGCCTGGAAAAAACGGCATGTGCACTCTCATCATTATGCGCCCAACGTGGAGGAATATGATTCTGACCTCCAGATCACGCACCTGATCCGCGTAACACCGGGCAGCAAACACTACCGGCATCACCGTTACCAGCATATCTATGCACCGTTCCTGTATACCACCTATTCCCTGTTCTGGATCCTTATTAAAGATGTTGTTATCCTGTTCGGCCCGGATACATATGATGAGAAGAAAGGATTTAGATATCACTTATCCTTCTGGGTACAAAAGGTCATCTACATATCGCTCGTTCTCGTGTTACCGGTTTTGTTTTCGCAGCAGCCCTGGTATATTGTATTAGCCGGGTTCCTGTGTATGCACCTGGTGCAGTCACTGTTCCTGCTGTTCACTTTCTTTATGACACACCATGTGGAGTCTACTGCTTACCCTGATACGGATGACAATGGGTATATCAATACTTCCTGGCTGATGAACCAGGTGAAAAGCTCTAATGACATGCATCCTTTTAGCCATGTTGCCAATTTTATCCTTGGCGGCTTTAATAATCATATCGCACATCACCTGTTCCCGCATGTGCACCATGTGTATTATCCCCGGCTGAATGTCATCCTGTACCGCATCCTGCAGGAGCATAATATCACTCCAAACCAGACCAGCTACTGGGGCGGCATTGTTTCCCATCTCCGGCTGCTACAAAAAATGGGTAAAGGAGAAGACATGCAAAACCCGGATCAATACATCGTGAAAGAAGCTGTATAAGTTATAATAAGTTGATGCGGATGGGGAAGTGATTTAGCGCTCCATACCTCCGGCGCCGGCGCTGCCAGACCCCGGAGAGACATAGCAGAAAAGGGTTTCCAACCTTCGGAAGGTTGGAAACCTTTGACCAATCGCTCTTCGAAGTCTCTGACTTCGTAACCCATATGTTCTCCTTTGTCTCCGACAAAGCCTCATCATTTTCAGGGACTGCTTTGCCGCATAATAAACCCGTCAGCAAAGAATCACCCTCTCGGCGCGCAGTGATGGAGAATCCTACTTAAAATCCCTTCCTCCCGGTATCACTTTCTCCTCTTTATTACCGGACTGCAGCTTTTTTTTCAAAGCCGGCGGCAGATCTTCATTGAGCCAGTCCAGGGTGGGCATCAGCGAAATTTCATTTTGGGAAGCTGTGAGCCTGCGCAGCAACCTGGAAACATTATAACATCGCTTTGCCACTACATGTATGACCTCACCTTCTATCTGTAACAAACCTTCCGCCATGAGCAGCTTGGCCTGTACGATCTCCTTCCGGTATTGTTTGAACACATCAGCAAACACCACGAGGTTGGTACTGCCGGTTTCGTCTTCAATGGTCACAAAACACAGACCGGTGGCAGTGGCCGGACTTTGCCTTACCAACACCAGTCCCGCTACTTTTACATAATCCCCGTTTTTGCAGGAAGCCAACCGGCTGGTGGGTATCACATGCACCTGTTCCAGCTTTTCCCGTACAAAATGTACCGGGTGTTCCTTCAGTGACAAAGCCGTTACCGCATAATCCTGTATCACATGCTCAGACAATGTCATCGCAGGCAGGTCAACCTGTTCCCTTTCCAGGGATTGCCCGGCAAACAAGGCCACCGGGTGGTCTTTGGCAGACACCTCCCAGAGCGCCTGTCTTCTGTCCAAACCAATGGACCTGAACGCATCTGCATCCGCCAGCCGTTCCAGTGCAGCATCAGATAAACCGGCATTGCGCAGATCACTCACAGAGGTATACTTTTTCTCTCTTCGTTTCATCACCAGCAGTTCCATCTCATCCTGTTGTAATCCCTTTGCCTGCCGGAATCCCAGGCGCAAAGCACAGCATTTTCCTACCTTCTCTTCCAGGGTATTATTCCAACCGGAATGGTTGATATCTACCGGTCGCACTTCCACCCCATGCTTACGGGCATCCGAAATAAGCTGCGCCGGCTGGTAAAAGCCCATAGGCATGCTGTTCAGCAGGGCACAGGCAAACACATCCGGGTAATACCATTTCAACCAGGAGGAAACATATACCAGCAAAGCAAAACTTGCCGCATGACTTTCCGGGAACCCATAGCTGCCGAATCCTTCCAGTTGCCTGAATATCCGCAATGCGTATTCTTCCTCATACCCTTTCGCCATCATACCGTCTACCAGCTTCTTTTTAAAATAAGATACTTTTCCTTTCGCCTTAAACGTAGCCATGCTTCTTCTCAGCTCATCCGCTTCGGCCGGCGTAAACCCGGCCGCCACAATAGCGATCTTCATTGCCTGCTCCTGGAACAGGGGAACGCCCAATGTCTTTCCAAGTATTTCCTCTAACTCTTCACTGGGGTATTTAATTTTTTCTTTCTTATTTCTCCTTTTTAAATACGGGTGCACCATATTACCCTGTATAGGTCCCGGGCGTACGATCGCCACTTCTATCACCAGGTCGTAAAATTTCCTGGGCTTCAATCGCGGCAGCATCGACATCTGCGCCCTGCTTTCAATCTGGAACACACCGATCGTATCGGCATGACAGATCATATCATATACCTTCTTGTCTTCCCGGGGAACAGTAGCCAGCGTATATTCCTTACCGTAATGTTCTTTCAGCTTATCAAAAGCCTTCCGGATACAGGTGAGCATCCCGAGGGCCAGCACATCTATTTTTAAAAAACCCAATGCCTCTATATCATCTTTGTTCCATTCAATATTGGTACGGTTTTCCATCCGGGCATTGATAATGGGACAGAGGTCTGACAGCTTTCCCTCCGATATAACGAAGCCACCCGTGTGTTGTCCCAATTGCCGGGGAAAACCCGTGAATTCCCTGGTAAGCTGCAGCACTTTCCGCAGGTGCCGGTCCTTTGTGTCAAACCCCGATACAGGAATGGGTTTCCCCTGCTCCCACTCTTCAGCAAAATCGCGGATGGAAGCCGATAACAGGTTGATGGTATCCACCGATAACCCCATTGCCTTGCCTACATCCCTGATGGCGCCTTTGTGATGAAGCTCTGTGACCGTGGCTACCACGGCTGCCCTGTCCCTTCCGTATTTGTCATAGATATACTGCATCACTTCCTCCCGTCTTTCGTGCTCAAAATCCACGTCTATATCCGGGGGCTCATTACGGGCCGAAGAAATAAACCGTTCAAAAAGCAAATCGATCTGGGTGGGATCAACAGACGTTATGCCCAGGCAATAACAGATCGTAGAGTTGGCGGCAGATCCCCTTCCCTGGCAAAGAATGCCCTGCTCTCTCGCGAAGCGAACAATATCATATACCGTCAGAAAGTATTTGGCATAATTCATCTCTTTCATAAATGCCAGCTCATAATTGATATTATGGATAATTTTCTCCGGAAGATTTTCTCCATACATTTTATGCGCCCCTTCCCATACCAGGCGGGTCAGTTCTTCCTGTGGCTCCGTTCCCTCGGGTGTAATTTCACGGGGATACTCATAACGCAGCTCATCCAGGGAAAACCTGCAGGCTGCTTCAATCGCCTGTGTCTGGCGAATGGCATCCGGGTAACGGTTGAACAAACGCACCATTTCATCCTTAGTTTTCAGGTATCGTTCAGCGTTAGGATGCAGCCGGAACCCTGCATTGTAGATCGTACATTTTTCGCGCACACAGGTTACCACATCCTGTAGTTCCCGCCGCGAAGGGTGATGGTAGTGCACATCATTGGTGGCCACCATAGGAATATCCAGTTGCTCTGAAAGCTGGAAGATCCGTTTCAGGCGTTTGCCATCATCTCCGTTATAATAACGGGTGGCTGCTATGTATAAGTTGTCTTTGATAACAGAACGGTATTCTTCCAGAGAGGTTGTAAAGGAAGCAGGAAAATCAAACCGGGCATCCAGGTTATCAGGCGGGACCACAATGAACTTACTACCTTTTACGTATGAATACAGGTCTTCCCTATATAATTCACATTTTCCTTTTTCAGTGCGCAGATTGCCGGTGGTCAGCAGGTTGCATAACTGCGCATAAGCCTGTATGTTGGTGGGATACACCAATACAGATGGGGCATCCTGCAGGTCAAGCCGGCAAGCCGGTATCAACCGTATCTTGTGTTTCCGGGAGGCGGCATGTGCCCGCACAATGCCGGCAAGGCTGTTCCGGTCGGTGATGGCAATAGCGTTGTATCCATAGCCAGCCGCCTGCTCCACCAGCTCTTCTGGGTGGGAAGCGCCACGTAGGAAGCTGAAATTGCTGGTAACCTGGAGTTCTGTATACTGCATAACATTCCCTGTTTATGATGCTCACATTTCAGGCAAAAAATCCATGCAAAAACCATTGCCAGTTCCGGGCTTCGTCATAATGTCCCAGCCGGAAGATCCAGTATCGCCGTCCTTCCGTATCTTCCACCCTGTAATAATCCCGGTGCAATCCTTCCTGCAGCCACCATTCCTGTTCAATTCTTTCAGGTCCATCGGCACGCACGATCGTATGTAATACCGCTTTATACTTAAACGACATCGGGGGATAATCCGGAACAGGCGCTGTTACGGTGATATGTTCCGGTGGTGTCAACACCTGCACCGGCCGCAGATTCTCTTTTCTCCAGGTGGTGACAACGGGTTCGTGTAAGCTGACCGCTTTTTTGAAAGAGCGTTCGGGCCAGTAATGTTCATCGGGACAATAGCGCGATATCCGGCTCATTCCTATCCGGCCCGCCACACGGTCTATCAACTCCGCCAGCCGGATATCCTCTAAACCGGCTTTACTGCTCCATAATTGTTCCTGCGAAGCTATATGCTCTTCCACTCCTGTTGCGGTCAGGGTAAACAGCTCAATGCCCGGACCGGGTTCTGTTGCGGGCAACCTGGGCTCAAACAATTTAAAGAGATGCGCTGCATGATGTGAGGGACGATTGGTTTGTATCTGCAATTGTTCTGCTTTACCATCCGCACGGTAGCCTTTAAAACACAATGTACGGAGTCCTTTCTGCTCTTTTTGCAACCGGGTGCACAGCCGGTACAACAGATCCTTCAACGCGATCTCAATGCCAACAGCCGTTATGATCGGTTCCGGGCAGGGCAGATGTTCTTCATATGCAGCAGCCGGAACAACCGGTTGCAGCAACTCCTCTTCAACACCCAATGCCTGGTTGAGCCGCCCGATACAATCAGCGCCAAACCGCCTGCGCAAAGTATGCAGCGGCATATGAATAAATTGCCCGATGGCATGCAATCCCAGCTTATGTAACCGCTCTGCTGTTTCCGGTTCCAACCGTAATGACTCCGGGGGCAAAGGCAACAGGGCCTGCATATGCCCACCTGGTTTCACAACAAAACCCGAGTTGCCAAACCTTGCCACCGCCCGGGCCGCGCCTGCCGTATCGGCTATCGCGAGCCGGACCTTATATCCTTTCGACAAAATTCGTTTACATATATCCGTTAAATAGGCTTTATCTCCCTTCCACAAATGTGTGCATCCCGTAGCATCGAGTATGATACCATCCGGGAGGTCCACCGACGTTACCGGAGCAAAGCGGATCGCCCACCCGGCTATACGACGTAATAACTTCTCTTCCAGCCCCGGTTTGTCATCCAGCACTGTTATACCCGGTAACAATGCCCTTGCATCTGCCACCACCATTCCCGCATCAATGCCCTGCATCTGCGCCGGCTCGTTGGCTGCTGTTACGATCATTCTTCCATGGTCGGGTTTGCTCAATACAAAAGGAACATCCCGCAACGCCGGGTTACGGTTCGTAACCCAGTCCGTTTTCAAAAAACGGAACCATACCGATACAAACCGTTTAGCCATATCACCCCGTTTTTCTGCGAAGCTCCCGTACAAGGGCGCCCTCTGGCAAAGGTTCCTGCAGGTGATCCCCCGCCCATTCCATGATCCGGTTGCCCGGCTTTCCGTTCCGTACCTTCAACAATTCAACATTCCACCTGGGAAAGCCCGTGCCTGGCAAATCATCCAACGCCCCGCTGTGCAGGCTCGTTATCTTCCAGCGGGCCACGCAGGCTGTAGCACTCAATTGTTTCGGGTTACGCCGGATGACAAAACCCGTTACATTCGTTTTTTCAACAGCAAGCTGTAATCGGCGGCTTTCCGTAAAACTCATATCGCTCCATTCTGCCACCACCGCCGAAAAAGCTGCGCACCTCAATGCTTCCTCCACCGTCCATTGTATTTCCCGTTTCTTTAATGGCTCAAAAAAAATTACCCGGTCCGGCTCAATGCCGAATTGCTTTAGCGCCGGCGGAAAGATCAATCCGCATGACCCCACCCATGCTATTACGCCTGTTGTTGGTAATACGGTTGATATCAGTCCTGAAATGAACCCCGCCGTAGCGCTGGCATCTTCCATCGTTTCGGTAACAAACTCATGTACAGCGCCCAGGGGGAAAACTTTATTGGGAAAGGCTTCCATTACAGATAACTCCCCCGACCGCACAGGATATCTGGTCCGCAGAGACGTAAATCCCTGCAGGGCCAGTATATCCCGCTGCAACCGGTTGATGATATCCGTTTTAGTCCCATCCATAACGTAAAGAAAATCATTAAAAACTAAATATTTTAGTAAATTTAGATAAAAATTTTAGCTTTATTTGTAAAAAGCTGGAAATGAATCATTAGAGAAGCCTGTGAAGGACTTACAAATTCTTACTCTGGAAAGCCAGTATCTGCTTCAATACCTCATTTTCGACTTCTTTGTGAAGGCGGTCGCTGGCCGTATTTGCCACCAGGTCAATTTTGTATCGCACAAAATCTTTTCCTATTTCCTGCACCTGCAGCCTGATATCTTCTTTCATATCCAATTCAGGGTGAGCGCGAAACAGGGTCTGCAGTTCCGCTTCGAGGGTATCGGAATGGGTAGCCACAGAAAGAGGTAATTCAAACTTTACATGAAAAAACCTGGAACGATGAACAGAAAGATTGATCAGGGGCTGGGAAAAAAACAGGTTGTTTGGAATGAGAACGATATCATCTTCTTCATTTTTCAGTACAATGTTCGACAAAGTAATATCCTCGATCCTTCCTTTGTCATTGTTCACTTTGATCCTGTCACCCACTGAAAGCTGATCTGAAAACATAATAAGCAATCCACTGATCATATTGGTAATATAATCGCGAAAGGTGACTGCAATGGCCATGGCAACGATCGTCATGCTGGTCAGGAACTCCAGGGGGTTGATACCAAAGGCTATCATAAACGCTATGCCAAAAAGCATGGTATTCAATATGGCTGTGAGCCGGTTGATACCCAATACAAAATTCCCCCTCACATTTTTTTTTGTACGCCGGGCTTTGTAGAAAGAAATAATTGCAGACCGGGCAATTGAAACGGCAATACTGGGCAACAGAAACGTCCAGGCACCTTTTATGAATTGTATCATCCGGGGCTTGCCGGACATATCTACGTAAAATACAATAAAGAATAGCATAACCGCAACGATCAGTTTCAGGAAGAAATAGAACGGAACCTTATTTTTGTGCTCGTTGTTATTCATAACCAGTTTGAATGCACAGGAAATGCTGTGCTGCGCACAAAATTACCCTGATTGACACTAAAAACAATTATTGGTTGTTTTTTATTGCCCGATCCGTGTGTTAAAATAGAGGTTTAGCCGGATACACTGTAAATCGGGTTAGATGTGTTACCTTTAGAAAAAATGAAAGAACTATGGCTATAAATGTTGGAACAAAAGCACCTGATTTTACATTACGCAATTCAGAAACCAAAGAAGTGTCCCTGAAGGACTTTGCAGGTAAAACCCTGATCATTCATTTTTTTCCTGCCGCCTTTACCGGTGTGTGTGCCGAGCAGCTCTGCAACAGCCGGGATGACTTAAGCTTTTACAATGACTCAGGGGCTGCGGTAGTGGCAGTGTCTGTTGACCTGCCTTTTTCGCTGGCCGAATTTAAAAAGCAGCAAAACATTAACTTTGATCTTCTGTCTGATTTTAACAAGACCATGATCAAAGCATATGGATTCTACCTGGAAGATTTTGTTTTCGGCTACCATGGCGTTTCCAAAAGAGGGGTGGTAGTGGTAGATAAAAACGGCAGTATAGCCTATTCACAGGAAACAGAGAGTCCGGGCGTACAGGTGGATTTTTCAGCACTGAAGGCGTTCCTGGAAAAATAAAACAACAGGAACCGTATTTTCCCAAATGCTCTACTAATACCGAAATCTCCGGAGATACGGGTTCACAACTGGCTGCCCGGCAGACGAACAGAGAAAGATCCTGTGTCTCTACCGGGCAGTCTCTTTCGCCCACACCCGGCTTATATAATCCTGCTTCTCTGATCTTATACTCTTATACACTGTACTACTCCTATGTTTGCCTTTTCAAAGATTTAGCAACTAGATTTGATACGTAAAGTGAAAAAGAGTGAGAGCACAAGTACTACTAAGAAGCCATTGGCATTCTGCGTTACAGAAACAGCCTCACTCTTTTTTACCTCTTCGAGTTTGAACAGAATGTAAGGAGTAAAGCAAGCTTTATATCCAGAATATCCAACCAGGAGTAAAAACGAAGGGAGGTTTTTCACTTTTCTTTTTTTACTTATATAATTTATTATTAGTATGGATCAAATTGTTAAGCAGGTATGTGGGATCGATGTCTCACCAAATGAATTGGTGGTAGCCCTGGGTCGTATGTACGAAGATCTAAGTACCCAAATCTATCCCCATAAAGCATTTACCAACAACCCGAAGGGTTTTGAATTATTATTAAAATGGGTGAAAAAGCTCACAGATGGTAATCTTGAAGTCCGTTATGTAATGGAGGCTACCGGGGTATATCATGAAAAATTAGCCTGTTATCTTTACCTTAAAGATCAATCTGTAAGCATAGTTCTTCCCAATAAGATCAGTAATTACGCCCGTACATTAGATGTAAAGACTATTACAGATAAAACAGCCAGCCAAGCGATCACTTTGTTTGGTCTGGAAAGAAAATTAGATACCTGGCGTCCACCTGATCCGGTATTTAAGCAGATGCGTCAATTGGTGAGAGAACGCGATCAGCTCATACAAACCCGTACAGTAGCCAAGAACCAGCTTCACGCGGAGCAAGCTGAAGCATCTCCTCTTAAAAGCTCTGTAAACAGGTTTAAAAAGCAAATAAAGTTTTTAGACAAGCAAATCTCAGAGATTGAATCAGAGATCAACACGCTGATCAAATCAAACGAAAAGATCAAAGCCAATGTAGAATTATTGGCTTCTATTCCGGGGGTGGGAATATTGACTGCCAGCATAGTATTGGCAGAAACCAATGGCTTTGACTTGATCAGGAACAAGAAACAACTGGCCAGCTATGCAGGCTTGGATGTGAAAGAAAAGCAATCAGGCACATCGGTAAAAGGTAAATCCAAAATATCGAAGAAAGGCAATAAAAACTTACGAAAAGCCATGTATATGCCCTCATTGACAGCTATCAGGCTTGACGAACGCTTTAAAGCTATTTTTGCCAGGTTAGTAAAGAAAGACGGGCTTAAAAAGAAGGCTTCGGTAGCCATACAGAGGAAACTGCTGGAATTAATGTACACGCTGTATAAGAAACAGGAAAAATATGACAAGAAGTATCTGCAAAAGCAAGCAGAGGGCGTACAAGCCAAAACAAAAAAAGTAGAGAGCAATATTAATAATTGCTCTCTTACACAGGCTGACATATAGCCGCCTAAAACACAAAATTATAAAAAACCTTGGTTCTTAACACAGAATCTGCGATACCCCATGTTGTCGGCTTCCGTTCTTATACGCCGGTCTACGATAATTTTATCCTTTATTTACGAAAGAAGGGTTGCCTTTTTCAAGACAACCCTTCCTTGTTTATGAACAATATTTATCTTACTGTTTGATCATCTGAACTGCTTTTCTTTCCTTGCCATCCAATGTTACATGCACCACATACACTCCTCTTGGCAGGTTCGACACATCAAATGACTGGTTGATCAGGCCCGGTGTGTTTTTTAAGAACTCCTTCTGCATCAGCAGGGTTCCGGTAATGCTGTATACCTGGATGCTTGTTTTGCCGGAGTGCTTGCTGTCAACCCAAACATTCATGGAAGTTGTCACCGGGTTCGGGTTGATCTTCACCTCCAGGTTATTGACAGGAGCAGTTAATACCGGAGTTTCTTTTTCCACATCCGCAACTTCTTCTCCTGTTTTCCTGGAAGAAGTAGCCGCTTTTACAGTGATGGTAACCTTTCCTGTAGCAGACGCCCCTTTATTATCGGTTACTTTCATCTCAAATACATAGGTACCTGCGGTGGTTAAGCCGGTTACAGTGGTTTTTGCCGCAGACGCTGATGTTATTTTTCCAACAGCCGGACCGGATACCTTTGACCATTCATAAGAGGAAATGCTGGCGCCGGAACTGGCTGCTGAATTTGAAGCATTCAGCGTTACCGTACTGGTCGGTAAGGTAATCGTTTGATTAATGCCGACTTTAACTGCCGGAGGGGTAGTGGTAACAGCTTTTACGGTAATAGTAACCCTTCCCGTAGCAGACGCCCCTTTATTGTCGGTTACTTTCACCTCAAATACATAGGTACCCGCAGTAGTTAAGCCTGTAGCCGTTGTGTTTGAAGCACTTGCAGAAGTTATTTTGCCTACTGCCGGACCAGAAACTTTCGTCCATGCATAAGATGATATGGACGTTCCGGAACTGGCTTTGGAGCCTGAAGCATTCAGGGTTGCCGTACTGGTTGGCAGTGTGATCGTTTGATTGCTACCGGCACTCGCTGTTGGCGGATTGGTGGTTACTGCCGGTTGACTCGTTCCCCTGGAATGCAGTAATAACCACTCAAAGACATTATAGCCTCCCTGCTTGAAGTTCGTGTCATACGTTTGTGTCCAGGCATCATGCCCCGATTTGTTAAAAACCGTTATCCAGGGCATTTGCGATGTAGAGTGCAATGCTTTGATTTTAGCTACTGCATCCTTTGCGTTAGTGGGATAACTGGCTGCATCCCCGGAATTAACGGTAATCCAAACCGGAAGTTTCGCCTGGGCAATATTACTGGCTTTAAAATCCGTAGATGTCATAGCCGGGCAAACCGGAAGAATGGCAGCTATTTTTTCGGCATTCTGTTTATTGTTGCCGACATAATCATAGGTCATTCCTCCTCCCATGCTCAACCCTGTAAGATATATCCGGGTTTCATCCACCCTGTATTTTTTCGTGACATGTGCGATAAGGTCATCAATTGATTTGGCGGAATTGCTTTGTGATGCAAACTGGGGCGCAATCACTATAAATGAATAATCTTTTCCTCCGACAGTGAATTTTGTCGGGAAATTACCCTTATCAATCACTCTTGCAAGACCTGAGTTGTTTTTGATTTTTGGCAGTGTGCTGCTGGTACCGGCTCCCAACTCAACTACGCCATGCAGGAATATGATAAGCGGATACTTTTTTGAGGAACTGGACGCGTAATCTACCGGAAGGGATTCATAGTAAGCTTTGATATGCTCAGACACATTGGTGTATACGGGGGACACCACCTGTTTCTGCGCATATAAACCTGAATAAGAGACTGTTAGAAAAAATAATAAGAACAGAGTTTTTACATACACGCTAACTTTAGCGGTTGACGGATTTTGAATCATAACATTTCTGGATGAAGCAATTATACAATGATGTTAGAAAAAATAAGGGGCTGCATCTCAAGGGTATCAAGAATAAGGGCAGCATTTTTTTACAGGATATCTCATACTCTCATGTATAATAATGGAGAAAATGCAGAAATAAAATGCATAGTAAATTGGATTTAGATTTAGAAAAATAATGCCATATGGTAAGCAAGTATTGTACCAATCAGCTTAAATTTTAAGAAAATTTTAAAAAAAATCGATATTTTTTCATTCAATTGCAGTCGAAACAAGATTATTTGAAGAATTTTCAGGAAAATTTCAAAAAATTAACGTTCGAACACAATAAATGGTATCTACAATAAATAACATGTTTAAAAAAGCGGGTATTGACGGGTTCCTGGCAGCCATCATAGTCGTTATTTTTCTTGCATATATATATCCTCAAGCCGGTATTATACGAAAGCCTGTTTCACTGGACCAGGTGGGTGCATATGGTTTATCGCTGATATTTTTCTTTTACGGGCTTAAACTGAAGCCCCGGCAATTAATCTCTCAACTATCCAACTGGAGAATGCACCTGGTGATACAACTCACTACTTTTATACTGTTTCCGGTGGCAGCATTGGTCATAAAACCTCTTTTCAATGAAACTTCCTTTTATTCCTGGCTGGGCATTTATTACCTGTGCGCCCTTCCTTCCACCGTTTCATCATCGGTGGTGATGGTTTCTATTGCCGGAGGCAACCTGCCTTCCGCCATATTCAATGCCAGCATTTCTACCTTCCTGGGGGTATTTATTACTCCCTTGTGGATGCTGCCGCTGCTGGATCAGGGAGCAGGCGATATAGACAGCGCCGGCATTATGCTGAAGCTCACCGCCCAGGTAATTGTACCCGTGGTGCTGGGGCTGCTGCTCAATGCACGCCTGGGGCGCTTTGCCGATCAATACAAGGTTCAGCTCCGTTATTTTGACCAATCGGTAATACTATTAATAATATATACAGCATTTTGTCACTCGTTCTACGAAAAAGCATTTGATGGATTTTCCCTGGCGGACCTGGTAAAACTGAGCGCGGGGATGACCTTTCTGTTTTATGCGGTATATTACCTGGTGAAATGGATCTGCAACAGATTACACTTCAACACTGAAGACACTATTACGGTTTTGTTCTGCGGGTCCAAAAAATCACTTGTACACGCTTCTGTCATGTCTAAAGTATTATTCCCCGTATCGCCCATGGTCAGCATCATTCTCCTGCCCATCATGATCTACCATGCGCTGCAACTGGTATTTGTAAGCATAATAGCCCAAAAGTTCAATCGAAGGAAAAAAAGTAATTAAATTGTCCTTACAAAACAAGTGTCATGAACTTTGATGAATGGATGTATTTTTTAATATACCTGGGATCAGGCATCTTACTGGGTATAGTTATCAAAAGATTCCTGCTGCCCGTATTGATGAAAACCAGCACCCGTACCCGCTGGAAAACAGATGACCTGCTGGTTTCGGCTGTTAACAAATGGGTTATCCCCTGGTGTACCGTGTTGGGCGCCTACATGGGAAGAGAACATGTTACCATGGTACCCCAATACCATCTCTGGATTGACCGGGTTGTTTTTGTATTTTATTCTTTTTCCGTTGCCTGGATCGTTGCAAAAGTGTTGTCACAGGCGGTAAGCCTGAAAACCGAAGAAGTGCAGGGGGCTGCGTCTTCCTCTATTATCAGTAATATAATTAAGGTATTGGTTTATGGACTGGGGGTACTTTTCGTCCTACAACATTTTAATGTTGCCGTTACCCCTATACTTACTGCCCTGGGGGTTGGCGGACTGGCAGTGGCGCTGGCCTTGCAGGATACATTGTCCAACCTGTTTGCAGGGGTGCAGCTTATTTCCACCAAAAAAATACGCCGGGGCGACCTGATCCGGCTGGAATCCGGGCAGGAAGGCGTGGTGGAAGACATCAGCTGGCGGTATACCACCATTAAAACCGGAGACAATAACAATATCATTATTCCTAACTCTAAATTAGCAGGACTCATCCTCCTCAATTATTTCACCCCGCAACGGGAGGTTGTGTTTAACGTAGCCGTGGGTGTAGACTATAGCAGCGATCTCGATAAAGTAGAAGCTGTAACGGTGGAAGAAGCAAAAGCATTGCAGCAGGAGTTGAGCCAGTGCGTCAAAAGCTTCACTCCTTTTGTGCGATATCAGCAATTTGGTGACAGCAGTATAGAGCTACGCGTATTTTTGAAAGTGACGGAGCAGGGAGCACAGGGATTGGTAAGGCACCAGCTAATAAAAAGGATCAAACGCCGGTATGAACTGGAAGGCATAAATATCCCCTTCCCTTCACGAACTGTATTTATCGATCAACCAAAAGAAAAATCAGAATAAAACGACTGATATGAAGCAGGCACTTTTTGTACTCTTATTGTATATATCCCTGGGTAGCAGCGCCCAGGTGCTTACGGAAGCCTTACCCGGAGCAGCAGGAGTGGATGCCGGGAGACTGGAGAGAGTAGACAAACTGATACAACAATATATCGACAGTGGCTGGATCAATGGAGCCACAGCCATAGTGGCCCGTAATGGGAAGATATTCTATCATAAAGGCATCGGTTACGACAATGTCACCGGCAAAACACCGCTGAAAAAAGATGCCATTATGCGGATCGCTTCCCAGACAAAAGCGATTACCAGCGTTGCCGTCATGATCCTGTACGAAGAGGGAAAACTGCTGCTGGATGACCCGGTAAGCAAGTATATCCCCGAATTTAAAAACCCGGTAGTACTGGAAAACTATAATGAGGCAGATACTACCTACACCACTGTACCGGCCAAATCAGAGATCACCATACGCCAGTTGCTGACTCATACATCCGGTCTTCATTATGCGCAGATCGGCAACAAAACCTTTAATGCCATTTACCGGAAAGCAGGCATTGTGGCGGGTATCGGAACCGAAAAGCTATTGTTGGGGGATGTTATAAAGAAACTGGCGAAGCTTCCCCTGGCTCATCATCCGGGCGAAAAATATACCTATGGACTGAATACAGACGTACTGGGTTACCTGGTGGAAGTATTGTCCGGGCAAACCCTCGATGTATTTTTCCGCACCCGTATTTTTGAGCCGCTGGGCATGAAGGATACTTATTTCTACCTGCCGGCAGCCAAACACGATCGCCTGGCAACGCTTTATACGGAAAACCGGGACAAAAAAGCCGTAAAAGCCCCTCCCACCCTGGATATCAACGGTACATTTTATACCAACTACCCGGCTTCGGATGGAACGTATCTGTCGGGTGGCGGCGGACTGTCCTCTACTGCTTATGATTATGCGGTTTTTATGCAGATGCTGTTGAACGAGGGCATCTATAACAGCAAGCGGATCCTGAGCCGCAACACCGTGCGGATCATGACCACCAACCAGATCGGAGATCTGCAGCTCGGCAGGGGCAATACCTTCGGGCTGGGCTTTGAAGTGGTAACCCAAAAAGGAAGTGCCGCTTCACTGGTGCCGGAAGGTACCTATAGCTGGGGTGGAATGTTCAGTTCATCCTACTGGATTGATCCTAAAGAGAAAATTGTCGGACAGTTGTTCCTCCAGATCTACCCTTACAGCCACGGGCATATCCACGAAAAGTTCAAAATAGCGGTTTACCAGGCCCTGAACGATTAGATCAGCACTATTTTGTAAACTGCAGCAACCATTCATATACGTTCATGCCGTCTACCTTTAATGCCGGGTCGCTGGCTTTGGTCCAGGCATCATGCCCGCCTGTCGGCCAAATCGTCTTTTTAGCCCGCACACCGGGAGACTGGCTATTAATATAGGAAACAAAACTATCAGTCGTTTCCACGCCTACGATCTTGTCATCCGTATTATGAAAAGCCCATACAGCTACCTTATGATCCGCGATCGATTTGGCTTTTACCTCGGTGGCATTGGTGGCGCCACAGATAGGAGCCGCGGCAGCTATCCGGTTGCCATACTGGGCTGCGGCATTCCATACAGCGCCGCCCCCCATGCTCAACCCGATAATATAGATGCGCTTTTCATCAACACGCAGCTTCTCTACCGCATAGTCAATCATGCTATTTACATCAGCTGCGGTGGAATTACCGGTAGTCTGGGGCGAAAGCACGATAAAAGAATAGTGCTGCCCTTTGTTGCTGAAGCTTGGCGGAAATTTCTGCTGGCTGATAAGCTTAGGCACGGCATTTTTAAGTACAAGGCTCAGGTTTTCTCCCCCGTCTCCCTTCTCGCCGGACCCATGCATAAATATCAGTAAAGGATACTTTTTGCTGGTAGAGTCATACCTTGCCGGAAGTGATTCATAAAATCCGGGAATATTATCTGAGATCCTTTTGTGTACCGCTTTTTGCACCGGAGGAGCCGTTTCAACAATATCCAGGTCGGGTCTTCCGCCATCCGGCATATCTTCTTTCTTACAGGAAATAATGATCGTTGGTATCAGCGCTACAAGGAGCACTCTGATCATGCGGGTATTCATTAGGACAGATTTTTTGATGAACCATCAAAACGCTGTCCCCCGGAAATGATGATGCAGCGGCAACTATCAAATGTTTATTTAGATACTTAACATTGTAGCTGCATCTTTTGTAAAATAATGCTCAACAACTTACGAGTTCCTGATCATCGAAACCGGACTGTTGATAAAAGACAAAACAAGCCGGGTGAATTTTTTATGGCTGTAAAGGAAAAGTGGCAGGTGATATATGACAATTTTCCGGAGGCAACTGACGCCTCGAAAAATCAATATTTGTCCTGTACAGACAACCGGTTCATAGCAAAAAAAGGCTAACTTTAGGGGCTAACGATCGCTGCCAGGCTACCGGTTCTCGCCGGGCATTTGCTGCAGTGGCAGATAATCAGGTAAACAAAGATGACCCTACGGCGTAGAAACATATTAATACTGGCATTACTGCTGCTTATTGGCTGGGCTACAGCACAATATGGCTTCTCCGCCAAAATCAATCTCCCTCCCGATATCAGACTGGCCATGGATAAGCTGCCGGATAAGCTAGACTATAACTTGCATGTAAAAAGGGTATTATCAGACAAATGTTTCAGTTGCCATGGCCCCGATGAGAAAAAGCAACAGGGAGACCTCAGACTGGATGAGGCTGCCGTAGCTTATAACAAAAAAGCGGAGAGCGGCAGAAGGGCGATCAGACCGGGCAATATCGCATTGAGTGAAGTGGCTAACAGGATATTGAGTGAAGACGAGGACTATGTCATGCCCACGCCCGACTCTCATTTGTCTTTATCTGCCGAAGAAAAAGCGATCATACTGAAATGGATAGAACAGGGAGCTGAGTACAAACCGCATTGGGCATTCGTAGCCCCGGAACTTCCTAAGCTGCCCAAACTAAAAGATGACTCCCGGATACAAAACGGCATCGATCGTTTTGTATGGGCCCGCCTGGAAAAAGAAGGACTGTCGTCGTCGCCGGAAGCTGACAGGGAAACCCTGATACGGAGGGTGAGCTTCGATCTCACGGGTCTGCCTCCCACGATTGCGGAAATAGATGCTTTTCTGCAAAACAACCGGCCGGATGCCTATGAACAGATGGTAGATCATTTCCTCGCCTCCCCGCGATACGGAGAACGCATGGCGGCTTTCTGGCTGGATGTGGCCCGCTTTGCTGACAGTCACGGTTACCTGGACGATAAGCACAGGGATGCCTCTCCCTGGCGGGATTGGGTAATAGAAGCCTATAACAAAAACCTGCCGTACGACCGGTTCATTACCTGGCAACTGGCCGGCGACCTGTTACCGGGTGCCACCAAAGAACAAATACTGGCCACCGGCTTCAACCGCAACCAGAAGCAAAATACCGAAGCAGGTATTATCCCGGAAGAGTTCCGGGTGGAATATAATGTAGACAGGGTGAATACCCTGGGCACAGGCATTATAGGTCTGACGCTGAGCTGTGCCAAATGTCACGATCATAAATACGACCCGGTAAGCCAGAAAGACTACTATTCTTTGTATGCATTCTTCAACAGCACATTTGAGCTGGGAAGCTCCAACTACGGCAACTATCACAATATGGTGCCCGGACCCACCCTCCTGCTTACCAGCAACGAACAGGACCGGGCAATTGACAGCCTGCAACAGGTAATTGCCTGGCTGGAAAAACAACCCTTATCCGCAACAACCACCCCGCCCCAAACATCACTGGAAGAAAAGCTGCTGGCACACCTGCCGTTTGACAAAGTGGAAAACATGACTGTCAAAACAAAAAAGGGTGACCGCACAGCACCTTCTTTCCGAAATACTGTGCACTCTGCCTTGTCGGCGGCAAGCAAAAATGAAAAGCCAGGCAAGGGGGTTGCCGGTAATGCGCTGGTGCTGGATGAAGAAACGATGGTGAACTTCGCGCCATACGAACTGGGTTACTTTGAAAGATATGAACCATTTGCCTTTAGCATCTGGGTACACCTGCCCACGCAGTACGAAGAGTCCGCTATTCTTCATCACAGCGATTCGCGCCGTTACGGGTTCCAGGGATACGATCTGGTACTGAAAGACAACCGGGTGAATTTCCGCCTGATGCACGCTTTTCCGCACGATGCCATCAGTGTTATCAGCCAGCAGGAGCTGACAACGAACCAGTGGCATCATATTGCTGTCAGCTACAACGGCAGCAGCCGGGCAGATGGTGTCAGCATTTTTATTAACGGAAAAAAAGATCCCGCATCTGTTGAATATGATCACCTGGTCAAAAATATCCGCTCCTTCCCCGATATCCATAAAACTTCAGCGCTCACCGGGCTGACATTCGGGTACCGGGTGCTGGAAAAAACAATGAAGGAAGCAGCCCTGGATGAGTTCTATCTTTTTGACAATACCATAGACGAAACGGAAGCAGCCTGGCTGTACCGGTCAAAAAATCCCGTACTAACATCTAAGAATACACGTAAAACAAAAGAAAGGGACAAGCTGTTGCACGCACGCATGGAGCTGGCGGCATTATACGATGCTGTCAAAGAAGCGATGGTAATGGGAGATCTGCCGGAGCCGCGTGCCACCCATGTATTACTGCGTGGCATGTACGACAGTTATGGAGAGGAAGTGCAACCCGGAACGCCGGCTGCTATTTTACCCTTTCCGGACAGCCTTCCCAAAAACAGGCTGGGCCTGGCAAAATGGTTGTTCCTTCCCGAAAACCCATTGACGGCCAGAATAGCGGTCAACCAGATCTGGGATATGTATTTTGGCAGGGGATTGGTGAAAACGATCGATGACTTCGGCAACCAGGGTGACCTGCCATCGCACCCGGAACTGCTGGACTACCTGGCCATACAATTCCGGGAAAGCGGCTGGAACCTGAAGCAACTACAGAAGCTGATACTCATGAGTGCTACCTATCGCCAGCAATCAGTGATTGATCCGTCGATATATGAAAATGATCCCGACAATATGTTGCTCACCCGTAGCTCCCGGTATCGGCTACCTGCAGAAATGATCCGCGATCAGGTGCTGGCTATCAGTGGGCTGCTATCATCCAAAACAGGAGGTCCCAGTGTATATCCTTATCAGCCACCCGGACTGTGGGAAGCGTTGAGCGACAAATCCTGGCGCTATGTCTATACACTTTCAGAGGGAGAAGATCTGTTCAGGAGAAGTATTTACACTGTTGTTAAACGGTCCAGTCCTCCCCCTTATATGCTGATATTTGATGCGCCAGACCGCAATTTCTGTACCGTGAAACGACCTGTATCCAGTTCGCCCCTGCAGGCGCTGGCCCTGATGAACGATCCCACTTTTATTGAAGCCTCCAAATTTGTTACCAGCCGGATGCAACAGGAAGGAGGTACGGGAACAGATGAACGTCTGGCATACGGCTTCCGGCTGGTGACGGGCAGAAAACCCGGTGAAAAGGAAATGGAGCTGCTGCGCAACATGTACACCACGGAAACCGGTTTATACAAGCAGCAGCCGGCTAAAGCCAAAAAGATATTGCAGGTAGGCAATGCAAAAATGACGATACCTTCCTCACCGGAGGTATTGGTAGAAACGGCCGCTTTTACCAACATAGTAATGGCACTGTTAAATACGGACGAATTCATTACCCGGCGATAACATACGATTGCCGGAGAAAAATAAAATAGTTATTTGATTGATCCTAACATACAGGCATGAACGATTTTGACAAAATGAGGAATTATCACGGCAGGCGTGACTTTTTGCGCGGTTCCGTTCTGGGATTGGGTAGCATTGCCCTGGGCAGCTTACTGGGATGCGGCAACCGAACCGGCATCCCACAGGATGGCGCCTCCCTTACAGATGTATTGGATGAAAATCAGCCCCTGGTACATCCTCATTTTACACCGCGGGCCAAAAGAGTCATTTATCTTTTCCAAAGTGGCGGGCCATCGCAAATGGAATTGTTTGACTATAAGCCCAGGCTGTATCAGATGCATGGAGAGGAGATCCCACCCAGCGTCATCGGCGGCGGACGGGTGTCCGGCATGGTATCCAATCAAAACAGCTTTCCACTGGCAGCACCCATGACTTCATTTAAGCAGTATGGTTCCAACGGTGCGTATTTCAGCGACCTCATCCCTCATACTGCCGGTATTGCAGACGATATCTGTGTAGTACGCAGTATGTTCACCGAACAGATCAACCACGAACCTGCTGTAATTTTTACACAAACCGGCAACCAGTTGAGCGGACGTCCCAGCATCGGCTCGTGGATCAGCTACGGGTTGGGCAGCCTCAATCACAACCTGCCTTCTTTTGTTGTATTGTTATCCCAGGGCGGTGGCGACCAACCCATCAGCAACCTGGCCTGGAGCAACGGATTTTTACCCTCTCATCACCAGGGCGTTCAGTTCATGTCCGGCAAAGATCCCGTACTCTACCTCTCTTCACCGGATGGCGTGGAGCGGATGGACCGCCGGCGGGCTCTGGATTTTATCAGGGAATTCAACCTGCTGCAAAAGGATAAATGGCAGGATCCGGAGATTGACAGCCGGCTGAACCAATATGAAATGGCTTACCGCATGCAGATGGAAGTACCCGAAGTAACCGACCTCAGTAATGAGCCCGAACATATACTGGAGATGTATGGACCAGACGTAAAAACACCCGGCACCTATGCTTACAATTGCCTGCTTGCCAGGCGGCTGGCAGAAAAGGACGTACGCTTCATTCAGTTGTATCACCTGGGATGGGATCATCACGGGCACCTGACCGGCGGCATCACCCGTGCTACCAAACAAACCGACCAGGCGTCAGCCGCCCTGGTTAAAGACCTGAAACAAAGAGGATTGCTGGATGATACGCTGGTAATATGGGGCGGAGAGTTTGGCAGGACCAGCTTCAGCCAGGGCAAATTAACACGGGAAGCATTCGGGCGGGATCACCTGCCCAACGCTTACAGCATCTGGATGGCGGGCGGCGGCATCAAACCCGGCATACAATATGGAGAGACAGACGATTTTGCACACAATGTAGTCAACAATAAAGTACATGTACATGATTTCCAGGCCACCCTGTTATTCCTGTTAGGGATAGACCATGAACGGTTTACCTACAAAGCGCAGGGAAGACGCTACCGGCTTACCGATGTATCCGGAGATATCGTAAAACCTATTATTGCCTGATGGCCGGTACCCGCCATTAAAAGAAGCCCCTGAGAATCTATGTCGAGCGCAGATCAATGGTTACAATTCTTTGGACGTTTTCATCCCCTGGTGGTGCACCTGCCGATAGGCTTCCTGTTCATTGCATTCATCCTGGAACTTCCCCTTATAAAAAAGAGATTACCGCCCATGCACACCGCCCTGGTATTCATCCTCGGCTTGGGGTGCGTCAGCGCTTCACTTTCCTGTCTGCTTGGATGGCTGCTGAGCCTTCATGGCAGCTATGATGCATCCTCCTTACTGCTGCACCAATGGATGGGAATATTCGTTGCCCTGGTATCAGGTGTGTGCTGGTGGCTGAAAAAAAGAAAGGATAACCGGCCGGGGAGATTATACAATATGCTGCTGGGCACTCTTTTCATTTCGCTGATGCTCACCGGGCACTGGGGCGGCACCATGACCCACGGAGAAGATTACCTGTCGGCCGAAGCGCTCTTTGGCAATGGGGCGCAAAAAAATTTTGAACGGAAACCCATTGCCGACATCAATGAAGGTATGATATATGCAGACGTCGTGGAGCCGGTGCTTTATGAAAAATGTTACAATTGTCACAGTGCAAAAAAAACAAGGGGCGGACTGCGCATAGACAGCGAAAAATGGTTGTTGAAAGGTGGAAAGAGCGGACCTGCCATCCACCCCGGCAACCCTGATGGCAGTGAGCTGATGATCAGGTTGCTGCTGCCCTTGGACGATGACAAACGCATGCCGCCCAAAAAGCAACCGCAGCTTACTACCGCGGAAACGGAACTGTTGCACTGGTGGATAAAAAACGGTGCCTCTACCGAAAAAAAAGTAAAGGAGCTTTCTCCTGATGATCTGCACATCGTACTGGCCTCGCTCGGGGAAACAGGGGATAACCACACTGAGGAGATCACCCCGTTATCCACGGTATTCGATAAGCAATTACCGCCTGCCGATCCCGAAGCTGTCGGGCAGTTAAGGCAAATGGGCGTGCTGGTGGAGCCGGTGACAAAAGGCAGTCACCTTCTCGATATCAGTTGCGTAAACTTTCCTGCATTTGATGATACCCAAATGGAGCTGCTGGAAAAAATTGCCTGTAATATTGTTTCCCTCAAAATGGACAATACCGCCATCACAGATGCAGCGCTGGAGAAAGTCCGCGCTTTTGAAAACCTGGTCAGACTGCACCTCGGTAACACCGCCATCACAGGCGTTTCCATGAACCATTTGCAATCCCTCGCCAATCTGGAATACCTCAACATCACAGGTACCCGGGTAGATAACGACGGGCTGCAGGAGTTATCTTCACTACCGGCGTTAAAACAGGTGTATTGCTGGAACTCACTGGTAACACCAAAAGGAATTGTTGCCCTGACCAATAAAAGGCCGGTGATCATGGTCATTGCAGGCAGCGAATAACGGCAGCCGCCCGTTGCGGGGTGTACTTCGATTTTTCACAGGCAGGAGGAGATATCAGAGCCGTTAACTTAGGGAATATGATCAATAAAATATCGAAACCTGGCGCAAAGTGTTCTGCTTGCAGATCACTTGTGTCGCAAAATTCCGCCCTGATTGTATCAGGGCACAACCGTTTTCTACCCGGACACAGTCCGGTAGAATTAGAAGGCAACAAGTCATCCTGCGGAAGACTTGCGCCAGCATGGTTTCCCAACAGGGTCTCCCGGAAAGGACCCGGCGTCTTTTATGCGCATAATACCGGGTCACAGCGCGGTACCCACATCAGGTGGTCACAAGGAAGCCAGATAGTCGTGTATAGGGTTCCGAACCTTTTTTGCTCGGGGCTGCAGACAAACGCCGGCAATATAAAAACAAAAAAGCCGCTGAAACACAGCGGCTCCGGTCCTGAGACCATCAGATTATTTTTATGGAGTAGCCCGGTTACGCGATAATAACCGAAGGCGTCCATGATTTATCTGTAGATTGCATGAATACCTCCTTTTTATTTGGTGAATTGTAGACCTGAAGATAAGATAAAATATAATTACATCAAAAAACTAATGGTTTTCCGGTATATCCTTTCCCTCCTTTTATTTTTAATTTTGGATATATAGCTTTAAACAAAAATAATCTCATGCGGAAATGCATTTTGTTAGCCTGGATATTGCTGCTGGCAAATGGAGTCCGGGCGCAAACCATTGACAGCCTGTTGGTTGACAGTCTTATGCAGCTTCTGCAACACACCACTTCCTACGATACGAAGCTGGAAGTCCTGGGGCAGCTTTCCGATGAATACTCCTATACGGATTCCACAACCTCCCTGGAATATGCTTACCAGATGAAAAAACTGGCAGAGGAGAAAAAAGATGAAAGGGGCAGGGCTTTTGCCTATTACCGGATGGCAGGCGCTTACCTGGAGGCATACAAATTCGAAAAGGCAAAAGAGCTGTATAAGCTAACGGCAGAGATCCTTGAAAAGGATACCAGCTATTCAGGACAAAGCACTTTAGGGAAAGTGTGGTTTAATTATGGCCTTGTCTATCAGCGGGAGGGAGACCTCCACACCCACCTGGAATACCTGATAGAAAAAACGATACCGATCAACGAAAGACTGAAAGACACGCTGAACCTGGGTAAAAATTATCACAACATCGGTTTGATCTTCAAAAACATTAAGGAATATGAGAAGGCATTGCACTACTTCCAAAAATCGTCACTGATGCTGGAAAATTATGCGCATGTGCCGGAATTAAAAGACAACCTGATCAAAATAGTGGAGACTATGTTATACCTGGATGTGGAGGATAACCTGAGAGACTCCGCATTCTCCATCCTGCAAAGGGCGAGGGTATTGCTGGATCAATACCCTGATATGATGTCAGAAGTGTTGTATCTGCAGGCTATGGGGATGTGCTATGAATATTTCGACCAGTCGTTGACGCAGGCAGACAGCTACTATGAAAAAGCCTCAGAATTGGCCGAAAAAGGGAAAATGATCTCCATGTTAAACGGGCTGACCCTCCGGCGGTTTTATATCAAAGATAAACAGGAGAATTATACTGCGGGGCTGAAGCTTCTTGAGAAAAATTACTACAGTTATTCGGAATACCTGACACCCCGGGACCAGTTGCTGCACATCCGGCATATGATGCGGATGCAGGAAAATCTCGGAAATACCATGGCCGCGCTGGAGCTGCACAAAAAATATAATACGTTGTCAGACAGTGTGCATGCCAGTGAGATGAGCCTGAAAATGCAGGAACTGGAACAGAAGTATGCCGCCAAAGAAAAAGAGACGCAGATCATAAAGCTGAACCAGGTAGCGCAGGAGCAGCAAATACAGATAGAACGGAACCGCCAATGGGTTTACCTGCTGATAGTAGCAATGCTTTTCCTGGTGGGCTTTTTCTTTGCCCGGCAGAATATCAACCGCAAAAAGAACCAGATAGCCAAGCAACAGGCAGAACTCCTGGAGCAACGTATTGAAAAGATGAAACAGGAACAGCATATCAGTCATTTTGCGGCGGTGCTGGAAGGACAGGAACAGGAACGAAAAAGGCTGGCGATCGACCTGCACGACGGACTGGGCGGTGCCTTATCGGGTATACGGTTAAAGCTGTCCCGGGTGATACGGGACGGCACCACCCAATCGGTGAATGGCGATAATGGCACATTGAAAAGCATTGCGGGAGAACTGGATCATTCTATTAATGACCTGCGCCATATTGCCCGCAACATGATGCCGGAATCTTTATTAAAATACGGGTTGATCGAAGCCATCAAAGACTTCTGCCGCAGCATGGAAACGGAAAAGACCAGCATCAGCTTCCAGGCATTTGATGTGGAGGAAAACCGGATGAGCCAGGCAGTACAGATCATGGTATTCCGGATATTCCAGGAGCTGATCACCAATACCATCAAACATGCAAAGGCGGGCAATATATTGGCCCAGTTCCTTCAGCAGCAAAATACGGTATCCATAACGGTGGAGGACGATGGCGTGGGATTTGATACCGGTGCCAGGTTTGAAGGTATCGGGTTAACAACGCTCAAAAACAGGGTGAGTTTTTTAGGGGGTAAGCTCGATATGCATTCTGAAAAAGGGATCGGAACAACAACCAATATTGAATTTGATATTAAAGATGAACCAGCCAATAGAAATCATTATAATTGACGACCATCCGATGGTTATTGAGGGACTTAAATCGTTGCTTTCTGCCTACGATACACTTTCGGTTACGTATACCTTTACAAAAGGAAAAGAGGCATACCGGTTCCTGGAAGACGGGGTATGCGATGTGGTGCTCCTGGACATCAACCTGCCGGACATCAACGGTATAGAATTATGTGAAAAGCTCACAGCCCGTAACAGCCATATACGGATACTGGGAATGAGCACCTATAATGATGCTTCCATCATCCGGCAAATGGTGCATAAAGGCGCCAGGGGATATCTGTTGAAAAACGCATCGCCCGATGAGCTGCTGCAGGCGATAGAACAGGTGTATGATGGAAAGACCTACTTCGGTGCTGAAGTGAAGAGCATACTCGCAGAATCATCCCTGAAGGATATTCCCCATCTTACCCGTCGCGAAAAGGAAATATTGCGTATGATCGCCTCCGGCGAAACTACCCAGCAGATCGCCGACAAGCTGTACGTAAGTCCTTTGACCATAGAAACGCATCGCCGGAACCTGATGCAGAAGCTCAATGTAAACAATGCGCCTGCCCTTATAAAAATGGCCATCGATCATAAGTTTCTCTGATCAATATCTGAGCGCAGGGTATTCATTGTAAATGTTCCGTATCACGGGTAAAAAAGATACAACCAGGTAAAAAATTACCCGGTTGTATATATCACCTCAATTCCCCTCTTTTTAAAGAGGTGTCCGCCGCGGCGGACGGGTGTTCAATCTGCTTTACCCCTGTCTGACTGAAACTTCTCAATCGCAGCCTTCAATTTTCCATTTTGCTTCAGCGTCTTTATCATGCTGCTTATCTCATCTGGCATATAAGCATTTTTATTACCGCTAAGTTCCTTTGGTGAGGGACTTTCTATTTTCCTGCCGGATGTGGGCGCTTCCGGATCCTGCTTCCGGTTAAAGATGTTTTGAACGGAACCATTGTTGATATACAGCGGCCATCCCTTACTGTCAGTTATAAAAAAGTAGTTGTTGGCTTCGTCTGTTTCGCCGATCACATCAAAGGCATCCGCCAGGGCAACTAGGTAGTAGAATCCGGTTATATTTGGCATGGTATAGTCCCACCGGATTCTTGTATCGTCATATAGCACTTCCGCGACACCGGTTCCGGAAGGCAGGTTAATGTGGTTCCACCAGTTGCCGGCCTCTCCCAGTCCTCCACTCGCCAGGTTGCCGGATTCTCCCAATTGGCCGTACTGGTTGGTATATTCATCATACAATAGTATGCCGAAGTCGTTTGCGTTGAACGCATTATAATACAGGTACACGATGTTCCAACGTTCGCTGGCCAGGATGGTTTGCGAGCCCCTGTTATAGACGTTATAAAACATTCTTCTTCTTTTGTTGCCTCCGTCAGGATGTTGGATATCTTCCACATTCCAGGGAACCAGGTCGTATTCCCCCACTACATTGTTATCCGGTGGATCTACAGGATCGTAGTCCTCAGACACGCCGTTGGTGGCAACGAATGCCATCATCCCAAACTGGGGACTTACCATAAAATTGTAATCGATCCATATAAAGCCCCTGTCTCCCCAAACGGATCCCCAGGAGTTTACGACGCGGAAAGCGCCGTTGGGTCCCTTATTATCATCATACCCAGTGATCATCATGGCATGACGGGCATGCTGCCCTACATTTACAAAAGACGAGTGGCTAGAGATGACCTGGTCGCCGCGCCAGGTCATGAAATTATCGCCCAGCTTGGCGCCGAATACCACCGGCCGGTTCTGTGAAATATAGGTCTTTATTTCAGCTACGCCCATTGCTATTTTCCGGAAATTACTCAGCTTGTTATTCCCTGCCTCCGCGATATGGGACGGATCGGGGGATTGTGAACAATTACCCATATTCTCGTAAGGAGCCGTTCCGAGGGACGCGCTGCCACGGTTAACCAGTTGCGTAAAAGCCGGCTCAAAATTGGTTCCGTTACAATTGCTGCCCCGGAGATTCGACGGAATGGCTAAAAACAGATCCTTGGGACTGGTCTGATTTTGCGGGCTGGCAAGCGCCGATTCATTCCAGTTGCGGTCTATGGCGTTCAGCATGGTTTTCATATTGTAGCCAACCGCCCAGGTTACGCAGGTGCCGTATCTTCCCTGGTCGCCTATCGGCGGCAGCTTTCCTGAGATCATATGACTGGAAGGCAGGTTGTTGTTGCCAAAGCCCAGGAAAATATTGGACGGGATCTCATCCGGATCATCTGTACCCATCCACCCGGTCGCAAATTCTGTTTCTTCCGGTAGCGGATCCGGGTTTCCCCCTTGCTTTTTTTCACAGCCGAGAAGCACAACTGCCGGAACTAACATCCATAAAAATTTTTTACAACGTCTCATAGTTTTCGTGTTTAGATTTTACTTAACAGATAAATACTCAAAGCTGACGGGGGTTATCCTGTTTAGTTGATCGAAACCGGGTTTTTCATTCAGATATTTAATATTTTCCTGTTTCAACGATCCTTTGATCTCTACGTTGCTGAATACCGGCTTCCGGTAAAACAGCGCGTTGCTGAAATCTACGGATTGCTGAAACTTTGTTTTATTCCATTCTGCAGTGCCACTAAAGATGGTGCCGCTGTAATTAACCGTATTAAAATATTCTCCGTACTCAAAAAAAACGGATCGCCTGAAATTTGCCAGTCCGAAGTCGGCGTATTTATGAACGATGATGCTGGCAAGTGAAGCCTGCTGCCAAAAATCGGCCTGCTGCAATAAAAACTGCCCGGTAACATTGGCCTGGTTTGCCTGGAATGCACCACGAATGACGGCTTCCTGTAGCAGAAGATTGTCACTGAAAAAAGTTTCCTCTATCCTCAGGTCATTTTCAAACAAGGCAGCCTGCAATGTTACCTGTTTGTCAAATATGCTTTTGGTAAATAACGCGATCTGGTTGAAGTTGCCGGCCGTAAGATCAACCGCTTCCCTGAAGATGCAATTGTAGAAGCTTACGCTGTTTACAAACCTGCTTACCGTATTCAGGGAGTCATTGCTCTTAAAGGCGGTCACTTTTCCGTTGAAAGTGCAACTTTCAAAATACAGCGGACTGGTGATGCTCACCTGTTGCATGGTGTTATTAATGGGGAAGGCCTGCAGTTCCGTAAAATCAAGATTTCCTTCAATGGTACAGAAAGAATAGGTGATCGCTTTGTTCTTTTTAATATTATTGAGTATATCACCTGCTTTAATTGTTTTGGACACAATTTTATTAGTAGATATACATCCGCTATGGGTAGTGAACAAAATCAATAGTAAGCTAAAAACTGTTTTCATTTCCTGGAAATTGTATTGATCAATCAGTATAGGTTCTTCCTGCCAGGCGAAAAACCGTTTTGTCTTCACCATAAAAGCAGAAAAAAAGCCGCTTTACATCACCGCTGTTAAACGTAAGCGTGATGCCGTATCCGTCAATAACATAACGGCCCGCCGTATTGGTTTCCGAATAAACCGTGTGGCTGGCGTCTCCGCCTCCCGCCACCTTCTTACTGGCAAACCATCCATCGGAAGTGAAGCTCATATTACTATAAGACAACACCCCCACCGTTCCGCCCACTGCCAGGTTACCTCCGCCGGCAAACGAGCTGAAGGATCCCTGTAATTTTTCATTCGCCGCTGCCGGTATGCTTTTGGCGCCCGGCCATTCCTTCCCGGAGGTGCTCCCCTTTTGCCAGGTGATATTTACTTTATCTCCGTTTTGCTCCCAGACACCCCAGTTTTGTGCGATCTCTTTACTGAGCCCTTCAGTGGGCAGTTCATTTGCCGGTATAAGCGGTTCTTTTACCACTACTCCATTTCTAAAGAAAACATAGGGATTATGAACCGGGTAGATATAACCCCCATATCCGGCCTCATAGTCTACCAGCAAAGCAATGCTTTCGATGTGAGAGGGTATGTTATTAGTGTTGCTGTTCTTTTTGCAGGACAGCAGAAAAAGCATGAAGGCTGCCGGTGCCAGCAGAAGCCATCTTACTGCTTTTCCGCTTTTCGTATATCCTATAGTAATTACCGGATTCATATTGTAAAATTACCCGGCGCCGGAAAACAGGACAATCATGGCTTGGCAGTATATTTTTCTACCGGAAATCCGGTAGAAGCCGTTTGCAGCAACCGTATTTAGTAGTGACAGTTACTGCTTTCTGATTTTCACAGCTAAAGTCCTGAACGGATTGGTAATAAAAACCTGATCTATATCCTGCTGTGTGAAACCATTTTCCAGCAGAAGAGGGATAAAAGATGAGAACACAGTGGTATGCGGACGATATGATCCGCCATCCTTTTCACCAACATGATACCAGCCTGCGTCATGCGAGATAAGGGTGCGATGCAGGCATTTTTCCTGTTTCATTGTCTTAAGAAAATGAATATACGCTGGAGTGTTATTGTCGTTCAGTCCGTCAAAAGAGATCCATGCCCCTGCTTTAGCCAGGCGGATATGGATGTCCAGGTCCTTTTCATTTTGCGCATGTACCCATACCCAGGCATCGGGCCTGACCCGGTATCTTTTAATGATCATTGATTCTTCTAAAGCGGCCGCTCCGTTTCCTGTGTGGACAGCAATTGTTAAGCCTGTTGCGAGATGGGTCAGGCAGGCTGCTTCCATCAGTTTTTCCTGCATAACACTTAAGGGGGCACTGTCAACGCCTGTTTTAATAAACCCCGGCCTGATCCCGGAGCCGTCTATGCCCGATCTCCATTCTTCGATCCATATATCTGCCAGTTGCGCCGGTGAAAGCGTATATACATGCTTTGGAATGAACTTTTCTCCGGCAGCACCGTAATACCCTGTATTCGTAACCAGGTGCAGCCCGCTGGCATATGACAACTCTTTAAGCAATACCGCATCCCTGCCGAGGTAGGCAGGCGTACATTCGACCATTGTTTTACAACCCAGTGCCGAGACCTGCTTCAGATAAGGCAGCACTTTATCGAACACTTCCTTTCGATCGTATCGCTCCGGACTTACCGCATTCGCTCCGATAAAATCTACCAACACATGTTCATGTGCCAAAGTGAACCCTGCTTTGTTTGCATCCACCGCACCATTGACCGTCATAATATAATCATCAGGCTTATATATAAAGCCAGGTGCCATCAGCATGGCCGCCGTGCTTAAAAGAAACGATCTCCGGTGCATACCTGTTGATTTTTATGCCGGTTAAAGAGAAAAAGCAATGACCGGGATAAAGCTACACATAAATATCGTTTTCCGTTTTAGAAACCTGTGAGATTACGAGCTTAGGTTTATGCTTCGGAATCCTTTACTTAATCTCACAGGTCTATGCCAGCAACAAAAACCCGACTTTTCGTTCGGGCTTTAATATTATTCCTGATGGTTGCTTTTTTATGTTACCTGACAAAAATTGAGTACCCTATGGCTCTATCGGATTGACTAGGCAGTATCTCTATGGATCCGTTCTTCCAATAGGCCGCAGCCATTTTCCCATTGACATCGTAAGCTCCGGCAATATAAATGTCGCCATCATTGATAAAAATAGAACTTGCATAGTTGCGAAAGCTGGCTTCTCCAAAACTATATTCAACTCCATTTTTCCAATAGGTTATTTTATAGCCCTCACTTCCTTCTCTGACTTTTCCTGAAATGAATACATCTGCTCCATCCATTGTAATGTCGCCTGCCTCACTTTCTTTTTGACTGAGATACTGCATCTCACCGTTTTTCCAATAAATCGCTCTTCCGCCATCTTCGCCGCTAGTTCCGGATATATGTACATTACCGTTGGCTGAAATAACACCAATTGCAAATGTAGAGTTTGCTCTTTCATCAAGTTTGTGCGTGATTCCATTGATCCATATCACAGCATTAGCGTTCCCTATGGAATTAGATTGCCAACCTACAACATACACATTTTCACCCTCTATGCAAATATCCCTGGCTCCGGATATCCGGGAGGGTTCTGTCTCAAGGAACACCGGAGTTCCGTTCTTCCAGTACGTGGCAACCCTAATCCCGTTTACAATGGTGTAGCCACAAATATATACGTCCTGATTTATAACCCGGAGCTTTTCGATACCGACAGAGTCTCCTTGTAACATCTCGAATACATCATTTTTCCAATACGCGCCCCTCGACTTATCTACACTATTGGGTTCCCTTGCTATTACCTCACCACTTTTATGTATATTGTTGCCCTCTACCACTATACCCATAATCTGTGAAACAAGATAAGAACCCGGTAAGGTAACCCTTTTCTTATCAATCCAATAGGTAGCCATGCCGCCGTCAACACCGCCTACAAATACTTTTCCATCATGCGTTCCCTGAGAGGCATTTTCTTTTTGGCAAGATTGAAATAATAAAACTGCAGCAAAAAAGCAGATGTAACTTTTTACATGTAACATCACCATCATTCAAGTTATAGGATAGATTTTCGACATGTTCCTATAACGATGGAATCCGGTAATTTGTTGCCGTTAACTAGGTATCACTGCCTGATAAATGCAACGCTATTAGGGGCAACCCCCGGGGAAACAGAGAATGAAAATTTCTTTTTGCCCGTTTTATCAAAGCAAAAGACTTCCCCGGAGGAGGTATAATTTTTTGCGTCCGTTATGTACACATCCCCGTTTTCTTCATCGATATTGAATCCGTAAGGCGTTACGATACCGGTGCCGTCTGTCACAAAATTGGCGCTTACCTGCGAAAAATCACTGGTATTGAGTGCCCGCACATTCGGGGAACCCAGGTAGCCACCGGTAGTGTATAACAATCCATCGTAAAACTTGATTTTACCGGCCGCGGTATCGGTGGAAGCGATCACGGTATTACTCGCGGCGCTTACTTTTACCAGTTTGGGTCCTATATCAGCATAGTTGCCGGTACAGGCTACATATATATTCCCGCTATTGTCGGCAGTAACGGCGCCCGGGTTAATACCGACGGTTATTTTTTGCAGTTCCTCAAAGCTGGTCAGGTCTACCACCGACAAAGTGGAGTCCATCTCCAGGCTAAGACCGCCTGAATTAGCTACATACAGGCGATCGCCCGATACAACCAGTCCTTCCGGGTTGGTGCCCACTTCTATCCATTTTTCCACATTCAGGCTGGCGGTATCGATCACCGCCACGGTACCATCGTAGGAAGAAACCAGCACCTTGTTTTTATATCCCACGGCATATCTCGGCTGCCGTTTAGTACCACCGGTCTGCTCAAATGCGATCTTTTTGACACTTGTTGCTGTCAGGGCATCGGCCACTTCCACATAGCTCGATACATTCATCACAATGTAAATTTTTCCACCATACAAAAGAATATCATTGCCGGTGTCGCCCAGTCCGCTGCCGTTGGCCTGCTGGTAGAAATCTGTTACCGGTGTATTGGTCTCAAAACTGTAATAGGTGAGCGTTGTATTGTTGGCATTGAAATTACCTTCATTCAGCACATATACCCCGGTTGTTATTTCGGGTATCTCTATGGGGGGAGCGTCATTTTTTTTACATGCGCTGATAAATGTCAGCAATAAAGCAGCGATAATAAGGAATCTTGTTTTCATTTTTTATAATTATTATTGATGTATGATAATACTGATCTTATAAGTTCTTCCCGGCATAGGATAATACCGGATAATATCATATTGCCGGCCGGTAACATTGTTGAGCTCCGCTTTCAGCGTGCACGAAATCTGCCTGAGGGTAAAATTTTTCATCACGAAGAGATCATGAACGTTCCAGCCGTTGAGCCGGTTAAAAGGATTGTTTTCCCCCAATGTGTACCGGGCGCCGGAAAACAGCATGCTGTACCCCGCTGTCCATTGCTGAAAACCGAAGGATGCAATAGCAGATCCCGAATGATCCGGCGCGTAAGGTATCCGGTCTTTGTAGCTGCTGCTGGCAGCATCGGTGATATCCCTTGCCTGCTGCCAGGTATAAGACAAGCGCCCTGTCCAGGTAAATTGACCGGTGATATGACCATTTGCTTCGGCTGCAACGTCCACCCCTTTAATATCCACTTTTCCCAGGTTCAGCATGGTCCATGAAAAAAGATTTTGGGAGGGCACTGCTACAATTTTATCTGAAATACGGTTCACGTAACCATCAACACTTATATTGAAACGGCCGGGACCGTCCGGTTTTATAGAATAAGTGAACCCCATGTTGTACTGACGGGCAAGTTCCGGGCGAAGTCCGCTGTTACCAATAAAATTGTAATAGAGGTCGTTGAAGGTGGGCATGCGGTAGACCTGTTTATGAAACAGGCGGATCAGCAGGGGAATTTCTTTGGTGATCTTCCGGCTTAGTGCAAAAGCGGGTGTAAGCTTTGTATGAGAAATCTGGTTGCCTCCTGAAGTTTTATCCGAAAAGGAGGACGCAAGCAGCGAACCCTGTACCTGCCACATGGAATCTGAATAGGACAGCGCGCCGTTTACCCATAAGCCCGTTCTCGAAGGTGTATTGCTGAATTTCTCTGTTCTGAGCGTGGTATAAGCAGCATCCGCCGCCAGGGCCGCCGACAAGCCCTTTGTAATAGTGTGGCTTGCGGCTACACTTATAAATGCTTCATTTTGTTTGTACCGGTCATCCAAACCGCCGGCATTGTTCAGGAAGTCCGGGTCGCGGTAGTGGGTATAGCTATGATTGAACTTTCCCGAAACAAGTATCAGGGTTTGCTGAAATATCCGGCGCCGGTAGCGCGCTTGCGCAAAATAGTCGTTATTGAAAAGTGACTGAACTGCCCGGTCGTTGAAAAATGTTACGGCACCCGGCAGCCCGCGCACAGATTGGAAGCCCCAGCCCTTCACCTGCAGCGTGGCGCTATCCCTGAAGGTTTTCGATATATTCACTTCACCCTGCATGGAACGGACAGCGCTGTTGTGTCTCCGGGTTTTTTCTGAAAGGTTGCCGTTGTGAATGGTGAAGGGATAGTCTCCTCTAGAGGTCATTGCTTCCGCAGCCAGGCTGATGGTGGTTTGTTTGTGCAATAGCCGGTTGGCTGATGCAAAAGCCTGCCAGTATCCGAATGAACCGTTACGTATACCCGCCCGCCAGTTATTTTGAGCCGTGATCGCGGGATGAAAGCCCGGTGTGTACACCGCCAGCACGGAAGCTGCGGCAAATGCCCGCGCCGGCAACAGCAGCACAGGGGGGTGGGGATTGTAAAGCTCCATACTGTAAAGGTTGCCGGTGGAAAAACGGCTGAGATCTGTTTGTCCGGATTGCACATCGGACACAGGTATGCCATCATACAGTATACCTGTCTGGCTGGTTCCGAGGCTCCTGACGGATACTGTTTTTAACCCACCTGCCCCACCATAATCTTTCACCTGTACGCCCGAAAAAAAACGGGCGGCATCCCCTACGGTGGGGGCATTCAGATAGTCAAGCACCTTCTTGTCCAGCAACTGCGTGGGGGTCACATTTACAAATACATTTCTTTTCTTTACACCTTCTATTATAATGTTCCGGAGCAGGTCGGTACTGTCCTGAGCATAGACTATAGCGCCGAAAATGCTACACATCACGGCCATCGTTATATGAAAAATGATCTTTTTCATATAACGGGTAACAATATAAAAGAATCCGTTAAAAATGGCGCCCCAACAAAAATCATATCGTACAATGCGGTTTGCTTTATTCCCGGCCTTTCCTCGAAAGCCGTAAATAATGATGCTACAGGCAGGTCTTCTGGCTCGAAGTCCGGTCTGTGGCCTTCCCGCTTGGCAAAAATGCAGAAGCAGTGGCAGAAGCGCAGACCGTTTCCCGTAGGAAACTTCTTACAGCTGCGGGACAGCTCCGGGTTTTCACCGGATTCCCTTTTCATCCGGTCATATGCCGGAACCCATAACAGCGGCAAAAGTAAGATATTTATGGCAGGTTGTTATCGGCAGTTTCCGGAGGGAACAGTCATTCTTCATGCAAAGCATAGATATAACCATACCCGAAACCGCCGTCTTTTAGCTCATACCTGGTCAGCACACGACGATATCCTTCTCCTTCAAACGCATCAAGCATCGGCCAATAGTTTACCAATTCGCTGGAAGAAAAAACAAAAGATTCGATTGTTGCAGCCGGCCCGGATACGATATGAGAAAACGCCGGGTATCCTTTCGTAGGCCCCGTATCCCGGAACTCCACTTTCCCTTTTATAATGGCAGGGCGCCATTCTCCCTTTATATGCGCAACGATATGATGATTCGATCGCCCGGGCGCCAGCGTACCATATACTACCAGGTGCTGCTGCGGCCGGAACAACAGCAAAAATGCTGTCTGCTCCGGGGTAAGCCCGGACCTATCCGGGTTATCGATAGTAATACCGGAAACATCCTTTCTTTTATTGAGCGCTTCGGCTATATCATTCATTTCAGACCGGATACCTGTCTATGCCTACACAGGTATCTTCTACTTATTTACATTTTACGGGATTAAATTCAATCCAATTGTTCAGCATCTTTTCCTCCAGGAGAATTTGCTCATATACGCGGCTTCTTTTTTTATTTTCCGGTATACCGGACGCTGCTTTTTGGGCTTCTTCCAGGTATGCTTTCGCTCGGCAAACCCAATCAGCAGCAACAAAGCTTTGTGCAAACTTTTTAGCCGGTCGCAAAAAATAGGTGGTATTAGGCGCCTTCTGCCATGCTTTTTCCAAAAGATTATGATAATTGACCATTGCCGGTGCAGCCGGGCCATAGATTACCGCTGCCCAATCTGATAATAAGTCGGAAAAACGGACATCGGTGTCCCAAAGCGACTGGGCCGCTACATATAATGCCATCCTGTTGGTGGTCCAGTTATCGATTGGCTGGTCTTTTGCCGGGTGTCCTAAAGGCCTCACTTCAGAATACCAGCCCAAATCGCATATTGGGATATTCCAGCCGAAATTGCCTGATTATTTTTCAGACATAAGTTGAAAGCGTGTACCATCAATCCTGAAAAATGGCTCACTCACCTCTTTGCAAATATTAACAGCATTGAAAAGGAAAACATACAATGCCTGCTACCGTAAGACAATAACGAAGCCGTAAAAAAGTCTTAATGACTTTATGACATCCTAAAAGTTATTTTTATACCATTTTTGAAAACAAAAGTATGTCCATACTCTAAAAGTGTTATCTGCTTTTTGTGAAATATGATTATCAACAAGCTTTTTAATATAATCGTAGTTGAAAATTTTCTGACTATGTATGAAATCCCGGTCAGTATACTGGAGTAATTCACTTTTTAATGAATCTCTCAGCCAGTTGCCTACAGGAACTCCAAAGCCTTGCTTTTTTATATCGAGAAATCCTTCCGGAAAATATTTACTGAATGCATCTTTGAGTATCTTCTTTTTGTTTCTCTTGTTTAAAAGAAACTTCTCAGGCAGACTGCTTGTAAAATTCCAAATAGCAGGATTAAGGAATGGCGCCCTGCATTCCAACGAAGCAAGCATACTGGATCTGTCTACCTTGGTTAGCATGTCTCCCTCAAGGCTAACCATCCGGTCTACATTTCTCATTTGTGTAATATTTTCAGGACCTTCAAAGCCACATCTCTTTTGGTAATAAGAAAAAACATCATCGCTTACCCACTCATCTAAAAAAACATTTTCCAATGTTTTTCTGGGAAACCCCATTGAAATTATATTCCAGTAATAAGTGCTGTCATACTCAACAGCATTTATAAATTTCCTGATTTTGAATTTTAATCCTCTTTTATCTTTTTTAGTAGCTAATAAACCATCTGCTACTTTAAGTAAGCCATTATTAATAAATTCCGGAACAAGTGATGTATATTTTTTATTGAAGTCAGCCATATAATATTTATTATATCCTGCAAATACTTCATCTCCTCCATCACCTGTTAACACAACCTTTACATCTTTTTTTGCTTTGCTTGCAACAACGTAAGAGGGTAAGCATGATGAATCTGCAAAGGGCTCATCAAAATTGAGCACTACCTTACTTACATCATCAAACAAATCATTTTGATCTATGATAAACTCATGGTGATTACTGTTTATGAGTTTAGCTACAGTTCTGGCCTTACCGGATTCATCATATGATTCCTCAGAAAAACCAATCGAAAAAGTATCAATAGGATTTTCTGATACCTTTGAAAGGCATAAGGAGACAATAGACGAATCTACACCTCCGGATAAAAAAGTGCCCACCGGAACGTCAGACACTGACCTTGATTGAACGCTTTCAAATACTATTTCTTCAATGTGCTTTACAGCGTCTTCATAACCAATATTCAATGTTCTGGGGTAGAGTTCAGTATGGTCATATTTATGAAGAGACAGTTCATCAGTTTTAAGATTGTATTCAAGATAACACCCAGGTTCTAATTTATAAATATCTTCATAAATAGTGAAAGGTGCAGGAATATAAGTGAGTTTAAAAAAGAGATTGAGACCGATTGGAGATATAGGGCGTCGGCCCCCGCTTACTTTTTGGATTGCTTTTAATTCCGAGCACCACATCAGAGTTTCCTGATTGTTCACATAATAAAGGGGTTTTTCACCAAATTTATCGCGTGCTATGTAAATTTTTTGTTTTGAAATATCATAGATGCTAAACCCGAACATTCCATCCAGTTTTTCAAAAGCCTCAACTCCATATTGCTCGTATAAGCGCAGCACTACTTCGGTATCAGAAGTAGTAGAGAATTGCGCATGATTTTGTTCTATTAGCGATTTTTTTAAGCTTTTGTAATTATAAATTTCACCATTAAATACTATTACCTTCTGTCTGTCCTGGGAAAAAATAGGTTGTTTTCCGGTTGAAAGATCAATAATAGAAAGCCTCCTCATCCCCAACCCTATGGTTTTTCCATTAGCTGTGGAAACGAAAGAACCATCGTCATCAGGCCCGCGATGAAAAATACTATTATTCATTTCCGCAATCTGCTCTCTTGTTATATCCTGCGATTCTGATTTTCTTACAATTCCATTAATACCACACATGTACTAATTATTTAATTACTATTATTTTAAACTCTAAACTGCAAATATATTCTTTTAAAGACGATGCAAAAATGTTATATATCATATTATTGGGAAAGCGCGTAAGGCTATACTGGCATAGGAAGCTGAAAATCAGGCATCCGTTGGTATTAACTTTTCAATCCCACTACTATATCCATCACATTGGTTTGCGTGGGGCCCGTTATGATCAGTCCGCCGGTTTGCTCAAAAAAATGAAACGCATCGTTGTTTTCCAGGAACGAAGAAATTTCAAGTTCACCGGCCTGCTGCCGCCGGATCACTTCCTCGTCTGCTATGGCGCCGGCAGCATGGGTAGGCCCGTCTGTACCATCGGTGCCGCCTGATAAGACCACTATATCTTTAAGTGCCTTTTTATTCATCATATCTGCCGCCGCCAGTGCAAATTGCTGGTTACGTCCCCCTTTTCCCGTACCTTTTACTACCACGGTGGTCTCCCCGCCCCAAAGCAGGCAGGTATTGGCTGCACTTTCGTGCAGCTTTGATACAAAAAACCGGGATTGTTCCGCTGCATCACCTTGAAGTGGGGAAGAAAGTATATGCGTTGTATATCCAAGCTCCCGAGCCTTTGCCGCCGCCGCTTCCAGCGCCATCGCATTGGTGCCCGCCAGTATATTATGTACTTTTTTAAAATCAGGATCGCCCTGCCGCAGTGTATCGGCTATTTCCCGGCTCAGCCCCTTTTCTATCCATTGCCGGATGCTGTCCGGCAGTTTTTCCATTAAATGATAGCGATCCACGATCGCCCGGGTATCTTCAAAGCTGCTGTTGTCCGGCACCGTTAGTCCACTGGCTATTACCGACAGATCATCACCGGGTACGTCACTGAGGATCAATGTGAATATCCCGGATGATGTATAGCGCACCAGTTGCCCGCCCTTTATCAGCGATAAATGTTTCCTGACGGTGTTCATTTCATCGATGGCAGCACCACTGTGCAACAACAGGGTAAACACTTTCCTGAGATCTTCCAGCGAACTGCCGGGAGGATAATCTGCCAGCAGCGCAGAAGCACCACCGCTGATCAGCAGCAGCACGATATCATCCGGCATTGTATTTTGCAGCAATCCTGTGACGGCTTTCGCGGCCCTGACACTGTTTTCATCAGGAACCGGATGTGCTGCTTCCAGGATGGTACAATATTGAAGCGGCAGCGCATGGGCATATTTGGTTATCACCAGCCCGCTTTTAATACGGTTTCCCAGTATTTTTTCTGTCTCCAGGGCCATGGCGGCAGCGGCTTTTCCGGCAGCTATGACCACTACCCGGCGGTCGGCTTCCATATCTACCGTTTGATTGCCTATGCGGAGCTTATTTTCATCGTAATGCAGCAACCGGGGCATAAAACGGGATGGCTTTACAGCATCCACACCGGCTGAAAATATAGAGAGTGCATTTGTTCGCAACATACCCGAAATTAACATTAGTTTTTAATCGCCCGAGCACTGGTTTCTCAAATGATTTTGTCTTACCTTCGGGTAAATTAGTTGTTTAGCTAACTAATTTACCTGCAAAGCTCCAGGATGATTGCCTGCTTGCAGCCCGGATAAGTTATAAAACAAAACAGAGTTGAAGAACAGCAGGTTATTATCCTGTTTTCCAGCTTTAACGGTCATTTTAAAATATACTATGAAGCGTATCATCAAAAACGTTGCCGTATTGGGGTCGGGTGTAATGGGTTCCCGTATTGCCTGCCATTTTGCAGGCACCGGTAGCCAGGTACTGTTGCTCGACATTGCACCAAAGGAATTAACGGATGCCGAAAAAGCAAAAGGGTTAACGCCGGATCATCCCGCCGTAAAAAACAGGATCGTAAATGAAGCATTGACTGCTGCGGTTAAATCCAACCCCTCGCCGGTATATACGCCCGATGTAGTGAAAAGAATAAAAACCGGGAATTTCACCGATAATATGAAAGATATAGCCGGCTGCGACTGGATAATAGAAGTGGTGGTGGAGCGGCTCGATATCAAACAAGCTATACTGGCAGAAGTAGATCAATACCGTAAGCCCGGCACGCTGGTCACTTCCAATACCTCCGGTATTCCCATCCACCTGATGGCGGAGGGCAGAAGCGAAGACTTTCAGAAGCATTTTTGCGGAACGCATTTTTTCAACCCGCCCCGTTACCTGCGCTTACTGGAGATCATTCCGACGCAATACACCGATAAGGAAGTAATTGACTTCCTTTTACATTATGGCGATGTGCACCTTGGGAAAACCACGGTGCTGTGTAAAGACACGCCTGCATTTATTGCCAACCGGGTAGGGGTATATGGCATAGCAGCGATCTTTCAACTGGTAGAAAAGCTGGGACTGACCATTGACGAGGTGGAAGCATTAACCGGGCCGATATTGGGTCGCCCGAAATCAGCCACCTTCCGGACAGCAGACGTGGTGGGTATCGATACCCTTGTGAAAGTGGCAAAAGGGGTATATGACAATTGTCCGGAGGATGAAGCAAGAGATACTTTTATCATTCCTGCATGGGTAGAGAAGCTGGTGGAAAACAAATGGCTGGGAGATAAGACCGGACAGGGGTTTTTCAAAAAGGTCAAGACAAAAGAGGGGAAGTCTGAGATATTGGTGCTGAATCTCTCCACAATGGAATATGAGCCCCGGACAAGACCCAAATTTGCGACTATAGAAACAGCTAAGCCCATTGATGACCTGAGACAGCGCATCAAAATGTTGCTGGCAGGACAGGATAAGGCAGGTGAATTTTACCGGCAGTTCCATTATGCACTGTTCTCCTATATATCACATCGCATTCCCGAGATATCGGATGAAGCTTACCGCATAGACGATGCCATGAAAGCCGGCTTTGGATGGGAGATCGGCGCTTTTGAAACCTGGGATGTATTGGGTGTGGAAAAAACAACAAAAGCTTTAAAAGAAGCAGGCTACACCGTAGCGCCATGGGTAGACGAAATGATCGCTGCCGGTAATACGACCTTTTATACCGTCAACAACGGGAAGAAGCTGTGCTATTCTCCGGCTACCCGGCACTATGTGTCGGTTGTAGATGAAGCGACAGCGGATGCTTTCATCGTAATGAAAAATTTTGCCGGTCAAACCGTATGGAAAAACAGCGCTGCCAATGTGTATCACCTGGGAGATGATGTGCTGGGGCTGGAGTGGAATACCAAAATGGGCACGATCGGCGGCGAGGTACTGGAAGGTATTCACAAAGCGATCGGCCTGGCCGAAGAAAAATATAAGGGCGTGGTAATAGCAAACGATGCACAGAATTTTTCTGCAGGCGCCAACGTGGGTATGATATTTATGTTTGCAGTAGAGCAGGAATACGATGAACTGGACATGGCCATCCGCCAGTTCCAGAACGCTATGATCCGGGCCCGCTTTTCCAGCGTGCCGGTGGTGGTAGCACCACATGCTCTTACCCTGGGCGGCGCTTGTGAGCTGAGTCTGCATGCCGACAAGGTAATGCCGGCAGCGGAATCCTATATAGGGCTGGTGGAGCTGGGTGTGGGGCTGATCCCCGGTGGTGGTGGCACCAAAGAATTTGCCCTGCGCGCTGCTGATGAATTGCATGCCGATGAGCCCGACAACAATACCCTCAATAAGCGATTCAGGACCATTGCTACAGCTGCTGTATCTACGAGTGCCTATGAAGCTTTTGACCTGGGTATTTTGCGAAAAGGACGGGACGAAGTGATCGTGAACCAGGATCGCCGTATAGCTGCCGCCAAAAGAAGCGTGATCGATATGTATGACAACGGTTACGTAACCCCCAAACCGCGTACCGATGTGAAAGTGCTGGGACGCCTGGGACTGGGCGCTTTGTATGCCGGCATCAACGGTATGTGGCGTGCACACTATGCAACGGATCACGATATGCTGGTGGCAAAAAAGCTGGCATATGTAATGTGCGGGGGCGACCTCAGCGAGCCCACTTACGTAAGCGAGCAATACCTGCTGGACCTGGAACGGGAAGCTTTTTTAAGCCTGTGCGGGGAAAAGAAAACCCTGGAACGTATCCAGAGTGTACTGAAGGGAGGCAAGCCGGTCCGGAACTGATCTAATGTGAAAAATCTATCTCCAGTCCCTCGATATATTTGTCTATTCCGGCAAGTGCATCGTAAGCTTCATTAATATGAGATAATTTTCCCATCATGTATTCCCGGTACACCGGGGTAACAACCGATATCCAGTACTCGGTTTTATCCTGTACGGAGAGGTTAAACTCCCGGTCAAGATGCTGAAACTCTTCTATATACCCTTTTGTAAATGCACTGAAAGCATTCAGCACGTTCATTGCCGAAGCATTAAGACTTTCCAGTGCCGGGTAAGCCTTCAGGGCTTCCGGTTTCAACTGCCGCCTGAATTGCTCTTCACTTTTCGCCAGTTCGCTTTTTTTGCCGCTTAATAACTCAATCGACGAAAGATCAGCACCCAGCATTTTGAAATTTGCCAGGAAAAACGTGAACTCCCTTACAGCGCTTCTATGTGTAAGCACCACCTGGTACACACTACGGGGCATCACCGTGGCAGGTTCCCGTCTTTCTTCCAAAGCTGGCGCCGCCTCCTCACTATCTGTATTTTTTCCGGGTTTATTCTTTACTCTTCCGAACATTTTTGAATTACTTTTTACATCAAAGGTATAGGGTAACAGCTCTTGTCATTACCCCTATTTTTAATATTTACCACCGAATTATCTTGTAATATAAACATTAATTGACTATGTAACCATTAAAGCCGTTGAGAAAAAATGCATCCCGACAATCATATTTATGCTGGCGGGTGGGGACACTCCGCCAGTAAGAGCCCCCTGGCGGAAGGGAACGCCTCCCGGCAGGAAGATCCTATCGGTCTGGTGCCCGCCCGAACGACGCATTCGGGTAGGTCCGCACCAACCGATATTGTTCCAATGGTGCAGCACACCTATCACTATTCGTTATAGTGAGAGAGGCAATAAAACTCGTCTATATTTTGCAGATAGAACCTTGCACTACTCCATCTGTATTCTTCAGGCGTTTTGGCTAACGATCATTTTTCAACGACCGGATTATTATGAATATAATCCAGTTTTTGTTCCAATATTTTAATAGAACTTAAAGAAATTGAAAAAGGGTCTCTTTTCCAGAACTGATAACGCCTGCCATACTTGTCCGATGCAAAATGGGGCATCATCTCCGGATAATTGTTCCGAAACCTGGCGCAAGATGTTCGGCTTGCCGATCACTTGTGCCGGAAAAATAAACCCTGATTGTATCAGGGCACAAGCATCTCCAACCCGGACGCAGTCCGGTAGAATTAAAAGGCAACAAGTCATCCTGCGGAAGACTTGCGCCAGCATTCAGTCATGACATCTAACGTAATAGTGCTGACGCCAACCCAACGATATCGGTTGCTCAATAACGGCGGGTGGGGACACTCGCCAGCAGGATAAATATAAACATTAATTGACTATGATACCTAAAAGCCACTGAAAAAAAGCATACGCCGACGGCTTTAATAATATCCCGTCATCGGCTTATGTTCTTTACAGTTCCTCCACCACGTGTTCCGGCAGAATATACCCTTCTTCCAATTCTATTACCTGCAGGTTACGGAATTCTATCCTGGCCCCTTCCGCTTCCAGGCAGAGATACCCTTTTCGTTGAGATGACTGGCGGATGCCGTTTACATATTTTCCGTTAACAGACAGCTTGATGGTGCCGTCCACACAAACAACGGTGTACCGGTTCCACTGCCCTACCCCCAGGCACCTGTTCTCAATGGACTTACTTCTTTCTCCCCGCGGATTATCGGGAATGGTTTTGGCTTTGCCTGCGCCAAAAAGCTCCCCATGCACATATGCTATCGGTGGGGTTTCGCCATTACGTTTATGCTGGTTCACCCAGTCCAGCTCCAGCATCTGTACTTCCACACCGCTGGGCAGCCTGTTATGGTCTTCAGGTTGTGCATCACACCATACAAATATGCCGGAATTGCCTCCCTTTTCCATATGTCTCCATTCTACATGCATAATGAAATTCTGGTACATCCTCTCTGATCGCACCACACCGATCGGCCAGCCCTTACCCACTAATTTATCACCATCTTTGTACCAGGTAGTATCCGTGGTATTTACATCTATCCACCTCAATGGTTCGCTGCTGTTATCCCCTCCGATCAGCTTTTCGAAATTCTTTCTTTCACCGAATTCAAAAAGGACCTTTTGCCCGAAACCTTGCAAACAAAGAAGGAAGCTAAAAAGGAAAAAATGAAGTTGTAACCATTTCATGGGTGTGAAGTTTGACGTCTCAAAATAAACAACTCCGTTCCAACCGGCAAAAATCTACTATAAGATTATATAGCAACTAAAAAGCAAAGCCCCGGTGTAGAAACAGCGGGACTTTTGGTTAAGGCTCTGATTAGTAGCTATTTTACAGGTGTTTATGTTGACATTGCTGCCTGAACAAACACCATCAGTTGTTTAATATAAGTAGGTGAAAAATCAAAAGGCAGTCCGGCTGCCCGGTATAACTCGGGTAAGGTCCTGGTTCCTCCCAAACTTAATGCATTCATATAATTATCCAAAGCTTTTTCCCGGTTTTCTTTATACTGTTTCCACATGCCGATGGCACCGAGCTGAGCGATACCATATTCGATATAATAAAACGGCACCTCAAACAGATGCAGTTGTCTTTGCCAGCTTTTTTCCCGGTAGTGGTCCAGCCCGCTGAAATCAATTACGGAAGAAGAGAACTCATCCTGGATACTGAACCACCGGGCTGTCCTTTCCTCCACGGAGTGAAACGGGTTTTCGTATACCCAATGCTGAAATTTATCGATGGTAGCGATCCAGGGCATAACGGTGATGACCCGTTCCAACTGGTGCTCTTTTGCTCTGACCAGGTCTTCCGGGTTATCGAAAAAGCTGTCCCAATGACCCATACTGAACAGCTCCATCGCCATGCTGGCTACTTCTGCCATTTCAATCGGATATTCTTTGAAGGCATTCAGCTCCAGCGGATGCGCCAGGAAGGAGTGAACAGCATGTCCACCCTCGTGTACCATAGTGACTACATCCTGCATCTGGCCGGCAGCATTCATAAAAATAAAAGGCGCCCCGCTTTCCGCCAGCGGCATATTATAGCCACCCGGGGCCTTTCCTTTCCGGCTGTCCAGGTCCAGGTGCTTCAACTCGTCCATTTTTCTCAGGCAATCTGCAAAAAACGGATGTAGCTGATGAAAGCAACGGATGGTTTTCTGCAGCAGCTCTTTCCCATCGGTAAAAGGACGCAGCGGCTGTATGCCCGCGGGTTCGGCTTCGGTATCCCAGGGACGGAGTGCATCAAGCCCCAGCTTATTTTTCTTTTTTTCGTAGATGCTGTCAACCAGCGGAACCACATATTGTTTTACACCCTCGTGAAAGCTGAAGCAGTCTTCTTTGGTATAGTCAAAACGTCCTTTTTCAACAAAAACATAATCACGGTAATTTTCAAAGCCCGCATTCAGGGCTACCTGGTGCCTTTTATGTATGAGTTGTGTAAATAAATCGTCCAGCGCCTGCTTATCCGCCAGTCGTCTCTCGTTTATTTTACGGTATACAGATTCCCGTACGGCCCGATCGGGGTTTTCGAGAAACTTCGAGGCCTGCTGCAGCGTATACTCCTTACCGTCTACGGATACCGTCATTTTAGCTGCTATAGCCCCATACTGTTGCTGCATGACGCTCAACTCGGCCAGCAAAGGAATATTCTCCTCCCTGAACAGCTCGATATTCGTTTTTACCGAACGCAGGTAAGTGAAGTACTTTTCCGAATCCAGCTCATGCAGAGACGAAGCATTGATCAGCTTTTTATTAAGCCTGTCGGCGTATGGTTGTATCTGTGGCTGTATATCGGTGTAGAAATAATTAAACGCCTCGGTAAGCGAAACATTTTCTGTATCGCAGGTCATGCGTACCTGGCGCAGGCAGGCGTCTTCGGAAACCATGGCTTCCAGTTCACTGCTGTCTTTCAGCCACTGTTCCAGCGCCGCCTTCGAGGAAATGTCCCTTTCTTCCAGGTTTTTGAACCAGGGCTCCAGCTCCTGCCAGGTGGTCACCTTGAAATCTTTGGGCAAAAAATTTCTTGCCTGCTTTTGGATATCGGCAGTTGGCTTTGTCATCACAGAGGTTTATTCCTTAGCTTTCTTTTTTGCCGGTGCCTTCTTTTTGGGAGCTTCGGCATCGGCGGATTTTTTGGGAGCGGATTTTTTCTTAGGCGTTTTCTCTACGTCTTCGGGATCCGCTTTCTTTTTTGCCGGCGCTTTCTTTTTCGGGGCTTCTGCAGCTTCTTTTTTTGCCGGCGTTGATTTAGGTTCGGCTTTTTCCGGTTTTTCGGCCGGAACTTCTTCGGCTACTTCAGCTTCCACTTCGCTTTCCGGCTCCGGCACTTTTATCTCAACATCATTTTTCACCAGTATATCCAGCCATTTTACCATTTTCTTCATATCGCTGGTATATACTCTTTCGAAATCCATATCGGGATATACTTTTTCGAAATAGCTTTTGACAGCATTGTTGTTCTTGCTGTCTGGCAGCGGGGTGCCCGATTGCTGCATGGCAATAAATACATCCGCAAGATTTACGTTTTCTCTTATCGTATAGATCTCTATACTTTCCAGGTGTGAAAAGTTATGCACGCGGGAGGAAACAAACCGGGAGGACTTGTCTTCCAGCGAGCGTACAATGGCTCCGTCACCTTTTGAGCTCAGTAATTCATACAAACCGGGTAATCCAGTTACCGAAATGATCTTGCTGTATTCCATATAGTTCCAAACATTTTAAGGACGTGCAAGATAACATGAATTTTGCAATTGCTAGTCCGGGAACAGGGTTTTATCAATATTGGGAATAATTCTGAGGGCATTTTTATAATATACCTTTTTCAGAACGGCATCGGGCAGGCCCATTCCATACATCCGCCAGAAGGCATGATACTTCTTATGATAGGGAAAATACTCGTCCTCGGTTTCCAGCACCCTGAAATAAGTATTGTATTCTTCCGGCACCCAGCTATCCTTGCCAAACAGTATTCGGTCCTGGTATTTTTCAAAAAAGGCTTTGGCTGCCCGTGGCTGGCGCCCCAATTCGGCTATCACGGCCCCAAACTCAACCATCACATTGGGCATTTGGTCCAGCAGGCTGCCCAGTTTACCCAGGTCATTGGGGTACCATCCGAAATGGGCTGCTATGAATGTGGTAGCAGGATGCTTTTTGAACATGTTGTGCTGTTCCCTGATCAGGGTTTCCCAGGGCACAGGATCGCTGGCGCCTCTTTTACGGCGTGGATGTGTTTTCAATTCCAGCCAGCGTTCATTCTTATCATCTGCGGGGTCCCAGAATGGCTTCGGGTCAGCCGTATGGATCAATACGGGTATCTTCAGCTCTCCGCATTTCTTCCAGATGGGATCCAGGCGCGGATCATCTACCGGCACTCTTTTACCACTATTATCATTTACAGAAAAACCCAGATTCTTAAAGATCTTCAACCCGTTGGCCCCGTTTTTCACATCTGCTTCCAGTTGCTTTACAGCCTGTGCCGTCCAGTTGGTAGTACCAATACCATTAAAGTCTATATTGGCGAAAACAATGAACCGGTTAGGCGTCGTATTCCTCACGTCGGAAGTCATGGTTTCCAGCTTACTGCCGTTGCCGCCACTCAGATTTACCATCACGGCCATATTCATCCCGTCCATAACGGACAGCAAACCGGGAATAGCCTGAGGGGAAAGATTCCACTGGTGATTGTGCACATCTATAAATGGGAATTTTGCCTTTGAAACAATATGTTCCGGAACCACCAGGGTGGAAGTCGGATTGTAATGTTCAAAGGAATAGCCGCCATCATTTGCGGTAGCGGACTGTTGACCAAAACCAGGGATGGTAGCACAAACCAGGATAGCCAGGAGCAGTTGTTTCATTAGACTTCAATGATTTTAAAGTGATAACCTTTATTTAAAAATAAAGAATTAAAGTCATGGTTCAAAATATAGAAACAATCACAGGGCACGAGAAGGCTCCTGTCAGAAAGCAATATATTGTGTCCCTTAATGTCATTGTGACTTCGTGGTTCTCGCTTTTTGAACCCCCGGTGACTATAAAGAAGAGGATGAATGGAACAACCAGCCGGTGGTTCCTAATTCAACTGAGCTGTAAATATGGAGTTTCCAAAAACCGATAAACAGGTTTCGCAAATGGAGCCGCAAAATGCGATTTCCGGAATATGTTCATACTGTCTGCATATTTGCAGGCATGTTTGACATTCAACCAGGCAGGCAACTTTTTCCTCGTGGCACATGCTTCCTTTCTCCATCAGTTCTCTCGCCATATCAAAGCACCTGCCGGCGCAGGCTTTAAACCGATGATACACTTCCCTGGAATCCTCCCGCAGGCAATCCTGCAGGTTAACGGTTGCTTCACAGATCATCCAGGTTTTAAGCAGTATCTCTACTACAGATTTATTACTTGTGTGAACCATAGGAATCCGATTTCTATTTGAACGCCTATTATTTTGTTATAGTATGTGTATCAGCAAAAAGATGAAGGAATCATTTTCCGGGATTCCTCATTATCCTGTCCATATAACAGGCGGGTGGCTATTTTGTTACGTATGACAGGTAACTGTGTATGCAAAATTGATCTATGACAACAGGATATCCCGGTTGCTGGCAGGGCTGTTATATTCTGCGTCCACCTGGGGTCTGGCGCAGCCGACCCCGGGCGCACCGGATGCCGCTTTTTATGAAAACGGTAGTGCAGAACAGAATAAGTTGATGCGGATCGAAGAACTGATGTAGCGTTCTACACCTCCGGGGTCGGCGCTGCCAGCCCCCGGAAGGACAAATGCCCTACTGCATTGGTATGGCAAGACGACACACTCTCCTCCGTATTTATCACCCCGAGGTACCGAGGGGGGGCTGTTCAGTTCTTGGGCATGACACAGTAGGGAATACATTGGGGGTATTCGGGGGTGAAGATGCTTTTGAGAAAGTATATTACCGGAGGTCTATTACTTCCACACCGGGGTATTTTTGGGCATCGAAAGTAAAAATACTGTTCTCCATTTTAACATTGGGTGTAAAGCTCGTTACATTGTACACATACCGGCTGCCGTTTTTTTCAAACAGCCTGGTTGATACAATGTTTTTGGTGACTTTGTCTACGTATGCCAGTATTTTAAAGAAAGCTTTTGTTTTATCCGTGGGTGTAAGTTCCACCTCCTGCACCGTTTTACCGCCCTCTTTCTTTTCGTCATTCAGCTTGTACAGGAAGTCCTTATCATAAAAATTCGTAAATGCTTTTTGCGGGGTAAAGCTGTTTTCGGAAGCGTCGAATTTGCTTATTTGCACTTCATTGCTTGATTTATCATAGGTCCACACGGTTTTGCCATCGCAGAATATTTCCTGGTCGGTCAGCTCTACTTTATACTGGTTGCCTTTCAGGTAGGCGGTACCCGTTTTTGTTCCCTGCACTTTACCATTGGCGTCTTCCACCTGGAAGGTAAAACCGGCTTTTACGGTACTGTAGCTTTTAAACTTGGCGGTTACGGATTCCAGCAATTTTTTTGCTTCGGGGTCACTGGTTCCCTGCCCGCCCGTTTGAGCATAAGTTGTTATAAATAAAGAAGATACAAAAATTAAAACTAAAATATTTTTCATTTTTTTCATTTTCCGGTAGCTACAAAAATAGGTATACTTACGATAATAAGACAGAAACGCACATCATATGGTTTAACGCCCCATCCTAAAGTTTTTATAAAGCCTGCAGGAACTCTTCCAGCTCCATTTCTGTTTTAAACAGCACATCCCGGGCCTTGCTTCCCTGGTTGGCGCCTACAATGCCGGCGGCTTCCAACTGGTCCATCAGGCGCCCGGCACGGTTGTATCCCAGCTTCATTTTACGCTGGAGGAGCGAGGTGGAGCCAATCTGGCTTTGTACGATCAGCCTGGCGGCATCTTCAAAAAGCGGGTCCCGGTTACCGGAATCAAAATCCCGGCCTTCCAGCTCTTTTTCGTCTACATATTCCGGCAGGTAAAAGGGCTGCGGGTAGCCCCGTTGTTCTCCGATAAAGTCTACAAGCGCCTCAACTTCGGGGGTATCCACAAAAGCGCACTGCACCCTGGTCACCTCCCCGTTATAGGATACCAGCATATCACCTCTTCCGATCAGTTGCTCGGCACCACCTGTATCCAGGATGGTCCTGGAGTCTATTTTAGACGACACCTTAAAGGCTATACGTGCAGGAAAATTAGCTTTGATGGTACCGGTGATGATGTTAACGGAGGGGCGCTGGGTGGCAATGATCAGGTGAATACCCACTGCCCGGGCCAACTGTGCCAGACGACCGATGGGCATTTCTATTTCCTTTCCGGCTGTCATGATCAGGTCGGCAAATTCATCTATTACCAACACTATGAACGGCAGGAACTGATGCCCTTTTTCGGGATTCAGCTTCCTGGCGGCAAATTTTTCGTTGTATTCACGGATATTACGGCAGCCGGCTTCCTTCAGCAGATCATACCGGTTATCCATTTCTATGCACAGTGCATTCAGCGTGTGCACCACTTTTTTAGTATCGGTGATAATGGCTTCTTCCTCGCCGGGCAGCTTGGCAAGGAAATGCTTCTCTATCACCTTGTATATGCTGAGCTCTACTTTTTTGGGATCCACCATCACCAGCTTCAGTTGCGAGGGATGCTTCTTATACAGGAGCGACACCAGGATGGCATTAATGCCTACCGATTTACCCTGTCCGGTGGCACCCGCCATCAGCAGGTGCGGCATGGTAGCCAGGTCTACAATAAAATGATCGTTGTCGATCTTTTTTCCCAGTGCGATCGGAAGCGAAAATTTATTCTGCTGGAATTTGTCAACCGAAAGCATTCCTTTCATGCTGACGATAGCCTTTTTTACATTCGGCACCTCAATACCGATGGTGCCCTTACCGGGGATGGGCGCAATAATGCGGATACCAAGGGCGGCCAGGCTCAACGCAATGTCGTCTTCAAGGTTCTTGATCCTTGATATGCGCACGCCGGCGGCCGGTACGATCTCATACAGGGTAACAGTAGGACCAACCGTTGCGAATATCTCTTTTATCTCAATATCATAATTTTTGAGCGTGGTAACGATCTGCACTTTGTTCGCCTTCAGCTCATCCGAATCCAGGACGATCTTTTCGCTGCCATGTGTTTCCAGAAGGTCCATGGAAGGATATTGATAATCCCGCAGATCAAGCACAGGGTCATAGGGGGGAAGGTTTTCCACCCTTGCTATTGCCTCTTCCGGGGTCTCTTCTTCCTCTTCTGTTTCTTCATCATGCGAAGGTTTTATCTGCAGTTCCGGGTCGGCGTCGGTGGTTTTCTTTTTGTTTATCTTGCTACTGACAGCCACGAGGTCGGCGGCTTTTGCTTCTTCCTGCTCAGGCTGGATCACGACTACGCCACTGCTTTGCTTCGGCTTGTTTTCCCCCCGTTTCTTATCAGGTATATCTTCCACAAAAGCCCTGGCTTCATCAGAAAATGAATTATCAACAGGGATATCCTTTGCGCTCTCATCCGGTATTGCTTTTTTACGCCCCGGCCAACCGAATGAGAAATGCGGGTTGAACCGCCAGATGAAATAGGCAAAGCCCGCGGCCAGCAGCAGGGTGGCGGCGCCCAGTCCTCCCAGCAAACCGTGCAGCCAGGCGCCGGAGATATTACCGATCTCGCCGCCCCAGGCAAACACGCTGCCGGCAGTTACAAAAGCCAAAGCAGTGCTGAAATAGAACAGGCCAACGATCACATACCGTATATTCCGTTTTACGGAAAATATCTTTTTACCGGTAAGCAGGTTGATGCCCAATATGAAAAAAAACAGGCAGAACAGGTAAGCTGCCACTCCAAATCCTTTGTAGATAAAAACATGCGATACCCAGGCACCGATCCTGCCAAGCAGGTTGGCTATTTGAATACCGTCTTCAAACAGCACCCGTCCCGCGCCTGAGAAAACCTTATCCTGGTCCTGGCGCCAGGTGAAAAGATAGGATGTAAAAGCTGTAAACAAAAAGAAGGCGACCAACAGCAGCACACTCCCGATGATCTTATATGTTCTTTCATCTTTCACCAACTCTTTTACCGTCACCTTTTCTTCCCTATCGGGAGAAAATTTACGGTGAGCTTCCTCCTGTTTATTTTTTTTCTTTTTTAATGTGTTGGCCATGCAAAATATTCGGTATATTACCTGCAAAGATAAGGTGTTAGCACCATGCTTTTGTTGGGATCGCATTTACGATCATGCGTTCGGATTACCTATAGCTAAATATTGGAATGTTGTTAACAAAACTACCAGACATCTGCCGCTTTGCACTACTAACGCTTGCGATCGTTCTTTCATTTTATTTTGTCAATGCACAATCCCGGAATGACAGCATTATAAATATTGCCGCCGTCCAAAACAGTTGCCTGCTATCGCCCGCCCAGTACCAGGTAGTGGTGAGCAACAAGTTGCTGCACGACATCCATGATATCCCGAAGCTTGATTATGAACCGATTGGAGCTGCTATTCCGGCTACCGGCAAGCTCCGTAAGAATATCAATTCCAAATATATTTATGTGAAGCTCAGGCTGGTCAACCGGTCCAACGTTACTCAGGCGACATATCTATACCCGGGATATTATTTCAAGACCTTTCAATTGTTCAGGGAGACGGGTACCGGATTGATCCCGCTGATCGAAGACCCCGCCGATGCCGCTGCTTACCGGCGCATAGAAATGACCGCCGGGGACTCTGCCACTTACTACCTGCTGCTACAGCCGGTAAAAATACAGGTCAATACTTTTCAGCCGGAAATGGTGCATACATCCTTTTTACACCTGCATTTCAATGCTTCCCGCAACAGCAATGAAGTGCTGAATATATTCACTTTTATCCTGGTCGGCATTTTATGCATGATGATCATTTTCTCCTTTTCCAACTACCTGTTCAACCATAAGAAAGAGTTTCTTTACTATAGCATGTACGCGCTGACCAATGCCACCATTCTTTTTTGTAAAGCACAATTATACCTCTCTATTTCACGGTTCAATATTCTTTTTGAAGAATACCTGGATTTTATGCTGCTGCTGACCGGATTGGTTTTTTACATGGCATTTTTGAGAAAATTTCTTTCCATCAGCAAAGACCGTTATCTCCTCCTGCATAAGGTTATCCGCGTCATGGAGCTTTTGATCATCCTGTCTGCTGCAGGATACTCAGCGTTATATTTCCTGTCAAACAACCTGAGAGGGCTTGAGTTGATAGAAATGGCATTAAAATATATCATCATTGCGGCAGGGGTCGTATTGATCATAGTAGGATTACAGCAGCGAAATAAACTCATGAATTATATTGTGCTGGGAAATGCCTGCGTCATCATATTCGGCTTTATATCGATGACCATTACCCTGGCGCCCGGCTTGCAAAACACCTTGCTTTCGCATGCACTTTTCTATTATGAGCTGGGCATTATCGGCGAGTTTTCTTTCTTTCTCCTAGGATTAACTTATAAGAACAGGATGGAACTCATTAACCGCATAAAGAATGAAGAAGCCGCTTTAAAAAATGATGAGAAGCTTGAATATGAAAAGCAACTGGCTGTTATGAAAACACACCAGGATGAAAGAAACCGCATTTCAGCCGATATGCATGATGAGTTGGGCGGAGGTATGACGGCCATCCGGTTGCTGAGCGAACTGGCAAAACAGCGGACCAACCCGGAAGCGCTCCCTGAAATAGAAAAAATATCCGTATCTGCCAATGACCTCCTGGGAAAAATGAATGCGATCATCTGGAGCATGAAGGTATCGCACGACTGGCTCGATAACCTGATAGACTATATTAAAAGCTTCACACATGATTTTTTTGACAATAATAATATCAGCTATACTATTGAAGCACCGGAACAGGTGCCTGCCATAAAAATGCCGGGGATCATGCGCAGGAATATCTTTCTTTCTTATAAGGAAATAGCCATGATGCTGCGAAACGCCCGGACGGATAAAGTAACCATACAACTGATGGTTGAACCGACTACATTTACCATCCGCATAGCGTATGAGGAAGCGGCCGGGAATTCCATTCCCGAGAACACCAGGAACATTGTCCGGAAAAGGATGGATATGATCAACGGACGGCTGGTGGTGGAGAGCGGATCCGGTAACTATGTGATATTACAGGCAGAGCTGTAATTACGACCGTTCCCTGTCCTTGTCTTTTTTAGCCTGTCGCAGGGCTTCTTCATTTTTCATTGACTGCATGAACAGGCAGATCCACCCGGCAATAAAGCAAAGTCCTCCCAGGGGAGTAATGGCACCAATCCCTTTTAACCCTACTTTATCGGTAGCCTCTAAAAAAGTAAGTACATACAGCGAGCCGCTGAATAATACAATACCGGATAAAAAAAACCTGGCAGACCATTCCATCAATTTACCGGGCATACGCCGGTACAGAAAACCCAGGCTCAAAAGGGCAAAAGTGTGATAGAACTGATACCTGACACCGGTTTCAAAGGTAGCAACGGCTTCGGGCGACACCAATTTTTTAAGACCGTGTGCTCCAAAGGCGCCAAGGATTACGCTGAGCGCCCCCAGGATGGCCGCATAACGGACAAATCGTTTAGACATCGTTTGAATTAATTTCTACAAATGTAGTATCACTGATGGATTCCGTATCCAATATTACTGCCGCTTGTCTGTAATAAACGGAACGTTCGGCAAGTTTATTATGTATAAAAGTCTCTATTTCATCCTCTTTAAGATCCCTGATCAACGGACGGTGGTCTTTTTCGCTTATTAATCTTTCTTTCAACACACTAACCGGTGTGTCCAGGTAAATGGTTTTTCCCTGCCCGTTCATCCAACGGATATTGTCAAAAAAGCAGGGAGTACCGCCACCGGTGGATAAAATAAATCCGTCTCTGGCTGCAAAGCTATGAAGCAATTCCCTTTCTTTCTCGCGGAAATAAGCCTCCCCGTGTTGTTTGAATATTTGCGGAATGGTCAACCCCGCGGCTTCTTCTATACAGGTATCCAGGTCGTAAAAAGTCAGATCGTGCTCCGCCGCCCAACGCCGGCCCCAGTAGGATTTGCCGGTTCCCATAAACCCAAGAAGAAATATTTTCAATCAGGTACTATTTGATGAGTGATCTATTTAAAAGCATTGAATCCGGTCACATCCATTCCCGTTATCAACAGGTGGATGTCATGTGTACCTTCGTAGGTGATGACACTTTCGAGGTTCATCATATGCCGCATAACGGAATATTCTCCCGTAATGCCCATACCGCCCAGCATCTGGCGGGCATCCCGGCAGATATCGGTAGCTATGGAGCAGGCGTTGCGTTTAGCCATGCTCACCTGCTGCGGCGTTGCCCTGTTCTCATTCATCAGCACACCTATCCTCCAATTGAGCAGTTGCGCTTTTGTAATTTCTGTTATCATCTCAGCCAGCTTTTTTTGCTGCAACTGGAATCCGCCGATCGGGCGGCCAAATTGCTCCCTCTCTTTCGAATAACGCAGCGCTGTATCATAACAATCCATAGCAGCTCCCACCGCGCCCCAGGCTATCCCGAAACGGGCCTTGGTCAGGCAGCCCAACGGTCCCTTCAAGCCTTTGATCTCCGGGAAGATATTTTCTTTCGGCACTTTCACATTGTCGAATACCAGTTCCCCGGTGGCGGAAGCCCTCAGGCTCCATTTGTCATGCGTAGTGGGTGTGGTAAAGCCTTCCATCCCCCGCTCTACGATCAGGCCTCTTATATCCCCGTTCTCATCTTTTGCCCATACCACCGCTACCTGCGCAAAAGGAGCGTTGCTGATCCACATTTTAGCGCCATTCAGTATAACGTGGTCGCCCGCATCTTTGATGTTGGTGATCATGCCGGCAGGGTTTGATCCGTGATCCGGTTCGGTCAGTCCGAAACAGCCCAGCCATTCGCCGCTGCCCAGCCTGGGCAGGAATTTCTTCTTTTGTTCCTCGCTGCCATAGGCATAGATCGGGAACATGACCAGGCTTCCCTGTACGGAAGCTGTGGACCGCACACCACTGTCGCCACGCTCCAGTTCCTGCATCATCAGCCCGTAGCTGATATAATCCAGTCCACCACCACCATATTCCACCGGGATGGTGGGACCAAAACAGCCCAGATCTCCGAGTTGCTTCACAATATGTTCGGGAAAAGCAGCCTTTTGAGCGTATGCTTCTATGATCGGTGATATCTCCTTTTTCACATAAGCCCTCACAGATTCCCTGATCAGCTTTTGCTCTTCTGTAAACAGTTCATCCAACAGTACATAGTCCGGGCTAACAAACTGATCGCTACGTGCAGCCATAAGTCAATTATTTATATTCAAAAATAGTTAAAGCTAAGGTATACAAAACGACTGAATGATGCTAAATACTGCCCAATCCTGTAGTCACCTCCCAGCAGCCATTGAGCTTCAGCGCTTTTTCCAGCACATCCCTCACACAACCCCTGCCCCCGTTTACAGGTGATATATAATGCGATATCTCCTGGATCTCCGGCACAGCATCTGCCGGGCAGGCCGCCAACCCTACCATTTTCATCACCTTGTAATCGGGAATATCATCACCCATAAACAGTGTTTCGGCGGGATCTGTATTATGTTCAAGGCAATAGGCTTCAAAGCAGGCAGTTTTATTTTTAACCGACTGGTATACCTGCGTGACACCTAAAAAAGCCATCCGTTCCACCACTGCCGGCATATAACCTCCTGTGATAACAGCTACATTGAATCCCGATTTTACAGCTAACTGCAGGGCATACCCGTCTTTGGTGTGTAAGGTTCTGAAGAACTCCCTGCCACCCTGCACCAGCACGGAGCCATCCGTCATTACGCCGTCTACATCAAATACAAATGTTTTTACTTTCTTAAAGCTTTCCAGTATGTTCATACCGGCAAACTTAATACACAAAAAATGCTTTGGCGTTCGTTAAAAGCAATAATTTTACGAAATCAGCCGGTTGGTAAATAAAATCGAAGTATATGGGTGCAAAATGTCTCTTACTGATCCTCCTGGCCTGCAGCGGATTGCATGTGTTCAGCCAGCAGGCTGTTCAATTACAACCTGAAGCATTCAGACGGATGCTGGATACTACCCAAAAGAGCCAGTTGGTAGACGTAAGGACACCGGAGGAGTTCAAAACAGGGTATATAAACGGTGCTGTGAACATGAACGCCTATGATGCAGATTTTTTGCAACAACTGCAGCGGCTTGATAAGGATCAGCCGGTGATGGTGTATTGCAAGGTTGGCGGCAGAAGCTCGAAAGCCGTGGAAGCGCTGGTAAAGATGGGGTTCAAAGAAGTGTATGAGCTGTCTGGTGGTATATTATTATGGGAAAGCAGCGATCTGCCCCTGGTAGCGGGCAACCAGGCAAAGGCAAATGCTTTCACACGGGCCGATTTCGATAAGCTCCTGCAGGAAAACCCCAAAGTACTGGTTGATTTTTATGCCCCCTGGTGTGGCCCCTGCAAGCAAATGGAGCCGGCACTGCATACCCTTTCAAAAAAATATGCAGGCCAGTTGCTGGTATACCGGCTGAATATAGACGAAGCCAAATCCCTGGCCAGGGAACTGAACGTAGAAGCTATTCCCATACTGACCATCTATCATAAAGGCAAGCCGGTGAAAACGGTGGAAGGCTACCAGACCGATAAGCAGCTCAACAGGCTGGCAAAAAAACTGGCACAGTTGAAATAAAGTCATCCCATTGTAAAAAATTCTTTTACCCCAACCATGCAACGGTTTTTGCAGTATAACTGTTATGTTAGTTCATCTGCATAACCCAGTATTATGACCAAAACACTTTTATTGGCGGCCATCCTGCTTTTTGTTGCCGGATGCCGTAACGATCAACAACCCCCTGACGAAGTAACCGGCTATGTGCCGCTGTACGAAGCCAAGATCATTACCGCTACCGTTGGTTTTGAAGAACCACGTTCCATTGAGAATGCCGGTAAGATTTATACCAAAGGCACCCGCCTGTACCAGGTAGAGAACGGTAAAGGCATACACGTGATCTCCATCGAAAACCCTGCCTTACCGGAACGGATAGGATTTATCTCCATACCCGGCGCCCAGGAACTAAGCATCCTGCAGAACTTTTTGTATACCAACAATGGCAACGACCTGCTGGTGCTGGATATTACCCACCTGTACCAGATAGAGGTGGTGAGCAGGATAGAAAATGCCTTCTCCCTGGTTGACTACGAATTGCCGCCGGCAGGCGGATATTTTGAATGTGTAGATCACTCTAAAGGCATTGTAAGAGGATGGGAACGAAAAACCATTTATTCGCCTAAATGTAAGAACTGATCATTATGAGAAATATATCTGTACTGGTTGTATTATTTATAGGGGTACTGGCGGCTTGCAGTAAGGATAGCGATAAACCCGGACCTTCTACAGGAACCGGCGGCTCACTGGCACGGTTTACGATCGCCAAAGAACATTTGTATGTGGTGGACGGCAATACGCTGCATGTATTCGGGCTGCAGAACCCAGGAAAACCTTCGGAACGGGGTTCACTGATGCTGAGTCTCGGGGGTGAAGTGGAAACTATCTATCCCTGGGAGGATCAGCTTTTTATCGGCACCATGAGCGCTATGCATATTATCTCCATTGCCGACCCCGGCAATCCCAGGTACCAGGGAACTGCCGTTCACGTAACCGCCTGCGATCCTGTGGTTGCCAACGATCACTACGCATATGTAACCATACGAACCGGCAACAATTGCGGCGGTGGCAGCAACACGCTGCAAATCTATGATGTAACCGACCCCAAATCTCCGGATTTAATATCTATGGTGCAACTGACGAACCCGCGGGGACTGGGACTGTCCGGCCATCACCTGTATGTATGCGATGGAGCGGACCTGGTGGTATTGGATGTAAGCAACGCAGAAAACCCAAAAATACTGGAGACCATAACGGGACATGATTTTTCGGACTGCATACCCATTGACAACCTGCTCATCACCATGGTTTTCAACGGAATGGTATTGTATGATATCAGCAATCCTGCATCGCCTGTTTTCCTGTCTGAAATACTGAATTAATGATCAACAAGTATACGTTCCTGGTATCGGTAGCCCTTTTCCTCCTGTCGCAACAGCTTGTTGCCCAAAATGAAAAGCCGCCGTTGCTGGGAAGTTGGCCGGTTTCCTTTACACCGTTATCGCTGTGGAACAGTGATATTTCTACCTCGGTCGGGGGTGAATATCGTTTTCACCCATCCTTCTCCGTTAGAACGGCGGCAGATTATATTTATGGAAATTATACAGGTTCTTCCTACAAGACCAGCGGTGGCAGGCTGCGGCAGGAGGTTCGATACTATATTGCGGGCAACAGGTTGATCAACAGCAGGTCCAGGGTATGGCCCTATATAGCCATTGCGGGAGGTGGCAAATATGTACGAACCGCCATTTCTGAGTGGCACTGGCAGAACACTCCCTCGGGCGGCTATTCTGTATGGCAAACATACCGCACCATTAACCGGGAATGGTTTATCATGGGGAAAACCGGTATGCAGACTGCGTTTGGAAAAGACAAACGATTCCTTTTTGATATCAGCCTGGCCTTTGGCTCCAGCAATAATAACGTAGCTTACCGGCTGCCGGGAAACGACGGGAACACCGCCATGCTTCCCTTCGCACAGCCCAACCTGTTCGTAAGGAGCTCAGACAATATACGCAGCGGCAAATTTACCGCAGTCAACTTTGAAGCCTGCTTCGGGTATCGCCTTCTTAAATAAGCAGTTATCAGCGAATTAATACAATAATAAAAGGAAAAACAGGTTATTACTGTAACTAAATCCTTTTTATGAAAAAGATACTGACAATGGTGTTGGCATTTGTGGCCATAACATCTGTTAAACAATTACAGGCGCAAAGCGATAAGCCTTTCAGCTTTGGCTTTGGTTTTGAAGGCGGACCTGTTGTAGGGGACAAAGACATGAAACAGAGTTTCGGTTCCCAGGTAGGACTTAGCCTTCGGTTTTCCGTAAAAGCAGGTCCGGGTTATGTAACGTTTACACCCGGCGGATCGCTCGTGATCCCCAAAAAGATCGACGAGGATGTGAAACTGGGAACGAATATCCCTTTAAAACTGGGATACAAATACAATTTCGCCGGTAAGTTTTTTGCGATGGCGGAGGGTGGATATTCCATCTACTCATTTTACACCGCTTCGCTTGAGGAAGAGGTAGATTATGAAAATCTTCGTAATTCAAAATATACCACCGGTGGATTCACCTGGGCGCCCACGATCGGGGTAGATCTTGGTAAACTGGAACTGGCTTTGCGTTACGAAAGCACCATTCTTAAGAAAGAAAAATCCAACGCTTCCCTGGCGGCATTCCGCATCGGGTTCAATTTCTAAACTGTATAAGTCTTTTTTGCCTTTACTGCTCCGGCAGCAACCGGATGCCGGTTTCAGTAAAGGCTATTTTCTTTTGTTTGTACAGTCCTCCCGTGGTCATTTTAAATGTCTTTTTGCTCATGCCAAAGAAATCGTAGATATCTTCCGGCTTTGATTTATCGTTATAGGGGAGATAGCCATCGTGTTCGTGCAGTAATTCCAGGATCTTTTCCGCTTCCGTATTTACTTTGTTGTATCCGGGCTCTCCGGCTACCACATCTATTTTATTGTCTTCCGTTATCGTTTTAATAAACCCTTTAAAACGGTCCCCGGTCTGCATTTTCCTGAACACCTCACTGTAGTGGATCACACCGGTATGCCGGTTGTTGATGATCACCACATACCCGATGTCGCTGCTCCGGTAAACCACCAGGTCCACTACGTCCATTTCTTTCACGGTAAGCTTATCATTACTGAGAAAATTATCGATTTTTTCAGTAGCGGCAACCCGTCCGGTTTGGGTATCCCGGTAAATTTTTACCAGGTATTTTTCGCCGGCATACATTTTGTTTCGCTGCTGCGACTTCGGAACAAAAATGTCTTTCATCAGCCCCCAGTCCAGGAATGCGCCCTGGTGGGTAACCGATACGGCTTTCAGCCATACAATATCACCCACCTTCCCGATAGGCTTCTCGGTGGTAGCTACGGGTCGCCCCTCCGAATCATGGTATACAAACACCCCGACCATATCTCCCGCCTTTACACCGGGTTCCAGGAACCGGTTGGGCAGCAGGATGCCCTCTGCCCCATCGTCCAGGTAGGCGCCCGGCTCTGCTATTCTTAATACTTTTAATGTATAATATTCACCTGCTGCTATCATATATTCCCACTTGAAACATTAAAGATAAAGTGATTTGTGCTGAACAAACGGGTTTGGCATAACATTGCCGTATTTTTGTTACATTGGCCCATCGTAACGTAACTTGTTTGTACACTCTGTGATCCAGATATGAAATTTAAACGTTTTTTTGAGCACGTTCAGGTAGATGAGTTTTCGGCTACACCCAAGTATTTACAGCTTACGCATTCCATCCTTGATGCCATAGAAGCGGGCAACCTGAAGAAAGATGACCTCGTACCCTCCATCAACGAGCTGAGCTTTGAGCTGGAAATATCGAGAGACACTGCGGAAAAAGGGTACAAATACCTGAAGAAGATGGGCGTGCTGGGTTCTGTTCCGGGAAAGGGGTATTATATTGTAAATGACGATATCAAGCAAAGCAGGCGCGTGATGCTGCTGTTCAACAAGCTCAGCTCGCACAAAAAGATCATTTACGATGCTTTTGTGGAAACGCTGGGAGAAGATACAGCTATAGATTTCTATATTTACAACAACGATTACTCATTCTTCAAAAAGCTGATCCGTAATTCCAATAGTGAAGATTATTCGCACTATGTTATTATTCCTCATTTTATTGACGGAACCGATCATGAGCATGAGATCATCAACACCATACCCAAGCATAAGCTGGTGTTGCTGGACAAACGGCTGGTGAAAGTAGACGGGGAATATGCCGGGGTGTACGAAAACTTTGAGAAAGATATTTACCAGGCACTGGAGCAGGCACTCAAGCCTTTGGCCAAATACCATACCCTTAAAATTATTTTTCCCGAAAAAAGCTATTACCCCAAAGAGATATTAAAGGGGTTTAACCGGTTTTGCCAGGAGTACGCATTTACGCATAAAGTAGTGCACGATATAGCCACCGAGCCCATTAACTCGGGGGAAGTATACATCAACCTGATGGAAGCCGACCTGGTAACCCTTATAGAGCGCCTTATATCCATGAAATTCAAAGTGGGAAAAAATATCGGGGTCATCTCCTACAATGAAACAGCATTGAAGAAAATCATTCTGAACGGGATAACCACCATCTCCACCGATTTTTACCAGATGGGCGTAAAAGCCGCCGAGCTGATCCTCAGCGGCAGCAAAGAACATATCTACGTTCCCTTCCGGCTGACCACACGGTCTTCTTTGTAAAAAGAAGCAATCACTCTTTATGACAAACTCAAAAACTCTCCCAGCTATCGTAGATATTGTTACAATGAAAGAATTCTTAGCAAAGAGCTTGTTTAATGAGGTGCCCTGAAACCTAAGAAATGATAAATTAGCGTACCTGACGCAGCAAAAATGGGGTGCTTCGCCAGGAAAGAAAACCTTAGTTCAATTACTCAAAATCTATATTCTATATTAAATAGTACATGGAATGGCAAAAGCCTGTACTCTATTGTTGAAGTTGCAATATCGGTGACTAACAACTCCTTGAATCTATCAGTATTAAACAAATTTTTTCCGATAATGCTAAAAACCAGTTTATTGGGTACAAACTTATATCTTATCTTCGTATCTAGAAAATTGTATCCAATTCTGTTTTGCCGGTTGCTAAAATGATACCTTTCGGTTTGTAGATGGACGTCAAATTTCTCGTTGAGAACAAAAGATAAATCGAGAAAACTTACATTCTTTGTAAACAGGTTGCTGGTATTAGTTTTGATCAGGGTTGTTGTCCATTTGGTGCCAAAATGATAATTAAAAACACCCTTAAATCCTGAACGTATTTCCAACCCATAACTATAATTGTAAGAATTGACTTCTCTTAATTTAGAGTTATTAACTATATTCTTAAAATTACTTTTTGTATAACCTAAGTCCAGTTTTAGATTAGACGATAAGGGTTTGATATGGTAATCCACTTGTGAATTAATACTCAAAAGCTCTCGGTTTTTAATAAGTATTTTTTCGGATAGTATGAAGTTTTGCTCCACCAAGGAATTTGTTGACAAAAAGTCATGATTTTTACTATATAATAAGTAAGTATTTACAAAAAAACGATCGCTCCAGTTTCCAAGTTGATAATTTAATAAGACGTTGGAGGCTGACAATTGGTTAAACTCACCTGTACCTTTTGAAAACGAACGAAAGCCTGTCATTACAAAGCCTCCGTAAACATCGAGTACCGTCGAATTTGTGGTATTAAGAGAATAAGACCCCATAATATGATTCTTACTATTTATTTTCCAATCTATATCTATACCTGGGTTGACAAAAAAAGGGTTTTGAGTTATTGTATTGTGTTGACTCTCTAAACGATTAAAAAGCTGGTGAAAGTTTATATATGGCGCAAGGCCCATGTTGCTAATTCTATAGCGGTATTTGGCTTTAAAGTATAAATCGTTTACCTGATATACTGTCTGGTTCTGATATTCATCCGGACGAGCCAGGAGATTTTTTTCCTGAAATAAAGAAAATGTGGTAAATAATTTGTCTTTCCGAAGCTCGTTGCCAATTTGTAACTCTAATAGATGTCCCTTTCTTTTGCGTTCCAGCAGATGTGCGTTAAGTCCGATAAATTGCATTTGACCCCGGTTATCCTGCTTTACGTTATTCGCATTCTCTGTTTCTGTAAAAAGATCCTGAAATAGAAATTGATTTATTTGATAATATTGTGGCGATTTTTCGCTAATTAATCTACCTGTAAAGGTAAAGACTTTTCTGTCATTAATTTTATTGGAATAATTGACCTTTTGGTCGAGCAGCGTATTATGATGGTTCAAGTTTTCAATAATAGAACTATTATTGAATATCAGATCTGAGCCTCCATTAAAACTTCCATTGTTGTATCTTGTTGTAGATTCAAGCATTTGGTTCTTAGAAATATTGTAATAAATATCCAGTTTGCCAAAACCTACGCGACTTCGATTTTCAAGGCTATAATCTTCCGTATTTGTAAAGGTAGCATTATTGGCATTGACAAAATCAGTTGTTTTTCGATAGAATCCTATATTATCTCCATTAAAAAATCCAATTGCTTTTAGTTTCAGTTTTTCGGTAATATTGAAGACGGTATTAAGAGAAGCTAGTTTTGCATTATTAAACTTTGTTCTACTTTTCTTAAGATTGAGATTCTCAGGAGTTAGATTTATCAAAGGGTTAAAAGTTTGGTCATCTCCAATAGCAGCAGTTTGATCAAATTGGAAAGGATGTATTAAGTCCTCGATGTCGCCTGTCGCATCAAAGCCAATGTTATTCAGATTTGTAAAGAAGTAATATTTGTTTCTTTTTCCGAAGTTCATTAAATTTCCCTTGAATTGGTAAAATTTTTTATTTCCAATAGCAGCTTCAGTGTTTCCAAACCAAATGTGTTTCGATTCGTTATTCAGCTTTAAATTTAAAGCTACTTTATCACTATGCTCTATACCTTTCAACAATCGATTATTGGAAAAGCTTTTGAATATCTCAATTTCTTCAATTGGATAGGCGGGCATATTTTTGGACAGGATTTTATAACCTTTTTCGAGAAGATCATCACCGTCTATCATCAATTTCTCAATTTCCTGATTACCAACTTTTATCGCCCCTTTGCTATCTACATTTATTCCCGGTATTTTTGAAAGTAGTTCTTCAACCGTTTGCTCACTGCCGTCTGTAAAGTACTTAGTTTTCAAGCTAATTGTATCTCCCTTTAGTAAGACAGGTTGTGTTGCGTGGATAATAACTTCATCTAAATATGTAGGTGTCTTTTTCATCTCAGCATCAATATTGTATATTGCTTGCCTGGTTTTCAATTCTATTGGAATTATTTTCTGTTCATAGCCAAGGTGACTGAACTTGAGTATAAAAGTGCCCGAATCATTAGATGTCAGTTTGTAGCTGCCATCTTTATCAGTAAAAGTATAGCTTGTTATATTGAAATCTGATGAATTCAGTAACACTACGCTTGTTTTTTCAAGGGCTAAATTCTCGGAATTATATACCTTTCCATAAATGATATTTTGCCCCAAGGAATCGACGTACAAAACAAAATAGAATACAACAAGGATTAACCCAGTCTTTTTCTTCATATTCCACTATATTCTATTTCAATGTCGTTGTTTCCGGCTTTGGTTAGCTCTATAGTTGCACCTCTTGGGAGTCTTGATAGCGTTTTATTCTTAAAAGCTTCCCTGGAATCTGCCTTTGCTTTTTCTTTTATTTTAAAAAAATCTTTTGCGGATATGAGATCTCCCATGTTGTCTATCGTTGCTTCTATACTCCCCGTGAAGGGATGTTTTATATTTGTCAATAAAAATGAGACTTCTTTCGTAGCATCGGTAATTTCAATTATTAATCCTGGCAAGCCATGGAATTTCCAGGGTCCTATAGGAACAGGAATATCTTCTGAATACCATGCTATATAGTTTCTGCCTCTAAAAGATGTCGTAGCCATTTTACAAGTATGCTTATCTATTTTTTTGGTTTCATTCCTTAAAGTCCATTTTACATCTGCCGACTCAATAACATTAAACCTTTTATATGTTTCTCCATCGTCAAAGCTGATGTATTCTCTTGATATGATCTCATTCATATTATGATCTGATAAAATTAAAGGTTGAATACTGTCAGGGGTTTCAGGATTGAGCGTCACTTCACCAGTCGCTTCATTATTAACAACTTTTTCCGGCAGTTCCTTCTTAACAAATTTAAAGATCGAAGTATTATCTAAATTTATAAGATCATAATAAATAGGCGCATAGCCATTCTTAGCTAAAATCAATTTATACTCAGCTTTAAAGCTAATTTGAGCATAAGTATTTGAGCATATAAATAGTAAAATTACGAGTTGCTTTAAACTGTTTTTCATTTTCCATATTTTTAAAAATCCACCAAGATTCAGATTTCTGGTCTTGGTGGAAGATTGACTAATTAAACCAGCTTGCTACTTTAAATTTAACGCAAGTCCACCAACTAACATCGTGGAGCGTTATAGTATACGAATCTCCGTTGATCTTGAATTCACCGGAGCAGGTCCTATACGGTTCGCTTGATTTTACATTCTTAGGTTCGGCTCTGCCAATAGCCAGGCAACCTATTATTGCAAAGACGAGCATTTTCTTCTTCATAACTATTGCATTTATTTTTTCATTATTTCTTTAACTAGTTCTGAACAACTCTTGCCATGAACAGTGATAGTGTAGCTATCCCCTGTTTTGTTGTTTTTAACTGTAATTGTACAGTCTGCAAGATTTTCAGATGACCTCATAGCATTAAATTTATGATTTTGATCTTCGACAGTAGCGAGAGGCGTAGTTTCCGCTTTTTTAATGTTGGTGTCTGCGCTTGCGAAGGTTAAAGCGCTTACAAAAAGAAAGAGTAGCGTGAAGAAAGCATTTTTCATTTTACAAAATTTAGTTTTTATAATTCTCGTCTTGAGCCCGTTGTACATCCGGGCAGGGCATACAGTATTTATTCCCTCATATCTTTCGACAATCCTGCTGCTGATGTGTTGTGGAATGGATCAGCGCCACCGCCATTTTGTTTTTTCTTTGGGTCAAAAGGTTAATATCCCGCAATTCGCAGCTACTGAATTATCTTATACGTTTTGCTTAACAACGTTCAGTTAGTAACTTAAAGCTATGTAAACAACAACCGCCTGCTTACAGTAGCAAAAAGTATTTATCTGCAACTCATTCAGGGTAACGGTATGGCTTTGCAGACAACATACCTCTTTCAACTGTTCTACTATTACCAGGTCTCTTTCAAAATACGGATGGGATGATACTATTGATGTAAACCTAAATATTCTTTTTCAATATTTTGTTACGGTTTACCGTATATTTTTAGCTTCGGTAAGAGCATAATTTGCCATAACGGCTTTCTGACTGTTTACAATGGTTGCATTGTAGCGGTACACTAAAAAATACGAAGGGAATAATGACGGTAACCGCAATACCTGTCTGTACTGAATATGAGATCAGGAAAATAATGCTGACTATTACCACTAATAGCAAAGCATTATATACAACAGGACTATTATACAAAACATATTCCAAAACCTGAAATCATAAATCCCTTTTAAATCCTTTGTTACATACATTTTTCATTAGCTTAAGCTGGTTGTTATCAATCTATTCAAAAAAACATTCGTTTAGGAATAAGCTGCTATGTACCAATCATTTTATATAAGTCTGTTAAACTAATTGAGTCTTTTATCATATCTCCTAGGATTTTCCCCTTTTCCAATACAATTATTCTGTCGGAAATGGAGCTGATAGTGTCTAGCTGATGACTTGATATCAGAAATGTAGCATGATGAGATATAGCATATTCTTTGATAAACGTTTTAAGAAAACTGACTGATAAAGGATCCAAATGAGCAAAAGGTTCGTCCAGGATTACAAGAGAAGGGTTACCTAAAAAGGATGCTGCAATACCGATTTTGCTTTGATTACCAGTAGAAAAATCGCTGATATATTTATTTGTCCCCAATATCTCGTTATTAAAAAACAAACAAAATCTGCTTAATCTTTTAGATATTTCAATTGTAGGAATCTTGTTTAAATGGGCTATAAAATCAAAATACTCTTCAGGTGTTAGAAAATCTATTAGAAATGACTGATCTAAAAATGCTCCTGTATATGCTTTCCAATCATCACTTTGTTTTACGTTCAATCCATTAATTAAAACCGAACCATTGGTGGGTAAAATAAGATCCAAAATTAGCTTAAATAATGTTGATTTTCCCTGCCCGTTATTACCTACAACACCTACAACCTGACCTTTTGAGATTTTTAATTCGTTAATATTTAGAACCGTGGATTCATTGTATTTTTTGATTAGCCTGTTTATGTGTACCATCATTAATAATTATTAAAAGCCTTTAATAATTTGTATTTATTGTCCTGTAATTTCAACGCTATTTTTTTACACCACCACAGTGAAGAGGCTAGAGAACATATACCAATAATACATAATGTACTATAAAAAATCTCATTGCTCTGTGTGTATATAATGGTGGAGCACAGCAGGAGAGGTATTATAACTATAACCAAGCTTATCAATTGTTGATTTTTACCCATCCCCTGGTAATTCGAAAAAATACCTTTCGCAGAAGCATTTATTTTTTGAAAATTAAATAAAGCAAAACCTAGCACAACAACCGATGATGCTCCTGCATTATATAATATTGTATATATGTATGGAAATAATAACTTACTATTAAAATAGACTAATGTAGAGATAGAGATTATAGCATAGGAAAATGTGGATGCTGCTAAGAACAAGAACTTGGCAGTGATATAATCTGTCCAAGATATTTTTTTTATGCAAAGCAAGCTAAACAATTTCGCGTCCCATGCAAAATAATATTGGCCGTATGCAACAGTAAACAACCCTGGAAATAAAGATAATATGGAGGCTGTAGAAAGTTCTCTTATTAGAGAAAATTCTCCATCATAAGCAACTATTAGGGGCAAAATACTTACTTGTGCAATTAACAGCGATAAAGCCACTTGCTTAGTGCGGGTATGTCGGAATATAAATTTTAATTCCAACTTTATTAATTTAGAAATAAACTTAATGTCCATTTTGCCGAATTTACTCTAAATACATTTTTTTTAAAATCTTATTGAAGTAAATCTGTTGTATCAGTAAGTTTACAATAAACAGATACAGAATATTGGTCCAATGGGAATGTGTAATATAAAATACTTTTTTAGACACTTCACTAACCAGCGTAAGATTATCGATTAGTATTATCACAGACAGAAGAACAATTGTCCAAACTATCAACAGAACAAACCAATGCAGACGAAAGAGCCTATATATTGACACAACAGCACTTAGCATTAACGTGAGTATAATGTTATTGAAAAAGAACACACCCATATTAAAGGAAGGTTTTTCCCTAAATAATATTAGTAACGTAGCAAGTATATTGAATAATAAAGCAAATAAATTATTACTGTTTAAACAACTAATGAAATAAAAATACTTCGCCAATATTCTTTTCTTAACATTAAGAATAAAATAAGGTTTAAGATTTTTTAAAGGTAAACGCTGCAATAACAAACGAAAAACCAACCCGATAAAATAGTAAAAAATAAAGAACTCAGATAATAATACTGAAAAAGCCTTTCCGGTGTTTTTTTGAATAGCCGAACTAACAATTATAAAAGTAAAAACGATTTGAAATACAATTACACAGGTTAATATGAAAGATAGAACGATCCCTAACTTTTGGGTAAAAGTAGATGTTCTTCTAAAAAGCTGTTTATACTGATGTTGGATTAGGTAGGAAGATATATCCATTCAAAAGTCACTTTAACCTAATGATATTTTTTTAGAATAATAGGCTGCATCGGTTCTTGTAATCACGAGCAGCCTATTATTGGACTATTTAAGATGACAGGCTGCAACAATATTGGCCATTCCGCTCGCCCAAATAGCCAGCCCTATTCCTAAGCCAACTCCAGGAGCGGCAAGTGTAGCTGCCGTCCCAACCACAGTGGCTGCAGCAATAACTCCACACTTTATACCACCTTGAAGGTCCTCCATTTGTTCTAACTCCATTTTTTTCATGATCAAAAAGTTTGATGTCAGTGATCTCGTCTTGTGCCCGTTGTACATCCGGGCAGGACATACAGTATTTGTTCCCTCATATCTTTCGATAATCCTGGTGCTGATTTGTCGCATAGTGGATCAGCGCCACTACCTTCTTGCTTTTTCTTTGGGTCAACAAGGCAAATACCCCGCAATTCGTAGCTACTGAATATTGCTGATACGATAATACTATGTTTTCAATTCATGGAGTAACGGACAATCCTGTCTCGAAGGGGTGGGTAGATTTTTGGATGTTTCATAAATTACCGGATACAATAAAACATCCTCAGATAGATTCGTGTAGCAAGCTATAATGAATAAAAATAAAAAATTGTCTGCCTGAGTACAATTTTTATCAAAAAAAATACTTATAAGAACAACCCGGATTTATGCCTGGCAAATGCACTCCGTGAAATGAACAGAAATGAAGCCAGGATATTGTCATTCACACGTCCAATCAAATGAGCATAGTCTGTTTTCAGAATCCGCATTTTAGATAGCACATCTGCCATGCTCAGCAGGTGGAGACGGTTCAAATTAACAGCACTGTACTCCTCCAGCAGGCGGCTGTATACCTTGTGCAAAGAAACAGAATCCCGCAAAAGCATTTCCAGATCGTGTCTGGTGATAAGCAGAATTTCGGCATCTTCTATGCATTCAAATGTCTCAATGTTTTCAGAAAAATGTTGAAAACTGACCAGATTGGTTAAAAACCTGTTTTCCCAGGCGATCATGCGGGTAACCTGTCGCCCGTTTTCATCATAAAATGCCCGCAGCAGGCCTTTATTCACAAAAATCAACTTGTTGCAGGGCAATCCGGCAGGTAGAATGACCTCGCCTTTTTTGAAAGAACGGCAACTGAAGTGCCTTTTGATATTACCCTCATCTTCCGGGGTAATATTTTCGTATTGTTTTAATAGTCGGATGAGCGGCTCATGTTCCATGGTTTAGCATTTATGGTGTTTTCAAGGCTAATTTACAAACTGCGTTTCTTATTATTGTTACGGTTTACCGTAAATTTTTGGATATCCGCCTGAGGGTAGGGAATGCCTGGCGGAAATATCTACTCCGGGGCATTTTGATGAACCTGACGCCCCGTATGAGATACTTCTATGGTCGTTAGACCGCTCTCCCAACCTTCGGTCGGGATCGAGGTGACGGTGATTAATACACGTCATTTCGACGAGCCTGACGCAGGAAGGTGAGGAGAAATCTGTCGAAGCTGTGCGCTGTGGCCTTTACGAAAGACTTCCATGGTCAGCAGATCTCTCATTACACTACGTTCCATTCGAGATGACATAAAAGAACAACGGCTGTCCTTTACCGGACAGCCGTTATTAAAAGCTATAAAAGGAAGCGCTATTTCTCCACCCATTCTACCCCGGTATCTTTCCAGCTTCTGCTGTTGGCAGATTCAATCACCGCTTCACATACTTTTTGCGTTTCGTATGCATCGCGGAAATTAGGATGACATTCTGTACCGTCCTGCAGGGCTTTCAGAAAATCTGCTACCTGGTGAACAAAGCTATGCTCATATCCCAATCCCAGCCCGGGTACCCACCATTTATCCAGGTAGGGCTGATCGCCATCGGTAACATGTATGGAGCGCCAGCCCCTCACGATAGACTCATCGCGGTGATCGAAATATTCCAGCCGGTTCAGATCGTGCAGATCCCAGCGGATAGAGGCCTTCTCCCCGTTGATCTCAAATGTGTATAATGCCTTGTGTCCACGGGCATAACGGGTAGACTCAAACAAGCCGAGCGAACCGTTATCAAAATGACAATGGAAGATACAGGCATCGTCTATCCCTACTTTTTCCACTTTACCGGTCAGGTTATGAAACCTTTCTTTAATAAAAGTTTCCGTTACCGCCGATACATCTTTGATGCCGCCATTCAGCCACATGGCTGTATCTATACAGTGCGCCAGCAGGTCGCCGGTTACGCCGGATCCGGCCGCTTCCACATCGAGACGCCAGTCTCCACCACCCTGCTTTACTTCAGAGCTGATGGTCCAGTCCTGCAGAAAGTTGGCGCGATAATGAAATATTTTTCCCAGCTTGCCGCTATCAATAATTTGTTTGGCCAGTGTAACCGCAGGCAGCCTGCGGTAGTTATACCATACGGTGTTTTTTACCTTTGCTGCCTCCACGGCATCTACCATCCCTTTTGCTTCCCCGAGTGTGCGGGCCAAAGGCTTTTCGCACAGGATCATCTTTCCTGCTTTGGCGGCGGCAATGGCTATCTCTGCATGCATGTCGTTGGGTGTACAAATATCAACAGCATCAATATCATCTCTTTCCACCAGCTTTTTCCAGTCTGTTTCAATAGATTCATAGCCCCACTGGTCAGCGAAAGCCTGCACTTTTTCCTTGTTCCGGCTACATACCGCTTTTAAAACAGGGGCATATTCCAGGTCGGGAAAAAAGTTGGGAACCCTGCGGTACCCGTTGGAGTGCGTGCGTCCCATAAAACCGGTACCCACCAGCCCTATTCTCAGTTGTTTCTTATTTGACATATCAATAAATTAATGTTTGGTTGTTAATGTTGATCTGTTATCCTATGCGTTCCATCCGTGCGCATCCCTGACCTTTATCATAACAGCCAGGATATCGTTCCAGGTTTGCTGCTTGTGCATCACTTCATTGGGGAACATACAGCCATCCCAACAGATGTGATTGAATTTTTTAGTGAGGTTACCACTTTCATCCCGCAGCCACCAGCCGGCATCTTTCACAATGTCCAGGCGGCCGTTAGGATCAGTTGCCAGGCAATGACGACCGGTTTTATCATGCGAACCGGTTCCATGGACTGTACCGTCATTCTGGGCAACATGGAAGTCGATGGTCCAGGGTCGCAACGCCGCGGTCAGCTTTTTCAGCCCTTCTTCCAGGGCAGCGCGATCGCTCCACTGGAAGTTCTCCGGGAGAATGCGATGCTCCGGCGCATTGTACCCGAGCAGGTAAAGAAAAGTATGCGACATATCGGCCTGGAATCCGAGGTTGGGACTATTCACTGCTTCCAGCGTATCCAGCATGGTTCTCCAGCTATGCATGCCCGCCCAGCAAATCTCACCTTCAGCGGCCAGCTTTTCCCCGTTGTCGGCTGCAATTTTTGCCGCTTCTTTAAAAGTTTCCACGATCAGCTTTTGACTGCCGGCAGGGTCTTTTGCATATGCTTCAGGACTACTGGCAGAGTCTATACGCACAATACCATATTTACGGATACCGATATCATTCAGCTTCTGTGCAAACGCACAACTTTTCCGTACTTCCTCCAGGAAAGTTTTACGGTCATCCGCACTACCCAGCACCGGTCCGCCCCATATGGGCGCCACAAGACTCCCGATCACGAGGTTATGCGCGGCAACTTTATCAGCCAGCTTTTTAGGTCCGTCCGGATCACTCAGATCAATAGAAGGATCAAACAATCCTACATCCACCCCATCAAACTTAACGCCATCTACTTCTGCCTTCGCTGTATACTCCAGCATGGTATCAAGCAGCAATGGCGGCTCAGAATCAGGACCTTTTCCTACTACGCCCGGCCAGGTGGCATTGTGCAACTTCGGATAATTGTTTTGTGACATAATCGTTACTATTTAGATTTTAAGATATATAATTTATGACAGTTTCAGATCCGGGTTGCGCGGACCAAAATGTTTCAGTATAACAATAGGATCGTGGGTAGACTGGTTTACGATCTTCACTCCTTCCTTTGCTGCCTGCTCGCTTACAAAATACTCATCGTTGGTAAGCTGACCATAACGGATCAGTGCCGGCGTTTCAATATCCCAAACGCCGAATGTACCGCGCCCCTGCATGACGATCATGCCATAGCAGGCAGCATCCTTAATAGTAACGGTTGCACCGGGCAATACGGTCAGTTCCTTGGCGCTGAAATCATGCGATTTATAAGTGATCCAGTTTTCGTAGTAACCCTGTGGTTTGGTTTGCTCGTGCGGCAACACCGGTACGGGTGGGGTAAAGCGATTCTGGAAAATATTCGGATCCACGTTCAACTCCCAATCCAGCACTTCTATCAATGCGTCATAATCTCCGACACGATCTTCGGGTGTATCTTTCCACAGCAGCTCTTCCGGTACAATAGCTTCGTTTACCAATGACTGGTACATGGCAAATACATCGGAAGCTTTCTGGGGCTCATATGTGCAAAGGCTGCCCGGTGCATGCAGCACTCCCGGGGGAACATCCCAACCGGTGCCCGGCTCCAGGCGGAAGGCCTGCGAATAATTGGTGATCTTATTATCTCCCTTACTAAAGTTCATCAGGCATTCCTTTATCTGGTCTTTGGTAACACCCGGCGCTATTCCCATGAAGGTATAGGGAAAATCACCGCCGTGATTATTCAGTTGCGGTGGAAAATAATACGCTTCCGGCTTCCCGGATTGCCCCACCAACGCAGCTTTTTCATCGTTGTGATGTACGTGGTGCGGCAAAGGACCCATATTATCAAAGAATTTTGAATACATGGGCCAGCTCTTATATTCATTCCATATCCTGTCGCCAAGCAGTTGCCCTTTCAGTTCGTTCACGGCATCCAGCAGCAAAACCTGCTCCGTTTTTCCGCCATCTTCTATTATGATCTGGCTCAAGCCTTCATTTACACCTGTTAACGGACCGTTTTTGGCTGGTGTGGTAGAGGACAACCATCTTTCGTCTATGCCTCCCCGAACGCCTCCCAACACGTAATAATCATCCGGATGCAGCTTGATCCTTCTGCCCGGCACACAAAATGAACGGGGTACCCAGTTGGGCGCAAGCCTTACTATACCCTTGCCCTGATCTAAAGCCTTTTGCGCTAAGCTCAATTTTTCCATTGTATTAAGATTAAATTAATGAACAGTATGTGTTTTTAAAAGTGATTGAATATATTCCGTATCAGTTACTATTCTAACCTGCAGATCGTAGGTTTTGGATGCACCGGGGCCAATAAATTCCAGCTCGCCGCGCCGCCTGGCTTCCGCCTGCCCGATAGGCGGTATATTACCCGGCTCCAGGCCGGTCACGTATTCGTTTCGCCCCCAATGCTGCCAGTTGATAAACCAGGGCAACTGTTTTTTAGGGAACTGTAGTGTTACGGCAAAATCAAGCCTGCTGTTATACAAACCGCAAAGACTGTTTCCTTTCTCATCTGCGTCAATGTCCACAAATGCCACTTCCTCTCCCGTTCCATTGTGATCCGCCAGCGGTGCAGGACATTTTTGGAATGCATTACCGGGTTGGAAGATCTTGGCGTTTTCCGGTCCGTTACGCGGGGTCCATTGTCCCTTCCATAATATATCGGTTCCTTCCTCCACCAGCGGCCAGCCAAAATTGAAATGATACAGTATCATATGCGGGGCTGGTTGATTGCCGCGGTTTACAATTTCATCCTTAATATAAATAGCGGGATCGCCGATGGTACCGGAAATGGTTCTTTTCAATTCAAAGCTATGCCCGAAAATCCTGGTCTCCCGGATGATACCGGTAATGCTCATTTGCATATTACCCGATGCGGGATCCGGCTGTACAATGCTCAGTATCTCGGCAGGAATATTGCTGATCTCGCCATGCAGTCCTCTTTCACCATATTCGTCCGATTCCGGACCTCCGGTATGCGCCAGTCCGCAGGTGGTAAGTAACCCGCCACCAAAAGTTTTCAGCCAGTCTATACCTTTATGTGAGAATGGCTGTGCCGGGCGGATCCCTGTCCTGTTGATCCAGGCCAGGTTAAAAGCATTATAAACGGCATCACCGATATCCATCGCACGGTCTATTACAATTTTGTATCGCAATCCTGTGCCGGTATTCACCCACGCGATCCGGGTGCCGCGTTCCGTCCCGTTGTCCAGCACCGAGGTTTCAATACCGCCCAACTGGGCATAATACGAAACCTTATTTTTCCACTCTCCTGCTCCGAAAATATTTGTTCCTTTTATATCAAGCATCGTTAAAAAATCTGCATCATTTAGAAAAACCAATTACTCAAGGGATAGTGTGATTCAGCCGGCATTACCGAATATTCAGCAATGTACAAGCAGGGGTGTAAAATAACAAATAACTCTGACATTTTAAGGCAGGGAGCGACAGGATGGTTAATTGCTGTTTTTTGCGTAAAGGCTTATTGGGCGCAGATTTCAGCAAATTTATTATTGGGTTGTCTGATAAATTTCATTGCTTTGCACAACATAAATCATTTGCATTGCTGCCATTCCATCTGCGCAGGTTGCATTTCACTTTAAAAATGTAAAACATGTTACAAAAAAAGAGTTCATTACCGGTTGTTTTGGTCCTGGCCATAGCCATAACAGCGATCAGTTGCGGTGGAGGATCAGATGAGAAAAAAGATAACGCGGAGAGCGCTACTACCGAACAGGCGCTCAGGCAAATTTTTGACGGTACTACCCTTACCGGCTGGGAAGGTGATACCAGCCTCTGGAGAGCAGAAGAAGGAATATTGATCGGGGAGATCAAACCCGAACAGGAGCTGAAAACAAATTCATTTATCATCTGGCGGGGTGGCGAAACCAAAGATTTTGAGCTGATAGCAGAATATAATATTACCGGATCCGGCAACAGCGGCATCAACTATCGTAGCGAGCAGGTGGCGGATGTTCCCTTTGCACTAAAAGGATACCAGGCTGATATAGACGGACAAAATACATATACCGGTCAAAACTATGAAGAAAGGGGCCGGACCATCATTGCTTTTCGTGGACAGCATGTAACGTTGCCTGCAACCGATACCGGTAAGTCTGTTCGTAATGTATGGAACGCTTCCGTACAGGGTACACCCACCGGCGACAGCGACTCGCTCAAAGCCCTCATCAAAAATGACGATTGGAACGAGATCCGCATCGTTGCCAAAGGAAACAGCCTGAAACATTATATCAATGGCGCCCTGACAGCCGAGGTTACCGATGATGATACCGTTAACCGGAAATTGTCCGGGCTGCTGGGTATGCAGGTGCATGTGGGTCCCCCGATGAAGATCCAGTACAGGAATATACGCTTCAGGGAATTATAAGCCGGAACATATTACAGGAAAGGGTTGTTGGATGGCCGACAACCCTTTTGTTTTTATATAACCAAAATCTCCGAAAAAAAATTGCACCCTCTGTAACAATTTCCCTGAAGCTGCATCTAAGAAGAAAAAAGAATATGAAACAGCTATTATTACTACTTGCATTTGTCTCCGTTAGTTACATTGCAACTGCACAACAAGCTATTACAGTGGAGAAAAAAGGAAAAGGTCAGCCCGTCATATTCCTGCCCGGCTTTTCCTGCCCCGGCAGCGTGTGGAATGAATCTATCGACGCGATGAAAGAAGGGTTTGAGATACATAGAGTGACTTATGCAGGGTTTGATGGTACCGAACCCATAGCCATGCCCTGGTACAATACGCTCAAAGCCGGACTGATAGAATACATCAAAAAAGAAAACCTGTCCGGGATCTACATGGTAGGACATAGCATGGGTGGCACCCTGGCAATTGACATAGCAGCCACCTTACCGGATATCTGTGCAAAAGTGATGGTAGTAGACGGGTTGCCCTGTATGCGGGAGATCATGATGCCCGGCCTACCGGCGGAGCAACTTCAATATGATAGTCCGTATAGTAAACAAATGCTGGAAATGAACGCTGATCAGCTTAAAAATGTTACCGACATGATGGCCCGCAATATGACAACAGACACGGCCAAAGCTGCACTGATCAGTGAATGGGCACAGCGTGCAGACCGGGAAACCTATGTATATGGCTATATAGACCTGCTGAAGCTGGACCTGCGCGAAGACCTGAAAAAAATAACCTGCCCTGTTGTTGTTTTGAGCGCTTCCTGGCCCAATGCGGAACTGTATAAGCAGAATTACGAAAAGCAATATGCAAATGTTGCAAACAAAGAGATCAAAATAGCTCCCTCCAGCCGGCATTTTATTATGTTTGACCAACCGGAGTGGTTTTATACAGAACTCAATGACTTTTTAGGAAAATGAGTAAGGATCAAAAGGAAATATTCGAAACGATCTACCGGAACTACCATGCAATGGTGCTGCAGGTTTGCACCGGTTTCCTGAAAGGCGATACCATACAGGCACAGGATGTAATGCAGGAAATATTCATCAACACATGGAATGCATTGCCTAATTATCGCGGAGACAGCAGCTATAAGACCTGGCTCTACCGGATCACCGTGAATACCTGCCTGCAGCACCTGCGAAAGAAAAAGCTTCCGGTCAACACCGAAATAGCAGCCCTGCCCGAACTGCCCTCGGAAAGCAATACCGGTAAACCTTACAACCAGCTTTACCAGGCAATAGGACAACTGGAAGAAATGGACAGGTTGATCATAATAATGGTTCTTGATGAAATGGAATATTCGGAAATATGTAAAATCACCGGTATAAGCGAAGGAAATCTCCGGGTCAAAATTCACCGGATCAAAACAAAGCTCAAAAAAATCATGCATCATGAATAACGAACTGGACAATCTGAAATCGATGTGGAGAAATGCAGCCCCGGCAGAACCGCCTGCCGCTTCGGCCCGGGCTATTGTAAACAAGGCAAAAGCCAAACGCAGAAGCAGTATTTTTTTCCAGTATGGCAACATTGCCGTTTTATCAGCCACGGCCCTGGTCATCTACATTTTCCTGTGGCAGTTATATCCTTATCATACCGCCCTGGGCAAAACCGGTGTTATCATTATGATCGGTTCGCTGGTGCTGCGGATCGTCATTGAAATATTCAGCATCCGGAAATGGCATCACATTCAGCTGGATGCCCACACCCTGCAGAACACCCGGCAAACCCTGGATTACTACGAATTTCGCAAGTTCATTCACGGGTCTGTCACCTATACCATCGTGATCGTTTACACCCTTGCTTTCTACTGCCTGCTCCCCGAGTTCAGTCAGCAGGTACCCGCCTGGGTAACTGTACTGATCGGCATCAGCTATCCTGTAGGCGCGGCCATTCTCATCCGGCAGATCCGGAAGGGTATCCGCAGGGAAATGGATGACATAACCGCCATTTCCAGGCTCTCCGAAAGCCTGCAATCAGCGGATGACACCGAATAGGTAATAGAACGGCTTTTGCCGGATGGACACAAATTTGTACATTGCCTTAAGATGAGCATACGCAGGTTTTTACAAAAAGTACTATCCGCACCGGTATTAAAACTGGCAAATAAAATTTCCTCCAAACCGGATAAAAAGAAGATCCATCATGCGCTGACCCGGCTCTATAGCGGAATAAAATTCAAACCCGGGAAAAAGGGACCGGTGATATCCCTCAACGCAGCTTCTCCGGAAAAGTTCATCATATTCTCCGACCTGCACAAAGGGAATAAAAAAAGGGCAGATGATTTTGCCGTATCGGAAAAAAGCTACCTGGATGCGCTGCATTACTACAACGACAACGGGTATCACCTGGTGCTGCTGGGCGACGTGGAAGAATTGTGGAAGTTCAATCTTTTTACAGTAAAATATCATAACAAGAAATCTATCAGGCTGGAAAAACAATTTGTGGACCGCGATGCTTTCATCAAGGTATACGGCAACCACGATATCTTCTGGAAGAACGACCCTTTTGCACCCCTTCAACTGGAAAATTTTTATGGTAAAAACATCTCAACCTATGAAGGCCTGATCCTCGAATACGATACCGGCCAAAAAGTCATTGACATATTTTTAACCCATGGTCACCAGGGAGACGGATTAAGTGACGGCAACAAATTCGCTGCCTGGTTTGTAGCCAAGATCTGGGCGCCGCTGCAGTCTTACCTGGCACTCAGCATCAATACCCCTGCCTTTAGTGATATACTAAAGACAGAGCACAACCAGCTGATGTATGACTGGGCAGCGCTGCACCCCGACCTGCTGCTGATCACAGGGCATACCCACCAACCGGTCTTTGAATCCATGACTCACCTGGAAAGACTGTACAGGCAATTGCTGATGGCACGGCAGCAAAACGATGAAGCCGCCATTGCAAATTTGCAGGAAGAAATAGCCTTCCGCCGGCAGGAATACAACCATATATCGGAAGATTACCTGCACCTGAAGCCCATCTACTACAACACCGGCTGTTGCTGCTTTAATGACGGCGACATTACCGGGATAGAAATCGAAGCGGGCGAGATCCGGTTGATAAAATGGAAATCGGCTACCGAGGCAAAGGCACAACGAATGGTGCTGGAAAAAGCGGCCCTGGAGCAACTGTGCCCGGTACAGATGTAACAGAGGATGAAAATACAGATGTCCTCCCCCACTCATTATGTTTGAATTCCCAGCCGATGTCTCCCGCAGGGGCGCATGCTGGCGCAAGTCTTCCGCAGGATGACTTGTTGCTTTTTAATTCTACCGGACTGCGTCCGGGTTGGGTATATTCATGCCCTGATACAATCAGGGTTGATTTTTCCGTCACAAGTGATCGGCAAGCCGAACACTTGCGCCAGGTTCCGGTATTTTATTGCTTATATTTATTACGTTGACAGCTATGGTGCCCCACCGGCCGGAAAACCTGCAGAAAGCGAATAGCTGAACTTTTTCACCGAAGGTAAATTCAACCCCATGAGTCCGGCGAATTTATTTTCAATAAATTTACAGCTATGCGACTGTACTACCTGCTCATATCATTACTCCTGGCTTCCGTCAACGGGTCGGCCCAATATTTTACCGAAGCTGAAAAAAGCCTGATCACCGGCGGTGACACTTCCACCATGCTGCGGATCATTCCGCTGAGCGAACCGGAAGGGCACAGGGCACTGACTGCCCTGTCAACAGATATTGCGCACGACGATCCGCTGCTGCCTTTACTCAAAGAAAGAATGTATAAGGCCGTTACCGATACCAGCGTGGGTGGCGTGGGGATAGCCGCACCGCAGGTGGGCATCAACAGAAACCTGATATGGGTGCAACGGTTCGATAAAGAAGAAGCGCCTTTTGAATTTTTCATCAATCCTAAAATTGTATGGCGGTCTGCCTTACTGAGACGTGGAATGGAAGGTGACCTCTCCTTTTCAGACAAAAGGGGTGAGGTGGTCAGAAGTTATACCATTATGGTGTCCTATACAAGCCTGAAAGGAGAGCAGCACATTGAGCTGATGGAAGATTTCACCGCTGTTATTTTCCAGCACGAAACCGACCACCTATCCGGTATTTTACTAACGGACAGACTGGAGGAACAAAAAAACAAATTGTATAAAGAATATCATTCACCCAGGGCATCGCAACTACTCCTGGAAGACTAGTATCTGCTATGGATAATTATGTTTTTCTACAGGAACTACTTCGCCGCCGTTACTGGCGCAGGTCTTGTAGCATGGAACTGTGCATAGCCAGCCCTGTTGCCAGCGCTTTACTTGTTTTTTGATAATACAGCAGGCAGAATAGCCTGATGACATCTACTCTGTCGCCACCCATTTTCCGAAGGAACTCCTTACTCACCCTTTGTTTCCTCCTGCAGCATTCTCAATAAACCCATAATATCTCCTTTCATTTTGTCTAAGCCCTGCCCATAGACGTCTACCAGGTACACCTCTCCTTCTTTCATGCCTTTTTGTATCCAGGCTTTCCTTTTTTCTATATCACCCGGGCGAACGATGATCATTTCGTAATACCTGACAGTCCCATTTCGTTCAACGATCGTCATCTGGTTAAAATCTGACAACTCGGGGTTGTTGTTGATATTTTGCTGACCGATATCTGATCCCAGAAACACTTCAAACTGTACAAAGCTGTAGTGGGGGTTTCTGTTATCGAAATTCCGGTATGTTTTCCGGTCTCCTTTTGTCAGTATGAAATTCTTCACCATTTCGAACACCTCTGTGGAAAAGAAAGTGCTTATATTTTCAAAGGACCGGTTATCCATTTTTCCTGTTGGTTTTGAAGCACTGCACCCCGACAAAAGCAGGGACACCAATAACAAAATTTTCATCCTGTCGCTTTTTACTGATTTCCCCTCACTTCAGCGAAGGCATTTCATCCCTGGTGATCACCTTTTCGTGAGAAAGTACGGCTTTCCAGAGATCTACGGAATTATGCTCAGCGTTGCGAACAAAATTTCCGTACCAGGGCATAAACCACGACCAGGTAGCGCCTTGTATACCGTAATTGGCCGGATCGGGCATGGAACCGCATTCGGAAAGTGCGATGATCTTTTTGCCGCCGAATAAATTGAGCAGGCGTTGAAATTCTCCGTCATGAACGCCATGGTCTCCCTGCTTGTACAGATCCCTTCCTACAATATCAACATAATCATCACCGGGGTACCACTCCGTATTGACTCCTTCCTGCGTCCATACCCAGATAAGATTATTCAGCCCATGATGATGCACGAGCCGGTCGTACATGATATGCCATAGTTTTTTCAGGGGCGCGGCGCCTTTGGCTCCCCACCAAAACCAGCCTCCCTCCGCCTCATGAAGCGGTCGCCAGAGTGCAGGCACCTGTTGCGACTGCAATATTTTGAAATATTCTGCAACTACGTCTATATCGCCGAGCATAGCCGTATATTCTGGAGATGAGGGATCTTCTATCCTGGCGACATCAAACTCTGTTTCGCTGGTATAGAATGCTTCTGTCTGGCGGGACGGATCACGCCAGTGCCAGCAAAAAACCGGTATCCCATTTTTATCCCAATAAGCTTTGGCATCCTTAACGGGCTCAAGATCATCATACCATTCATAATTCCTGTTGCAATGCATAAAGTCTAACCCGACAATGGCCGGTTCCCTGCCGGTTTGCTGTCGCAGCCAATCCACCTCATCAAAGCTGTGAAGCGTCATTACACCGGACAGAGTCTTCCTCCCGTATTGCGCCCGCAGGAACCCGTAAAGCACTTCTGCCTCCCGGGACGGCTGCAGCGTTACCAGCTTTTCCCCTACGTTTCGGGCTATTGCCGATAAGGTATCGGGATTATCCACCGGCTCAGGTCCAGGTTCGGCTTTCTTTTTACAGGCGGAAAAACTGATCACCAGGCAGAAAAGAAATTTACATATCGTGGAGACTATTGTCATATGCCATTAAGCTATAAAAAATTACTGCAACACTGCTTTACCTAGCCGACCCGCAATCCATTTGTCGTCTGTTTATTGGGTGTCAGCAACGTCACTTCCTCTCCGTCAACAGCGCCCAATACCAGGCATTCACTCCGGAGGGTCGCAATTTGCTTGGGCGGGAAATTGACCACTGCCACTACCTGTTTACCAATGATATCTTCGGGTGTGTATAAGCGGGTGATCTGTGCCGAACTTTTCCTGGTGCCCAGGGGACCAAAATCTATCACCAGCTTGTATGCAGGCTTGCGGGCCGCAGTAAATACTTCGGCGCTGATAACGGTACCTACCCGTATCTCTACCTTCATAAAGTCGTCCCAGCTAAGTGTATTACCTATAGATTCCATAACAAATAATGATGGTAAAAAAGAAACAGGCATACAAGTAAAACACTTATGCCTGTTGATAACATATACGGTAGGATCATCTTAACCGAAGACCTGGTTCATGCGGTCTATAATTACTTTTAACCGCTCTTTATCGCCGCCGGGCACTTCCGCAGATGCCCAGCCGTTGTAGCCAATCTTCTCCAGGGCTTTTATGATCACCGGCCAGTTGTTGTCTCCATCCCCTATTTCCACGTCAAAGCCTTTCCAGAGCCCTTCGTCGTTCTGCTTTTTCCTGCTGTATTCCTTTACATCCAGCTTCATGATCCTTTTGCCGAGTATCTCTATCCACTGTTCCGGCCAGCCGTAACGCAGAATATTACCGATATCAAAATACCAACCTACCCAGGGGCTCTTTATCTCATCCACAAACCGCGCCGCTTCAATCGGACTGATCAGGAAATTGTTCCAAACATTTTCGATCGCTATTTTGACGCCGGTTTTTTTTGCATGAGGGATCAGTCTTTTGATCTCCGTCTTTGCTCTTGTCCACGCGTCCGCGTAGCTGATCTGGTCATTCACAATACCTGCCACCAGCAGCATGGTGGTGCCTCCGTACAATTTACAGTCATTCATCGCGTGGATAGATGCTTCATAGCATTTTTCACGCACTGCGGCATCGGGGGAAGTGATGGGAGATTTCCAATGCTCCGAATTCACAACTCCGGGGATCTCGAGCCCCGTTTTAGCTTTCGCGTCCAGTATTTCCTGGTTGTCGAATGTATGCGGCGAACTGAACTCCACACCATCGTACCCCAGTTCCTTCAGCAGGGTGAATTTATCCAATAAGGTATTACCTGCTTTCACCATTTCAATTTTCAGGCATTTCCTGATCACCGGCCTGGCAGCCACCGGGGCAATTTGTTCTGCGGCAAAGCCGCGGGTGCCGATCGCGGCCGCAGCCATCGCCAAAGAGGTGTTTTTCAGGAACGTTCTTCTCTCCATAAGTAGTATCGTTAAATATGTTTTAGTGTATACCTTTATTTGAATGGTGTAATGCCCGGCATGGGTACCGGTGTTACCGCAAGCGTTTGGACCATGTTATACGAGGTAACATCAGGTCCCAGCGCCTCCGTTGAGTTCAGCGCTTCTTCCCAGGTGATCTTTTTACCGGTATAGGCTGCCATCCTTCCCAAAATAGCGATCATGGAACTGTTGGCTACTTCCTCGCCCTGGTTGATGGGCTTACCTTTACGGATAGCCGCAAACAATTCATCATGCTCCTGCTGGTACATATCATTTTGCTTGCCATTGTATGTCCAGAGCTTACCATTGCTGTTTATCTGGTGCACACCTCCCGAACAATCTATCAATGCATTGCCTTTGGTACCCCATGCTTCCACTGCATAACTGGTGGCGCAGCCGGGTTGTTGCCTGCTGACGTGAAATCCTTTAGCTCCATCGGGGTAGTCGTAGGTAACAGCAAAGTGATCGTAAATGTTTCCATTCTGCGGTCCCACCCTTACCTGCCTTCCGCCGGAAGCCACTGCGCTAACCGGCATCTTGTCCCCAAAGGCCCAACTCATCATGTCTATGCTGTGCACAGCCTGCTCCACAATATGGTCACCGGAAAGCCAGGTAAAAAAAGGCCAGTTACGCATCTGCCATTCCACTGATTCCGGACGGGGATTTTCAGACTCCCATGTTCTGTAAGTACCCCCGGTATTATATGTATTGTAAACGGCCGATACCTTACCAATAGCTCCCTCGTTGATCCGTCCGAAAGCGGCCCGCTTGGGTTCGTGAAAACGCCAGCAAAAGCCGGAGATAATATTAACGTTCTTTGCTTTGGCTTTTTTTGCAGCCTCCAGCACCTTACGAACACCCGGAGCATCCACTGCAACCGGCTTTTCGCAGAACACATGCTTACCGGCTTCCACTGCTGCCTCCAGGTGCAGGGGCCGGAAAGCAGGCGCTGTGCATAACAGCACCACATCCACACCGGAATCAATTACTTTTTTATAGGCATCAAAACCCACATATTGATGTTCGGGGCTCACCGCCACCTTATCACCATGTAATTCCTCCAGGTTCTCCAACGACTTTTTCACTTTATCCTCAAACAGGTCAGCCACTGCGTGCAATACCACGTTAGGATCAGCATTCAGGGCCTGGTTGGCGGCCCCGCTGCCTCTTCCGCCACAACCGATCAATCCTACTTTTATAGTATCCGCATTCACATTCCGCCGGGGAGATGCACTGATAATATTAAAAGGCACTACACCGGCAGTAGCGGCTAAACCGGAAAGCTTCAAAAGCGTTCTCCTTTTGTTGCTGTACATGAGAATTTATCTTTTAGTTGGTTGAAAAAATAATTTTTTACCGGCGTTTTTCAGGTTTTGCAATTTAAGCATTTATTTTATACAATAGATGCCAAAGCTTTGCCAACACCATGTTCATACGATCATCTGATTGACAAAAAGCTATAGTATATTATCTCTCACAAAAACAACCGATTGCGGCAGTTCAAATTAGTTGACCTTTTGGCCCAAATCATTTATCTTGAATCCTAAACGTATGATAATATGTCACAAAACAAATTCAACCGGAGGGAGTGGAGCAAGATGATGCTTGCCGGCGCTTTTGGCGTCACGCTTCCTTCCCTGCTTACATCCTGCAGCCAGCCGGACAGCCCCAAAGAAGATCCTTACACATTTATCCTGGGTGTGCAAACCTATAGCATGCGCGACCGCTCCAGGGAGGATGCCATTCAAATGATGAAAGAGCTCGGCATCACCAGCGCTGAAGTATGGGCGGGTCATATTGAGCCACGGGAATACCAGTGGACACGCTTCAGCACGGAAGAGGAAGTAAAGGCTAAAATAGCAGCGCTGGAGAAATGGCGGCAGGAAGTGGATATGACAGAATTTGAAAAAATGAGCAGGCAGTTTTCCGATGCCGGTATCAAAGTGCAGGCATACAGCTTTAATATGAATGACAATACATCCGACCACGATGTGGAACTGGCGTTTAAGATCGCCCGGACACTCGGCACCGATACACTCACCACTTCGGCTACCATCACTTCCATGAAACGGATTGATTCCTATGCGCAGCAATATAAGATCAAAGTAGGTATGCACAATCATTCCAACGTGCACCGTCCCAATGACTTTTCTACCCCGGAGACTTTCGAAAAAGCAATGGAAGGCTGCTCAGAGTACACCCGTATCAATCTTGATATCGGTCATTTTGTAGCTGCCAACCTGGACCCGGTTGCGTTTATCCGGAACAACCATGAAAAAATTGTATGCCTGCATGTAAAAGACAGGAAAAAAGACCAGGGCGATAATGTTCCCTTTGGCGAAGGCGATACCCCAATCAAAGAAGTGCTGGAGCTGGTGCGCGATAACCAATGGAATATTCCCGCCAATATTGAATACGAATACAACGGCGAGGATACAAAAACAGAACTGGAAAAATGCATGCAATACTGTAAGGATATCATAGCTGCTAAAGCATAAACTATTGTTTTTCCGAAATACCGTATCACAGGGCTGACCAAAAAGCTCATGGAACGTCTTTACGAGGAAGGAACGACCGAAGCAATCTCTTTGAATGATAAAGGTTTAAATATTTGAGATTGCTTCACTTCGTTAGCAATGACGACCTTTTTGGTCAGCCCCTGTTTTTTTTACATATCCTTGCGGACAACGCAGGACAGTTGTACCTTGGGGACCATGAACTACGATCGCGTAGCCGGCTGCTATGACATCTTATCGGGAATCGTTTTCGGAAATACCCTTATACGGTCGCAGACCTGTTTGCTTCGCTTTGTAAAAAACAATGACAAAATACTGATGGCGGGTGGTGGCTCCGGCCGGATACTGGAGGAAACAGACCGCAGTGATCTTCAGGGGCTGGAAGTGATGTATGCCGAAGCATCCGCCGCGATGATCCGGCGGGCACAAAAACGAAGCCTATCCAATATCACCGTACAGTTTGCGGCAGGCGCCGTGGAACAGATGGATCTGCCCACCGGTTTTGATATCATTTTCACCCCGTTTCTTTTCGACAATTTCACCGATGAAGCAGCCGCAAACCTGTTTTCTTTTTTACACCAACACCTTGTACCGGGTGGATATTGGCTGCAAGCCGATTTTTATGTTAACAGTTCTTCCTCCCTTTGGAAAAAAGCATTACTGCAGTCGATGTATGCCTTTTTTAGTCTCACAGCGGGCGTAAAGACCAACCGGTTGCCGGATATCAGCCGGTTATTTCAACAGCATTCTTATCAGCGGGTATTTCAGCAATGGCACTACCGGGAGTTCATTAGCTCGGAAGTATGGCAAAAACAATGACAGGGCCTGGAAAAAACTTAAATTGCAGGGTATGAACGCCAACAATGCAGTAAAGATCATTGAATGCCCGCGGGATGCCATGCAGGGCTGGAAACGGCTGATCCCGACGGAACAAAAAGTGACCTATCTGAACACCCTGCTGAAAGCCGGGTTTGACACGCTTGATTTCGGAAGCTTTGTTTCGCCCAAAGCCATCCCGCAGATGGCTGACACCGCGCAGGTGCTGCCACAACTTGAACTTGACGGCGTCCACACAAAGCTGCTGGCCATTGTTGCCAATGTACGCGGAGCAGAAGAAGCGTTGCAGTTTGAGCAGATAGCTTACCTTGGCTTTCCTTTTTCAGTATCCCCCACCTTTCAGCAACGGAATACCAACAGCACGATAGAAGAGTCACTGGTACGGGTAACCGAAATACAACAGCGCTGTATGCAAAAAAAACGGGAGCTGGTCGTTTATATATCGATGGGATTCGGGAACCCCTATGGAGACCCCTACAATGAAGAAGTGGTATATGCCTGGGTAAAGAAAATTACAGCGTTGGGCATCCGCATCATCTCCCTGGCAGATACGGTCGGGCTGGCCACACCCGGAGAGGTAAGACGAATGACAGGTCACCTGGTGGAGCAATTCCCCGGTATAGAAATTGGTGTACACCTGCATTCAGCACCCGGAAACAGAATGGAAAAGCTGCAGGCAGCGCTGGATGCCGGCTGCCGCCGGTTCGATGGCGCTATCAACGGCATTGGCGGCTGTCCTATGGCCAATGATGAGCTGGTGGGCAATATGGATACCGTGGAAATGCTGCGTTACTTTACATCGCAGGGGCTGCAAACGCATGTAAACGAAGAGACGCTAAAGGCTGCGATGTTGATGGCGAATACTATTTTTGTATGATGGATTTCAGCATCAAATTCCAGCCGCCATCTCTCCGGGAGAAAATTTCCCATACCCAGAAAATACTGCTGGCGGGTTCCTGCTTTACCGAACATATCGGCGACTTCCTCAACGAAAGAAAGTTCAACACCCTGGTCAATCCGAATGGCATCATTTTCAACCCGGTGAGCATCGTTTCTGCTGTTACTTCCTGGATTGAAAACAGGCAGTATACCGAAAAAGACCTGTTCCAATATAATGGAGGCTGGCATAGCCGTGATCATCACAGCCGCTTTTCACATACCGGCAGCGCGACTGTTATAAACAAAATAAATACGGCCATACAGGCTGCCCATGCTTTTCTGAAAGCATCGAACTGGCTGATCATTACCCCGGGTTCTGCATTCGTGTATGAATTAAAAGATCACAACAGCTATATAGTAGCAAATTGTCATAAGCTGCCGGCAGACAGGTTTAACAAACGGCTACTCACAACCGAAGAGATTGTCGCAGGCTTTGGCAACCTGGTATATCGCCTGCAGCTTATGAATCCCCGCCTGAAGATCATTTTCACCATCAGTCCCGTGCGGCATATCCGCGATGGCCTGATCGAAAATAACCACAGCAAGGCTACGCTTATACAGGCTGTGCACCATATGGTATCAAAGTTCGATCACCTGTATTATTTCCCGGCTTACGAAATTGTCATAGACGAATTGCGGGATTATCGCTTCTATGCGGAAGATATGGTACATCCGAATGAGATCGCCATACGGTATGTAGCGGAGCAGTTCCAGGCAGCCTGCATTGAACCGAACGACTATCCGTTGATAAAGGAACTGGAAAAGATCAACGCCGCCATTAGGCACCGCCCGTTTGATATGTTCTCGGTATCGCATCAGCAGTTTCTCCAAACCCAGCTCAAAAAAGTAAAGGAACTGCAGGCAGCGTATCCGCATATTGATTTTGAAAAGGAGATCGGGTATTTTGGGGAATTTATACGGCAATAAGTTCTTTTATGGCACAAGCGGACGCTCAACGTCATTCCGATCCCGCCCGCAGGAAAGGAGAGGAATCTGTTGAAGGTGCAGAATTTCGCTTATGAAAAAAACGTTTATAGTCATTAGATCTCTCCCTGCGGTCGGGATGACGATCAGGGAATGAGTTCTCTCCTTCCTACGGTCGGGAGAATTACTGTATTTTTAAACCCATTTTTGACCGGATATGACGACTAAAAGCATGGTTAAACAAAGCAGGCGAATAGATTGGAGCTCCCGTTCTGTACTCCGTTATCCCGGTGGGAAAACGAGAGCAGTGAATTTCATCACCGGCTATTTCCCGGAAGGATTAAAAGAATTGCTGTCTCCTTTTTTAGGAGGAGGCTCCATCGAACTGGAGGCAGCGGCAAAAGGCACAAAAGTATACGGATATGACACGTTCGCCCCTCTGGCAGAATTTTGGCAATGCCTGCTGAAACAACCCGGGGCGCTGGCAGATAAGGTAGCAACGTATTATCCCCTGGCAAAAGAAGCTTTTTATGAGCTACAGGCTCATCAGACACAATTCAAAACAAAGCTGGAAAGAGCGGCAGTATATTATGTGCTCAACCGATCCTCCTTTTCAGGCGCCACGCTTTCCGGTGGCATGTCACCCGGTCATCCGCGGTTTACGGAAACCGCCATTGAAAGGTTGCGCACCTTTTACAACCCCAATATCAGGATCAAAAAAGCCGATTTCAAACAATCCTTAACGGAACATCCGTCTATGTTTGCTTATATTGACCCGCCCTACCTGATCAGGAGTACGCTTTACGGTAAAAAAGGCGATGCGCACAGGGGCTTCGATCATGAAGGGCTGGCAGCTATTTTACGGAAAAGGGATCACTGGATCCTGTCCTATAACGATTGTGAAGAGATCCGTGCTTTGTATAAAGGATTTCCTTCCGTGGTTCCCGCCTGGAAGTATGGCATGAGCAATAATAAAGCTTCAAAGGAGATACTGATATTCAGCTCGAAGGCGCTGCGCAAAAACGTTAATCGCTAACCAAGCACATATTTAAACACTACCGCTGCCAATGCCCCTCCTGCAATGGGCCCCAGCACAGGTACCCAGGCATAGCCCCAGTTGGCATCTCCTTTATTTTTGATGGGCAGCAATGCATGCATGATGCGCGGTCCCAGGTCGCGGGCCGGGTTGATGGCATACCCCGTAGGTCCGCCCAGGCTGACACCGATACCCAGCACCAGCAAAGCGATAGGGAGGGCATCCAGCGCACCCAGCTTCATTTCCGGCGAGGCTATCAGCAAAGCGCCCAGCACCAGTATAAAAGTGCCGATCACTTCGGTGATAAAATTGTAAAAGCCGTTTTTGATAGCAGGCGATGTACAAAATACCGCCAGCTTGGCTTCTTTGTCTTCCGTGGCATCAAAATGCTGGCGGTATGCAAGCCAGGCAATAGCCGCCCCCAGCATGGCGCCGATAAATTGTGCAAGTATATAAGACGGAACATCTGCCCAGGGAAAACGGCCTTCTACCGCAAAGCCGATGGTGACAGCAGGATTCAGGTGAGCGCCGCTGGCCGCAGCAGTGGCATATACACCGGTAAATACCCCGATGGCCCAGCCAAACGCTATCACGATCAGTCCGGCATTATTACCTTTGGTTTTGGAGAGTACAACATTGGCCACCACACCCGCACCGAGTGTGATCAAAATAGCAGTTCCGGTTATTTCAGCAACAAATGGAGACATAGCAGATCGTTGATTTTAATTCTTGAAAAATAAGCATATTTCAAGAAACAGCCGATTATTAATCATATCTGTCCGGCATAAGCATTGTATCCGCCACAGCAGGCAAGTGTCATACCGTTTTCCGGCCTGCGATCCGCAACTCAGCTCTTCTCCAGCGCCTGTAAAATATCATTGATGATATCGCCGGCGTGTTCCAGTCCTACCGAAATACGGACCAACCCGGGAGTAATGCCTACGGCAGTCTGCTCTTCGCTCGTCAGCTTGGAGTGCGTGGTAGAAGCCGGGTGCGAAGCAATGCTGCGGCTGTCGCCCAGGTTGGAAGTAAGCGACAACATCTGCAGGGCGTTCATGAACCGGATCCCACTTTCCACACCTCCTTTTAAATCGAAGGTTACCAGTCCGCCACCCCGCGTCATCTGCTTTTTAGCAATATCATACATGGGGTGTGAGGGATGGAAGGGGTATTTGATCCAGTTGAGGGTATGATGTCCCTCCAGGGCTTTTACCAATGCCTCCGCATTATCGCAATGTCTTTGTATCCGTACGTCGAGTGTTTCCAGACTCTTGCTCAGCACCCAGGCATTAAAGGGTGAAAGCGCCGGTCCGGTATTTCTGCAGAAGAGATACAGCTCACGGATCAGGTCTGCATTACCCACTACGACGCCACCGAGTACACGTCCCTGTCCATCCAGCCATTTGGTGGCGGAATGCAGCACCAGGTGCGCACCATACTGCATCGGCTTTTGTAAAACGGGAGTGGCAAAGCAGTTATCCACCACCAGGATGATATTGTGTTTTTTAGCCAGGGCGCCCAGCCATTCCATATCCACGATGTCCAGTCCCGGGTTGGTGGGCGTTTCCACGTAAATCATTTTGGTTTGGGGCGTGATCAGGGATTCCCATGTTTCCGGCTGTGCGATATCCGCATAACTGTAACCGATGTTCCAGCGCTTGAAATACTTGGTGACGATAGTGTGTGTAGAACCAAATACAGAGCTGCAGCTCAGCAGGTGATCACCGCTGTTCAGAAAGGCCATAAATGTGCCGAAGATGGCACTCATGCCCGATGCGGTGGCAAAGCCGGCTTCTGCTCCCTCCAACGCGCACATCTTGTCGATAAACTCCTGTGTGGTTGGATTGCTGAATCGGGAATAGATATTGTTATCGTTTTCTTCCGCAAATGCAGCGGCCATTTCTTCTGCATTCTCAAAACAAAAACTGGAAGTTAAAAAAAGTGGGGTACTGTGTTCCTGTTCGTTTGTACGAGGTGTCTGAATACGCACTGCCTGCGTATTGGGATGTAAATTCATGCTGCTACTATAATTTATGCCGGCAGGGTATACACCGCGCCGTTGAAAGAAAAATCTGCCTTTACAGGTTTACTTCTGTGTCGTTTACCACCACTTTCCATGTCAGGTCAGCGCCGGCCCGGCGAAGGGTTTCCGCTACCGAACAGTATTTATTCATGGAAAGCTCCACGGCGCGAAGCGCTTTTGCCGGGTCTACCTCACCCGTCAGCCGGAAGACGATCTGTGCATTTTGCCAGACAGAAGGCTCTTTACCAGGCTCCCTTTCTCCGTCAATGTCAATGGAGAAATCCTGTATATCCTGCTTTTGCTTCTTAAGGATACTTACGATATCTACTGCGCTGCACCCTCCCAGACCTGCCAGCAGCAACTGCATCGGGCGGAACCCTTCTCCTTTACCCCCCTGTTCTTCCGGGATATCAATTGTCAGGGAATGTCCGCCTGCGTCGGTGGCAGTAAATCCGTAATCTGCGTGTGAACGATATAATTGCACAAGAGCCATCGGTAAAAATTTGTGGGCAAAGATACAAACCAAACGAAAAGATTTCTTATAACTATTGTCTTATTTTGCAACTTTTACAATCGCCGGACCGGCATACCATATGGTTTTGAAATTTCAGGCAGACAGGTTATTTACCGGGAATACATTGCTGGATGATGCCGTGCTCATCACCGGCCCGGAGGGTATTGTACAGGATATTGTGCCGGCAGCGGAAGCGGGAGAAGACATCCGGCGCTATACAGGAACGATCACGCCGGGGCATATCAACTGTCACTGCCACCTGGAGCTGAGTCATATGAAAGGAGTAATACCCGAGGGTACCGGTCTCCCCCGGTTCATCGGCGCGGTTATGAAAGCGCCCGTATTTACCCAATCACAAAAGCTGCAGGCCATGGATGCGGCGGCGAATGAAATGTATGAAGCGGGCATCCACGCCGTAGGCGATATCAGCAACCACATTCTGTCCCTGCAATCCAAAACCCGATCCCCGATACGCTGGCACAATTTTCTTGAGATCAGTAACCTGGATGACAACAAAGCACCATTGAAGCTGGCTGCGTTTGATGCGCTGCAGCAGGAATTCCGGGAACATTTTCCCTCCACGGTATTATCACCTCATGCCATATACAGCGTTTCCCCGGAAACCTTCCGGCTGATCAACCGGCATACAGCCGGACAAACCATTACCATCCACAACCAGGAGTGCCCGGCCGAGGATGAACTGTTTAAATATGGTACCGGCGATTTTTTGCCGTTTTACCGGTCCATCGGCCGCAGTACGCTGCCCGTTACTGTTTCGGGAAAAAGCAGTCTTCAAACCTGGCTACCCTGGTTCAACGAGGGACAAACCATAGTACTGGTACACAATACCTGCACCAGCGAGGAAGACCTGGTGTTTGCACTGGACTATGCCGCAGCATCAGGACTAAAGCTGTATTTCTGTCTTTGTCCGGGCGCCAATATGTATATAGAACAAGAGATGCCGCCGGTAGCATTGCTCATGAAGCATAACTGCAATATCGTATTGGGAACAGACAGCTATGCCAGCAACCGGCAGTTGAGTATAACCGCGGAAGCCGCCCTGCTGAAACAGCAGTTTCCGGGTATCCCCGATGCCACCCTGCTGAGATGGATGACGACAAACGGGGCGCAGGCTCTTGGTCTGGATCCACAATCGGGCAACTTTACAAAAGGCACCCGCCCGGGCGTGGTATGGGTGGAAGCTGATTTTACTGCTTCACACAGGCTGATCTGATCACACAAACGAACATAAACCAAACACTTTCAGGTAGATAACTACACCGTATTACATGACTTTCGTCAGATTTTCTGATTTCGTAAATGCATTTGCGGAAAGCGATAAATTACTACCCGACTAAATATTATCTTTGCCGGCAAATTGGGATATTAAAGGGCGGTAGCAAAGCATTCGCCGATTGATTTTCAACCTTTTAGTAACCTGTACGCTATAAAAGTGAAATAAAAAGGAATGAAGACAACTGATCTTTGTATAATCGGGGCCGGTCCGGTGGGTCTTTTCGCCGTTTTTGAGGCGGGGCTCCTGAAGCTGCGCTGCCACCTGGTGGATGTACTGCCGCAGGTAGGCGGACAGTTATCGGAAATATATCCCCAAAAACCCATTTACGATATACCGGGATTTCCCAGTGTAAACGCCCAGGAACTGGTTGACAACCTGATGGAACAGATAGCGCCGTTCAAACCGGATTTTACCCTTGGTGAAAGAGTGGATGAGCTGAGCAGGCAGGAAGACGGATCCTTTATCGTAACCACCAACGAAGGCACCCAAATACATGCAAAAGCAGTGGTGATCGCTGCGGGGCTGGGCTGCTTTGAACCCCGCAAGCCGGCTATCGAAAGATTGGAGGATTTTGAAGGCAGGGGGGTAGCCTATATGGTACGCAATCCCGAATTGTTCAGAAATAAAAAAGTGGTGCTGGCAGGCGGCGGAGATTCCGCGCTGGACTGGACCTTGTTCCTGAGCAACGTGGCGGAGAAAGTTACCTTGGTGCACCGGGGCGACAGCTTCAGGGGTGCACCGGATTCGGCGGAGAAAGTAGTGAGGCTGGCGGAAGAAGGAAAGATCAATCTGATACTGAAATCGAATATTACCAGAATAGACGGTAACGGACACCTGAGTGAAGTGCATATTACCCTGCATGACAAAACCATCAACACCATTCATGCAGATTACCTGATCCCGTTGTTTGGACTAAGTCCCAAGCTGGGGCCCATTGCCAACTGGGGGCTGGATGTCGAAAAATCTGCTATCAAAGTAAATACGGAAGACTATTCCACCAACGTACCGGGTATCTACGCGATCGGGGACATCAATACCTATCCCGGTAAGCTGAAGTTGATCCTTTGTGGCTTTCACGAAGGCGCGTTGATGGCGCAGAGCGCTTTTAAGTATATTTACCCCGACAAGCACCTCAGCTTTAAATATACAACGGTGAACGGGGTGCATGGGTTTTAGTAAGTTGCAGGTTGCAGGTAGCAAGCTGCAGGTAGATTCTGATTAGTCTATGGATTTTATAAATATTACAATAGAAGACAGGACCGGGGAGCGGAAAGAGCTGGAACTGCCCACAGATATGGGGTTGAGCCTTATGGAAGCGCTCAAGGCCAACGAGTATCGCATCCTGGCTACCTGTGGCGGTATGGCGCTTTGCGCCACCTGTCATGTGGAAGTGCTGGAAGGTGGCGACAGGCTCGGACCCATGTCAGACCCTGAGCTGGATATGCTGGATACCCTTCCTGATGCCGGTCCGGACAGCCGGCTGGCCTGCCAGTTACGTATAAACGACGATATGAACAACGCGGTCTTTCGCATTCGCGGTGAAGAAGAAGAATAGTGTATATTGCAACTTCTTCTGATAAACACGAAAGACATGACATTACACATATATGCTGATGCCGCGGAAGTAAGTAAACAACTGGCTGAATGGCTGACCTCCTCTATTGAAGCCATCCTCCAAAAACAGGACAGATGTACATGGGTGCTCACTGGCGGCAACTCCCCCAAAGCGCTGTACGCCCTGCTTGCTACAGAGCCATACAGAAGCCGCATCAACTGGAGCAGGCTCCATATTTTCTGGGGCGATGAACGCGCAGTGCCTTTCAGCGATGAACGTAACAATGCCAGGATGAGCTTTGAATGTTTCCTGGACAACGTGCCGGTAGTAAAAGAGCAGGTACATATCATGCGTACCGATATTGACCCGGAGACCTCCGCAAAGGAATACGAAAAAATACTGCACAGCTATTTTGGCGCCACAGGGCAAAGCTTTGACCTGGTGCTCTCCGGTATGGGCGACGACGGACATACCCTTTCCCTGTTTCCCGGTACCGCCGTGATACATGAGAAAGACGCCTGGGTAAAAGCATTCTACCTGGAAACGCAACAGATGTACAGGATCACACTGACCGCACCGGTTGTGAACCGCGCCGGCAAAGTGATCTTCCTGGCATTCGGCGCCGGCAAAGCGCACGCACTGAAGGAAGTGCTGGAAGGAGCGCCCAACCCCGACCTGTACCCATCGCAGGTGATACAACCGCTATCCGGCGAACTCCACTGGTTTGTAGATGAGGCGGCAGCTGCGCAACTGTCCCGTAAATAAGCAACAGCACCGATCAGCGTTACAATTATAGTATTGCAATGCTGTAATCGTATAGTTTCTATATAGGTTCTCACAGCAATCTTTACCTTTGCCCGAAATTTTGAGCAGATGTTACAGGTTCCTTTCATAAAGCAACAAACCGACCTGGTAAAGCAGCGCCTGGCCGTAAAGAATTTTGCGGAGATAGAATTGGTGGATGCCGTCATAGCGCTGGATGATCAGCGAAAAAAAATACAATTCGAATTTGATACCATACAATCGAAGGTGAATGCCGCTTCCAAACAGATCGGCCAATTGATCGGGAAAGGACTAAAGGAAGAAGCGGAACAGACCAAACAGCAGGTAGCCGCTTTTAAGCAGGATATCAGCAGCCTGACAGAACAGTTGGCGGCTGTAGAAAAAGAATTGCAGGAAACACTGGTAAGACTGCCCAACCTGCCCTCAGCAACCGTACCGCCCGGCAAAACGCCCGAAGACAACGAGGTGGTACGTGAAGGCGGGGTAAAACCCTCCTTAGCCGCAGGTGCGGTCCCCCATTGGGAGCTGATCACCCGGTATGGACTGGTAGACTTTGAAACCGGCGCCAAAATAACCGGCAGCGGCTTCCCGCTGTACAAGGGAAAAGGAGCCAAATTACAAAGGGCGCTGGTGCAGTATTTCCTGGATTTTAATACGGATGCCGGGTACACGGAATACCTCCCGCCTTTTATGGTGAATGAAGCCTCCGCCTATGGCACCGGCCAGCTTCCCGACAAGGAAGGGCAGATGTATTATATGCCGGCAGACAATTTCTACCTCATTCCCACATCAGAAGTGCCGGTGACCAATATATACCGGGATGAGATTCTGAGGGAAGCCGATCTGCCCCTGCGGATGACGGCTTATTCTCCCTGCTTCAGAAGAGAAGCCGGCAGCTTTGGAAAGGATGTGAGAGGATTGAACAGGGTGCACCAGTTCGAAAAGGTGGAACTGGTACAGATCACGCATCCCGATAAAAGCTATGATGCCCTGGAAGAAATGGTGACACATGTGGAAAAGCTGATCAACAGCCTGCAGTTGCCATACCGGATACTGCGTTTGTGCGGAGGTGATATGAGCTTTGCATCCGCGCTTACCTATGACTTCGAAGTATTCAGCGCAGCGCAGCAACGATGGCTGGAAGTGAGCTCTGTAAGCAATTTCGAGTCCTTCCAGGCAAACCGTGCAAAGATCCGGTTCAAGGACAGCAATGGAAAGAACCAGCTTACCCATACATTGAACGGCAGTTCCCTGGCATTACCGAGAATTGTAGCCTGCCTGCTGGAAAATAATCAATCTGAAGAAAGTATCCTGTTGCCCGAAGTGCTGCACCGGTATTTTGGGGATACGGTGATCGGTTAGTCCGGGAATGCAAGCCCTGGATGTATGCTGATATATAACTCGGGGTCAGTATGCTCATATCCGTATGACCATTACGCTGCTTCAGAATTGATCGCGTTGCTTCCGGTTGCCCTCTTCATCGAACATTGCATTCAGGTGCTTTTCCGTCAATGAAATTACCGTAAGAGCTGCTGCCGACACAGCGAGCACGCCCGAAATAACACCGGCCAACGGAGGTAAGGGAATAAAGTAAAAAATAATGCCGGCCACTACCAGCGCAACGCCCAGCCTGATCAGGAGCTTATTGGAATAACGGTTACCCTCATCCCAGGTTTGCTGGTTACGCATGGATCGCCTGCTCCTGTAGCCGACAAACGGGTTTATTTTTTTGGGAGGAAATTTTAAAAAAATAACGCCAATGAAAATAAATGGTATCCCGGCAGCCAATACGGTCAATGTAAAAGTTGATTCCGGCAATCCTGATGAATTTAATGATAAGGGTTCTAAGGTACTGATTTTTTTCAGACCGGAAGAGGGTAGCCGGATAAGGTGTATTTATCTTCTGGTTCCGGAATTGTTTAATAGCTTTACAGCATGGATGAACAATCATTAAAAGAGCTGGCTGCCCAGTTGCGGCAACCGGAAGGAGAAAAGGGTATACAGGTTGCCAAACAAATGGAGCAGACCAATGCATTTATGATAACGGCCTCTATTGACAAGCTGGCTCTGAAAGATAATGAACGTGTGCTGGAGATCGGGTTTGGTAACGGGAATCATGTAAGCTACCTGCTGCAGAAAGCAGCCCATATTTCTTATACGGGTATTGATATATCCGAACAGATGTTGCGCGAAGCTGTAGCTAACAATGAAAACCGGGTGGCGACCGGACAGGCAGTTTTCAAATTAACGGAGGGAAAGCATATTCCCGGGGAAGATGCGGCTTTTGATGCAATTTTTACCGTCAACACTATTTATTTTTGGGAGGATGCCCCGGCATATCTTTCCGAAATCATCAGGGTGTTACAACCGGGTGGCCGCGGATGCATAACGTTTGGGTTAAAAAGCTTTATGGAGCAGCTTCCGTTTACCGGCTATGGATTTACACTTTACAGCCATGATGAGGTGGAACAGCTTTTAAAACAGGCAGGCGCCGTAAACATCACCAGTGCATTGAAAACAGAAACAGTGATGAGCAATGCCGGGGAGGCGGTAGACAGAACCTTTTCGATCACTTCTTTTTCCCGTCCCTGATCAGTGCCTAACACACAGCATCCGGTCCTTCCCCTGCATATCCTTCCTAACACGGATATTGGAATAACCCAGGTTATGGTATAATGAACGGGTTGCCTCGCCGAGGGCTTCGTGTATTTCCAGGTAAATACTGCCCCCGGGTTTCAGGTTGGCCGATGCCAGTCCACCGATGGCTTCATAAAAGCGGAGCGGGCGGTCGTCCGGTACAAACAATGCCAGGTGCGGTTCATATGCTGTTACATTTCCAGACATATTTACCTGTTCTGCAGCAGGGATATAAGGCGGATTGCTGACAATGATATCAAATGAAGGCAGTTGGCTGTAGCCGTTCCCATCAAGAATATCGGCCTGCTTGAAAATGATACCGGTATTTTGGAGAGCGGCATTTTTTTGCGCTACCTGCAGCGCTTCACTGCTTATATCCATTGCATATACCATTGCGGCAGGAAGCGCTTTTTTAATAGCAATAGCAATACAACCGCTGCCGGTGCCGATATCGATCACCGTGGGCGCAGGCTTTTCACTATATTCCCCAACGATCCAATCCACCAGCTCTTCGGTTTCAGGACGTGGGATCAGCACGTTTTCATTGACATACAACTCCATTCCGTAAAACCAGGCTGCTTCCAGCACATACTGCACCGGCATGTGTAGCTGAAGCTGTGTAATATACACTGCCAGCTTTGTTTCTGCTTCGCTGCTCATTTCCTGGCTTGCCAGCATCATCCTGTCCATTCTTTTTAAGCCGGTCAGGTGCTCCGTTACAAGCTCTGCGATATTGGCTGCTTCCCTGGTTTCGTATATACCCTGCAGAGACCGGGTGATGTATTGTATCGTTTCCCTAAATGTCATTGTTCAAATGCCGTAAAATAAAAAAGTCCATTACAAAGCAATGGACCTTTTTAATATGGTTCAAAAAAATTTATTCAACGATCAGCTCTCCTTTCATGAAGCCTACATGTCCGGGGAAGCTGCACAGAAAGGGGTAAGTACCCGGCTCCAGTGTGAACTCGATAGTATCCTGTTCTCCGCCACCGATCAACTTGGTATGGGCTACTACCAGTGCGCTCTCCGATCCGGGAAGATAATCATTATCTTTTGCACTAACAGCTTTGGCTGCATAAGCGGCAACGTCAGACCCGGGTTTCAGGATCACTACATTATGTCCCATAGCTTCTTTAGCCAGTTTACCGGTATGGATAAGGGTAAGCTTGATCTTACCGGCTTTTGCTCTCAATTCTGTTTTATCAAACTGCATGATATCATTACCGCTGATCTCAAGAGAAGTTTCTGAATCCGCGGAAGCTGCGGGTTGGGTAGATTCAGTTGATTCAGTTGTAGTTTGGTCAGTTGCTTTTTTGTCTTCACCGCCACCACATGCAACAAGTCCTGCAACGCTGGCAATCATTAAATACTTAACAATCTTCATGGTTTATTTTTTTATGTAATTAAAGAAATCTCCGCATGACCTTCAGGAGTCATTCAAAATTTTCGCAAAGGTACATCGCCAAAGGCAATTGTAGATAAAATAATAAGTTGTAGAATGTCATCTTTTTGTCACAGCCGCTGCTGTTTATGACTAAAATCATCATTTTTTAATTAAAAAGGCTGGCAAACTGAATATGCGGCTCCCGGTAGCGGATTGCCTGAAAATAGCCGGCAGCCAATATGCAACAGCATAAGAATATCAAAAACCCACCGGGAAACATTTTGTCTTCATTATCAATATGTTTGACGCCGGGGTTCACACCTGGAAGATGGAAATTATAATAACAACTTTTGCCGGTTTTTTGTACATTCGTTAAACACCGCTTATGTCTTTCTTACGCACTTTTTCCATTAATACAGACAAGAAAGCTCCTTTTCCTTTCAATATACCTGCCATTCAATTTGCACAAAACATTTTGATCGTTAACCCGGTCACCATTTTTGTGGGTGACAATGGCTCCGGCAAATCCACTTTACTGGAAGCCCTGGCCATGAAGCTGAAGCTGCCGCTGATTGGCGGGCATATCCGCCTGACCGACGGGTTTGAAGCTGCGGGGATACTGCAGCCTTATCTCGGGCTGGAGTGGAAGAGGCAAACCGGCAAAGGTTTCTTTTTCAGGGCAGAAGATTTCAGCGATTTTGTAAATGCCGTTGAAAACGAACGGAATAAAAACGCTGCTCATCTCTCTGACCTCGAAGGAGTAGTGGATGATGCCATCATCAGACAGATGAGCGACAGTATGAACTATGTACTCCACAGGATAAGAAAAGAATATGGCGAAAATATGCAGGCGTTCTCTCACGGAGAGGCATACCTCAAAATTTTACAGACAAGGATAAGCGATAAAGGCATCTATATCCTGGACGAACCTGAAGCAGCGCTCTCCCCTTTAAAGCAATTGTCGCTTATGGCATTTATAGTAGAAGTGCTGAAAGAGAATAACAGCCAGTTTATCATTGCGACACATTCTCCCATCCTGATGGGCATACCGGGCGCCTGTCTGTATGAAATACTCGAAGATGGGATGAAAGAAACAAACTACCGGGATACCGATCACTACCGGATCACCAAAACATTCCTGGACAATCCGGATTTTTATCTGAGGCATTTTTAGGTAATGGGTTACAAGGGTTCGAGAACCCCGTCTCTAACCGTCTGCAAATATTTGTTTAAGTTTGACGTCTCAAACCAAATAAAGATCCCGGCTGCCATGCATATCGACTTCAGAAACTTCTTACAGGAAAAAACCGGGATATCCGATCAACAGTATGCCACGCTGGAACCCTGGATCGCTTTCAGGAAAGTGGAGAAAAATACGATCCTGTTGCAGCAGGATAATGTGTGCAGTGAAGTGTATTTTGTGCTGGAGGGTTTGCTGCGTGCTTATACAATAGACGAGCAGGATAAGCTGCATGTTATACAGTTTGCACCGGAAGAATCGTGGATCGCGGATCGGAACAGCTTTTATTTTGGAGAGCCCGCATTGTTTTTTATAGATGCGTATGAAGACTCTGAAGTGGCTATACTGGATAAGGACTTTTTTGCACATATCAACAAAATGCCGGAGTTCTTTGCCTTTCAAAGCCGGTTACTGCACAATCATATCCGGCAGTTGCAGTTGAGAGTAAACATGCTGCTGTCCGCTCCGGCCGAAAACCGTTACCTGGATTTTACCCAACGTTATCCCAACCTTACCTTCCGTGTACCGCAATGGATGATCGCCTCCTACCTCGGCATTACCCCGGAATCGCTGAGCAGGGTAAGGAAAGAACTTGCCCGGAGAAATTTCAAAAAATAGGATGGCTTTTTGTGTAAATATCACCAGTGCAGGAATGCAAACATTTATTTATTTTAAAGGCTTAACTTTAGCCCCCTTACATAAAATATGATTATTATTTGTATTTAAAACACATGTACAATGAGCATAGTTGCAGGCAATCGTGAATATTTTCCCGGGATAGGTAAGATCCGTTTTGAAGGTCCGCAGTCGGACAATCCCCTTGCTTTTAAATGGTATGATGAAAACAGGATAGTGGCAGGCAAAACCATGAAAGAACATTTCAGGTTTGCAGTGGCTTACTGGCATACTTTCTGCGGCACAGGCGGTGATCCCTTTGGACCCGGCACCAAAAAATTTCCCTGGGACGAGAACCCGGATGCGGTTCAGCGTGCAAAAGACAAAGCAGATGCAGCATTTGAATTTATCACCAAGCTGGGGGTTCCGTACTACTGTTTTCATGATGTGGACGTGGTAGACGAAGGCCCCTCACTGGCGGAATATGAAAGCCGTATGCAGACGCTGACGGAATACCTGAAGGAAAAACAAAAAGCCAGCGGTGTAAAGTTGCTCTGGGGTACAGCCAATGTATTCTCGAATCCCCGGTATATGAACGGGGCTTCTACCAACCCGGATTTTGATACAGTAGCCTGGGCAGGCGCACAGGTAAAAAACGCAATAGATGCTACGATCGCCCTGGATGGTGAAAACTATGTATTCTGGGGTGGCCGGGAAGGTTACATGACCTTGCTGAATACCGACATGAAACGGGAACTGGATCACCTGGCGCAATTCCTGACAATTGCAAGGGACTATGCCCGCAAAAACGGCTTCAAAGGTACCTTCTTTATTGAACCCAAGCCCTGTGAACCGACCAAGCACCAGTATGACTACGACAGCGCTACGGTGATCGGCTTTTTGCGGCATTATGGTCTTGATAAAGATTTCAAGCTGAACCTGGAGGTGAACCACGCCACGCTGGCCGGGCATACCTTCCAGCACGAGCTGCAGGTGGCTGCCGACAACGGTATGCTGGGCAGCATGGACGCCAACAGGGGCGACTATCAGAACGGCTGGGACACAGACCAGTTCCCGGTGAACCTGAATGAACTGGTGGAATCCCTGCTCATCATCCTGGAAGCAGGTGGATTTGCAGGAGGTGGTGTAAACTTCGATGCTAAAGCCCGCCGTAACTCAACAGACCTGGAGGATATATTTTACGCGCACATCGGTGGTATGGATGCTTTTGCACGGGCGCTGGTGATCGCCGACAATATATTGCAGAAATCTGCATATAAAAAGTTCCGCCGGGAGCGGTATGCCTCTTTCGACAGTGGTAAGGGAAAAGAATTTGAGAGTGGCAAATTATCGCTGGAAGACCTCAGAAACCATGCGGCAGCAACCGGCGAGCCAAAGCAACTGAGCGGCAGGCAGGAATGGCTGGAAAATATCATCAACCAGTATATTTAGTATAAAAACTCACTTTGAAATCATCTTTTTGGTGTAGGTTTGTCCGCTTTTTCAGCAACAATATACATCGGAAAGGTGATTTTTTGTGGAAGGGCCTGATCAGTATAAACCACAGGGGATACGCTCTGTTAAATTGATAAAAACCAATAAGCCGTAGCAGGCAAAAAACAGACAAGCATGAAACTCTCTTCAAGATTACAGAAGTTCAACGAACCGGAAACATTAAAAATGGCCAAGCTGGGCAGGGAACTCAGGGCAAAAGGAATTGATGTGATAGACCTGAGCCTCGGAGAACCCGATTTTGATACCCCGGATCATGTGAAAGTGGCCGGTAAAAAGGCCATTGACGAAAACTATAGCCACTACACACCTGTTGCCGGATACGCTGATCTCCGCGAAGCGGTTTGTACCAAACTGAAACGCGATAACAATCTTAACTATAAACCTGAGAATATCATCGCATCCACCGGTGCAAAGCAAAGTCTTGCGAATGTAATTCTTGCTGTGGTGGATACAGGGGATGAAGTGATCATTCCTACCCCTTACTGGGTTACTTATTCTGAACTGGTTCGCCTGGCAGACGGTAAGCCTGTATTTGTACAATCATCTATCGAAAACAAATACAAGATCACGCCGGAGCAATTGGAGCGGGCCATTACGCCGAAGACTAAACTGTTCATGTTTTCTTCTCCCTGTAATCCTTCCGGATCGGTATATTCAAAAGAAGAGCTGCAGGGACTGGTGGAAGTATTCCGCAAACATCCGGATATACTGATCATCGCGGACGAGATATACGAATACATTAATTATGTGGGAGAACATGAGAGCATTGCCCAGTTCGATGACATCAAAGACAGGGTGATCCTGGTGAACGGTCTGAGCAAGGGCTTTGCCATGACGGGCTGGCGTCTGGGATATATTGCCGCGCATCCGGATATTGTAAAAGGTTGTGAAAAGCTGCAGGGGCAACTGACCAGCGCAACCTGCTCTATTACGCAGCGGGCCGCCATTGAAGCATTAACCGGTGATCTGACCGCTTCCAAAGACATGCTGAAGGCGTTTACGGAACGTAAAGCCCGTATCCTCTCGTTGCTGGGTGAGATACCGGGTGTAGCCTGCGCGGAACCGGACGGCGCATTTTATGTATTCCCCAGGATCGATGCTTTCTTAGGTAAAAAAGATGCGGACGGTAACTCGATCAACAATGCAGACGACCTGTGTATGTACCTGTTGAATACAGCGCATGTATCCACCGTTACCGGCACGGCTTTCGGTGAGCCTACCTGCATTCGTTTGTCCTTTGCCACCAGCCTGGATAAAATTGAAAAAGCGGCAGCGCGTATTAAAAAGGCGCTGACCGAATTGCAATAAAGAACTGCTGAGCAGATTCGTCAAAGCCCCGGAGAATCTCCGGGGCTTTTTGTTGATCGTCTTTGTGAACCCGACCGCAGGTCGGGAGAAGCAATCCCTACGTATGCTCACCTCGCTCAGAATTGCTGCGGGCTAATTACAAAGCGTAGTCACTTTCAGGGACTGCTTTGCCAAACGGATGATCGTCATTACGAGTAAACATTAGTTGCACTAAATCTCTTTGAAGATGACAGATAGAGCCTGAACTTAGCGGTGGTAAAAGAGGTAATTTATGGCAGTGTAGCAGTTCGGCTTATTAGTGATTTGTCCCTGACTGCGAGTTTTGCTTCAAAGAAAAGCATAGCACTTTTTGGTGATGCTTCTTTTAGCACAAAGAAGTATTCCCGTATGGCAGCGTGCCTTTAAATACCAGCTTTCTTTGAGCCATAAATTACCTTATTAATAAACATTAATGATGCAAATTTATGCAAAAGGTTACAGTATTTGAAACGGTTTATGAACATGCAGCGGGTATTGATATAGGGGCTGAAAAGATCTTTGTATCTGTAGATGGTAATGAAGTAGAGAGTTTTGATACTTTTACTTCCGGCTACTACCAATGTATAGAATATCTGCAGCAACACAAAATTACCGATGTAGCTATGGAAGCTACCGGGGTGTATTGGGTAGCGCTGTATGCCATGCTTGAAAGTTGTGGTTTTCGGGTATGCCTTGTAAACCCTAAAGAGACCCGGCAGGTCAAAGGCAGAAAAACAGATGTGAAAGATTGCCAGTGGATACAAAAGCTCTTTAGTGCCAATATTCTTCGGCAGAGCTTTATCCCCGAGATCAATTTTATGGAAGTGCGGCAGTTGGTAAGAGAGCGCTTAGATATTATAGAGATGGGCAGTAGTTATGTAAATAAGATGCAGAAATGTCTTGAATTGATGAATATTAAGCTAAAAGAGGTCATTAGCCAGATACATGGAGCCAGTGGTATAAAAATAATAAAGGCAATTATTAAAGGTCATCGGGATGGTCAGTATTTGTTAAACCTTTGCGATAAGCGTATCAGGGAAAAGAAATCAGAGTTGGTGTTAAAAGCCCTGGAAGGAAACTACAACGATACTTATTTATTCATGCTGGAACAAAATCTGCATATGTGGGAGATGCACGAGCAGCAACTGGTTGTAATAGATAAGCGTATAGAAGCGCTATTGAAAAAGATGACCAAAGAAAAACGGGTAGCAGAATTAAAAGGCAAGCCCAAATCCATCCGTCATCATGCACCCAAAATAGAAGGGTTGCACGGAATGCTTATTCAGCTATACGGTGTAAATATGAGCAGTATTTCTGGCATAAACGATTATACCCTCCTACGTCTTATAGGAGAAACCGGAACAGATATGAGCCGTTTTCCAGGTGAAAACCATTTTGCAAGCTGGTGTGGCTTATCACCTAAACATCATCAAAGTGGAAAAGTCAAAAAACGGGTAAAAGGAACAAAATGTAATAAAGCGGGTCAGATATTTAAAGAGGTAGCTCAGGCCCTACTCAATAGTAAACATATAGCTATCGGAAGCTTTATGCGCAAGCTAAGAGCAAAGAAAGACTCAGGTATCGCTATTAAAGCAGGCGCCAGGAAGTTATCAATTGCATATTACAATGCCCTTACCAAAGGAATAGACTATGTGGAACAGGGCATAAAGAAATATGAGGAACAAATCAAACAAAGGGAAAAAGCATCTTTATTTAAACTTGCTAAAAAGCACAACTTCCAACTTGTTGAAAAACAGGCTATTGCTTAAGGTGTCATTGGCAGTATCCCATTAGTGTCCTCAATCATTGAGCCGTGACATATAGAGTCAATGATGATAAGTTGGTTGATCTCCTTTTTGCATAATGTATCAGGGTGCTATAGCTGAGATCACAGTACTACTAAAGCTTAATCAAGGCGTCCCCGAAATCGGCCATAATCGATTTCGGGCGGCTTTTTGCGCTACTTTTTTCCGCAAAAAAGTGGCAGAAAAATAGCAGGGAGTTTTGAGTTAAAAGGAAGCCTGCCTGCCCGAACGATGTTCAATCAGGCGCTGC
>JBBCJQ010000006.1:0-377508 GCA_037190885.1 Chitinophagaceae bacterium
TTCACAGATAAAACGCTAAACGATCTGTGCAGGTCCGTGATATCTGTGAGAGATAAAAACAATGGCTCACATATCCCTCAGATGTTCACAGATAAAGGAACAAACGATCTGTGCAGGTCCGTGATATCTGTGAGAGATAAAAACAATGGCTCACAAATCCCTCAGATGTTCACAGATAGAGGATTCAACGATCTGTGCAGGTCCGTGGTATCTGTGAGAGATAAAAATAATAGCCCCCAGATCCCTCAGATGTTCACAGATAAAAAAACAAGCGATCTGTGCAGGTCTGTGTTATCTGTGAGAAAAAAATAGTGACTTGCAGAAGGAATATATTGTAGAAAATGGATTTAGTAAATTAGCAATAAAAACTTATGAAAAACATCAACGACATCACGTACAAGATACGCGGAGCAATTTTCACAGTTTATAATGAATTAGGCCCCGGGTTACTTGAAAGTGTTTATGAGAATGTTCTTGCTGCCGAATTACGGGAGATAGGATTATTTGTACAGACGCAGACACCTATTCCTGTTTTTTATAAACAAGTGCAGCTTGAAATTGGTTTCAGAGCAGATCTGATAGTAGAAGAACAGGTGATCATAGAAGTAAAATCGGTGGAATTGTTACATAATGTTCATAAAAAACAATTGCTTACTTATCTTAAACTGGCAAATAAACGCGTCGGTATTTTAGTCAATTTCAATGCTGCGAGTTTAATAGATAAGGAAACAATTATACGAATAATAAACTAAAACGATCTGTACAGGTCCGTGGTATCTGTGAGAGATAAAAATAATAGCTCCCAGATCTCTCAGATGTTCACAGATAGAGGATTCAACGATCTGTGCATGTCCGTGATATCTGTGAGAAACAAAAATAAATGCTCACAGATAGCACAGATGTTGATGAGTAAGCTGGGTACTTCCAGAGAAACCATGGAAGCCGTAAAGAACCCCTACCTGACGATCCCTTTAGCTATTACAGATACCCTGCCTCATCTGCTTGCAGTGATCGATTATTATGACAACCCGGATACAGTAGTCCCGGATCCGGATAACAGGGGTCCGCTGCTGGCAGAACCGCTTCATTTATCGGAGCAGGATAAGCGGGATATGGAGATTTTTTTACAATCGCTTACCAGTAGATCCCTGGTAAGCAGGTAGAAAAATTCAATGCTCCTGAAAAGCGGTTCCGGTTATTCGATAAAAACCTGTTTACAGCATTGCGGGGCCGCCCGGCAAACTTATAGGTTTCTTACACAGGTGCCTGTAAGCGATCTTACACTCAGCTACCCAGTTGTGTCTTCAGGTCGTTGTGATCCCAGCTGATCCGGATATCTGTTATTTTGTTTTGAGGGTTCAGGCGAAAGATGAAGATATGGTCGCTGTCGAAATGTCCTCCCTTATTGGGAATATCACCAAAGTCTTTTTCCTGGGTGCCCCTGATCACTACCTGGCAGCGTACGGAATTTTCTCCTTCCGCTACCGCGGCGTCAAGCGTATTATCGATGTCCGGGAAACAATCGATCAGCGCAGACCATATCCCTTTTCCCAGCTCATGTATTTTTCCTTTGCCCGCATCGCCTAATGGCTGAAAATCTACCGTTCCTTCAGGATCGCAAAGAGACAGCATTTTTTCTATATTTTTTTGCTGGTAAGCGAACATGAAATCTATACAGGCATTTTTAAGACTCAGTTCCCGTTGTTCTTGTATGTCAGTCGACATAAAACATAGTTTTATTGGTGAGAAAAAAGATTTACTTTAATTTGTCAGCAGGTACATAGTTTTTATAATCCCAGAAGGCGGATACATTCACTATTTTCCATTCTCCGTTCTGCTTTTCCATCAGCCGCATTTCTTTACTGTACTGGAACAACTGCGCGGCCTGGTCGCTGTTATACTGATCCCATAACAAATAGGCTACGGTATCCGAATAAAATTTTGTGATCATGTTTTTGCGTAGTACTACCGGGTGACTGCTGCCATCGGGCGCTACGGGATAGGTTTTAATGTAATTGCCGATGCCGGAGTCAACAGCAGCCCATCCTGTTTTTGCATCTACCGTACCATCGCCATTATTCCATGCCTGAAAGGCATAACTGGCGTGGATGTAAAAATTCTTCCAGCTTTCGTAATCCCTTTTATAAAAAGAACGGGTCTCGGCCTCGATCACCTTCATGATCTTTTCCGTTTCTACTGCTTCATTAAATACAGAAGACTGCGCCTGTGTCTTATTCTGGAAGCACTGAAATAAGAGAACGCATACAATGCATATGGAAGGTACCTGTTTCATTTGTTCCGATGGTTTAATAAAAGTAATAATGCCCCGGAACCTTTCATTGTAAAACTGCGACAAACTTATTGCAGCCTGCATTTCATTGTATGGATCTTGTCACGGGCTTTTCAACCATGGTAGCCAGTTCCCGGTTTGCTTCCAGGTACTGCTGAGGTGTACGCCCGGTAAATTCCAGGAAATCTTTGATAAAGTGCGACTGGTCATAATAGGCGCAGTCGCTGAAGAGCTGTATCCAGTTTGCTTCTTTTTTACCTGCGATGATGTTCAGCAAATAGGAGATGCGGCGGATGCGTGCATAGTATTTGGGACTAAGCCCCACCTTTTTAAAAAATTTTCTTTCAAAATTCCGGCGCGACATATATACCTCATTCGCCAGGTCATGTATATGCAGCATGCCATTTTCTTCAACGATCCGGTTGGCGGCCTTATCAATACCATCCGGTTCCGGTATATGCCCTTTGCACAATTCCAGGATAAATTGCTCCAGCAGCTTTGCTTTTTCCCTGCCATCGGAAAGTGCGCTTAGCGATTTTTCAAAACGGGTTACAAGCGAGGCGTCTGTTTGCTGCCTCAGGTCAACCCGCTCCTCGGTGAACTCATAAACAGGCAGGTTCAGCAACGATGCCAGTCCCGCGGGTTTAAACACGATTCCCGCAATAGCAATATAGCCGCTGAGATGAAGCGAGTAGCTATATATCGCCTGTCCTGCTATAAAGCTTCCGGGCACCGGAAGATCCTCGTATTTTTTGTTTTTCAGCTTATAGGCATCACCGGTATTAAACACGATGGAGCAAAACCCGTTAGGCGGGGACTCTACCACCAGGTTGTTTACCGGTTCGTTTTCAGAAGTCCATATATAGTAGGTTTCAATAAAAGGGGCCAGTTGTGTGCAAGGCCGAAATTTCTGGTACAACATAACCGGTTGTCTGGGATATCTAATATGATCGTTGTTGTAATGTACGAAATTTCATTGTATAGCTGCAAAGTTATATTTGGCAGGGATTGCCCTGTAAACAGTCTGATGGGGTGTACATTAGGGAGCCAGGTTCCGAACCCTTTTTGGTTTTTTATACCGCACTTTTGGTTGTCATGAATTTTCTACTCTTTCTATTTCGGCTTCGGCGCCACCGGCCCTGTTGGAAGCTGATTTAAGCGGTCTGCCGAAACGATAGGTGAATGATAGAACGCAAACCCTTGTGTCTCTTTTGATTTCAAAATATTCATGCGCCTGTTCAAAGTAAGTATCTCCTGCCATTCTTTGCGTATAAAAAATATCCCTTACAACAAGCTTGATACTCCCTTTGTTTTTAAATACCTGCTTTGATACGCCCGCTGATAACATACCGGTAGGTAGTACAACTTCCTGGATGTCCTGCTGGCTACGGCTGGTGTAATTACCGGAAATTTCTGCCGACCATCCGTCAGGAAGCCTGAACTGGTTGATGATATTTCCATTGAACTGCGTAAAGGAGGCAGTATAATGCCTCCATAGATCTGTCTGCATATTTTTATACGAAACCGTGGCGTCTGCCGACAATAACCACCAACCTGTAAAAGACAGCTGCACTCCTGCCGAGAGTGCAATATTCCACATGCGCCCGACATTTCCCTCGGTATATACCATTGTTCCCGTGCTGTCGGAGAGAAAGATCTGGGAGAAATAGTCTTTTGAAATACTGTACTCCAGCCCGGTATTGAACAGGCTTCTGAAGCTATAGTTGAAGGCGGCATTCCAGGTGTACTGTGGTCTGAAAAACGGGTTTCCCTGCTGGTAGGTATATTTATTGATCACGAACACAAATGGGTTCAGCTTTTGAAAAGCGGGTCTTTCAATACGGCGTCCGCCTGTAATACTGAGCAGGCTGGCAGAATCTGCCTGCCAGCTGAAAACCAGCGAGGGAAACAGGTTGTCATATTTCCTGGAAAACGATGAATCTTTTATAACGGCATTACCCAGCTGGTGGGCATTATACCCGGTGTATTCATACCGCAATCCTGCCTGCAAAGTAATGTCCCCCATTTTCTTTTCGGCGGAACCATATATTGCCTGGATATTTTCCCGGTACCGGAAATGGTTGGTTTTTCCCAGGTCGGGCAACCTGTTTTGGCCCTGCAACGTGAAATATGCCGCGAGGTTATCGGTAGATATAAAAGCAGATTTCCAGCCCGCCTGCCATTTTATATTGTTTCTGTCCTGTGCGGTATAATCAAGTTTTGCAGTGTATATATCGATGTCAGCATCCAGGTCGCCCATCAACGATTCCCGGTACCCGCCGGGCACTTCCAGTATATTCTCAAAATGCTGGTTGCTGCCGATCCTGTATTTCAGGTAGTCTAGGTCTGCACGCAGGTTCTGCTTTTCATTAAGCTGCTGCCTTACAGTAAAGTTTATGCCGGCGTTGTTCCATCGGGTCTTATTCCTGCTTCCGGTAAAGATCGTAGAATCCGTATTGCCATCCGCATCCATCCATTTTACTGTTGCAGTACCCGGGTTGATTCTGCCCAGGGTACCGGCTGTTGCTGCTATGCCAAGCGTTGTACGTCTGTTTAGATAATAATCTATACCTGCGCGAAGCATATGATTGGATCCTGAACCTTTGATGAGGGTCGGCTGCTCCAGTATGGAGGCCGTACTTCCATCAGGCTTATGGTAGGAGCGAAGAGCATACATGCGCATAAAATTGTCGTTGGCATTCATACTGTAGTTCAGGAAGTAATTCCATTGCCTGTTGCGATAATTTATGACCAGGCTGTTATTGTTTTTATAGTACCGGCCATGGCCCAGTGAAGTATTCAGCGTGGCGTTAAATCCTTCCTGCCGGCTTTTTTTTGTTTTTATATTGATGATGCCTGCATTACCGCTGGCATCAAAGCTGGCAGGAGGATTATCGATGATCTCAATTTGTTCCGCTTGCCCGGCATTCATGCTTTCCAGCAGAGTGATCAGATCCGTGCCGTTCACATACACCGGTTTGTTATCGATGGTAACCAGCACGCCGGGACGTCCCTTGAGGGTAATAGTGCCTGCCCGGTCAACAGTTATACCGGGTGATTTTTCCAGCACTTCCAGGAGGGTAGTACCTGTGTTGGTAATTGCTGCATCCACATTAATGACAGTGCGGTCTGCCAGTCGTTGCAGCGCCTGTTTGGAGGTGGTAATAAGGATATCTTCCAAAGCGAGGGGCAGGGGAGAGAGCGTTATTACGGGAATGGTTTTGTCCGGTGCACCCGTTGCGACAAATTCAACTAACTGCCGCGAATAGCCCGTCATCGTAACGCGAAGCAGGTAGCTGCCCGGTTGCAGGTTCTTGAAAACCGCCCTGCCGCTGCTGTCTGTCGTGATGGTTGTCAATACGGATGAATCCTGTGCGTATAGCAGGCTTACCGTAGCGCCGGCAATGGACTGTTTAGATTCATTTACGACAGATACTATGGCATCTCTATTGCTTTTTTGTGCAGAAGCATACCCGCTTATCAGCGCAAAAAACATCGCTATGGCATATGATTTCATAGTTGTTGATGCCAAATTAATCAGCGAACGGGTTTTAAAAATGAATTTGGGATTAGCGGAGAAAACCAGGTATGGAAAGAGTTTTTTTTATACAGAGGGCAGCGGGGAACCCGCATTCTTCAGTACTTTTCCAGCTTCGTTCGTGTATGCCGTATCTGCACCATTTAAAGTCCATTAACAGCATTCTGACTTATATTCGCAAGGCAAAAACATCATAACAATGAAAAAAATATTTGCGATTGCAAGTCTTTGCTTTACCCTGCAGCTGCAGGCTCAGTTGGTGAACGCTGTTTCCGATCCTGTGGATTGGGTGAATCCGCTGATGGGAACGGATTCCAAGCACAGTCTCTCGAATGGTAATACATACCCGGCCATCGGGCTGCCCTGGGGAATGAACATCTGGACACCGCAAACCGGCAAAATGGGCGATGGCTGGCAATACCAGTACAGCGCGGATAAGATACAGGGGTTTAAGCAAACGCATCAGCCTTCTCCCTGGATGAACGACTACGGCCAGTTCAGCATCATGCCGGTGACCGGCTCGCTGAAGTTTACCGGCGAGGACAGGGCAAGCTGGTTCAGCCATAAGGCGGAAATAGTAAAACCTTATTATTACAGCGTGTACCTGGCAGATCATGATGTTACCACTGAATTCGCACCTACCGAGCGGGCAGCCATATTCCGTTTTACTTTTCCTGAAACAGACAGCGCCTTTGTGATAGCGGATGCATTTGACAAAGGATCGTATGTGAAGATCATTCCGGCGGAGAGAAAAATTGTAGGGTACAGCACCCGCAACAACGGCGGCGTGCCGGATAATTTCAAAAACTATTTTGTTATTGTATTCGACCGGGCATTCAGCAATGCATTTACATTTAACGGCGATCAGCTGGAAAAAACAAAGCTGGAGACAGAAGACAATCATGCAGGTGCTGTAGTGACTTTTAAAAGTTACAGAAAAGGCGACCAGGTAATTGCCAAAGTGGCATCTTCTTTTATCAGTATTGAACAGGCGGAGCAAAACCTGAAAGAGCTGGGGAACGATAATTTTGATGTGGTAAAAAATAAAGGCAGGGAAATATGGAACCAGACCCTCAACCGTATACAGGTAGAAGGCGGCTCCATAGACCAGGTGCGTACTTTTTATTCTACCTTATACCGTATGGTATTTTTCCCGAACAAGCTATATGAAAAAGACGCATCCGGGAAGATCGTACATTATAGTCCGCATACCGGGACGGTGCTGCCCGGGTATTTGTTTGGCGGCACCGGGTTCTGGGATACTTTCCGTGCCTTGTATCCCTTCCTGAACATGGTGTTTCCATCTATCAATAAAGAAATGCAGGAGGGACTGATCAATAATTATAAGGAAGGCGGGTTTCTGCCCGAGTGGAGCAGTCCGGGTTACCGCCCGACGATGATTGGCAATAATTCTGCTTCCGTGGTGTCCGATGCTTATGTCAAAGGACTGAGAGACTATGATATCAATACCCTGTATGAAGCTTTGCTGCATGGCGCCAATAACAAAGGTCCCAATGCTACGGGCAGGGAAGGCGTGGAGTATTACAATAAGCTGGGCTATGTGCCCTACGATGTGAAGATCAATGAGAACGCTGCCAGGACCCTGGAATACGCGTATGACGATTTTACCATCTACCAGTTGGCCAAAGCGCTGAACCGGCCGCAGGAAGAACAGAAACTGTATGCGCAGCGTGCCCAGAACTACCGGAAGCTGTTTGACCCCGAAACCAGACTGATGCGGGGCAAAAACCAGGACGGTAGCTTTCAAAAGCCTTTTAATCCCTTCAAATGGGGAGATGCTTTTACCGAAGGCAACAGTTGGCACTATTCCTGGAGCGTTTTTCACGATATCAAGGGCTTGTCTGACCTGATGGGCGGAAAGGCAGATTTTGTGAAAATGCTGGACTCCGTATTTGTGCTGCCGCCTGTTTTTGACGACAGCTATTATGGGTTTGTGATCCATGAAATAAGGGAAATGCAGGTGGCCAATATGGGGCAGTATGCACACGGGAACCAGCCTATTCAGCATATGCCTTATTTATACAACTATGCCGGAGAGCCCTGGAAGACCCAGCATTGGGTACGCGAAACTATGGAACGGATGTATAAACCGACCCCGGACGGCTATTGCGGCGATGAGGACAACGGGCAAACTTCTGCCTGGTATGTGTTTTCGGCGCTCGGCTTCTACCCGGTGTGCCCCGGAACCGATCAGTATGTACTGGGTACGCCTTTGTTTAAGAAGACTACGGTTCACCTGGAAAATGGAAAACAGTTTGTGATCAGCGCGCCTGCCAGCAGTACGGATGCGAAGTATATCAAAAGCCTGAAGCTGAACGGTAAGCTGCATGACAAAAACTGGATAAGTCATTCAGATATAATGAATGGCGGCGCCATGGAAGCAGAAATGGATATTATTCCCAACCGGAACCGGGGTGTATCGGAAGCCGCTTACCCGTATTCCTTTTCGTCCAGCCCGGATGCGGAGATATTAAAATAATTGACTGTAAATGATGATTTTATGGTCAAAAAGAGTGTATTACCGGTCTTCGCTTTTCCGGTTGGTGGAACACCGACCGGTAGTGCACTCTACAGGCGGGGTGTCCCACCTGCCTGCCAAAAACTGATCTATTTAGCATATTTTATATTCATTTACATTTCAAATCAACAGATGTTCTTACCTTAATGCCAAATTTTTAACGAGATGAGTCATAAATCACAAACTAATTCAAAGTCCCGGAGGAAGTTCATCCGAAACAGCTCGCTTGCTGCTGCCAGCTTTTTTATCGTACCACGCCATGTTATAGGGCGGGGGCATATTGCACCCAGTGACAAACTGAACATTGCCGGCATAGGCGCCGGAGGAAAGGGTACAAGCGATTTAACGTCATTTGCAAAAAGCCCGAAAGTAAATATTGTAGCCCTGGTAGACGTGGATGACAGGCAGGCGGTGAAATCCAGGGAGAATTTCCCGAAAGCAAAATATTACAAAGACTTCAGGGAAATGCTGGCAAAGGAGAAAAACAATATAGACGCCTGCTCTATCTCTACTCCGGATCATACCCATGCCGTTGCCACCTTAGCGGCTATGCAACTGGGTAAGCATGTGTATACACAAAAGCCGCTGACCCACGATATCTACGAAGCCCGTATCCTGGCGGAAGCTGCCAAAAAATACAAAGTGGTGACCCAGATGGGCAACCAGGGTGGTTCAGGCGATGGTGTGCGCAGAATGAAAGAATTGTACGATGCCGGTTTGATCGGTGATATCGTAGAAGCCCAGGCATGGACCAACCGTCCCATTTGGCCACAGGGTATAGCCAAGCCAACCGGTAATCACCAGATCCCCAAGGAACTGGATTGGGATCTTTGGCTGGGTACGGCTCCCAAAGAAGACTTTAATCCTGCGTACCTGCCGTTCAACTGGCGTGGCTGGTGGGCTTATGGTACAGGCGCTTTGGGTGACATGGCCTGCCATATCATGGATCCTATTTACCGCATATTACCCATCGACTTCCCATCGTCTGCAGAATGCAGCATTGCCAACCAGTGGAGTGGTATGAACCAGGAATCTAACTTCGTGGATAGTTGTCCTACTTCCTCTATCATCTACCTGGAATACCCGAGGAAAGATGGCAAAGGCACGTTGAAAGTGTCCTGGTATGACGGCGGTTTGATGCCGCACAGACCGGAAGAGCTGAAACCGGAAGAAGAGTTCGGTAACTGGGACGGTGGCGTTTTGTTCATCGGAACAAAAGGAAAATTGCTGGCAGATTGTTACGGCGCCAACCCTAGGTTGCTGCCGCTTTCTAAAAACGAAAGTGCACAGGCTGTAAAACAAACCATTGCGAGAGTACCTAACGAAGATCACTACCTGCAATGGGTGAACGCCTGCCTGGAAGGATATGGCAAAGGGGTGACCAGCTCTCCCTTTGAGTACGCCGGGCCGTTTACAGAAAGCATCCTGATGGGCAACCTTGCCATCAGAAGTGCACTGTATATTGACCCGACTGTTTCCGGCTGGGGCAAAAATAAATTCACCGGTCGTAAGAAATTGTTGTGGGATGCCAAGAACATGAAGATCACAAACTTCGATGCGGCGAACCAGTTCGTGAAAAGAGAATACAGGTCCGGCTGGGGAAGCCTGACGTTGTAATGGAGCAATTAAAGCTGTTTTGAAGGGGACGATTTGTTTCGTTCCCTTTTTTTGTCACCCCCGAGGTAACGGGGCTGCTTTTTGAACCACGAGGGCACAAACACGAAGCATCAAGAAGGAAATGTATTTTGTTCCCTCCCTGCTGTTTGGGATCAGTATGGCGTAAAGAGTCCTCCCCTTTCGTATTTTGTCTCCCCGAAGTACTGAGGGGGCTACTCTCCGCAACAGATGCTTCTCCGGGTAGGCTGGTGGTTCCATTTTTGCAAACCGTTTTTTTCTTCAAATATTGGTAACTTTAACACTCCCATACCTGATCCTTCACTTTAATGCTGATGTATGAGATATCTACTATTGACGCTCGCTGTTATATTGCTGAGCTTAGCCTTACGGGCACAGGTAAGCTTTGGCCCGGCGGTAGCCCTCAATATTTCAAAGCAGCAGGTAAAGGGAGATTATGAGGAGCTGAAGCTGACATCACAAACAGGCTTCCAGGCAGGTGTTTTTGTCAACTATAAGCGGCATAAAAAAATTGGATTACATACCGAACTTGCCTACTCGCCGGAAGGCACCGGGAACGATATGTCCTGGTATGTTTCGGAAGACGAATTAGAGAGGTTTATAGGTACTTACAAATTCAATTACCTGCGTTTGCTTATACTGCCGCAATACTATTTTACAGAGGAATTGTATATAGAGGCAGGTCCGGGTTTGGGCTACCTGTCAGGTGGTAAGATCATCCCGGAGCGTGGTAATGTGTATAAGTATAAAAAAGGCGACTACCTGTCATTCGATGCAGGGTTGTCTTTGGGCATGGGGTATAGCCTGTCTAAAGTGGTGCCAGGACTTACTGCCGGATTTCGCTACTATCACGGTTTACTTGAGGTGGAGAATGAGGGCGCCAATTATTACAATACCCAAAAACGTTCTGCCAAAAACCGCAGTTTTTCCCTTCATGTGCGGTATGGCTTGCTTTTCGGAAAAAAATAAAGCTATGTGCTGATCCCGTGCTGCTTTTGAACCACAAGGTCACAAAGGCACGAAGCATCACAAAGGAAATACATTGCGCGCCTTAGTGTCCTGGAGTCTTGGTGGTTCCTGTTTGCTTCAGGCTGATCGTCAGCAATTGCTTTGTTTTCTCCGTTACCTTAAACCGGTCGTCAATACGCTGCCCGACGATCCAGATTATCTTTTTATCAGATTCTATCACCCAGGTCTTTTCTTTCTCAATCAAAGACAGCTTGCTGTCAATAAAAAACCTCGCCAGCTTTTTCTTTTTGCGCATACCGAGCGGATAGAAATAATCGCCTGCTTTCCATCTCCTCAGCAGCAGCGGATACCGGATATGTTTTGCATCCAGCATGGCGGTGGAGGGCTCTTTGGAGATGCTGATATCTCTATCGATATTTTTCAGGCTGAGCGTTAAACGACCTTCTGAAAAATATACTTCGCTGTCGTTTTCTTCGATCAGCAGGATGTTATCCTGCTGTGCTGAAAGCGGTGAAATGATCAGGCGGTTCCGGTTCCGTAGTATGCGGTGCGTGGACGACAGGATGTACTTTCCTGTTTCGCTGTGCAACAGGGCCATTACTTCTCCGGTTTGCCCGGAGCGGAACCCGTATTCCCTGATGATCTCGTAGACGATGGTGGGCAACGGCTGCCGCTGCAACAGCTTCAGCACCGGTATTTCCACATTGTCCCCTTTGGGTTCCAGCAGCTTTTTTTTGTGCTGTTGTATCGCCTGCTCATATAGCTGCGCCGCTTCCCTGAACCGTTGCATATTGGTTGCCATATTCTCTTCCGCTTCGGGGATTGCCTCATTGACAAGGGGGATCACGCGGTGGCGGAAAAAATTACGGGTATACTTATCCGATAGGTTGCTGGAATCCTCGACATATGCCAGTTGGTGTTGCTTTGCAAATTCGAGAATCTCTTTTTTCCGTGCAAACAACAGGGGGCGGATCAGCTTGCCGTCCTGTTTGGGTAGTATGCCTTTTAAGCCCTGCATACCTGTGCCTTTAAAAAGGTTCATCAATATGGTTTCTATATTGTCATCTGCATGGTGTGCAGTTGCCAACAGGGTGGGCGCCAGGCTGTCAACAGCCAGCAGCGAATAAAACCATTCATACCGCAGTTCGCGGGCTGCTACCTGGATAGATAATTTGTTTGTTGTGGCATATGCTTCCGTGTCAAATGTTCTGCACCACACCGGTACCCCGTATTTTTCTCCCAGGGCTTTTACAAAATCTTCATCCCGGTCGCTTTCGGTGCCCCGCAACCGGAAATTGCAATGCGCTATGACGAACGGAACCCCGGCTTGTTTGCATAATTCGCATAACACCACGGAGTCAACCCCGCCGCTTACTGCCAGCAATAACCTGTCGTCTTTTCGTAATAATTTTTCGGTATTGATGAAGCCGGTAAAAGCGCCCGTTAGATCCATGGTATTTGTTTTCTAGTCTTCGCTCAATTCTTCGTAAGCCGATCTGAGTTCGTTATATGCCCTTTTTTCTCCTGCGGCTTGTGCGGCTGCCATGCCTTTGCGGTACCAGTCCAGAGCGACTTCGGTATTGCCGTTTCGTTCCAGCAGCTTAGCCAGGTGGTAATAGCTCCCGGTATAGCCCGGATCATATTCCAGCAACCCGGTCAAAACTGCTTTTGCCGCTTCATCATCCCCGTTTTTGATATGTTCCAGCGCCAGGGCATGCTTCAAAAAGCTGTCATGGGGCGTGTTTTGCAGCATTTCCAGCAGTTGTTGCTTCCTGTCCATAGAAAGTGGATATATTTTCCCGATTTTATAAAAAAATACGTATTGGAATAGTATATTTGCACTACAATTAGTTGCATAAGCAACTTTATTACAGCTTAAACACTATTCAATGAAAATACTTGTTTGCATCAGTAAATCACCCGATACCACTGCAAAAATAGCTTTCACTGATAATAATACGAAATTCGCTACCGATGGTGTACAATGGATCATCAATCCCTACGATGAATGGTATGCTTTGGTAAAAGCCATCGAGATCAAAGAGAAAGATCCCGCTACTATCATCCACCTGGTGACTGTTGGACCGGCTGATACCGAACCCATCATTCGCAAGGCGCTGGCTTTGGGTGGCGATGAGGCCATTCGGGTGAATGCGGAAGGGCAGGACAGCTTTTACATTGCTTCGCAGATCGCGGAAATTGCCCGCCAGGGCAGTTATGACCTGGTATTTACCGGTAAAGAGACTATTGATTATAACAGCGCTTCTATCGGCGGTATGGTAGCGGAACTGCTGGGACTCCCTTATGTATCGCTGGCATTGTCTTTTGAGCTGAATGGCAATAAAGCAACTATAGGGCGCGAAATAGAAGGAGGGGAGGAAGTATGTGAAGTGGAAGGCCCGGTGGTGGTAAGCTGCCAGAAAGGAATGGCGGAGGCACGCATTCCCAATATGCGGGGTATTATGGCAGCCCGTACCAAACCATTGAAAGTGGTGGAGCCCGTTGCAACAGATAATTTAACGGGCATCGTAAGCTTTGAGCTGCCACCGGCCAAAGCAGGTGTAAAACTGATCCCGGCGGATAATGCGGGAGAACTGGTCAGGATCCTTCACGAGGAAGTGAAGATCATCTGACCGGTGTAACATCAACACAAAAAATATATAATTTCAAAAATCGGCTATGTCTGTTTTAGTATTTATAGATCATTCGGATGGACAGGTAAAGAAAGGCTCCCTGGAAGCATTGAATTACGGTGCGCAACTGGCAACGCAACTGGGCATACCGGCAGAAGGTGTATTGCTGGGAACCCTGGCAGGTGCGGAAGAGCTGGGCAAATACGGTGTTACCAAAATTCACCAGGTAAATAACGATTCGCTGGATCACCTGGATGCGCAGGTGTTTGCAGCAGTAATAGCGCAGGTGGTAGAATCTACCGGCGCCAAAGTGGTGGTATTCTCCAATAACTCGGATGGTAAAGCGGTTGCCCCCAGGCTTTCCGCACGCCTGAAAGCCGCCTTTGTATCCGGTGCGGTAGCGTTGCCCGATACCGGTAACGGTTTTGTGGTGAAAAAAGCCGTTTTTTCCGGCAAGGCATTTGCTAATGTTTCATTGAATACGGAAGTAAAGATCATTGGGTTGAACCCCAATTCTTTTTCCGCCGCGGCTACCGGAAGCGGCAATGCAGAAATAGTTGCCTTTAATGCAACGGTGGATGCATCCAAAGTGAAGATTTTATCAACTAATAAAGTGAAGGGTGAAATTCCGCTGAGCGAAGCGGAAATTGTAGTGAGTGGCGGACGCGGCTTAAAAGGCCCGGAAAACTGGGGAATGGTGGAAGATCTGGCAAAATTGCTGGGAGCAGCTACTGCCTGCAGCCGCCCGGTCTCTGACGCCGACTGGCGGCCGCATCACGAGCATGTAGGACAAACGGGATTGGCTATCGCCCCCAACCTGTATATCGCTATCGGCATTTCAGGCGCTATTCAGCACCTGGCGGGCGTTAACAGAAGTAAAACAATTGTTGTGATCAATAAGGATCCGGAAGCCCCCTTCTTTAAGGCGGCGGACTACGGAATAGTAGGGGATGCTTTTGAGATAGTGCCTCAAATCATCGAAGAAGTGAAAAAGCTTAAAGGCGTAGCATGAGAAAACAACCTTTCAGGTTAAAACCGTTCCGGTTCACCGGGGCGGTTTTTTTCTTCGCCTTTCCGTTCAGTGCTTTGCAAAATTCTTGTACATTCGCAACAGATTATGAAGAAAATAGAACTGGAAATAGTCGCACTGTCACATAGCATCACACAGACCCATTCTTATGCGGTAGTGCTGGGCGAAACCAATGGGTTGAGACGGTTGCCGATCGTGATTGGCGGTTTTGAAGCGCAGGCGATAGCGGTGGCTTTGGAGAGAATGCAGCCCAGCCGGCCGTTGACACACGACCTGATGAAGAACTTCATGATGGCCTTTAATGTGGAGCTTCACGAGATTATCATCAGTGATTTACAGGAAGGTATATTTTACTCCAAATTGTTATGTAGCAATGAGCACGACACGGTAGAGATCGACTCCCGTACCTCTGATGCCCTGGCGCTGGCGGTTCGTTTCGGGTGTCCTATTTACACATACGAACATATATTGGAAAGCGCCGGTATACTGATGGAGGACTCCGGCAAAAAGAAAAAAGAGGAGGAAGGACCGGTAAAAGAAACAGGCGGCAGCGAAAGCCTGAAGGATAAATCGCTGGAAGAGCTGAACCAGTTGCTGAATGAAGTGCTGGAGCAGGAGGATTACCTGAGAGCTATTGCCATCAGGGACGAGATCAACCGCCGGAAAAAAAGTTAGTTAGTTCAACGGCTGAACAGCCATATACAAACCGTTTTGGTAGTTTTCCCCAACTGTAAGATCAATTTAGGGCTGCGCATCACTTCAAAAAGGGCAGACGGATTTCACAACCTGGAAACCGTGTTTTATCCCCTGAAATGGGAGGACGCGCTGGAGGCCGTGAAAAGCCGGCAGGATAAGCTCACGCTGACCGGGATACCGATCCCGGGTAATAATAACGACAATATTTGCCTGAAGGCGAAATTGCTCCTGGAAAAGGATTTCCCCCGGATAGGCGCCCTGGAGATGCATCTTCACAAAACCATTCCCCCGGGAGCCGGACTGGGCGGCGGTTCTGCAGACGGCGCGTATATGCTGCAACTGCTGAACAGGATGTATCACCTGCAGTTGAGCGAGCAACAACTACTGGACTATAGTCTCCGACTGGGCAGCGATTGCCCTTTTTTTATTGTCAACCAGCCTTGTTTTGCTACCGGGAGGGGCGAAATACTGCAGCAGGTATCCCTCAATCTGGCGGATTTCTCGTTTTTGATCATCCATCCCGGCATACATGTGGACACAGGATGGGCTTTCACCCAGATTTCCCCCGCCGTACCGGAGCACTCCATGCAGGAAATTATCAAACAACCGGTAGACACCTGGCGAAACCTGCTGGTAAACGATTTTGAGCCCCCCGTTTTTCAAAAATATCCTGAAATAGGAGGGTTAAAGGAGCTTTTGTATAAAAAAGGTGCCATATATGCCGCTATGAGCGGTAGCGGTTCGGCTGTTTTCGGTATTTTCAAAAAGGAGGCATTACCCGAACTATCGCCGGGCAAAGGATATATCATTAAAAAAATAACCTGAAATTTGACAAAGGCATGACTTTTGATGTTTAAACATTAAAAAAATATACATACTTTTACACCAAAAATTTAAAAAAACAGTATGAAAAGATCTATTTTATCCCTTGTAGCCATCTCGGCAATTGTTGCTTCCTGCAACCAGGCTCCCGATGCTGCAAAAGCTGAAACTGCTGAAAAACAAGAAGCTGCTACCGGCGAAGGCGTAATTTATGCGATTGATGTTGCTGAAAGCAGCATCGGATGGCTGGGCACCAAACCCGTAGGACAGCACAACGGTGATTTTAAATTGTCTTCCGGTACACTGTCTGTGGCAGATGGTGCAGTAACTGCCGGAGGCTTTGTTATAGATATCAATTCTATCAGGGACTTCGACCTGGATGATGCCGAAACAAATGGTAAACTGATAGGTCACCTGAAAAGTGCGGATTTCCTGGATGCGGAAAACCATCCTACCGCAAAATTTGAATTGACAAAAGTAGAAGCATTACAAAACGATACCAGCGGCACACACAGGGTGAGCGGTAATCTTACGTTAAGAGACAGCACCAAAAATGTAACATTCCCGGCTAAGATCGTAGTTTCGGATGCTGATGTAACAGCTACCGCCAACTTCAATATAGACAGAACACAGTGGGGATTATTTTACGGAAATGATCAATCCCTGGGAGATAAATTTATTCGCCCTGAAGTGAATCTTACTTTAAATATCAAAGCGAAAAAATAATTCCTGGAAAACTCATAAAACCGGTTGTTGTCAGCGACCGGTTTTTTTGTGCCCCTGCCTTACCGGGTCGCAAGAGCCGGGATATATTTACAATATATTTGCAACATGCGAAAATTAAGTATGGAGGAGCTCAACCGGAAGACTGTGGAGGAGTTCAGACAGTCGGCAAAAAAACCGGTGGTAGTAGTGATGGACAATATACGTAGTATGCACAATGTGGGCAGTGTTTTCAGGACGGCAGATGCATTTTCGCTGGAGAGTATTTACCTATGCGGATACACCCCCCGCCCCCCTCACCGCGATATCAATAAAACGGCGCTGGGCGCCACCGAAACGGTAGCCTGGGAGTATAGTCCTACTACGCTGGAAGCCGTGACATCGCTGAAAGAAAAAGGCTATGCCGTCTGGGCGGTGGAGCAGGTGGAAGGAAGCGTGCGCCTGGAAAACATCAGCACGGGGTTGCTGCTGGGGCAAAAACAGGCTGTGGCCATTGTATTTGGCAATGAAGTAGGAGGGGTGGCAGACGAAGTGCTGGCGCTTTGTGAGGGCTGTATTGAAATTCCCCAATCCGGCACCAAGCACTCCCTGAATATATCCGTTGCGGCGGGTATCGTACTGTGGGAGCTGTCGAAATGTTTTAATTAAGCCGGATAATCGGATTACCTTTGCAGATATGTCAACCGCCAGCAATTATCTGAGCCTTATAAAGTTTTCGCATACCATTTTTGCCATGCCTTTTGCCATGATCGGCTTTTTCCTGGCGGCTAAAGAAGAAATATTCGAAGCGTTTTCTGCCGGTGTGTTTTCCTATACGGCGGCGGGCAGGCCGCTATGGCTGGTGTTTGTGCTGGTAGTGCTGTGCATGATCTTTGCGCGCAGTGCGGCAATGGCATTCAACCGTTACCTGGATCGTCATTTCGATGCAAAGAACCCCAGGACGGCCATCCGCGAAATACCGGCGGGCATCATCAAAGCCAACAGTGCTTTGGGGTTCACGATCCTTTGTTGCGCTTTGTTCACTGTTTGTACATTTTTTATCAACCCGCTCTGTTTTTATCTTTCACCCGTGGCATTGCTCGTGGTGCTGGGGTATAGCTATACAAAAAGGTTTACTTCACTATGTCACCTGGTATTGGGACTGGGTTTGAGTCTTGCACCCATAGGAGCCTACCTGGCGGTAACCGGGCGGTTCGACTGGTTGCCGGTGATGTTTTCATTGACCGTGTTGTTTTGGGTGAGCGGCTTCGATATTATATACGCCCTTCAGGATGAGGAATTCGACAGGTCGCAGGATCTTTATTCCATACCGGTGCAACTGGGTAAAAAGCAGGCGCTGAGAGTTTCGGAGATACTCCACCTGCTGGCGGCTGTGCTGGTGGTGGCAGCTGGTATTTACGGCAAGTTTGGCATCTGGTACTGGCTGGGTGTGGCGGTGTTCGTTGGTATGTTGCTGTACCAGCACGCGATCGTAAAGCCCCATGATCTCCGCCGGGTAAATATAGCTTTCATGACCGCCAACGGTATCGCCAGTGTAGTGTTTGCCGTATTTGTGATCGGTGATATGTTTTTGGGTTGATGTTGCCTGCATATACTTCTTTTCAGTATTTATTTTTCCGCATAGGGAAGTTGAAAAGTTTTGGGACTAAGCCGTAGCGCTACTATGAGACTTGCGTTGTGTCACTCACTTGTACGGTTGGATCGCTATTGGGCCGCCTGGGTAGTTGTCCCGAACCTGGCGCAAGTGTTCGGCTTGCCGATCACTTGTGCCTTTTAATTCATCCTGATTGTATCAGGCACACGTATGCCCAATCCGGACACAGTCCGGCAGTATTAGCCGGCAACAAGTCATCCTCCGGAAGACTTGCGCCAGCATAAGGCACTTACCGGTAAAATACCATTATTACGGACAATTCTTTTCGCCGTAAAACCTTACATTTGATTTGTTATAAACACCACCGTTATGCAAAACAAAATACACGAAGGACGGAATATTAAACGCTTCCGCGAAATACTGGGTATCAAACAGGATGCCCTGGCTGCTGACCTGGGCGATGACTGGAACCAGCAAAAAATTTCGCTGCTGGAACAAAAGGAAACGATTGACTCACCTCTGTTACAGCAAGTATCTGCTGCGTTGAAAATACCGGTGGAAGCTATTAAAAACTTTGATGAAGAACAGGCGGTGAATGTAATTGCGAATACCTACTCCTTCCAGGATTTTAAAGATAATGCCGTTGCCTCGGGATTCAGTTATCAGCCTTCCTTCAATCCTATTGACAAAATGGTAGAGTTGTATGAACGTATGATCCATCAGCAAAAGGAGATGATTGAGAAGTTGGAGAAGTTGATTGAAAAGAAATAACCGACACAGTCCGGCAACATTAAAAGGTAACCCCAATCCTCTATAAAATACCGGAATGAAGGTTGTATAAGTTTTATATTAAATCATTAGTATGGAAACTGCATTGAATAGTACGCAACTCGAGATCCTTAAACTGTTCTCTCCTGAACAGAGCGAAGAGGATATCAGGGAAATAAAATCGTTGTTGGTGACTTACCTGGCAGATAAGATTACCAGGGAGGCAGACAAAGCATTTGATACACGGGGATATACCTCAAAAGTTTTTGAAAAATGGAAAGCGGAACATTTTCGTAAAACTGCATAACCAATGACGCTTGTTGCGCCGGACGAGGCCAAAAACTAAATACTATAACAAATTACCGGTTTCCGAACTCAGGAAATCGTTCTTTAAATTCCGTCAGTCTGTTCTCTAACCACTCCTGTACATTCAGGGATTCTACTATATCTGAAATTCTTTTGTATTCAGTTTTTCCTGAATCCTCATCTAACAAACTAAAAGGAACATTGTGCAACATGTCTGCCAAATGAAAGGTTCGGGAGTCGTTTGCTTTATAGGCATTCTCTCTGATTTCCAGGAGCGCGACATATAAGATGTAAGCGAGGAATTTAGTCTCAAACATTAATTGGTTTTTAAGTGATTTTTTTAACCGGGAAATATCTGGTTATCTCTTTTTTTTAAAATGAAAAATAAAACAACCGTCTATCTACGTCTCTCCGGGGTCTGGCAGCGCCGACCCCGGAGGTACAGGAAACGTCTCTTCCCGGATCTGCATCGGCACCCGGTAATCCCGGGGTCGGCTACGCCAGACCCCAGGTGGACAAAAACAAGTCATCCTGTGGATGACTGTATGCTTCTTTGCACATCGATTAGCCGTGCTAAGGAATATACTCATAGGTGGACTGTATACCCAATGGGAATCCTATCCACCAATACAGCAGCAGATAAGCGGTCCAGGCTATGCCGAAAGCAATGGTGTAGGGTATCATCATCGAGACAAGTGTGCCTATCCCGGCGCTTTTCACATATTTTTGACAAAAGACTACCACCAACGGAAAATAAGGCATCAGCGGTGTGATGACGGTAGATACCGAGTCGCCCACACGGTAAGATGCCTGGGTCAGATCGGGTGAAATACCCAATTGCATCAGCATGGGTACCATTATCGGCGCCAGTAATGCCCATTTGGCGGAGGCCGATCCGATAAACAAATTGACAACCGAAGTGAGCAAAATGATTCCGACGATGGTCACCCCGGTAGGCAGGGCCATTTGTTGTAATGCCGATGCACCTTTCAATGCTAAAAGCGCACCGAGATTGGATTTGTTGAACGCGTCAATAAACAGGGCACAGAAAAAAGCCATTACGATATAATAGCTCATGCCGGACATGGACTTCGACATGCTGGTGATGATGTCTTTTGTGGTCTTAAACACGCCGGACATCATGCCGTAGACAACACCGGGAACTAAAAATATAATAAAAATCAGCGGCACGATCGATCGCATCAACGGCGCCTGAAAAGAAGTAATATCTCCATTGGGAGCCCTCCAGGGTGAGCCTGCCGGATAAGCCCAGCAAAACAACCCGATCAAACTCAATAGCATGACCAGCGACGCAGTGTAGAATGCTTTTTTCTCCTTCTTATTTAAATGCTCCAGTTGCGGTGTATCAGCCTCATCGATGGCTACGGCCACATTTTTCAATCGTGGCTCTACCACCTTATCTGTCAGGTACCACCCAACCAATATAATGACAAAGGAAGACGACGCTGTAAAAAACCAGTTATTCAATGGGTTAAGTTCTATGGACGGGTTGATGATCTGTGCTGCCGATTGTGTAAAACCCTGCAATAAGGGATCAATGCCGGATGGAACAAAATTGGCGCTGAAACCACCGGACACTCCTGCAAATGCGGCCGCGATACCAGCCAACGGATGCCTTCCCGCTGCATAGAATATAATACCGCCCAGCGGTATCACCAATACATAACCTGCATCAGCGGCAGTATGCGAAATCAATGCTACACAGATCAGCATAGGGGTCAGCAATTGTTTAGGGGTAACACTCAACATCAGCTTTAATCCGGCATTGATATATCCGGACAGATCGGCCACACCCACCCCAAGCATGGCTACCAACACAATGCCCAGCGGTGCAAAAGACGTGAAGGTGCCGATCATATTGGCAAAGAACGCCGTGATCATTTCTCCCTTCAATAAATTAATAACCCGGATGGGTTCGCCGGACCTTGGGTCGATCTCAGTAAAAATGGTGGATGATAATAATGCCGAAAGCACCCAGATCAGGATCATCAGTCCCAAAAATAAAAAGGCAGGATCGGGAAGTTTATTTCCTATTTTTTCAACCAGGTCTAACGATCTTGCGACAAGTCCTTTTTTCTGTGGAGCAGTTGTTTCTTGCATATATTGATATATCTGCTTATAAATGTATGAAAATTTAGGACGATACAAGGTTTCCAATCTTCCGGAGGTTGAGAACCTTTATTCCTACGCGGATAGAGTCTTTTACGTCCACCTGGGGTCTGGTGTAGCCGATCGGGAAAGCGATGTAGCGTTCCATGGCTCCGGGGTCTGGCTGCGTCGCCCCCGGAGAGACCTTTATTCCTACGCAGCCGGGCAATTCCCGTCCCATCGGGACGGAAGGTTTGTAGCTATCGGTAGCAAGGGCGTTCGCGTCCTGTAGGGACGCCGGGTGAAATACGCAGATCTCATTAACGGCACAGGCGCGATGCCCAACATGTAAGTATATACTCCTTTTTCAGTATTTGCTTTTGAGCAACAAACCTATATATTGAGGCGTTATTAATATATAACCGACTTCAAATGGGGGATATAGGCAGGGAAGATATTCATATTATCGGCAAACACAGTAATTGGCAGGCCGGGGAGATTGATAAAGCATTAAAGCGATCGATCTATAATGATAAGCCATCCTGGCGCCGGTTCATTCGTATTTTGCTCATCACCCTTGGTGTTGGTTTTACCGTTTCCGGTATCGTTTTCTTTTTTGCATACAATTGGGCCGACTTGCACAAGTTTGCGAAGCTTATATTGGTGCAGGGGCTGGTGCTGGGTGCGGCAGGGTTTGTGATCTTTTCCAAATCCGGGATGCTCATCAGGCAGGTGACGCTTACCGGTGCAGCCATACTGACGGGCGTATTATTTGCCGTATTCGGGCAGGTATACCAAACGGGCGCCAATGCCTACGATTTTTTTCTCGCCTGGACCATTTTTCTCACCCTCTGGGTGCTTGTCTCCGGGTTTCCACCGCTCTGGCTTTTATTCATCATATTGATAAATACAACGTTGATACTCTATTATCAACAGGTTACCTATCACTGGTCGGAGCAGCTCATCAATTTGATATTATTTACCCTGAATGTTTTGATACTTACCGGGCTCACGATGCTATCAAAACGCCGTAAGCTGCAGGTGCCGGAGTGGTTGTTACATGTACTGGCGCTTTGGGTTGTTTCCGTAGCAACATACGGTATCTGTACAGGAATATTTAAAAAAGCTTCTGTTCCTTTTATCGTTTTGATCGTGTTGACCGTTATTTGTTATGGGGCCGGTGTCAGACTGGCGTTGCAGGAAAAAAGAATATTCTATCCCGCTATCATTTCATTTAGTCTGATCATTATTATTACCTGCTTTTTGATTGACGTCTCCACAAATGAAGGCATGTTCTTAATTATTTCCGGTTTTGTGGTCGGTAGCGTAACACTGGTGGTCAAAAAATTAATGGATCTTCAAAAAAGCTGGCAGGATGAAGTCAAAGGATAACACAAACCGTTTCCTGGAATCGTTGAAAGAGCAAGATCCGTCTTTTGAATGGAAAGAAGAAGCCATTGCGGCGGAATACCGGACAAATGAAGGTGGCGGAACAAGTCTCATTCTCAGCGTTCTTTCCATATTGGGCGGCATTTTGGCCACACTTGCGTTCCTGGGTTTTGTTTTCATGGCCGGACTGTATAAGAGCGTAGCCGGGCAGATAGCGTTGAGCATGACATTGATTGGTTTCGGTATCTGGCTGAGCAGGCAGTATGGCCGTGTATTCCTGGATACATTGAGCGTGACAGGTTTTATCAGCGGTCTGATGCTGCTGGTAATGGCGCTTGTATCTTATGAGCTGGATCTGAGCAGCAGCTTTGTCAGTGTGATAACCATCGTTGTATCCCTTATTGCCATAGCACTGGCACAAACCAGGGTACTGACTTTTATCTGTGTGTTGATCATCAACGGATGTATGCTGCAATTGATACTATCCAATTTTGCCTATGGTATTTTGGATATTTTTACGGCCGGTATGGCTGTTTTGGTTACCCTGGTATATGTAAATGAGGCAAAGATCATAGCCGCAGGACCATTACCGGCAAGCCTGTATAGCCCAGTCAGCATAGGGCTGGCATTGTCTTTTGTCAGTTGTTTTGCCTTTTTCGGTTTGCAACGGTATACAGGGATCAGTTTGTCGAACGGATGGATACCTTCAATTGTTATAATAGTCGCCATCCTGTATGTGGTATATCGTGTGTTGTATACACTGCACGCAACAAAGTTCCGCTATGCCATTTTGGTAGCAGTGGCACTTGTGTTGTTGCCTGCTGCATTTGCGCCGGCTATCACGGGATCGCTGTTGGTATTACTGCTGGGGTTTTATGTAAATCATAAAACAACCTTTGTACTGGGGATACTGTCGTTCATTTATTTTGTTATTCAATATTACTACGACCTGGAGCTGACACTACTCGTGAAGTCGATCGTTATGTTTGCATCGGGAATATTGTTCCTGTTGTTGTATTTTTTCACCAATAAAAAGTTAGCAGCCGATGAAAAAATATAGATGGGTGATCATCGTGAACCTTGTTTTACTGCTGACTTATTTTAATTATGCTATTTTCAGTAAAGAGTCGATCCTGAAAAATGGGAAACTGATCCTGCTGGAGCTGGCGCCGGTAGATCCGAGATCGTTGATGCAGGGAGATTATATGGACCTCCGGTATGCAATAGCAAGTGAAGGTTTTGGTGAGGATATGCCAAAGAGAGGATACTGTGTTGTAAGGCCGGATGCTGATGGGGTGGCAAAAAAGCAACGGCTGCAGGAAGGAAAAACACCGCTTCACGCTGGTGAATACCTGATAGAATATACTTCGGGGAATTGGTCCATTCATATTGGCGCGGAATCTTACTTTTTCCAGGAAGGACATGCTGAACGGTATGACAAGGCAAAATATGGAGGATTGAAAGTGGACAAGAACGGGAATACCGTATTGATAGGTTTATATGATGAACAACTAAAGAAGATCGAATAGGGACTCCCAACAGCACACCATTCACTTGTAAACTCCTCCATAAACCTTACATTAGCTGTGTAAAAAGCAAACAACCCTTTCATCCATGAACCTCCAAACCGATGTTGCCACTGCTGTCCGGAAAAGCCTGTTATATACGGCATTGCTGACGCTGATCTTTATTCTTTTCTCCCGGCAGGCCAATACGACTGCTGATATAATGATCGCAGCGCCTTTTTTTGTCATCCTGTATTTTGTCTTTTTCACGATCGGCAAGCCGGCCATCGGCGACTGGTGCCGGAACAGGTTGCAGGGCAATATCCGGCGGATCATCCTGTTTCCTCTGTTGCTGCTGTTGTTGTTTTACGGCTATATGGCATGCAATGGCGTTAATCCGTTCAAAGGAACCCTGTTCCTGGTTCCCTACCTGCTGTTCTTTCCCGTGCTGGCATATGCCGCCAGGGACAACAGCAAACCGGGCATTGACTGGTTCGATTTCGTTGTTTTCTTTCTGTATTTTTTCCCGGTAACCCTGGTGAAAGTGGATCCTTCCGGTAACCTGCCTTTTCATGGAAGCGGATTTGACTCGGTGTACCGCATCACGGTGATGCTCTCCGCAATCTTTGCTTTTTCCGTTGTCAGGAACCTGCGGGATGTGGGCGCTTACCCGGTCTTCCGGTGGAAATTTCTTTTCACGGTACTGTGGGTATGGGCGGTTTTTTACGTATGCATATTTGCCATCGGTTATGGCGTGAATTTCATACGGCCGGGAGAGAGCCAGCCCTGGGATATTGCCCGCGTGGAAACCATTGCCCGCAGGGTCCTTTCTATTTTCCTGCATACCGCTTTGTTTGAAGAGCTGGTTTTCCGCGGGTTGTTGCAGAATATGATGCATAAAAGGATCACGCAGGCTTCGTGGCAATCCTTCTGGAAGTGGGGACTTGGTATCCTGGTGGCTTTTTCGCTGTTGGCGGGGTATGGGTTGAAAGGGAATATGCAGTGGTTCCCCGCCCTAATTACCGTTTTGTTATTTGGAGCCGCCTGGTTCCTGGAGAAAGCGCATAAGCAGGCTTCGGGTGTTTACACTGCCCTCGCTATTACCAGCGTTATTTTCGGACTGGTGCATTTTCATTCCGGGTCTATTATTTTTACTGCCCTTGCCTGCGTCGGCGGCTGGGCATACGGCTATGTGTACCTGAAAACAAAGAATATCTTTTATGCGGCATTGCTGCATGCGCTGGTGAATGCATCTCCGTTGATACTGGGGTTGGAATTGGCGAAATAGCTCTCACCCCCGGCCCCTCTCCACCAGTGGAGAGGGGGTAGCTTGCAACCTGAGTCCTGCAACCTGGGACTTGCGACCTGCATATCGCCATTAACTGATGTTATACTATTTATCAACTAACCATTAACCATTTACCATTAAGCCCTACCTTTGCCCCATGCCCCGCATTCTCGCCATTGATTACGGATTGAAAAGAACCGGTATCGCCGTAACGGATCCGCTGCAGATCATTGCATCGGGACTGACGACCATAGAGTCGCCTCAGTTGATACCCTTTCTGAAAGATTATTTTTCCAGAGAAGCGGTAGAGCGCATTGTGATCGGCGAACCTAAAAACCTGGATGATTCCGACACCCACGCTACAGAACCGGTGAGAAGAGTTATCAAAAAGCTGCAGAAGGAATTTCCGGACATCCCCGTAACAACCGTGGACGAACGCTATACTTCCGGCATGGCCAAACAGGCGATGCTGGATATGGGCATGAAAAAGAAACAGCGGCAAAACAAGGCAACAGTAGACCGGATCGCCGCCACTATCATTTTGCAGGAATACCTGGCTTCTCCCGGTTTTGGCAAATAAAGAGGTAACAAACTTCATTTTACTGGTTTCTTTATACCGGATACTCAATGCTTCTTTGGTGTTCCGGGATGTCTGCGTATCTTAATGATATCATAACCTCAAATTGCCATATATGCCTCCCAAAAAGAAAACAGCGGTAAAAAGATCTGTAAAAGCAGCACCGAAAAAGAGCGCTGCTGTTTCAAAAACCGTAAAGAAGCTGGCGAAGAAAACAATACCTGTTAAAAAATTACCACTGCTACCGCTCCGTCCGAAAGCAAAATCTTTATATATCAGTTCCTGCTTTTTCTTCCCGTTGGGAGGAGATACGTATGCAGATATATTCCAGGGCGGACGAATCTCCGGGAACGGACTGCTGCAGGCGCCGATATTGCTACCGGTCGGTTCGGTAATGAAATCCGTAACCGTTTATTACAAGAATAATACACAGGAAGATATGATGGTGCTGATCCTGAAACATCATATTGATCACCATGCGTATTCAGGTGAAGTGGAAGTATCCCTGGACAGTTGTCCGCCGGGCACTCTGCCGCCGGATGACTTCCTGGCTAAGCTTATCGATCACTTTGACGCAGGCGGCAAGATACTGGATAAGTACCTCTACTTCATTCAGATTGACGGAACGATGCAGGACGGAACCTCGGTCAGGGCCCTGCGTGGTATTAAAATAGTATATACAGAACCTTGATTTGGGTTGGACGGTCAATATAAACAATGGGTGCTACTATAGCGCCCTTTGTTGTTTTCCGGCATCGGGAAATTAGTATACCTGCAACTTACCACTACTTGCTACTGTCCACTTGCAACTTGCATCCCGCTCACCCCTTCAGTATCTTTGCTTTTTCGGCATCAAACTCATCCTGAGAAAGAATACCGGCATCTAAAAGATCTTTCAGGTCAAGTAATGCCTGCTTCTTATCTGCTATTCCCCCACCGGCTGAAACAGCCTGAGTAGTAGCTGGTGTTGTTCCCGGAGTATTAACAGGGGTAGACGGCGGTGCAAACTGCAGCAGCAGACCGGTGATCTCGTTAAAGCCTTTGATGTTGGAATAATCGATCGCTTTTTGTTCTTTCACATTTACAACCAGCGGATCGGCGCCCTGCTCCAACAGGTATTTAACGGCATCTTTTTTACCATTGGCCGCTGCATAATGAAGTGCTGTATTGCCGGCTTCGTCCTGCTGATTGATGGAAGCACCCCTTTCGAGCAGTAGTTTGATCATGCTCAGGTGCCCGTTTTTCACCGCGTGGTGCAACAGGTTCTCGCCGCCGTTGTGATAACCGGGATTGAAGTTGAAGCTGGCTTCCACAGAAAGACTGTTACTGGTTTCCACCCACGACAGGTAAGCGCTCATGGAGTCGTCTGCGCCCGTTACGGGACGGCTGTGGTTAACATCCAACCCGTTGTCCAGGAACAATGCCACTATTTCTTTCTGGTTATTCGCGCAGGCGTACCAGATAGGTGATATTCCGTCTTTTGTGGATATCCCCAGATCGGCGCCTCTTTCTACCAGCAGCGTTACCAATGCCCTGTTGGTTTCGTAGCAGGCGATCAGCAAGGCGTTTTCACCGTTGTGGTTCACATGATTGATATCAGCACCATTGTCCAGCAGCAGTTGCACCATGGGTATATGCCTGGAGCGCGCAGCAAACAAAAGGGGAGAATCTCCCGATTTGTTGGTGGTATTTACATTTCCTCCATGGTCTATCAACAGCTTTACGACCTCCGTATTTCGCCAGGAGGCGGCAATAAGCAATGCTGTTTCCGCATGATTGTTTTCGAGATTCACTTCCACACCCCGGTTCAGCAGTTCCTTTACGACTTCCGTTTGACCGGTTTGCGCAGTAAGATGCAGCAAGCTGTTGCCGTTGAGGTCGTTTATATCGGTACGGGCGCCCTGCTCCAGCAGGTAAACCGCTGTTTGTTTTTGTTTTTGCAGGCAGGCAAAATACAGCGGTGTTTCTCCCTGGTGATCTTCGTAATCCAGCTCAGCGCCATCTGCGATCAACAGCTTCACAATATCCAGGTAGCCGCGATGCGCTGCATAGTGCAGCGCGGTACGCCCCTTTTCATCCGTATAGGTAACATCTACTTCTTTGTTGGCCAGCAGCAGTTCGGCAATTTTTCTTTTTCCGCCTTCGCAGGCTACTATGAATGACATGGACATGGAATGATATTTTTTAGGTTATTGTTTTTGTGCAGCTAAGAGTATTTCCACGGTTTTGGCTTTCAGGTTGTCACCGGATGCCAGCATCATCGCTGTTTCGTCTTTAGTGTTGGTAATGGAAGGATCAGCGCCCAGTTCCAGCAACAGCTTTACCTTTTTATAGATATTTTTAGCGGCTTCCTGTGAATGGTTAACGTCAATAGCGCATATTTTATGCAGGAGGGTGTTGCCTTCATCGTCCTGTTGATTCACATCCCTGCCGGTTTTTTCCAATAGCCGTTGCATAACGATGATAGGCTTCTCGATGATCCAGTCCCAGCCGGATTTGGCACGGCTGTAATAAGGCGCAGTGTTTTCCAGATCGGCGCCGTCATCTACCAGTTGCTCCAGCAGCGCCGCGTCTTTTTCGCTGCCCGATATCATACGGAGGTATTCCGACAGGGCGGTCTCTTCATTCCTGTTTTGCTGGCTGAAATCCGGTAAGCCCGCCGTAGCCAGCTTTTTATATATCTCCCCGTCCATTTTATGTGCCAGTGCATAGTAAAACACAGAGTTACCCTTATTGTCCTGTTCCCCGGGCTGTACACCGTTTTCTATCAGTATACCCAGGAGATGCGGTTTGTCTCTTTCCACTGCCACATGCAATGCATTTTGTTGTACAATATTGGTCTGGTTAGGATCCACGCCGGCTTTGATCAGCAGGTCTATATAAGCCAGTTGCCTGTCTTTAGGTATCATATTCAGTCTTACCGCCTGTATGATCAGGGTATCTTCGGCATTGTTCACGAAGTCGGTATTCAGACCGGCATCAATAAGCGCCTGCACGATTTCCGGCGCCGCCCATACTTTGATGGCATGGCTCAGCAGGGTTTGACCGGCTACTTCATCATTTACATTATCGACTCTGCTGATAAAATCCTTCAGGTATTGAAGTGAATCTTCCTCTGTAGACAGATTCTTAAAGAGTATTTCAAAAATGCTGTACTCCAGCTTGTCGTATTCGTACACATCTGTTTCCACTGCGCCTTTTTTTACCAGGGCATCCAGCACATCAAAGGCTTTCCCTTTTACCAGGGTTTCCAAAATCGTTCTTTTGTTGTATTCCTGCATGCCATCAGGCAGTGATTCCCCGCCGTCGATCAGCTCTTTTGCCCTGGCGAAATCCTTTTTGTCTATTGCTTCCAGTAGAGGTGTTTTTGTTAACATTGTAGTAATGATATTTGTGATAATGAACAAATGTAGGGTTTAGGTGCTGAAAAGTTAAGTACAGGAGTTTCGAACTGCCTGTTTTTTATCCTATTTTGCATGATTTAATACTTTTGTAGTATGAATAACAATAAAGTAAGGGTCCGTTTTGCACCCAGTCCAACCGGTGGATTGCATCTGGGAGGTGTCAGAACCGTTTTATATAATTATCTCTTTGCTAAACGAAACCAGGGCGATTTTGTTTTAAGGATAGAGGATACAGACCAGACAAGATTTGTGGAAGGGGCTGAGCAGTATATTTACGATTGTTTGCAATGGGCCGGCCTGGAACCGGATGAAAGCCCGTTAAAACCCGGGGCGTTTGGCCCTTACCGTCAGAGTGAAAGAAAATCTATATACAGGCAATACGCCGATCAGCTGGTAACTAACGGTCAGGCCTATATTGCATTTGATACCCCGGAAGAGCTCGAAAAAATGCGGGCTGATTTCAAAACGGAACAAAACCCTTCGCCCCAATATGATCGTACTGTACGGGATAAGATGCGAAATTCTCTTACATTGCCCGCTGCTGAAGTGAAAGAACTGCTGGAAAAGGGTACCCCCTATGTTATCAGGATAAAAATGCCGGATAATGAACGCATCGGCTTTACAGATATGATAAGGGGAGAGGTGGAGTTCAACTCATCGCTGGTAGATGATAAAGTGTTGCTGAAAGCGGATGGGATGCCTACTTATCACCTGGCGGTAGTGGTGGATGATTACCTGATGGAGATCAGTCATGCTTTCCGCGGTGAGGAGTGGCTACCGAGCAGCCCGGTGCATGTGTTGCTGTGGCAATATTTGTTTGGACTGGATAAAATGCCGCAATGGGCACACCTGCCGCTGATACTGGGTCCCAACGGAAAGCTCAGCAAACGGGACGGAGCGAAATACGGGTTTCCCGTTTTTGCCATGAACTGGACCGATCCTGCAGCAAATGAGCTGACGGAAGGATTCCGGGAAAAAGGTTTTTTGCCGGAAGCGTTTATCAATATGCTGGCATTGCTGGGCTGGAATGATGGTACGGAACAGGAGCTGTTTTCTAAAGAAGAGTTGGTAGAAAAATTTTCTATTGACAGGGTACACAGCGGTGGGGCGAAATTCGATTATGAAAAGGCAAAATGGTTTAACCACGAATGGTTGAAAAAGTTGCCCGTATCATCTTATGCGGCAGCAGTAAAGGATATTTTTACCGGTAAGGATATTGAGATCAGTGATGATATTTATTTTGAGAAAGTGCTGGAGCTGATTAAAGAAAGATGTACACTGCTGACTGACTTCGTTGACCAGGCCGCTTTCTTTTTCAAGGCGCCGGAGAATTTTGATTTTGATTCGGTGCGGCCCAAATGGAACGATGCCAAATTACAGTTTTTCCGGTCGGTGATAGAGAAATTTGCCGCGACGGAATGGGAGCCGGTATTGCTGGAAAACAGCTTCAAGGAATGGGCAACCGCGGCGGGATTAAAGCCGGGAGAAGTGATGATGCCATTCCGTATCATGCTGGTAGGAGGGAAGTTCGGCCCGCATGTATTTGATATCGCGGTTATGCTTGGCCGGGAAGAAACCGTGAAAAGAATGGAGCTTTTTTTGAATAGGATATAGGAGAGAGAGTATTACCTTAATTGTCTTCTCGATCCCGACCGAAGGTTGGGAGAGAGATCTAACGACCATAAACGGGATTGCTTCGGTGTCCCTTCCTCGCAAAGGCGTTCCACTCCTTCAACAGATTTCTCTGCATCCGACGCAGGAGGATGCAGAGAAAAGGGGGTCCTCTCTCAGTCGCTCTCACTAAAAATCAAAACCGATGCAACGAAACCAACCGAATGCGCCTCAGGGCGGATGAGAATGCATTGGGTTATACGGTTTACTACTATAAAGAACAGATAGTGCGGGATGAGTTTGTAAAAAGCCTGGCAATAAACGGTATCCGCCCGGAAAGGCAGTCCATACAAAACCGGACCTATCCCTATGTTGCGGAAGTGTACGCAACCATACGATCAGACCTGGATAGAAATTCTATGGCCTATAAGCTATACGAATTGCTTCAGTCCGACCGGGGCAAAAAAGCTATTTCGGAAAGCGGCTACATTCCCAACTGACACGGTTGAAATTTCTGATTTCTGATGTATGCTCTGAACCTTCGGAGTGGTGCACCTGCATCCTGCTACTTGCGACTAACTACTTATCACAACTGTCCACTTACTACTTCCAACTTCCAATCTTGCATTAACCATTATTCATTGCACCTGCGTCTTGCATCCTGCATCTCCCCACTTATCACTTATCACTTACCGCTTACTACTTACCTCGCACCCGGCGGGCAGTGCTTCAACAGGTACTCCGTGAACAGCTTTTTAAGGTGCTCGGTGGTGCCTTCGCCTTCGCGGATGCCGTGGGCGCGGTTGGGATAAGCCATGAACTGGAATTGCTTCTTGTGCCTGATCAGCTCGTTCAACAGCATTTCAGCGTTCTGGTAATGTACATTATCATCGGCGGTGCCGTGTATATACAGCAGGTTACCTTTCAGGTTTTTGGCGTGGGTGACAGGAGAGCCGTTCACAAAATCCTCCCGGTTTTCCTGCGGTAGTCCCATATACCGTTCCTGGTAAATATTGTCATACGTAAGCTGGTTTGCCACAGCCGCTATGGCGATACCTGTCTGGAATATGTCCGGGTATTGAAAAAGTAGGTTCAGCGTTGAGGAGCCGCCGCCGCTCCATCCCCAGGAAGCCACACGGGAGGCATCCAGGTAAGGACGTTCCTGCAGCAGCTTTTTCATGCCCATTGCCTGGTCGCGTATATTGATCCTTCCGATGTTGCGGTAAATGGATTTTCTCCAGGCGGCGCCTTTCAGGGTAGGGGTACCGCGGTTGTTGAAAGAAACATAAAAATAGCCCTGATCGGCCATATTGCCTTCAAACAACCGGTTATGTCCCGCATAATAGGTGTCTTCTACGGTGGCGGAAGCCGGTTCACTATATACGTATAATAGAACGGGATATTTTTTGGATGGATCAAAACCCACGGGTTGGGTGATCCACCCGTCCATGGTGACACCATCTTCCGTAGTCACCTGGAAGAACTCAATATGGCGCCTGTTATCCGGTTGCATGGTTTTGGCAATGCTCTCCTTTTCGTTTAGCGGCTTATGCGCAGGAAGCTGAATCCACTCATAGGCAACAGGAGTTGTCCGATTGGTGAAAGTATGCAGCGCCAGCTTTGCCCCGGGAGATATTTCATATCCATGTGTCCCTTTCAGGTCGGCAGGCGTCACGGGTTCCAGCCTGCCTTTCCCGTCCATTCTCGTCCTGTAAAGGTAACGCTGAACAGGGTTGTCAGGCGAAGCAATGAAATAAACAAAGTTGTTTTTGGTATCGATGGCGCTGATGGTTTCAATATCATAGTCTCCTTTTGTGAGCAGGATTTCGTTTTTGCCATCTGCGCTGATGCGGTAAACATGGCGCCACCCGTCTTTTTCACTTACCCATAAAAAAGCATTTCCGTTATCTATCCAATCCCAGCCTTTGGGGTCATCATCGTTCCACCTGGATTTAATGTCTATCCACGCTTTATCCGTTTCCCTGTAAATTTCCAGCGCGCTTCCCGTTAATATGTTTGCGCTGTATATCCGTGTTTCATTCTGTTTCCTGTTGAGTTGCTGCACCATTACCGTTGTGTTGGTATGCCATTCCATCCGGGGCAGGTAATTTTGCCGGGCATCACCGGGAATGTCCAGCCATCGGGTGCTGCCGCCCTCCGCACTTACAATACCGATCCGTACCAGCGATGGCGGTTCCCCTACTTTGGGGTACTCAACCGGTATGGTATAAGAGTAGACAGAGTCTGTATTGTTGATCATCAGGAAGTCCCTGGTCTGCCGTGCGTCTACCTGCCAGTAGGCTATGTTTTTACTGTCGGCGCTCCACCGGAAGCCATCGCGGCATCCGAACTCTTCTTCATATACCCAGTCAAAAGTGCCGTTGATCAGTTGCCGGTTCCCATCCGATGTTAAAGCTGTGGTCTTATCAGTGGCTACTTCTTCTACATATATGTTCCTGTCGCTGACATAGGCTACTTTTTTCCCGTCGGGAGACAGCTTGGCATACATCAGGCTTTGAGCGGGCTTGTCCTTTCCTATTTGTTTCAATGTGCCGGCAGTCCTGTTCAGCAGCCAGTAATCCCCGCGGGTGTTATATCTCCATACCTGTGCCGTATTAGTGAAGATCAATACCAGGTTATTGTCGTCACTGATCTCAAAGTCGGCTATTTCCAGTGCCGGCTTTCCCTGCGGGGTATATGCTGATGCGGATACCAGAAGGCTGACCGGTTGGGCTGCTGCCGGCGTCACCAGGAATATGCCGTTCTCGCTTACCTGGTAAAATCCGGAACCTTCTTTTGTCCAGGTAATTTCCTTATTTTTAAACTGGGCGGATAACCCTGTGTGGATGGCCAGTATAGCCAGCACGCAAAACAGGCGGCGGAGAAAGAACGTGATCAGCATAGCAGAATATATTTTTAGCATGTATTTTAAGAGATAAAATAAAGGAGAAAAACAACAGCCGCCAAAGTTTTTGAGGAAACTATTAACAGTAACCCCGTTTATTATCAAAAGTGGCACACTAAATTGCAGTTCCGGTTTCTATTATGGCAGAAAATAAAGAAAAATTACGATTAGATAAGTACTTGTGGTCCATTCGCGTGTTTAAGACCCGTACGTTGGCTGCAGAAGCCTGCGACAAAGGAAGGGTAAAGATGAATGAAGACACTGTGAAGGCTTCCCGTTCGGTGAAAGTGGGAGATGTGTATGATATAAAAACGGAGGCCAGGAGATGGAAAATAGAAGTGACGGCATTGCTGCACAACCGGGTGCAATATACTGAAGCCATTAAATATTACGCAGACATTACGCCGGAAGAAGAGAGAGAAGTACATCCATTCCAGGCTGCCAGCTTCCATACCGGTAAACGCCTGAGCAAGGTGGGGCGCCCCACCAAAAAGGACAGGAGGGATATCGGTGATTTTTTAGGAGAATAAGCATAAATGATTCGGAAAATTTTTATAAATTACTGTAATGAATAAACGAAGATTTATAAAATCGACCCTGCTTACCGGTGCAGCGGTTTTGGCAAAGTTTAGCCCGGCGGCCGCAGCGGACGGGCAGAAGATCAACAGGAAAAACTGGCTCTGGGTGAACCCCAATCCAAATGATACGGACCAAGCACTTGCAGCACAATACAAAGCGTTTAAGGCTGCCGGCATAAACGGTATATTTTATGAGGCAGACAGCGAAAGGCATTACCGGCTGGCAAAAGCAAACGGTCTGGAAGCGCACCGGTGGATGTGGATCATGAACAGGGGAGAAAAAGAGCTGCTGCAGTCGCACCCGGAATGGTATGCGAAAAACAAGCTGGGGGAGAGTTGTGCGGATAAGCCGCCATATGTGGGATATTACCGTTGGTTATGCCCGTCCCGGCCGGAAGTGCTGGACTATCTGAAAAGCACGGTAGCCGACACACTGAAAAAAGATTATGTGGATGGTATACACCTGGATTATATACGGTACAGCGATATTATCCTGCCCTTTAATTTGTGGGATAAGTATAAGATTGAACAGACGAAGGAGCTTCCCGAATATGATTTCTGCTATTGTGAGGTATGCCGGGAGAAGTTCAAAGCGCTGAAGGGTATTGATCCGCTGGAGCTTACTTATCCCGATCAAAGCCTTTCCTGGAGAAAGTACCGGTACGATACCATTACCAAAGTGGTCAACAGTATAGCCGAAGTGGCAAAGCAGCATAAAAAGCCTGTTACTGCCGCTGTTTTTCCTACACCCGAGATCGCGAAGCGCAATGTAAGGCAGGACTGGGTGAACTGGAACCTGGATGGGGTATTTCCGATGATCTATCACGGGTTTTATAAGGAAGATGTGCAATGGATAGGAGACGCGGTGCAGGAAGGGGTAAGCGCCCTGCATGGAAAATTCCCTTTGTATGCAGGCGTGTTCCTGCCGGATTTTAAGAATGAAGAAGAGATAAGCGCCGGGATCAAAGCGGCGTTAAAGAACGGCGCTGCCGGCATTTCTTTTTTTGGCAGGGTTGATGAAAAAGTGCTGGCTATTTTAAAGTCTGTAAAATAAAAAGCTTGTTCCCGTTATTTCGATGAACCCGCCCGAACGTTCAGGGGGGTATTATTCAATAAAAAAGCGGAGTCAAACTCCGCTTTTTTACAGGTATATCTTCAATATTAATTTTTCATCCTGTACTTTTTATTCACTTTGGGGCTGTTGAAGTATTTATCCAGGTCTGCCTCGGAGTCTTCTATTTCCACGAGGGGTACTTCTATCAGTTGGGTTTGAATTTCCCGCATGGAATCCCGCATTTTCTGGGTTTTGGCTATTATTTCCGGGTCCCGTTCGCCTACCAGCGCATTGTTCTGCAGAGAATATTCAAGCCTTTTAATGGCATTCCTGATCAGTGTGGCGGAGTTTTGTTTTTGTTCCGATGTTTTGCTGGGGGCCACGCTTTCTTTAACGGGTACCATGGCCACCCCGGCGCTTGGCAATATCTTTCCGGCCGTTTTCTGCCCGTCCGTCGGCAGTGAAGAGAATACGGTCCCGCCCAGCGCGGTAGCCGCCGAACTCAGTTCAAACGATGTTCTGGTGTTCTTTGTTCGTTTTACCTGCTTATCCAGGTGCATAAAGGTAGCCTTCAATTGATTGATATACCTGTTCGTTGCTCTTTTGACATCTTCATGCTCCAGCACTTTTTGCGGGTAGTTGATATTTTCCTTAACAACGATATTCACGACTGCTGTATCGCGTACATTAAATTTGTTTGACCCGATAAAGTTTACCACTACTTTTTTCTCTTTGCCTGCATCGGTACTTTTTACAAAACCATATGGCGGGCTCCAGATAAAATCGTCCCCGCATTTTGTGACCACACCGATCGTTTTCAACGGGTAATTGCTGGTCATGGTGATCTTTTCTATCGGGAAGCTGCCATCCTCACACTGTACCTTAAAAGCGATGCTATCGCCTTCATCCACATACAATATATTATTGACAGCCGGTTTTACCCGGGAAGGAATGATCTCCGTATTATAAAACAACAAAATAAAAGACGTGTCGAGCTTGTCCTGGGGATTGTCCAGGTTTTGAATACCCAGCTGCACTTTGTATTCCGTATCATATTTCAGCCTGCCCGACAGGAAAAAGCCTTTGTCTGCCTTAAACCTGAGCAGACCGGTATTCCGGTTGATGCGAAGCCCTACGGGAGCGTTCATCAGGTACCAATAGTAATGCGACTGGTCTTTGTTGATCTCCAGTTCATATTCCAGGGTGGAGTCAACGTGGAGTGTAATATAAGGGTTGAGGTTCCTGATCCTCAATTGTGAATCTTCCTGCTCTATTGGGGTGAAAATAGTATCGTTACCCGTCGTTTCGTTTAAAACCGGGGTTTTTGATGTGTCTGTAACCGGAACTTTCAATGTGTCTGTGACGGGCGCCGGGACCTTCAGGGTATCAGGTTCCTGTGCAGACACCGGAAGAGAAAAGCCAATTACCAGCGCTAAAGCCCAGATCAAAAATTTATTGATCAATTTTCCAGTCTTTATGGGTTAAATAATTGAGTGCAAAAGTAGTGCATTATGCAGTAATTAAACTTGTAAAGGCTTTTAATATTGTTTACAGTATTGCTAAAAATTAAAAAGGCATGCTGCATGAATTCATGTCAGCATGCCCGCCTTACTAATCCAACCACACATCACACTGCGTTTAGCTGATGGAGATCTGACGGGTAGAGGGTTGCAGATCTTCTTTTTTAGGTACACGCACTTTTAGCACACCATCCTCGTATTTTGCCTGGATGGCGTCTGCATTCACTTTATCGCTCAAAGTGAAGCTCCGCTTAAAGCTCTCAAAGCTGAATTCCCTCCGGACAGTTTTATACTCATCACTATTGGTCTCTTCTTTTTTCTCATACGAAATGGTCAGTAAACCATTGTCTACAGAAATATGGATATCTTCTTTTTTAAGTCCGGGTACACTTACCTCCAGGTGATAGGCATCTTTGGTCTCGTGAATATTCACCGGTACCTTACTCAAAGCGTTCCAGCCGGTATCTTTTCCCCAGGTTTCGTTAAACAGTTCGTCCAGGAAAGAACCCCATACTTTGGGTGTAGCTGTGTTGTTTACTTTCAAAAGTCTCATGGTCTTATTTTTTTAATGGTTTGGAATTGTTTGTTTGACCTTCCATGATCAAATGATATTCCAATGGCAACTATGTGAGATTTTTGAGCCAGGATGGCAAGGTGTAGGGATGGTTTATGACAAAATGACCTGATTATTCCCTTCTTGTAGACAAAATGTCTTTTCGTGTTTGAGCAACTAAGCAAGCAAGCTTTTGCTTACCTTTGCAGCTAAACTTTTTAAACATGTATCCAGCAGAAATAGTAATTCCGATGAAGGAGGAGTTGACCGACTACGGTTTTGAAGAATTGTTAACTCCCGAACAGGTGGACAATGCACTTGAGCAAAAAGGCACCACCCTGATAATGATCAACTCGGTATGCGGTTGCTCGGCAGGCAGCGCCCGGCCGGGGGTACTGATGGCCGTACATAATGCAGCCAAAAAGCCGGATCACCTTACCACCAGCTTTGCAGGTTTTGATATAGATGCGATAAAAAAATTAAGAGAGCATCTCTTACCTTATCCACCGTCTTCTCCTGCTATTGCGTTATTTAAAGACGGGCAGCTCGTTCATTTTATAGAAAGGCACCAGATCGAAGGACGCCCCGCTCAATTGATCGCGAGTAACCTGATCGCTGCGTTTGATGAGTTTTGTAATTAAGACCGTAAAATGGTAAGATGGTAAGACTGTAAGATGGTAAGAGGCCATCTTACAGTCTTACAATTTTACGGTCTTGCCATTTTACAGTAACATTGCGGTTCAATTCAATAAAAACTTATGTATCCCAATCTATACTTTTTTCTGAAAGATACATTTGGCGTAGAACCCTGGGGCTGGACAAAATATATCAATTCCTTCGGATTTTTTGTTGCCATCGCATTTGTAGCAGCGGCAGTGATATTGACAAAGGAGCTCAAGAGACGGGAAAGATTGAAGTTGTTGTTCCCGGTAGAAGAGACAGTGACCGTAGGTAAACCAGCCTCCACCGGAGAACTGATCTCCAACGCGATCTTCGGCTTCCTGGTCGGGTTTAAGTTGCTGGGTATCTTTTTCGGTGACCACGGATTGTCTCCGCAGGAGTATATCTTTTCATCAAAAGGGAGCTGGCCCGGAGGATTGCTGTTGGCCGGTCTTTTCGTATGGCTTAAATACCGCGAAAAAAATAAGCATAAGCTGGCGAAGCCGGAAGAACGGAAGGTGAGGGTTTGGCCCCATGAAAGGGTAGGAGATTTTACGGTGTTGGCTGCTATATTCGGGTTTACCGGTGCCAAGCTTTTTGATAACCTGGAAAACTGGGAGCGATTTATACAAAACCCGATCGAGAACCTGCTATCGCCCAGCGGACTTACCTTTTACGGGGGGCTGATCTGCGCTACCATTGCTATATTATGGTATGCCCGCAAGAAGAAAATATCGATACGCCACCTGGTGGACTCCGCTGCCCCGGCGCTGATGCTGGCCTATGCCATCGGAAGGATAGGCTGCCAGGTAAGCGGGGATGGCGACTGGGGGGTGCCTAACAGCGCCTATATTACCAATAGCGAAGGAAAGGCTGTGCTGGCCCAACCGGGTGATTTTGATAAAGCGGTGGAACAACACAAAGCCATTTTTACCGCGGAGTTCGGGTCAGCGCCCATACCGCATATATATACAAAAGCACCTTCCTTTTTACCAACCTGGACAGTAGCTTACCCATATGCCCATAACGTAAATGAAGAAGGGTTCCGCATAGCCGGCTGTGAAGGCGAATATTGCACAGCACTGCCGGTACCCGCTTATCCGACACCGTTTTATGAAACCATCATGTGCACCATTTTATTTGGTATCCTCATGTTATTGAGAAAAAAGATCTCCATTCCCGGCCAGATCTTTGCCATTTACCTGGTACTGAATGGGATTGAACGCTTCCTGATCGAAAAGATCAGGGTAAATACCAAGTATGATATATTCGGTTTCCATCCCACGCAGGCAGAACTCATATCTTCCCTGATGGTGATCGTTGGCGTCGTCCTTTACTTCTGGCTGAAAAAGCTCCCTCTGCCGGTCAGGAAATAATAATTTGCCTAGCTGCGCCGGTCATCCTTACCTGGAACCTTCCATGTTAAAACCCTGTTCTATGCATTGCAAAGTACCTACTTTTGGCAGGTATTACACAATGCAAAAAGAACTGCGATGAAAAATCTTTTTATATTATTGATAATTATCTCTTTATCCTCATTGGGACAGGCACAGGGTAATAAGATAACCGGTTTGACACAGTCGGATACGCCGCTGGAAGCGGTTACCGTTTCCCTGCTGAAAAGCCGGGATTCCAGCCTGGTGAAGACAGAAATAACCAACCGGGAAGGGAAATTTGAGTTTACAGGCGTCGCCGATGGCGTCTACCTGCTACATTTCAGCATGACCGGGTTTCAGCCCTTGTATAGTGAGCAGATACAACTGGATGGCCGGGATTGGGATGCCGGCGTCGTTACCCTTTCCCCGCAAAGCAGGGAACTGACAGCAGTAACGGTAACGGCCAAGCGACCATTGATTGAGCAAAAAATTGACAAGCTGGTGGTGAATGTAGATGCTGCTCCTTCCAATGCAGGGGCTACCGCTATGGAAGTGCTGGAAAAGTCGCCCGGCATTATTGTGAACAACGACGGCGTGATCAGTCTGAAGGGAAAGCCGGGCGTGGTGATCATGATGGATGGAAAACCTACCTATCTTTCGGAGGCAGACCTTGCCAACCTGCTGAAAAACACACCGGCTTCGAGCATTGACCAGATCGAAATTATGTCGAACCCTTCTTCAAAATTTGATGCCGCAGGTAACTCTGGTGTTATTAATATCAAAACAAAAAAAGGATTGAAGACCGGCTGGAACGGAAGCATTATGGTGGGCGCCAGCGCGGGCTTGTTTAAGAGGGGAGATGCTATGCTTGTTATCCCCAGGTCGCAGAATGCGTTGAATTTTAATTACCGCAGGGAAAAGCTCAACATTTTTGGAAGCTATAACCCGAATTTTAACCGTAACGCGCGGGAACTGAAGCTGGTGCGCAGGTTTTATAACACGGACGGCAGCCTGAATTCGTATGCAGACCAGGTAACCGATTTTGACGGCGTGAATAACAACCATAGCGCCAAACTGGGAGCAGATTATTATATCAATAATAAAAATGTGGTGGGAGTGGTGTTTACCGGTTTCGGATTTTTCGGACGCTTTGAACCGGGTACCACTACCGCTATCAAAGATCCGGACAGCCTTATCATGTCCGGGCTCAATACCTCTACAAGCAATACACTGCGGTTTTTGAACTATACATCCAACATTAACTACAAGCACAGCTTTGACAGCACGGGCCGGGAGTTTACCGTTGACTTGGACTATGTGAGATACGACAACAATTCCGATATGCTGCTGACTACCCTTGTAGTAGACAAACCTGGCAACGAAACGGACCAGACACAATTAAAGGGGGACCTGCCGTCAAAGATCGATATATATTCCCTGAAGGCAGATTATATTCATCCGCTGGATCAGAAAACAAAGATCGAGGCAGGCATTAAAACCAACTTCATTAAAAATAACAACCTGGTGAATTACTGGCGGAGTGCGGAAGGCGGCTGGATACCGGATGCCCGTTCCAACCACTTTATCTACGAAGAAAATATAAATGCCGCTTATTTGAATGTATCTGCCAAATTGAGTGAAAAATGGAGCACGCAGGGTGGCTTACGGGTGGAGAATACCAATACGAAAGGACACCAGGTGATTTCAGACTCGTCTTTTACCCGCAACTATACCAACCTGTTTCCATCTGCGTTTGTGAATTATGCCGCTGATAATAACAACCAGGTAACCCTGTCGTATAGCCGCAGGGTGAACCGGCCGAACTACCAGCATTTAAACCCGTTTATTTATTTCCTGGATTCGCTTACCTACCAGAAAGGCAACCCGTATTTGCTGCCGCAGTTTTCCCATAATATAGAGCTGGGACATACCTTCAGAAATAAATTCATTACCAGCATCAACTTCAGCAAAACAACGAATGTTATATCCGAGCTGCTGGTGCAAAATACCGGGGAGAAAACAACTTATGCAACACGGGAGAATATTGCAGGGTTCAGGAACATCGGTCTGTCTGTAACCGCGCCTGCAAAGTGGACCAGTTGGTGGAGCACCAACTTCTTTGGTAACCTGTATAATAACCACTATAAGGGAAAATACCAGGCTTTTGATATTGACCTGTCCAATACGGCCTTCCTGTTGAATATTACCAACAGCTTTAGCTTTTCCAAAGGATATACTGCGGAGCTGAGCGGCTTTTACCGTTCCAGAACGGTAGACCAGATGCTGATCATGCACCCGATGTACCAGATGAATATTGCTTTCCAGAAAACGCTCATGAAAGGAAAAGCAACGCTCCGGCTGAATGTCCGGGATCCGTTTGGGTGGCAGCGGTTCAGCGCTATATCCCGTTACGGCGATGTGAATATTACGCTTAAGAATCGCTGGGACAGCCAGCAGGCATCCGCCAGCTTTACGTATCGTTTCGGGAAAAACTCGATAGCCCCGTCCCGGAAACGTGCAACCGGTGTTTCGGAAGAGATCAACAGGGCGGGACAGTCAAACTAGTGTTAGATCAATTCAATAATGTCTGTTCTTTTTCCCGCAGATAAGTGCTGATTTTATTAAGCTACTTCTGCAAAGATCCGCGAAACCTGCGGGAGATTTATTCGTCACATTTTCATTGAAATGACACCAGGTGTCGGGGTAATATCATTTTAAATTTATTATTTAAGGTTTATCAGCTTTTCATAATAGATCGTTGACCGTTCCTTAGAAAAAATAGTCGATAACTGCAGATGTCCTTCTCTAAAGTATCACTGTAATTTCGATAGCCTGAAGATGAATATTTTTGCAATGTTGAAGCATTTGTGTCTCCGGCTTTTTGGGGTCCGTGGCAATTCAGAAACTCCGGAATGAAAAACCTGCTCCTGGTCATGCGGGTGTCATACAAGTTATTTGCCGCATAATGGCGGTATTTATTTGTTTTTTTACCGCAAAGGCAGTCCTGTAACCAGGTTATCGCCTGCTAAAGACAAAGCCCTGCTCCCTTACCATATACCATATAAAAGAAAATAGCCCGCAAAGGGGCTATTTCTTCATTCAGGTTAATACATATATTTAAAAAGCGGGATCTGCAGGGGTATTGGGATTATTGTCTCTTTCCCTGAAGGGATAAGGCAGCAGGCTCCTTTTCTTTTCTTCATTCGGCCGGGCAAAACGGCGCATATCTTCTGTTTTAAGTCCGGACATATACAGCTCAATGCAACGCTGCCGGTATATCTCCGTAAGCAGGACATCAGCAGATACAGCACCGGCATAAGCCTCTTCCTCAGCACCTATGCCAAAAGGATCTGTAGCGGCGGTCTTGGTCCTTATTTTGTTTATCTCTACTATGGCATCGGGCAATGAAGGACTGCTCTGCCGGATATAACATTCCGCTTTTATCAGTGTGATCTCGCCGGGCAGGTAAACCGGCCACGGCGTGCTGATAGCTTCCCCGAAGCCTTTGATCCTCCACCTGGGTGGTATTGTTTCATTGATCGACATATAGAAAGTGGTACGCTTGTCTGCCGCTGTCGGCGCCAGGGCCTCCGGTAAGCCGAAGGAAGAATCAACCACCTGGAACACATTGTTGGTGGCGGTAGCTACGTTAAAGACCGGGTTGGGACTTACCGCGTCAAAATTCATGGTGCTCTTAACAGTCAGGTCCACATTGCCGGCTGCTGCCAGCGCCCCGCTGAAATCATTTGTAAACAGCAGGTACCGGGCTTTTAATGCCTGCAGGGTATTCGGTATTTCTATTCCGGCCGGCAGGTTATTAAGTAATTGTGAACTGATGGGGTTGGCTGCGATAGTTGCCAGCGCACTGTTAATGGTTGCCAGCGCTTTTCCAAATCCTTCTGTGCGGTTCACAAATCCTACTTCAGCACCAATGGTATCAGGTATCTGCTCCCAAAACATAGCGAGGTTGCCGTAGGCAAGTGCTTTAAAAACAGACGCGTAACCGATCAGTCCGGAAGCATATCCTTTGTCGCCAAGGTTTGCGGCATTATTGATCACATTGTTGGCATCATAGATCACCTTCAGGCTCGATGCCCAGAGATTGCCCACTACGCCATTATTACCGTCTACATTGGTTCCGCCAACCGAGAGGTTAAACTCATCGGTATTCCCGGCATTCATCAGCCGCAGCTCATTCGTGGAGAATCCATTCGCGGTAACCAGGTTGTATAAAGCCGACGCGCGGTTAACACTGTATTGTTTTTGTACGCCAACGGCCACTCCTGTTAATCCCACGGAGGAATTCAGGGCCTCATCAAATTGGGTGGCGCCCGGGTTGGTGAAATTCTTTTTACATGAACTTATACCAAGCCCGGCAATTGCCAGGATGAGTACAGTATATTTTACGTTGTTCATATCGTTCAGTTAAATTGATGAAAACTAAAATTTGGTGCTGAGGGTTAAAGCAAAAGTTCTGGGAATAGGTACGTTACCGAAGTCGATACCACGCGCCAGTGTGCTGCCGCCCCCTGCATTGGTTTCCGGATCAAAGCCGCTGTAATTGTCCCAACTGATAAGGTTACGGCCGGACAGGCTCAGCGAGAGGTCGCTGATTGCTTTGTTCAGTCTTCCGAAATTGTAGGTAACAGATACTTCGCGCAGCTTTATAAAGCTGCCGTTGTCCATACGCCATTCCTCGATAGCATATACGCCACCAACGTATCCACGCGGAATTAACCCCAGGTGTTCTTTTTCTGCAAACTCTTTTCCATTACCAACACCCTGTCTTGTTCTGAAGTCTGCATTCCATACTTCCAGTCCTTGTACAGCATCCAGCTGTACCCGTAAGGAAAGCTTTTTATAGTTAAAAGTGTTTACAAGCGTACCGGTCCAGTCGGGGTTGGGATCACCGATCACTTTTCTTAAAGCGGTACCGGTGGGAAGTCCGTTGGCATCACGCTGGGGTGTATAAGCAGATACGGAGTTTTGTACCCCTCTTTCCTGCACCGGAATGCCGTTGGCATTTTTTATTTCAGCGCCATTGTCGTCCCGGGCAAAAAAGAAGCCATAGAATACGCCAACAGCGTAACCGGGTATCAGCGAAGAAGATCCAGCCGGGTTGTTATACTGAATAAGTCCCTGGGGAATTTCCTCTACCCTGTTCCGGTTCCTGTTATAGATCAGATCTATATCCCAGCTAAAGTTTTTGTTTTTAACAGGAGAGCCTCCTATCATTAATTCTATACCCTTGTTGCTGATAGTACCTACATTGCCCAGTAAGCTGCTGAAGCCGTTGCTGGGGGCTATGAACCTGGACAGCAGCAGATCGCTCACTCTTTTGTTGTACCAGTTGAAGGTAAGGTTGGCACGTCCGCCAAAAAATGACATATCGGTTCCTATTTCAATTTCCCTTTGCTTTTCAGGCTTCATCAGCTCGTTGGCGAGGGTAGACGAAGACATAAGGGCTGTTCTGCCAACCAGGGGGCTTGACCCGTATACATTAAACCGGTCGTAAGCCCCGATGCCGGTAAGGTTACCGCTTTCGCCGTAGGCGGCCCGTATTTTCATATAGTCCCAGAAATTGCTCAGCCCCGCTTTTTCCCAAAACGCTTCATCGCTGATGATATAGCTGCCGCTTACTTTAGCGTAAAACTGGTTGCGTTCATCTTCACCAAAAACAGAAGAGCCGTCAACACGGCCTGCTGCCGTTAAGAAGTACCGGTTTTTGAACTTGAAGTTCTGCTGCAGGTACCCCCCGTTAATGGATATCTCAGATCGTTGGTCCGTACCCGGTAGTACTGTGCTGGCGCCGGAGACTGTTTGCACGAAGGGCGCCAGCCCGCGACCCTGCAGCACGGTGAAGTTGGATTTCTCGTATTGCAGGGAATATCCCACCTGGGTAGTGGAAGCCAGGTCGGATGTGATATTCTTGTTGAGCGTGGCGTTCAATTCGTGGTTGATCAGGAACTGCTGGTTGTTGCCGGCGCTGGCATACCCGTTCAGGGTAGGGTCGAGGGTCGGTCCGCCGCCCCAGAAATCAGGACTGGCATTGTACGTATAAGGCGGTATATAGGTGGTGCCCATCTGGCTGATATTGTCAACCCCTACTGTATAATCAACCGTTACGTCTTTTACCGGTTTCAGCTTCAGGCCCAGGGATGAGATCACCCTGTTGGTCTGGTTGCGTTGCTTGATATCCTCAATGATGCTTACCGGGTTGATACGTCCTCTTTCGCCTACAGCCAGCAGGTTGCCGTTATCATCCCTTCTCCATATGTCATGAAAGTTGCCTATAATGGTAATACTGTTGATGGGAGAAAAGAAAGAGTTGCCGTCCGGTTTTTCATTGGCAACACTGTTGGTATAGCTGATACCCGCTGCAAGGCTGGCCCAACTCGACAATTCCTGGTCCAGGTTCAGGCGGAATGAAAAACGCTGGAAATCGGTGTTCCTGATAATACCCTGGTTGTGAAAATAGGAGGCGGAAGCAAAGTATTTTGTTTTGTCTTTTCCCCCTCTTACCGACAGGTTGTTGTCTGTGCCTATCCCATCCCTGAATATATAATCCCAGTAGTTATAGCGCGTAACCGGGGTAGTTATGGTGGACAAAGTGTCGATAAACTCGGTTGGAGAAATTTGCTTGCGCCCGGTTTGAATAATATCCTGCGTCATGGCGCCCGGCCCGTCTGCTCCCGGGCCGAATTTAACCGGGGCTGTATTATAGCCGGGGTCTTTCCGCAACTGGTTTACATTCACGCTGGTGCTGAAGCTGACGGACGGTGCGCCGCTGCTTCCTCTTTTGGTAAAGATCTGCACCACACCGGCATTGGCGCGGCTACCATAAATAGCTGCCGCAGCCGCACCATTTAGAACCTCAATGCGTTCAATATCGTTGGGATTGATATCTACCATCCGGTTAGGGGCCGGTGAAATGATACCGTCATAAGCACTTTGAGTATTGGTTACCCTCCGGGTGCTGTTGCTGACAATAACACCATCAATAATATATAACGGCTCACTGGAAGAGTTGATGGTGCTGGTACCTCTCAGTCTTACCGACATGCTGCCGCCGGGGTCTCCCGAGTTCTGGCTGATCTGCGCGCCGGGGGTCTTCCCCTGTAATGCGGCCAGTACATTACCGGTAGCCGCCTTTGCAAGCTGTTCGCCCTTTACAGTGCTGATAAAGCTGCCCAACTGGCGCCGGGTGGTTCCCTGCGAAGTGCCGGTCACTACCACTTCGTCCATACCTAACGGGTCTGTTTCCAGTTGTACATCCGCGTTGTAAGTATCGGCGTTGCCGATGGTAATGGACTGCTCGCGGCTTTTAAAGCCTATGCCGGAGAAAACCAGCACATGGTTGCCGGGCTTGATATCGGCAGTTATACTGTAGCTGCCGTCAACTTCGCTGCTGGCGCCGGCATTGCTGTTGCGAAGCGATACGGAAATGCCGGCAAGCCCTTCGCCGTTTTTGTCGGTAATTTTTCCGGTAATGCGTACCTGCGCCGCTGCTGCCATGCACAGCAGTTGCAGGACGAATACAAAAGAAATCAGCCGGTATTTCTTTTGTGTAAGAAGACGTCTTTTTTTCATGATGCAGTTTTTGTTTGAAGTAAATAGGTGATGCACGTAAATCATTAAACAATTATAAAACAGTTATACCTGCCTTTTTATAAGATGCTAACTGGACATCTTCGGGATCAAGCTCTGTTACCAGCACATCTACTTTATCCAACCCGCACACTTTGATCTTTTGAGATGAATTCAGCTTTTCAGAGATGGTCAGCGCCACTACCCGCCGCGCAGATGCGACCATGGCTTTTTTTACCTGCACCACCTCCCAGTCATTATCCGTAATACCGGTTTCCGTATCAATGGCATTGATACCCAGAAAGCAGAGATCTGCCCTGATGTCCTTTATTTTTTCAACAGTTTCCGCCCCAATGGCTATTTTGGAACTTTTTGAAATTCTGTCTCCTGTAAATATGACCTCAATATTGGGATGATGAATATACTCGTTGGCAGCAGGCAGGCTGGCAGTAATAAATGTTGCGTTAAGCTCGGGGGGAAGTGACCTGGCCAGTTCAATAATAGTAGTACCGCCGGTGGTTAAAACAAACATCCCGTTTTTTATCAGGCTTATTGCTTTATGGGCAATTGTCTTTTTACCTGAGGAAGCATACACAAGATTCTCGCTAACGGAAAGGTGAAAGGATTTGGATAAGGCGCCACCATGCACTTTGATCAGTTGGTTGTTTTTATCCATTTCATTCAGGTCCCGCCGGATGGTGTCTTCAGAAACGCTCATTTTCTGGCTGAGGTCAACGGACAATACCCTGTTGTGCAGGTTTACCTCCCGGAGAATAAAAGACTGCCGCTCCTTCTTAAGCATGATAATGATGGTTGTTACGGCAAATTATGAAAATAAACGCACAAAAATGCATAAACGTGCAATTGTGAATAAATTTTTGCCGGTTTATGCTGATTGTGTTCCCTCTTGTATATTCACAGGTAGCCATAAAATTATAACCGGTTTCCAATATTGGTGGAATTCGGGTTGACCGGGGGAATGCAGAAGACGTTCACGCCGCCGGTACAGGTGGCGCTGCCGGACATTAAAAAATAATCTGATTATTGAGTATAAGGCTTTAAACCACCCTCTCTTTTCAGGTTATGCAGGAAAAAGGGTTTTATCCGGATTATGGCTCATACAGTGAAGAAGAATTGGCCGCGGATGAATTTTTTCAGAAATGGGTGCTGATGCCCGATGAAGAAAACAGCCGTTTCTGGAGTGCTTTCCTGGAAAAGAACCCGGACCAGGTGGTTGCTGTTGAGAATGCATGTAAACTTGTTAGACACTTGACGGAAACAGGCTTCCATATCCCATTTCTATCTGCTGTTGAAAAGCAGGCGCTCAAATCCAGCATTTTTGAAGTGATCGGGCATAAGGAAGATATGCGCCTGCATCCGCCTAAAAAGTTTTTCCCGAAGAAATGGTGGCTACCGGCCGCTGTTGTGGTGCTGGGGATTACCGCTCTTTTTATTGTCACTATAAAGAACGGATATAGTGTTTTACCGGACATGGTAAAAACAAATACCGATGTGAAGCAGGTAAAAGAGATCTTGCTGCCGGACGGCTCGGTGGTGGTGCTGAACGGCAATTCATCGGTCAGGTACAGCCAAGCGTTTAACGCGGATAACAGCAGGGATATTTACCTGGACGGGAATGCTTACTTCAGGGTGAAGAAGCATTCCGGAAAGCCTTTTGTGGTACATACACCCCAGGCTGCTATTACGGTTACTGGCACCGAATTTAACGTGAATACCCGCATTTTCACCACCAATGTGGTGCTTACACACGGAAGCGTGGATGTTGATCTTACCGAAAACACGACCCATGGTACCATCGGATTACTGGAGCCGGGACAAACCCTGAAGTATAATGCCGGCAATAAGGAGCTGACAACAGGAAATATTCGAACGGATCTGTACACCTATGCCTGGGACAGGGATGAGTGGCATTTTGACAATACGCCATTCGTGACCGTCATTGAGCTGATAGAGCAATTTTACGGAACAAACGTTGTACTTAACAATAAAGCATTAAATGATTTAACCATATCAGCGGTCGTTTCAGTGAAAGATTATTCAACCCTTATCAGGGTAATTGAAAAAACACTGGATGTATCGATCACAGAAGCCCGCGATAAAGTTTTTATTAATTAAGCAATCATTCATTATTCACCAACAATCAAAACGTTATGATGAAAGGCCGTTTTTTTTCAAAACGCTGCTTTGGGGCAATCACGGCAACCTTTTTGTTGCTGGCGATTGTAACCGGAACAATGGCACAGGATGCGCTGTTGTCTCCTCCCGGAGATCAACCAGCTTTAGTTTCGGAAGCAGGAGCCAAAAGTGCTTCCCTGGAAACTTTTATGAAAGAGTTTAAAAAAATCTATAGTAATGTTTACTATAGCTACCAGTCGAACACCTTAAAGGGAGTGACCGTTTCTTACCCGGAACTGGACGCAGTCAGGGAAAACAACCCCGATATTGTATTGGAGCGTGTTTTAACGCCGGCGGGGTTAAGCTTTGAAAAGGTAAGGGATGTGTACGTGATCAGGAAGGGAACCCTGGTGACAGGCAGCGAAGCAGCTTTGCCTGTGGTAGCCATTTCAACGATCAGCGCAGCAGTCGCTGATTTTGATGTTCGCGGTACGGTTACCGATGCCAACGGCCCGGTTGCCGGCGTAACCGTTACTGAAAAAGGAACGAACAACGCTACTACCACCGACAACGACGGAAACTTTTCATTAAATGTTTCCAGTGGTTCGGCCGTATTGGTTTTTTCTTCTATCGGCTACCTTACACAGGAAGTGGCCATCGGAAACAGGAACAGCCTGAGCGTTTTTGTTGAAGCGGATGCACAGGAACTGGAAGGCGTAGTGGTGACAGCATTGGGTTTGACCCGTGACAAAAGATCACTGGGTTATTCTGTAGGGCAGGTTAAGGGGGATGATATGACCCATGTGGCTAACGAGAATATGCTCACGTCTATGGCAGGCCGCGTTTCCGGTGTTACGATCAATCAGACCAGCGGCGTAGGTTCTTCTATCAGCGTGATCATAAGAGGCGCGAGCTCATTGATCAATAACCAGCCTTTGTATGTGATTGATGGAGTGCCGATGGGTAGCTCCCTGCAAAACGTGAGTGATAAGGGAAGCAGCAACAGGGTGGACTATGGAAATGCTATTTCCGATATCAATCCGGATGATATTGAAAGTATATCTGTATTAAAAGGTCCTAGTGCTGCTGCGCTCTATGGCTCCAGGGCAGGTAATGGTGTAATATTGATCACTACCAAATCCGGCAAAAAGGGAAGAGGTTACGGCGTATCATTCTCAACATCCAATGTTTGGGAACAACCTTACCGTTACCTGGATTTTCATTATAAGTACGCCAATAATAATCGCGCCACAAATTATTCTCCCAATTCAGCATACTGGGGAGGACCGGAACTCGATGCCGGCAATTTGGCGGTACAATGGAATAGCCCGCTTGATGCTAATGGAAATCCCATTCCCACCGAGTTAAAGTCGTATCCCGATAACATGAAGAACTTTCTCAATACCGGGTTTACCACTACCAATAACGTTTCTGTGGGCGGTTCCACAGACAGAGCCACCTATCGTATCTCATACAATAATATGCAGAACAAAGGCTTGATACCCAGCCAGGATCTGTATAGAAACAGCATAGCGCTGGTGGGCTCTTATGACGTAAGCAAAAATATTTCTGTAAGCAGTAACATTACCTGGTCCAGGTCAAATTCCAATAACCGTCCCAATACTTCGGCACCCGGTGGAAACGCGCTGGAAGAGATCTACTTCTCTCCCAATGTTGATTACAGCGAGTTCAGCTCCATATGGGAACCGGGCCTGGAGCAGATAAGCCAGATCCCTTACGTATTGCACGCTCAAGGCTATCCCCTCAGAAATAACCCCTATTTTTTAGCAAAGGGAATTCAAAACGGGTTTACAAGAGACCGCTTATTAGGGAATGTAAAAGTTGATCTTAAAATATCTGATGCTGTTACGGCATTTGTAAGAGGTACACTCAATACAAGTAATGAAACCAGAGAGTCCAAAATACCCTGGAGCTATACAAATATTGGAGATCCTCAAAATAGAAGAGGGGGCTATTATTTACAGAACCTGTTCAGTCAGGAAATAAATACGGACTTCCTTATAACATATAAAAAGAAGGTCAGCGAACTGGACTTTAGTGTTTCTGCAGGTGGAAACTATATGCAGGCAAATTGGACCAACCAGGCAGTTGGTGGAATTTCTTTAACCGTACCGGGATTGTACAATGTTCAAAATTTAGGTGAAATAGACAGAAATAACACTTCAATTACGGGCAATAACAGGTACAGGAAAAACATCTATAGCTTATATGCAATGGCGTCTGTGGGATTCAAAGACCAGGTGTACCTTGATCTGACGGCCAGGAACGATTGGTCCAGTACTTTACCGGCCGATAATCGTTCTTATTTCTATCCCTCTGCATCTTTAAGCTGGCTGGCAAATTCCAGCTTCAACCTGCCCTCCACTATTTCTCTGCTGAAATTCAGGGGCGGATGGGCGCAGGTTGGTAACGATACCGATCCTTATACTTTATATCCCGCTTTGGAAATGGGTAACTGGGGGGGATTGATCACCAGTGGTATGCCGGGAGGATTAAATAATCCCAACCTGAAGCCGGAAATATCTACTTCCATTGAAGGGGGTATAGATTTCGCCATGTACAACAATCGCTTAAGAGTTGATGTTACTTACTATGATGTAAATAACAGGAACCAGATCTTCAACATCACCATGCCGTTTTCAGCGGGTTATACCAGCAAACGTGTAAACGCCGGGCGTCTAAACAGCCGTGGATGGGAAGTTGGCATTGGTGGTACACCTATCCGAAACAAAAACTGGACCTGGGATCTGAATGCTAATTTTAGCAGGAACAGGGTTTATCTCAGGGAGTTGCTGGATGGTGTTGATTTTTTTAGTTTCTGGACGGAAGCGAACGGAGGCTCATATACTTATGTAGGTGATCAAATAGGAAACCTTTATAGCAGAGGTTATGTACAGGTAGAAGATCCATCTTCTCCGTACTACCGTTGGCCTATTATTGAGTGGGATGGAACACAGGGAGAAATGCAATGGCAGGACAAGCCTGGAGGCGCCGGCAATCCCAATAACGAAAAGGTGGGCAACTATAATCCTAAATTCCTGATGGGCTTACAATCAACCCTCACCTGGAAACGCTGGTCTTTGGGATTGAGCTTTGACTGGAGAAACGGCGGCAATTTCATGTCGTTTACCTATCGCTACGGAGAATCTGACTGGAAGTCACAAAGGCAAATCGATAACCTGATCCCCGGCGGAAATTACACCAAGGACGAGTTGGTTGCATTGCTGAAATCAGATCCTGAAAAATATATCATACCACAGAATGGCAACTTTCCGAGGGTTGGAGGGTATACCCAGGCAACCGGAGGATTTCCTCTTCCTGTTGGGAACGGTACCTTGTACGATGGTGTATTTATCCCCGGCGTCTGGCAGGATGCTGATGGTAACTATCATGAATGGCTGGGAGGTGACGGCACACAGTATGTACCGATCACAGATGCTTATCCCTGGAACTTTAATAAACAGGTTACCTTTGATGCATCCTTTATTAAGCTGAGGGAGATCACTTTGAGCTACAGGATCCCCAACCTGTTCAATATTACCCGCAATGCTACATTTTCAGTGTATACCAGAAACCTGATGTTGTGGAATGCTGCGAAGATCGGAATTGATCCGGAAAGAGCCTTTTGGGCTGATCCGGGAGCTGCCGGCGGTGGTGGTTTCCGCCAGGGTATCGAAAGACAGAACGTAATGCCCTGGACCATTCCGTTTGGCTTTAAGCTGAATGTAGACTTTTAATGCAAACAATCAAAGAAATTACTATGAGACTAATAAGATCATCTCTACAAATTGTTTTCATTGCCGGCTTGTTTTTGGTCACTTCCTGTAACAAAAGCCTGGATGCGTTCAATGAAAACCCTAATGCGGTAGATCCCGGCACGGCCGATCCGAACTTGATATTACCCAACGTTCTGAGCGCTACCGCGAACGCCTACCTGGATCTCGGGTATGGAAAAATAGGCGGCGTCGTGCAGCATATGCAGGAGGATGGCTGGTTCTCCGGCTATAATGCCTACGACTGGAGCGAAGAAGACTGGGGCAACTGGTATGGTATTTTAAGGAACAACCAGTTTTTGTATGAAAGAGCCACCGAGCTTGACTATACGCTGCACCAGGGCATTTCCCAAACCGTGCGTGCTTTTGTTTTTGGTACCATTGCCGATCTCTGGGGTGATGCTCCCTACACGGAAGCGTTACAAGGTGCGGGTGAAATAGCCTTTCCTGCTTTTGATACGCAGGAAACCATATACAAGGGTATTATTGAAGAACTAAAGGTAGCGGTGAATACGCTGAGCAGCGTGGGGGATGTGTCTGGTTACTATATAACGGGGTACGATATATATTACGGAGGAGATGCTGCAAAATGGAAAAAGTTTGCAAACACCCTCCTGCTTCGTTATGCCAACCGCTTATCAACAAAATTACCCGATCTGGCAAAAGCCACCTTAGAGGCTGTGTATGCCTCCGGCGATTATATCAATTCCCCGGCTGATGATGCAGTGATGGGTTTTGAAAGGCTGGGTACAAATCAGGCAAATATAGCATGGCCTAAAAATACGGTAGCAGACGGTTCCGAGTCTAACTGGCGGAGAAGAAAACCCTGCGCTACTTTGATTGATAAGCTGACTGACTTAAGCGATCCCCGCAGGGAACTGTGGTTCCAGCCGGTGCATTGCCAGTGGGTGGCCGATCCGGGCCTGTCTACCGCTGTGGATGAATATATCAGGGAAGACGGGGCGCTTACAACTGTGCAGGCTTATACAGATGCCGAATACAGAGGTATGACGGGTAAAGTCTTTACAAGGCATTTCAATCCGAACACCTTTACCCCGGATGGTACGTTTGTATTGTCTGCGCCCAATACTAACAGGTACGTAGGTGTGCCGCCGGCTCTTTTATATCCTGACTATTACAACAGCAATCCAAGACCGGGACAGGAGGTGGAAAACCAGCACGTTTCCCAATTATCCCTCCTCTTTCAAAAAGCAAGCGATGATGTTTTAAAAGCACGGCTGGCTACAGCATCCGAAGCTGCTTTTATACTGGCGGAAGCTGTACTGAGAGGCTGGTCTGCCGGCAACGCCGAAACCCATTATAATAATGGCATAAAATTTTCGCTTGAATCATGGGGTATAGGCAACGCATATAACGACTATATTGACAATGCCGGTGTGGTGTACGACGGAACAGAGGAACAGATATTGGAGCAGAAATGGATTGCGGGATTTGCAAATGCTTTGGAATCATGGTTTGACTGGAGAAGGACCGGTTTCCCCGTTCTGGCGGCACCTGGTGTCGGCTCTGCACAACCTGTACCTGCTGTAAGATTGATATACGGTAATAATGAAATTAATGTGAATGCGGCCAATGCAAGCGCTGCCATTGGCAGGCTTACAGAAACGCAGTATAGTACGCTCAGGGGTAAGAACAGCCAGTGGGCCAAACCCTGGATCATTGAAGGTACCGGCAAACCCTGGTAATCTGACCATATAATTATTTTCCTTAAAAAAACCTGTGAGGCCGGCGTGAGCAGCCTTGCAGGTTTCCTTTTTATACTTATATGAAAGCATGGATGATCGCGTGGATATTAACTCCTTTTGTCGCCTGCGGACAGGACTCCCGGTTTTTGGTAAAGCCCTACCTGCAATATGCTACCCAAACCGGCATAAGGGTGCATTGGGAAACAACAACAGCCGCTGAAAGTTATGTGTTGTCCGGTCCGGCATTGCCGCATTCCGGTAAGGCTGTATTGAACCGGAAAACAGCAGCTTCCACTATGGATAACATACATCACGCTGTGCTGGACAACCTGCAGCCGGAGGCTGTTTATTTTTATCAGGTAGTGTCCGTCCTGGCAAACGGAGACACGCTCAGATCTGCTGTAAACACCTTTAAAACTGCCGTAAAAGACAGTTCGGCTTTTGCATTTACCGTGTTCAGCGATTCGCAGAACAACTGGAAGAATCCCGAAGCATGGAAACGGATCAGTGAGCAGGCGTTTAAAGAACGGCCGGATTTCGCCCTGCACGCCGGCGACCTGGTAGACCTTGGCTATATGAAGGACGACTGGGTAAATGAGTTCCTCGGGCAGGGTAATCAATTTATGCAAACAGTACCCGTGTTTTCCATTCCCGGCAATCATGAGCATGATGCAGCATATTACTACCGGTATATGTATGTACCGCAGCCTTATTTTTACAGTTTCCGGTATGGCAATGCGGAATTTTTTATGATCGACACAGATCAATACCAGGAGGAGGGCACCGATATGTATAATGCAATAGAAATAGCATTGGCCCGGTCGGATGCTTATTGGAAGTTCGTGGTGCATCACCACCCGCCGTTTTCTTCAGACAATGATGATTTTGGCAACACGTTTTACGAAGCTTCCGGATTGGGAGATGATGAAGCCCGGCTGTTAATACCGCTATACGAAAAGTACGGAGTGGATATTGTATTCTACGGACATATACATGCTTATGAACGTAGCTGGCCGATAAGGGACCACAAGCCGGTGAATGAGAACGGGGTATTGTATATCAATATCGGTGGGGCAGGGGGAGGACTGGAAGATCCTGCGCCTACCCGCTCGTGGTTTACCAGTAAGTTGAGAACAGTACATCATTTTGGTTATGTTACGATCCATGAAGATGAGCTGAATTTTCAGGCGATTGATGAAAACGGACAGCTGTTTGACCAGTTTTCGCTTAAGGGAAGCAGAAAATCCTTTGCTCAGAATATCACAGCCGCGGCGCCTGTGACGCAAACCAATAAAAGGTTGATGACAGATACCCTGCATATACAGTTCCTCACAGCACACCCGGATGACAAAGTATTTTATACCACGGATGGCACGGAACCGGGGCCTGACAGCAAACTTTACCGGGAGCCGGTTATACTAAAGGATGCTGCGGTGTTGAAAGCGGTTGCTTATAACAAAGCAGGACCAGGTAGGGTGAATACTTTCCGGTTTGAAAAAGAAAAGCTGTACAGGGCGGTAAAAAATAAAAAATTTAGCAGCGGATTGGTATTTGGCTATTTCCCCGGAGAATACAGTGACGATGATGACCTGTTTTTTGATAAAGCCAGATACATATACCAGGGATCTGTCCCTGTGCCTGCATTCGAGGGGATTCCCCACCAGGAACAATTCTGGAGCGTTGTTTTTTCAGGTTATTTTTTGGCGCCGGCAACGGGATATTACAGGTTTGATGGACATGCTGAGCATAGGGTCCGCCTGCATATACAGGATAAATTGCTGTTTGATGAAAAGAACCGGGAGATTAATTATGCCGGAGAGATCTACCTGGAGAAAGGGTATCATCCCGTAAAAATTGAGTATTACAACAAACGCAAAGAACGCGCTTTTATCGAACTATTTTACGAAGGACCGGGCATACCGCGACAAGCCATCCCGGCAACCGCCTGGTGGAAATGACCGGCAGGGCAACTTTCCCCTTGAGCGTTTTTTGAACCGACAGGCTTAAAGTATTTAACACTTGCAGCGTCTCGTCATGCAGGGACGGAAGGTTTGTGGAAAAGTAATCAAACACGTATAGGCGTGCCGTAGGTACGCAAGGTGATAACCAGGAAAGCTTTTGGGGCGCTGCGAAGTAGAGAAAACTTTTTCCATTCAGATCCCTCCGTTTCGCTTCCCGATGCCGGAGGTATGCACTTCAGGGAATAACGATGGTAGACCGGTGCGAATGATCGAACGGCAAATAATATGAATAAAAAAAGGGCTGCATAGAAATGCTGCCCGTCTAAATCCAATATCCTATGAAAAACCGACTTTAAATTAGTTATATGTGAGGTTAGTATTTTAACCGGTGCATGTTTTCAATATTTGTCACTATATCCCTGCCGGGAATGAATTGTTACCCCCGGATATCTTTTTTTAAAAAAAAATAATTTGGCTCTGTAATAGAAAGTTCCCGGATGTGTGGAACGTCTTTGAGGGAGGAAGGAAAGACTGAAGTAATGTCCTGTATAGAGGGTTTTGATCATCGTTAGATATCTCCCTGCGGTCGATATGACCTACCCGGCACGGGTGCTATGGGTATGATAAGGTGGTTGTGTACACCTGCGACTTGTAACCACCTGTTCGACGCCATTACCGGCACGCAACCAGGCTACCTGTTCTGCCCGGTATGCCCCCACCTGGATAAATATTGTCTCGTCCCCTAGGAACAAAAGGTTTGTAGAAAAACAACAAAATATGCATAAGCGTGCCGTAGGTACGCAACGTGGGCACAGGATCACATGTGTTTGTGTTACCAGCAAATAAAAGAGGCTGTACCGGAATTCCTGATACAGCCTCCTGATATTTTTCGGGTATTCGTTTACATGGCAGCCAGTTGCACCTTTTGCTGCAGGTCTACCACGCTTTCTTTGAACAGGCTGTCTGTATCCATCAGATCCTTGACGGTTTGACAGGAATGGATCACCGTTGTGTGATCTCGCCCGCCGAAGTGTTCACCGATGGTTTTCAAAGAGTTTTTGGTAAACTGCTTGGCCAGGTACATGGTGATCTGGCGCGCCTGCACGATCTCCCGTTTGCGTGTCTTTTGCAGCAATCTTTCGTAGGGAAGATTGAAATAATCGCATACCATCTTTTGTATGGTTTCGATCGTGATCTCCTTGGAAGATGTTTTCACAAAATTGCGCAGCACCTTCTTGGCGAGCTCCAGGTCTATTTCCCTTTTATTAAGGGATGATTGTGCCAGCAGTGAGATCAATGCGCCTTCCAGTTCCCTTACATTGCTTTGAATATTAAATGCTATATACCTTATTACATCTTTTGGCATATCCAGCCCGTCGTTCTTCATTTTCTTCTCCAGGATGGCCATCCGTGTTTCATAATCCGGCAACTGCATATCCGCGCTCAGTCCCCAGCGGAAGCGGCTTAATAAGCGTTCCTGTACACCTTCCAGGTCTTTGGGCGACTTATCGGAGGTAAGCACCAGTTGTTTACCGCTTTGGTGCAAATGGTTGAAAATAGCGAACAGAGCATCCTGTGATTTTTCCGCCCGGTTGAAAAACTGTACGTCATCCACGATCAGTACATCGATCATCTGGTAAAAATGAATGAAATCATTGATCGCATTATTACGGCTATGATCCTGGAACTGGTTAATGAATTTTTCAGAGCTGACGTATAGTACGATCTTGTTGGGATGAAGCTTTTTTACTTCGTTGCCGATGGCCTGCACCAGGTGCGTTTTCCCCAGTCCCACACCGCCGTATACAACCAACGGGTTGAATGAGGTGGTTCCGGGCTTTTCAGCTACCGTTTTACCGGCCCTACGGGCAACACGGTTGCTGTCGCCTTCAATAAAAGAATCGAAGGTATAGGCAGGATTGAGCTGCGGGTCAATCTGCATTTTTTTCAATCCCGGAATAACAAAGGGATTTTTAACCGGTGTATTTACTACCAAAGGAAAGTCCATCTCATTATTAGAATATGTCTTAAAACCGTGTGTAGGTACATCCATGGTAAGCGGCTTGTTCTTTTCATTACCGCTGTCCACCATAATTCTATATTCCAGTCTTGCTTCTTTGCCCAGTTCCCGGGTTAATGTCTTCGCTAATAAATTTACGTAATGTTCTTCAAGGTACTCATAAAAAAACTGACTCGGTACCTGAATTGTGAGAACTTTATCATTTAGTGCTACGGGTTTGATCGGTTGAAACCAGGTTTTATAGTGTTGCCATTCTACGATATCTTTAATAATAGTCAGACAGTTTTGCCATACGATTTCGAATGATTTATTCATTATCTGTCAAGCAGTTTATAATTGAGTTAAGAATATTAAATTTTATAGTCTTCAAGTATTTTTGGTGTGGGCACCAAAAAAAGGGGTAGGGCGGCGAATATCAATATATTACTGTTGAAAAAAAAATTTTTTATTCTCTTGTTTTTTCCTTTGTTGAATGGGTGTTGGTTTTCATGGCTTTTAAATTTTTTCACGGTTTAAAAAAAGGTACAAATCAGGTAAAAAAAATCTTTTTTTGCACACCGGTTTTTGTCAAAAACCGGTCATAAAAAAGTATTTTTCTTTTATTGCTTTCATTACAACAAAAAGCGTACAAGGTTTTTAGGGAAGGATTAAAAAAAACAGCTTTTGTTTTGGTCATGGTCAGCGTATTGTCTGTTTATTGCCGGATAACATGGCTATCCTGCATTTTACTAAAAAAATAGATCAGCAAGCTAAATAGATCAGCTTGCCATACAGCAACCCTGCGATCACTCACTAAAAAATGTCAACCTTTTTCTGTAAGATTGACACAGGCCTTTTAGGATGGTAAAGTTTGACATACGGATTAATTGTATGTAGATATCAGCTTTTTTGAAAGGTAGTTTTTTTTAGCCCAAAACAAAAATAAATTTTGGGTGTTTTACTGCCGGAATACTTTATAAATTTGTCGCTCAATTATTTATAATGAGCTATGAAATTACCGGGAAATTAATTGCCCGCTATGAGACCGTTCAACGGACCGCCAGTTTTAAGACCAGGGAGTTTGTGATTGAAAAAACAGATGATATTGGAGGTAAATTGATAACCAATTATGCTAAATTCCAATGTGTTCAGGACAGGACAAGTTTGCCTGACCGGTTTACCATTGGGGAAACCGTAAAGGTCTATTTTAATATAAAGGGAACCCGGTGGGAAAAGAACGGACAGGTAAACTATATAACCAACCTGGATGCGTGGAGAATGGAAAGTGTAAACCTGAATGCCGGTGCCGGTGATAATGCAGATGAACCGCCCACGGGTACGGGCGGCTTTACGCCGGTTACCGAAGACGATCTTCCCTTTTAAGCCGGTAAAAGTTTTAGGATAAATACCTAACCTTGCATGATAAAGAAACTCTCACTGCGCCTGCTTCCGACGGAAGCAGGCGCCGATACGATCATTACGCAATATGTGGCTGCCGCCTGCGGTGTAACAGCAACCCGTATATCGGGATTTGTCGTTAGGAAAAGGTCTTTAGACGCACGGGGACGGCAGGTGTGGATCAACATCACGCTGGAAGCTTTTATAGATGAACCTTTCCGTTCGGGCGAAACAATTCATTTTCAATACAGGGATGTCCGGAACAGTCCCCGGAGAGTGGTTATTGCAGGCGCCGGGCCTGCAGGTCTTTTTGCTGCTTTGCATTTGCTGGAAGCCGGTATACAACCTGTCCTGCTGGAACGTGGTAAAAAAGTACGTGACAGGCGGCGCGACCTGGCAGCGTTGAATAAAACAGGTATTGTAAATCCTGAAAGCAATTATTGTTTTGGAGAAGGAGGAGCAGGTACCTATAGCGATGGCAAGCTGTACACCCGCAGTAATAAAAGAGGCGACATTAACCGTATACTGCATCTTTTCCGCCATTTTGGCGCGGAGGAAAATATCCTTTACGACGCGCACCCGCATATCGGTACCAACAAGCTTCCGGATATCATCAGCGCTATGCGGAAAACGATTGAAGATTGTGGCGGGCTGTTTCTATTTGAAAAAAAGCTGACCGGGCTGGATATCGGTAATGACAGGATAACAAAAGTGACTACCGCTGATGGTGATGCATTTGATGCGGATGCCTTTATCCTGGCAACGGGACATTCGGCGCGGGATATATTTACGTTATTATCGGGAATGGGGATCGAGATATTCCTGAAGCCTTTTGCCCTGGGCGTAAGGGTGGAACATCCCCAGGAGCTCATCAATACCATACAATATCACAATCCTTCTGTAACAGATCAGTCCTTTCTGCCGCCTGCTTCATACAGCCTGGTAGAGCAGGTGCATCAGCGTGGCGTATTTTCCTTTTGCATGTGCCCCGGCGGCATTATAGCGCCTGCTGCCACCGGGGCAGGCGAATTGGTGGTGAACGGGTGGAGCCCTTCTAAAAGAAATAATCCTTTTGCCAATAGTGGTATGGTGGTGAATATCGAAGAAAAAGATGTGCAGGCGTTTAAGCAATATGGTCAGTTGGCCGCTATGTATTTTCAACAGGCGGTAGAAAAGAAAGCGTTCGCGGCTGGTGGCGGTGGTTTTGTAGCGCCGGCACAACGCATGGTGGATTTTTCCAACGATAAGCTGTCGGCATCTTTACCTGCCTGCTCCTATATACCCGGTGTAACACCGGCACCGCTGAAAGAAGTGCTTCCCGGCTTTGTGTATAAGGCATTGCAGGAGGGATTTAAGGCATTTGGAAAGAAGATGCGGGGGTATTACAGCAACGAAGCAATTGTAGTGGCCACCGAAAGCAGAACATCCTCACCGGTACGGATACCGCGGGATCCCGAAACACTGGTACATACACAAATACAAAATCTTTACCCCTGCGGAGAGGGTGCGGGATACGCAGGAGGCATCGTAAGCGCAGCCATGGACGGAGAACGGGTTGCCCGCATTATCACTGAGAAATACCGGAAGTAACGGAGCAAGATTGTAGTGATACAGATAAATGATCAGTAATAACAAACCCGGCAGCATTCCCGGGTTTTCGATCACCTCAGAAAAATAGAGTATATTCATGCAATATTTTTAGAAATGCACACCTGCTTTTTCCGTATAGCGTCCATCGCGCTATTGCTTGTATGTTGTGGTGGGTTATACGCGCAGCAGGCTACTATATATGGTTATGTTTACGATGCCCGAAGCGGGGAAAGGCTGGCCGGTGCATCGGTGTCAATTCCGGAACGATCTGCAGGTACTACAACAAATGCGTATGGATTTTACTCTATCAGCACAAATGAACAAGCCGATTCCGTAACTGTGCTGGTGACCTATATCGGTTATACCGCCGCCATCAGGAAGGTGGCTTTGCGTGCAAGCCAGGAAATTGTTTTTCGCCTGGAAGCAGGAACGGTTTTGGAGGAAGTGGTGGTATCTGCAAAAGCAGGTACCCGTATTCAACACAATACCCAGATGAGTACCATCGGGTTATCGCCGGCAACCATCAAGGCATTGCCTGCATTTTTGGGAGAAACGGATGTGCTGAAAGCGCTGCAGTTATTACCGGGCATACAGGCCGGCGCAGAAGGCAGCAGCGGACTGTATGTAAGGGGCGGTAGTCCTGATCAGAATCTTATTTTGCTGGATGGTGTACCGGTGTACAATGCTACTCACCTGTTTGGTTTCTTTAGTGTTTTCAATGCCGATGCGATCAACGGAGTGGATGTAATAAAAGGAGGTTTTCCGGCAAGGTATGGCGGCCGGTTGAGCAGTGTGATAGATATCAGGATGAAGGAGGGAAATAATCAGTCTTACCATGGTGAAGGCAGCATAGGGCTGATTGCCAGTAAGATTACCCTGGAAGGTCCGATCAAAAAAGAACAATCAAGCTTCATGGTCAGTGCCCGCAGAACCTATGCAGATATCTTTATGCGGCCGATCCTGCGAAGGCAATCGAACGGAGAATCTGACGCCGGGTACTATTTTTACGATCTGAATACGAAGCTTAATTTTAAGATGTCAAAAAAAGATCACCTGTACCTGAGCGGTTATTTTGGAAATGACCGGTTTTCGGCCCGGAATGATAATGTCTATACGACGGGGGAAGACAAAACAGAAACCGGCATCCAATGGGGGAACGCTACCGCGGTAGCCAGGTGGAACCACCGGTTCAGTAAAAAGCTGTTCAGCAACTTTACGGCGAATTTTACACAATACCGGTTCAGCCTTTTTAACAACGCCACCACCAAAACATATGATCCCCCGGAGGAGGAAAGATATAGTGAGAGGTATTTTTCCGGTATCAGGGACTGGTCTGTAAAAGCAGACCTGGACTGGTTGCCGTCGCCTGCCCACTTCATAAAAATGGGTGTATCACATACCTGGCACCGTTATAGTCCCGGAGCGCTTCAGTCTACCTCGCTCAGCCTGCCCGTTAATTTTAGCAGGTCTGAAATAGATAACCGTGAGATGGATCTGTATATTGAAGACGATATAAAGATCAACCGGAATATAAAAAGCAACATAGGACTACATTACACCTTGTTCAGCGTTCCGGAGAGAAGCTTTTCCTCCCTGCAGCCGAGAGTATCTCTTTTGTACCTGCTCAATAACAATATGAGCCTGAAGGCGAGCTATGTGCAAATGAGCCAGTTCATTCACCTGCTTACCAATAGTACGGTCGGGTTGCCAACAGACCTTTGGTTACCTGCCACCGTTAAAGTGCCCCCGCAGAGAAGTACACAATATGCGTTGGGTTGGGCATACGATCTGAACCGGAAGTATGAATTCAGTGTGGAGGGGTATTACAAATCACTTCATAATGTGATGGAATATGCGGAAGGTTCCGGGTTTTTATCCGGCATCAGTAACTGGGAAGACAGGATAGAGAGGGGCAGGGGCGTGTCTTATGGTGGTGAGTTTTTTATACAACGGAAAACAGGTAAAACCACCGGTATGGCAGGATATACGCTGAGCTGGACGAACCGGCAATTCGACAACCTTAACAATGGCAAATGGTTCCCGTTTAAGTATGACAGGAGACATGATTTTAAAATAGCGGTAGCCCATAACATAACGAAGAGGATACAGGTGAGCGGAGACTGGGTTTTTTCGAGTGGCGCAGCCATCACCCTTCCGGAGAGTATTTACATGCTTGAGGGAAGGGAGATCATCCAGTACGGGGAACGTAACAGTTACCGGATGCCCGCTTATCACCGCATGGACCTCAGCGTGAAGTTTATGAAGCAGAAAAAAAAGTTTGAAAGGGCCTGGGTCATCAGCGTGTATAATGTTTATAACAGGCTGAATGCTTTTTACATCGATATGGATACGGAGTACAACCACACAACGGGATCGCAGAAAAATGTTTTAAAACAGGTAACACTTTTCCCCATTATCCCCAGTATAAGCTACCAATTCAAATTTTAATACTATGTACACCAGGTATCTCATATGTTGTTGGTTGGGTTGCTTCCTGGGCGGGTGTACCAGGGAGGTGGTGATTGATGTGAAAGAATCGCCTTCTAAAATAGTCGTTCAATCCGTTACGGCTGCCGGCGACCTGTTTGAAGTGTATGTAGGTAAATCTTACAGCATTTTTTCAGAGCGGACAAATGTGTGGAATGATGCCGCGGAGAATGCCGTTGTTTCGGTTTATGAAAATGGGGTATTGGCGGAAGTGCTGCCCTTTTCGGAAAGCAGCAGAACATATAAAGCTGTGTATGCCCGGCCGGTTGCCGGTAATAGCTACCGGATAGAAGTGAGCCGGCCGGAGTATGCTACAGTTACGGCTACCAGCATTGTGCCCGAGATAGTGCCCATTGATTCATTGATAGTAGAAAATGAGATCCGGCAGTTGAACGGGCAATACCAGACTGGATTGAGGATTTCCTTTACAGATATAGAGGGTGATAATTACTACAGCATCGTGCTTACGGACCCCGGTGGCTATAGCCCCTGTTTATATTGCAGGGATGCAGCTATTGAAAAGGTGAACGACCTGGATTTATTTGAGCTGGAGTTTTGTTATCGCCCGGGTGAGCTGTTGCTTAGCGATCAAAGTTTCCAAAACCGGGAGAAACAGGTGCAAACCTACGTGGATGAATACTACGTTACACCCAACCCGGATCATGCAACCATAGCGCTGCAGCATATTACGCACGACTATTTCAGGTTCCTGGCAACCAAAAACCTGAACCGGATGACCAGTGGGAATCCCTTTGCCGAACCGGCCAATGTTGTGAGTAATATCACCAACGGCTTCGGAATTTTCACGGTTTACAGCAGCAGCGTGAGGAATGTTGAATAACCGGCTTATTTATCTTCACCCATTACACCGGTTATGCAGCCATTCATGGTTTCACAGGCCGTTTTTTCTATATTCAGGAATACTGCCGGCCGATACCTTTATTTGCATAACTAAAAAATAGTATCAGATATTGGAATGAAAATAACAGGTACGGAAAAAATAGGGCAGTAAATTTGGTGCCGGGGTTATATTATTTTACCGGTTTGTTTACCCCCAAACTGATCCACGGCTTTTTTCAACAAATATGTTTAGACTCTTACAAGCAAATACGCCCGCGGGACTGGAATTTTTAGACTGGCTGGTGATACTGATATACGGAATCGGAATGTTGTGGATTGGCTGGTACTATTCCAAACGAAATAAAACGAAGGAAGACTATTTACTGGGGGGACGAAAAATGAACCCGGCAGCAGTAGGGATATCCCTGTTTGCCACACTGCTGAGCACCCTGAGCTATCTTACGTATCCCGGCGAAATGATCCTGAACGGCCCCATGATATTTGCCGGCATCCTCTCTTTTCCGCTGGTATATTGGATAGTGGGCTGGTGGCTGATCCCCCGGATCATGAAAACAGGGGTCACGAGCGCTTATGAGATACTCGAACAGCGCCTGGGACTGAGCGTGAGAATGCTGGCTACCGTCATGTTTTTGTTGCTTCGTTTGCTGTGGATGGCCACCATTATTTATGTGACGGTAGATGTAGCCTTGTTTTCCGTAGTAAAATTTGACAAATCCTGGGTGCCTGTGATCGGTATCCTGCTCACGGTCATTACCATTGTGTACACATCTATGGGAGGAATGAAAGCCGTGGTCATTACAGATGTGGTGCAGTCTGCTATTTTCATGGGCGGTGCATTATTGAGTGTGATCATCGTCTGCTACCAGCTGCATTCGTTCAGCGCTATTTTTCCCGCTTCGTGGCCGGAGCATTGGGGGGAGATCAGGCTGGGGTTCGATCCGCAACAAAGAACTACCCTGGGTAATGCCATGCTGGTGCTGCTGGTATGGTATGTATGCACCAATGGTTCGGACCAGATGGCGGTGCAGCGCTACTTGTCTACTTCCGATATCAAAACAGCCCGTAAGTCTTTCCGGATATCTTTATACTCTAACGTCATAGCCTACCTGATACTGGCGTTGGTAGGACTGTCAATGCTGGCATATTTTACAAGCAACAATCACCTGCTGATGGAAGGAAGATCTTTGAATGAGCAGGCTGACACTTTGTTCCCGAGGTTTATCCTGATCGGCCTGCCGGCGGGCTTATCCGGCCTGGTAATAGCAGGATTGCTGGCAGCCGCCATGTCCAGCATGTCATCGGGGCTGAACAGCGTGTCTTCCGTCATTTCAGAAGACTTTATCAAAAGGTTCAGGAAGAACAAGTCAGGTGATTTTGATTCATTAAAGCAGATCAAACGGCTGTCCTATATCACCGGCGCCGCCGTGATGGTATTAAGCTTACTGGTGGGGCAGGTGCCGGGTAATCTGCTGGATATTATCATGAAGGTGGTCAATCTTTTTGTAGCGCCGCTCTTTGTATTGTTTTTTATGGCATTATTTATACCTTTTGCTACCAACAGGGGAACCTTCTGGGGAGGTGTCCTGTCGGTGGCCGTGGCGATTGCGGTCGCATTCTGGGGCGTATTTGGCATCACCGTGCTGTGGATCATGCCTGCCTCGCTGGTGGTAGGGATCGTGAGCGCTGTAATACTGAGTTATATTGACACAAGATGGTTTAAAAAGAATACCTAAACAGAGATATATATGCAAATGCGCAAAAGCAGGGTGCTGCAAAAACTTCGTTCAGGCGAAAACGTGAGTTGTATAAAGATCAACCTTACAGATCCCAAAGTGTGTGAAATGGCTGCCCTGGCAGGTTTTGACTGCGTATGGGTAGACCAGGAGCATATCGGACAGAACTGGTCTGCGCTGGAAGCTTCCGTTTGGGCAGCCAGGTCGCACAATACGGACATCCTGGTCCGGACACCCAGGGGCGCTTATAATAATTATATTAAACCGCTGGAGCTGGATGCCACCGGCATTATGGTGCCGCATATCATGAACCTGGCGGATGCGAAAGAGATCGTGCACCATACCCGCTTTCACCCCGTGGGCAGAAGGGCCATCGACGGCGGAAATGCCGACGGCGGCTATACCGGTATAGACTTCAATGAATACCTGAAGCAGGCTAATGAACAACGTTTCGTGATACTGCAGATCGAAGACCCTGAACCGCTGGATGAACTGGAAGACATTGCGGCGTTGCCGGGCTATGATATGCTGTTCTTTGGTCCGGGTGATTTCAGCCAGGGAATAGGGGCGCCCGGTGTATGGGACCACCCTAAGCTGATAGAAACAAGAGCCAGGGTATCTGCTCTGGCTACAAAGCACGGCAAGTTTGCCGGCACCGTGGGAAGTCCGGCCAACCTGAAAGAGCTGAATGAAATGGGATACCGGTTTGTAAGTGTTGGGGCGGATGTGGTAGGACTGAAGAATTATTATGCGGATCTGCTGAAAGCGGTGGGTGCTGCTACGGGAACATCAGGCAGTTCTTATCTTGAAAAGCAATAGATATGCAGAAGCGGTTTTTAGGAAATACAGGATTGCAGGTATCGGAGATCGCTTTTGGCGGCGTGGAGATCGGGTTGCCTTATGGTATGGGTGTAAAGGGTGCGGAGGATATGATATCCGAGAAGGATGCGGTAAGGCTGCTGCATATTGCCGTGGAAAAGGGATTCAATTTTTTTGATACGGCCAGGATGTATGGTGTCAGTGAGCAGATCATGGGAAAAGCTTTTAAGCATTACCGTCAGGATATCGTGCTGGCTACCAAATGCCGGCATTTCCGTGATGCGGAAGGAGGCTTGCCGGACGATCATGATATCCGAAAGATGATACACCGGTCGGTACGGGAAAGCCTGGCGGCATTGCAAACAGATTATATTGATGTATATATGCTGCACCAGGCAGATGCAGAAATACTCGGGCGGGAAGTGATCCGTGATGAAATGGTGAAGCTCAAAGAAGCCGGTGTGGTGAAGGCTATCGGTGTGTCTACCTATAGCGTGGAGGAAACCCGCAAAGCCATTGAGTCGGAAGTGTGGAACGTGGTGCAGATGCCTTTTAACCTGATGGACCAGCGCCAGGCAACGCTTTTTGAGCTTGCTGCCGCCTGGGGTACCGGCATTGTGGTCCGTTCGGTGTTGCTGAAAGGATTACTGAGCACCCGGGGAACCGGTTTGCATGAAGCGCTGCAGCCTGTGGAGCAACATATCAGGCAATACAAACAATTGCTGAAGCCGGATGAATCCTTGCCGGAAGCAGCGATAAAATTCGCCCTGTCGTTTCCACAGGTATCTTCTGTGCTGGTGGGAATTGATAAGCCGGAATACCTGCAGGAATCCCTGGAGGCAGCAGACGGGCATTATTTTGATGATGCCAGGCTGCAGGCAGCGCGGAAACTGGCATATCCGGATCCTGCATTTCTCGATCTTCCCTACTGGGATAAAATGGGATGGTTGAGTTAGTGGTAAGTAGTTAGTCTCAAGTTGCAGGACACAAGTTGGTAGAGTACCGGAACGAAAGGAGCAATAAAACAGCGATCATGATCAAAATAGGTATAACGGGAATGAGTGCGGGGAATGCGCATCCGTATTCCTGGTCGTCCATTATCAACGGAAAATATGCTGGTGCGGAAATATCCCGCCTGGGCTACCCGGGGGTGACCGCATATCTTGATGCCAACCGGGATACGCTGGGCCTGCCGGATGTGAGGGTAACCCATGTATGGACGCAGGAAGAAGCTATCTCGAAAAGCATCGCTGCTTCTTCCGGCATTGAACATGTGGTAACGAATGCTGCGGATATGATCGGGCAGGTAGATGCGGTGATACTGGCCCGTGATGATGCTGAATTTCACGTGGAAATGGCAAAACCCTTTATAGCGGCCGGCGTGCCGATATTTATTGATAAGCCGCTGGCAGTAACACAGGCCGACCTGGACTGGTTTGAAGAGCAGCACGCGGCGGGAAAATTTATCATGTCCTGTTCATCCATGCGTTACGCTAATGAATGCCGGATAGTGAAACAGGAGTTGCCGTCACTGGGTAATCTGGAGCTGGTAACCGCGGTGGGTAAAAAGGACTGGTTGAAATACGGTGTGCATATGGTAGAAGCGATGTTTGCAACACTGGATGATCCGGAGGTTGCCAGCGTGCAGCATACAGGTGAAAAAGGAAAGGACGTGGTGCATATTGTTTTCAGGAACGGGTTGCCGGCTACCATTCATTTGTTTATGGATATTACCGGTACTTTCCAGTTGAGCTTTTTTGGCCGGCAGGCCTGGCGGCTGGCGGATATCCGGAATTCTTATTCCATGTTCAGGGATAATATCATAGAATTTACCAGGAGTGTGCAGGAAGGACAACCCCGGCTGTCGTTTTCCAAAACGAGGAATATTATCAATACGATCGTAGCTGCAGAAAACAGCCGGATGCAGGGTGGTAAAATTGTTTATCTAAAATAGCAGACATGCATGTAATGGATCTATTCAGCCTGAAGAGTAAGGTGGCGTTGGTAACCGGCGGTGCAGGTAATTATGGCCGCCCGATAACGGAAGGACTGGCAGAGGCCGGCGCCACAGTGATCATAGCGTCCCGTAACCCGGATTCTATTGAAAAGGCCGCCGGCGATTTCAGATCTAAGGGCTTTGACGTACACGGAATGCAGGTAGACCAGGCCGATGCCGGCTCCGTACAGGCATTGAAAAAAGCTATCGGGGACAGGTTCGGGAAACTGGATGTGTTCATCAATAATGCGGTGGCGCGGCCGATGAAGGGATACAACGCACCCATTGAACAGTTTGATGAGTCGATGCGGGTGAACGCAACCGGTATGATGGATATACTCAGGGAGATGACGGACCTGATCATCCGGTCGGGTGGCGGCAGCGTGGTCAATATCAGCTCCATGATGGGAATGTACGCCCCCATGTATTCCAATTATGACGGCGTGCCGGGCATGGGCGATATTGCACCGGATTATTGTTTCCACAACGCAGGACTGATCATGCTGACCCGGTTCATGACGAAAGCACATGCAGGTAAAAATATCCGTTTCAATTCCATCAGCCCGGGAGGGTTGTTCAATAACCAACCGGGGAAATTCGTGGAGAATTACTGTAAAAAAGTACCCCTGGGCAGAATGGCCAACAATGATGATATCAAAGGATTGATCGTTTTGTTGTCTTCAGACGCCGGCGCGTATATCAATGGAGAGAATATTTTGATAGACGGCGGCCTGTATGCATAGCATGTATTGTGAAACGAATGAACAAATCCTTGGCAACATTACTTAATGGCATACTTTTCCCAAAGCAGGAGCAGCAATGAAAATAAAAGCAGCCATATTATACGAAAGCGGAAAGCCGCGACCATATGATGTATCGGCTCCGCTGCAGGTAGAGGAAGTGTACCTGAGCAGTCCCGGTCCGGGGGAAGTATTGGTGAAGATCAGGGCGGCAGGACTCTGTCATTCTGACCTGTCTGTAATAGACGGGAACCGCCCGCGGCCATTACCTATGGTGATAGGGCATGAGGCATCCGGTGAAGTTGTGGAATGTGGGGCAGGCGTCAATGACCTGCGGCCCGGGGATCATGTGGTATTTTCATTTGTACCGATGTGCGGACATTGTTTGCCCTGTGCAACCGGCCGACCGGCCCTGTGCGAGCCCGGGGCAGCAGCCAATACTCATGGCGCCTTGCTGGGAGGCGGCCGGCATCTGAAAAACCTGCAGTTGAAAGACCTTTATCATCACCTGGGTGTATCGGCGTTTGCAGAGTATGCGGTCGTATCCAGGCAGTCCATAGTAAAAATAGAAGAAAACATTCCATATGAGGTGTCCGCCCTGTTTGGTTGTGCGGTGTTAACCGGCATGGGGGCGGTGGTGCATACGGCAGGATTATCGGCAGGACAAACCATACTGGTAGTAGGGTTGGGAGGTGTGGGACTGGCCGCTGTGCTGGCAGCGTTATCTGCCGGGGCCGGCAGGGTGATTGCAGCGGATACAAATGCGCAAAAAAGGAAAACAGCATTGGAGTGGGGTGCTCATTATGTGATAGACCCCAATGAAGAAAAAGCGGTGGAAAAGCTGAAAGACCTGACCGGCGGCGGTGTGGATATAGCCGTTGAATTTGCGGGTGTGGTGCCGGCGCTGGAGTTTGCCTGGGCTTGTACCAAACGGGGAGGGATAACCGTTACTGCCGGACTACCGCACCCCGGCGTCAGTTTCTCCTTGTCGCCAACGCTGCTGGTGGGAGAGGAACGGACATTGAAGGGATCCTACCTGGGCAGTTGTATCCCGGGCAGGGATATCCCTGCTTTTATCAGGTTGTATATGAACGGGCAGCTTCCGGTAGACAAACTATTGACGCATTCAGTTCAACCGGAGGAAATCAATACGGCGCTGGAGCGGCTGGCTGCAGGTAATGCGTTGCGGCAGGTGATCACATTTTTGTAAATGAAGAGGGAATGAAAGAAGATACATCATTTTACAGCCTGGAAGGCAAACGGGTGTGGGTCATCGGCGGGGCAGGATACCTGGGACAGGCAACAGTTCGATTGCTGGGGAAAGCCGGTGCTCAGGTAGTTTGTGTAGACGTCCACGACCGGGCGCAGCAATTTGTGTCCGGCGAAAAACTGACCAACACAACAGCCGCAACCTTTGATATCAACGATACGGAACAGGTGCCTGCTTTTGTACAGGCACTTATAGCAGAGCACGGTACCCCGGATGGACTGGTGAACCTGGCGTTTGGTTCTACCGCTAAAAAGCTGGAGGACCTGACCGCCGATGATTTTGACCGGGTAAACCACGCGGGGCTGACGGCTACGTTTATATTTGCCCGTGAGACAGCCGGTCATATGATAGCCAAAGGTGGCGGCAGCATCGTATTGTTTTCCAGCATGTATGGTATGGTGTCGCCCCATCCGGATGTGTATGCCGCCCCGATGAACAAAAATCCGGTTGAATACGGAACAGGTAAGGCCGGGGTAATACAGATGACAAAATATTTGTCTGTACACTGGGCAAAGCAGGGTGTAAGGGTGAACTGCATTTCCCCGGGTCCATTTCCAAATCCCGGTGTACAACAGCAGTACCCGGATTTTATTGAACGGCTGGCTATGCAGTCACCGATGGGCAGGGTAGGGTCGGCTAAAGAAATTGCCGGCCCGGTTGCTTTCCTGCTGTCCGATGCTGCCGGTTATATTACCGGGCACAACCTGGTGGTGGACGGGGGATGGACAAGCTGGTAACAACATGCCGGGCAGCGAAACGAACGATGCAGTGTGCGACGCAACGACAGTTTCATAGTCATTCTGCAGTCGGTCATACAAAACATTATTACCTGGGAACACAATTAGTTCCTATAGTAATCATTAAGGAGTTAAGAAATTAAGTAAAAACCTTACTGTATCTTAACTTCTTAATGCCCGCCCGGATGACCAGTCGGACGGGGTTTGCAACAGCAGATATCGTTCGTTTTTGTACGAACTAAATATAGTTCCTGTTAATAACTTTACACCATGGCGGAAAAAACAGTAATAATAACCGGAGCGGCGGGTGGTATCGGTCTTTCCATAGCAAAAGCATTTTTGAAAAATAACTATCGGGTGGTGATCCTGGACCTGTCTCAGGAGAGCGTTGATGCGGCCGTATCCGGAACCGGTAGCGCACTGCTTTCAGGGTATGCCTGCGATGTGACGAATGAGAAGGATATGCAGCGGATCATCAAAAATGTGCATGAGGCGTATGGCAGCATTGATGTGCTGGTAAACAATGCCGGTCTGCAGCATGTGGCTCCGATAGAAGAGTTTCCTGTTGATAAATTCCGGTATATGCTGGATGTGATGCTGACGGCTCCCTTTATTGCGATCAGGCATGTGCTGCCATACATGAAACAAAAAGGATTTGGAAGGGTCATTAACATGGCTTCTGTAAACGGGCTGATCGGTTTTGCCGGTAAGTCCGCTTATAACAGTGCCAAGCACGGGTTGATCGGCCTGACGAAAGTGGCTGCCCTGGAGACCGCCACTTCGGGGATAACGGTGAATGCCGTATGCCCGGGTTATGTGGATACGGCGCTGGTGAGAAACCAGTTGTCTGACCTGGCAAAAACAAGAAATGTTCCCCTGGAAAAAGTGCTGGAGGAAGTAATCTACCCGCTGGTGCCGCAGAAAAGGTTATTACAGGTGGAGGAGGTTGCAGGCATGGTGCTGTTCCTTTCCGGTGAGCAGGCGGCGGGCATTACCGGGCAGGCGATGGTGATTGACGGCGGGTATACGGTACAGTAAGCAGGTGAAACGGAGGATCAGGCCAGGAAAGCAGCCATCCGGTATCCCGGTTATATCTCCAGCATTTTCCGGTATTCTGTCGGTGTCATCTTTTTCAGTTTCTTGAACTGGCGGTTAAAGTTGGCCAGGTTGTTGAACCCGCTTTCGTAGGCCGTTTCCACAATGTTTTTGGTCGGGTCGCTCAATAATTTGCAGGCGTGTCCTATTCGTATTTCCGTCAGGTATTCCACAAACGTGACCCGGTAGTGGTCTTTAAAAAAGTTGCAGAACGTGGTGGTGGCCATATTGGCTACAGCCGCTATTTCCGATAATTTGATTTCCGTATCGAAATTGCGCATAATGTACTCCGTGATCTTGTTGAACTTATCAGATTGTCCAAGATTGGTATTCTGTACAAATGCGGGACTCGCCAGGGTTTCATATTCGCGGGTGGTAGACAAAATATCAAAAATGCTGAACAGCAGGCTTAATCTTTGCAGACCGCTGGCGTTCAGCATTTGCTTCATCAGGTTATTTATTTTTTTCCGGGTCTCTCCCTTAAATGCCAGCCCGTTGGTAGATGCCTGGAGTATCTTTTTCAGCGCAAGGATCTCGGGGAGCTGCAAAAAATTCTCTCCCAGGAAGTCCTCCACAAATTGAACCACGATCGCATCTGCCGCATCTTTTTTATTGCCGGTCATGTACTGGTTGTCATTCACCCACACGTGTGGTAACATGGGAGCCATCAATACCAGGTCGTCTTCTTCAAAATAGCCGATATGATCGCCTACCATTCTGCGGCCGGTACTTTTGGTCACCTGCACCAGTTCATATTCCGGGTGATAGTGCCAGGGTGCGGGGAAAAAGCATCCTTTCTCTCTGAAAACGATAAAGGACTTATCGAGTTCCCTGGGTAATCTTTTCTCTACAGCTTTCATTCTTCTTTTTTTAACACCGTCGCAGCGATCACACTTAGACCGCTTTTGATCTTTTAAATTTATTCAAAAGAATGATTCCCGCAGCAAAATTTCACTGATTTTTTAGTCGGACCGGCTGCTGCTTGCTGCAGTGGCTTTTCTTATTTGCGGCGCTATCCCTGTACCGAACAGTTCAATAGATCTCATCATGTCCTTATGGCTGGGACTACCCACATCCATGTGTCCTATAAACCTGGTCAGTCCTCCTAATGTTTCGTGCAACTGCAATATTTTATCGGTTATTTCATTTGCATCTCCGTAAAACAACGCCCCGCGTTCACCTCGTGCATGGTTGAACTGCGTCCTGGAATAGGGCGCCCAGCCCCTGTCTTTTCCGATACGGTTCATTTGCGCGGCATAATTGTCAAACTGTGCATCTATACCCCCGGGCACATCACTTACAAAGCTGTGCGCATGCACACCGGTCTGTATTTTGCTGATATCGTGCCCGTGCCTTGCGTATTCCTGGCGGTAGTAATCCATAAACGGTTTGAACTGTGCCGGATCGCCGCCAATAATTGCCAGTATTAATGGTAAGCCCAGCCGGGCAGCTCTTGCCACAGATTCGGGTGTGCCTCCTACGGCTACCCATACCGGTAATTTGCCACTGTTAACAGCCCTGGGGTATACGGACTGCTCTACCATGGGTGGCCTGAGCTTACCGTTCCAGGTAACTACTTCATTGTTGTTGATCTTCAGCAGCAGGTCCAGCTTTTCTTCAAAGAGCTGGTTATAGTCTTTGAGGTCGTACCCGAAGAGGGGAAAAGACTCAATAAAGCTCCCACGACCCACACCGATCTCAGCCCTGCCGCCGGAGATCAGGTCGATGGTGGAGAAGTCCTGGTACACTTTTACCGGTTCTGCCGAACTCAGCACAGTCACCGTACTCATCAGTTTGATGTTTTTGGTGATGGCCGCCGCCGCTGCCAGAACGATCTCGGGCGAAGAGACTGCATAGTCCGGCCGGTGATGCTCTCCCAGCCCGAATACGTCCAGCCCCACTTCATCGGCCAGCTTTATTTCTTCCAGTATTTCATTCAGTTTCAGTTTGGGATCATAAAATTTACCAGTGGCTGTATCAAAGCGCAGATCACCAAACATACCTATTCCTAATTCCATATGTGCTCCTTTTTATGGTACAAATATCGGTGTCGCACCCGGCATCCATCTTATTATATGTTAAGAAAGCAAGTCCCACCCCGGTAAATGAGGTGGGACTGCTTTGCCGGAGGATCAGCACAGGCTTTCGCGGATGGTTTTCACCGGGTTCCCTCTTTCCAGTATGTTGTGCTCCTGCCATTGCTCCTGTTTTTGTTTGGTGAGTTCGCCTGCATACCAGTCTTCCACTTTTTCTTTCAAACGCTGCAGGCATACCTTTTTGTTCTGTACCTGCGACCGGCTATCCATCGCCAGCACCTGTATGCCGGAGGGGATATGCGTGCCCCGTACTGCCGTTTCTACTTTATTCACATGTTGCCCGCCAGGCCCGGAAGCCCTGCAGGTTTCCAGCACGATGTCCTTTTCATTCCATCGCTGCTGTTCCTGTATCCCGAAAAAGGCAACGCCTGCAAACCAGTTCTTTCGTTTGTGCATGGTACGGTAAGGGCTGGGGGCTATCCATTGTATAGTGCCTTCCCAGGTTGCCCGCAGTGATCCGGACTTACCCGTATACAGCAGCGTAGTGGAAAGCAATGTTCCTTTCAAGGTACCTTCTATACTGTCGAGTACCGTTATTTCGCCACCCGTTTCCCGCGCCTGCTTTATGATCTTTTCCTGCACTTTCGCCACGACGCGGGTGCATTCTACCGGGCCGCGGCCGGCTGTTATCTGTATCAATATTTTGTCCATAGTTTATTCTTTATTCATTCTTACGATCCGGGGCATAAATATGCCTTCAGTTTCTACGAGGTGCTGCTGTGCCTGCATCACTTTGTGAATGTCCTTATATGCCAGCGTGTTTTCTTCCACGCTTCCGCCTATGAGGGTGACACCGGCATTTGACAGCATTTTTTTCATGGCGCTGACGGTCATGGATTCCTTCGCTTTTTTCCGGCTCATGGCCCTGCCTGCACCATGTGAAGCTGAGTTGACCGCCCTGTCGTTGCCCTTGCCTCTTACGAGAAAAGCGGGTGTGGTCATGCTGCCGGGGATGATGCCCGTTTCTCCGGTGTGTGCCGGTGTAGCGCCTTTCCGGTGTACGATGCATTCCCTGCCGTTCACCTGTTCTTTCCAGGCAAAATTGTGGTGGTTTTCCACGCAACCCAGCGACTGCAGCCCCAACGCTCTCAGCAGGTTGGCATGTATCCTGTCGTGACAGGCTTTTGCATAGGCGCCCGCCAGGTTCATGCTCAGCCAGTATTCCTGTCCGGCCTCGCTATCCATATCCAGCCAGGCCAGCGATCTTGCTTCCGAAGGCAGGCGACATATGTCCATAGCCTGTTTGGAATAATGCATGGCAATATGGGCGCCCAGTCCCCGGCTGCCGGAGTGAGACAGGATAGCCAGGTATTCCCCGGCGGGTAAAGCCAGGGAATTCTGCGTATACAATTCTACCAGTCCGAACTCCACAAAATGATTGCCGCTGCCGGAGCTGCCCAGTTGCTTCGCCGCTTTCCCGTGCAGGTTTTTCAGTAACCCGGTGGCTCCAAATCGTGGGTCGTCCAGTACCGCATGCTCCTGCTTTTGTTCCAGGTGGCCTTCTGTGCCGAAATGTGTGTGTTCTTTCAGTGCCATTTTTGCCTGGTGTGCATACTGCTTCAGAAAACCTGCACCTGCATCGGTAATAGTCAGCGCCATCCTGCACCCGATGTCCACACCTACGGCATAAGGAATAACAGCGTTTTCCGTTGCCAGCACGGCTCCTATCGGTAATCCATACCCGGTGTGAGCATCGGGCATCATAGCCCCCTGTATAGCCACCGGCAGCGACATGGCAACTTCCATCTGTGTTTTGGCAGAACGTTCGATACCGGCGGCTCCGAATATATGGAGCTGCCCAGCCGCCGTCAGCAGGTCGAAGCTTTTAAAACTCATTTCCTTTTCTTCGGGTGCCAACGCCACCGCTACTTTTCCCCACACTTCATGCCGGCGGTATTGCTCCGGTCGGGCCTTAAGCGTGCTCAGTATTTCCAGCAGTTCCTGCCGACCGGTGTGTTTACAATGTTTGGCAATGGTATTTACGAGCAACGATCTTGTCTGGTTGTCGGTAAATCCCAGCTTGCTTAATTCTTTTAATTTTATTTGTGTCATATTATACTTCGTTAATGAGATCCATTATTTTTTCTACGGGCTGCTTAAAAATGCTTTTCAGCTTTTTTTCTTCCGGGGGACGTTGCCTCCACTTGTAGGATTTTCCGTATACCAGCCTGTTAATGTCGTTCCTCAGGTGTTTACGAACGATGGTATTATCCAGGCTCTGGCGTTCAGCCATCAATTTCTTATCCAGCTTTTTAACATGGGTGATCATATGTGGCGCTATCCTTAGCCTGTAACGCCAGGGATCGTTGAATACATACACGATGAAAATCCCCTTTTTGTGAACTTGCACAACCGGATGAAAATGCATTTTTTCTTTTTCATCCAGCTTCAGCTTGTTGTGTAACCATTCCCATTCCGTAATTTCCCTTAGCTTCTGTTCACGGGCCACCCGGATGCGTTTCCCGTGTTTTAGTTTTTTCTTTTTAAAGTCACGGTTATTGCTGTACGATACTGTGTTGATCTTTTGCAGCAACGATTGATAGAAACCGGCCATCCTGCTGCGGGCTACATCTTCCCGCAGGACAAAAAAGCGTTTCCATCCTTTCTGATAGGGTTGCTCCAACGGGATCATGGGCAATGCTCTTATTTGCTGGTCAATTGCTCTTTCTTCCCGATGCATCGCTATCAGTTGCTTGTCCCGTTCTTTTTTTACCAGGCGTTTTTTCTGTCTTTTGGTTTTGAGTGTATACGACAAAAAGTCCCCCTGTTCTATATGTGTGCACATATGAACCTATATAAAACCGATAATCAGTTACAGGTTATGTTCGTCCTTTACAGAAAGGAGATAGCCCGCGCTACTGCATTACAAAACAAGTAACCGTATACGTTACACTTAACAGGAAAACGAATGCATGAAGTAAATCTGCCTGATCAGGCGTGGATTACAAGGGGCGATATGTAGTATTGTTCCAGCATGGTAATTGTGTATTTAAAGGGTTACACAATTATTGTTTGAGGGTGCAAAGTTGGAATATTATTTTTAATAAAACAATAGCCGCTTATTCTTTTTTCAAAAGATAATATAAATTGAATCTGCATCCCACGGCATGGGGGAATCTATGTATCCGGCGGGTGGAGACCCGTGGGACACCTGCCGCCTAAAAGACGCCGAGCCCCCTTTGGGAGACATCGGCGATGAAGTGGTTCTTAAGTTGCGACTTGCAGTCTTACCATTTTACCATTTTGCGGTCTTACAACTTTCACTGCAGGCTTCTTATCCCTTCTTATTGCGCGGGTTATTGTTGCGGTTTTGATTACTGTTATTTCCCTTATTGTTTGGATTATTGGGATTGTTGCCCCTGTTATCGTTCCGCCTGGATTGCTGCGGTTTTTCGCGGTCGTTCCGGTTGCGGTCTTTGTTCCGGTTATCACTGCGTTGTTCACCCCTGTTATCACTGCGCTGCTCGTTCCTGTTATCGCGGTTTTTGTTCTGGTTACGCTTTGCTTTATTTTTCCTGCTGTTCCTTTCCAGGGTACCCAGGCTGATCTGTCCCACCACATCTACAAATTCGGGCTCCACTTCTTTCGGGTGGTTGCTTTGCACTTCTTCCGACTCCAGTGTTTCCACTTTGGTGCCTTTCAGGTTCTGGGATCTTATATGGCGTACCGTGGCAATAGACAACGCGTATTGCCGGGTGCTGTCCGGGAGGGTGTACCACATCATGCTCCGGAAAATATCTTTCTTGATCAGGAGGGCATTTCCCTTCAGTGTTTCCAGGATATCGGCATTATCCGGAAATCCCTGCAAAGCATCCAGGTAGGTATCCAGCTCATAGTTCAGGCAGCATTTCAGCCGGCCGCACTGTCCGCTGAGCTTGGTTTGATTGATGCTCAGGTTCTGGTATCGGGCGGCAATAGTAGTTACACTCTTGAAGTTGGTCAGCCAGGTGCTGCAGCAGAGCTCGCGTCCGCAACTGCCGATGCCGCCTACTTTGGCTGCTTCCTGACGGGTACCGATCTGCTTCATTTCCACCTTTACCTTAAACTCGGAAGCATATGCTTTGATCAGCTCACGGAAGTCAACCCGCCCGTCCGCCGTATAAAAGAAAGTAGCTTTCCGTCCGTCTGCCTGTATCTCTACTTCAGAAAGCTTCATTTCCAGGTTCAGCTTTCTGGCGATCGACCGGGCCCGCATCAGCGCTTCAGGTTCCCGGAGCTTGGTCTGGCGGTACAATTCCAGGTCGCGGTCGCTGGACCGGCGAAGTATCTTTTTGATCTCGGGATTGTTTTCGTCTATCCCCCTTTTCTTCAGTTGCAACCGTACCATTTCGCCGCTCACACTCACTTCTCCCACGTCAAAGCCACTCACTCCTTCCACGGTTACCAGGTCACCTTTTTCGTATAACTGAACGGTGGAATTACGGTAAAAGTCCTTCCGGCTGCCATTGTTAAAGCTTATTTCCACTATGCGGCAGGCGCCGTCATCATCCGCCAGGGGGAGATTTCTCAGCCAATCGTGAACATTCATACGATTACAACTGCCCGTACTGCATCCGCCATTGCTCTTACATCCTCCGGGTTTTCCCGAGCTAGTGCCACAACTACTACAACTCATATGAGTTTATTGTATTAATTTGAAATGAATGGCCTGAAAGGAAGAATAATCCATTATAGGAGAACACACCATTATCCTGTGAACAGTCACCCGCGGGAGACGCTATACTTTACAATGTTATACAATAGACTATATATAACAATTTGATTCAGAATAATTTATTATAGAAATAGATATAGACAGTTTCTATTTTTTCTCTCTCACAAAAACTCCTGCAATGATATATATTGATTCCTTTTCAGGAAATATCACCAAAAATAACGAAATTATTGCTATATATAGTTCATCCGGGTGAAACTATTGGGTTCACTATCAGGAAAAAATATCCTGTAGTATGGGAAGCGACTTCATATGAGAGAAGTCCTGTATATGGAATTGGTAAAAGCGAAGCATGGCATCCATGATCCTTCGCCGCAAGGCGTTGTTCAGCGGAACTTCTTCAGACTCCGCCGGCTGCCTGACATGTAGCAGTTCGCAGATATATTCTGCAGCGCCGGCGTCCGTGTAGTAGTCATGCTCAGGCGCTGTAGCCACAAAACGGCCGTTTCTCAGGTCCAGGATGGAATTGGTTTTGGAAAAATTGTCCTGGATGCTGAAGCCCAGGAATTCCGGCAGGTGCACCAGGAAAAACAGGGGATAATTAGCTGCTGTTTTTTCCCCTGCACGGTCAAGCTCCATCAAAGCGTCTTCAATGAAATCATACAGGGCGGTGTTTTGCTCGGGCTGCCGGATCGTTTTTTGGAGCAGTTCCACCATGAACAGAACTATGGCATTTTTATACACATTGAACAATATGTCGCGGTAAATATAATGCCAGCGCGCTTCTTTTACTCTTTGCAGTTTTTTAAGATCGTTGTGGTATACTTCCATCTCGATAATGGAAGCCGGTTGAAACAGGTTGACCTTTGTATTCCCTTTTTTCCCGCCCCGCGCTCCGTTTACCATGTATGACTGCAGGCCGAACAGTTCCGTATACACCAGTGCGATCACGGATGTTTCGCCATATGCTGTTGTGCGCAATACAATTCCCCTGGTTGTATGTATCATGATATGCTGAAATGCCTGACAGACCGGGCACAATGATAATCATTAGTTCTCAATACCCCTGAAACAGTTATTTAATATGCCATAATAGTGCTGAAAAAGCTTCAAAATAAGTTTCTTTGCAGTTTTAATCAATTCTATCCTCCACATGTGGAAACAGTTGGGTAAGTTTTTATTGCGCCACAGGGTTTTATTATTGTCAGCATTAACGGTTGTAACAGGCTTTATGCTCTACTGTGCCATAAAGGTTACCATCAGCTATGAATTTCTCCGCACCATACCCGTTGATAATCCCTTATACAAAAGATACCTGGATTTTAAAGAAGAGTTTGGAGATGACGGCAATACGGTGGTGATCGGCTTTATAAAGAATGACCTGCTGCAGAAAGATGTGTTCAATGATTTTTCCGCGCTTACATCGGAATTCAAAAAAGTAGACCAGGTAGAAAGCGTGCTGAACCTTACTTCTGCCATCAACCTTGTGAAGAACGACAGTACACAGAAACTGAATGTGGTGCCGGTGTTTCAATCCCGTTACGACAGCCAGGGCCAACTGGACAGCGCTGTGCAGCTTTTTCACCGGCTGCCTTTTTACAGCTATCTCTTATATAATCCCGAAACCAATGCCTACCTGACCGCTGTGAGGGTAAACAAGGACGTGTTGGGTACCAAGGGCCGTGAAAAGCTGATCGCAGACCTGGAGGGGCTTGCGTACGGCTTTGGAGAAAAGCACAATGTGGATGTTCATATCAGCGGGCTGCCACTGATCAGGACCAATATGGCCATTAATGTGAAAAAGGAAATGAAATGGTTCCTGATCGGATCCATCATCATTTCTGCGGCGATACTGATGCTGTTTTTCCGCTCGGTGAGCGCCACCGTGCTGTCGCTCGGGGTGGTCATCATCGGGGTGATATGGAGTATGGGCATCCTGTATTTGTGCGGGTATCATATTACATTGCTCACGGCTTTGGTGCCGCCGCTGGTGGTGGTGATCGGTATACCTAATTGTATCTACTTTTTGAATAAGTATCATACCGCATGGACAGACTTTAAGCAGAAGGAGCAGGCGCTGGTGGAAATGGTGGGACGTATGGGTATTGTTACCCTGTTCTGTAATATTGCGGCCGCTATCGGCTTTGCCGTGTTTGCCTTTACCAAAAGTGTGGCGCTGCAGGAGTTTGGAGTGGTAGCCGGCACCAGCATTATGTCCATTTTCTTTATTTCGCTGATAGCCATCCCGGGGGTATTGAGCTACCTGCCTTCTCCAAAACCCAAACACCTGCGTTATCTTGACAACCGGTGGCTGGAAGGAACGCTGAACCATATTGAAAAATGGGTGTTTCACCATAAAAAAACAGTGCATGTCGTAACCATACTGGCTATCCTGTTTTCTGTATCCGGCATGCTGCGCCTGCAGTCTGTGGGCCATATGGTGGATGATATTCCCAAAACAGACCGCATATATGTAGACCTGAAATTTTTTGAGAAAAATTTTAAAGGTGTCATGCCGCTGGAGATCATCGTGGACACCAAAAGAAGAGCGGGCTTTTCAGGTATGAGAGCACTGACCGTGTTTGATAAGATAGACTCCCTGGCACAATACATCAGCGGGCGCCCCGAGATGGCCAAACCCTTATCCCTGGCCGAAGGACTGAAATTTGCCCGCCAGGCTTTTTATGACGGAGACAGCGCTTATTACAGCATTCCCAATAGCTTTGACGGTGCATTTGTGGGCGACTATCTGCGGGCAAGAAGGGATACAGGCGCGGCGGGCAACAATGTGTTTCAGCAACTGATGAACGCTTTTATGGACACCGCCCGCAGCAAAACCCGCATCAGTGTGAACATGGCGGATATCGGCAGTAAAAAATTACCGGCCGTGCTGGAGGATATAGAGCAGAGAGCCCATCAATTGTTCGACTCCACGCAATACCGGGTGGAATTCACCGGCTCCAGCATTACCTTCCTGGAGGGCAGCCGTTTTATTATTGAAGGGCTTAAGGAAAGCATTATCCTGGCCTTTATCCTCATCGCGGTATGTATGCTCTACCTGTTCAGGTCATTCCGCATTTTGTTGTGTTCCCTTATACCGAATATTGTTCCGCTGATGCTCACCGCCGGTATCATGGGCTGGACAGGAGTGCCGTTGAAGCCGTCCACGGTGATCGTGTTCGGTATTGCGCTCGGGATAGCCATTGACGTTACCATACGCTTTCTGGTCAATTACCGGCAGGAGCTGCCGGCATACGAAAACAGGCCTTTGCCCACGATCGTGCAAACCATTCATCATACGGGCATCAGCATCATTTATACCTCCCTGGTGTTGATAGCGGGCTTCAGTATATTTATTTTCAGTGGTTTCGGGGGTACCAAAGCATTGGGATGGCTCACATCGCTGACCCTGGTGATCGCCACCGTTACCAATCTTATATTGCTGCCGGTGCTGCTGGCGTGGCTGCATAAGCCAAAAGAAAAACCGGGGCACCAGGAAAACCATTCAGCCCGGTTCAGTTGATTCGTATTTTTTGATGATGCTTTTGATCAGCGCCATCCTGGAAGCAAAGCTTTCCAGCTCGTTATTGCGCAACCATTCTGCATTGATGCGGATATTATTGTCCATGGCCTCTTTCACAGCGATCAGTACTGCTTTGGATATCGACTTGGTTTGGGTTCCCATAAATTGCAGGTTGCCTTTATACCACCCGGCAAAAGTGTAACAGGCACCGTTTTTTCCAACGTGTAGTACGTCTCCGGGTTGTAGCTTTTCCACCAGGTTGTTATAAAAATTTTCTGCGGTCATGGATAAAAGTTTAAGGATTTGAACAGTCGTTATCTGAAGCAGCAGATATCCGGAACTTAGTAAACTTACGTAAGATTTCGGAAAATCACTATTACTTATCGACGGTATGCGCAATGAGAGCGCGTTGTTTTACAAATGATAAAAAATTAGTGAATAGCGGTTATAGGTTGCTGTTGATAAAAGCGGACGGTTAGACAACCGTCCGCGTTAAACATGAGAAAACTCCTTCAGTAAAAGTTGATTGATCCGGAAGTGACTGAAGGAAAAATGAAATTTGAAACCCCCGGAGTAATTTATACAAACGGTATTCTTTCGGTTTGTTCCTGCCATCGAACACCTGTGCTTTCTTTGCCGCTGTTGCGGATGGTTTCTACCAGCAGGGAAAATATATCATGGTCGCGGTGATTATAACGGAACTCTGATTCCTTGATGTGCAGGTAGGTGGTGTTTTTGTTCATACCCCTGAACTTCTGCAATCTTGCCTGGGTAAACATCCAAAAGGTTGAAATGTCTTCCTGCACGCCGGACAGATCCACACCATCACCTTTTGCCCAGTGTAAATTCCAATTGCTGCTGTTGGCAACTGCATGGTAGTGCAGCGGTCCGGCAGTGATATCACCTGTTTCCGGCAGCACAAAGCTATGGTCCAGCCATTCAGACATCACCTTACCGTTCTGGTAATAAAAAGCATAATAGCTCCCTCCCTGAAATCCGCTGTCCGGCAATTTGTTACCCTGGCGGAGTGGCATGGAATACCGATGACAATAGGTTACGATCAGGGAGCGTATCAACCGGCAATAATTATTGATGGTTACCCGGCTCACATTACTGGCATCAGCAATTTCGGTTGCCGTCAGGTCTTCACAAAACAACCGCAATATCTCCAGGCATTTTTTTTCAGACAGATGCCCGCCTTTCAGCAATTTTTTCCTGATATTCATGCGCAAGACTATTTATCATGTTATGGTGCCGCTAAAGTCTATTGATTTGCATGCAGAAAAAATATAAAATACAGCAACGGACAATCTAAAGGGTGAGCGAGCGTACAAGATTAATTGCGGAAGTACGGGCATAAAAAAACACTTTTCATATTTCCACGAAAAGTGTTCTTCCAGTAAATGGTATGTAATTTACCAGGAAAGATACGTGATCAGCCCTATTGCCCCATACACCAGTATAACAATCAAGGCTATTTTAGCACTTTCCCCAACCTGTAAAGAATTAAAAATCTTCATAACATACAATTTTAAGATGTAGAAATGAGGACAGGATTTACCACTAATGCGTTTTCAAAGGAAGGGGACGGATCGATAACATCGTTTACATTCAAATTTACGAAAAATTTTGAGGGAAAGTTTCAATTTATTGTGTGCCAACGGAATGATGTTCATATGTTGTTTAAATTTATTTGTTTATATTTGATATATAGATTATTGCATGTTATTTTATATAAATTTGGAAAACGATTTTACCTTTGGATAATTTCATAAAGAAGTGATATACGCGGTAGTTGATATAGAAACCACGGGAGGATATGCTTCGGGCAACCGGATCACTGAAATAGCCATACTTGTGTTTGATGGCAATTCGGTGATCGACCGCTTTGAAACGCTGGTAGATCCGCAGCAGACCATTCCTTATTTTATACAGTCCATGACAGGCATCACCGACGAAATGGTGGCCGGGGCACCGGTATTTGCCGAAATAGCCGGAAAGGTACACGACCTGCTGAACGATAAAATATTTGTGGCGCACAATGTCAATTTCGACTATTCATTTTTGAAGCACCAATTGTCAGATTGCGGTTACCGGCTGGAAGCGTCCAGGCTTTGTACGGTAAGGCTCAGCCGCAAAGTGTTTGCACATTTCTCTTCTTACAGCCTGGGTAATCTTTGCTGCAGCCTGGATATCATCATACAAAACCGGCACCGGGCAGGTGGCGATGCAGACGCCACGATGCTTTTGCTGAAGCGTTTGCTGGAAGATGGGGCATTGCCCCATATAGAAAAGGCATTGAAAAAATCATCCCGGGAGCAGTATTTGCCTTTGCATGTGCCGAGGGAGCAGATAGAGCAGTTGCCAAAAAGACCCGGTGTGTATTATTTCCGTAACCAGAAAGGAAAAGTGATCTACGTGGGAAAGGCCAAAAATCTACGCAGCCGGGTCAGCAGTCATTTCTCGCATAATGGCGCCTCCCGGCAGAAGCAGGAGTTCATCCGAAATGTATACGACATCAGTTGCCAGGTATGCGGTACGGAATTGATGGCGGCAGTGCTGGAAGAGACCGAGATCAAAAAGCTGTGGCCGGTATATAATGTTGCAAGCAAGCAGGCAACCATCCAGTATGGGTTGTATGTGTTTGAAGACAGGAAGGGCTATGCAAGGCTGGCGATTGAGCGGAAGAAAAAGCACCTGCGCCCCATATATACGTTTGGGCTCCTGTGGGACGGGTACCGGATGCTCTGGAACATGATAGAAAAGCACAACCTGTCGCCCCGGCTTTGTTTTGTAGACAAATCCCGTGAAGCCGCTCCGGAAGAAGTGCCCTGTGACGACCCGGGCGTGTATAATAAAAGGGTGGAAGAGGCGCTCAACGTGCTGCACGATGCATTACCGAGCTTTGCGTTGCTGGGCGAGGGTTTAACGGATGCAGAAAGAAGCTGTATGCTGATGGAAAAAGGAAAATTTTATGGTATGGGATATATACCGGCTGGTATGAAAATGGATATTGACCGCCTGAAAAAAATACTGACCCCTTATCCCGACAACGATAATATCCGCCATATGCTGTATAAACATGCGGAAAGCAATCCCTACCGGAAGGTGGATTTTAATTGAGCAGGCTGTTTCTTCCCCGTGTATTTTACGCTTTTCTTCGCATAGTCAAACCAAATCATTTTTCCAAGTTTTTGTTTTCGGATACAGCTATTAGTTTCGCAGCCTTATGGAATTCGCAATCACGATCGCATCGAAGCTGAACCTGCGTACGCCGCAGGTAGAAGCCGTATTGACACTGCTGGAGGATGGCGCCACCATCCCGTTCATAGCCCGTTACCGTAAAGACAAGACCGGGGGACTGGATGAAGTGGTCATTCAACAGATAGAAGATGAAAACAAAGCCCTGAAAGCTTTTGCCGAAAGAAAAGCGGCTATCGAAAAATCGATCACCGAGCAGGGTAAAATGACGGAAGCGTTACAGGAAAAGCTGGATAAGGCACAAACCCTGGCTGAGCTGGAAGATATTTACCTGCCCTATAAGCCCAAACGCAAAACCAGGGCGCAGACCGCCAAAGAGAACGGACTGGAGCCGCTGGCTATACTGCTGCTGGAGCAAAAGGAAAACGATCCGCTGACAAAGGCGGCCGACTATATTACCGATACCATAAAAACGGTGGAAGAAGCGCTGCAGGGCGCCCGTGATATCATTGCGGAGCAAATCAATGAAGACGCCAGCCTGCGGGCACAAATGCGCCGTTTATTTGAAGAGAAAGCCACGCTGCAGAGCAAAGTGGTAGCCGGAAAGGAAACCGAAGGGGTGAAATTTAAAGATTACTTCGACTACAGTGAACCCGTGATGAAAGTGCCCTCGCACCGGGCGCTGGCGGTGCTGCGTGGTTTTGTGGAAGGGGTGTTGCGTATGGCCATTGCCCCGGAAGAAGAAACAGCCCTTACGCTTATAGAAGACCAATTTGTAAAAGGCGAAGGAGAAAGCAGCCAGCACGTAAAGAAATCGGGTAAGGATGCTTACCGCCGCCTGTTGCAGCCCGCGCTGGAAACAGAATTCCGTTCGCAACTAAAACAAACGGCAGACGAAGAAGCCATCAATGTATTTGCCGAGAACCTGAAGCAACTGTTGCTGGGCTCACCGCTGGGCAGCAAAAGGGTATTGGCCATCGACCCCGGTTACAGAACCGGTTGTAAAGTGGTATGCCTGGATGAAAAGGGTGAACTGAAAAAGAACGATCTTATTTATGTGCATGAACCGGGTAAGCTGGCGGCGTCGGAACATACCATACGCCACCTGGTAACCACCTTCGGCATAGAAGCTTTTGCGATCGGCGATGGTACTGCCGGAAGGGAGACGGAGCAGTTCATCAAAGGACTGCAACTGGGATTACCGGTATTCCTGGTGAATGAAGACGGCGCTTCCGTATACTCCGCATCCGAAAACGCCCGGGAAGAATTCCCGGACCATGATATTACAGTACGCGGCGCCGTTAGTATCGGGCGTCGGTTGATGGATCCCCTGGCTGAGTTGGTGAAAATAGATCCCAAGAGCATAGGCGTAGGGCAGTACCAGCATGATGTGAACCAGTTCCGTTTAAAAGAGCGGCTCGATCAGACGGTGGTCAGTTGTGTGAACCAGGTGGGTGTCAACCTGAACACGGCCAGCAAGCACCTGCTGTCCTATGTGAGCGGTATCGGCAGCACCCTTGCGGATAATATTGTAAAATACCGGAATGAAAACGGCAGCTTCACCAGCAGGGAGCAGTTGCTGAAAGTGCCGCGCCTGGGTGGAAAAGCTTTTGAGCAATGTGCAGGGTTCCTGCGCATCAAAGCCGGCGATAACCCGCTGGATGGCAGCGGCGTTCACCCGGAAGCCTATGGGCTGGTACTACAAATGGCCGCCGATCAGCAGGTGGAAGTAACGACCCTGATCAACAACGAAGCGCTGGTCAAAAAAATAAATACAAAACAATATGTAAGTGAACAGTTCGGAGAGCTGACCATACAGGATATCCTGAAAGAGCTGCAGAAGCCGGGACTGGATCCGCGCAGTGAAGTGCAACAGTTTGAATTTGCCGGTATTTATAAAATAGAAGATGTGCAGACAGGTATGATCGTACCGGGCATTGTTACCAATATCACGCGTTTCGGTGCTTTTATAGACATTGGGGTAAAGCAGGACGGACTGGTGCACGTATCGGAAATAGCACATAAGTACATCGAGGATCCCAATGAAGTACTGAAGCTGAACGACAAGGTAATGGTAAAGGTACTGGAAGTGGATATGACACGGAAGCGGATAGCCCTGTCCATTAAGCAAACACAGGACGCTCCTGCCCGGCAGGGTGGCGGGCAGCGACCGGCCGGTAAAAAATTCGACAAAAAGGAAAAGCAGCCGGATCTGTCATCCGCTTCTATGTCGGATGCGTTGCAGGCCCTGAAGAGGAAATTCGGTAAGTGAAGTAAAAAAAGAGAAAAAAATTTTGCAGAATTAAAGCAAGGCTTATCTTTGCACTCCCAATTGAAAAACGGGATAAGGGAGCATAGCTCTCCCGATCCCGAAGGTTCGGGACGGGAGGTTCAGAGCATCCCGCTTGCGGCGGGAGGGTCCTCGGTTCAAACAAAAGAGTTCTAAAAATATTGGGAGCATAGCTCAGTTGGTTCAGAGCATCTGCCTTACAAGCAGAGGGTCCGCGGTTCGAGCCCGTGTGCTCCCACTCAATAAGAAAAGGGTTTCATGAAAATGGAACCTTTTTTTGTTTTAGATCACTGAAGCGTTGGTTACTTGAAAGAATATCCTACTCAGTAAGCAGTAAACCTATAAGGTTTCAGGGAAGTCTTTCCTCCTTCAGTCGGTATATTCTAAACCTTATAGGTTTTCCGTTATTATCTCCTCCAGGTAACCCGTATCTGCCCCTGCCGGCACAAGTGCTTTTACAGAAACGGTATCTCCCGGTGTTACCTGCGGTTGATGGAAGCTGAGCAGGAGGTAATCGCCGATGCGTATATAATATCGGTACCTGATGGCTGCACGGCTGGCCATAACCCTTACGGTGAATGTTTCCGTGACTGATCCGTTTATTTGCAACTGTTTGCCCTTCCTTTTTTCTTTTCTTTCTGATGAAGCAACCATGTAAACGATCAGGAAAACCACCACAACAGTGGCAGACAATATGTAAAAGGATATCCGGTCCAGGATATTGACGACCATGAGCAGGGTCATCAGCACGAGTGCTGCACCGGCAATAACCAGCGCTACTCTGAGATAACCCGGGATGGCCAGGATAGTATTTTCCATGGCTTTCACGGTAGCTTCTTTTCCCGGGTAGCGGATGGCGAGCATAGTGTTGCTACCTGTTGTCTTTTGGAGGGATACGGGACCTCCGACGGTTTTGAATGCAATGATATGATAATCGTAGTGAGCAGTGGGAAGCTTTACGCTTATTTCTTTCCTGTCAATGGTATAACGGATATCTGTTCCTTTCGTGTATGCTGCCGTCAGTTCACCTTCCAGTAAATGCTTATCACCTGATCGAATATCCTGGTGAATGCGATTGCGTTGTTTTCTGTAAAAGGAAAAAATAAGGTGTATAAAAACCACAAAGCTTATTCCCAGTCCCCTGGCTACGAGGTTCATATAGGGCGATACGACCAGGAACAACGCCGGGATACTGAATAGCACCTGGCCGATCATGGAAGCCCGGCGATTGCCTGCGATCTTTTTGAGCAGAGAGATGTCTTCTTCGCTTAGCGGGATGGTTTGTTCTTTCATAAGTGCCGGCCGGAAGAACTAAACCTATAAGGTCTACGGCAGCCATTCCCTCTTTTGGGAGACTTCGCTGTAAGACCTTATAGGTTTTCTTGTCACGGTTATTTCTTTCTTTTCTTATACTGTTTGGACAGGTCTATGATCTCTACCTTCCGGAATTCCACCGGGTGACTTTCGCTTTGCAGGGATATATAACCGGAAGACAGGAGTTGTCCGTCTTTTTTCTGATCGGGATCAAAATCGCTGACAGCACCGCCCCCGATCTGCGGTTTCTGGTAGGTGAGTACGGTATCACCGTTCGCGATATGGTGAATGATGGAGTCGCCGAGCACTACCACTTCAGCCCTTACCCATTCTTCGTTCCGGAACGTCCTGGAACTGGAGTTGATGCAATGCGGTGTGAACAGCTTTCCATCCATTTCCACATTGGTGCCCGGTGTGCAAAGGTTGCAGGTGGTACGTTCACCGGTGTCGTCTCCGCCCAGCAACTGTACCTCGATGGAGATGGGGAAATCCTGGTTTTGTCCCATGGTGGCAGGATCCTGGCAATGTACCATGATGCCACTGTTCTTATAAGCCCATCCGGGTCCTTCGTTTGCCTGCTTGCCCACAAAACGGTATTCTACCGCAAAAATGTAGTAGGAGTAAGGTGTTTTATAAAACAAATGCCCGAAGCGCTCGTCAAATTTGTCATATGCTTCGTATCCCACTGTTATTTTTCCATCAGTGACCCGGAAGGTATTGCCGAAATTATCTCCATAGGCATGCCCTCTTATTTTGGGTGTCCAGCCCTTCAGGTCCTTACCGTTAAAAAGCTGTTTCCATTTCTTTTTGCGTACATCCTGCGCACTTATTTGTAAGGTTATCAGCAGGAGCAGGAGGGAAAGTATATACTTCATGCAATCTGTTTTATATTGTAGACACTGCAATATACGGAGATATTCCTCACCCTCCTTCTCCCTCGCCCTGCAAGGGCGAGGGAGCGGTGCTGTAGGGCAAATCCAAACGATATAACTACCACATCGCCTTTAGAATATATTCAGGCAAAGATGTGGAATTTTCACATTCCCACACTCTCACATTTCCACATTAAGCCTTGTTCTTAGGCACCCCTCTCCGCAGCGGGGAGAGGGGCCGGGGGTGAGGTCAAATTTTCCATCAGCGCTTCCGGTGTGTCGGAGAAGCTGATCCTGTTTTCCACATCCGTATACAGGAACCCTTCGGCTTCCATATGTTCCAGGTGTTCATTCAGGTAATGGTAAAAGTTATTGGTGTTCAGTACATATATCCGCTTACTGTGAATACTCAACTGGTTCCAGGTGAGCATTTCAAACATCTCATCCAGTGTACCGTAGCCGCCCGGTAATATGATGGCTGCGTCGCACAATTCATACATGGTCCGCTTGCGTTCATGCATACCGTCCGTTATGATCAGCCGGGTCAGCCCGTTGTGCTTTCTTTCTCTTTCCGCCAGTATCCGGGGCATTACCCCCGTTACATGCCCGTTTCTTTCCAGGGCTGTATTGGCAACAGCCCCCATGATACCCGTATTACCACCCCCGTATATGATGGCAATACCGGCATCTGCCAGCAATTTTGCCAGCAAAACCGAATGTTCCATATAAGCGGGACTGTTACCTGCTTTTGAGCCACAGAAAATGGCTACAGATTTTGTATGCATACGTTCCGGGTTTCTTTTTACCAATATCTTTACGAGTCGCTGTTGCAATAATACAAACCTGTGGCGTAGTGCAATAATATTTTTCTGTAAAGAATGCGGGTTTGTTTTTATCTTCCGTTTTTAACAGAAACAGATTTACCAAACATATGTCTACCTGGATATTATTTACCTGCGTTATGAGTTACTTCGCTATCCTCCTGGGGGTGGCCTGGTACACTTCCCGGAATTCGAACAACGATACTTTTTTTATAGGCAATAAAAGCAGTAACTGGATGCTGGTGGCCTTCGGTATGATCGGCACCTCCCTGTCGGGCGTAACCTTTGTGAGCGTGCCGGGCGGCGTGGGCGATTTTGCAGAAGGCAGCTTCAAAGGCTTTGCCTATATGCAGGTTACCATCGGTTACCTGATCGGGTATGCCGTGATCGCCTTTGTGTTGCTGCCTTTGTACTACAGGATGAACCTGACCTCTATCTACAATTATCTGCAGACCCGTTTCGGTACGGTGGCATATAAAACAGGCGCTTTGTTTTTTATCATCAGTCGTACGGTGGGAGCTACGGCCCGTCTCTACCTGGTTATCAATATTCTTCAGTTCTTCATTCTCGACAAGCTGGGTGTACCTTTCCTGGTGACGGCCGCGTTTATATTACTGATGATACTGCTTTATACCTTTGAAGGAGGGGTAAAGACCATCGTATATACCGATACGCTGCAAACCACCCTGATGGTGGCCGGACTGATCGTATGCGTGGTATATATATTACAGCAGTTGAATATCAGCGGCGGTGAGGCATTGAGCCAGATGAGCGACAAAGGATACCTGAATATTTTCAATACGGATGTGCAGAGCAAGGGATTTTTTGTGAAGCAGATCGTCGGTGGCGCGTTTATTACCATTGCCATGACAGGGCTTGACCAGGAAATGATGCAGAAGAATATCAGTGTAAAAAGACTGGGCGATTCGCAGAAAAACGTGATGACCATGGCGGTCGTAATGACGGGGGTGCTTTTCCTGTTCCTGATGCTGGGCGGGTTGCTGTATATGTATGCCCTGTCGCAGGGTGGAGAATACGTGCAGATAGAGATTGACGGAAAGACAGTGAACCAGTTGCTGTTGACCCACCCGGCTACCGGGGAATCCGTGAATGTGATCGGCGATAAAATGTTCCCCTCTGTTGCCATGAACTTTCTGCCGCCGGTCATCGGGCTGATATTTATCATCGCTCTTATTTCTGCCCTCTTCCCGAGTGCGGATGGCGCGTTAACCGCCCTTACCTCCTCTTTTTGCATAGACATCCTGGGTTTGCAACGGCGTACTGACATGGATGAAAAGGCAAAGAAAAGAAAAAGGCTTACCGTTCACTTCACATTCGCTTTCGTGTTCTTGGTATGTGTATTTATTTTTTATATCATCAATAACAACAGCATCATAGATGTGATCCTCGACCTCGCGGGCTATACCTATGGTCCGTTGCTGGGATTGTTTGCTTTTGGTATCCTCACCAAACGGAGCCTGCCGGATAAGGGTATTATTACCGCCATTTGCCTGGTAGCGCCCGTGCTCAGCTATATACTCAGCCGGAATGCTGCGCAGTGGTTCGGTGGTTTCCAGATCGGGATAGAGCTGTTGCTGATCAATGGTTTGATAACCTACCTGGGACTGCTGGCCATCTCAAAAAGAAAGGTTTCTGTAAACTAAATTGTATAAATATTCGTTGTAGCAGTAAAGCCATCCACTTTTTTGGATGGCTTTACTATCGCAAGTACAATTATAGAAACCAATGAATGCTACAATCAAAACACTCCAGGCACAGCACTGGAACGAGACCTCCACCCAAAGCACCTGGCAGATATTAAAGATCATCTCTGAATTTGTGACCGGTTTTGAGTCCCTGTCGAATGTGGGACCCTGTATATCTATTTTCGGATCGGCACGTACCGCATCCGGCGCTCCTTATTATGAGCTGGCAGCAGCAATAGGACAAAGACTGGCGGCTGAAGGGTATGGTATTATCACCGGTGGCGGCCCCGGCATTATGGAGGCCGGCAACAAAGGAGCTGCTTCTGCTAACGGAAAGAGCATCGGGCTGAATATTCTCCTGCCTTTTGAACAATACGATAACAAGTATGTGGACCGCGACAAGCTGCTGCAGTTTGATTATTTCTTTGCCCGTAAGGTAATGTTTACCAAGTACTCCCAGGCATTTGTGGTAATGCCCGGTGGTTTTGGTACCCTGGATGAGCTGTTTGAAGTGGCTACGCTGGTGCAAACCGGCAAGCTGAAGCAGATGCCTATTATACTGGTAGGAAAAAAATACTGGCGGGGACTGGTGGCGTGGATAGAAGAAGTAATGCTGGCCGAAAAAAATATAAACCCGGAAGATATAGACCTGTTCTACCTGGCAGATACAGTTGACGAGGTAGCGGATTATATTACCGGATACTACAGCGACCGGGAACTGTTGCCCAATTTTTAAGAGGAGTGCGGGGTAGTAAATACCGGTAACTGTTACCTTTGCCGGTATGAGTGAAGTAGCAGTACTGCATCCGCTGGCAGAGCAATACGCCTTGCAGTTCACTTCGGCAGAGGATGAGCTGCTGAAGGAAGTAGCCGCTTTTACAACTGCCACTCACCCGAAATGGCATATGCTGAGCGGTGCTTTACAGGGTAAGCTGCTTGAGATGCTGACCCATATGATACAACCGGTAAGGGTGCTGGAAATAGGTACATTTACCGGTTACAGCGCTTTATGCATGGCAAAGGCATTGCCGGTTAACGGGGAGCTGCATACCATTGAGCTGAGGGAAGCTGATGCTGCAACGGCGCAGGGATTTTTTAACAAAAGCGCTGAAAAGGATAAGATACATTTGCATACGGGCAATGCCATGGAAATGATCCCTGTATTGGAAAAGCAGTGGGATATGGTGTTCCTGGACGCGGATAAGGTGAATTACATTGCCTATTACGAAATGGTGCTGCCGCTGCTGCGGCCCGGGGGGTATATCATAGCAGACAACGTATTGTTTCACGGGCAGGTGCTGGCGGATGAGATAAAAGGAAAAAACGCGAAAGCGATACATGCTTTCAATGAACATATTAAGCAGGACGACCGGGTGGAGCAGGTAATGCTGACCGTGAGGGACGGACTGTTATTAATTCGCAAAAAATGAAACCCATTTTACTGACACTAACAAGCCTCATTTTTTATTGTACCCTGCAGGCGCAGAATCCCGCGATCATCCAATATATCAACCGGTATAAGCTGGTGGCCATCGAAGAAATGAAACGTACCGGCGTACCGGCATCCATTAAGCTGGCGCAGGGTATCCTGGAAACACAGGCGGGCGTCAGCGACCTGGTGATGCGTTCCAATAATCATTTCGGCATCAAGTGTAAAAGCTCGTGGGTTGGGGATAAAGTGTACCACGATGATGATGCAAGGGGCGAATGCTTCCGGGCCTATTCCACAGACAGGGATTCTTATAAAGATCATTCGGATTTTCTGAAAAGTAACCAGCGCTATGCTTTCCTGTTCAATATAGATGCGGAGAACTATAAAGGCTGGGCACAGGGGTTGAAAAAAGCCGGTTACGCCACCAATCCCAGGTATTGGCAGCAACTGGTGAATTATATAGAGACCTACAACCTGAACCTTTACACGCAGATCGCCCTCGAAAAAAAAACATTTGATGATGAAGACATTGTATATGCACAGTACGGTGTTCCGGCGGTGGCAGACCCCGTTCCGGCGGTAGTGCCCGCCAGCAACCGCAGCATGGCCACCACGGTACAGCCACCGGTGCCGGTTGTGAACAGCAACGTTCCGGTGATTCAATACCCCGACGGCGTATTCAGGATCAATAACACAAAAGTGATGTTTGCACCGGCCGGCACTTCATTGCTGGCGATCGCAGACCAATACAGGATCAAATACAGGCACCTGCTTGACTTTAATGAGCTGCCGGATAATGAAGATATACTGCTGGAAGCACAATTGGTGTATCTGCAGAGAAAAAGGAAACAGGGAACCAGGGATGTGGTAATAACGGCAAATAACGAGATGGTGTACAGCATAGCGCAACGGGAAGGTGTGCGGCTGGAAAGTATACTGGAATACAATGACCTGGAGGAGGATCAGGCCCTGCCGGGCGGAAGGAAAATATACCTGCAGAAAAAGGCAGCCGAAAAAGCCGTGCGGGAAACAGAGATCAATGGAACTCCCGTGCAGTCTAAACATGCCACGCAATATACCAGACACGTAGTGCAGCCTAAAGAAACCCTGTATGCCATTGCCAAAAAATACAATGTGGCAACGGACAATATTAAACAATGGAACAACCTGCAGGATGACCTGATAAAAGTGGGGCAGGAGTTGCGGATCTATAAAAAATAGCCATGTCTTTTAAAAAAGTACACGATAAGCTCTTCAAGCCTTTTATCGGCCGGCAGGAGATACAGGACAGGATAGCGTTCATCGCCCGTCGCCTGGAGGAAGATTACCAGGATAAGCATCCCCTGTTCATAGCTATTTTGAACGGTTCTTTTATGTTTGCCTCCGACCTGTTTAAAGAGCTGAATATTCCGGCGGAGATCTGTTTTATCAAGCTGGCTTCTTACAAAGGCACCAAATCCACCGGTCATGTGATCACTTCCATAGGGCTGGATGCAGATATTCACAACCGGCATGTGGTTATCGTGGAAGACATTATTGATACCGGCAAAACGATGAACCAGTTTTTACCGCAATTGTTACACCAGCAACCCGCTTCACTGAAAATATGTGCCCTGTTGTTCAAGGCCGAAGCCAACCGCTTCCCGGTACAAATTGACTACCTGGGTTTTGAGATTCCCGATAAATTTGTGGTGGGCTATGGACTTGACTACGACGGCTACGGGCGAAACATAGGGGAAATTTACCAGGTAGTGGATGAAAATACCGGTTACGCATAACTGTCTGGTACTTAGCAGCCTGCCCTGATCTGTCCCTTTCAAAATGACCAGACTCATAAAGCATTGTAATACAATATTCTGTATTTTTAAACGTTTGAAAAACAGACGGATTTATATAGTGGAATATTAATGACCGGTAATTTTGAATCATAAAAGGTATGGAGATGAAAAGCCTGTTACAAAGGCTTATAGTTTTAATGGCTGTACTGACTGGCGCTCAAACGGTTGTTGCACAGTACTATCTGAGGGGGGACGTAACGGATGAAAAAGACAAACCCCTGCAGAATGTGCGGATCATTTTGCATTCTACCGGTTACCCTTACCTGAGCGGTGTGGGAGGCGCTTTCGGGATAGCCGTGTCTAAAAGAACGGACAGTGCCAGTTTTATACTGGATGGTTATGAAACCTTGTCCTGCAAGATCGAGAATACTTCGGAATACCAGAAGATAAAAATGAAGATGTTGCCCTATACGGCAAGTCTGCAGAAACAGTATTTACTATCCTATACCAGCGCAGAGGAGACTTTTCCTGTTATCCGGCAAACAGTGGCAGATGAAACCTACAGTGTCATTGTGGAAAATGCGTTTGTCAATACCCATAAGAATCCTTTTACCGGGCTTACCCTGAACGTTAACCGCGCTTCTTACAGCAATATCCGCCGGTTCATCAATATGAACAGTACCGTGCCCGGAGATGCCGTACGTATTGAGGAAATGCTCAACTATTTCAATTTTAACTATACGGAACCGCAGGATGACAGCGTTTTTACTGTTCGCTCCCAGCTCAGTTCCTGTCCCTGGAATGATAAAAACAGGCTGCTGTTCGTGCAGGTCTGCTCCAGGAAGCTGGACCTGGAAAATGTGCCGCCCAGCAACCTGGTGTTCCTTGTAGATGTGTCCGGCTCCATGGATATGCCCAACCGGCTGCCACTGCTGAAATCTGCTTTCAGGAACCTGGTGGAAAACCTGCGGGACATAGATACAGTGTCTATTGTGGTATACGGAGGAGTTACAGGGATCATGTTACCCCCTACCGGCGGTGCCGACAAAAAGAAAATATTGCAGGCAATAGAGGATATGAACGCCGGTGGTTTTACGCCGGGGGAAGCCGGTATACGGCAGGCCTATACCCTGGCCAAACATACGTTCATAGAAGGCGGGAACAACCGGGTAATACTGGCTACCGACGGCGACTTTAACGTGGGTGAAACGGGAGAAAAAGAGCTGGAAGCCCTGATCATGCGGATGAAGGAAGGGGGCGTTTATCTCACCTGTCTGGGGGTGGGAATGGGTAATTATAAGGATTCCCGGATCGAAATGCTGGCAAAAAAAGGCAATGGCAACTTTGCCTACCTGGACGATGAAAAAGAAGGAGAGAAGGTGCTCGTAAAAGAATTTACCCAAACCATGTACTCCGTAGCGGACAATGTGTCTATGAATGTCAATTTCAACGAAGAAGTGATCAAACAATACCGGCTGATCGGTTTTGATAACAAGCGGAAAGCGCTGGAAGATTCAACCAGCACTTTACTGGGCGGAGAGATCGGGTCGGGGCATTCTGCCGTGGCGGTTTTTGAAATTGAACCCGCTGCCGGGTTATCCCAACAGTCCCCGGGAACCGTTACCATCAATTATTGTCATGCCGGTACCAAAGAGCCGCTGAAAGTGCAATACAGGTGCCCGAATAATTTCCAGCCCATTGAGCGTCTTGACTATTACTACCGTTTGGCGGCAGGCGTCTGTATGTTCGGCGGCTTGCTCAATGGCTCTGCTCATTATAAAGGCAAAAGCTGGGATGATGTGATAGGACTGGTTAAAGTTCCCGCTGACCTGACAGATCCAAGCCCCTTATATACCGAGTTTTCTGAGATGCTGCAAAAAGGAAAAAGGATCTACGCTCCCTCCAAAAAAAACAGGAAAAGAACCAGGAATTAACGGATACCCTTGGGTAAACCCGTATGGTCGTTTTACCGCTGGCCATATTTCTGCGGTTTTGCACCGGGGTTTAGCTTATATTTGTTTGAAACATTCTTAACAAAGACTTCTTTATGGATCCTATCATACACCTCGAAAACATCAGGAAAAGTTATTATATGGGAAGGCAGGAGCTGCAGGTGCTGAAAGGTATTTCCCTTGATATACATAAAAATGAGTACGTGGCTTTGATGGGACCATCCGGCTCCGGTAAGAGCACGCTGATGAATATCCTGGGGTGCCTGGATTCTCCTACCGGCGGGGAATATATCCTGAACGGACATCGTGTGAGTGAAATGGCGGACAACGACCTAGCAGAAGTCAGGAACAAGGAGATCGGCTTTGTGTTCCAGCAGTTTAATTTATTACCCAAGTTAACTGCCGCTGAAAATGTGGCATTACCCCTGATCTATTCCGGTGTGTCCAGGAAGCAACGTACGGAAATGGCGATGCATGTGCTGGAGCAGGTAGACCTGGCCGATAGAAGCCATCACCGGCCGAATGAGCTGAGCGGAGGGCAATGTCAGCGTGTGGCCATTGCCCGTGCATTGGTGAATAATCCATCGTTGTTGCTGGCCGATGAACCTACCGGTAACCTGGATACCAAAACATCCTATGAGATCATGAATATCTTTTCACGCCTTGAGGAAAGAGGGAATACCATCGTGTTAGTAACGCATGAAGAAGATATTGCCCAATATGCAAAGAGGATCGTTCGCCTGAGGGATGGCGTTATTGAATCCGACATGAAAACTGCAACAGCAGAAGCACTAACATAGTCTAAAAAACGACTGTCTTGGCCTTTAAGATCTACACGAAAACCGGTGATAAAGGTACTACTTCACTGATTGGCGGACGGAAAGTCTCCAAGTCGGATGCCCGGATAACCGCCTATGGTACCGTTGATGAGTTGAACAGCCATATCGGGCTGTGCAGGGATGTACTGACAGACGAGCCTACCCGTTATACATTGATCACTATTCAACATGCACTGTTTACCATTGGCGCCCAACTGGCCTGCGATCCGGATAAGGAGGTTAAAATGGAGCTGCCGGCGCTTGAACTATCGGCGGTCACGCTGCTGGAGTCTGAGATCGATCGCATGGAGGAGCAGTTGCCGCCGCTGAAGACTTTTATATTGCCGGGCGGACACGAACATATTTCCTATATTCACATTGCCAGAACCGTAAGCAGGCGGGCGGAAAGATGCACGGTGCTGCTGGATGAAGCCTCGCCGGTACCGGCCGTAATAAAGGAATACCTTAACCGGCTGAGTGATTATTTATTTGTACTGGCACGGTATACGGGGATGTTGTATAAAATAGCCGATATTCCCTGGGAGAAATAGAATGTTATATAACGATTGCGGCCCCGGTTTTGCATGCGGTCAGCAATCTGAAAGGATAAAATGACATGAAATTGTATTCAATCAACACCGGGCATTTTAAGCTCGATGGCGGGGCAATGTTTGGCGTGGTTCCCAAATCCATCTGGAACAGGTTGAATCCTGCCGATGAAAACAATTTGTGTTCCTGGGCCATGCGCAGCCTGTTGATAGAGGATGGCGACCGGCTGATACTGGTAGACACCGGGATAGGTAATAAGCAGGATGCAAAGTTTTTCGGACATTATTACCTGCATGGAGAAGACACGCTGGATAAGTCGCTGGCGAAATACGGTTTTCGCCGGGACGATATTACGGATGTATTGCTAACGCACCTGCATTTTGATCATGTAGGCGGCGCTATAGTAATAGAGAAGAATAAAATGGTGCCGGCATTCAGGAACGCTGTTTTCTGGAGCAACGAAAAGCACTGGCAATGGGCCACAAAACCCAACGACCGGGAGAAAGCATCTTTTCTGAAGGAGAATATCCAGCCTATACAGGATAGCGGTAAGCTTCGTTTTGTGGAAGTAAAGGAAGATGTAGCATTTTCAGATCACGTTACCATTCGTTTCGTGAACGGGCATACGCAGGCGATGATGCTGCCGCAGATCAATAATTATAAAGGTAAAACGATCGTATATGCTGCAGACCTGCTGCCGTCTGTGGGTCATATACCTCTTCCGTATGTTATGGCATATGATATGTTCCCGCTGACCACCCTGCAGGAAAAGAAGATACTGCTGCAGGAAGTGCTGCAGGGCAATATGATCCTCTTTTTTGAGCACGACCCGGTGCACGAATGCTGCAACCTGGTAATGACCGATAAAGGTATCCGCGTAAAGGATACCTTTAAGCTGGAGCAGGTATAGCTGATGTGCTATGGGGCTGACCAAAAAGCTCGTGGAACGTCTTTGCGAGGGAGAAACGACCGAAGCAATCTCTTTGAGTGATAAAGGTTTAAATATTTGAGATTGCTTCACTTCGTTCGTAATGACGACCTTTTTGGGTCAGCCCCAGATACTATGTTCTTCCGGGTCTCCGACCCGGTTTTCGAATGATATATTTCATCTATAGCTTTGCAGGCAGGTGGAGCGCTGGGGTGGAAACTGCTATACGAAGTCTCCGGACTTCGTATACAATATGTTCTTCCGGGTCTCCGACCTGGTTTTCCGGTATAACTTCGTTTGCATAACAAACCCCGGCACTAAATAGTCTGATGACCACCTTGGATACTTAGAGACGCCTATGCGTGTTGGATTATTTTCTATAGATATTTCGTTCTACCGGAACTTGATCATGGAAGTAAGCGGATACCGGAGATTCCTGTATCCCATCATGTCCACTTTCACGCTGCCTACTACTATTTCACTTTCTATGCGGAGGGGTAACCGGTTGCCGTCGTCGCTTACCCATACCGTCATCTTTTCTCCCCCCTCAAACATGCTTCCTTTCATAAGCAGGGGTTTGAACTTGATGGCTTTGAATTTTCCGTAGCGGGTTTTGATGGTTTCCTTTCCCATATAGCGTACATACATCGGGTGCAGCTCATCATCCAGGTATAAGGTCAGGTCGATCTTATCGTTGGGCTTGTATTTGTCAAAATTTATATTGCGTGCGTAGTATACTGCGCTGATCACATCCTGCACACATTCTTTGGACTGTACTACTTTGTTATTGGTCACGATCGTTTTGGTGTCATGGTTAAAGCTGGCGTTTTCATGCTTTTTGTATTTACCTTCTTCCACATTCCGGATAAAGCGATAAGGCTTGAAGGTGGTGGTGTCATAATAGCTTTCATAGCGGTCCCTTACTCTGAATATCCAGTCATAGGAAGCATTGGACCATCCTTCTCCGACAGAATGATATACCGTCTTACCGTTATAATTTTCGAGTGTGGTGGTAAATGTTGCCGTGCCGGCATCTACATACAGCCCCATAACGCTATAATACACTTTCAGCGTAATTTTTTCACCCGCGGAGAAGCTGGTATTACGGATATTGCAGAATTCGTTTCCTGCAGAAAGTCTCGTGGCAAAGGCCAGGGTTAATATGGTGACTAAAAACTTCAACTTCATTTCTTGGTATTAAATAGCTTCAGTCGCGCAGCCAGAAAGCTTCCTGCCAGCGCCGGAATGATTAAATTTATTATCCAGATGGCCATGCCACCTGCGTAAATACCGATGGTATTGTTGCAGAAGCCCTGTAATAGCAGTATGCTGGTCTTTCCCCGCACGCCCAACTCCAGCAAGGTAACCGTTGGAATCAACGCTAAAATTAAATATAAAATACTTATTAACCAGAACGCATCCACTATCGGCATTTCAATTTGCAACGCCTGCAATAGCAATATATACTGACAGACGAAAATGACATAGCGAAAAGCAGATAATAACAACACTCTTAACAAAAAACTAACAGGGATATCTTTAACAACTTTAACATATTGTATCCATTTTTCCGATAGCCCCATCCGCCTGAAAAAAGAAACGATCCAATGCAGGCGAAAATACAGCAGCGTGCCGGCAATTGTAAATGCGGTCACAATGTATAGTGATGCATTGATCCAATGGGAACTGATATAGGGCGCCGCCACTTCCGTGAAATGGGTCTTAACGAAAATCAGACCTGTCAGTCCGGCTATGAAGGTTACGAGCAGTTGACTCGCGCTGCCGATCATAGTGAGCGCTATGGAATGAATACGATATTCCCGTTCCACGTATAGCATCCTGCCGCCATACTCACCTACCCGGTTGGGCGTATTCACTGCAAAGGCCACGCCTGCCAGCGTGCCTTTAAATGCTGCTGTAAGGGTTAGCTTTTGTAACGGCAACATCAATATCTGCCATTTCCTGGCTTCCGTCAGCCAGTTGACTACCGATAACAGGACGGCTGTCCATAGCTTCCAGCATTCGGGGCCATATACTGACGCGGCAATATAATGAAGCGATTCGTTGAGGTTGGGCTGCCGCAATACCTGCTGGTAGATAGACCAGGTAAGCCATATAAAAACGAAGGGGCCCACCACCCGGTTGAGCAATATTTTAATACTTTTGCTGAATACTGAAAACGGTTTTAAAAAATTCTCAATTTGCATAAAAAGTCACAGGTGATCTTAGGTATTGACCCCGGAACCATTGTTATGGGGTATGGTATCATTGTTGTTAACGATTCTGCTGTAAAATTATTGGAAATGAACGCAGTAAAACTGTCTTCACAAAAAAATCATTATGAACGGTTGAACCTGATACAGAAACAGGTGACATTGCTGATCGAGAAATACAGGCCGGATTATTTTGCCATTGAAGCGCCTTTTTTCGGTAAAAACGTACAGAGTATGCTGAAGCTGGGAAGGGCGCAGGGTGTTGCCATTGCCGTAGCCATGCAGGCCGGCATTCCGGTAACGGAATATTCACCCAGGAAGATAAAGCAGTCTATTACGGGCAATGGAAATGCGGGTAAGGAACAGGTATGGAAAATGTTGCAGCATATTATCGTGGTGAAAGAAGCATTGCGGTCTTATGATGCATCTGACGCCCTGGCCGTAGCTGTTTGCCACCAGATACAATTGGGTTCTCCCATACCCCGTACTGTTTCCGGTAAAAAGAACAAAAACAGTTGGTCCGCTTTTATTGACGACAACCCCTCCCGGATAATCACCAAATAGGAAGATTTCTGATTGCTGATGTATGATGTCTGATGTATTCCCCAAATCAGACATCAGACATCATAAATCAGCAATATTGCTTACAGCTTCAGCCGGATATGCATCCTGGACAATAATATTGAAAACCCTATCATGGCAAATGCCCATACCAGGGAGCCCGATACAGCCAGTATTTCGTTTGCCGGCTGTTTGTAAAAAAACAGGGGAATGCTCAGTCCCCAGCAGAGATAATAGATGATATCGGGCGCCAGGTAAGTGGTAAGCGAATTTTTACCGGCCAGCTCAAAGGGTTTGGCCCAGCTGTTCCTGCCCATGATGTCTGCCACCATATACAATAGTGCAAACACGACAAAGCTGATGCCGGAGCATATCATACCCCAACTGGGCGTGGCTTTTATTTTTGAAATGATAAACCAGTTTCTCAAAACAAATCCCGCAGCCAGGCAGGCAATGCCAACCAGTACCAGTATCCAGAAAGCCTGCATGGCGTTGAGGGTCTTTTTCCGGATGATGAGGGCCGCTGTCAGTCCGGCCAGGGTAAGAGCAGGCACATTTCCGCCAGTAATAACGCCAAACGCGGTTTGCGACCATTGCGGCAGCGTATAGATACCAGACTGGGATACAATATTCAGGATGACAAATCCTATCCAGGTAATCATCACAGGTGCCATTTTTTCACCGGTGCACAGGTAGGTAACCGCGGCGGCAAAATATCCCCAGCCGATCAGACCGAGTATGCCCCACCAGCCGGTAACAAGCCAACCCGGGTTATCCGGCGTACCACTCCTGAAAACAGCCACGAGGATGATCAAACCGATAACTCCTGCCAGCCTTAGCCCCGGGAATAACTTTTTGAACCTGGTGGTAGCCGGGTAGTGATTCCATATCAGGAAGACACAGATATACATCAGGATGGTCCATAGAAACCGGTTCATGCCGGTCAGTTCCGGGGAAATGCGGCTGCTGTTCAGCATCAGCACACCTATCAGCAACAGGCTCAGGGTGCGGATCGCTATATGCACGAAAATAGCCAGGTCTCCGCTCCGTGTCTTTTTCCGGGCATTCACTGCAAAGGGCACCGACATGCCTACCATAAACAGGAATCCCGGAAATACCCAGTCTGCCAACCCCATACCATCTGTATCGGCCTTTGTGTGCACCAGCCACTGCGGAACTCCCGGCTCATACAGATCGTTCACGAACAGCATCAGAAAAAGCGTTACGCCACGCATGATATCTATGGATCTTTTACGTGGACTGGCGAAAGCGGACATAATAGCGTTTATGGTATTGGATGAAAGAGTTAACCTGCAATTGCAGGGTGTATTCCAGATCATCATTTTCCGATCAGTGGAGACCCGTCCGACTGGTCATCCGGACAGGCACCGGCCGGCCAAGGCCCTGCAGGAGGAAATACACCCATTGCGCAGCAGATTTGCGGAATATACTAAGATAATGTGATATTTGCAGCATTGCATGGCTGATTTGTAAAGGAACCGGGTGTCCTTGAGGTATTGCCGGCTATAATGATTGCTTTCATATTGAACAGGAGGAATATTTTTATTTGAAAGGTTTAAGCAGAGATAATATGAACAAACCCGTTGCCGCAGGAGCCGTGGCTGCAGATGCGCAGAAAACAGTATTTGCCGTTTTATTTGCTATTAGTGCCGGGCACTTTCTGAATGATCTGATGCAGTCCGTCATCACGGCTTCTTATCCGTTGTTGAAGGAGAATTACCGGCTCAGCTTTACCCAGGTGGGCATTATAACCCTGGTTTTTCAATTGACAGCTTCCATCTTTCAACCCTTCGTAGGGAATTATACGGACAAAAACCCAAAGCCCTATGCGTTTGCCATCGCTATGTGTTTTTCGCTGGCGGGTATTTTGCTGTTGTCCAATGCCCACGGCTTTATTACCATCCTCCTGGCTGTGTCCTTCATAGGTATCGGCTCTTCTATTTTTCACCCTGAGGCATCCAAGGTCGCTTTTTTGGCATCCGGCGGAAAACGGGGACTGGCACAATCTATTTTTCAATTGGGCGGCAACGGTGGAAGCGCCATGGGACCTTTGCTCGTGGCGGCTTTTGTTATTCCCTTCGGGCAGGGATATATCGCCTGGTTTTCCATTGCCGCTTTGCTGGCTGTTTTTCTGTTATACAGGGTAGGAGTATGGTACAGCGCATTTTTGCAGCAGCATGCCTTTACCAAAAGAAAAGAAGTCAGGGAAGCGCCCTATACCCGCAAACAGGTGATCATGGCCGTTACGATATTGCTCGTGCTCATTTTTTCCAAGTATGTCTATATGACGAGCATCTCCAGCTATCTTACTTTTTTCCTGATGGACAAATTCCACATCAATGCTGCGCAATCCCAATTCTATCTTTTCCTGTTTTTAGGGGCTTCTGCTTTGGGTACTTTGCTGGGTGGACCGGTAGGTGATCGTTTCGGAAGAAAAATAGTTATTTGGTTTTCCATATTGGGTATAGCGCCCTTCACATTAATGCTGCCGTATGCGAACCTGTTCTGGACGGGCATCCTGGTAACACTCATCGGATTGATCCTTGCATCGGCATTTTCCGCCATACTGGTATATGCCCAGGAATTAGTGCCGGATAAGGTGGGGATGATCAGCGGTTTGTTTTTTGGTTTTGCTTTTGGTATCGCGGGTATAGCCTCTGCCCTCCTGGGTAAGCTGGCGGATAGCACGAGTATTGCGTATGTATACTCCCTGTGCGCTTACCTGCCGCTGATTGGGTTGGTTACAGTCTTCTTGCCCAGGCGGAACCGGAAAACAGTACATTAATTCCGGGTAGCTATTTCTCCTTATATACTTTCCATACATTTTCCAGCGCCCGGTCATAGTCTGCCCTTCCGGTAAATGCTTCCGGGTTGTAGGCATCGCCTGCTTTTCGCTTCGAATGCAGGTTGAACTGGCTGGCGTGGGACGCTACCCAAAGGTCAAACTGCAGACCCTGCATGGCAGTCAGGCTGCGGGCCAGATCTTTTTTTATATGGGGATATTCTTTTATTTCCGCAAACTTCCTGGAGGTGATAATGGTGGGAATATTAGCGATCAATACGGTATAGCTGCGTTTTTCATCTTTTACCTCCAGCATATAGCTGCAGGAGCCTTTGGTATGCCCGGGGTGGTGCAACAGGGTGAGCCGCGTGGTACCCAGTTGGATAATGTCTTTATCCTTTAGCAGCTTATCCGGTACGATGGGTGCAAAGCTGACGCCCAGCGACCCCAGCTCATAATCGGTGGCGCCGCCCGATCTTACCTCCGGCGCATCGGCAGCATCTACCCAAAACTCCGCGCCGGTTTGTTGTTTGATGGATGCCATGGCTCCAAGATGATCCCAGTGGGCTTGCGTGGTCAGCAATATTTTGAGATCACTGTACGTAAATCCCAGCTTTTCAATGTTACGCTTTATTTGCGGACCTGAATCAGCCAGCCCTGTATTGATCAGGATATTTCCTTTTTCTGTGACGATAAGATAAGATGCCAGGTCATAGGTGCCTACATAATACAAATTACCTGCGATGCGGAATGGTTCATAAGGCTTAGACCAGTCTGCCGGGTTATTTTTCGGTTCGTTTACGGTTTGTGCCTGAAGTCCGGAAGAAACGATACACACCAGGCATATGTGCAGAAATAAATAATGAATGAAGCTTTTTTGCATACTGTCGCTTTACCGGAAGCAAATTAGGAAGTTTTTGCATAAGCAATTGATCTTTTATTGCGGGTACGAATACATTGCCGATTGCTTTATTTAACGTAGGTTTGCTGTCAAACTTTTAGGGGATGAAACTATCCTGGTGGAAGCTACTTTGTATTGCATTATTATCATATGCGTTGATAGGCGGTTTGCTGATGGAAGTACCACGCAAAGCCATTTTAAACGAAACAATCCGTAATATTTATTATCATGTGCCAATGTGGTTCGGGATGATGGTTGTTTGTGCCTGCTCGGCCTATCATTCCATCCTGTATTTGCGCAAGCAGGACCTGTTGAGCGATTTCAGGGCCACTTCCTATGCCGGTGTGGGTATTTTATATGGTGTGTTGGGGCTGGTTACGGGGATGATCTGGGCCAATTATACCTGGGGTAAACCCTGGAGCAACGATATCAAGCAGATCCTTTCTGCCATTGCCCTGCTTATTTATGCTGCCTATTTTGTATTAAGAAGTTCCGTAACAGACCTGGATAAACGGGCACGGGTAGGAGCGGTGTATAATATTTTTGCTTTTGTAATGCTGATCCCCACTTTATGGGTCATACCCCGCATGATGGAGTCGTTGCATCCCGGCGGACAGGGCAACCCCGGTGCTGATCCCCGTGACATGGATAACAGGATGCGGATGATCTTTTGGCCGGCAGCCGTTCCCGGATTTATCCTGCTGGGCATCTGGATCAGTACGCTGACCATCCGTTTCAGAAAAATTTCAGATAAAAACCTACTCAATGCATAAGCTGATCGCTAAACTTGCTTTTTGCCTTCTCTTTATTACCAGCTCACTTGTTTTATCGGCCCAGCAGGAAGTTGAAATGGCGGATACCATGCGGTCAAACGGTAAGATATACGTGGTGGTAGCAGTATTGGTGGTGCTGTTTATCGGGTTATTTGCCTATCTTATCAGTATCGACCGAAAAGTAAGCCGTCTCGAAAAAGAAGAAAAGAAGCAATAAATTTGAATGTTCTTAGTTTTTAAAATTCTTCTCTTTAAAAAAACAGATTGCTACCTTAAATGATTGTCATATGTCAGCACAACCTGAATACAGTTTCTTCGATGCGGTTTCTGCCAGTTTTGATAAAGCAGCCAGGTTCACCCAATGGGATCCGGGTATCCTGGAGCAGATAAAGCAATGCAACTCGGTGTACAGAATGCACTTCCCGGTGAAAGTGGGAGACAAGGTGGAGGTGATCAAAGCCTACCGCGTGCAGCACTCTCATCACAAAACACCCTGTAAAGGAGGTATCCGTTTTGCCACTACGGTAAACCTGGATGAGGTAATGGCGCTGGCGGCCCTGATGACTTATAAATGCGCTATTGTAAACGTACCCTTTGGCGGAGCCAAGGGAGGCATTAATATTGATCCCAAAAAATACTCCGTGTATGAACTGGAGAAAATAACCCGCCGGTACACGCATGAATTAATTAAGAAGAACTTTATAGGCCCGGGAACGGATGTTCCGGCCCCCGACTATGGTACGGGCGAAAGGGAAATGGCCTGGATTCTTGACACCTACACCAGCATGAACCCGGGGGAGGTAGATGCGCAGGGATGTGTTACCGGGAAGCCGGTATCGCAGGGAGGCGTAAGGGGGAGGAGAGAAGCCACCGGTTTGGGTGTGTTTTATGGTGTCCGGGAGATATGTAACACCCCGCGTGTAATGGAGAGACTGGGACTGCCTGTTGGTATAGAAGGTAAAAAAGTGGTTGTTCAGGGATTGGGAAATGTGGGCTATCATGCAGCCAAATTTTTCAGGGAAGGCGGCGCTACCGTGGTGGCGATCGCGGAATTTGAAGGCGCCATTCATAACCCTGAAGGACTCAATGAGGAGGAAGTATTTCTACACAGGAAAAAAGAAGGCACCATTTTGAATTTCCCGGGTGCTACCAATATTTTATACTCACCGGAAGCGCTGGAACTGGATTGTGATATCCTGATACCGGCAGCGTTGGAAAACGTGATCAATGGGGAAAACGCCTATCGCATAAAAGCGAAGATCGTTGGTGAAGCAGCCAACGGACCTTTGACGCCCGATGCGGATGAATACTTTATCAAAAACGGTACCCTGGTGGTGCCGGATATGTATTTAAATGCCGGGGGGGTGACCGTAAGCTATTTTGAATGGTTGAAAAACCTCAGTCACGTACGCTACGGCAGAATGGAAAAACGGTTTACCGAAAACCAGAATATTACCCTGCTTTCACAACTGGAGGCTTTGACGGGTAAGCAGGTGTCGCAGCGTGAAAGAAAGCTTATAACGCAGGGAGCCGATGAAATTGATATTGTGTACAGCGGGTTAGAGGAAACTATGATCGGCGCTACGAAGGAAATACTGGAAGTATGGGAGGCGCATCCCGATATACCCGATATGCGTACGGCCGCTTATGTGGTGGCTATCAATAAGGTGGCAACCAGTTATGCAGAGTTGGGCATATTCCCGTAAGAGCAGGCGGTAGTGTAGCTGAATATTGCTAATTTTGCCGCTAAACTACAATGATATGTCATCAGGCGCCGGAAAGCCATTTGTGCGGGAAAAGCTGTCTCTGCCGGAAGATGGAAAAAAATTGCTGCTGCACTCCTGTTGCGCACCCTGCTCGGGTGAAGTGATGGAAGCGATCATTGCGTCAGGCATTGAGTTCACCATTTTCTTCTACAACCCCAATATCCATCCCAAAAAAGAATACGATCTCAGAAAAGAGGAGAATATCCGGTTCGCGGAAAAACATAATATTCCGTTTGTGGACGCAGACTATGATGTAGACAACTGGTTTGACCGGGCCAAAGGAATGGAGCTGGAGCCGGAGAGAGGCATCAGGTGCACCATGTGTTTTGATATGCGTTTCGAGAGAACCGCCCTGTACGCATTCGAGAACGGCTTTGATGTGATATCCAGCTCGCTGGGCATTTCCCGCTGGAAAAACATGGAGCAGATAAACGACTGTGGGTTGCGGGCTGCGGCTCATTATCCCGGCATTACATACTGGACCTATAACTGGAGAAAAAAAGGCGGATCGGGCCGTATGTTAGAGATAAGCAAAAAGGAGCAGTTCTATATGCAGGAATATTGCGGTTGCGCCTACTCGCTCAGAGACACAAATAAATGGCGTATGGAGAAAGGCAGAGAAAAAATAAAACTTGGTGAAAAATATTACGGCGTGAATGACGACAACGTTGATTGATCGCTTTTTTATTATAAAAGCCGGAGAAAAGTAAGGGTTTTACACTCCGGCTTTTTAATCAATCCTTTATCACAACAATATTAAGCATATCTGTTCAGAAACAGCGGGATTTCAAGGAAATATCATAAATTTTATATACAGCATACGATTGAAAATAAGGGTTATTACTTATTCTGGTATATACCCTATTTTTGAAAATATTAAAAACATAACTACGAATGAGACAACAAATAGCCGCAGCAAACTGGAAAATGAACCTGACATTACCCAAAGCCGAATCGCTCCTGGAGGAACTTTCACAGCAACCGGATACCGTAAAGCAACATCAGAAAGTTTTGATCGCTGTTCCTTTTCCTTACCTGCAACTGGCACAATCCAGGCTGTCCGGAAGGAAAAATACCTTTGTAGCGGCACAGAATTGTTACAGTAAAAAATCCGGCGCCTATACCGGGGAAGTGTCTGCGGAAATGCTGCAGTCGCTGGGGATACAATATGTAGTGCTGGGACATTCTGAAAGAAGGGAATATTTCGGGGAGTCCAACGCGTTGCTGGCGGAAAAAGTGAATGTAGCGCTTGAGTTTGGGCTGACACCGGTATTTTGTTGTGGCGAACCGCTGGATATCCGGGAAGCAGGTACCCAAAATGAATATGTTGCCGGGCAAATAGATGAGAGCCTGTTCCACCTTTCTGCTGATCAGGTGAAGAGCCTGGTGATCGCCTATGAGCCCATATGGGCTATCGGTACCGGCAAAACAGCCACGGCTGATCAGGCACAGGAAATGCACGCACATCTGCGTAACACACTGGCAGCAAAATACGGAAAAGATATCGCGGACGGCATTTCAATTTTATACGGAGGCAGCGTAAAAGGTGCCAATGCCGCAGATATTTTCTCCCGTCCCGATGTGGACGGCGGACTGGTGGGCGGCGCTTCGCTGGTAGCGGCGGAGTTCGGGCAGATCATCGACGGGTTGAAGTAAATGATGAAGCTCCACAATCTTATATATCAGAGTGTCCTTTGGAGGAGCATATATTTTGGTTCTGTTCTACTGCTGAATATTATGATAGCCCGCTATTTCGAAGCATCGAATAGCGGGCTGATCTTTTTTGTTACAAATAGTTTTGCACTAATAGTAACCATATCAAGCTTGAGTATAGAGTCTGGTGTTGCCTATTACGTAGCTTCCGGAGAAGTGTCTCTGCCCAGGCTTGCTAATTTTTCTTTATGGTGGATACTCCTTTCAACAATTGCTGTGTTTTTTCTGCTGCCTGTTTTTATACATTTTCAAGTTTTGCCACAATCCGATACTCAGTATATTTTGCCGGCAATATGTTATGTAACGGGTTGTATGCTTGTTAACTTTTTTGCTGCTGCATTTTATTCTAAAAAGAATTTTGCTCTGCCGAATATCATACTGTCTGTGGTGAATTTAATTCTTTTGCTCCTGATTCCTTTCTCCAATGGACACCTGTTTGGTTTTGATACTTATATAAATATTTATTTTGCGGGCTTTCTTTTACAGGGTGCATTAATAGCCTTACTGTTCTATATAAAATACGGCAGCCTGCTATTATTCGATTTTCCTGAACGCAGCGGAATTGTGAAAATTGTAAGGTATAGTATGACAGCTTTCCTGGCAAATCTTCTTTTCTTCCTGGTTTATAGAATAGATTATTGGTTTGTTGAATCATATTGCTCTTCATCGGCGCTTGGTAACTATATACAAATTTCCAAGTTGGCACAAACACTTTTTATCCTGCCTTCCATGGTCGCCAGCGCTGTATTTCCTGCCATTATAAAGCCGGAAGAACGCCGCCTGGGGGAAAAGGTTGCCACGATTGCGCGGGTATTGCTTTTGATATATTTATTCATTTGTCTTATTCTTGCTTCAACAGGCTATTGGCTGTTTCCCTTTGTTTTTGGAGAAACGTTCGGTGATATGTATGTCGCATTCCTGTTGATGGTGCCAGGTATTTTGCTATTGACTATGTTGTTCCCCGTCACGGCGTATTATGCGGGAGTTAAGAAAATAAGGGTGAATGTCATCTCTCTTTTTTTGACGCTGATAGTTATTATTGCCGGAAATATGGTGATTACCCCTCGTTATGGTATAAACGGTGCAGCGCTGGTCAGCAGTGCAGGATATATTTCGTATCATATTTTTATAATTTCCTTTTTCCTGAAGGAAAATACAATATCATATTTGCGATTTTACAGGGTTCGGATGTCTGATTTTTCTAAATTGCAACAGATGATCATAGATAACAGGAAACCACGCCATGAAAGTAACCAGTAATGAGTTTTATATACAGGGAGAATATCTCCGGCATAATAGCGGCTGGAATATTGAAGACGCTGTTTGGAAGGCAAATACAGTGTATAAACTGCTGGAACGGAATAACATTGCAGTTGATAATGTGGTTGATGTCGGTTGCGGAGTCGGTGGAATTCTGGAAGAGCTTGCGAAGAAAGATGTAAGGATAAAAAATTTTACCGGTTTTGATATTGCACCGGATGCGATCAGGATAGCGAATGAAAGAAGTACCGGCAGGGTTCATTTCATAAATGATGATTTTACAGCGGAAAACTATGCTAAGGCTGATTTGCTGTTGTTAATAGATGTAATTGAACATGTGGACGATTTCTATGGATTTTTGCGAAAAGTAAAACTTAAAAGTGAATACTTTGTGTTTCATATTCCGCTTGATTTGTGCTGCAGATCGCTGCTTAAGCCTCACATATTGTTACAACAGCGAAATGCAAGCGGACATATTCATTATTTTTCAAAAGAAATGGTATTATGGTTTTTGTCTGACCTTGGATTTACTTTGTTGGATTTCATATATACCAAACCCGACCTGGACGTAAAGCCCCCCAAAACATTTAAATCTTTCACGAAGAAGTATCTGCGGAAAGTCAGCTTTTTTCTCAATAAGGAGTTAAGTATTAAATTGTGGGGTGGATATTCGATGATGGTTCTGCTAAAACAATGCACGAAAGAAAATGAAGGTTCTCTGGCTGGCAAGTTGGTACCCCAACAAGATATCACCACTTGATGGCGACTTTGTGCAGCGGCATGCCCTGGCTGTATCGAAGTTTGCTTCCGTGTCTGTTATATATGTTGTTCAGTACGGAGAGTCTGTGCCCAACCCCCGGCCGGAGGTTATAGAAACAACTAAAGGTGCGGTGAGGGAGCTCAGGGTATATTTTACTTCTTTAAGAACCGGCATCAGGGTGCTTGATAAACTGATATATAACTGGAGGTATTTTCAAACTTATATATCTGTGATCAGGTCATATTTTTCAACAAACGGGGTTCCTGATCTTGTACATGTACACGTTCCGATGAAGGCGGGAATGCTTGCCAGGTGGATAAAAAAGAAATGGAAGATCCCGTACGTGGTTACGGAGCATTCAGGCACCTATGTTCCGGGACCTCAAGATGAATTCAGCAAAAGATCCCTTTATTTCCGGCAGAATGTAAGATCCGTATTCCGGGGTGCTTCGGCTGTAACATCTGTATCTTTCCACAATGGTCGTATCATACAGGATATTTTCGGATTAAAGACAATGCACGTGATACACAACGTTGTTGATATAAGCAGGTTTTATTACAGGCCCCGGGAAAGGGAGGCTAAATTCAGGTTTATTCATGTTTCCACGATGGGATATAACAAGAATATAACCGGGATTTTGCAGGCATGTTCAAGACTAAAAACAGCCAGACAGGACTGGGAAATAGAGTTGATAGGTCCCCCGAATGAAGAGATACTCGGTTGTATTCAAAAAGAAGGGCTTGAGGATATTGTTTTTGTTAAGGGCGAAATGTCCAATGAAGCAGTAGCCGACAGAATGCAGAGGGCATCCGCGCTGGTGATGTTTAGCAGGGTCGAAAATTTTCCCTGCACTGTCATTGAGGCGCTTTGTTGCGGACTAACGGTTGTATCCAGTGACGTAGGTGGGATATCGGAGGCTGTGAACTCCTCGAATGGTATTTTGGTTTCATCCGAAAATGAAGACCAATTGTTGTCTGCGATGAACGAAGTAATGGATCGCAGGGATTCGTTTGAGAGGATTAGCATTGCAGCGGATGCAGTGCAGAAATACAGTTATCATCATATCGGGAAGGAGTTCTTTGAGCTATACAATACTGTGTTATCGTCACTCAAATAACTCCAGCCTCGTTTTTGGCCGCCGTGCCTCTTCCCAGCGAAAGTTCCGGAATTTCTTTTTGTCCTCCGGCACTTCTTTTACGGGGTACATAACGCCGCTGACTTCATTTATCCAGGTTATTTTCTGTAGCTCCTTTTTTTCCAGGTACAGGTTGATCAGGTCTGCCTGGGCATAATTGGCGCCGGTATAGGCGCTGTCTTCATCTTGCAGGTAATACATACTTTCAGCGCTTCCTTTGGCACGGATATGTTCAATGTCGCCGTCCTTAAAAAAGCCGTTGATGGTATTGCCCTTTAACTGGTTAAAATACAGTTCGCCGCTTTTGCTGATGCTGAACGCATTTTCCCAGACTTCCACTTCTTCCGGCTTTTTGTCTTTTGTGTGCAGGAATATGGTGTCGCCGGTGATCTGGCTTTCTTTTGACCACATAATGGGATCGGTGAACATACGGAATATAGAGTCTGCCCCTGAGAAGAACAGGCTGTCGCATACCGCCTGCATAGAGTCGGCAAATATCCTCACATGGTGATAGGCTTTAAAAAACCGTACACTGTCGATCCTGTCAATGTCGGTGTTGACAATTTCCGTCAGGGTATCTTTTACAATGATGGCATGCAGCAGGGAACTGTCAATGGCTGCCGTTGGCGGTGGCGTTGCCAGGCTATCCGTTGCGGCTGTACTGTCCAGCCCGGGTCTGGTGATAATTTTGTTTTTAAGTACGGGTAGATCGGGCAACCCTGCGGCTTTTGTTTTTGAAAGACTGTCAGTAAGCGTACTGTCTTCTTTCGGTACCCATACTTCACGTTCCACTATTTTTACAAGTGTATCTTTTTTGTAAACGGTATCTATTTTGATACCGGAATACAGGGTATCGCTGGCAATGAACAACGAATCGTTGTCCTGTTTGATGATCATTACGGGTTTGGAAGAGGCAAGGAAAGTTTTTTCGATATTGTTAAAGAAACTCTCTCCTGACAATACGGTAACGCCCTGGACTGTATCCTTATAGATAAAATTACCTTCTGCAAAGCCTTCGCCGCTGTTTTTGTCAAATTGAATTTTATCGGCAGTGATATGTTGGGTGCTGTCCTGGATGATTGGCCGGCTGCCAAAGTTGGCATTCCCGTTTTTCATATCATAATACCCGTCTGACGTATAAATAATGGACTTACCATCGTTAATAGTAGTGGGAGATATAAAAGTGGCCCGTTCTGTTTCCGCATTGTACAGTAAGGTATCCGACGCCATCGTGTACTCGGGGTCTACCATTTTTACATTGGTGGTGAAATAAGCATCTTTGGTGTCGGCGTAATAAAAGCCTTCTTTGCTGGTCAGCGTAGATGCTCCGTTTACGATTTTGCCATGATTCAGATAGCTGCCGGTTTTGGTATTGATATCATACTCCAGCGATTCTGTGGTAAGAGTGGCTTTTTTGTCCGTGAGCTTCACATTTTTTTTCAGGTAGGCCATCCTGGTGTTACCATAATATATCAGGTATTGAGAGGAAATGTGAACGCTGTCTGCATCATTGATACGGATATTTCCGAATACTTCAACAATATTTTTTTGCTGGTTCTTTACGATGCTATCGCCCCTGAACCAGGTATTACCCTGTTTTAGTTGCGCGTCGCCCACCAGTATTTCAAGCGTGGTGCTGTCGTTCGGGGTCTCCTGCCGGAGCTCATCCGCGCGGATCAGTTCTACGAGTTTGGAACTGTCTTTTGCCGGGGTGGTTTCGGGCGTTACCTGCCCATAGGTAAGCAGTGCTCCTGTAAGAAAAATCAAAAAGAAGACAAGTCTCCTGGTTAAGTCCATCACCTTTTTTTATCCTTTGCCGGGGGTACCGTTAGCGTATCGGGTAATGGGGTCATCAGTGGGTCTGATTTGTCTTTTTTGCCAAAAACCAATCCGCCGGTATAGCGGCGGGGATGAATTCTGAAGTCCTGCAACAGCACGTTCAGGCTGTTGGCGGTTGAGTTCAGGTTGTTATACAGGGTTTTGTCATTCATCAGCAGACCCAATGTTCCGTCATTACTGTTTACCTTATTCAAGGTAGTATTAAGTTCGCTTATGGTGGTTTGCAGTTTTGTTAAAGTCTCCTCCAGTTCAAGATCCGCCAGCTTACCTGTGGTTTGATTCAGGTTGGAGAGTATGTTTGTAATGGTATCGTTGTTGTTTTTGAGGTTGTCTGTAAAGCTGCTGGCATTGTTCAGCGTTTTTGCCAGCGCACCGCTCTGCGCATTCAATAATTGGGTCAGTTGGGCGGAAGAAAGCGCCAGGTTGGCGATAACCCCCTGTAGATTGTTTTGGGTGTTCGGATCAAATATGGTACTGATCCGGTTTAGCACCTCGTCCAGGGAGGTCAGGGCGGCATTCACTTTGATAAGGGTGGGATCCAGTGATCCTTTCACCTGGTCGATAAGACCCATTTCCGCATTGCTGGCTATAGAATCGCCGTTTCTCACATACACAGCCGCATCTCCGAGTGCGATATCGATGGTTGTATTACCCAGCAGGCTGCGGGAAATATGGGCTGTGGAGTTTTTAGGGATATTGATGTTTTTGGTGAGATAGAGCGTTACCACCACACCGCTGAGGTTTGCATCCACTTCCTGCATCTCATATACCTTTCCCACCTGCAGCCCGTTGATCATAACGGCATTAGAGACAGAAAGACCTTCCACGGATGTAAAAGTGGTATATAACTTAAATGTTTTCTCAAAAACCGGTTTGCCCTTCAGGAAGTTAAATCCCAGAATCAGTAAAGTGATGGCTATTGCGGTCAATACACCAACTTTGGTTTCATTCGAAACTTTGATCATCTGCTTTTTTTTTAGCTGGCTTTGTTTTTCCTGTTTAAAATATTCATGTCTTCAGCAAAGCCATCCGGATGAACGATCATAAGCCGTTGCTTATTATTCAAAATCAATACTTTCCGTGCAAAAATATAGATTCTTGTATTATGGGCGCTGTATTAATCGGAATTGGGGATCATTTTGCTTCTACCGGGTTTGAAGTGACGCCCGGGCCATTGATCAGCTTTACGTAGGAAACTACCGCCCTGACCATGGCTTCTGACATTTCTATTTGTCCTTCCACGCTGTTCAGGTAGTCTTCTTCTTCTTTATTGGTAATAAACCCGGTCTCTATCAGTACGGCCGGCATATTGGTGGCCTGCAGCACCCAAATGCCTTTTTCATTCCTTTGTTTTACGCCCCAGCTTTTTCTGCCTACTTTGGTAAACTCTTCTTCTACCAGGGATGCCAGGCGTACGCTGTTCTTAAAATAACGCTGCACCCAAAGCCTGCTGGCTATCAAACCTTCCGGGGAATTGATATCGGGAATATCCATGGTGTCTTCAGCCGACTCAAAGCGTTCTGCAATTGCCCCGGCTTTGGCTTCATCCCTGTCTGCGGCCCATACATATGTTTCTGTACCGATCCTGGGATTGGGGGTGGTCCATCTTTGATAAACAGGTTCTCTTTTCACGTGTTTTTTGCGGTTATTTCCTTTGCCGGTGTAATACACCCGGTTTCTGTAGCCGGTAATCTTTGAATGCCGGACGGGAGGTGCGGCATTCACATGGATACATACAAACAGATCCCCGTTATTCTTATTGGCAAAATCCGCTTTTTCACGCACACTGTGAAACACATCGGTGGTGCGGGTTTCTATTATATTGATGCCGGGCAGTTCGTCCCTGAGCAGCTCTGCTACCTTTAATGAAAACTTAAGCGTCAACTCTGCCTCTGTTGAGTATGATCCCCTGGCGCCGGGTTCCCGCCCACCATGACCTGCATCTACAATAATGGTCCGTATGGGGTTTTTTGTTTGGGAAAAACCGGTTTTGACAAAGGAAACATGTATAAGAATAATGGTTGAAGCAATTAACCACCTGTGCATGCCGTTGTTTATTTTTAAAAGGGTTACTAATTCTGAAAAATCTTCACTTTTTCTTACCGTCAATATGGCTATTTTTGCTGCCTACTATATGTATGAAAAATAAATATCGCAAATTTAAGCGAAATTATATATATATCTTAACCTTACTGCTGCTTTCAACTGCAATAACGTATAATGGGAAGGCAAATGATCAGCCGCCGTTTGCTTTTTACAATAATTTAACAGCATCCACAGATACGATCCCGGTTACGGATACCGTTCCCACAGCAGATTCCACCCTCCTTACTGATTCGCTCCGCCCGGACAGTGTTTCAATCAAATCGGTAGATACGTTCAGCGTAAAAATATCAAAGGACTCTATTGATGCCCCGATAGAGTACCAGGCAAAAGACTCGATGGTGCTCGATGTTGTAGGCAAAAAGTTATACCTGTATACAGAAACGGATGTAAAGTATAAGGACGTACACCTGACGGCACCCCAGATAGACTTTGACCAGCAAACCAACCTGGTAAAAGCAAAGATGCATAAAGATTCCGTCGGTCTCTCTATGGGTCAGGCCAAGCTGGTGCAGGGAGATATCGTTACCGTAAGCGACAGCCTGGAGTTCAATTTTAAAACGCAAAAAGGGCTTACCCATAGCAGTTATTTTCAACAGGCGGAACTATTCAACTATGCACAGATCGTAAAAAAGATAGATGCCCAGACGATCTATGCCTATAAAGGAAGATTTACCACCTGTAACCTGGATACGCCCCATTTTGCCTTCAGGGCAAAAAAAGTAAAGTATATAACTCAGAAGGTGGCAGTGACGGGCCCCGTAGGGGTGGAGTTTGAAAATGTGCCGGTATTACCGGTAGCGCTTCCTTTCGGTATGTTTCCTATCCAGGGTGGAAGAACCTCGGGTATTCTTACACCCCAGTTGTCGGTAGTGAGTACTTTTGGTTTGGGTCTGGAGGGCGGAGGTTTTTATCAGGTCATAAACGATTACTTTGATTACACCCTGCGGGGTGATATTTATTCTTACGGGAGCTGGCGGTTGAATGTAGCACCTACGTACAGGGTACGTTACCGTTATAACGGTTCGCTGAATTTCAGCTACCAGAATACACATACCGGTATCAGCAAGGGCGACAGGGATTATAACAAAACCAAAACCTTCATGATCAACTGGAGCCACCGTATGGACAGTAAGGCCCGACCCGGCGTTAACTTTTCTGCCAGCGTGAACGCGGGATCCAGCAAGTATGTAAGGGGAGTAACCGGCAATTCTTATGTTGACCAGAGCAACGGCGCAGGCGGCAACTATTCACAGCCTCTGAATTTTACGAACCAACTGAGCTCTTCCATTTCGTTCCAGAAAACCTGGATAGGCAAGCCTTATAACCTTTCTTTGAACCTTGGACATAATCAAAACAACCGGACCAGCCAGGTAAATATCAATGCACCCGATATCAACTTCAACGTGAATACCATATACCCCTTTCAGCCGAAGGAAATGGTGGGCAGCGGCAAATGGTATCAGAAGCTGGGCATTGGTTATACCGGTGGTGTAAAAGGACAGACCACTTTTATTGACACTACGTTCAGCTTTCAGCAGATGATCGATACTTTTCAGTATGGCGCACAGCATAATATCCCTATTACCCTGGCACTGCCGCAGGTGGGATCCATCCAGATATCCCCGGGCTTCAGTTACCAGGAAAGGTGGTATTCCCAGAAGTTCATGAGAAGATGGAATGATGATACCCAAAGGGTAGATACCACTATTCAGAAAGGCTTTTATACGGCCCGTGATATTTCTATGTCAGTTTCTTTCAGCACCTCTATGTTTGCTACCCTGCAGTTCAAGAATAAAAATGCCAAAATGCAGGCGGTGCGACAGGTGATGCGTCCCCAGATGAGTATAGGCTACAAACCTGACCTGTCAAAGTCGTATTACCGGAATGAACAGGTAGATACCACCGGCAGAAAAATGATGTTCTCCGATTACCAGGCAAGCATATACGGAAGCTATGGATACGGCCAATCCGGAAGCATTGGTTTTGGACTGGATAACTTTATAGAGGCAAAAGTGCGTAAAAAGGCCACAGCGGATAGTACCGACACGGATGATGAAGAAGAGGATGTGCGGAAAATAAAGCTGGTGGATGGCTATGGTATAACGGGCAGCTATAACCTGTTGGCCGATTCGTTCAAGCTATCCACGTTTAACCTGTATGCCCGTAGTACCTTGTTTGAAAAGATCAATATTACCGCCAGCGCCAATATTGATCCCTACCAGATAGACCCCCGCAACGGATTCAGGATAAACCGTTATGCCTGGCAGGATGGTAAGCTGTCGTTGGGACGGTTCACCAACGGAAGCATCAGTGCATCCACCAGCTTTAAGAGTAAGCCCAAGGATGAAAAAAAGGCCAGGGATGAAGAGATGGCATACGATAACTACGACAACCTTACCAATGAACAGATACAGGCACAGATGGACTATATCCGGAACAACCCGTCTCAGTTTGTGGATTTCAACATACCCTGGTCGGTCAACATATCCTATTCATTGAGCTTCAGTCGCATCATGCGGCGGGATTATTCCGGTTTTGATACGCAGATATCGTCGAACATGAATTTTAACGGGGATTTCAGTCTTACCGAAAAATGGAAATTTGGTGCAAACGGCTATTTCGACTTTAAAACACTGAAGATACCTTCTTTCTCCATGTTCATTACAAGGGAAATGCATTGCTGGCAAATGTCCATCAACGTTACCCCCTTTGGTGCCTGGCGCTCTTTCAATATTTCCATTTTCCCCAAATCAGGCATATTACGCGATCTGAAGATCAACAGAAGCAGAACCTTTCCGGGCAGCTAAGAAGCCTGCGTTTGTTGCTGCGCAAATGCATACATAATGTCAAATACTCTTTCTTTCAGCGATGCCACAGTATCTTCCGGCTGTACGGCAACAGGTGCGAGGAAAAACATTTTCAGGTGAGCCGGCCAGAGATAAAAAGGCTTGCTGCTTCCGGGTAATACCTTCCGGGTGTTGAAGATCAGGGTTGGAATGATCGGTTTCCGGGTATCGATGGCCAACCGGAAAGCGCCATCGTGAAACGGGCGCAGCGGTTCATCCGATTTGTTGCGGGTACCCTCTGGGTATATGCACATATGCATACCCTGGTCCAGCACTTCCTTCATTTTCCGGATGCTGTCCTTCCGGCTTTTTTCGCTTTTGCGGTCTACCAGGATGGAGCCTCTTTGATAAATGAGCCCGAAAAGAGGGATTTTTGCCAGTTCGGCTTTCGCGATGGTTTTATTGGCGCCCGGTATGAAAGGAGTGGTCAGGGGAATATCCATGTAAGAATTGTGATTGCTTACCACGATATAATTCTCGCCTTTGGCAAAATGTTCCCTGCCTTTTATGGTAAACCGGCAACCGATCAGCGTTAAAAATATCCGCATCCAGGTATTGGAAATGCGCCTGAATACTTCAGTGCCTTTGGGTTCCCTGATAAAGTTGCTAAGCCAGATGGGACCCACAGCTATCAGCAGGGTGGGTATAAATATGAGGGCGCCCCATACGGCCCATACACGTCCCAGGATATTCTTCATCATAGAAAAAGCTGTAAGTTAATGCTAAAACAGTTAAGATACCCCTACCGGTCGGTGTGTCACAATGGCCGTTAAATAAAATACTTGTGCCGCAAAATTTCGCCCTGATTGTATCAGGGCATAACCAACCCGGACACAGTCCGGTAGCATTAGAAGGCAACAAATTGTCCTGCGGAAGACTTGCGCCAGTATTCAGGGCAACAATTGGAATGCACCACTATATCTTCCAGTTTATCGGGTCTTTACCCTGCTGCTGCAGCAGTTCGTTTGTCTGGGAGAAATGTTTGCATCCGAAAAAGCCCTTGTCTGCCGAAAACGGGGACGGATGGGCTGCTTTCAATACATGATGTTTGGTACTGTCTATGAGCAATTGTTTTTCCTGCGCGAATTTACCCCAGAGCAAAAAGACAACACCTTCTTTTTCCCTGTCGATTTTCCGGATAACCGCATCGGTAAATTCGGACCAGCCTATTTGGGAATGGCTGAATGGTTCATTGGCCCTCACCGTGAGGGCGGCATTCAGCAGCAGTACGCCCTGCTTTGCCCAACTGGTCAGGTCGCCTTTGTCAAGAGTCATGGAGATACCTGTGTCAGATTGTATCTCTTTGTATATATTCACCAGCGAGGGAGGCGGCTTTACCCCTTCCTGTACCGAAAAGCATAGCCCATGTGCCTGGCGGGGACCATGGTAGGGATCCTGTCCTATGATCACGACCTTTACCTGGTTAAAAGGAGTTTGTTCAAACGCGTTGAAAATAAGGGGACCCGGGGGATAAATGGTTTTGCCCGCCATTTTTTCCGTTTTCAGAAAGTGTACTATCCGTTCAAAATAAGGCTTGGAAAATTCGTCTTTCAACACCTCCTTCCAGCCCGGCTCAATTTTTACGTCCATACGATCTAAGCTAATGAATGTTTCCCTGAAAAATAAAAAAAGGCTTCAGATTTTGTCTAAAGCCTTGATTTTCAAGTGAACCGGATTGGATTCGAACCAATGACCCTCAGCTTAGAAGGCTGATGCTCTATCCAACTGAGCTACCGGTCCTTTTAAGGACGGCAAAGATAGTTTTTTATTTGCCATTTGAGGGTAGTTTGGCGGCCATTTTTCTGTTGGTCGCTGTCAGACCTAACAGGTTTCAAAAACCTGTTAAGTCTTTCAAGGGTCAATACCTGATCTCCACTTGTTTTCCGCCATCTTTCGTAATGTCCAGCACACCGCCGCCTGTTTGAGGGATGGCTCTCCAGGTCCAGCCGGGAATGCCGTCATTACTTTTTGTTTCCGCCAGTTGCTTTCCGTCTGCTGTTACGGTAGTAGGTTTTTTCAACAGGCGAAAACGTTCGGCAGATGCATCGTCAAATGTGGTATAGCTGATATGGTCGGGTTCGTATGCAACATGGGTGATGATGCCGGAGGTGCGCAGCATCCGGTTCTTATGTGCCGGAGCCAACTCCGGGGCTGCGGCCATAGCCCGTATATAATGCCTGACATAATCACCATAACCGTCCGTAAGCCATATATCGTCGCGGATATAATAGTTTTTTCCGTCTGTATTCACCATATAGGTTGCCCAGTTCAACTGGCGCAGGGCATTGATCAAACGGGTGGTGTCACCGGTTTTTTCCCAGTAACGGAGCTCCATAGACGCCTGGCGTGAAGAGTGGCTGTTGCCGGGTGTTCTGTATATGGTTTGCTCATCTGTAGTAATTACGCCGTATTTTTCAAACTCTTTATCATCGAGTGCGGTGCGTACCCAGTTGAAGATATGCTTAACCGTATTTTTCCAATCCGGATCAACCGATTCATCTTCCATCAGGAACATGGCATAGGTAATAGCATTGATCTGTCCGTCTGACCACCCCAGTATATCCTCAAAAAAAGGCCCCCATTTATTGTTTTGAGCGGGATATTTTTTCAGCCAGTCCAGCGCTGTGTCATATGCTTTATTATAGGCTTCTGCATTTCCCCTGCCCAGGGTGGGTAAGGCTTTAAATGCGTATAGGGTGCCTGTCCAGTTGGTGCAGTATGCCGAAGGCTGTTCTTTTTTGAAAGCGGTGGTACCAGGCTCGGGTTTATTGATTCTCTCTTCATTAATGAGCTTTCCGACCGCTCCCGTTTTTGAATGTACTTTGAAAGGCCAGGGTGAGTGGAATTCATCCCCGGTCTGTACGGTAGCTGCCAGTGTGTTGGCTATTTTTTCTGCCGCATCCAGGTACCTGGTCACGCCGGTTTTTTTGTATAATTTTATCAGTTCGTATGCCAGCGAACCGGCCTTGTCAGGCTGCAGGTAACCTTTACCCAGGATCATGTCGCCATCGTAAACACCCGAATGCAGATCGGTATTGTAAGGGTAGGGGAGATGGGGCCACAGGTGATCTGCCGGGGAAAGACCATGTGCAAGATAGTAGTCTGCCATATACTTCATATTCTCTATAATGGCAGCATTTCCGGTATAATTGTATAACAGATCCCATGAGGAGAGCGCCATCATCAACTGGTCGCCACCCAAGCCTCTTTTGTCGTGATCGGGACGCCATACCTGGTGATTCATATAATATTTGGTCCCGTTGGAATCCGGTTCCATATTATCCCAGAAATCCCATACCAGCTGCAATACCGTATCATAAGACGCTCCGAGGTCAGATGAATACCAGGGTAGGATCCCTCCTTTATCATCCACTCTTACATTATGATAGCTCAGGCTGGAATCTCTTTTCAGGTAAATGCGATCGGGTAATATGCTGTCGTTTTTTGCATATACCCATGCTTCGTCCAACCCGGAATAGTGCTTCTCAGGCCCGTCGCAGCCGGTACCGAAAACAGCTATCATTCCGGCTACACAGGCAAGCACATGCCGGTTGGTTATCCTGACAGGTATGGACTTAAAAGCTAAACAGGGGTTGAAATACTTTTTCATGATCGGGGCTGATTGAAAACTGAATATAATGATTTTTCAATGCCCCGGCGAAATAAAATTTACAAATAGTAAATATAATTTAATATTTATAAACTATTTATGCCATTGATACTCCAACCGTCTTCGTGGGGTCTGCGTAGCGACCCCGCGTTGCATAGCATGGGACCGATACGCAGTTCCGCTGCGATAAAAAAATCAAACAAATACATTCTGCAATATTTCCCCTGTCCGGGTGCAAGCGTCTCGCTTGTACCCCCCCGGGTATCGTTTTGTTTTATTACTTCTCGATCATTTTTTTGAGCAGCTCAACTTTTTCCTTTTCACTTGCAACAAGCTTTTCATAAAGCTCAACGATTTTGTCGATAGGATTAAAAGTCGGATAGTGGTTGAATAAGGAATTACCGGAAGCGTTATCATTATTGTTGACAGTGTTGGAGATAATATTAATAGCCTGTTCTTCGTGAAAGTTCTGAAAAGCTTCCACCGGTATTTTTAAGGCTGCGGATACCTGTTCCAGTATAGCCTGTTCCACCGTTTCCTTCTGCTCCAGCAGGGATACTCTTTGCTGGTTCCAGTCATCGCCCAATTCTATGGCAAGCCCTTCCCGCTTGATGCCCATCATTTCCCGGAAGCGTTTTATATTTCGTCCTTCGTGTACTTTGTTTTGCATACGGTGGTGTTTATAACAAATCAAATGTAAGGGTTTACGGCGAAAGGAACTATCGGCAACGATAGTAACTTACCGGTAAATGATTTCTACAGTTGCTATGTAAACATCCCGCATTACCGTAACCGGTTTTTGTGTAGGTTTGCACAGCTTAATAATGCAAATCTACTATTCAGCCACATGAGTACCATTCAGCAATACAATGAAGCCGTGCAGTCAGCAAAGGATATTTTTCTGAAGAAAACCCAGGACTACGGTACTTCCTGGCGCGTATTGCGGATCATTTCGGTGGTTGACCAGATCTATATCAAAGCCCGGCGGATCCGGACCCTGCAGGAGGGCGGTGTTCAGAAAATCGAGGATGATATCCTTTCTGAATTCAAGGGTATCCTGAACTACGGGGTGGTAGGGCTCATGCAACTGGAGTTGGGAACGGATGAAGTGGAGGACCTGCCCGTTGACACGGTGGAGGATTTATATACCCGGATGACAGATAATGCCCGTGCCCTGATGGAAAACAAGAACCACGACTACGGCGAGGCCTGGCGGGATATGAGCCAGGAAAGCTTTACCGATCTTATATTGTCCAAGCTGCTCCGCATCAGGCAGATCCTTTCTAATAAGGGTAAAACGCTGATCAGCGAAGGAATAGACGCCAACTTTTATGATATTATCAATTATGCAGTGTTTGCGTTGATACTGATAGGAGAGGGGAAGCATAAAGTAAGACCGTAAGACATGTAAGACCGTAAAATGGTAAGACCGTAAGAGGTGTAAGATGGTAAGAAAGTAAGACCGTATGATAACGTATGCCTTCTTACCATTTTACACGTCTTACCATTTTACCATAAGCTATATCCCATACATACTTTTCACTTCCTGCACAAAGTTTTCTATTTCGGCATCTTCCTGTTGGGCATCGTAGGTTTGCTTCAGGCTGCTTCCAAACACCCAGGCTACGCTTTGCCAGAAGCCGGCGGAAAAGCTGCCTTTGTATTCGTGTATAATGTTATAGCAGGAATTACCCGTTTCCCGGTTGATCAGCTTCATCAGCACTTTCCCCTGGTAAACCGATAAGTTGGTCAGAGGTTTGGTAAACTCTTCTTTCAGCTCTTTTTCCCGGGTCTTGATGTAGGCGTGACGTTTCTTTTTATCCGGTATCTGCGCAAGGTGGCTCTCAATATCGTTAAATACGACACCCGCTTTCTGCGCATACGGATAGGTTACATATACCGCATTCCTCAAACGGGTCCACTCCCGGTATTTTTTCCGTTGTGCCCGTGAGAGCTTTAACGGGATATCTACCGGCTCCAGCTCCCTGTAGATCAGCGTTTCGCCTTTGTAAACAATAACGGGAACAACGATCGTGTCGTTGGCGCCGTACTGTGCGTGGGCTTTGCTGCCAAACAACACTGTAAGGCAGGATATGAAGAAATACAAATATGATCTGCGACGGGTAAGCATCCGGTACAATATTAACGGATTTTCTATTCTTTATAATACATACCAGACAGATTCTGTAACCCGGGCGCTGCCTAAAATATAAACAAAATTATTGGTAAAATAATGCCGGGCCGCCGGCGTTCATTATAAGTTTATGTAAATGAGTTTATTGTATATTTAATATTTAAAAAACACATAGTACGATAGCAGCTGCCTGCAAGCATACCGGTAAATTTTATGAAAAATGTTAATTATTTTGCTGAATAAGCTGCAGGGCTTATTTTTGCGCCGTTAAAATAAATTCAATGATTAAAAACACACATCATCACCATCATTTCTTACCCGGCTGGTAAGCAGGTGTTGTTTGTGTACGATCATACATCATTAAAAGGCTTACCGTTCGGTAGGCCTTTTTCTTTTACAAAAACTTACATACAATGCTAAAACTGGCAGTCCAAAAATCCGGTCGTTTACATGAAGATTCCATGCGCTTGTTAAAAGAATGTGGTATCGGGATATCCAATGGCGCTAACAAATTAAAAACAGAAGCCGGTAATTTTCCACTGGAGGTCTATTTCCTGCGCGATGATGATATCCCGCAATATGTGGAAGACGGGGTTGCCGACATGGGCATCGTAGGTGAAAATGTGGTATATGAAAAAAACAAAGCCGTAACCACGGTGGAAAAGCTGGGCTTTGGAAAATGCAGGCTGAGCATTGCCGTAGCAAGGGGCGAGCAATACGGTTCCGTGCAGACGCTGAACGGGAAACGGATTGCGACCAGCTACCCTTTCCTTACAGAGCAATATCTTAAAAAGAATGGTGTGGCAGCCGATATCCACGAGATCAGCGGCTCCGTGGAAATAGCCCCGGGTATAGGGTTGGCAGATGCTATTTGTGACCTGGTGAGCAGTGGCTCCACCCTGCTTACCAATGGTTTGAAAGAGGTAGAAACCATCCTGCAGTCTGAAGCCATACTGGTGCGGAATAACAACCTGGACGAAGCCCGCCTGCAATTGCTGAATAAATTACTGTTCCGTATACATGCGGTAAAAAAAGCAAAAAACAACAAGTACATCCTGCTGAACGCACCCAATGATAAGCTGAAAGAAGTGATCAGCCTGTTGCCGGGTATGAAAAGTCCGACCGTACTGCCCCTGGCAGACGAAGGCTGGAGCTCTGTGCACAGCGTATTGAGCGAAGACGAGTTCTGGGATAAAATTGAACAGCTGAAAGCTGCCGGTGCGCAGGGTATCCTGGTAGTACCGATCGAAAAAATGGTTTTATAAGCTAACATCCAATTGTTGTTATGAAACGGAGCATGATAAATTTTCTCACACAGGAAAAATGCGGAGCATTCGCGAACGCCATAAAAATATATTCAATTTGGTGAGCAATGTATATGCAGGGTTCTCCCGCAGGTGCGGAACGACCAAATGGAAAAATAAAAGATATACGAATGAAAGTAGTGTTATACCCTGAAAGGAAGGAATGGCCGGCACTTTTGCAGCGACCTGTTATAGATAACAAGGTGTTGGAAGCTGCTGTAACAGATATACTGGAAGCCGTGAGAAACAAAGGGGATGAGGCTTTAATAGCATTTGCCCGGAAGTTTGATGGCATCGATCTTCAAAGCTTAACGGTAGGGCCGGAGGAATTTGATGCAGCCGAAAAATTACTCAGCGATGAGCTGAAAAACGCCGTACAGACGGCAAAAGGTAATATTCACCACTTTCATGCAGCACAGCTCAAAGCTGAAGAACCGGTAGACACGTTGCCTGGTATCCGTTGCTGGCGGCGGTGGGTGGGTATTGAAAAAGTGGGATTGTATATTCCCGGGGGATCAGCGCCTTTGTTCTCTACCGTATTAATGCTTGGCATTCCCGCCGCTATTGCAGGTTGTAGGGAAGTGATTCTTTGTACACCGCCTGATAAAAACGGCAATATTCACCCTGCCATATTATATGCCGCCAGGCAGGCAGGCGTGAGCCGGGTTTTCAAAGCAGGCGGCGCGCAGGCTATTGCGGCCATGACCTGGGGAACGGAGACCATTCCCGCTGTGTACAAAATATTCGGGCCGGGCAACCAGTATGTTACCTGTGCCAAGCAACTGGTGCAGCGTGAAGGCATGGCCATTGATATGCCGGCGGGCCCCAGTGAGGTTTGTGTGTTGGCGGATAAAACGGCAAACGCTTCCTATGTGGCGGCGGACCTGCTTTCACAGGCTGAGCACGGCGCCGATAGCCAGGTATTGCTGGTCACCACCGATGAGCAGATCGTGACACCTGTACTGGAGAAAGTATCCAGGCAACTGGACAGTCTGCCCCGGAAAGAACTGGCGGCAAAAGCGCTGGAAAACAGCAAGGCTATCGTAGTAAAAGATATGACAGAAGCGTTAGAACTGGTGAATGCATATGCGCCGGAACACCTGATCATCAGTTGTGAGGAAGGAGATACGCTCGGTGAACGGGTGATCAATGCCGGGTCGGTATTCCTGGGGAATTATTCGCCGGAAAGCGCCGGCGATTATGCCAGCGGTACCAATCATACCCTGCCGACCAACGGTTTTGCCAGGGCCTACAGCGGCGTAAGCGTAGACAGCTTTGTAAAAAAGATCACTTATCAGAAACTGTCAGAAGAAGGGCTGCATAGTATTGCGTCCGCTATTGTTCATATGGCGGAAGCAGAAGGACTGCAGGCGCACGCCAACGCCGTAACGATCAGGCTCTGACGCGGTCAGACGGATGCTTCAAATCAAAAATCCCAAATCAGAAATCAGCAATCATATGACTTCTTTCAATATAAACGACCTCGTAAGGGAAAATGTAAAAAAGCTTACCCCTTACTCATCTGCCCGCGATGAATTCAGCGGCGAAGCCAAGGTATTTCTGGACGCCAACGAAAACAGCCTGGGTTCGCCGGCTTTACAATGGTATAACCGTTATCCCGATCCGCACCAGGTAAAAATAAAGGAAAAGCTTTCGGCTATCAAAGGTGTTCCTGCCGCTAATATTTTTATCGGCAACGGCAGCGATGAATGCATAGACCTGCTGTATCGTGGTTTCTGCAACCCGGGTAAAGACAATGTTATCATCTGTCCGCCTACCTATGGTATGTACCAGGTGAGCGCCGACATCAATGACGTGGAAGTGCGTAAAGCACCGTTGCTGCCGGATTTCCAGTTAGACCTGGTGCACCTGGAAAACCTGGTCGATGATTTCACCAAGATCATATGGATCTGTTCCCCCAACAATCCTACGGGTAATTCGCTGCACCGGGAAGATATTGAGATGGTATTGAACAATTTTCCGGGATTGGTGGTAATTGATGAAGCTTATATCAATTTCTCGCGGTACCGTTCATTTGTGCAGGAGCTGAGTGATTATCCCAACCTGGTGGTGATGCAAACCCTGTCCAAGGCATGGGGTTTGGCCGGGCTCCGTGTAGGGATGGCATTTGCTTCGGAAGCGATCATGGCGGTATTTAATAAAATAAAGCCGCCGTACAATATCGGGCAGGCCACGCAGGATATTGTGCTGAAGGCGCTGGATAATGTGGAAGACGTAAATGAAATGATCCGGCTGCTGGTGGCGGAAAGAGAAGCGCTGGTGCAGAAGCTTTCCGGGCTGCCGGTGGTACAGCATATTTATCCTTCCGATGCCAACTTCCTGCTGGTAAAAATACAGGATGCCCGGAAAGCATACGGGTTCCTGCTGGAGAAAGGCATTGTAGTACGCGACAGGAGCAATGTACAACTCTGCGAGGGATGCCTGCGTATAACGGTGGGCACACCCGATGAAAATGCAACACTGGTAAAAAGCCTGGCGGCATTCGGCGGATGACGGCGACCAGAGTACTACTGGCGGGGTGTCCCCACCCGCCAGTTTCGGGTCCACCCGGGGTCTGGCGCAGCCGACCCTGGGATCGCCAGTGCCGAATGCTGGCGCAGTCTTCCGAAACAAATGCTCCCCTTCAGGGGATGGGGATTGCCGGCTAATACTACCGGACTGTGTCCGGATTCTGCATATTCATGCCCTGATACAATCAGGATGAATTAAAAAGGCACAAGTGATCGGCAAGCCGAACACTTGCGCCAGGTTCGGGAATACTCACGCGTCCACCCGAACGCTGGCGCAGTCTTCCGCCTGCTCCTCTTTAGGGGATGGGGGAAGCCTTATTATAATGTATATTGCAACTTCTAAAAAATGATCATGGCAAAACGGGTTTTATTTATCGACAGAGACGGCACATTGATACTGGAAGATCCTCCAACTTACCAACTGGATTCTTACGACAAGCTTACCTTTTATCCGCATATGTTTGAGTTTATGACCAAAATTGCGCGTGAGCTGGACTATGAGCTGGTAATGGTAACCAACCAGGACGGACTGGGTACGGAAAAGTTTCCTGAGAGCACTTTCTGGCCGCTGCATAACCTGGTAATGAAAAGCCTGGAAGGGGAAGATATTCATTTCAGTGCAGTGTTTATCGATAAGACCTATCCGCATGAAAACGCCCCTACCCGGAAGCCCGGTACAGGTATGCTTACCGGTTATATGGACAATCCGGCGTATGACCTGGCAAACTCTTTTGTGATCGGCGACCGTATTACCGATGTACAACTGGCCAAAAACCTGGGCTGCAAAGCCATCTGGTTGAACGAGGATGCTTCCCTGGGCGCAGAAGAGATATCTGATAAGGTATCGGAACTGCAGGATACCATTGCCCTGGAAACATTGCACTGGTCCGGGATCTATGAATTCCTGAAGCTGGGGCTTCGCAGGGTATCGCACGACAGGAATACGAATGAAACCCAAATTCATATCGATCTTAATATAGATGGAAACGGAAAATCGGAGATCAGCACCGGTGTCGGTTTTTTTGATCATATGCTGGAGCAGATCGCCCGTCATGGAAAAATGGACCTGCAGGTACAGGTAAAAGGAGACCTGCATATAGACGAGCACCATACCATAGAGGATACCGGCATTGCGTTGGGGGAAGCATTTGCCCAAGCCCTGGTTGATAAGACCGGTATGGAACGCTATGGTTTTGCCCTGCCTATGGACGAAGCAGATGCCAAAGTGCTGATCGATTTCGGTGGCCGCAACTGGATAGTATGGAATGCTGAATTCAAAAGAGAAAAGATAGGAGAGATGCCTACGGAAATGTTTTTCCATTTCTTTAAGTCGTTTTCTGATGCTGCCAAATGCAACCTGCATATAGAATGCCGTGGCGACAATGAGCACCATAAGATAGAAGCCATCTTCAAGGCTTTTGCCAAAGCCATCCGCATGGCGGTAAAGCGCGACCCGCTGAGCAATTACCTGCCGAGTACAAAGGGAGTGTTGTAAGACCTCTTGATCGTATTCGTATGGAGCAAACGAATGTTTGCGGCAGAGAAATCTTCCGAATGTGTGGAACGTCTTTGCGAGGGAGGAACGACCAAAGCAATCCCGTTTATGGTCGTTAGATCTCTCCAACTTTCGGTCGGGATCGAGATGACGTTAAAGGGTGAGATTTTTCTCCCGCTGCGAAGGGATTGAAAAGACGAAACAAGGCTTTATATGGTAGTGATATTCCTCCCCGGGGCCCGGAGGAGGAATATCACGGAATAAAGAAATTTCCCTACCAGTTGATCGTCACCGCTACCCCTTCGCTGAAATTGGGAAAGCGGAGCAGCGCCGTTTTAGATTTTTCATCCCAGGTGTTCTCCAGCATTTCTACCGGTTCACCTTCTTTTTGCAGATCTACTTTTTGCAGTTTTGCCGGCAACCTGATACGCATGGCATTAATGGTTTCAGAGGGACTTTTAACAATAAAGCTGTATGTGTTTCCGGTTATTTTTTCATCATATGCCCTTGCAGCGGCGGCTAATATGCGCGGTGTATTTGCTTTTACCGTTTTCAGGTCAAATAAAAAAGCCTGTTTACCGGGAGGTACCTCTTTTACATTCAACACCGGCAATGCGGGATCAAAAAGGTCGATCACCGGTCCCTGGATCTTTAGCGGCGACTGATCTTCGTGCTCATCCACAACAGCAGCTACCGTATACGGACCACGCTGTAGTATATAGTTGTTTTTGAAAAGGAGCTTCCCTGCTTTTGCATTTCCTTCAAAGGCAGTTTTCACCTGCTTCATAAAGTCTGTATCCGACCCCGCCGTTAACACAAGCTCTTTAGGATCTTTTCGCGTAATACTTACCCAGCCTTTGCCAACTTTTACAGGCTGGTTGTTTCCGGTATCAGTGATCCCCAGCTTTTTAAACAGATCCTCCGATGGTGCTTTGTAATTTTTCCCCTTTGTATTCCACCATTCCTGTACGTTTTGAAAAGGATCCGAATCCCTTCCGTAATAAAGCAGCACTCCACCATTCCGTACCCATTGTACCAGGTCGTTATGAAAACGTTCTTCCAAAGGCTTCATATTGGCATAACTCATGATCAGCACCTTTATATTGGTAAGCGTATTCGGGTGAGAAAGGTTTTCCATATGAACGGTCTCTACCGGCACTCCTCTTTTCAGCAACGGCAATGCCATACCATAAAAATTAGACAGTTGAGGGTCTTCATATCCCTCATGCGTAGGGAAGGTCTGGAACATCATGGAGTTGGAGATCAATACCCCCACACCATGTGTTCCATTCAACTTGTTGTCCGACACCGGCACTTCATTCAATGCGTTTACCATGATCTGCATTTGCGTAGCATATGCAGGTGATATGGGTTGCCGTTCTTCACTATTCTCCAGCTTAAACTTACCCAGGTAGATGCGATTGGGCCAGGGCATTACTTCGTAGTCGGCTACCGAAGGATACAATAATTTAGCCGTGAAAGTGGCTTCATAATTTCTTTTATAATCATCCCATGTACGCGGCCAGTCCTCTATCGGGTCAGTCAGCAAAAAGATCTTTTTACCGGTAGGTTGTATCATGGAGATCATGGAGCCATATTCCAAAAAAGCGTTTTCAAACACCCTTTCCTTACGTACCCCGTTATAAAATACCGGTTCCCTGGAAGTGCCCGTCCACACCTGTGCTATATAGCCGTCCACATCATCTATGGATGCCAGGCTGGCTTCGGGGCTTACAATCCTCCACGCGGAGTAATTGATCAGTGAATGTGTAGGCACATAACATTGTACATCCCTGCCTACGCTCCTGCTATAGGATTTTATATAGGCAAAACAATCTTTAAGCGCATTGTAATACAACTGGTACTTCAGCTTTTGCGAAAGATAAGTGGCTTCGGGTGATTCGTGCTGTGGTCTCCAGTCTTCGCCATAATGATTTTTCCACTCTTTTTTTAAAGCGGTACTGTACCCTGCCCGGGCCCAGAACTCAGGTTCTTCCAGGTGGATGGCCGTTACGCCCGCATCAACCGCCCTTTTTAAATGGGTTTTCAGGTAAGTCAGAAAACTTTCTGTCGGAACAATATAAGGTACGTTTTTGCCGTGCCAGATGGTATCGCCGTTGCGTTGCACCTGTCCTTCATCCAGGTGGTTTTTCCCGTCGTATTCGCCGAGAAAATAATCCTTGTATTGTCCCCAGGCGATACCGGTCATAAAATGTACCTGGTATCCTTTATCCCGCCAGCCCTTCACTCTTTCTTCAAAATTACCGCCGGCATCGTTTACACCATACACAATGGCAACATCCGACCGTACGTCGTACCGGGGACTCCAGGGAGCGGCCACCTGGAAGGCCGTTTTTTCCTGCCCAGGGGCTACCAGTGAAAGAAATAGTCCGCATAATAATAACTTCCATTTCATTCGTATATCTTTTATTGTTTTTAATTCGGAAAAAGGGCTACATAATGTGTTCCGCTCTACGGTATATCCACCCGTATCGCTTCATTATAATTATGCCGCCTGATATTTTCCGTGGCATAATTGATCCTTGCGGCCGCCCTGATAAATACCGTCCTGCCCGATTGAATGGTTCCCTGCGTAGTGATGGATATGGGTTCATCCAACTGTGCATCAAAAGCGTCTCCTGCATATTCTATCGTAGTTGAATAACGGTTGTCCCAGTCCCTGAAACCCACAAAGGGCACCTGGCTTACAAACAGGCGCAGATCGGTAACATTCAGCATACCGTCATTATAATTACCGGTAGGCTCTATTTTTGCCCGGAACGCTTCCGGGCTTACCCCGCGCCGTATGATCACCGTAGCGGTAACCTTGCCATCGGCAACCGTAGGAGTTCCCACCCACTCCAGCTTCAGGAATGGCTGCACACGGAATTCCACTTCTGTGACGCCGCTGATATCCAGTGTTTTTGACCCATCTTCCAACGTATCTCCGTTGGTGTTCAGCAGCACCAACGGAATAAATGCACCGTCTACTCTTACATTGTAGGTGCCTTTGAAAACTTTTGTATTCTGGAAGATACCTTCTTTCATACAAAAGAAATCCAGGTTTTCGGGTACGGCTTCCTGCCAGCTCAGTTCCCGCATTCTTACCCTGGTACCTTCGCTTCCCTGGTCTGTCAATACCAGCTCGCCGGTGGCATCATCCACTACCCGGCCTTTTAATGTTTCGCCGGGTGGAGCGTAGTTATCAATCTTCATACAGGAAAAGGCGCCTGTAAGAATGATCATACCTAATATATACTGCAAAATATTTTTCATTGTATTTTCTTTTATGGTAACACTGCATTGTTTCTAAACCTGATCTGCTTTTACCGGTCAGGCTGCTGATCAATGACCGGGCTTTTGTTTACTTCGCCACCCGGGATCGCGAAATAGTAATCCACTTCCCTGAAAACAAAGCGTTTCCTGGCTTCTTCAAATCCTGCATCGAAAAACCATTTATTGGCTACGGAAGAATAGAATGGATACAACCCGCGGTAAAAGGCACCGTCCGATTGCCTGAAGCCATTCAGCATATCCGAATGCTGTGTGCGCCAGCGCCGGATGTCCCACAGTATCTTATGCTCAAAAGCCAGCTCTTTTCTTCTTTCCTTGCGGATAATTTCCAGACCTTCCAAACCACTTAACTGCCCGATCCCGGTCAACGGATCGGCGCCTGCTCTTTCCCGGATACTGGTGATCGCATTAAAAGCAACTGCAGTTAAATCGTCTCCGTCGGGAGAAGGCGCGCCTGCGAGGAGCAATTCAGCAGCAGCTTCCGCCGCATTCAGCAGCACTTCGGCATAGCGCATCAAAATAAAAGACTGCTCTGATCTGCCTTCCAGTACCAATGCCTGCGACAGGTTGGGATCTAACCATTTACGGACCATAAAGCCGGTAAAAGCAGCCGTCATGTCGGAGTTGCCGAATGGGCCGTTCCTGCCGCCTCCGTTCATTTCGGTACCGTCAGACAGGGTTACCTTTTCGTGGGTGGTACCGTTTTGCGACAGGAACAGGGATTTGTTCCCGGCAAAAGCGCCGGTGGCGGTATAGGCGTCTGTCTGGTTATAGGTTTGCGGACCGCCAATGGTATAATTGGTGCTACCGTTCACTACCCTGAGCGGTGCTATGCCGTTGGTAATGTTTCCGGTATAGATACCCCTTCTCACCTCCATGACCTCTCCTTTAAATTCATCACCCGGGAATATCACGTATGCCCGTAACCGCGGTTCGGCGTTGGCGAAAATATCCATAGGGCTGTCAAACAGCAGGTATTTTCCGTTTTCATCCAGTACTTTAATGGTACCGTCAGGATTTTTCTCTATGCCGTCAAACAATTCCACAAAATCCAGTGTCGGGCAGTTGCCCGCCGAATAGCCGTTCCCGCCCATCATTTGTCGGGGAATATTGTAGGAGTCGTAGCCATGCGCAAGATCCGGCCAGGCGTAGTCTTTAGTATAGATGTTTTCGCTGCTGGAGGCGTCGAAGAACATGTCCACCATGTTTTGGTACTGTGCATCTTTGTCACCGGCCGCCCATCTTCTCATATAAATAGAATATCTGCCGGATTTGATGATAGTGTTGGCAGCTTTAAAGGCTTCGCTGAAATAGCGGATGGAAGCTGCTTCAGCCGTCGCAGGATCAAAGCCGATCACCCGAACGCCGGTTTTTTGTCCAAAGCCGGTTGCCCTGTTATATTTTGCCACACTGCCGGCGTACAACATAGCCTCGGACTTAAAGCCCAGGGCAACAAATTTGTTGGCATATCCTTTTACGGGACTTTCTTCATTTAAATGTTCAACGGCGGCATCGAAATCAGCCAGTACCTGGTCCCAGGACGCTTCTTCCGTAGACCTGGGCACTTCCAGCGTTTCCCGGCTGTTTTCAGGATATTGAAGCAAGCTTGTTACCAGAGGAATGCCACCATATCGCTTTGCCAGCGCATAAAATACCATCGCCCGGGCAAAATAAGCCTCGCCGATATAGTGCTCATATTCCTCATCACTGAAGTTTTCCCTGTACTCCGGAAAATTTTCCAGCAGGGTATTGGCATCCCTGAGCAATTCAAATGCCCTTACCCAGTAGGAGCCGTTCCGGGCCCATCCTTCCGAGGTCATGGCTTCACCCGCATCCCTGCCCAGCGAGGAGCCTTCATTGGTGCCTGGGGTTACCAGCCAGTCGTCAAAGAATTGTCTTGCCGGTGAATACTTGAAATCTTCAAAGGGCATCTGGCTATACATCCTGGACAGGTACAACTGCATACCCTTGTTGGATGAAAACAGATCCGATTCACTAACTATATTAACCGGGGGAACATCAAGATATTTTTTACAGGAGCTGATTAAAAGCACTCCCAAAAGAATAACGAGATAATATTTTGATTTCATGACAAACAAATTAAAAGGTGATATTTAAGCCTGCTGTTACCGTTTTGTTCATAGGATATAAGTAACCCCATGTGCCATTTTCATGCTCCGGATCGATATATCTCACTTTTGTGGCGGTAAACAGGTTGTAACCATTCACATAGAAACGGGTGCTTTTTATACCCGCTTTTTTGGTCCATGTCTCCGGTAGCGTATAACCCAGCTCAATTGACTTTAATCTCAGGTAAGCGCCGTTCACGGAATTATAAGATGAATTAACATCTGGTATGGTACCTGTGTATCCATAATGTCCCGGTACCCACTCCGTTCTCGGATCATACGGATCAGCGTTAGCGTCTTTCGGATGCCAGCGGTCCATGAATTGCACCATGGCGCCCGATTCGCCGCTACCCCATAAAGGCATGAGCAATTGCTCCTGGTACTGGAAAGTCGCCATGGCAGCGCCCTGCGCCAATACGAACAGATCAATTCCTTTGTAAGAAACGCTGGCAGAAAAACCATAGTTCACCCAGGGGGTGGAGCCCACCTGGAAGGGATGTTGGTCGAGGTCGTTGATCTCGCCATCGCCATTCCAGTCTTCGTACCGGTAATCACCCGGTAAAGTACCTCTTCCGATATATACCGGGCTGTTATAAATATCATCCCATGATTCGAATCTTCCGTTGCCGGTATATCCCCACCACAGGTGATCCAGGCGATCGGTCGGATTTCGTCTCCAGTTCCAATAGGAACTTCCATTTGGCGCGCGTTCAACCATCAGTCTTTTTACCCTGGTATAGGAGAAAATTCCCCGCAGGCTGTATAAAACGGAACCGATGTTGTGATTATGACTTATTTCAAGATCATAGCCTGAAGTCAGGTCGCTGTCGAGGTTTTCCTGGGGGAGTGCGGCGCCTACAACGGTTGGAATACCGCCGGTTCTTTGGGCCAATAAGCCATCCCGTTTCCTGGCAAAGTAATCGAACGTAACGCCCAGCATACCGTTCCAGGCAACAAAATCAACCCCAATATCAAATGTGCGGGAAGTAAACCAGGTGATGACCGGGTTAACGATCCCCTTGCTATTGGCACTGGCAATGTAGTTATCACCAAATACATACCCGGCAGTAAAATTCCTGGAACTGCTGCTAGGCGTAGGGTAGTTATAGCCGGGCACCCACTGATAAGCGGCGGCGCCATCATCGCCCGTAACACCATAGGAAGCGCGCAGCTTTAATTGTTGAACAAATGACAATGCATTTACATTCCTGAAAAAACCTTCTTCCGAAACACGCCACCCAATGGAAGCGCCCGGAAAATAACCCCATTGAGATCCGGGGGCAAACTTGGAGGATCCATCATACCGGAACAGGAACTCAGCAAGATATTTGCCCTGGTAAGCATAGTTCAAGCGACCTGCTAATGCCATATTGGTAAAGTTGTACAGGCTGTTTACATCCATGCTGGCTATTTGCTCAAGCGGTAATCCTGCAAAAAGGTAAGGAAGCGGTAATGCCAACTGTCGCTGTGCGCTGAACGCATCTCCTTTTCTACGCTGCGTTTCCCAGATCAGGGCGGCATCCACTTTATGCGAACTGAAGAAGTTACGACTATAGTTTAAGCTGGTCTGGCTCAGCAACTGCGAGTTAAAAAACGCCTCTCTGGTGACACGATCAGGAGATTGACGCGTAAAGGTTTCATAAGTGTCAGATGCATCATCATACCGGTATTGGCGGTATTCTTTCTGGAAGTGATTACGATTGGAGAAGGAGTAATCGTAGCTTAACAGAGTTCTCGCATATAAGCCGGGTATGCCCGGAATGTCGTACCGCAATGCCAGCGAGGGCTGTATCCAACTGGTATTGAGTGCGCGATACCCTACAATATCTTTATCCATAAAAGACAGGGGGTTGTCACCTTCAATCAACCCGTGAAACGGCCGGGTGGGATCGTCGTTGGCATAAGCCGGTATCTGCGGACCCTGGCGCCAGTAAGACCGGATGATCCACCAGGCGCTTTGATATGGCTGGTTGGTTGTCTCAGTAATTAAATTGAGGTTGGCATCCAATGTAAACCCTTCTGAAATTTTGGCGGTGACGCTGGAACGCAGGTTATATTTATGATAGTTCAGGTCGTTGGTTTTGAAAAAGCTTCCCTGGTTCAGATAACCTCCTCCCACATAGTACTGCACTTTTTCATTTCCACCGGTAGCGCTCAGGTTGTGCTGGGTCTGAGGGGCATAATTGGCCCATACCATCGGGTACCAGTCATAACTTTTCCTGGTTCCATTCCGGTATGCTTCAAATATCTCATCGGTGAACACCCTGTTGCCACCATTTACATTATGCATGGCCTGTTCATTGCGGAGTGTCATATACTGGAAGATGTCCACCGTTTTGGGCATGCCCACGGGGAACTGCCAGGTATAATTACCATCATACGACATGATGCTTTCGTTATTCCTGCCCCTCCTGGTGGTGATCAATACCACGCCATTGGCAGAACGAACCCCGTAAATCGCGGCAGAAGCGTCTTTTAATACAGATATGTTCTCAATATCTGTGGCAAGCAACCGCTGAAAATCAGCTGCCGAACGCGGTATGCCATCTATAATGATCAGCGGAGAACCAAAACCGCGTATATCGAATGCATTGTTGAAAGCACCCGGTTCAGCGGTACGCTGCGCCACCCTTACACCCGGTACCTTACCGGTCAACATGTTTTGGGGGTTTTCATTTTTGGTGGTTACCATATCAGCACCGCTGATGGTGGAAACAGCGCCGGTGAGTGTAGCTTTTTTCTGGGTAGCATATCCTACCACCACTACCTCATCCAGCGCATTGTCTACCTTTTCACTCAGCTCTACTTCAATGTGGTTTTGATTGCCTACTACAATTTCCCGCGTCTCAAAGCCTACATACGTAAATACCAGAACGGCGTTATCGCCGGGAACACTGATAGTAAACAAACCGGTTTCGTCTGTTATGATGCCCGGTGAACCCGTGGCTCCCTTCACCATAACGGTTACGCCTCCAAGGCCGTCTCCATTAACGTCTTTGACTGTTCCTGTTACAGTCCGGGGAGTGTCTGCACTCTGTGCAAAAATTTGTTGCCTGCCCGGGACAATGCAGGCTCCAAGCAGTAGCATCAGCAAATACTTCTTCATAAAGCATAATTAGTGGTTAAAAAAAGGTTATGTAACAAACAATATCTCTCAGGGGCAGGGAGCAGTTATCTCAAACAGCTTTGTATACAGTGTTCGCTTTAACTGAACTGGGTAATGGGAACCGGATTGATGGGTGGGGAAGAAACTGATGTATGCCTGATCCGTATAAAATCTATCGCAGGCACCATTTTCGTTTACGGAAGTAAACCGAAGCGATAGAAAGTAAGTATAGATAGTACCTGAAAAATTGCCTGAAACCAGCGGAAAAGCATAAAGTTTCCTGGCTAAGCTGTGTGTTGGAAAAGTATTTCATAAAGAAGCTGTTCTCGTTAGCAAAATCGTTTTAGCAATCGCTAAGTTTGATAAAAGATTTGAATTGACCAAATTTTTCCGGAAAAATTTTAGTTGTAGGCAGGCCTATGCTTCGCATTTCATATGGCCGGAACCTGTAAATTCCTGTTTATTGAAAAAGAGAAGTCGTCAGGCAGAATCGCGGATAATAAGTTCTGCTTCCAGGAGTACAATTTTATTCACTGATGTCTGTTTATCCATCTGTTGTATCAGCATTTCCACTCCCTGGCGAGCTATTTCTGTGATGGGTTGATTGACGGCGGTGATGGAAGGCGTATATAACTTGAAAATATCATGGTCATCGAACGATAGCACCGCGATACGACCGGGAATGCTCCATTTCAGCTCCTGTAATACTTTTAACCCCTGGATGCTCAGGTAATTGGTGGCAAAGAAAACAGCGTCCAGTCCGGTGTTGTTTTCCAGGAATGTTTTTATGGCGTTTTCGTAAGCGCCTTCTTTTGCAGAGAAAGGCAATTGTAATACCGCACAGTGATTGTTTGTGCCCAGCTCTTTCACCCGGTCTGTGAATGCATCTAATCGCTGCTGCATCTGCATCTGCTCCAGGTTAGTCACCACAAATGCTATATTGGTATAACCCCGGTCGATCAGCAGGTCTACCCCTCTTTCAATTCCTTTTTTATTGTCAACCAGCACACAGGGTATATCCGTTCCGGGAAAATACCGGTCCAGCAATACCAACGGTTTTTTTGTGTTTTGTAATTTAAGTACATCAGGACGCATTTTGACCGTGGGGGTTATGATAAACCCGTCTACCTGCTTGTGCAGCATCCTGATCAGCTCACTTCCTTTTTTGTCATTATTTTCTGTACTGCAATAAACCACCCTGTAGCCCGCTTCATAAGCTATATCTTCTATTGCCTTTGCCAGCAGTGCAAAAAAGGTGTTGGAAATATCTTCCACGATCAGCCCGATATTATGTGTCCGCCCGGTTCGGAGACTGGCTGCCGACCGGTTGGGCACATACCCGGTTTCTTTAATGATCTTTCTCACTTTTTCCGTCATCCCGGGGCTGATGCGCATTTCCTTCTCCTTACCATTGATTATAAAGGATACAGTTGATGGAGCAACCCCTGCCATTCTTGCAATGTCCTTGATAGATAATAATGCTGACACAAACCTGGTTTACTACCAAAAATATTTAAATATTTTTTTAATTTTTGAAGGCTTTAGCTTCTTTTTCTTCTTTTTGACAGTTCAAACCCAAAGCCGATGGAGATATTCAGCCTATGTATCATGCGATTGTCCCGAATGCGTTCGGGGGCTGTTCCTCACTTGCAGGTACAGGTAAAAGGAGACCTGCATATAGAAGAGTACCATTATCACAGAGAGTACCGGCATTACCCCAGGGGAAGCATTTTCCAAAGCCCTGACCAGAAAAACGGTATGGAACGCTGAATGTAAAAGAGAAAAACAGGGGAGATGCCCACTGAAATGTTTTTCCATTTCTTTAAGTCATTTTCCGATGCCGCCAGATGCAACCTGCATATAGAATGCCGCGGCGACAACGAGCAGCCATTTAAGGCTTTTGTCAAAGCCATTCGCATGTCAGTAAAGTGCGACCTGCTGAGCAATTACCTGCCGGGCACAAAGGGAATGTTGTAATTGAAGTGCCGGCATTTCGACGAATCATTGTCAATCAAATCAATGCAGAGATGACATATCCTGTAGTCAGAAAATAGTTATTCCCTGTGAACCATTTGGGGAGCTTCACTTTCCGATGCTGAGGGACTGCCGACCGTATTTTTACTAATTTTTTCTTTTAACAGATTCATTTTCAACCCTAGTCTTCTTGAGTCCAAAAATATATTTGAGGTATTTTGATTTTTGTATTAAAAATAGTTCTTAGATTAGTATTGAGAATTAACCAAGCTAACCTTTTTATGAGACTTGCTATAATGCTTTCCTATCTGCTCTTCTATACTGTAATATATGCGCAGGATCGTCAATATGATAGCGTGGTGCAGGTCTCAAAGGGTACCCCGCAGAACATCAGCAAGACCGTAAGATCCCTCGATAAAAAGCTTACGCGTCAGTCAGAAAAGTATCTCAGAGACTTTGAGAAGCAGGAAGAAAAGCTGCTTCACCTGCTGGCAAAAACCGACTCCGGCGCTGCCGAACAAATGCTGCAATCAGGCAAAGAAACCTACCGGCAGCTCGCTGCCGGGCTGCAGGAAGCCAATAACAAAACAGAAAGAATACTCTCCGGTGACTATATAGCTTCCCTGGATTCGCTGCAGGGTGCGCTGGGCTTTCTCAAAGATGCCAAAAACATTCTTTCCCAATCAAAAAACATACAGCAACGGCTTGGCAGCAGCCTGGAGCAGGTAAACCGCCTGCAGAACCGCCTGGCAGCAGCCGGTAATATCCGGCAGGTAATAGACGAAAGACAGGCAGCCCTACAAAACCTGCTGGGCAACTATACCAATCTTCCCAAAGAGGTAAGTAAATATTTTGGTACATACCAGCAACAGGCATTTTACTATAGTCAACAGGTGCGGGAATACAAGGAGGTACTTAATGATCCGGATAAGCTCACCCGAAAATTATTGAGCACTTTGCAGACTTTACCGGCTTTTCAACAGTTTATGAGCAAATACTCCATGCTGGCAGCATTGTTTCCCACCCCGGAAAACTATGGCACACCGGCAGCATTGAATGGCTTGCAGACGAGAGCTGCGGTACAGCAGCAACTTTTGCAGGGGTTGCCCGGTAGTGCCACCGGTGGTGACCCCACCCGGTACCTGCAACAGCAAATGCAGCAGGCGCAGGGTGAATTAACCAGGCTGAAAGACCAGCTTGATAAACTGGGTATTTCAGAAGGGGGTAATAGTGATATGCCGGTCCCGGATTTTAAATACAACAGTCAAAAGACAAAATCATTTTTTCGACGCCTGGAGTACGGGAGCAACTTCCAGACGCAAAGGTCTAATCAATACTACCCGGTCCGCACTGATCTGGCACTTACGATCGGTTACCGTCTTTCGGACAAAGCCACTGCCGGTATTGGTATCAGCGGGCGTATTGGGTGGGGCGATAGCTGGGAGAAGATCAGGTTCAGCAGTCAGGGAGCGGGTTTTCGCAGTTACCTGGATTGGAAAGCACCTGACCTGCTGAAAACAAAGAGTCGCTTTATATCCAGTCTGTGGTTTACGGCTGGCGCAGAGCTTAATTACAACCGTACAATAGAAAGTCTTGCCATATTCAAGAACTACCGCAACTGGAACAAAAGTGTTTTGGCAGGACTGACCAAAAAGTTCAGCATGAACTCACCACTGAAAAAGGGCAGGCAGGTGCAGGGAAATATTCAATTACTCTATGATTTTTTACATAAACAATCTGTACCGCATACACCGGCTTTCGTATGGAGAGTGGGGTATGGATTTTAATTCTCATAATATGTCAAAAACAATATCTCTATTATTATTGCTATACCTATCTGCAACTTGTTTGTTTTCGCAACAATCCAGACAAATTATTCCACCGTCACCAGAAGCTGCCATATTAGGGAAATATGGAGATTTTGATGTAAATCTAAGTACAGGAATATTAGAACACACTATACCTATTTACGAGATAAAAACAAACCATTTAAACTTACCGATTTCATTGAACTATTCTGCTTCCGGTGTTAGAGTAAATGATATTGCGAGTTGGGTAGGATTAAACTGGTCTCTTTCTGCGGGAGGCTTAATTACCAGATCTGTTCAAGGATTGCCAGACGAAGACCAAAGAGGCTATATTAGTGGTACAAATCGCCCTATTCCCACTACAAGATCCCTGAATGAAAATAACCTTCAGGATTTCAACTATCTATTTGATATAAGCGAAGGGCGAATCGACACTGAGCCTGATATTTATTACTACAATTTTGGGCGCTACGCTGGCAAGTTTGTTTTTGACTCGCAGGGTGACCCAATACTTCTTAATCATGAAAAAATGAAAATCGAACGGTTCTCTATGAACCATTTTCAAATTATGACTCCAGATGGTGTAAAATATGTTTTCAAAGATACAGAAACCACTTCTCCAGCAGGTTTTAATTTTATATCTAGCTGGTATCTGACAGAAATAGTTGCTCCTGGAGAATTAGAGACAATTCGTTTCTTTTATGATTCGTACCACTCTCAAAGTATTATATACCCTACTCAAAGTGATGCTTTGCCTGTTTCTGTAGGGTTTGCATGTAATGATCATTCCGGACTAGCAACGTATGGAAATCATACAGTTAATTCAGTTGCAAATACTAAAAAAATAACTCGCATAGAATTCCAGGGAGGAAAGATACTCTTCAGTTCTATAAAGGACAGGCAGGACCATTCATGGGCTTATAGATTGACCAATATTACGGTCATAAAAGACATTAATCAAAGTAATGTTATAACCGAAAGCAATTTTGTCAAAGGAATCGATTTGGGATATTCATATTTAAATAGCAATGTAACTGAAGCCGGATTTAAGAGGCTCTTACTAAAGTCTGTCAAAATCAGGAACTATTCTAATTCAGAAAGTCACACTTATTCTTTCGTTTATTTTGAACAAAACACACAGGGCAACTATAGTCTTCCAAAAACCGGGTCGAAACAGCAAGACCTATGGGGCTTCTACAATGGTGCTGCATCGAATGAGCACTTATTATCTATGATTCCCGCATTCACATATAATGGTGCAAGTAAAGGAGGGGCTAACAGAGAGTCAGGTTCTGTTAATTTTATGCGAGCCGGAACATTACAGTCTATAATATATCCCACTGGAGGCAGAAGTGATTTTGAATATCAATGTAATGAGACAGGAGGGGGCACTGATCCCAAGCCGTTAAGGACGGTGGGAGGTTTGAGAATAAGTTTAATTACGAATTATGAATCCGGAGGAAAAATAGCTAATAGAAAACGCTACAACTACAACTATTCAACCAATGCATCAAGCGGGTATCTTATAGTAGAACCACTTACATTTTCACTCAGAAAAATATGGAGAATTACCGGGACTTCAAATGTCTTATGTATTTATCCACCGGGAGGCCAAGCGCCGGTGGGGTCTTACGAATGTGTACCAAAAGATGATAACAACAAGGTCAGACTATGTGATTTTTATGTGCTTACATCATATGACTTATCATCACTTGGCTCATCCTCCGGCTTACATCTGGGTTACAAAAAGGTAGTGGAAGAGAACTTAGATCCCGATGGTACTCCAAATGGCAGAACGGAATATTATTTTTCCTGGGGCTATGATCAGGGGTCTTATGATATGTTTCCATTTCCTCCACCCACCAGCTTTCAAGCCCATCGGGGGAAACTGGAAAAAAAGGATGTATATCGCAAAGATGGCGACCTGATTGAAAGTGTAATTATGGACAATCATTTTGAAATTGTCAGATCGCTACCTGCATTAAAGGCAGATAAGTTTATGTTGAATCACCCTTGTTATGCTGGCGAAAGACCAGGTGATTTATGCAGAAATCCTCTATTGCAAAAATTTGAGTATACTACGTATTACCATCATGTATTTCGACATTATGTCAAGAAAGAAACAGCTATAACCAAAGGTGCATCAGGAAATCAACTGGTTCGCGTAACTGAATTGGAGTATGCAAATCCGGATCACCTCCAATTAACAAAGAAGAGTGTAATCGATAGCGATGGCAGATCAAAAATTACAGAGTTCAAGTATCCGCTTGATTTTTCCAATTCGAATGCCACAACAGTTATCAACGAAATGAAGGGGGCACGATATATGCACAATCAAGTACTTCAGACAATTTCAAAGATTAAAGATGCAAACAGCGAAAACGTTATTGATTGCTCAATTAATATTCCGGCTTTCTTCAACAATCTCTCAGGCGGTAAAAGCGTACTGGTCAAAGAATCTGTTTCTTTGCTAAAATCGAGCCCTGTACCAATTGGCAGTTTCGAAGTATATAACCCTGTAAATGGATATAGTACCAGCAAATATTTTAAGAACATAGTATTTGACCATTACGATATTTTCGGAAATTTATTGCAATATACATCTATAGATGGGACGCCAAAATCCTACGAATGGGGCTATAATAATCAGTATCCGATAGTAGAAGTAGTAAATGCACAGAATAATTTATCTATAGCTACAAATAATGTCACCTTAAATGGGAGCGTAAATATGCCATCGACCAGTAGTGTTTCCGGCTCCTTTACCAGTACTTCATCGGGCACCATTACTTTAACAGCCCAGGGCGATCCTGGCAACTTTTATACTGTTCGGTTTGAGTTATCGGGTCCGTCTGCCAAAAGCGGATATTTATGTGCCACCAGAAACGCTACTACCTGTTCCTATCCTTCTTCCGTAACTTTTACGGGTATGCCGGCAGGCACTTATACATTAACTCTCTATCATTATTCGGGCACTGCATATAAGTCTGTAACCTATTCCTATCCGGGTACGCAAAATGTGACTACCGGTGTCAGGAATTTTTTCCACACTTCGTTTGAAGAAACGGAAGGTAATAGCACTATAGGAGATGCTAAAACGGGCAAACGTAGCAAAACCGGGGGATATAATAGAACCTTAACTAACCTCACCGCCGGCAGGTATGTATTGAGTTATTGGCAGAAATCCGGCTCCACCTGGAATTATGTAGAGAACAATAATGTAACGGTAAGCGGTACCAGCCACCAGATCAGCATTCCCAGTTCTATTCAGGTAGATGAAATACGTTTTTACCCCTATACGGCTCAGATGACCACTTACACTTATGAGCCATTGGTTGGGATGACGAGCCAAACGGATATTAATAACCGAACGACCTATTACGAATACGATGGTTTTCAACGGCTGGTATTGATCAGGGATCAGGACAGAAATGTAATAAAGAAGATTTGCTATAACTACGCCGGTCAGCCTGAGAACTGCAATAATTAATACAATAACCCGTCAAGTTAACTATATGCAAAACACACAAATATTCACTGCATTGAGATACGGCGCCTTGATAGTGTTATTGTTATCCAGCGAGCTTACCACCTCCCAGGTGAACTACATCCGCAGCTGGGATGCGAAGGCACCGCAGCAGAACGGCAATACTTTGATCACCCGTCCTTTGCGGGAGGTGCAGCAGACCACGCAGTATTTTGACGGGTTGGGGCGGCCGCTGCAGACCGTGGTAAAGCAGGGATCGATGGCAACGGGGGGAACGGCAACAGACCTGGTGCAACCGGTGGAATACGACGGCTTTGGCAGGCAGGCCAAACAACACCTGCCCTATGTGTCCACCGCCACCACCGGCGCCTACCGGTCAGCAGCGTTAACAGAGCAACCCGCTTTCTATAACCTGACCGATGCCAACAAAAACCCCCTCGCCGGGCAGGAAGAGACACATTTTTACGGGTACACTGTATTTGAAGCCTCCCCGCTGAACCGGGTGCAGGAACAATATGCGCCCGGTAAGAACTGGGCGGGTACCAACACCCAAAGCGCAGAAGCCAGCCGGCGGGCGGTTAAAACCAAATACTACGTCAACACCGCCACCGATGGCGTACGCATCTGGAATGTAACGATTGGTGCAACGGGCAGTTTCAGTACCTATACCAGTCCCGGCGCCTATCCCGCCGGGCAGTTGTATAAAACCATTACGATAGACGAGCGCAACAAGCAGGTCATTGAGTTCAAAGACAAGGAAGGAAAGATCATCCTTAAAAAAGTGCAGCTCACCGCCAGTGCAGACGCCGGCTCCGGCAGAAACCATGACAACTGGCTCTGCACCTATTATCTCTACGATGACTTCGGCAACCTGCGTTGTGTGCTGCAACCACAGGGTGTGGAAATCATTAAAAGCACCTGGGTGCTGACCAATGCCACTGTTTTAGCCGAGCAGTGCTTCCGCTATGAATACGACCAACGCCAGCGCATGATTGTTAAAAAAGTGCCCGGCGCCGCACAGGTGGATATGATCTATGATATACGCGACCGCCTGGTGATGACGCAGGATGCTAAATTAAAAGCAACCAACCAGTACCTGGTCACCCGCTACGATCACCTGAACCGCCCGGCAGAAACAGGTCTGTGGACAAGTACGGTTATACCCCAGACCCACCGCGATAATATCGGCACCTCACTGACCTACCCCACAGGAGGCACTTATGCTTATCTCACCAAAACCGGGTATGACGACTACAGCGGTATCCCTTCGGCTTCCACGCTTACGAAAGACCTGGATGCAGCCCAGATCAATACCACCTATGGTTTTATTACCAGCTACAATACCAGCCCTGATTATGCCCAGCAGCTTACCCTCTCCGACCAGACCCGGGGACTGGTCACCTGGACCGAGACCCGTATCATCGGTACCAGCACTTCCACCTATTCCGTTCATATCTACGATGCCAAAGCCCGCCTGATACAGGTAAAAACCAGGAACCACCTGGGCGGAACAGACATAGCCACCACCCAGTACAGTTGGGCGGGTCAGCCCCTGGTTACCCTGCAAAAGCAGGTAGTTCCGGCTTCAGGGGCCACGGTAGCTCAAACCAGCTATACGGTAACCAAATACGCGTACGACAACCTGGGGCGTTTGGTTAAAACGGACAAGAAAATGCACCATAGCCAGGTCGGTACTGCCATCGGCTCCATTCCTTATACTACCGTCAACAGGCTGGAATATGATGCCCTGGGACAGCTCAAAAAGAAAGGCCTGGGCCACAAGCCCGACGCTGCGGGATTACCCACCGCTGCGCCATTGTCCATAGCAGAAAACCAGTACAATATCCGTGGCTGGCTGCTGGGTATCAACAAAAAATATGTGACTGAGTCAAACAACGACGACCGGTATTTTGGCTTTGAGCTGGGCTACGATAAAAACCCCGCCCTGGGAACCTTTACCCTCCAGTACAACGGCAATATAGCCGGTATGCTCTGGAAAAGCGAAGGCGACCAGAGAACAAGAAGGTTCAGGTATAGCTACGATGCCGCTAACCGGCTCACCGCTGCTGCTTTTGCCCAGAACACCTCCGGCGCCACCTTTAATCTCTCCGCCGGGGTAGACTTTTCCGTAAGCGGTATCACCTATGATGCCAACGGCAATATACTTACCATGACCCAAAAGGGGCTGAAGCTTAACGCCTCCCCAACGATAGACAGTTTGACCTATACCTACAACAGCAACAGCAACAGGCTGCTCAAAGTAAGAGATTTGATCAGCGCCGACAATAAACTGGGCGATTTTCATGACGGCAGCAATGGTGCGGCTAACGACTATACCTACGATGTGAACGGCAACCTCAACAAGGATCTTAATAAAAACATCAGCTCCATTACCTATAACCACCTGAACCTGCCGCAGGTGATCACCGTAACCGGTAAAGGCACCATCACCTATACCTACGATGCCGCCGGCAGCAAACTCAGAAAAGTAACCGCAGAAAGCCCTGCCGCGGGCAATGGCAATAAAACCATCACCACCACCACCAACTATATTGGCGGGTTTGTGTATGAAACTAAAACCATCAGTCCGGCAGATCCCAACAATCCCAACTATACAAACAAGCTGCAACTGGCAGCCCATGAGGAAGGCAGGATAAGACCCCTGTTCAACAATGCCGCATCACCCCATATCCTTACCGGGCTTACTTATGACTACTTTCTCAAAGATCACTTGGGTAATATCCGTATGGTGCTCACACAGGAAGCGAAGCAGGACATTTACCCCGCCGCTACCCTGGAGGGCAGTCTCACCACAAACGGCAGCCCCAATGCAGCTTTTATTGAAAAGAACTACTATACCATCAGCAGCAGCCATATAGTAAACAAGCCGGCAGCCGTACCGGCATATGTCAATAACAATGGCGCCCCGGTGAACCCCAACCCCAACAGCAATACCACTGCCAACAGTGCCAAAATGTACCGGCTCAACGGCAATACCAACAAAACCGGGCTGGGCATTACCCTTAAAGTAATGGCTGGTGATCAGGTGAGCATTTTTGGTAAAAGCTTTTTTGCCAGCAATAATACCGGCGGTGTTGCTGCCAACAAAGCCATCGTTGTGCTGGATATCCTTACCGGTCTGCTGGGCGGTCCTACCGGCAGCATAGCCGCTGCAGCGCACGGCGGCGTTACGGCTGCACAGGTCAATACTGCAGGAACCGCTACCGCCGGTCTCAACTCACTGTTCACCAGCCAGACCAGCAATGCTGCCTCAGCGCCCACCATACCAAAGGCATACATCAACTTTATATTCTTCGATGAACAGTTCCGGGTGGTCTCCCGGGGGTTCAGCAAGGTGGGCACTGCCGGAAATGTTAAAACCCATACCGATCTGATAAATAAGCCCGCTACAAAGAACGGATATGTGTATATTTACGTCAGCAATGAAAGTCCGGTGGACGTGCTCTTTGACAACCTGCAGGTGGTCCATAACAGGGGACCGATACTCGAAGAAACGCATTATTATCCGTTCGGACTTACGATGGCGGGGATAAGCTCTAAGGCATTAAATAATGCACCTGTTAATAAATATGGGATTACCGGAAAAGAAATCCAGAACAAAGAATTTTCTGATGGAAGTGGGTTAGAACTATATGACTTCAGTGCAAGAACTTACGATCAGCAAATCGGGAGGTTTTTACAGATAGACCCCAATTCATTTAACTACTACGCATGGACTCCTTATAATTATTGTGCAAACAATCCGATATCGATAATGGATCCTACTGGCATGGATTGGTATACAGATAAAGAAGGGAGATATCAATATGATCCAAATATTACGAAAGACTCGAAGTTACAAGAAGGTCAAACTTATGTTGGCGTCACACATCAGGTAAAGGACAAAAAGGGGAATATTATTGAAAACTATAGAAAAGACGGCAGCATAATGTATGCGAAAGAATCAAGTGCATACACCCGAATGATAGAACGAAGTGAACAAACAGGTAATGAATCAATGGCTGCTTTGACGGACAATGGCACTCTCGTTCTGCCAGATTACAAAAATGATAAATCTACAGTTGATTTAGCGGATTATGGATACAGTACCAAGAATGGCAATATAGTAGATGCTTCAGGAAAGGAATACAATACTACAGCTACGGTACATACCCACCCGGATGGTAGTGGCCCCAGTACCTATACAGCAGATGGGTATGGTGATCTTGGATTTGCTGCTTATTCAACTCCTAACAAACCTGTATTTGTTATTCAAATGAAAGGTGGTAAAAATGATCCTATTAGTTTTATTATAGCGGCACCTAATCCAACCCGAAAGGCTGCTAATTTTAATTATCAGATTTTTCCAGTTACACAGCAAATACCTGCTTTCAATGCCCAAGGCATTCAAAGTTTGCCTAATTCTGTAAATCTCAAACAGTTTGTAAAACAGAATAAGGATAACATGATACAACTATTAAGAAGATGAAAAAGCGATTTATTTTTTTCGTTTTAGTTATTCTAATTAACTCTTGTAAGCAAACAGCAGAAGTTCCTATTTGCAATATAATAGAGCCGCATGCTAATATCAAGTCTTTGTTAGACTCATTTATAATGGTTAACGGACAAAATAATGCGGAGTATGGGATATATATTGACAAAACATCCCCGCACGATTATGATTTAATCTTATATACAGGAAATGAACCCCTTACGAAAGAAGAAGATCAATTAAACAATCAATATCCAGTAAATAAGGTACGAACTTCTAATGTTGAGTTTAAAATTTATTCAGGTGTAGAGCATTATTTTCAGAATAGATGCTACGATCAGGAGAGAAAAGAATCTGTTCCACAAAAAATTTTAGAAAAGAATGATTATGCAATTTGGGTTGTTAAAGACAGTGCCGGCATACTTACTACTTATAAAACCCCTGGCGCATATCCTTTCATCGCCTTGCCTAATAAAGTCTCTGATAGTATAAAATTTAATTTACCGGATAGTGCATTTGGAAAGCATTGATACAACAGCCCGGCAGCGCCGGGCTGTTGTATTTTAGGAAGCCACATTAAGAGCGCTGTTCAGCGTATCTTTCAGTCGTTTATTAGCGATAGCGGTATCAATAAAAGTGAACAGCGATTTTTTCTGTGTATCATCGAGCTGCTCTATCAGCTTTACTTTTTCCAGAATGTTTTTATCGTAGGAGTTCACCTCTGCACCATCTTCCTTAAAAAAATCCACTACCGGCACATCCAGCACATTGGCGATTTTCTGCAGGATAGTGATGGTAATATCTGCTTTTCCCGTTTCGATCCTAGTGTACTGCACCCGGTTCATAGCAATGGTATCGGCTACCTGCTGCTGCGAAAGCCCTTTTTCCTTCCGAAATTTCTTAATAGCTGCCGGGATGTTCATATGGAAAGAAAAACCCCTATTTTTAGGGCTGTAATGAAGTTCTTTGACTGATGCCTGGGCGTTGGGGAGGTTTTTGGAAAAGCATCAAAATGGGGTTGGTAATTATTATCCGTTCGGACTTACCATGGCGGGGATAAGCTCCAAAGCACTCAATGGTATAGTGGAGAATAAATACAAGTTCAATGAAGGAACAGAACTAGCAAACAAAGAATTTTCTGAAGGAAGTGGCCTTGAGTTGTATGAAACAACATTCAGAAGCTACGACCCTCAAATAGGACGGTTTCATCAAATAGATCCACTGACGCATATTACCGATAACTGGACTCCATATGCATTTGTTCAGAATAATCCACTCCTATACAACGATCCTTTAGGATTAGATACTTTGAAAAGAAATGCAGATGGTTCTTTACCTACTGTTAGACCAGATGGGTCTAATCTTCAGGACATAGATGTGATACTTGGTGATAATGGACAAATATCCAATTATTTTAATGGAGAAAATTGGGCAACTCCACAAGAGCTAGAAACAGTAACGGTTTCTGCTACAAAAGAAGGAAGTAACAATGGAGTTGGACAACCCGGGAGCTTGGAAAGTGTAATTCCTATTTGGGGGTCAGGTAGGTCAGCTGTCGATCATTTCCAAAATGGAAATTATTGGAGAGGACTAGGATATACTGCTTTAGCAATTTCAGATATATTCTTAATAAAAGCTGCAGCAACAGCTCTGGCGAAAGGTACTGTAACTTTAGCAGCAAAGCATGTCACGAAACAAGCTGCTGCAAACCCTAGCATGACTGTAAGAGAAGCAGCTGCAATGGCTGATCCAAGGATAGCAGCCATGATGAGAGGCAGAGGAGTAGACAGGGCATTTAGGGAGTTTGCAAATAAGAATATAATTCTCAGCCCTGCTCAGAAACTAGGCTTAATTAAGCTAAACCCTATGAATAGAGGAGCAGATATGGTTGGTAAAGGATTATTAAAGGGCTTTTGGTGGGATGTGACCACACAAAGAGCTTGGAATGCTCATGTGATGAAATATGGGAAATATGGAACAGGACTATTTTATTAATACGAGGTAATATGACGAACAATTTAGTGCAACGTTGGAAAAGTAATGAAGGAAAGAAAAAGTTAGAAACAATAGTAAGGTATTTAAAGAAAAATATTTCTTTAGACAAAATTATTGGGATGGAAAGATTTGAGGGTAGATGGGATATCAGAGGGGTGAATTTAACTCCTGAATTTCTTAAAGAAGAGATCAGGATATCGTCACGTCTTTTAGATAATGGCAAGTTATTGCTTCGTAAGAAAAGACTAAAAGGGATTGATTTTTCTTTATCAAATATTAGTTCTTTACAATTGCAAGAGTGTGAAGTGGAAGATTGTAAATTTGAACACATCCTTGGAAAAGAAATGAACATAGCGGCTTCACATTTTACTAATTGTGGCTTCAGAAATTCCAATATGGCTTATTCTTTTTTAAATCAGAATATAGGATCTGATTCCGGTTCATTTATAAATGTTGATTTCATTTTTTCAAACTTATCTGAATGTACATTTTATTTCCCTATCATCAAATTTTGTAATTTTGTAAACTGTAATCTAAAGGCAACCAACTTCGATGGTAGCCGGTTAGAAAACTGCAAATTTGAAGGGGATGTAGACTCGTGCTGGTTTAGTGGTTATTCTAATTTTGCTCATAAATCTTTATTTTATATTTTCAACAAAGTCGACCCTAGGAAATATCCTAATTTGATGGAAAATGTTGATTTTTCCAACGCCAAACTAACAGGGGTTTCATTTCGCAATAGAGTGCCATTAGATAAGTGCGTATTTCCACAAGGAGAGAAGTATTTATTTATCAAAAATTCTTCAAAAACATTTCTTTTAGCTAAGAAACATATTGAACAATATTGGACGGGAGAAAATAAGCGAATAGCTCTTCATATGATTGATAGTGTGTATTGTTCAAAAAACTACCTTGACCAGGAAGATGTTTTTTTGGACAAACATATATTAATAGAACTTTTTGGCCTTGATTTTGCCAACAAATTCTTTGAGTTACTTAAAAAGAGTAGTTGATGCCGTATAGCCCACATCTTCCCTCCCGGCCGACTCTCCCAACGAGTGATGTAAGAATTCCAATCTCCACCAATTGCATCGGAGGGCAGGCGTGACATTGCTTAGATAAGTTACAAGAAATAAAAACGAACTGAAACTTTTACTTTAATTCACCCATACCGACCTGGTAAATAAGCCCGCTACAAAGAACGGATATGTGTATATTTACGTCAGCAATGAAAGTCCGGTGGACGTGCTCTTTGACAACCTGCAGGTGGTCCATAACAGGGGACCGATACTCGAGGAAACGCATTATTATCCGTTCGGACTTACGATGGCGGGGATAAGCTCCAAAGCACTGGCATTTGGAGGGCCTGAGAACAAGTATAAATACAATAAAGGTTCTGAACTGCAGAACAAGGAATTTAGCGATGGTAGTGGGTTAGAATTCTACGATGCAAAATTTAGAGGGCTAGATCCGCAAATAGGAAGGTTTATGCAGGTTGACCCTCTTGCCGATATGTCTTTTAATTATTCTCCTTATGCATATGGCAACAATAATCCAATTTTATTCAATGACCCTCTTGGATTAACAGCAGATACTTCATGGAAAGTTTTACAGGAGATTGTTGTTACTGCAAAACAAAAAGCATCTAATTTTGTAAATTGGTTTACCGGAAGAGATGTAGGATATACTGGCTCTGGATGGGGGCATGGGCCAAGAAGATGGCTGGCTGATCAATATGGACTTGACAATAAAGCAAATAATTTAATTGAGTTAGGGCTACATTCTCAATTACAATCTCCACAAGTAAACTTAACTGGAAGTTTGTTGGATAAAATAAAAGCAGACCCTGATTTGATTAGGCATCAGAATGAAATTATTAAAATTTTAAAAGCCGATCCTAGGTTTAAAAAGATAACATTTATATCTAAAGGGCCGATTAAAGGAGGCGTAGAGTTTGGTGGGAAGAGATGGAAAAGTTCGAATGAAAATTGGGGTGCTCTCAATGCAAGTAATCCTTTATTACATCTGGAAACCTGGCAGGTGGCAGCCAATGAATTAACATGGGCTACACGCCACGCTTCAGTTGATTATGTTGCTACTGTTAAATCTGATGGAACGATAGTAATTTCATATCATTTGAGTGATACTTTAGATTTGAGTGCACAGAAAGGAAGATCAGAAGCTTATAATAATATTAGTTCCGCTACAGGTTTTTTGTATCATGATGTTACGGGTGGCAATAGTGCAATGAAAGTCAATGCAAATTGGCAGACAGTAATTAAATAAAAAGTATTAGATGTTAATAAAGTATATTGGAGTGTTTATTTTTCTCTTGTCGGCATGCAATCGCATTGAATCTGGCAAAGAACTCAATGAGTCAGACATTAAGTACATACAAGGATTAGGGTTACTTGATGAGAATGAAACTATTTATAATTTCTATTCAGAGTATAAAAAGAGAAATGCGGGAAACTTTTTTACAGATAGACGAATAGCAACTTATTGGATAGATGAGCGAAATAAGGAAAAGAATGAGTTATCTTTTGCATTTTACAAGGATATAGTATCTATTGATACTGTATATAATGCTGGATTGACTTTTAGTCCATATATACTGGTTAAAAAATCAAACAATCAACAATTTAAAGTTAGTGTTGGCGGAAGCCGTGATCAAATTAAATCTTTTTTCGAGGAAGCCATGAAACAGTGGAATGAGCATAAGTAATTGAAGTGCAGATACCTGATCTGTATTTTACATTTTTACCGCCGTTGTTGGTGTTGTGCATAACATATTGTTCGCTGGCATCACCAACAACATTCTATTTTTTGCCTGCGGTCGGTGTCGTTACCGAATCGCATGGTTATCCCAACCCTAGCAGTGTCGTTACAGCCACGAGCAAAAAGGCTTACCGGCTCAACGCCAATACCAACAAAACAGGCTTAGGCATTTTATTTCTCCGCAGAGTCTGCCTGAGCTAAGGCTATGTGGTTAGCTGGCGACTCTGCGGGATTAGTATATATTCAACAATCCTTCCCCCCATACGCCTACCCGGCTAGCATACGATTACTGTCTCAAAGATCACCTGGGTAATATCCGTATGGTGCTCACACAGGAAGCAAAGCAGGACATTTACCCCGCCGCTACCCTGGAGGGTAATATCAATGGCACAGGCAGCCCCCTCACCAGGTGCAAGCGTCCCGCTTGTACCGATGTAAGAAACTAAATGCGGCATTTTTTACCAGTTTTTTAATGACTTTAATTTCTTTTCCTTCTTTTCGACAGTTCAAACCCAAAGCCGATGGAGATATTCAGCCTGTGTATCATGCGATTGTCCCGAATACGTTCGGTTGTTGTTTCTCCGGTGATACGATTTGTTACCATGCGCTGGTAATCGGTTCCTGCCCTGTGGTGAAACATTGCAGCATCGAGACTGATGTAGCGGACGTTGCTTAACCGGTACAGCAATTCTGCCGAGTACCCTACAGAGACGACCCCGTTCAGCGACCGGTGTTTGCTTTCATACGTCAATGTCCATTCATCGTTCGCGTCTTTTTCTTTGAGGGTATAGGACAGGTATTCCCGGTCAATGGCCGTGACACCTGCCAGTAATTTGGGAAGTAAAATAAACCGTTTTGTTTCTATCTTATAGCTGACGCCCGCGCCGGCGGCTATTCTTGCCGGAGTAACATACAGGTCATAATAGGGAATATTGTCGGAGAGGAAATAGTTGTCGCCCATTTCCTGCTGCAGCAATTCTTCTGCCTGCCGCAGGTATTTGTCTCCGTTTCGGGGTACTACGCCCTGGAAAAGCAATTCAATTCCCCAGTTATTTGTTATAAACCAGCTGGCTGATATTTTAGGGAGCGATATTCCTTTCTGGTGGATGCCGGACAGGTAATCGGTGACTGTGCCTGAATGCGGGTTCAAAGGGATATCGTAACCTATTCCTCCCCGGAGAATGAAACGTTCATCCTGCTTTTCCTGTGCTGCTGCCGTAACACAGCAAATGACGATAATGGCCGGTAGTATGTTTTTCATTTACTGCAGTTCAACAGGTGAGGTTTCCTGTGCGAGGGTGCGTCCATCAGACAGGTCCAGTTCTGCCCTGAACCTGTAGGTGCCGGGAGACACAGGTGGTATCAGGAATGCATCCAGCACCAGGCTTTTTTCTTCCGCGGTGTAAAATACCGTCGGCGATTGCAGGAGATACTCGCTGAAGCTTTTAAAACTATGTTTTATTTTCAGTTGGAAGTATGTGCTGATATCAGTGTTTGCCGGATGTCCGTCAAAACCATCCAGCGTTATGATCCGCATGGCAATAATGCTGTCTTTGGGATGGTATTGAAGGGGTTCGCCGCAGTCACACCTGAAGGCATATGCCCGGTGAAGGAAAAAGGAACCGGCAGGCTGTTGGAACGCCGTGGTTTGGCAATGAACATTCATCCGTATGCCGTACGCTTTTCTCAGGGCAGTGCCCGTAGTGACCACCGGAGCTGTCCCCCGGTTATCCAGGTGCTCAAGCCGAAGGGAGCTGTTTGTGTACATGAATAACTGTGGCTCATCGCATCCGCAACAGGCAATCAGGGTATCCAGCACCAGGGGGAGAAACAGCCAGGTGAGCACTTTTTTTGTTTTCATATTTTTTTACGGATACGAAAATAATGCGTTGACAGTTGGTTTAACAAAAAAGATACCTGGTATGGCGTTGCCTTCAGTGAGCCTGAATATTTTCCGGCTGAGCCATTTGATTGATTGACGTTATTCTATTGATGTGGTATTGATATGGTGAAAATGCCTATTATCAGGCATTTTATAAGTTTTTGATGGGGTATTGATGGGGTGAAAAGCTGGTTATTCGGAATATTTACAGTTATGTTTGTTTGCTCAAATTATTATTTAACCAACAAACATGCTTGTGTATGAATCGTCGTCGATTGCTTTTTGCTTTTTTCTTCCTGCTATCCCAGGCTTTTTTCCTGCCGGCCGGGGCGCAGGATATCGCGGTTAGCGGACAGGTTAGCTCCAGGACCTCCGGCGCACCGCTCGAAGGTGTTACGGTAACAGTAAAAGGAACCAATACAGTAGTAGTAACAGATGAGAATGGTAATTTCCGGGTAAATGCACGTCCCGGCGCTATACTTGTCATTTCTTATGTAGGTCTGGCGGAGCAGGAAGTGACTGTTCCGGCAGAAGGAGTGGTTTCCGTATGGCTGGAAGAGGTAGATGCTTTGAGCGACCTGGATGAGGTGGTAGTGGTGGGATATGGTACGCAAAGGAAATCCAATATAACGGGTGCTATTTCCAGCGTAAGGTCCAAAGACCTGGAAAATATACCTAACGGAAGGGTAGAGCAGGCGCTGCAGGGCCGGGTATCCGGGGTAACTATTATGCAGAATTCCGGTCAACCCGGGTCGGCTTCTACTATCCGCGTCAGGGGGGTTACCTCTTTCGGTAATTCCAGCCCGCTATGGGTGGTTGATGGAGTGGTGGTGGATGGTGGCGGTATCGGCTACCTGAACCAGTCGGATATTGAATCCATTGAGGTGCTGAAGGATGCGGCTTCCTCCGCGATATATGGTACCCGCGCCGCGGCAGGCGTTATCCTGGTAACTACTAAAAAAGGGAAGTCCGGAAGGTTTGTAGTGAATTACAACGGGTTTTATGGTGTATCGCAGCCGGCCAAAAAGCTGAAATTGCTGAATGCCGAAGAATATGCCACGCTGCTGAATGAAAGATCCGTTGCAGCCGGAGGCAATATATTATTTGCCGATCCCGGGTCGCTGGGAAAGGGTACCGATTGGCAGGAGGCCATTTTTAACAACAGCGCCAATAGATACAATCACGAAATAAGTGTAAGCGGAGGTAATGACAGGTCTACTTTTTACCTCTCCGCCGGTCTCCAGAACCAGCAGGGTATTGTGGCAACCGATATCTCTAACTACGATAAGAAAAATTTCAGGTTGAATTCAACCCACAAGATCTCTCGCATTTTCACTTTCGGACAAACCCTGGGGTACACCCGCGAGAAAAACATCGGACTGGGTAATACCAACAGTGAATTCGGCGGCCCCCTTAGTTCAGCCATTAACCTTGACCCCATTACCCCCCTGGTAATAACAGATCCTGCCCAGGCGAATGCAGCTCCCTATAGCGTAAACCCTGTTATCCGCGATGCTGCCGGCAACCCCTACGGTATTTCTTCGCTGGTAGGGCAGGAAATGACCAACCCGCTGGCGTATATGCAAACCAGGCTCGGCAATTATGGCTGGTCGGAAAACGTGGTGGGCAATGCCTACCTTGAAGCAAGTGTGATAGATGGCTTAAAGATCCGATCAACGGTCGGCGCTAAAAAGGCATATTGGGGTGGTGTCGGGTTTGCACCGGTCTCGTACCTGAACGCTACCAATGTGGTAAGCCAGAATAACTACGGCAAAAGCGAAAACCGGAGCTTTAACTGGAATATTGAAAACACCATCACCTACAGTAAAGTGCTTGGCGCCCATGACTTTTCCGTATTGGCAGGGCAGGGTGCCTACGTTGAAAATATTGGCGGTAACATAGCTACCACATTATATAACCTGCCTATCACCAGCTATAAAGATGCTTCTTTTAATTTTGATATACCGCAGGCCAACCGCAATTCCAGCGCCTCCGATTTTATCGAGCACAAGCTTACATCCCTGTTTGCCCGTGTTAACTACAGCTTCGATAACCGCTACATGTTTACCGGTATTATCCGGCGGGATGGTTCCAGCAGGTTCGGTAGCAACAAAAAATATGGCGTATTTCCTTCCTTCTCCGCAGGATGGAATATACACAATGAAAGCTTCTGGTCAGATAATAACGTGGTTAACACTATAAAGCTGAGAGGTGGATATGGCGTAGTAGGGAGCGATGAGCTGGACAATTTCAGGTACCTGTCTACGATCAGCGGCGGGAACAATTATACGATCGGGAATACCGGTGTGGTAACCACGGGATATGCCCCCACTACCCTGGATAACCCTGACCTTCAGTGGGAGCAGACGGCTTCATCCAATATCGGTATAGATGCACAGTTGTTCAGCAACTTTACCTTCAGGTTAGATATTTATTCCAAAAAAACGACCGGCATGCTGCGCCAGGTGGTGATTCCGGGTTATGTAGGCGTAGGCAGCTCACCCTGGGCGAATATTGCAGACATGAAAAACAGCGGTGTGGAACTGGAGCTGGGTTATAACAGGCAAATAGGCGACCTGTCGCTGGCGGTGAACGGAAACCTGACTTACCTGAAAAACGAAATAACCTACGTGGGAGCGGATACCAACTTTATCGTCGGCGGCGCTTCTTTCCAGTCGATGGGACCGGTTACCAGAACACAGGTAGGGTATTCTTTCAACGAATTCTGGGGGTATAAAACCCAGGGTATTTTCCAGAATGAAGCGGAAATTAATGCGCATGTGGACAAGGACGGCAACCGGATACAGCCCAATGCCCGTCCGGGCGATTTTCGCTGGCTGGATGCAAATGAAGATGGCGTCATTTCTGAAGCAGACAGGGTGTTCCTGGGCAGCAACCTCCCCAAATATACTTACGGACTTACTATTAACCTGGCGTATAAGGGTTTTGATTTCATGACCTTTGCGCAGGGAGCAGCTGGTAATAAAATATTCCAGGGCCTCCGCCGCCTGGACATCGGTAACTCCAACTACGATGCAAAGGCCCTGGGACGCTGGACCGGTGAAGGTACTTCCAACAGTTACCCCAGGCTGGTAAGCAATGATCCCAACAGGAATTTCAGCCAGATGTCTGATTTTTACCTGGAAAAAGGAGACTATGTAAGGTTGAAAGTTGTGCAACTGGGTTATAGTCTGCCCCAGCGCGTATTGGGCAACTCGGGTATATCCAGGGTACGCGTGTACGTTACTGCGGAAAACCTGCTTACGATCACCGGCTACACCGGCTATGACCCGGAAGTAGGTGGCGGCGTATTTGGTGTAGACAAGGGACAATACCCGCAGGCACGTGCATTTATGGGCGGACTACAGATCCAATTCTAAACAGTGCTGTACTGATCTTACAAAACATTAAAAATATACAGATGAAAAATTTCATGATAATCATTTCCGGTCTGGCAACCTTGCTGCTAAGCGCCTGCGGCAAGCGTTTTATCGAACTGGAGCCCAAAGGGCAGTTTTTGTCGCAGAATTATTATGCCAATGAAGAGCAGGCATTCGCAGCCCTGGCAGGCGTATATGATGTGCTCCGTAAAAATGCGGGCGGGTTTGACAATATGATCACCTTTCTGAACGCCGGTTCCGATGATAACTATGCCGGTGGCGGTGGCGCCACGGATGGTCTCGGTATCCAGGGGATATCTACCCATACGCTCAACCAGAATATTATGCCCGGCAGTTTCTGGAGCGATCATTACCAGGGTATTTTCAGGGCTAACATTTTACTGGCCCGTTTACCGGAGGTGGTGATGGACGAAAGTGTAAAAGCCCGGTTTACGGCGGAAGCCAAAGCATTGCGTGCTACCTATTATTTCAACCTGGTAAGGATGTTCCGCAACGTTCCATTACTGCTGGAGCCGCTTACGGCCACCAATATGTACGATGTTACCCAGGCCGATCCGGCATCCGTGTATACCCAGATCGAGACCGACCTGCTGGAAGCAATAGCCGGGTTACCCACCTCACTGGTACAGTCAACCGAAGCAGGCAGGTTTTCCAAAGGCGGCGCCCAGGCTATGTTGGGTAAAGTATACCTGTACAACAACAAAAAAGCAGAAGCTGCTGCACAGTTCCAGGAGGTAAACGGCACACCCGGTCAGCCGAGTCAGTATGGGTATAAGCTGCTGGATGATTTTGCTGATCTGTGGGCTTTTAACAACAAATTTCATTCAGAATCTATTCTGGATGCCATGCATACCAACCAGTCTAATGCCGACTGGGGCTTTTGGGGAAGCGGCGCTGATGAAGGCAATTCCGTGAACATTATGGTGGGACCCAGGAGCTATTCAAGGCCCGACGGTTCTACCGCTCCGGACATTCCTTCCGGCTGGAGCTTTAACGTATGGACCGAGGACTTTTATGATGCCATTAAGGATGATCCCCGTCTTGATGCCACTGTTTTTGATATGAATACATTAAAAGACGCCGGGCAGGCAGATTACCTGGAAGGATATCAGAATACCGGCTATTTCCTGAAAAAGTATATTCCTACCCGGGCAGACGTACACACCGGTGCAGGTGCTATGGAATTGAACTTTCAGCAGAACAGCTATATTATCCGCCTGGCTGATACTTACCTGATGGAAGCAGAGGCCCTGGGAGGAACCGGGGAACGTGCGCAGGCATTGCTGGATGCAGTGCGTGCAAGAGTGGGGTTGCCTTTCGTTCCGGTGTCTATGGATGCCATCAAAAGGGAACGCAGATTGGAACTGGCCGGAGAAGGACATCGCTTTTTTGACCTGGTACGCTGGGGTGATGCCGCTACAAGACTTGGGGGGAGAGGTTTTGTCCCGGGTAAAAGTGAAATTTTTCCTATCCCCGCCAGGGAGCTGCAGGGAACCCAACTGGTACAGAATCCAAATTATGATTAAAGTAAACGTTACACCCGACCGTGGGTAACTCCTTCTTTACAAACAAAAATATGTACAAATGAAACCAGTCAATTATATACAAGCTGCCTTTTTGGGTATCTTGCTTTCAGGCATTCTCAGTTCGTGTCAGAAAGATGAAGCGGATAACGGATTAAAAACAGAATTACAGGCCAGCTTCACAACAGAGCCTGTGTCTGGCAGAACCAATACCTACCTGGTGACCAATCATACCAACGGCGCTATTGCTACCCGTTGGGATTTTGATAAAGGAACAGGATTTGTTATGGGCAAAATGGTCGACACGGTATTTTTTCCGGATGCAGGCGTTTATACGGTAAGGATGCAGGCCATGGGGAAAGGTGGTATTTTTTATGACGCGCCTGCTCAAACCATCGATATACCCACATCCGATCCTGTAGCGGGCAACCTGGTGCAGGGCGGTAAATTTGATGAAGGAGACGAATCAAAATGGACCATACACCCCATTACCCCCGGCGTAACTTTTGAGATGAAAAATGGTGCGATGCTGGCTACCGGTGGTAGCGGGGGGCATGCAGCTTTTTACCAGGCCATTGAAGTGGAAGCCGATAAAAAATACCGCCTGGATATGGTAGTTTCCGGCAGCGGCGCCACAAACACCTGGTTTGAAGTATTTCTAGGCAAGGATGCCCCTGTGGCCAACAGTGATTATAGTTCCGGCGGCAACAGGATGGCATTGAATACATGGGCCGGTTGCGGTAACTCGCCCTTTAATGGTAACCTGGCTACCATTGCCTGTGAGGGATCGCTGAAAGATACTGATGGAGAAGTCACTTTCCCGGAAAGCGGGACCATCTATCTTTTTATAAAAACAGGTGGCGATGATCTGGGTACCAGCGGCATCTCTGTAGACAATGTCGAACTCAGGGGCGCTAACTAAGGCCTATAACGGATGTTGTGTTAAGTCGCTTTCATATAATGTACAGGATTGCGCCCGGCATATCCTGGCTATAATGAAGAGGTCACCATAACATATCCGGAAAAATTGTACCGTTTGATGAAAAAGAAACGCATAAGCTACATGTATACATTATTGTTATTTTTTTTGATGTCTGCAGGATGTCAAAAAGGTAAGTCTGACCCGGATACCCCGGGTCCGGTAGACACCACCTCTGTACGATCGGATGTTACCGCGTATGTCACACGGGGAGACCAGTTTGCTTTATTTAAAAAACAGCCCGGGGTTTTGAATTTTACTTCCGGTACGGGTTCCAATCCGGCCATAGAAGTAGATACCACGCAAACCTACCAGGGCATTGATGGATTTGGATACACCTTAACCGGCGGAAGCGCCATGTTGCTGAACCAGTTGAGCGCATCCGGCCAGGATGCCCTTTTGAGAGAATTGTTTTTGTGGGACAGTACGTTTATCGGCGTCAGCTATCTGCGCATCAGTATCGGCGCATCCGATCTTGATCCCGCACCGTTTACATACAATGATCTGCCCGCAGGGCAAACGGATACGGAGCTCAGTCAGTTCAGTATTAATAAAGACAAAACCCACCTGATCCCGGTCCTGAAAAAGATAGCAGCGCTGAATCCTTCCATTAAGATCCTCGGATCGCCCTGGTCGGCGCCTGTATGGATGAAGACAAATGACAGCTACATCGGTGGAAGTTTAGACCCCGCTTACTATTCCGTATATGCGAAATATTTTGTGAAGTATATACAGGCAATGAAAGAGGAAGGCATCATCATCGATGCCATTACGCCGCAAAACGAGCCTTTGCATGGAGGAAATAATCCCAGCATGGTAATGCAGGCAGCCGAGCAGGCCGATTTTATTAAAAATCACCTGGGCCCCGCTTTTCAGGCGGCCGGTATTACTACAAAGATCATTTTGTACGACCATAATGCAGACCGTCCGGATTACCCGATCAGCATTTTAGACGATCCTGATGCCAAACCATTTGTAGATGGCTCCGCCTTTCATTTGTACGGCGGAAGCATTACGGCTTTGTCGCAGGTGCACGATGCGCATCCGGACAAAAACATTTACTTCACTGAACAATGGGTTGGTGGCCCGGGCAATTTTGGCGAAGACCTGAAATGGCATATAGAAAACCTGATCATCGGGGCTACCCGCAACTGGAGCCGCAATGTACTGGAGTGGAACCTGGCTGCAGATCAAAACTATGATCCCCATACCGAAGGGGGGTGTACCGCCTGCCTGGGCGCACTTACCATCAACGGCACTTCGGTAACCCGTAATGTAGCGTATTACATCATAGCACATGCGTCTAAGTTCGTGCGTCCCGGCTCTGTTCGTATTGCTTCCAACCACATCGGTACATTGCTGACAGTGGCCTTTCAAAACCCGGAAGGTAAAAAAGTGCTGATCGTTTTAAATAAAGATGCAGCCAGCCAGACATTTAATATTGTATTCAACGGCAAATCGGTAACCACCCAACTGGATGGAGGCGCCGTGGGTACTTATGTCTGGTAATCCCCCGGCAGTTGTAGTGAAAATACAGTACCAGCCGTTGCTTCACCACGAGAAAACATCGGAGCCCGCTTTCAAGAGCGGGCTTTTTGCCGGTATTTCGTTGTGAAGGTATATACCCCGGGTTGGGACAATCCTTCCGGTCGGAAGATTTCTCACCATCCTCCCCCGAACGTTCGGGGCGTCGGGTTCATCGAAATGTGCGGAGTGGTGAGAAATTTTTTCTCAGGAATGAAAGTTCAATAAAAAATTATAGAGGTTTATATCCGGTTGTATCTGCAGTTTCTTTCTTAACCGGTGCCGGCTCAGCTCCACGCTTTTAATGGTGATATTCATGATCTGGGCGATCTCTTTACTGCTTAGGTTCAGGCGCAGGTAGGCGCATAGCTTCAGCTCACCCGGTGTAAGGTTCGGATAGCTGGTTTTTAATGACACCAGGAAATCGCTGTGCACCTTATCAAAATGTACGGCAAACTGTTCCCAGTCTTTTTTGGTCCTGTCGTCACTCAGTATGCGAATGATCTTTTTATAGTCTTCAGATTCCTTATCCACTTCGTCATTCTTTTTCAGGCGCTCAAACTCCTCTTTTACCTTTGCCAGCATTTCTCCCTTTTGCACCAGGTTGAGCGTGGTGGCTGCCAGTTCAGAGTTCTTATGTTGTATTTCCGATTCCAGCTTTTCGTTCTTCAGCCGTATGATCTCCTTTTCTGTGCGGTCGAGCTCCAGTTGGTGCAGGTATTCCATTTGCTTTCGTTCCGCTTCATGCTTTTGCTGCTGGGCTGCCAGCTTTTTTCTCTGCCAGCGTTCAAGGGCCAGTATCAGCAATATCAATAGCAGGAGATAAGCGGCATATGCCGGGATGGTACGATACCAGGGCGGCAGTATGGTAAATGCATAGCTTACCACGTCTGACTCCCACCCTTCATGGCTCCGGGTTTTTACATGAAATGTATAGTTGCCCGGTGAAAGCTGGATAAAATCCCTTTCATTTTTACCGGACCATACAGACCAGTCCCGGTCCTGCCCTTCAAGAAAGGAACTGTATTCAATACCTGCCCGTTCTCCGAAAGCCGGCGATGAAAAGCCGAAATGCAGTGAATTGCCGGCATGATCTATTTTGGCTGATACCGCCTCGCCGAATCCTCCATACAGCAGTCCATCTGCCTTATCAATGATACTCACCATGCTCAATACCAGGGGTGCCTGCTTTTTCCGGGTTTTATATTGCTCGTAATTGATGTGGTAAAATCCTTCTTCACCGGCTATGAGAACATTTTGAACGTCATGGGGATATACGAACTCAAAACCGTTACCCATGATGTGGTCATTCAGCTCGGGGAAATGTACGATCTGGAAGCTGTCGCCGGAAAAGTCAACTACCCCCGGCCGTTTGTTGCTTACAAACCAGATATTGCCGGTATCGTCTTCTACCAGGTATTGCACGGGTGTGCTGCTAAAAATATTCTTAAAAAATGTTGACTCCTCGAAATCATCCATATGGGCATTGTATTCAAAAAAGCCATTGTCGTTCGACAAAACGATCCTGTTTTTAATTTTGAAAATATGATTCCTGTTAAGGGAAAGAATATTGTGTTTATCTTCAAACACTTTATAAGAGGGATTACGACCCTGGTTCAATGTTACTTTAAATAATCCTTTATAGGGATGGGCTACCCAGGCGATATTGTTGTCAATAACCACATACCGGGCCGATTCAAAATGGGTATTGACGGAAGGGTTGGAAAAGTTCCCGTTGTGATAATTGTAAAAGTTAATGCCGTTGTACGTGCCCGCGATGAATACGGGAGAAGGAAGGATATTGCTCAACGGAAAGAAATTCCAGACTCCGGACGGGCCATCCAGCCGGCGGGCGCCATTTTCGGTCACGATAAACAGCCCGTCATTATGCCCCATCATTAACTGGTCATTAATAACCGAAACATTCCACACCTGGCCCCTGGTCCCCGGTACCAATGTAAAATCGCCTTTGCCCAGGCTGATATCGCCTTTTTCCGGGACCGGGGCTTTGAAAAGACCCACCGGCGTGCCGAGGTATAGTTGGGCACGGTGAATGATGGCGGCATGGCCGGCATTGCGCTCCTGGTAATCGGGATAAATATGTTTTATGTTCGTATTGTAGGCTATAAAATCAATCCCGCTGTTCAGTCCCAGCCATATGTTCTGGTCCCTGTCAATAAACGTACAAAGCACGTTGTTGGTTTGCAGTCCATCCTTCCTGGAAAGTTCCCGGATGATCTTTCCTTCTTTGTTAATGATAACAAAACCGCCCAGGTTGGTGGCGATCGCAATCTGGCCGTCATTAATGACCCGCGCGTGATAGGGATTTTTCTCTGCAATCCTGTCCATATCCGCCGTACGAAATGGAGTCAGTTCATCTTTTTTCAGGATATAGAATCCGTGTGTCAGCGTGGATATCAGGGCACTGCTTTCATCCAAACGCACTAAAGAAGTTATCTGTGCTTCATCGGGTATGATATCGTTTTTCAGAAAGGGGGTCCAGCGCTGGTTTTGAAACAATAACAATCCTTTTTCAAACGCTTTGCAGATCAGGCGGCCGTTTACCTCGCCCAGGAAGCTCCAGGAAGGATGGCTGTATGCCGTTATTTTATTGTCTTTCAGTTGCAGTATCCGTTTGTGCGCCCGGAAAAATATATCTCCCTTATAAGGGACCACATCCCATACATCGGCAAAATCTTTTTCATTTTCCGGTATCAGCGTATTCAGGGAATGATACAGCAGCTCTCCTTTCTCCCCCGGCTCAAAATGGCCGATCTCACCCTGGGCACCCACATATACCCGGCCGTTATCCGTCACTAAAATGGAACGTATGATGGTAAGATTGGGCAGCGGGTATTTTTTCCAGTACGCTCCGTCAAACGTGAGTAACCCGTCGTTGTTTGCCACATAAATGATGCCCCGTGCATCCTGCCCGATGCTCCAGTTTTGCGCTCCGGCATTGTACGCCTGTTTTGTAAAATTGATGATCTCCGGAAGGGCAATGGATTGTTGGGCGGATCCCTTTATAGGAAGAATGAAAAGCAGACAGATAAATGATGTTTTCTGTAACGCAGATATCATAGTACACAAGTTACATTTTTTTGGTAAGGATGGTTTTCAAAGCGGGCGTATTTACCTTCGGTGAAAGAGTTCAAATCTTCGCTTTGTGCAGGTTTTCCAGTCGGTGCCCCGCCCGACTCTATGTCTCTCCGGGGTCTGGCAGCGCCGACCCCGGAGCTATGGAACGCTACATCACTTCCTCTATCCCCATCAGCTTATTATATGCTGCGCTACCGTTTTCATAAAAACTAACACCTGACGATCCCGGGGTCGGCTACGCCAGACCCCAGGTAGACGTAATGTCATAGTACACAAGTTACATTTTTTGATAAGGGTGGTTTTTTAAGCCTGAAAGCAGTAAAATTATTAAAGCAAAACAAATTGAAAGTTCAAAATCCCGGTTTGCATCCTAATTTGCACCCGGTATCAATTAGTTCGATGCATGAATCACCGGTCGAAGTATTCCAGCAATCCTTATATTTTTATGCTGCAGGTCTGCTGGCAATATGCCGGCGCCATGCGTCTGCAATATATCGTTATCTATACTGCTTTTGCGCTCAGTAACCTGGCACAGGCGGCTTTGCCACTGTTATGGGGCGCCTACATCAACGATCTTCAGCAAAACGGGACCCATGCTTTGCAACGTACCTGGATATATGGATTGATTTACCTGGGCGTAAAGCTGACCGACTGGGGATTGCATGGACCTGCCCGTATTGTAGAGCGGAGGCTGGCTTTTTTTATTGCTAAAAGCTTTATGGAGGAGTATTACCACAAAGTGTTGCAACTGCCGGTCAAATGGCAGCAGGATCATCATTCCGGAGAGATCATCAACCGGATCCGCAAGGCTTATGAATCCATCAGGAATTTTTATGAACGTGGTTTTGAATACGTCCATACCTTATCAAAATTTATTTTCTCTTTTGCCGCCATGCTGTATTTCTCCGCTATCTTCGGCGGTATAGCGGTGGTGCTCGGCGCTCTGGTGATCTTCATCATTCTTCAGTTTGATAAGCCTTATATCAAAACCCTTGAAGAGGTGAATGAAAAAGAGCATACGGTATCAGCGGCTTTGTTTGACAGTTTATCCAATGTCATAACGGTGATCACCCTGCGTCTTCAATCAAGACTTCAGCATACCCTGGTAGCCCGCATTATGACAGTATGGCCACCCTTCCGGCGCAACGTGGCCATCAATGAATGGAAGTGGTTTGTAGTGGATATGCTGGTTGCATTGATCTACGTGGTGATATTGGTTGGTTATGTATGGCAAAACTGGATACCGGGCGAAGTGCTCCTGCTGGGAGGATTGGTCACCCTGATGGGATATGTAGAGCGTTTCACCAGCGTATTTCACAACCTGGCCTATTTATATACGGATATAGTAAAAGATGCTACCAATGTTCGCACGGCGTTTGTTATTCCGGAAGCCTACGAACAGCATCATCTGCCGGATACCGATCAGCGCTTGCCCGGTAACTGGCAGCAACTGGACATAACCCATCTCAGTTTTTCTCATAAGGGGAACGAGGATTTTATCCCGGCGGAGGACTTTATTCCCGCCGGGTTACAGCAGGTAAAGCTGGTATTGCCCAGGCACAAACGTATAGCTCTCGTAGGAGCAAGCGGCAGTGGAAAAAGCACCCTCCTGGCTGTGTTAAGGGGATTATACCCCGCCAACGATGGGGTGGAGGTGAAAGCGGACGGGGTGCTCCAGGAAGACGGGTTGAGCCGGATTGCCGCTACTGTGACCCTGTTTCCCCAGGAGCCGGAGATTTTTGAAAATACCATTGAATACAACATTACATTGGGACTATCCTATACCCGGGAGGAAATAGAAAGCATTTGCAAAAAAGTGCGTTTTGACGAGGTTGTCCGGCAACTCCCCAAAGGATTGGACAGCAGCATTGCTGAAAAAGGCGTCAATCTCTCGGGCGGACAAAAGCAACGCCTTGCGCTGGCAAGAGGGGTACTGGCCGCAAGGGATAGTGAAATCGTGTTGCTGGATGAACCCACCAGCAGCATCGACCCCAAAACGGAAATGCTGATCTACGAGCAACTTTTTGAGGAATGCAGGGACAAGGTGGTTGTATCTGCATTGCACAGGCTGCACCTTTTACGAAATTTCGATCATATCTACGTGATGGACCGGGGGAGGGTAGTGGCTGAAGGCAGCCTGGAATATCTTTTACAAAACAGTCCGCATTTTACGGAAATGTGGAAGCACCAGCAGGTTTCCTGAAGCGTTGCAAGTCACAGGTTGCAGGTTGTAAGGTGTGCAAAGAATAATGAGATCGTAAACATAGCTGATTTCTATCTTAACCTTTATCATTTTCCTGTTTGGCAGAAATATGGCATCTCACTCAGCGTAATACTCCCTCCGCTATTGTTGAATCTATATAAACACGGATCTCCAGTGCAGGAACATCATTGGGTTGTACAGATGCCCGGCGAGGGGTTTTCTGCTATGAATATCTGAAAATCGACCATACATTATGGCTTATCCTTTTCCGGCACCAGGGTGCCAAACAGTTTGTCCCATAAGGAGGTATAGAACCCGAAATTGTAATTGGGGTGCTGATGATGCCTGTTATGAAAAATTGTAGTACCCAGCAGGCTTTTTCTGAGAGCCGAAGACCATCGTCCCGGCAAAATCTCTTTATTCAGGTGCCCAACGGTACCCCAAAGCAGGTTAATAAAAATATATACCGCAATGGCAACTGATGAAAATGGATACCAACACAATACAAAAATAAGTGTGAATCCGAACCCAATGGCTTCTGCAGGGTGCATCACGAAAAGACTGATGGCATTGGTTGATTCGTGATCGTGGTGACGACCGTGTATGAGTCGATAAAATAAAGGCAGGTGAGCTGTTCTGTGAAAAATATACATCAGAAAATCCATCGCTATGATCAGGAGAATGACTTCCGGCAGGATTGAAGGTATTCCGGCATCCGCCTGCACTGTAATAATACCCAGGTGCCAGAGCTGTACCCCTGCCACAAAAACCAACGCATTACAACATAATACATATATGGAAGTTTGTAGATCTTTACGAGTAAAAGCCTGTCCTTTTTCCTGTATGCTTTTCCGCCGGCTGAGCCGGTCAATAAGATAATAGCAACCTATAGAGAGCAGGTATAGCAAAAGATTAATACCAACGCTGAGCAGGAGCACTTCAAAGAAATTAAGCTTTTGTAATACTGTTATCATGTAATATTGATAGATATATTCTGAAACGTACCATGGCATTATAAAATTTCACCGTTCAAAATTATAACAGATATTATAATATCGCCGTGACTGGATATTTACCTTTGCCACCGGGTCTGATATCAAAATCAGCCGGAAATACTATGTACACGTTGAATTGCAGGGGAAAGCTAATGGATCTAGAGGTGCCCGTGGTGATGGGTATCATTAATGTCACGCCCGATTCTTTTTACGGTTCCAGCAGGAAGCAGGCTACAGCAGAAATTTTGCAGCAGGCAGGTAATATGCTGGCAGCAGGCGCCGCCATACTGGACATCGGCGGACAGAGCACGCGTCCCGGAAGCAAAAGAGTAACGCCCCGGGAGGAAACAGACCGGGTGCTGCCGGCCATCAGGACTATCCTGGCTAAGCACCCGGCCGCGATCATTTCCATAGATACGTATTCTGCAGCAGTAGCGGCGGCGGCTATAGACGCTGGGGCATCCATCATCAACGATATCAGCAGCGGGGATATGGACCCGGGTATCCTTTCTGTAGCGGCTTCTGCCGGCGCACCTTATATCTGCATGCACATGCAGGGTACGCCGGATTCCATGCAGGAGAACCCACAGTACAATAACGTAATCCTGGAAGTGCTGGATTACCTGATACAGAAAGTGGCAGCCTGCAGGGCCGCGGGTATCCAAGATGTGGTGGCAGACCCGGGCTTCGGCTTTGGTAAAACCATCCGGCATAATTTTATTCTACTGAAAGAATTATCTGCATTGCAGGTGCTCAAGGTACCGGTACTGGCGGGGTTATCCCGTAAATCTACCATTTACAAAACACTCAATATTACCGTCGACGAAGCGCTGAACGGTACTACGGTACTTAATACAATGGCGCTGCTGAACGGTGCTTCCATCCTGCGCGTGCATGATGTGAAAGCAGCGGTAGAAGCGGTTCGCCTCACCAGCGCCTGTCAGGCTGCTACCAACTGATTTTTGAGGATGATCCGGAAAGTAGTGCCCTTCCCGGGTTCTGAGCTTTTAACGAACAGTTGTCCCTGGTGATACTGCTCAATGATCCGTTTCGACAGGGTCAGTCCCAGGCCCCATCCTCTTCTTTTGGTGGTAAAACCGGGCTTGAATACCCTGGAGACATTGGCTGCGCTGATGCCCTTGCCCGTGTCGGTAACATCTATAGTGATCTGATTCGGCAATGCTTTGATCTCGATGGTAATGGTGCCTTTTCCTTCCAGCGCATCCAGCGCATTTTTCAACAGGTTTTCGATCACCCAGTCAAACAGGGCGCCCGACAACAAAACCGGGATGCTTCTTTCATTGGCATACACCAGGAACTGGACCTTACCGGGTGCTCTGCGTTTAACATATTCCATCACCCCGTTGATCTGTTCCAGCAGTTCCCTGGGTTCCAGCGATGGGGTGCTGCCTATTTTGCTGAACCGGTCAGAGACCAGCTGTAGCCTGTCCACATCTTTGGCCAGTTCCCTTGCGATCTTTTCATTATCCGGGTTCTCTCTCAGCATTTCCACCCAACCCTGGAGGGAAGTGACCGGTGTGCCCAACTGGTGTGCTGTTTCCTTTGCCATTCCGGCCCATAGCTGGTTCTGATCAGACCGGTTGCGGATCGTAATGGCATATACGGTCACTACAATAAACAAAGCCACTATCAGCAATTGTACCAGCGGGTAATACTGCACTTCGCGTAAGAGCCGGGACGCACCATAGTAGTAATAGTTTCTTTGACCATTCAGCGGGTCAGTATAGATGATAGGAGCGTGTTGTCTTTTAAATTGTTTCAGCTTTTCATACAGGTAGGAGGAATCTGCCGTCCTTATCCGGGTGGTATCGATATTCACAAATTCAATGATCCTCCCCGCTTCATCTACCTGGATGATGGGGATATCGTCGTTATGGGTCAGTATCGCCGATACCAGTTTCGTGTCTGCATCGGCCGGTGAGTTAAAGAGGGATTTTCCCGCTTCCACCCATGTTTCCACTCTTTGTCTTTCATCGGCGGCAATTTTGTTTGCCAGGTATTGCGAGTAAAAAACGGTGCCTGTCACAATAGCGATCGCGATCAAAAAAGCCAGTATCCTCCAGTTCAATAAAAGCCGAAACATTGGCTAAAAATAGTGAAACATGCCAATGCATCCTTAATTTTGGAAAATTTTAATTACAGCGTATTGATACAAAAACCTTTGGTAGCGGTTGTTATTCTGAACTGGAATGGTAAAAAATTCCTCGAGCAGTTTCTTCCTTTTCTCAAAGCCTCCGTTTACGAAAATCTGGATATTGTAGTGGCGGATAATGCTTCTACCGACGACTCGGTGCAATACCTGCAAACCTTTCATCCCGATATCCGGGTAGTGCAGAACGAAACAAACGAGGGATTTGCCAAAGGGTATAACACCGCCCTGAAAAAGGTTTCGGCAGACTATTATGTGCTGCTTAATTCAGATGTGGAAGTGACACCCGGCTGGATTGATCCGGTAATAACGTTGATGGAAGCTGAGCCGGGTATAGCCGCCTGCCAGCCAAAAATACTTTCCTGGCATCAAAAGCACCGGTTTGAATATGCCGGCGCCGCAGGGGGATGGATGGATAACCTCGGGTATCCCTTTTGCCGTGGACGGGTGTTTGATGTATGTGAGGAAGATACGGGACAATATGATGATGCCCGGCCCGTATTCTGGGCGAGTGGTTGTGCCTTGTTTATAAGGGCATCTGTTTTTCATGCAATGAACGGCTTTGATGAATTCTTTTTTGCGCACCAGGAAGAGGTAGACCTGTGCTGGAGGATGCAACTGGCAGGATATAAAATATATGTCTGTCCGAAATCGGTGGTATACCACCTGGGCGGCGGCGCCTTGCCGTATGGCAGCCCCCGGAAAGTATATTTTAATTTCCGTAACAGCCTTGTTATGCTCAGCAAAAACTACAGCACCGCTGAAAAGTGGCGAAAGATTCCTTTCCGGATGATACTGGATGGGGTGAGCGCCGTGCAACAATTGTTAAAAGGCAATTTCAAATACTTTTTTACAGTTATCAGGGCGCATTTTCATTTTTACGGATGGCTTTTTTCCAAAAAAGACGAACGCTGGTACCCGTTACATAGCAACAGCACGATACAGGGCGTTTACAGGGGAAGCATTGTCTGGCAGTATTTTGTAAAGAAACGCACCCTGTTTTCGCAAATTGTTGACAATAAAAACGGATAATTTCCTGTTATCCATTATTTTTGCAATGCAAACAAAACAACGCATATATGGCGCAAGAAGTTGAACTCACTGAAAGTCAGAAAAAAGATTTTGCATGGAGTTGGGTGAAATCCTCCAGGTTTTTATTTTATATTCAGGTGTTTAGTTTGGCCGCCTTTTTAATTGGCGGAAGCTGGGGTTTGTATAAGCATCGCTACAAAGGCAAGCCTAAAGTAGTAGTGCCGGAAAGTACCCTGTATACCCCCAAGTATAAATAGTTTTTTGATAAAAATTTTGTTGTTAGCCTGCAATCCTTAATTTTGCACTCCCCAACAGGGAAATAAGAAAAGATCTTCAACAGGTTATAAGCGGAAGTAGCTCTCCCGAATCCCGAATGTTCGGGACGGGAGGTAGAGCACGATCCGCCGCGGCGGATCGGGATGGCCGGTTCGAGCAAAAACAAAGTTCTTTATAGTAGCAGCCAGTTTAACACCGGCTATGTATAAGCGGAAGTAGCTCATTTGGTAGAGCACGACCTTGCCAAGGTCGGGGTGGCCGGTTCGAGCCCGGTCTTCCGCTCAGCAGATCCTCTCGTTGTGCGAGGGGATTTTTTTTGACCATGCAGGTTCCCTTTAATGGCTCGACTCCGTTCCGGGATATGATAAGTATGGGAAAAGTTCTTATTAGATTGAATATAAATGCCCCGGTGGTGGTCCCGAATGTTCGGGAGGTAGACACTCAGGACAGGACTTAAAATACTGTTCGCAGCAGTGGATGCCGGGGAAAAGTTCTTATTAGATTAAATATAAATGCCCCGGTGGTGGAATTGGTAGACACGCAGGACTTAAAATCCTGTTCGCAGCAATGCGAGTAACGGTTCAACTCCGTTCCGGGGCACTTTCTGCTATACAGGAGATCAAAAAATATCTATCCTTTACTCAATTTCTTTTAATACATTTTCCAGCCGCGCAGCAAGCGTTTCATAATCGGTATAACCATTGGCCAGGGCATACACCTTATTGTCCGAAACCTGCAGAAATACGGCCGGGAATCCGGATACCTTCAGGTGTTTGCAGAGCATAAACTCATAATGTGCCCTGTCTTTATATTCATCGCCGGAAAGCTTATCATAAAAATCATCTTCGGGTATGCCGTATTTTTGTAGCAGGTGCCGGTATGCTTCCTTATCGCTCAGATCCCTTCCTTCATAATTAAGCGCATATTGAAGATCGGAAGCAATATCCAGCGCTTTTCCCGGGTAATAGCTTTTAAAAATGCACAGGGCGATGGCCGATTTTTCGGAATTCAGGAACCAGTCGCTTTCATCCGGGTTGAAAATATGCCATAAGAAGTCTTTCCCGAATGTTACCCCTGTAAGTTCCTCTACCCTTCGGTAGGCTTCCTGTACATGAGGCGCAATGGCTTTAACGGGGATAGGACGCTCCGGCAACATCATACCGCCGGACAGCACCTCAAAGTCCAGTTGATTTTTATATGCAGATTGCAATTGTTTCATTACCGGGCTGAACCCGTAACACCATCCGCAATAGGCATCGTAGCAATAAAGCACTATCGGTTTTTCCATGGGCGCAAGGTAACCAATAATCAGGTTGTCCTCCGTAAAGGAAATAAAGAAGTGATTATACCCGGAACGTTCACCGAAAACCTGTGCGGTCTGTGTCGTCGCCGCAGGTTAATGACATATATTTGCAACGTCCGGTTATAGTAATTGCTATCGTGTTGATCTTATAGTCAAAGGCATGATTATTGCTAATTATAAACCCGGTTTTATCCTTTCAACCACCAGGAAGCCGCAACTACAATATTTTGATAATACTTTGAATATTAATACACTACAATTATGAAGCAGAAGTATCTTTCAGTTTATGCCATTGGAGCAGTCCTTTTTTCCACACTGATTTTCTCATGTAACAAAGAAGTAGGGCAGAAAACTGACAACCAACCATCTAAAGAAGCATTAGCCCCGTTGCAGGAAACTGTTAATGTGTACGCTGTTCTGAATAATGCATTTACAGCAATGCTTGGTGCAAGCTTTCCGGGTACCAATACGCAGGTGTCCGGCAAAAAATATAAATTTGGTTGTGCCGATATTAGCGCTACACCGGGCGGATGGGTCGATTTTCCCAAAGAGATCGTAGTAGATTTTGGTACAGAAGATTGTACTTTAAGAGGGTATCAGGGAATTGTGCGCTACACAATAAATCAGTGGGTGTATGAACCAGGTGCAGTCTTTGAGCCTGAATTTGAGGATTTTTACGTGAACGGGTACAAGATCGATGGTAAGTATAAGATCACCAACGAAGGAGTAACTAACTTCAGGGTAGAAATACAGGAAGGTGTTCTCATCAGCCCTGATGGCGTGAGATTTGATCTGACAGGAGAGCAATATTTTACACAGATAGAAGGAGTCGATACCCGGGCGGAATTTAATGATGATGTATTTTCCGTTACAGGTAGTGTCAGCGGAACCTCTTCTCTTGGGTATGAAACCAAAGCTGAGATCAAAACCCCGTTGATCCGTGCTGTAAACGACTGTGACTATATCACCGCCGGTGTATTATACCTGGAAGCCGGTGATATTGCCGGGGACCTGGATTTTGGAGACGGTACCTGCGATGATGAAGGAACTTTAATTATTGAGTTAGATGGGGCGATTTTTGAAGCACCTTTTACGATCCCGTTTTAAAGTAATAAAGCTATAATAGAACAAAAAAGCTCCGTATACGGGGCTTTTTTGTTTGCTACCATTACCTTGCAAAAAAGTTTTTATGGATCACACTTTTGATCTTATTGTTATTGGAGGAGGCTGTGTTGGTTTGGCTGCTGCTTATAAGATCGGCACCCGTTATCCGTCACTAAAAATAGCCGTATTGGAAAAGGAAGACAGGGTTTCTGCTCATCAAACCGGAAGGAACTCGGGGGTTATTCATTCGGGAATTTATTACAAGCCCGGTTCGTATAAGGCTGCAAATTGCGTAAATGGTAGAAAAGAGCTGGTAGCTTTTGCGAGGGAATATGGAGTAAAGCATGATATCTGTGGTAAAGTAATTGTGGCAACGGATCTGTCTGAACTGCCTCATATGAACAAAGTGTACCAGAATGGTATTGCGAACGGTGTGGAGGATCTGCGTTTAATTTCGCCGGAGGAGATCAGGGAAATAGAGCCCTTTTGCGAGGGAATTGGGGGTATTTGGGTGGGATGCACCGGTATTATTGACTATGTAGCCTTTACCCAAAAGCTGGCCGAATTGCTGGAACAGCAGTATAACGGTAAGGTTTTTTTGAATACGGAGGCGCAGGGCTTTGAAAAAACAGATGGATTTACCGTCATTAAAACGAACAGGGGTAGCTTTCGCTGTAATTATGTTGTGGCCTGTGCGGGCTTACAAAGCGACCGGATCGCAAAAAAAGAGGGTACGGGAACGGACGTAGCGATCGTTGGGTTCAGGGGCGATTATTATGACCTGTCGGAAAAAGGAATGGATAAAGTGCGGAACCTGATCTACCCGGTACCCAATCCCCAGTTCCCGTTCCTGGGCGTACATTTTACGAGGATGATCAACGGTGGTGTGGAGTGTGGTCCCAACGCCGTATTCGTGTTTAAGAGAGAAGGTTATTCCAAAACGGCGTTCAGCGCAAAAGATACATTGGCGGCATTGACTTTTGGAGGAACCCGACGGTTCTTTGCCAGGCATTGGCGGTTCGGACTGGATGAATACCGGGGCGCCTTTTCAAAAGCTTATTTTCTAAAACGGCTGCAAAAGCTGATCCCCAGCCTGCAGCCGGATGATATAGTGCCTGCCCGTTCAGGAGTGAGGGCCATGGCGCTCGGTAAAGACGGTGCGATGATCGATGATTTCAAAATTGAGGCAAAGGATAATGCTATTCATGTGCTGAATGCACCATCTCCTGCTGCTACTGCCGCTTTGGCAATTGGCAATGCCATACAGGAGATGGCGACCAGGCAATTTAACCTTGGTTGATGAGTTTTACCGGTGTTCTGCTGATCAAAACAGGTTGAGAACTTCCGCGGCAACGCGTTGACGATCTTCCTCTGTAAGGTTCGACCCGGAAGGCAGACATAACCCGTCGTCGAACAGCTTTTCAGATGTACCGTCTCCGTAAAAAGGAGCGCCGCTGAATATGGGTTGTGCGTGCATCGGCTTCCAGAGTGGTCTGCTTTCAATGTTTTTTGCTTCGAGTGCCAACCGGATCTTCTCCCGGTCAACGGATGTATGATCGACCCGTATGGTGGTAAGCCATCTGTTGGAATAGTACCCTTCCGGTTCAACCAGGAATTTAATGCCATCCAGTTGTGCAAAGGCTTTCCGGTACCACTCATGGTTATATCTTCTTTGTAATACCCGTTCCGGTAATACTTCCATTTGCCCGCGTCCAATACCGGCGCAAATATTGCTCATCCTGTAATTGTACCCGATATGACTGTGTTGGTAATGTGGTGCAGCATCCCTCGCCTGCGTAGACAGAAAACGTGCCTGGGCGGCTATTTTGTCTTCTTTCGATACCAATGCTCCTCCGCCGGAAGTGGTGATTATCTTATTTCCATTGAATGATAAAGCGGAGATGATCCCGAAAGTTCCGCAATTCCTGCCGTGAATATGGCTTCCCAGCGCTTCCGCCGCGTCTTCCAGTACGGGAATATCATATGTTTCGGCAATTTTCATGATCTCATCCATCTTAGCCGGCATTCCGTACAGGTGAACAGGTATGATCGCCTTTGGCTTTTTTCCCCTGTTCAGCCTGTCTTTGATAGCTGCTTCCAAAAAATACGGAGATATGTTCCAGGTATCCGGCTCGCTGTCCACAAATACCGGCGTGGCACACAGGTAAGCAATAGGGTTGGCAGAAGCTGAAAAGGTCATAGACTGGCAAATCACCTCGTCCCCGGGTTGTACACCCAGTGCGATCAATCCTAAATGGATGGCCGCTGTTCCCGAGCTCAGGGCGGCAACATGGCTTTGCGGATCACTCTGCAAAAAACGGCTGATATCATCTTCCAGGCCATTTACATTAGGTCCCAAAGGTGCTATCCAGTTGGTATCAAAAGCTTCGTTTACATACTTTATCTCATTACCTCCCATATGGGGCGATGAAAGCCAGATCTTTGAATTCATAATTTTAAAAGTTGCTTGATTCTTTTTGCTTTTCTGATCAAAAATGGGACTGTTTAAAATGTTATGACGGCGGCGCCCCAGGAATAACCGACACCGAAACCCGCCAATAGCAGGTTGTCGTTTTTGTTCATTGCTTTTTCCGCTTTAGCATGCTTCAACGCAATAGGAATGGTGGAAGATACGGTATTGCCACATTGTTCCATCCATATGAAGAATTTCTCAGGTGCTATTTTTATTTTTTTACGTAAATATTCCAGCATGAAACGGTTTGCCTGGTGAAAGATGAACAGGTTGACATCATCCTGTTTCAGATCATTCTTTTTGAGCGTTTCTTCAACGAGCGGCGGAACAGCGCCCAATGTAAAATTGAAAATTTCCGAACCGTTCATAAACAGGTAATTGTCATTGTAAGAATTGCCGTTTTCATCTTCCCGAAGGTCGGCATCACTGTTCCTGGGGGTTTTGGCAGCGCCGTTTTTTACGATCAGGTTGGGGGCTCCCTCTCCGTCTGTTCCCAGTACGATCTTTTTAATTTCTGCATTGCCATTCCCGGATCGGGAGGTTATTAGGGTAGCAGCGGCGGCGTCTCCGAATATGGAACGATTGCTTTTGTCTTTTGGATGCAGGAACTTACTATAGGTTTCTGCTGTGATGAGCAATACATTGTTGACATCCCCGGATGCGATCAATCCTTTTGCCAGGCTTAATCCATATATAAACCCCGAACAGCCCTGGTTAAAATCAATGGCGCCTGCAGAAGGGCGCAAATTCAATCTTTTGTGAACCAGGCAGGCGGTTGTAGGTAAAAAATAATCAGGGCTTTGTGTACAAAGTAACAGATAGTCAATGCTTTCCGGAGCAATATTGTATTCGTCAAAAAGCTGTTGTGCAGCTTTGGTGGCCAGATCGGAAACAAACTCATCATCTGCCGAAATTCTTCTGTCGGCGATCCCCACTTTGTCCATTATTTTATGAACGCTCCATTCCGGAAAATCCCGGCTCAGGTCTTCATTGGTCAGGTGCTGTTCCGGCAGGTAATACGATATATCAGACAGATATGCTTTGGGGGCGCTCATGATTCATATTCTATGAGTTCGGGAACGGTAACATGGTCCAGCATTGTATAAGCAGTGCCCCAGGAAAGCCCTACGCCAAACCCGCAAAGTATTACTTTGGCTGACTTGTTGGCGATAGCATTTCTTAATTCTGTTACAATCGTAATCGGAATGGACGCGGAGCTGGTGTTACCAAACTTTTGCAGCGAATAGGGAACTTTTTCTTCCGGCAGTCCTAATTTCTTCCTTATCTTTTCATTCATCATTTTGTTCGCCTGATGAAAAATGGCATAATCAACATCGTCATTGGTGATCTGCAGCTTTTCATACATCTTCTTAACGGTTTTCGGCGCCTCGGTGATGCCGAAGGAAAAAACATCCAGCCCCTCAAGATGAAGATTCCTGGGTGCTCTGGTTAGTCCTTCTTCAGAAGTAGTTTCCACCAGGGATTCCGCAGAAAATGGTTTTCTGAACCCCCCATCGGGTATAATGATCGCTTTGTAGCCGCTGCCATCGGTTGCCATATGGAATTGAATACCTTCTGCTTTTTCATTGTATTCAAGTATGGTGGCGGCCCCGGCGTCGCCAAATAACATAGCGGCGCTTTTGTCTTTCACGTTTACTGTTTTGGAGCCGGTATCACCTACCAGCAGCAAGCCTTTTTTAATCTGCCCGGACGACAGATAGGAGGCTATGATATTTAAGCCGTAAACGTAACCGCTGCATCCCAGCGGTACATCAAAAGTCAGGGTTTCCTGGCTGAGCTGCAGGCGATCCTGCAAAATGCAGGCAGTATTGGGAAGAAAATGATAATCCGGTGTCTGGGAAACGAAGACCAGGATGCCGATATCTTCCCGGTTGATATTCATATCCGAGATCAGCTTTTCGGCTGCGGCAACACACAGGTCGGAAGTACAGACATCCGGCTCTGCCACCCGGTATTCTTCTACACCCACGTTCTTTACAAATGCCTGTATGTCATTTGCGGAAAAGTTTGTGTTCTCCGCGTTAATTTTTTTTGCAGACGGTACACATGCGCTGATACCGGTTATGGAAACATATTTGTTATGGAGAAATGCCATGATTTCATTTTTTACTTATACTATAGTTCGCCATCCTCCGTCAAGTGTCAGGGTTTGTGCTGTTATCCATTTGGAAGCATCGGAAAGCAGGAATACGGTACAGTACGCTACGTCTTCGGGAAGGCCATATCCAAACGGGTAAGAGGCTGCATCTTTTTCAATGGCTTCAGCCGAATGTACCTCTGTTGCCTGGGTGGCAATATCGGTTTTGACCATTGCCGGCTCCAGTGTATTAACACGGATCTTTTGAATAGCCAGCTCGGAAGCGATTACCCTTGCCGCAGCAGACATGGCTCCTTTGCTGGAGGAATATGCCAGCAGGGACTTGCTGCCTACCTGGTTGGAAATAGAAGATATGAGTACGATGGAAGAATACAGGTTTCGCCTGATCTTTTTACGTTTAATGAGTTCTGAAAGTGTAAGTACAGCAGAATAATAGTTGGCGTTCATCACCTCGTCCAGCAGTTCCCTTTTGATGAACTTTAACGGCTGGTACGACAAAATGCCTGCTGCATGTACATAGCCGTTGATCTCCGGCAGCATATGCACGGCCTGCTGAATGTCTTCGTCTTTTGTAAGATCCGCTTTTATATAGGAAGCGTTTTCCTCTCCCAACTCTGCTACCATTTCCCGGAGCTTCTCCTCTCTTCTGGCTAACCCGATAACTTTCCCTCCGCACTGAACAATAGCTTTTGCAATGCTCAGTCCGATGCCCGAAGATGCTCCGGCAACCACCACTGTTTTGTTCTCTAAGCTAAAAGGATTTGTTGCCATTTCTTACATAAGAGTCCGTACGGTGACGGTATTATTTGGATTGAACCACTTCAAACAAATCTTCCACTGTTACCGAATTCTTTAAATCGGCACCGGTGATTTTCTTGCTATAATTGTCATCCACCATTGCTATCACCATTAAAGCTACCATTGAGCTCCATTCGCCCAGGTTTTTGAAGGGGGTTGACAGTGTAATATCCGCCGGGTCTGTTTCGTCAAACTGGTCAGCAAATGCTTTCAGGAACTCGTTTTTGTCCATAGTGTATGATTTTTTTGTGTTATAAACTGTGGCATCGTTAAAGTCCGGTTGGCATAGCCGGGTTTCCCAGGTAATGCCCATCGTCTTTAATAGACCGATACAACATCGATAACGGAGAAATGGTATTGTTATTACCTATTTTTTTGTATTGCAAAACGCCGGAACTGATGCCGAAATCGTTGGCATTTCCTATTTTCACTCCTCCGGAAATGAGTGCCCCCGTGCCAAAAATATTGTAGTTACCGATAATGGTATCGTGCCCTATTTTCACCCCGGCGTTAAATATGTTAAAATTGCCGATTTTGTTATCAGCGGATAAAAAACTATGGATCTGGAAAATATTTCCAAACCCTATTTCCAACGATTCATAATGTATGACAGTGGCAGGGTGGGTGAGATTGGGAAAATGCAATTTATCGGATACCAGTTGACTTTTGATAGAAATTGTATTGTCTGATTTTCCCGCTGCAATTACTACGCTTAAATCATCCGGATAGGCATTTAAATCCTTGATCACACCCAGCACCTCATATTCAAGATATAGCCTTCCTTTCTTCACTTTATCGTCAAAGAAGCCGATAAAATTCCAGGTGGGCTGAATTTTGTTTATTTCCCGGATGATCAGATATACTTCTTTCGCAAAGCCGCCTGCGCCGGCAATAGCTATTTTTTTCATTAAATTGAGTTACGACGCAAAGTTAACATACTTATTTGATTTTTGTCTTTCAACGGACTTTGCTGAAGAAAGACATATTTATTTTATTTTTTGGTTCGTTATTTTTTTAAATAAAACGCTAAAATCTTTGTATTGGTATATCAGGAAATAAGAATACCAGCTTACATACGGGCTTTTGCGTATCAACCGGAAGCCCCATTGGTACTTACCCGCGACCATATATCGGAGAACTGCCCTTCTTACATACCTCGAATAGTATTTTTTCATGGACTTTCCTTCTATCGATAATAGGTCTACGTGATACAGCCATAGTTTTTCGGGAGCGGGCAGAATAGGCATGGCCCTGTTTTCCGTATCTACCCGGTAGCTGGCCATTGCTTCCGGGGTGGCGGCAATGGTACAAAACCGCCCCAGTCTGTCCCACATATTGTAATCTTCGCCATGGGTAATGTTTTCATTGAATATACCGGCCTTTTGAAATGCTTTTTTTGTGATACATATTGAAGAAGCATGCATGACAGGCGCCTGATAAACCAGGTTAAAATAGTCCTTTATAATGCCTCTTTCTTTCACCCCCAGCGTATACATTACCACATCCGGCGCACTGTTACAGGAGTAGCCTGTGGCAAAAACGTCGGCTTCGGGATAATCTTTGATCAACCCGGCAATAACAGCCAGGAATTCTTTATCCCACAGATCGTCCCCATCAAGAAATGCAATGTATTCGTACCTGGCTTCAGCGATCCCTGTATTCCTGGCGCTTGATACGCCGCCATTGGGCTTGTCAATTATCCGGATCCGTTTATCATCGAACGATGCTACCACCTGCCTGCTGTTGTCTGTAGAGCCGTCATTTACAACCAATACTTCAAAGTCTGTAAACGTCTGGGATAAAACGCTCGGCAGGGTTTGTTGTATGCTGTTCTCCTTATTATAAAGCGGGATTACGACTGAAAACATGATTGATATTATCGTTTTAGCAGTTTTTCCCAAAAGCTTCTTTTCTCCGGGGTGTCAAAATATTCAGCATACCCATACCCGTAGCTTCTGTAAGCGCCATACCTGTTTTTTTCATTTACCCTGTTCAGTATGGTGTACAGGGGCTGATCAGGATTTTCCTCTTTTTTCCGATTGATCTCATTGATCACAAACTTGAATGTGTAACCGCTCCTGAGTACTACAATGCTGAGATCAGCGTAGGCGGCCAACAAGGACGAGTCCGTTACAAGATTATATGGCGGTGTGTCGAAAATGATGTAGTCAAACCTTTTTTTCAGCTCTGTGATCAGTTCCTTCATCCTGTCGCCAAGTATCAGCTCAGCAGGATTGGGAGGGATAGGACCGGAGCCCAGCAGCCAGAAGTTTTTCTCAAATCCCTGCACTTCCTTTAACATGCTATCGAGGTCGGAAGACCCGTTCAGGAAGTTACTGATACCCGCATCGACCTTAATGTTCAGGTTTTGCCGCAATCTTGGCTTTCTTAGGTCAAACTCCAGCACCACCACTTTTTTGTTCAGCAACGCGTAGCTTGCTGCCAGGTTAAGGCTGGTAAACGATTTACCTTCCGAGGGTCTGTGAGAAGTGACCAGGATGACATCGTTTTCCTTTCCACGACCCGTAAAGCTGATATTGGTGCGAATAACCCTGAATTGCTCAGCGATAACCGATCTGCTGCCTTTTGTAATAACAATAGGAGAATCTGTTTTATTGGAAAACGAAACTTCGCCAAGCAGAGGCGCCTGGCTTTTTTCCTCAATCTCAAGCTTACTTTCAATTTTGTCGTTCAGTATATCCCTGAGATAAATAATACCAATGGGAAATAAAAGGCCTAAACCTAATGCAATAGCATACACTATCGCGGTTTTGGGACTGATCTTACCAATACTCCTGGGGGCTTCAACAATTTTTGTATCTACATTCGTTGAAGCAAGTGTAATTGCGGTTTCTTCCCTTTTTTGTAACAGCAGGAGATACAACTGCTGCTTTACGTTCTGATCCCGGTTTATTTCAACCAGATTTTTTTCAATGCTGGGTATTGTGCTGATCTTTGACGCCAGACTGGCTTCCCGCCTTGTAATATCACCCAGGGCGGTTCTGTACCCGGTCTTCAGGGTATTTATATTCGACAGCATACTTTGCCGTATGTTGGCGATATTATTGTCCATGTCAATGATCAAAGGGTTCTTGGGTCCATAGTTCTGCATTCTTCTTTCCCTGTCCAGCACCAGTTCATTGTGTTGCTGAATAAGGGTTAAAAGCGTCGGTTCTGCTATCCCTACTGTGGAGGGCACTAATTTGGGATCCTGCTGTTCAGTCCGTATTTTCCGTTCCAGCCCTTCCAGGATGCTCAACTGTGTTTGTTGTTCAGCCTTCTGTAGATCTATCACCTGGGTTTGCTGGATATACTGCTGCGCTTCCGTACTGATATCGGTAATTCTCCTGTCTCTTTTAAATCTTTCCACCTGCCCCTCTACTGACTGCAGTTCTCTTTCCACCAGCGCCACCCGTTCATTCAGAAAATCAAGTGTATTGGTGTTGACCTTTTTTTTATCTTCCAGTCCCTGGGTTGTATAAATGTCAATCAGCGCTTTCAGGGAGGCCCTGGCCTTTTCCATATTGTACCCCGTCATTTCTAATGATACAATAGAGGATGCATCGCCGATTTCAGCCACTCTTAACGATTGTAAGAAATTATTTACCGCAAAGTTTATAGGTAAGATCGTGACTACATACTCGTGATCGGAGTCATGACCCGCATCCGGGTTCTCCGCATACGCAGAATTAAGCGTGACCCTGAAAGTCAGTCCGTTGATAATATACCATTTTCCAGGTGTGAGATAGAGAGGATCTTCTTCGCCATGGTGCACAATATACCATTTGCCTTCATCGGTTTGCTTCAGGTTCCATGTGACAGGTATTGTTACAGTATCGGGGTTAGCAAAAGTAAAGAATACCGGGGCCTCATTAGCAAATGTCTCCCTGTCCACGATCCTTCCTTTTGATTTCATCTCTACATACAGTTGTTCCTGAAAAACGACGGATTCAATCAGATCATAGCTTTTCAATATCTCTATTTCACTTTCCAAAGACTGTGAGGAGGGTTGAATGTTCAGTTCTTTGAGCAATATATTATCTAATCCGCCGCCTCCTTTTTTATCATCCCTGATCATCACTTTTGCGGATGCCTTATATACCGGAGCAGAATATCGTAGATAGAAAAATGCGGATAAAAGACATAAAATCAGAAATGCTGCCATCCAGCGCCAGTTAGCAATTATTTTAAATATGAAGTCCTGAAAGTTGAATGTATCTTCCTGAGAACTATGCCCACTTTTTATCCGTTGCTGAGTATTTGACTGAGATGTTTGCACTTATTCTGTTTTTATTGAATCTGAAATTTTTATCTGACTAGTTAGCCTACAGGAACCTGATGGCTAATATAACCAGGGTCAGGGCGCTGATGGCAATCGGTATTACTGCCAGTGATGTTTCTGCGGCTGCTGCTTTACGAGGGAATGGTTCTACATACACGATATCATTTTGCCGTAAGTTATAAAATGGCGAAGTTAAAAGTTTGCTATTATTGAGATTTATATGACCCACTTCTACTTTATCCCCGTTTTTCCGGATCACTTTTACGGTGGATCTTTTTCCAAAAACGGTAAGGTCACCTGCCATCCCGATGGCTTCAAGAATATTTACCTTTTCTCCCGCTACCTGCAGGGTAGAGGGACGGGTTACTTCCCCCATCACGGTCACCCGGAAATTCATCAAATTCAATCCTACTTTTGCATCCTTGAAATATTGTATTGCTTCTTGTTCAACTTTTAACCTTGCTTCTTCGGTCGTCAGTCCTCCGAGATGCAGTTCTCCCAGCAGCGGCATGTTGATATCCCCGTTGGAGTTAATGGTATACACATTTTGTGCCGCCTGGTTAGTGGTGCCGGAAGTAATAGCAGTGCCCATCATGGAAAATATGGCGGTGCCTTCTTCAGATTTGCTGGTAATAGTTACCTGAACCTGATCGTCCGGCAGCAGCCGGAGGGGTTCAAAAGCGGCTAATCTCAGCTCCTGTATCCTGGTGGTGTCGTTTACGTCCTGCAGGTAAGGCAACTGCTTCCCCACGGTACAGGACCCTAAAAGTACGGCTGAAAAAAATACAGTTGCAATGATTCGTAATGTATACATATATGGTGATTAATAAGTACTAAGTATTTGAATACCATTTTTTTGTTACAAATACTCTGTAATTATTTACGGCTTCGCCTTTCTTGCTCACACGTTTGTAAGACATAAATACCTTTTCCAGAGTTGTTTAAAAAGGTTTGGATAGAAAGAGTACATACAGTAAACAATATAATGTGTAAAACTTCTACTTAATAACTTTATTGTTCCTGAGCGCTACATGCCTAAATAAAATTGGTTGCAAAGATAATTACAATTTCAACTTACTGAAATAGGGTTTTGTAAATCAGTGCGATATAGCAGTAAAAGTTATTATATGTCAATGATATTACTCCCGGAAAAGCGTAAATGTAAGGATAAGGTAAAAATGTTAAATTTACAATGCATCAATACCATATTTTATGCCACAAATTAAGAAAGAAGATATAAAACAGGAGGTTTTTGACCTGTATGATGACTATGCGCATAATCGTTTGTCGAGGCGTCATTTTATGGAAAAGCTGTCTGCATATGCGGTAGGTGGAGTAACCGTGGGGGCTTTGATGGGCTTTTTGATGCCGGATTATAAAAGCAGGATGCAGGTGCCGCAGGATGACCCGTCCATCAGCAGTGGCTATGTCAGTTATCCCTCACCCAAAGGCGGGGGAACGATCAGGGCGCTTTTGTCGATGCCGAAAGGTAATCAGCAGAAGCTGGGCGGCGTGGTGGTAGTGCACGAGAACAGGGGGTTGAATCCATATATTGAGGATGTGGGGAGGAGAGCGGCTTTGGCAGGCTTTATCAGCATTGCACCCGATGCTTTGACGCCGCTGGGCGGATACCCGGGAAACGATGACGAGGGGCGCACCATGCAAAGTAAACGGAACAGGGATGAAATGCTGGAAGACTTTATTGCTGCCTTTGAATACCTTTCCAAGCATGAATTTTGTAATGGCAGGGTAGGCGTGGTCGGGTTTTGCTTTGGGGGGTGGATCTCGAATATGATGGCTGTAAAGCTACCCGGCCTGGCTGCCGCCGTACCCTATTACGGCGGGCAGGCGCCGTCTGAGCAGGTACCTGCCATAAAAGCGCCGCTGATGCTGCACTATGCAGAATTGGATACCCGTGTAAATGAAGGGTGGCCGGCATATGAAAAAGCATTGAAGGAAAATAAAAAGGAATATACCGCTTTCATGTATCCCGGTGTTAACCACGGCTTTCATAACGATTCTACTCCACGGTATGATGAGGAAGCCGCCCGGTTGTCGTGGGAGCGAACTATCAGCTTTTTTAAAAAGCATCTGATATAGCTTTTGTACATTTGTTTTAAATACAGGAGACTATGCCATCATTTGACATTGTAAGCAAGGTTGATATCCAGGCGCTGGATAATGCCGTGAATGTGACCCGTAAAGAGATCACCAACCGTTTTGATTTTAAGGATTCGCATGTGGTAATTGAACTGAATAAAAAAGATTTTAAGATCAGCCTGGAAACGGATGGTGAAATGCAAATGGGGCAGTTGACCGACGTACTGATCAGCCGGGCTCACAAGCAGGGCATTTCGCCGGAGGCTTTTGACACGTCGAAGGAAGGCGGACAAAGCGGAAAAGTATGGAAAAAGGAAGTGTCGGTGAGGAACGGGTTATCCCAGGAGGATGCCAAGAAAATAGTAAAGCAGATAAAAGACTCCGGTCTTAAGGTACAGGCTTCCATCAATGACAACCTGATAAGAGTAACGGGCAAAAAGATCGATGACCTGCAGGAGATCATCCAGGTTTCCAAAGGCTGGGAGCTGGGCATTCCCCTGCAATACGAAAATATGCGTTCCTGATCATTGAAGTCTGTGTATAACGTCTCCCTAAACCTGTATACACCTGCTTTTTTTGTGTATAATAACGTGCAGATATTGTGCATATCAGGCAAAAATAAATTTGGAAAACTGCTTTTAAATGTTGTATCTTTAAAGAACAATAATTGCTGAATAACTGGAAACAGAAAACCAGCAAAAAGGGATCGCGGAAGTTCGTCAGAAGATGAAAGCGGTCTTATAGAGCATCGGGTTAAACTTGTTGAACTGTGCGAACAGGAATATAGTTAAGCCTGATGCTTTTTTTGTTTCATCCATCGGAACATTTCCCGCAAACACCCCGGGCAATAAGACTTAGCTCAGCTATCATATAGTTTCCGGGTACTGTAATGCCGGGGATCTTTACCGCCGGCAGGCAAACCGTTTCTTTGCAACGGGTACAGTAAAAATGCAGGTGGGTATCCTGGTGGGACTGCCCGTTACAATCGTTTTGACAAATAGCATATTTAGTAACTGCCCCATCCTGTATGGAATGGATCAACCCCTTTTTCTCAAAAGTCTTTAATGTCCGGTAGATGGTCACCCTGTCCGACCGGGCAAAGCTGCCTTCTATATCGCTGAGAGATGCTGCTGCTTTTTGCTTCAGCAAGAAGTCAAGCACCAGCACCCTCATGGCGGTGGGTTGCACCTTCCGGCTGATCAGGATGTCTTCTATATGTTGATCGTATGTTTGCTGCACCTGCTGCAAAGGTACAATTATCTTTTCCGACCGCTGCACAGATGGATATTATAGCAAAGAGCAGCGAAAAATAAAAAACCGCCTGAAAGGCGGTGACATACGGTTTGTTACTTAATATTCATCTTCATTAAAGAAGAAATCCTCCTGCGACGGATAATCCGGCCATATATCATCAATACCTTCGTAAATCTCCCCTTCATCTTCCAGTTCCTGCAGGTTTTCGATTACCTCAATAGGCGCACCGCTGCGGATACAGTAATCAATAAGCTCATCCTTTGTAGCAGGCCAGGGTGCGTCTTCCAGATAGGATGCCAATTCAAGTGTCCAGAACATTTACTTCTTTTTATTGATGTTTAAAAATCGGTACAACCTCAAAAGCGAAGCCGCTGCAAACATATCAGAAGCCCCAAATTTTCCGCAAATGTAAAGTTTAGAATGTAATTTCCAAATTCACTTATTCACAGGTGTTTCTGAACGGGTAAACCGGCCCTTTATTGTTTAATCGGTCAGGTGCCGCTGAATTGTTTATATTGCCGTTCATTTTATGTAAAAAGTATGCTGTCAGCCAAAAATATCACCCGGTCCTATGACCATTTGCAGGTTTTAAAGGGAGTGAGCCTGGATATCAGGCAGGGGGAGATCGTAAGTATTATCGGTTCTTCGGGAGCCGGAAAGAGTACTCTCCTGCATATCATCGGTACCCTGGACCGGCCGGACGAGGGCGTTATTACGCTTAAAGGACAGAGAATAGATAACCTCGGGGGAAAGAAACTGGCAGAATTCAGGAACCGGCATATGGGTTTCGTTTTCCAGTTCCATCACCTGTTGCCGGAGTTTACCGCATTGGAAAATGTTTGTATCCCGGGCTGGCTGGCTGGCAGAAAGAAAAAGGAAACGGAAGAAAGCGGACGGAAACTACTGGAAATACTTGGATTGAAAGAACGCGTAGACAACAAGCCTGCCGCCTTATCCGGGGGAGAGCAGCAACGGGTGGCTATAGCCCGCGCCCTGATCAACAACCCGGATATTGTTTTTGCAGATGAGCCGACCGGTAACCTTGACTCTGCCAATGCGTATGAGCTTCACCGGTTATTCGTTAAGCTGAGAGACGAATTGCAGCAAACATTCCTGATCGTTACGCACAACGAAGAGCTGGCAAAAATGAGCGACAGAGTGTTGCATATGAAAGATGGTAAAATAATATAACCGGCTTATAATTTAGTATAGTTTTCGATACACGAAGAAAGCCGGTTACACAAATGATTGATGACACATTCCTTTGAAATACCCGTGCAGCGGCTTTTTCCAAATAGCTGGTGCAATCTCCACTGCTAAACAACTGCATTATATAATACCGATTGACTTTTTAAAAATTGAGTGATTTATTTTCTCTTACGTGTTGTTGCAACCATTTTTTTGACTAATTTCCAGTTTGTATAAATCATTTCAAAAGCTTTTCTAAATCATTTCTAAAACCTTTACAAAACTGTAATTTAATGAACGCAAACATTAACAGAAGCGCTCTCTTTAACGGAAGTTGCTTTGCCCTGATTACCACTGCCTTTACTTTCAGTATAAGGGCAGGAATATTATCGGAACTCGGAGAAAAATTCGGACTTACTGCAACACAGTTAGGCTTTATCAACCAGATGTTCTTCCTCGGCTTTCCTATTTCGATGATCCTTGGGGGACTTTTTTATTATGCGGTAGGTCCTAAAAGGATCATGCAGATCGCCTTTATTACCCACACCATCGGGATATTGACTACCATATTTGCCGGTGGATATACTACCCTGCTGGTCTCCACTTTATTTATCGGCTTTGGTAACGGGTGTACGGAAGCTGCCTGTAACCCGATGATTGCGGACATGTATGAAGGTAATAAAGTGAATAAAATGCTGAATCGCTTCCATATGTGGTTCCCCGGTGGTATCGTATTGGGAAGCCTCATTTCGAAGTTCATGACAGATGCCAACCTGGGCTGGCAGGCACAGATGTGGATAACCATGATCCCGACGATCATTTACGCCATCCTGTTTTACGGAAAAGCATTTCCACAGCCGCATGTGGCAGGGGTATCGTCTATCGGCCAAAACTTTAAAGCGATGTTGACGCCCACTTATATTTTCATTTTTGTTTGTATGGCGCTTACCGCTATTTCCGAATTCGGACCACAGCAGTGGGTAGGTCTGATTATGAGCAATAGTGGTGCAAGCCCGATGCTGATCCTGGCATTGGTTACCGGGTTAATGGCTGTGGGAAGATATTTCGGAGGCCCGGTTACAAAAGCCCTGGGTCAAACAGGCGTACTGTTATTCGGCGCCATCTTCACGCTTATTGGTATTTATTTATTCAGTACGGTTACCGGTGGAATGGCTTATGTAGCGGCTATATTCTTTGCAATGGGTGTGTGCTTCTTCTGGCCTACCATGGTAGGCGTTGTAGCTGTCAGGGTTCCCCTGAGCGGTGCGCTGGGGATGTCTATAGTAGGTGGTGTAGGTATGTTTTCAACTGCTATTTTCCAACCCATTATCGGTGGATGGATAGATGCCGATAAAGCAGCTAAAGCGGCTGAAGGACTTACCGGTCCCGCGCTTGAGCTTGCTGCCGGACAGGCAACACTTTCCAAAATGGTAGCTTTCCCTGCCATACTGGTGCTGCTGTTCATTATCTTCTTCTTCTGGCAGAAAAATGTGAAAGTGGACAAAGCGGCTGCGGCACATTAACTGTGTACGCAGATTTGAAATAGTAAGCCGGTTGGTCTTTAGATCAACCGGCTTTTTTTATGATATTTTGCTTGCATATGTATCCACCTATATTATGATTTAGTATTTTTGTTTAGTAATATGAAATATAATTTATAAATACTAAACTTCCTATATGTCACAAACGACAAAAATTTCAACTGAACAGGGAGATCATAACGCCAGTATGGCACGAAATGAATACACCCGGCATCTTGATAAGGAAACACTCCACTGGATCAATGAGGATGCGAAGTATTTTCTGCACCAGGCCTTGTCTACACCTGTTATGAATGTGCTTTCCAAAACCGAAGGCGCATATATCTATGACCTGCAGGGAAAAAAGTACCTGGATCTGCATGGCAACGGTGTACACAATGCCGGCTTTTCCAACCCGGAAGTGATGCAGGCAGCTATTCGTCAGTTACAGGAACATCTGGCATTTACCCCACGCCGTTATACCAATATACCCGCTATTATGCTGGCTAAAAAGCTGGTGGAGATCACGCCGGCGGGTTTGGATCGGGTGTTATTTTGTCCGGGTGGTTCAGAGGCTATTGAAATGGCGATCGCATTGGCCAAGCAGGTAACCGGCAGATGGAAAACCATTTCTTTCTGGGATTCCTACCACGGCAACGGGTTCCAGGCATCTTCGGTAGGGGGAGAAGAGCATTTTTCCAACGGCCAGGGGCCTCTCGTACCCGGTGCCTTTCACGTAGAGTTCCCGAACTACTACCGGAACCCCTGGGGCTTTACGGATCAAAAGCGGATCGATGATGAATACCTTCGCCAGATCACAACCATCCTGAAACGTAACCCTGACGTGGCTGCCATTATCGCGGAGCCTATCTCTGCCACGCCTGTGGTACCCTCACTGTACTATTGGCAGGAGGTACGGAAAATTTGTGATGAATATGGTATCCTGCTGATCTTTGACGAGATCATTGAAGGTTTTGGCAGAACGGGTAAATGGTTTGCCAGTGAACACTTTGTGACACCGGATGTGCTGGTGATGGGTAAATCGCTTGGCGGCGGCATACTGCCGTTGGCGGGTATAGCTACCCGGGAAAAGTACAATATACTGCAGCACCGCTCTATAGGGCACTTTACACACGAGAAAAACCCGCTTTCCTGTGCCGCCGGATTGGCCGGGATCCGTTATATCGAAGCCCATAACCTGGTTCATAACTCGTTTGAATTGGGCGAATATCTTATGAATGAGCTTAACGAATTGAAAAAATCATATCCCATTATCGGGAACGTTGCCGGCAAGGGGTTGCATATAGGGATAGACCTGGTATTGGATAGCACAACCAAAGAAAGAGCAGAAAAAGAAGCAGAAAAAATTATGTACCACTGCCTGGAACAGGGGGTAGCTCTGAAAGTAATTGAAGGCAATATCCTGACGATGCGCCCTTCTCTTGTCATTACAAAAGAGGATTGCGACCTGCTGATCGGGGTACTGAAAGACAGCTTTTCCCGACTTTAATGCAAGTTGCCGTTCCCGCAACCCGCTATTTCTGATTGCTGATATTGGATCCCTGATCTATGATTTGGCAATCTACCTGCAACAGGAGCTTTAAACCACAGAGTCGCAAAGACACGAAGCTTCACCAAGGGAAGAAATAGCATTGTGCATTCTTTGTGCCGTGGTGACTCCGTGGTTCAAAAATAGAGCCACCAAGATTCTAAGGCTCAAAGAATCACAAAGGGTGCGATTTCTCTCCGAAGATTCGGAGTGGCAATCTACCTGCGACCTGCGTCTTGAAACGAGTGACCTGCGATTTACTACTTTCCACTATCTACTTATCACTGTCCACTTGCATCCTGCGACCTGCAAACCGTCATTCTTCTTTTTTTCTCACGATCAGGTACCAGTCATTTTCCAATAGCAGGTAACCGTAGTCATAGCAATAGGTGTACGTGCGACCCGTTCGGGTGGTATACAGGTGGGTGTGGTATGAAAACCGGAACCCCTGTTTCAGGAGCTTTTCGCGATTGGTTTTGACTGTATTTTCTCCGTCGGGTAACAGGTTTTCCAGGATACGCCGGTTTTTAATGAGCGCCAGGTTAATGCTTCTCACCTGTTTATTAGTCTGCGATTTGAGCTGATTGTTGTAAGCATTGCGGCAATAGTCGTCACAAAATTTTTTGTCGATCCTGCCTTTGATCGTTTTTCCGCATTGTAAACAGGAAGGAGTGTTTTTCTGCTGTGTCATAGGCTAAGTTGTTAGGTTTCAGGAGAAAAGATACGAAAAATATCCGTGTGTAAACGTTTATACACGGGTATATCCGGGTAGAAGCGTTTAATCTCCGGCTATCGGCTTTCCGGACATGCATCTTTGTATCGTCAACTGTTAACAACTGACTGAAATAACAAAACCATTAACCGTCCGCCCGGCGGACACAAAACGAAACATTATGTATGCATTAAAAAACAAAGTGCAACTGATTGGAAACCTGGGTAACAAACCAGAAGTAAAGAGTACCGAATCAGGAAAAAAAATGGCAACCTTCAGCATGGCCACCAGTGAGGTATACCGCAACACCAAAGGGGAGCGGGTAACGGAGACGCAATGGCACCGGCTGGTGGCATGGGGAAAGCTGGCGGAAATTGCAGAACAATACCTTGATAAAGGAAAAGAGGTGATCGTGGAGGGCAAACTGGTCAACCGCTCGTATACGGACAAGGACGGCATTAAAAGGTACGTGTCCGAAGTGCAACTGACCGAATTGGTAATGCCCGGTGCCCGGCAGGAGTAAAATGGCAGTATAACCTGTGGGGAGATCAAAAAGGTTCTTAAACGTCATTGCGGAGAGGGGATGACCGAAGCAATACGGTTGTGTAATGAAAGTGAGGTGTTGTAAATTGCTTCTCTGTTGCGGCGAACCGCAATGACGACCTTTTTGGTCAGTTTTAATTATGCTGCCTGATGCTGGATATTTAACAGCTTTTGGATATATTTGGAAACACTACTCCCAATTAATAACTTTTTAAAAAACAGCTATGGGAAAATTTGTCATCTCCAAAAGGAAAAACGGTGAATTCCAGTTTAACCTGAAAGCAACAAACGGACAGGTTATTTTGACGAGTGAAGGGTATACTACAAAAGCGAATTGCCTGAAAGGCATTGAATCCGTGAAAAAAAACTCACAGGACGACAGTAAGTTTGATAAAAAGACTTCTGCCAACAACAAAGAGTATTTTAATCTGAAAGCAACCAACGGGCAGATAATCGGCACCAGCGAAATGTACGAGAGCGCTTCCAGCCGCGACAACGGTATTGCTTCTGTGAAAACCAACGCGCCGGATGCTGCTGTAGAAGACGAGACGGCATAAACGGGATGCCCTTTTCTTTTATGCGTTTTATCAGACCGGGATTCGGGAAGGATATCCTGGCAGGATAATGCAATAATGACCTTAATGATGGTGTCAGATATGGATTGCTGATGGTGTGTTTTTTTTATTTGTGGATGGTTCGTCTCATATGATGACATAAAGTCTTTTTCTCCCGCCGTCCCGTCAGGACGGTGGTTTGTATTGCAAAAAATAAAAAGACTTTGCGACCAGTTGGGACACCGGGTGAAAAGACCGGAAGATCCCCCAATCGAACATTACAATCGATTAAGGCCGGCAAATCCAGCGAACCGCTAAATCTGAATAGGAGCTTTCCGGGAACAGGCTGCCAATAAGTTAATTGGGGTATTGTGCCAGGCGGATCGTAACGCTGTTGTCTTTATAATCTTCATTCACATTGCTGCGGGACGAGGTTCTGCAGTTTTTGGCTGAAGTGAACCAGGAGCCGCCTCTTCTAACCCTCCCTGCGCCGTCCTTTGGACCTTCGGGGCTGTATTTAATATTTTCTTCGTAATAAAACCTGCCGTATTTGTCCTGGCACCATTCCCACATATTGCCTGTCATATCATACAACCCCAGTTCATTGGGGGCTTTTTCTCCGACAGCATGGGGTCTCCTGCCTGCGTTGCCGGCATGCCATCCCACGTCTTCAATATTGTCGCTACCGCTGAAGATATATCCCTTACTTTTTTTCCCGCCCTTTGCGGCATATTCCCATTCCGCCTCCGTGGGCAGCGTATAATGTTTGCCCGACATCAGGTTCAGGCGCCTGATGAATTCCTGGGCATCCTTCCAGCTGACATTGTCTATCGGGCAGTCCTGGCAGGACTTATATTCGCTGTTGTTGAAGCCCATTACCACTTCCCATTGCCGTTGTGTAACGGGATACTTGCTCATGGCAAAACCGTTAACTACCACTTCCCGGGCGGGCTTTTCGTCCTGTTCTCCCATATTATCTCCCATAATAAAGCTCCCGCCGGTCACCCAGACCATGTTCATTTGAATGCTGTCCAGAAATTCCCTGGAGACGATCGAAGTGATAACGACCTCGTTCTTCTTTAACTTTTTGAATTGGGCGGAAGCCGGAACCGTAAGAATACCAAAAGAAAATACCAGTAAGAGCCTGATAAGCGTCATAACATACCGATTAAGCGGAGCAAATATAAAAAATACAATGTTAATGGGGCTTTAATCCCGGTATTCCCGGCCGGTCAGTTGCAGGAACAGCCCCTCAAGTCCTTGCTGGTTAAACTGTTGCAGTAAATTTTTTATTGTGTCGTTGGCAATGATCCTGCCGGCATCTATCAGTGCGGCCCTGTTACACAGCTCTTCAGCTTCTTTCAGGTGATGCGAGGTATATACCAGGGTGGTACCCCTTTCATTCAATGCTTTCAGGTAATCAATAATGGCGTAACGGGTCTGTACATCCACCCCTACGGTGGGCTCATCAAGAAAGAGGAGCCGGGGCTCGTGCAGCACGGCTATAGCCAGGTTTACCCGCCGTTTCATACCCCCGGAAAACTTATGGACGGGTTTATTGCGAACGTCCTGTAGTGCCAGTATGGCCAGTAGCTCATCGGTCCGTTGCCGGATCCGTGTTTTGGTCAGCCCGGCCCAGGCGCCAAAAAACTCCATGTTTTCTACCGGGCTCAGCTCCTGGTAAAAGGAGAAGTCCTGCGGAACAAACCCGAAAAGTTTCCTGGTCTCTTTGCTGTGCTGCCTGATCTCCAGCCCAAACATTTGCAGGGATCCGGACTGGTATGTCAACAGCCCTGTCATCAGGTTCATCAGGGTGGTCTTGCCGGCGCCGTTGGGGCCGAATATCCCGAAACGATCGCCGGGCTGCACCTCCAGGTTGATGCCGGAAACAGCCGGTGCAAGGTTGCCTTTATACGTGAAGCTTATATTTTGTATGTTAATGGGAAGCGCCATCTACATCTTTTTTACCACCTCTTTCAGGTGCTGAAAGGCTGTTTTCTCAATTTCCGCTATTTCCACCAGCATATCTCCCATATCATTGTAATCAGATTGCGACTGGAGGCGTCCCTTATAGATGCCGGAAGCCTGTATGGCGGCATCCCGCCACCGGTCGCCGGCATTCGTGAATTGCGCGGCTATATCCATCAGCTCATCAACAGGATGATAGCCGTGTGCCTGCTGTAAAAAAGCCCCGTAAATAAAACGGAAGCCACCGCCGCCGGTACCGATCTCCTCCTGCATCCGCACCAACTGAGCCAGGTAGCTTCTGGACTTTTCCAGTCCCAGCTTATCCCGCCATTTCTTTATCTTTTTTCCGGTATAGCTTATCCCGCTGATGCCTGCAATGCTGCCGGGAATATGCAACATATCCCGGATATTTCTTTTGATACCTTTGGTAATGGCTTTTTTGATCTGCTCATTGGTGACTGTCCTTTTTTCCGCGGGATAATACAACTGTCCCCGCGGCGCCAGCGGGCCTTTTGCAAACCGCACCCGTTCCAGTTCGTAAGCGCTCATGGTAACCAGCCCCTCCATAATAGGATCGCTGATAGTATAGCTGTCGCCCTCTTTCCCTGTTACGATAATATTGTGTGCATTAAAGTGAAAACGGTATTCCCTGGGAAAATAAGGAAGGTAGTACACGCCTACCTGGCATGCGGCCGGATGACCACTGACCAGGCGTTCATCCAGGGAGCGGGCGGCTTTTTCCCGGGAAGAGAATTTTTTTCGTACTACCGGGATACCCAGCGATTGGCAGGTGCGTTTGAAGATCATGCCCGGCATGGTCCGGAAGGAAATGGCTGGCCCGCCGTTTACTTTCATCAGGGGTATGTAAATGAAGAACAGTCCTGATCCCATACCGAAGGCAAGAGGCTCGGTTATCTGTTCAATCCCGTAGTGTTTCAGGAGGTTGGAGGTGACGCCATTTTCACAATGGGCTGCCTGGTGATGTGCAAAATCAATTTTCATGCATTTGTATTAAAGCATTACCCCTGCTGTTTATTTCCGAGTAAAACCTGCCGCAGGTTCCTGAGTTCGTCTATGGTGGTTTCAAAAACGGCGGCATATTTCAGCAACTTTTTTTCGGATAACTTTTCAAAGACAGAAGGCTTCAGGTGACGCCGTACCTGCCATTGCCAAAAACCTGTATAACCGGCAACAAGCGGAACGTCCATTATCTTTAATTCCATAAAATATAAAATCGGGCTGGCTTCATTGTTAAGTATCCTGGTACGTGCATCCGCCACTTTTTTTTCAATATCCCCCCATGCAACATCCAGTGCCTTTATTTTTACATCCCAGCCTTTGCTTACACCGGTGGTATAGTTGCCGTCTTTGTCAACCACGTAAGAAATTTCGCTGCCGAGTGCGCCTTTGTCCTGGGGGATGTCGTCCTTTTTCATGCAGGCTGAGTTTTTACATTGAAACAGGGTTCTTATTGTCAGCAAACGGTAAGCAGGCTGTACATATAGGAGAAGCGTGAGCTTTCCGGAACCAACAGGAAAATCTTATCTCCTTTTTTCAGTTTTCCGCTGTGATATAATTCGTCTACCATCAGGTATACAGAAGCAGCGCCAACATTACCCACTGTACTTAAATTTACAAACCATTTTTCATATGGTATATCTATATTTACTTCTTTCAAACCCTCAGCCATCTTCGGCTTAAAGAAATTGCTCGACATGTGTGGCAGGAAATGGTCTATATCCTCTCCTTTAAGGCCTTTGGTCTCAAAAATTTCCTTCAGCTTGATACCACCCAGCTTAATAATATTTTCACTGAGCAGCTTTACATCCTGCTTGATGCTGAAAACCGATTTTTCAGCCACTTCTTCCGAAGTATAGTCCAGGTAGCTTTTAAATTTCCCATCTGATTTTTCAGCGCCCATATACATGCAGGGTTCCATGTATTGGGCATGAGAAACTCCTTCCACCCATTCTACCCGTAAGCTGAGTCCGCCGTCATTTTTTGTATGACTCATCAGGAAGGAAGCTGCCCCGTCTGACAGCATCCAGCGAAGGAATTCTTTTTCAAAACTGATATAAGGGTTAGCTTCCAGCGCTGCCAGCTTATGTACTTCATCTTCAAACAGGTCTGATCGCAGCGAAGCCGAAAATCTTTCTGATCCTGATGCAACCGCCAGCTGGCTGTCGCCTGTTTTTACCGCCATATAGGCGTATTTGAAGGCGTGCATGCCTGCGCAGCACACCCCGGAAGGGGATACCACTTCTATAGACCGGGTTTCCGGCAGGTGGCCGTGCACCATTACGCCGTGCGAAGGCATCAACTGATCCGGGGAAGAAGTGCCACAGGAGATGAGGTCAACTGCGGGGAGCTCCACGGCAGGATCCGCGAAAAGCGCTTTAACGGAGGCGGCGGCCATTTCCGCATTCGTATGGGTGATATCTCCCCCTTTTTTCAGGGCATAGTAGCGATTCACAATACCATTATTACGCAATACGATTCTTTTACTTTTGGATGGCTGGTTATTGATATACCCGAGGTATTCCTCCATTTCATCGTTAGACACAGGGCTGTTCGGAAAATAATGAGACGTCTTTGTAATATAAACTTCGTTTAACGACATTCGTATTGTATTTTTTGAATTTTTGCTTTCAAAAGCCAATATTATTGCAAATTAGGCTAAATCGACCCCTTCGTAATACTCTTTTTGTTTTTTTATCCTTTTGCCTAAAAACGGTTTAAAGAATATGGCGTCGACTGTTAAAATGATCGGGGCAGCTACAAACAACGCGATCAGGATATAATATTTAAAGGCTGTAAGCCAGGGTCCTTTATTTTTCTTTTTACGGATGATACCCGACCATATCTTAAAGATCCGGCCCGCTTTCCGTTCTATGAACATCAGGTAATACTTCACGATTACTGCCTTTTGAGCTATCAACTTTTGTTGCAGCGTTTTCAGTTCATTATGTACCAGGTGCTGCTTCACCGTTTCGCCGAAAGCGGCACATCCTGCAATGTCTGCATCCGATACCCCGGGCTTTGGAAAAATGCCCCATTTCCGGTCTTTTCTGCCTTTCAGCATCCAGTAGAAGATCGTTACCAGGCTGGTATAGTTGTCATGCCTGTCCACCAGGGCTATATTGCCCACCAGGCTTGCCTGTGCCTCTTTGAGCCTGACTTTTATTTTCTCCTGTGCATTGATCCACATATTGCGGCAACCACTGATGGTGACCACCGGCGTATTGGCTGCAACAGCTTTGAAGCGGGGATGCATCAGCAAAGAGTTGATGGGAATGCTGGGCGACAGGAACCAGGGCTGGTAGCCTATAATGATCAGGTCGTATTTCGGTTCTTTGAAGGCAAAATCCGCTAATTCCGCGGGCACGCCGTCCACACTATGCGGCATTGCTTCAAAAAAGGTTTTGGTCGTCCAGGGAAAAGGAAACGGATGCTGGGGGTTGATGCGGACTTTTTCCAGGACGATCTCCGGCGTATGGAAACCAGACGTAAAACTGTCGATGATATCCTCCATCTGCCCGGTCTGACTAAAAAAAACAGCTAACACTTTTTTTGGCATCATCTATGGCTGAAAGTCTGAGGGTTTTAAAAATTTGGAAGTTTTGCTATACTCAATCAATATTTTTTGTACGGAGTTGTGCAGGGACCTGAAGTGCTCCCGGAGGAACCGGCTGTCCCCTTCGATGTCTTTATTGTACCCCAAAAAGGAGGGTGCTTTTTCCTGTGTCATAAGACGCAGCATCCTGAATTCCGCATTGTCGGGTGCGCTGCTGATGGCGCTTTCCAGCTTTTCCCTCCCCGACTTAAACTCCTTTAATTTGTTTACCGGGTTTTTGATGATACCCGCCTTTTTCATCATTAATGCACCGGCATATGCTGTATGTTGAATAGTGTTGCCTGCTTCCTGTTTTTCAATTTCACTGTCGATCTTTTCCAGGTCGTTGGAAGCCAGTATCGGGTAATACCCGCTTTTGTCGTCAGACTGGGCAGCAACGGATCCCCAACAGCATAAGCCAATGATCACGGTAAGCCACTTATGTTTTCCCAAACCAAATTGTATTTACATGAACGGGGCAAATATACCGAGAATAACAGAGAAACTGAAAGGCGTGTTTACCGCTGGTGGAAAAACTGCCGGTGCTGCTGAGATCAATGAATGTTGAATATATGGTCCGGTTTTGTTAATTGGAGGCTAAAATAACCATAAGTGTGGAACCTGTAACTTTCAGGAAAATTGAACGTCTTATATTTGTTACAATCAATTACACCTCGTATGAAGAAGATATTCATCGGCATCTCCTTGCTAATCATATCATCTGCAGCATTGGCACAGGATGATTACAAAAATGCGATCGGCGGCCGCTTTGCCCCGGATTCCTATTATGATTTTATGGCTTTTTCGTATAAGGGGTTTGTAACGGAAGCGGGTGCCCTGGAGTTCAATGCCGGCGGAGGCAGCCGGGGATTTTATTCCGGCGGTAGAACCAGGAGACCGTTTGCGATGTCTGTTTCCGGCACTTATCAGCACCATTTCGATATTCCGCTTCGGGGGCTGCGTTGGTTTGTCGGTGGTGGATTGACTGCTTTCAACTCTTTTCATAGTGACGGTAAAGTCCGCGGTTTTGGATTCGGCTTTTATCCTACCGGCGGTATTGACTGGAAGATCCCCAACATACCGCTGAATCTCAGTGCAGACTACCGCCCGACTATCTTCGTTGTTCGCCCGGATATTGGCGATGCATTTGAAGCTGCCCAGTTTGGTTTTGTTGTTCGGTATACCCTTGGTGCGAGATAACTTAATTTAATCGCAATGTTTATTGTAATCTGTTGATAATCAAATTCATTTAGGTTTGTAACTCCACCGGGCATAAAATACTTATATTGCTGTTTGATGAAAAATAGCATGTTCTGGATACCGGGCTTGTTGCTGATCTCAGCTTTGTTGCTTGTAAACAGGCTGTCGATAAAACAGTGGTTTCAACTGAATCGTTTGAAATCGATCGAATGCCCCGGCTTCCGGGCTGATTGCCGCGACTTTTTCTGGTTGCACCGTGTTAATTCCCTCAGTAAGTATCAGCAGCTGGAATCCTCATTTGGAGGGTTTGAAAGCGATATTACTTATATAGACAGCTTACGGAAGTTTTTTGTCTTTCATCCCGGGCCGGATGAGAAACCCTTCGAATTGTCGTGGGAAAGTTTTCTGGCATCCGTTAATACCACCGGTAAAAAATGGTATCTTGATGTGCGTGGTGTTGATAGGGAAAACGTTTTTCAGGCCATTGCTGATTTTGAAAAAGATATTCCGGACACAACATTGCTGAAAAGGCAGGCTATTCTGGAATTCTATGACTGCGATGCTGCTTACCATTTTCAGAAAGCAGGTTATACTGTGGCAATAAATTATGGTACCCTCCGGTCCTTGTTGAACGTGGAGAACGTTTTGCCTGATTCGGTTTTGCAAAAAATAAACGGTATTACCCGGATCTGCAGCGATGCGGAACTATTGGAGGAAATGAAAAAGTTTTTCCCCGGAAGGAAATACCTGGTCTGGGAATTGAGTTATAAAAACTACCTGAATATGAAAAAGCTGGTTAAATACATAAATGATAGGGATGTGGAACTTGTATTGGTTTCAGTTTCTTCCTGAAATTGTTAGCCTGGTATGAAGAAATTGTCGGCGCTTGCCCAGCTTTTTCTGGTGTTATTATCGGTGTATACGCTGATGAGACTGGCTTTCGGGTATCTTCACCTGAAGTCTTTTGAGATCAATGCGGTCACTTTGTTGAAAGCAATTGCATTTGGCATCGTAATTGATCTTTCCTCGCTGATTTACATCAATTTCTTTTTCATTCTTTTTTACCTGCTTGTACTGCCGGCAATTCCAGGGAGGTGGCGACAGAGGTCTTTACTGTTTGTATTGTTGCTCAGCAATCTGCCGTTTATTGCCCTAAACCTGCTTGATCTTTTTTATTACAAATTCAATAGCCGCCGGTCTACTATTGATATTTTATACGCGATTCCCGATGCCATCCATTCTTTTGGGAGCCTGTTCAGGGAATACTGGTGGCTGGTGACTGTTTTCCTGGTTTTGTGTATCGTGTTATTTGTAGTGTTCAGAAGAATTACCCGGAACTCCGAAGCGCATATCCATCCCCGGTGGTATATCCACCTGTTCGTTTCTGTTCTGTTGATCGCTGTTTTTGCTTGGGCTGCCAGGGGACCGGGTAACCGTCCGGTTTCTCCCGCATCGCCGCTGTTGTATTTCGACCCGCTGTTACAGCCTTTTGTAAATAATTCTACCCATAACTTTATATTTTCAGTGCTCCAAACCAGGAGCCGGCTTACGGAAAAGAAATACTTTGATTCGGACAGGGTACATTCCATTTGTCCTCTTGAAAAAAAATATGAACAATCCGCTCCTTTTACTGGTAAGAACGTAGTGATCTTTTTACTGGAGAGCATGCCCGAAGCTGCTTTCGGACGGCACGATCAGCAGCCTGTGATGCCATTCCTGGATTCGTTGCGCAGTCATAGCCTGGTGGTGACGCAAGCATATCAAAACGGGCATGAGTCAGTTAAAGGGACCGTAGCTGCTCTTGCATCTATACCGCCGTTTTTGCACGAACCTTTTTTTGTATCCAATTATAATCATATTCCGTTTGAGGGATTGGGGAAAATTCTTGGGAAACAGGGGTATTCCACCAATTTTTTCCTGGGCGCTGAATACGATCATTTCAATTTTGCCAAGCTGTGCAGGATGGTGGGTATTGAAAATTATTACGCTAAGGAGAATTTGCCTGACTGGAAAGAAATGGATGACGGAACCTGGGGAATATACGATGAGTTCTTTTTCGACTATTTTTTTCAGATGACAGATACCATCTCCGAACCATTCTTTAATGTATTGTACAATATATCTTCTCATCCCCCTTTTAATATACCGGATAGCAGGAAGGAGCAGTTTTCCGGACCGGATCCGCAACTAAATGCCTTTCGTTATGTGGATTTTTGTTTTAGAGAACTATTCGGTAAAATGCAGCTGCAGCGCTGGTTTACCAATACTGTTTTTTTCTTTATTTCCGATCATACGGCGCCCATGGAGCCGGGCTACCCTTATTGGCATTACCTGAAAAACAGGCACATACCGTTTTTTATATACGATCCATCGGATACTGCCGGCAGGGAATTGCCTGTTGTCAGCCAGCAACTTGACCTGGTACCTACCATTTTGGACAAGTTGAATTATAGCCAGCCTTTTTTCAGTTTTGGAAACTCAATTTACCGGCAGGCGGGTGGGTATTCCATTTCTAATGTTCACGAGATATACCAGTTGATCGATGCTAACGGTGTTACCGGTTACAACATATATACAGATGAAGTGGTTTATTTTTACGACCCGGCGGTAGACCCGGTCTTTGCAGGCAACAGAAAGCAGGATGCGGATCCGGCTTCCGTAGACATGATCAGGGCAATTCTTCAGCAGTATCATAGCTCTTTACTTAGAAACGCTTTCAGGTAGTCGTTTCAGGATAATCCACCATACATGTTATCTTTGCGGCGTATTTAATACGAGCGACAAATAATGCAGCATCAGGAAACATTCAGCCGGTTAGAGATTTGCGTTATTATCCCTACCTACAATAATGCTGCTACGCTTGGGAAGGTTATTGAAGATGTAAGGCGGTATACGGATAATATTATTGTAGTGAATGATGGATCTACGGACGAAACAGCAGCTATATTAACCAATATGGAAGGGATTGTGCTTGTTGACTATACTCCTAACAGGGGAAAAGGCCAGGCTTTGCGTACGGGATTCAAAAAGGCAGTTTCCCTCGGGTATCGCTATGCTATTACCATAGATTCTGACGGACAGCATTTTGCAAAGGATATCCCGGCATTTTTACATAAAGTTGAGAAGATACCCGATGCCATCATTATAGGATCCCGGAATATGGACCAGTCATCGGTACCTGTCAAAAGTAATTTTGGTAATAAGTTTTCCAGCTTTTGGTTCCGGATGGAAACGGGCATAAGGATGCCGGATACACAGTCCGGTTACAGGTTGTACCCGGTCAGAAAGCTGGAGGGCACCCGCTTTTTTTCCCGGAAATATGAATTTGAGATAGAGGTGTTGGTAAGGGCAGCCTGGAAGGGCATTCCGGTAGTGAATGTGCCGGTTTCTGTATATTATCCGCCTCCAGAAGAGCGGGTCTCACATTTCCGGCCGTTTAAAGACTTCTTCAGGATCAGCGTGCTCAACACCATATTGGTACTGTTGGCCGTGTTATACATCTATCCACGCAATTTTCTCCGAACCATTTTTCTGAAAGAAAAAAGGCATCGTTTTTTCCGGCAACATATCCTGAGTGAGCATGAGCCTAATCGTATTAAGGTTTTTTCGGTGGCGTTCGGCGTATTTATGGGTATTGTGCCTATCTGGGGCTTTCAGCTGGTGACGGCTATTTTTCTTTCCGTATTGCTGAAGCTGAATAAGGCCCTGGTGATCATTGCGGCCAACATCAGCATACCGCCTATGATACCACTGATCATTTACCTGAGCTATAAAATGGGTGCTGTATGGATGAATGAGAGCAGGAGTGATCTCTTTTTTACAAAAGAGCTGAGCCTGGAGGCAGTAAAGGGCAACCTGGCGCAGTATATTTATGGGAGCATAACGCTGGCTGTAGTAGCGGCCCTGTTTTTTGGACTGCTTACCTGGGCGCTATTGCTGGTATTCCATAAAAAACAAAATCAATAGCTGAGCAGGATGGGATCATTCTTTTTGGGGATATATGATTTTTTCGGGAAGCGCGCCAGGCTGTTGTACCTGCTCTTTTTTATCCTGCTGGCCGGCGCCGGTTATTTTGCCTGGCAATTGCGGCTCGAAGAAGACATCGCCGCTATACTACCCCGGGATAAGAGAATAGAAAAACTCAATGAAGTCTTTGCGCAGTCCAGGTTTATGGACAAGCTGGTCGTAATGGTATCGATGACAGACAGCTCGGCAGCTCCCGATAGCTTAATTGCCTATACTGATGCTTTTACGGAAGAAATTGAAAATAAGCTGTCGCCCTATGTTTCTGCAATTAACTACCGGGTAGATGATGACCTGGCACTTTCCCTGTTCGAAACCGTGCAGGATCACCTGCCTGTGTACCTTACGGACGAGGATTATCATGCCATTGATACGCTTATCACCCCGGCTGCTATTGATCAGACATTACGATCTAACCTGGAGACTCTCAGCTCTCCCGCAGGTTTTGCATTAAAAAATATTATTGCGAAGGACCCGGTGGGTATTTCTTTCCTGGCATTAAAAAAGCTGCAGCAGTTGCAGTATGATGAAAACTTTGAACTGTACGAAAACTGCGTTGTTACAAGAGATCAAAAGACTTTGCTTTTTTTCATCACCCCGGTATATCCACCCAACGAAACAAAGCAAAACCAGGTTTTCCTGCATGGGCTGGACAGCCTGATAGAGGAATTCCGGGTTGCCTTTCCGGCGGTGGAAGCCACGTATTTTGGGGCCACGGCGGTGTCTGCGGGCAATTCGGAGCAAATGGGAAAGGACACGGGGCTGACACAGATCATTACCGTAGCTTTTATCGTCCTGTTCATCGGGTTGTATTTCAGGAAGGTAACTGCTCCTTTGCTGGTGATGATCCCCGTGGTGTTTGGCGCCCTGTTTTCCTTAGCCTGTATATACTTTATTAAAGGCAGCATCTCCGTTATAGCCATCGGCACCGGTTCAATCATCCTGGGAATAGCAGTGAATTACTCCCTGCATGTGCTGAATCACTACCGGCATGTGGGTAATGCAAGAGAAGTTATAAAAGACCTGTCGTTTCCCCTGACCATCGGTGGGATCACCACCATCGGCGGATTTTTCTGTCTTAATTTTGCAGCATCGGAAATGTTGCGGGACTTGGGGTTGTTTGCGGGATTCAGTCTTATAGGGGCAGCTTTGAGCTCACTTATTTTCCTGCCGCATTTTACAGGCTCCTTCCGGATGGGCAAACCGGTGGCCGCTTCTGTCACCTGGATTGACCGGGTAGCTTCTTTCAGACCGGAATACAATAAATACATCGTATTGGTCATTATAGCCATGACCCTGTTTTTCGCCTATGCTTCCCAACGGGTGGGCTTTGAATCGGACATGAACAATATGAGCTTTATGTCCGGTAAGCTGAAGGCGGCGGAAGCAAAGCTCAACAAAATAAATGAAGCTGCCTTACAATCGGTGTACGTGGTGGCGGAAGGTAAAAACCTGGAAGAAGCCCTGCTGCGGAATGAGCAACTGGAGAAGGAAGTGCATACACTAACGGATAAAAATATTGTCAGCCAGTATTCCGGGGTGTCCACGCTTTTGCTTTCCGGGGCTATGCAGGCAGAAAGGATCGGGAAATGGAACCGTTACTGGACGGAAGATAAGAAGAAAGCGCTGCTGGAAACACTGAACACGCAGGGAAAAACGCTGGGATATAGCGCCCGTGCCTTCCATGCTTTTGCCGCACTGCTGGAAACAGACTATGTTCCTGTAGACACTACCACTATGCAGGAACTGCGTAGCGGTCTGCTCGGGGATTATGTGAACGAAACGAATGACGGCGTATCGGTGGTCACGCTTTTGAAAGTGCCTTTCGAAAACAACAGCCAGGTATATGCCGCTTTTGAGAACGAACCGGGTATAACAGTACTGGACAGACAGTATCTTACCCGTCGGCTGGTGGAGCTGATAAACGTGGATTTCACAAAGATCGCGCTGATCACCTCCCTGCTCGTTTTCACGGTATTGCTGATTACCTATGGGCGCATTGAGCTGGCCCTGGTCGCTTTTCTACCCATGTTCATCAGTTGGGTATGGATACTGGGTATTATGGGCCTCACGGGCATCGAATTCAATATTATCAATATCATTGTATCTACGCTGATATTCGGTTTGGGAGACGACTACAGCATTTTCATCATGGACGGCATGCTGCAGGAGTATAAAACCGGTAAAAAAAATCTATCTTCCTTCAAGTCGTCTATTATTTTATCAGCCGTTACCACTTTAACGGGTCTGGGCGTCCTGATCTTTGCCAGGCATCCTGCATTGCGCTCTATCGCGGTAATATCGGTCACAGGTATTCTTTGCGTGGTGGTGATCTCTCAGATATGCATACCCCTCCTGTTCAGGATACTAATTACCAACAGAACGGATAAGAAGCTTTTTCCCTGGACCTTCATGGGCTGGCTACGCTCCCTGTTTGCAAATGCCTGGTTTATTTTCGGCAGCATATTGCTGGTGTTGATCGGCATTGTGCTTGTTAAGCTGGCGCCCCTGGGCATACGAAGGGGAAAAGAGTTGTTCCATATAGTGATAGCTGCATTTTCAAGGTCACTTATCTACATTATGTTTAACGTGGACAAGGAGATCATCAACCCTCTTGGAGAAGATTTTTCAAGACCGGCCGTTGTCATCTGCAATCATCAATCGGGGCTGGATAACTTTCTCATGATGATGCTGCATCCCAAAATGATCCTCTTCACCAATGACCGGGTACGGCATGCACCTATTTCGGGGTGGGTGGTGCAGATGGCGGATTATTTCTCAGCTTCTGCCGGCGTGGAAGATAATATGGAAGCGCTACGGGAAAAAGTAAAGCAGGGGTATTCCATCGTAATTTTTCCCGAAGGTACCCGTTCGCCGGATGGCAATATGAAGCGATTTCATAAAGGAGCCTTTTTGGTAGCCGAAAAGCTGCAACTGGATATTCTGCCCATCATCATTCATGGTAGCGGTTATGTAATGACCAAGCGGGATATGCTGGTGAAGAACGGGAAGATAACACTTGAGTTCCTGCCCCGCATTCCGCCGGAAGACGACCGGTTTGGCAAAGGCTATGCGGAAAGAGCCAAATTAACAGGCAGGTACTTCAGGGGAGAATATGACAGACTGAGGCAAACGGTGCAACAGCCGGTCTGGTATCGCGAACAATTGTTTTATAATTATATTTACAAAGGGCCGGTGCTGGAATGGTATATGCGTGTGAAGGTAAGCATGGAGAAGAACTACCAGCCTATACACGATTTGCTGCCCCAAAGAGGGCGGTTGCTGGATATCGGTTGCGGGTATGGGTTTATGAGCCATATGTTGCATTTTGTGTCACCGGAAAGGGATGTTACGGGTATTGATTATGATGAGGAGAAGATCGCTGTAGCAAATCACTGCTTTAGCAAAGATGAAGGCATCCGGTTTGAACATGCAGACGCTACCCTATACCCTATGGAAAAATACGATGGTATTGTGATAGCCGATATGCTGCATTACCTGCAGGAGCCGCAGCAGCAAATGATCATTGAGAACGCCATGAAGGCTTTACGTCCGCAGGGAATATTGCTGATACGGGAGGGAAATAAGGACCTGGAAGAAAGGCATAAAGGTACCAGGCTGACAGAGTTTTTTTCTACGAGGTTTTTCAGGTTTAATAAAACAACAGGAGATGGATTGTCTTTTTTATCAGGGAAAATGATTCACGGTATGGCAGTGAAAAACAATATGGACTGCACTGAGGTGGATGAAACAAAATACACATCTAATATCATCTATATTATAAAAAATAACGCAACAGCGCATGAAGCAGTATGATGTGGTGGTAATCGGAAGCGGGATCGGGGGGCTGGTATGCGGCAACATCCTTGCAAAGGAAGGTTATTCCGTATGTGTGCTGGAAAAGAATAAGCAGGTGGGGGGCAGCCTGCAGACATTTTCGAGGGATAAAGTGATCTTTGATTCAGGGGTGCATTATGTAGGTGGACTGGATGAAGGACAGAACCTTAACAAGATATTCCGTTACCTGGGGATTTTTGACAAACTGAAGCTGCAGCGAATGGATATGGATGGTTTCGATCATATCCTGATAGGTGACGATCCGATAGTGTATAAGCAGGCGCAGGGGTATGAAAATTTTATTCAGCAATTGCTCGTGTATTTCCCGGAAGAAGAAAAAGCCATCCGGGACTATTGCGAAAAAATGCAGGAAGTATGCCGGAAATTCCCGTTGTATAACCTGCGGACAAAAGGGCTGTATGAAGAAAAGATCGAAGTATTGGGGATCAACGCCAGGACTTTTATAACCTCACTCACAAGCAATGAAAAGCTGCAGTCCGTATTATTGGGCAATAATGCATTGTATGTGGGGGTGGCTGATGAAACGCCGTTTTATGTACACGCCCTGGTGATAAACAGCTATATAGAAAGCTCCTGGAAATGTATAGACGGAGGCTCGCAGATTGCCAAATGGCTGACGCGGAACCTCAGGGATATGGGAGGAGAGGTGCTGAAGCATAGTGATGTGAAAAAGCTGCACGTGGGAAATGAGGGGGTGGCTTACGCAGAAACAAAAGACGGCAAACAGTATAAGGGTAAGATCTATGTATCCAATGTGCATCCTGCCAAAACCATCGATATGCTGCAAACCGATCTTATCCGGAAGGCTTACCGGAAAAGATTGAGCAGCCTGACCAATACGGCTTCTTCATTTTTAGTGCATGTGGTGTTTAAGAAAAACAGCTTTCCTTATGTGAAGCACAATTATTACTATCACAAAGAAGGAGAGATATGGAATATGTCGGACTATACAGAGGAGAATTGGCCATTGGGGTATGCTATCTTTATTCCACCCTCTTCCCGTTCACCCGAGTATGCGGAAGCAATGACTATTTTTGCCTATATGCGGTATGCAGAGGTAGAGCCATGGCATCATACCTTTAATACCGTTTCTGAGGAAGAAGACAGGGGGGAAAGCTATACCGCTTTCAAAAAATACAAAGCTGAAATATTGCTGGACGAGGTGGAGAAACGTTTTCCCGGTATAAGAGCGTGCATTCACTCGTATACAGCCTCTACACCGCTTACCTATCGTGATTATATCGGCAATTACGACGGATCGTTATACGGTATAGCCAAAGACAGCAAAGATCCTTTAAAAACATTTATTTCGCCCAAAACCAAAGTGTCAAACCTGTACCTCACAGGTCAGAATATAAACCTGCATGGCGTGCTGGGATGTACCATCAGCGCACTGCTAACCAGTATTACCATTTTGGGTAATGATGATATTGTTGAAAAAATAAGAAATGCGTAGACTGAAGACTGTCGGAAAATGGTTGTTGTATATACTGGCAGGGTTGCTGGTGCTGCTCCTGTTAGGCTTTGGCTACCTGGTGTATGTGAGCAAGGTAAGCGATCCTGAAATTGCGGGCGCTTCAGGCGCATTCATAGAAAGAAGAGAGCATGCAGACGGCTTATATACGTTAGGCAACAACTGGTTCCGCAAGAGTGATGCCGGATTGTACGAAATGTATGTGGAGGGGAATGCTTTTGAAAGAGGCGTGGCACATGGAAAACTGGCCCGGGAACTGGTGGTGGCGCAGGAAGACTATTTTTATGAGCAGATCTATACAATGATCCCGTCTAAACGCTACCTGCATTTTTTGAAATATATAATAGGCTGGTTCAATCGCCACCTTGATAAAAATGTGATTGACGAATACCGGCAGGAAATTTACGGTGTGTCGCTTTCTGCTTCCGACGCATTTGATTTTGTGGGTTCCAAATACCAGCGTATTCTCAACTACCATGCGGCCCATGATATAGGGCATGCGCTTCAGAACATGGCCCTGGTGGGCTGTACATCCTTCGGTACCTGGGATGGCGCTTCGGAAGACAGCAGCCTGATCATCGGCAGGAATTTTGACTTTTATGTGGGGGATAATTTTGCAAAGAATAAGATAGTATTGTTTGAAAGACCGGACAGCGGGTATAAGTTTATGAGCGTTACCTGGGGCGGATTTGTGGGCGTGGTATCCGGTATGAATGAAAAAGGGCTGACGGTAACCATCAATGCGGCCAAAACCGGATTGCCCTCCGGGTCAGCAACTCCTGTGTCGCTGGTAGCGCGGGAAATACTGCAATATGCCGCTAATATTGAAGAGGCCACGGCCATTGCCAGGCGAAGGACCATGTTCGTGGCAGAATCCTTCCTGGTAGGGTCGGCAGCCGATAACAAAGCGGTGATCATAGAGAAAACCCCCGATACCCTGGATGTGTATGATCCCCAATCGGATCGCATATTGTGTGCAAACCATTTTCAGAGCCCGGGACTGGCAGGCTCGGAATTGAACCGGGAGCAAATGAAAGAAAGCGCTTCCCCTTATCGCTATCAACGGTTACAGCAATTGATGGAACAGAACGGGAAAAATTCGGTGGCAAAAACGGCAGCCATACTTCGCGACAGAAAGGGGCTGGAAGATGCGGATATCGGCATGGGTAATGAAAAAGCCTTGAACCAGTTCATTGCTCATCATGCCGTTATATTCGACCCTCAAAAACGGCTGGTATGGGTCTCTACCGCTCCCTGGCAACTGGGCGTTTTCGAAGCCTATGATCTGAACCGGGTCTTTAACCTGGATATGAATGAGAACAGGGTAGTAGCAGACAGCACACGAACCATAGCGGCTGACAGCTTTTTATTATCACCGGAATTCAACAGCTTTGAGCGTTTCCGCACATATAAAAAGCAGCTGGCAGAAGGAGAAGCGATCAACCCGGACAGCCTGGTAGCGTCCAACCCGGCGTTTTATCATAGCTATGTGCTGGCGGCTGACTATTGTTTTAAGCAACAGCAATACGACAAGGCTTTGGATTATTACAGGCAGGCGCTGACCAAAGAAATTGCTACCGTCCCCGAAAAAGAATATATTGTAAAGCAAATAGAAATGATCAAAACGCGTAAAAAATGATCAGGGGTATCGGCACGGATATAGTGGAAGTAGCAAGGATAGAAAAGGCCATTGAAAAAGAGCGGGGCTTCCGGGAACTGGTGTTTGCACCCGAGGAGATCAGCTATTGCGAATCACAAACCAACCCGTTTCAGCATTATGCAGCCCGTTTTGCGGCCAAAGAGGCTTTCTTTAAGGCATTGGGCACGGGCTGGAAGGACGGTACCGCCTTCAATGAAGTGGTTGTCACCAGGAATGAAAAAGGAAAACCCGGTATACAGTTGACCAAAGGCACGGCTGCCACTCTCCATCAACTGAAGCCGGAACACATATGGTTGTCAATGTCTCATATCGCATCCGTAGCTACAGCTACCGTTGTGATCGGCGAATGACGGGGGCAGATATCATAGACCGGGCTTATTCCCCCCACAAGCGGGATGCTTGTACCGGTAGGCGGATGAAATTTCCACATTATTCATTACCCCCTTCCAGCAGCTTCAGCACTGCCTTATCTCCCTGTACGGCGTTGGCGGGTAGCGGGTGGACGTTATTGTATACCGACAGTTGTGCCTGTGTCAGTACCGCCGACGGGCTTTCATCTATATCGCCGCTGGTATTCATCACCTGCTTCAGGTCGAGAGACAGGTGTTTGGCCATAAAAGCATACATCGCTTTTCTTTTGGAAGGACCGTAGTCATGTTTTTCCTCCGGCAGGTGCACCAGCTCCACGTTGGATGGTTTGCCGTGCAGCGCGTATACTTTCTGCAGGTAAGGAAACTCTACTTCCGGATTATGTTTTGTCCAGTCGTTGCCATTGGAGATCAGCAGCATGGGGCGTGGTGCCGTAAGTGCAGCAATTTCAACATTGGTGGTTTGGTAGCTCCCGTTCCTGTGTACAGGCATTCCGCTCTCGCAGGTGCAGCCGCCAAAGAAATGAGCCGACACCATTACGCAGGGTACGGAAACTTTGATACGATCATCCAGGGCAGTCAGCATAAAAGTCTGTGTGCCGCCACCGGATTCTCCTGTCATGGCTATCTGCTCCGGATTTACTTCCGGGAGCGATAACAAAAATTCCAGGGCCCGTCTGCTGTTGATGGTTTGCAGCTTAAGTCCTTTTTCCAGCTTATGGCTGCATTGTTTGGAGTCACCCTGCCCGATCATATCCCAGACGAACACCACAGCACCCATCCTGGCAAGGGTGGCGCAGCGCTTTTGGGTTTGTTCCCGGAAACGGCCTTCGGGATTGTCTCCATGGCCGTGCGGGCAGAGGATACCCGGGTAATTCTGTTGCTTTTTGAGGGGCCGGTACAGGTTACCGGTAATATAAAATCCGGGCAGGCTCTCAAAGAATACATTTTCTACTGTATAGCCATCCATCACTTTTCTGCTGTGAATAACAGGCTTGCTCAGGGGAACGGATGGCCAGGTCTCCAGTTCCATTCCCTTTTTCAATTGTTGTTTTACCAGTTGGGCCCGTGTATTCCATTCGTGTATCCCGGCAGGAATATGCTCCTGCAAAAAACTGCGTCCCTGCTCCTCTGTAAAATAAGCGCCAACGCAAAGTTCTGTTTGAGCGTATAGAGACAAGCTCAGTAAACTGCATGTTAAAAAAGATGTTATTCCTTTAACCATATATCATTTATTAGTGGCGATCATAATTATTTGTGATGTGTTTAACAATACAATTTATGAATTTTATCGTTTAGGAATACAACTTGCGGTTGGTTGAGGACATGTGATTCTGCGAACAGGATAATATCTGGTGCAACGCATTGAAAGCTGAGACTGTCCAAAACATACCGCTGGCTTGTAAAAGAAGACAATTATAGACATGATTTTTACGTTTATTAAATTCCAAACGACAAAAAACTCCAACTAATGGATACTGTAGCTGTTCCTTTAAAGAAGACAATGATAAATCCCTGGGCCCATGAAACCCAACAATCATCTGCTCAGAAAGTACCCGGCTCTGCTGTCATCATCTCCTGTTCCGGACAGTTGATGATCGATGAATCCGGTAATCCCGTTTATGGAAATATTGAGCAGCAGTTGCAACAGTGCTTTGCAAACCTGGAGCAACAATTGCAACAAAGCGGTTATGCTTTATCCGATGTAACCAGCTTAAACTTTTACACTACATCCATTGATTCTTTCTTTGGCATTTACGATACGGTGTCAGCAAAGCTTAAAAAATTCCGGGAAGTGCCTTCCTGCACGCTAAAAGAAGTAAAGGCGCTTACTTTCCCGGATATGGCAATAGAGATTGAAGCCGTAGCTGCACGGTAAATAATGCATTTTGGGTGATGTATGGGTGCAAAAAGAAGTAAAATGCCGTTACTTTGCATCCATGAAATTAGATATTTTAGCTGTGGCAGTTCATCCTGATGATGTGGAGCTGGGCTGTGCGGGTACGTTGATGATGGAGAAACGCCGGAATAAGAAAGTAGGTGTAGTGGATCTTACGCGGGGAGAACTGGGCACCCGTGGCAGCGTGGAAACCAGGGCTCTCGAAGCGGCAGCGGCGGCGGAGATCATGCAACTGGATGTGCGGGAAAACATCGGTATGGCGGATGGCTTTTTCCGGAACGATGAAACCCACCAGCGCCTGCTGATAAAATACATACGAAAATACCGGCCGGAGATCGTACTGTCCAATGCGCTGGACGACCGCCATCCGGATCACGGCAGGGCGGGTCATTTAATAAAAGACGCGTGTTTCCTCAGCGGACTGCGCAAAATAGAGACCTTTGACGACGCAGGAGCGGCCCAGCAGCACTGGCGTCCTAAATACATCTTCCATTATATACAGGACCGGTACTACGAACCCGATTTCGTGTACGATATTACGGAAGTGTTTGACAGAAAAATTGAATCCATCAAAGCCTATGCTTCACAGTTTCATTCTACCGCCTATGAATCTGATGAACCCCAGACATATATCTCCACACCAGAGTTTTTGAATTCGATCATCGGGCGGCAGGCCATGTTCGGGAAAATGATCGGCGTGCCTTATGCGGAAGGGTTCCGCACCGAAAAAATGATCGGTATCGATAGTTTTGACTCCTTTATACAAAAGGATACTTAGAAGTTATATCCAATGCTGAAAAAGGCCCGGTTACCATACGGACTGTAAGTATCCTTGATCACATCGTATTGGATCATCAGCAACAGGGCGCCATGACGGCCACCCGTAGGGATGGCGCCACCAGCCCCGAGCAAAAGCGATGGAACGGTTCGCCCGCCGATCGTCTGCCGGGAGCCACCGCTCTCCACAGATCCCCACATATAATTGATCTCGGGTTGCGCCTGCACAAAGGCGTAGGGAAAAGGGTAAAATCTGCCGAATACATTGGCGCCACCATATCCCTGTCTGAAACGCCCGCTAAAAGTTCTATAGCTGTAATATACAAAGCTGGGACCGGCGCCCGCTGCCAGGTATTGATTAAAACGATACCCTACCTGCGGGGAAATGTTGATAAAAGTATTGGTGCCAAACGTTAATCCGAAGTTGCCCCCGAAAAACAATTTGGATCTGTCAAATCCTTTCTGCGGTGGCTCCTGCTCTTCCTCCTGCGCATGCAGCGCGAAACAAAAACCGCTGAGTATTATGGCTAACAGGTATTTTTTCATTTGCATCAAATGTTTTGCAAAAATAGGCACTGAATGGGTATGCTGCCTGCTTTTTGATACATAATAATAAGCAGTTTTCTGTTAATGGTATTCTAATTATTTGGCGGAAGATCAAACCTAACAGGTCTCTGAGACCTGTTAGGTTCGTTTACAGATCTGCCAGGAACTGCGAGTTGATATACTGTGCTACTGCCTGAAGGCTTTGTGTATGGTTATACACCGCCAGTTGTCTGTCTGCACCCGTACCGTTTTCAATGATCTTTTGTACCAGCGCCAACCGGTGCCTCGACCCGAGATGGTCTACCATATCATCTACGAAATCCAGCAATTCATAGATCAGCACCCGTGTATTTACCTCTTCTTCTTTTCCGAAATCGATCAGGCGCCCGTCCAGTCCGTACCGGCTGGCCCGCCACTTATTTTCGTTTACGAGTGCACGTGAGTACTGGATGAAATTCAGGTTTTCCATCCGCAGCTTGTAGAGCTTGGCGCAGATGGCCTGGAAGAGTGCGGCAATGGCAATGGTTTCATCCACCGTAAGGGTAACATCGCATATCCGGAATTCAACGGTATTGAAAAACGGGTGTACCCTGAGATCCCACCAGATCTTTTTGGCGTTGTCTATACAATTGGTCTTGATCAGCAGGTTCACATAGTTGTCATACGCTTCAATGCTTTCAAAATAATCCGGTATCCCGGTGCGGGGAAATTTATCGAATACCTTGGTCCGGAAAGATTTAAAACCGGTGTGCCGGTCTTCCCAAAAGGGTGAATTGGTGCTGAGGGCAAACACGTGCGGCAGGAAGTACCGGGCCGAATTGGCAATATGGATAGCCATTTTCCGGTTTTCCATCCCCACATGCACATGCAATCCGAAAATAAGGTTACTGCGGGCGGCATCCTGCATCTCATTTACAATTTCATGATACCGGACATTGTCTGTGATCAACTGGCTTTCCCACAAGCTGAACGGATGGGTGCCCGAGGCGCCCATGGCCAGCCCGAGTTCGCCGGCTATACCCGCAATGGTTTTGCGCAGGATGCTTACATCCTTATAAGCCACATCTATATCCTCGCAGATATCCGTGCCTACTTCCACCACCGCTTCGTGCATTTCTGCCTTTACCTTGTCGCGGATGATCTTTTGACCTTCGGTGACTATTTTCTGTTCGTGACTCCTCAACTCGAAGGTTTGAGGGTCCAGCACCATGTACTCCTCTTCTACACCCAGCGTAAATTGCTTGAAATTGAGATTAGCCATATATTGTTGCAGTTGTATGTTGGTCGATACAGGTTACAGCTTTTCCTGCAGAACACTTTTTTTGATGAATTGCCCCCATGTCAGGTTATCCAGCCCTTCTTTGTGTGCCCGGGCTCTTTCAATGGCATAGTTGGCAGCTGTTTCCACCACCCATTCAAAGTTTTCTTCCCCCACACTTTTTACCTCCGCATCCGGGGCAGGATTGCAGAAATCGATCGCGTAAGGAACGCCGTTTCTTAAGGCCAGCTCCACTGTGTTAAAATCGTATCCCAGGTATTCGTTGATCCGCAGCACAATTTCCTCCATTTGCCGGTATCTTTCCGCGTCGGGCTTAAAGTCACTTACATACCGCAGGTGATGCGGGTTGCGGGGTTCGTAAGGCATGATGCGCACATATTTGCCCCCGATGCAGTAACAGCGGTAATACTCTTCAAAAACAATTTCTTCCTGGAGCAGCATTACCAGTTGCCCGGTTTCAGCATGCTTGTTGAAAAAATCGTCCATGCTTTCCAAACGGTATACGTTTTTCCAGCCGCCACCTGCAAAGGGCTTCATGTAGGCGGGAAACCCGACATATTTAAAAATGCCTTCCCAATCGAGCGGGTAGGCAAGGTTGGAAAAGGAATCTTCTCCGGTATCGGTTGGCAGTTCCCGGGAGGGTAATATCACGGTTTTGGGAACCGGTACATTTATTTTGGTTGCCAGTGCATTATTAAAGAACTTTTCGTCGGCGCTCCACCAAAACGGGTTGTTGATAACAGCAGTACCACTGATCGCCGCATTCTTTAGAAAAGCACGGTAAAAGGGCACATCCTGCGAAATGCGGTCAACAATAACGGCATACCCGTTGCTTTCTCCCTGTATTACTTTGTCTATATGTACAGGCTCGGCAACAATTCCTTCCGGGTGCTTGCTATTGATCCTGTCTACAAATGCCGTTGGGAAGGAGCGTTCTTTGCCGTGTAGTATTCCGATTTTTTTCATGATGATGTGTTTTTATCCCGTTATAGGTACTGTATATATCCTATTTTTCTCAAATCTATTTTTTTCCGGCCGAACCACCAAAATGCATTGCTATTATATTAACATTTAAAATATTATTTGTCCGGAAACCTGATTTATATGGTTTTTTGGATATACTGTTTTTAATTTGCCACCGTTATAGCTATTAAAAAACACCATTATTCCCATATTTCAAACGATGACAACCAAGGCAACCATACCCGTTTCCCACCACAGCATCGAATCCTTCTTCCTGAAGCGTAAGGTGAAAGTAGATTTTTATTTGCCTCCTCAACAGGAAGGTGAAATAAGCCTGTTGTTAATAAACGACGGACAGGATATGAAGGAACTGGGACTGTCGGAGATGCTGACCCGGCTCGGAGACGATAAGGAAATAATGCCTTTGTTTTGTGTGGGTATCCATTGTGGCGAAGACAGGAAGAATGAATATGGGGTGGCAGGTGTGCCGGATTACAAAGGGCGGGGAGCAAAAGCGGGATTGTATACCAGGTTTGTATTTGATGAGCTGCTGCCATACATAAGGAAGCACAGTGGTATACCGTCGTTTAAGGATAAATCGTTTGCCGGCTTCTCCCTGGGTGGCTTGTCGGCGCTGGACATTGCCTGGAAACATCCGAAAGAGTTTCACCGGATCGGTGTATTCAGCGGTTCGCTGTGGTGGCGTTCCAGGGGACTGGACGATGGTTATGTAGAGGAAAGAGACCGCATTATGCACAACCAGATCAAAGCGGGACAATATGCGCCCTGGCTGAAGTTTTTTTTTGAAACAGGCACCCTGGATGAAACGGATGACCGGAACAATAACGGTATCATTGATTCTATTGATGATACCCTCGCCTTGATGGAAGAACTCGAAAAAAAAGGCTATCGCGAGGATGCGGACATCAAATACCTGGAATTGGCCGACGGTAAGCACGATGTTGCCACCTGGGCAAAAGCCATGCCCTGTTTTCTGAAATGGGGCTGGGGCTTAAAATAGCTGGGTATAAGCATCCTTTCCCAGCCTGCTTTCGTAATGATCTATTTCTTTTTTCAACCGGTGGATCAACTCGTTTTCCGTTTCGGTTTGTTCCCCGTTTTTCAGCAATCCATCCAACCATTCCCCGTTTTTCCAAGATTTGAACAGTTCAACAGTTTCTTGCAGTTTGCCGGTTTGTAACAGGGTGGTATAAGCGATCAGGCGCTCTTTGTTCCGGATCCTGAAGAAAAGGAATTTTAATGGTCTTCTTACACCCACTCTTTTGTGCAGCACGGTTGCTTTTGCATTTTCCGATAAAGCAATGTCGTATGTATTCATACTACAAAGTTGAATTATTAACAGTCATCAGGAAAAGGGTGCGGTAGTTGATTTCTCACAGGAGAAACAGGATATTGTTACATTAGTTTTCACAAAAATAGCCTTTTTCCCGGAAAAATTTGCAGTTGAATACCTCGCTTCGGGTAATAATTTTATATTAACAAAGCCATAGTTTTCTTATTCTTGCATCTGGTAAAACACAGCGTATGTACACCCGTAGAAAATTTTTACAACAATCGGCACTGGGCTCAGTTTCGGTGCTGGCTGCCAATGCCTGTGCCGGCTCTTCAGTAAAAAATAGTGAAAAACCCGTCGTAGTAACTACCTGGGATTTTGGACAGGCGGCCAATGCGGAAGCCTGGAAGGTACTTGGTACCGGTGGGCGGGCGCTGGACGCGATAGAAGCAGGCGTCCGGCTAACAGAAGCGGATCCGGCCAACCAGACGGTAGGCTATGGCGGTTTACCCGACCGCGACGGGCATGTCACCCTCGATGCCTGTATTATGGATGAGTTGTACAACTGCGGCTCCGTCATGGGGATAGAGCATATAAAGCACCCCATATCCGTGGCCCGGCTGGTGATGGAAAAAACCCCGCATGTGGTGCTGATCGGGGAGGGGGCGCGGCAGTTTGCCCTGGCGAACGGGTTTACAGAAGAGAACCTGCTGACGCCCGAAAGCGAAAAAGCCTGGAAGGATTGGTTGAAAAAAGCAAAGTATGAGCCCGTTATCAATGTAGAGAATAAGCTATATAACAAAGAAACGGATCCGATGCCCGGCGGAAAAGATAACCATGATACCATCGGTATGGTGGCGATGGATGCCGCGGGCAACCTGAGCGGTGCCTGCTCTACCAGCGGAATGGCATACAAAATGAGGGGAAGAGTGGGAGATTCTCCCGTTATCGGCGCCGGGTTGTATGTGGATAACGAAGTGGGCGCCGCCACTTCTACCGGGGTAGGGGAAGAAGTGATAAGGATCGTTGGTTCGCACCTGGTGGTAGAGCTGATGCGCCAGGGCTTTGATCCGACGGCTGCCTGTAAAGAAGCGGTGGAGCGTATCATCCGGCGCAGCCCGGAAAAGGCGAAGAAAATACAGGTGGGGTTCCTGGCATTGAACCGCAATGGAGCATATGGCGCCTATGCTTTGCAAAAGGGATTTACCTATGCCGTTAAAAGCAATAAGGAGGATAAGATATATCATGCGGAAAGCATATATTAAGGGTAAGATGGTAAGACTGTAAGATGGTATGCTTTATTTTACGGTCTTACGGTTTTACGGTCTTCTAAGTATAGTTTTTAATCTGCATTAACAATGCTACTTGGTATATTTGCAAATTATTTTTCTAATATCATTTGGTAGCAATGAAGAAGTTTCTCCTGGCCGCAATGATGGGGCTGCTTGCACTTTCTGTTTTCGCACAAAACAATATTATTATCCTGGGAAGGGTGCTTGATAAGAATGATAACCCGGTTGCCGGCGCATCGGTGTACCTGCTGAATACCGGCTACGGTGCTGTGACCGATAATAATGGCAGTTTTTCAATGAATAAGTTAAGAGCAGGAAAATATATGCTGCAGGTTTCTGCGGTGGGGTATACCACCATCAACGAAGAAATAGATGTTACATCTACCGGTATCAACAACCTGCTTTTTACCATAGATGAAGCGGATACCCGGTTGGATGCAGTAGTGGTAACAGCGCAAAAACGGGAAGAGCAACTGCAAAAGGTGCCGCTTAGCATTACGGCGCTTTCTTCCAAAGATGTGAAAGAATACCGGTTATGGAATGCGAAAGATATTACAGCGATCGTGCCTAACCTGTATTCCTCCAATTCCGGCGATGAGAGGAACGTGACTTCTATACGGGGTATCGGCACCACTTCCTATGATCCGGCTATCGCCACCTATGTAGACGGTGTCAACCAGTTTACGCTGGACACCTATTCTTCACAATTAGCAGATATTGAGCGGATAGAGGTATTACGGGGCCCGCAGGGCACCCTGTATGGCAGGAATGCCATGGGAGGCGTCATCAATATCATTACCCGGCAACCTTCAGACAAGCCGTCCGCTTTTGCTGAAGCAAGCCTGGGCAACTATGGGTTGCAGCGCTATGAAATGGGCTTTCGCACACCTGTCGTAAAGAATAAGCTGTATTTGGGGGCATCTGCCATGTATTCTTCCAGGGACGGTTACTATACCAATACTTTTCTGAATGAATCCTTTGATAAACGGAAGGTTTTCGCAGGCAACTATTTCCTGAAGTATAAAATATCTAACGCATGGAATGTAAACCTGAACCTGCGCCACCAGACAACGCAGAACGATGGGGCTTTCCCGCTGAACGGCAGTGTGGAGCAGGCTTTTGAAAAACCATATGAGCTGCAGCAAAATGCCAAAGCCAGGATGAGCGACAACACCCTTTTCAGCTCGTTGTCCGTTAACTACAGCGGCAGCAGCTTTATCTTCAGCTCCCAGACAGCTTACCAGGCAAACCACCGCTATTACAGGAGCCCCATTGACGGAGACTTTTCACCACTGGATATCATTACCATTATCAATGACTATGGAAAAAAGTGGAACAATGTAAAAACATGGACACAGGAGTTTAAGTTTACTTCACCGGCTGCATCAGAAAGCAGGTTGCGATGGACCGCCGGCAGCTTTTTATTCCTGGATGACAGACCCAACCGGCAGGCTACCCATTATGGAGAAGATGCAGGTATATTCGGTCTGCCGGATGTTAATTTTACCACTATCAATACTACTACGGCCAAAGGAGAGGGTATTGCGTTTTACGAGCAGGCCACATATGCGATCACCGAAAAGCTTGACCTGACGGCCGGTCTGCGTTACGATTATGAAAACAAAAAATACAGTGGGTTCAGCGAGTACCAAAAAGATGGTCAGCCGGCTGTTATTACCCAGCCTGATACGGCCGCATCTGTACACTATAGCGCTTTTTCACCGAAAGCCGGGTTGACCTGGCATGTATCCACGTTTACCAATGTATACGGAACCTATAGCCGTGGTTTCCGTACAGGCGGATTAACACAGTTGTCTTCCGATCCCTCACAGCCGCCACTGCATCCTTTTGATCCGGAGTACAGTGATAACTTTGAAGTGGGTATCAAAAACAATTTTCTGAAAAACAGGTTGCAGGCCAACCTGGTATTTTTCTTTACCAATGTAACCGGCATACAGGTGCCGACCCTCGTATTACCGGATGCCTTCACTGTTATCCGCAATGCGGGCAGGTTAAGCAGCAGGGGTGCGGAGCTGGAACTGGCGGCAACACCGGTGAAAGGATTGCAGCTCCATTATAATTTTGGCTATACGGATGCATCCTATACCAATCTGAAGTTGTCGCAGGACGGCAACTCCGTAGACCTGAAGGGAAAGAAGCAGATCTATACACCCGAATTCACCTCCCTGTTTGCTGCACAGTACGGATTTCCGTTAGGTAGCGGCAGCCGCATCCGCGTATTGATACGGGGCGAGTGGGCGTGCCTGGGCCGGCAGTATTTTGACCTGAGCAATACCATTGAGCAGAAAGCGTATAGCCTGTTCAATACCCGGGCCGGTTTTTCGACCAGGCATTTTGAAGTGATGTTCTGGGGAAGGAACCTGGCCGGGAAAAAATACATCTCCTATGCCTATGATTTTGGTGCGACACATTTGGGTGAACCCCGGATATTCGGTATAAGCCTGGGTGCGCGCATTTGATAACGTGCTGCTTTACTGAACGGTCTGCAATGTATACTGACCTTACCGGCCGGTATGTTTGTGGATGTCAGTCTGCCGTACCGGTCTCTTCGTGGTATTCATCATCCGTGTTGATCTCCCAGATATTCGCTTTGTTTGTTCTGCCGGCAATAATATTGTCCACGGTTGCCATGGCGGTCAGCATACTGTGATCCGTGTTATTATAACGGTGCATCCCGTTCCTGCCTACAGGAAAAAGATTGTCAATGCCATCGAGGAATTGTTTCACCTTGTCAAAATCCCGGTATCCCCCGAAATAAGAAGGATAGGCTTTCCTGACCTTTACAACAAGCGTATTTTGCACTTTGTTAGCATCGAGTAGTTGTATACCCGACATCTCATTCACTGCAAAGCCGGCAATGGCTGCATCATCCTGCTGCCAGAACTGATCCGTTTCATTGCAAAAATATTCCACTCCTATCCACCGGCTATCCGGAGACCGGGTCATACCGGGGCTCCAGTTATGAAAAAACTGAACCCGTCCTGCCCTGATGCCCTTGTCCTGGATATAGATCCAGTTGTCGGTAACATCGGTTTTCAAACCGTCTGCTGTTGTCAGGATTCCCACTATTAAAAAGTCGCGGTATTGCAGGGATTCCGATGATGCCGTTACACTTGCCGGTATGTCAATGCCATTCAGGTGGCGCAATAATGTCCTCACCGGCATGGTGGAAATAAAATAATCTGCTTCCAGTATTTCAGTCTCATCGGAGCCGGCTTTTTTAATAACAACGGACTTCAGTTTTGTATTTGTTTCTGCATGGAGACCAACAACACGGGTGTTCATATGAATAACTGCACCCATTTGTCTGGACCTATTGGCTACTTTTTCCCACATCTGTCCGGGCCCATACCGGGGATAGAGAAACTGCTCAATTAAGCTGGTTTGGGTATTTTTCTGGTGGATATCTTTGCTTTTGTAAAACAGGGATCTCACCGCATGTTTCAATACATTCCCTATATTTAACCCCTTCACTCTTTGTTTACCCCAGCTTGCGGGCAGTTCACGGCAGGGCACGCCCCATACTTTTTCGGTATATGATTTAAAGAATGTCTGGTAGAGTTCCTTCCCAAACCGGTTGATGAAAAAGTCTTCAAGGGTCAATTCCTCGCGAATGGGTGCCAGCTTTGCCTTCGTATATGAAAAGGCGAATTTCAGCACTTTTATAAAGCCCAGCTTTCGTAAGGTGCTGAAGGTAAACTGAAGCGGGTAATCAAAAAAACGGCCTTCAAAGTAGATACTGGATTTGCGTGGCCGCAGCAACATGACATCCTCTTCATTATCACCCGGGCTTCCGGTTGTCTTCTTATCTACTTCAAAAGCTGCCTGCTGATCGCGATAGCTGATCTGTATATTTTCCGCCATACCGTTTGCCTGCAATGGCAGGAAATGCAGCCACCAATCCACCACTTTCTGTGATTTGGAAAAGAAACGATGTCCCCCGATATCGATTTTATTGCCGTCAAAGTCAATCGTTCTCGATAATCCGCCTGCCTGGTTCCCCTGCTCAATCACGATGGGTTGTATATCTGTTCTTTTTAGCAACTCGTATGCTGCTGTTAATCCTGCCGGGCCGGCACCTATGATGATCGCTTTACGCACGATGAAATTCTGCTGGTTGATTTGTTTTATAAAGGAGCGAATATACCATAAAAGTTGCCAGCCAGAGATATTCTCCTACAACATGTTGCATGGGTAAAAAGGGTTTATAATGAATATTCAGAAGAAAAGCGACCCCGATCAGGGCATAAAGCCATGCATGTTTTGCCTGAAATGTAACCGGGATCAACAACAAAGGAAAAAGCCACTGGATCACGTTGTAATGGCCCCTGTAAACAGGAACACCTATATCTGAGATCATAAAAAGGCAATACCCAAGGATCATAACAGCCTCCGGGGAAAAATCTCCCTTTTTTTTCTGAAAAAAATAAAATAAAGCCATACAGACCAATATGCCCGTACAGCACAGAAGCATCAATTCCCAGGGAAGGATCTTGTACCCGAAGAGAAGCTGTATCATCACAAAAAAATTTCCGTGTTCTACATAAGCTGTATACCGTCTTGTCACATCATTTTGATAGCCGCTTATATTGAACCCCTCTATTTCCCGGAAATCTCCCGTATCATTCTGTTGCATAGTCGGGTTTAACCCCTGGTGAGCTCTGACATGCTCTTTTGCTGCAGCAAAGTAGTCCATCCAAAAGCCTTTTTGGGAGGTAGTGAATATTACAATAAGACCCGCTAAAAAAGGGATAAGGAAACATATTCTGGCAGATAACCGGTACCTGTTCCATATAAAAATGAACGGAAGAAAAAAGAAGAGGGCGTTTGGACGTGTAAGCAACAGAAAAACAGAAAACACGCCTGCTGCAATAAGCAGCTCGTTTGCTCTTTTACCCCTTTTTAAAAAATAGAATACCAGCATGGAGAAGAAAGGAATAAATAAGTAGGACTGTTTGGTCACGATATTATCAAGCCAGGTTTCCGTGTATGTAAATCCGACAGTGATCAGACAAACAAGGGGTAGCATATTTTTTTTACTCAGCAGGATCGCCAGCCATGCCGAAAGCAGCAGCAAACCATATAACAGGTAGATCCACAATGTAGACGCCAGCTTGTATGGCAGTTCTGCTATGGGATACAGCAGGGTATGAAAGAACGGGCTCGATGTAGAGCCCGATACGATCAGGCTATTTTCACTTTGGAGATCATAATAACGCATTCCATCGCCCTTTTTCCATTTATGGAAATAAGGAGACAGTCCGTCTTTCTGCAGGCGTGCACCTACCAACCTGTTTCGCAGGTCTCCCAATTGCCTTTGCTCTAGTTGCAGATCCCTGACAAAATTATTACCCAAAAGCAGCAGGGAAATAAGCAATACGAAAATGTGTAACCTGTTCATTGAATATACTGATGGTACTCCTGTCGTTTATAGCAGGCGCATATTACGACTTTTGCGGGTTACAGGCCGGGTTGAATTTTTATCGGACCTGGAAAAATATTTATTGCATCGTTGTTGCAAAGGTAAAAATTCCCCTATCTTTGATAGGTGCGGATACTTAACCATATACAGGCAAGGGTATGCAACGGGTATTTCCTGCTCGCTGTTTTCCTGCACCTGATGCTGGTCAAAACTATACATAAACATCCGCACCAGCAGGGTATATCCTGCGAAAGTACGGTGGGTATCACGAAGGATATTGTAGTGAAGCAGGATCATTTCTGTGATCTTTGTTTATTACAGCTTACAGGCTTTGTCAAAGAAATTTATTTTACGGCGAATACGCCTGACGGTATTATCCCGGCTTATTCCGATAATTTCTCTTCCCGCTGCCATCCCCATACCTGCCGGAATATTGCAGGCGACAGGGGGCCTCCTGTTGCATAACAAGCATATCCCCATTTTCTGTTGAACATTGTTGTGTTGGTGGATGATCATACGCTGTAAGCAGTATCATGCTTTGATCGCATGACCTCACTTCTTTCGCCTGCCAGCTCCTGTTTCTGAGGAAAAAAATCAATCACACATGGGATCATAGTACCCGGACTGTTTGTAATACCTGTCAATCTTTAATATTTCAATATGCTGAAAGCAGAAAACCTTACAAAAAAATACGGCGACCATACCGCCCTGCATGACCTCAACCTCAACATTGCTTCCGGCGAAGTGTATTGTATGCTGGGTGCCAACGGCGCCGGTAAAACCACTACCATCAATTTGCTGATGGGTTTTATAGAAGCCACTTCCGGGCATGCATGGATAGACGGGCTGGAAGTGCGCCCCGGCAACCTGGCCATACGGAAACGCATAGCCTATATCCCCGAGCAGGTCATGCTGTATCCTATGCTTACCGGGTTGCAGAACCTGCGCTATTTCAGTGAGCTCAGCGGCAGAAAGTCAACCCCTTACCAATTGAAGGAATGGCTACTGGCAGCGGGGTTACAGGAAGAAGCACACAGCAAAAAATTAAACACCTATAGTAAAGGTATGCGGCAGAAGGTAGGTATTTCCATTGCACTGGCAAAACAAGCGAAGGTTTTATTGATGGATGAGCCCACGAGCGGGCTGGATCCTTACGCGAGCAATGAACTGAGCCGACTTGTAGGCGAACTGTCGCAAAATGGAATGACCATTTTAATGGCCACGCACGATCTGTTCAGGGCAAGAGAGGACGCACACCGGATCGGCATTATGAAAAAAGGGGTGTTGGTGAGAGAGCTCGAAACAAAAGCGGTGAACCTGCATGAACTGGAGAAGGAATACCTGCATATCATAGGCAGTCATTTACATACCGTTTAATCTACCGTAGAATGACAGCACGTATTTTTCGTAAGGAGTTTTCAGAATTACTGCAATCCGGACAATACCTGTGGAGCAGTATTGTTTTTTTATTGCTGCTGGTCGCGGGTTTGTATAACGGAATTGGGTATTATAAAGTAGAGAAAGGAAGAAGGGACCTGGCGGCGGAAGCCACCTACCGGCAATGGCTGGAGCAGGGAGAAAAGAACCCGCATTCCGCGGCCCACTATGGTTTTTATGCCTATAAGCCGGTAAGTCCTTTAGCGGTACTGGATAAGGGACTGGATGATTACCTGGGCGTTACTACCTGGCTGGAAGCGCATTACCAGAATGAAACAGAAGCGCGTTCTGTTACGGATAAGCTGGGACTGAGCCGTTTCGGAGACCTGACCATCGGTCTGTTGCTCGTATTTTTCGCGCCTTTGTTCATTGTGTTGCTGGGCTACAACCTGGTGAGCAGCGAGAAGGAAAACGGTACTTTAAGAATGATCTTCAGCACCCGGGCAACGTCCGCCCGGTTACTGTGGGGCAAATCCCTGGCTTTGCTGGCTGCCGTTGCCGTATGGCTTGCCGTATCGCTTGGTATTATGGTAGTTGTTCTGGTCTTGCTCGGTGTGTCATTGTCTCATGTATTACTACCGGTTTTGATTGTTTTCCTTGCGCTATTGGTGATGTATGCTGCCATCAGTGCCGGCGTGGTAGCGCTTTCCGCACAAAGCAACGGGTCTGCCACGGCCCTGGTATCGGGTATGGCTATATGGATGCTGGCTGCCATACTCATTCCGCGTCTGAACGGCTCTGTGACAGAGCGGGTTTTTCCGGCTCCATCTGCCTTTGCTTTTCAGCAAATGATAGACCATGACAAAGAGAGCGGTGTGGATGGCCATAGCCCCGCCAGCGAACGTAACAAAGCGTTCCGCGAAGAAGTACTAAGGAAGTATGGGGTAGACAGTATTTCCCAACTGCCGGTGAATTTTTCCGGGTTATCGCTGCAGACGGGAGAAGAGGATGGAAATAAAGTGTACGATAAAAATTATTCAGCGCTGTATGCCACTTTACAGCAGCAGGATAAGCTGATGGCGGGTCTTTCGTTGTTGAGTCCGCTGGCGGCTACCCGCAACCTGGTCTTTGGCTTTGCCGGTACGGATCTTCACCGGCATGAAGCATTTGTGCAGCAGGCAGAAATCAAAAGACGCACCATCCAGAAGTTGTTGAATGAAGACTATGCTTATGGAGGCGCCGGCAAAACAGCTTATACAAGGGGTGAAGACCTGTGGGGGCAGGTATCCAATTTCAGGTTTCAGGAACCTGCTGTTTCTGTAGTAGCCGGTCAGCAGGTGTTAAATATGCTGGTGCTTATGGTATGGCTGCTCCTGGCAGGCGTCTTGCTTGTTTTTTCCGCAAAAAAACTAAAACCCTTTTCCGCATGATAAGAACGATCATACGACAGGACTGGTGGATGATACGTCAGCACTTTCTATACAAACTGTTGACACTCGTTTTTGGAGTGTGCTTATTACTGGCTTTGTGGAATGGCAACGGTATCTACCAAAGCAAAATGAAAACCCATGCTGCGATCGACAGCATTGCACGGCAACAGCCTGTAGATCATCTGCAGCAGGTGAAAGCAATTGAAGAAACTGGTGTATATACCGGAAGTCCTTTTTCTGATCCGAGAGCGCCTTATGCGGTGGCTACCCATTACGCTGCGCGGTATATTACCTATTCCCTGCATCCGCTTGCCAAATGGAATACCGGGCAAAGTGATATACAGGCAACCTATTACAAAGTAACCGCTTCAAAAAGACAGGCTCTGCTGGTAAACGAGGAAATAGCGAACCCGCAGGTACAGTTTACCGGGTACTTTGATATAGCTTTTGTGATCATCTACCTGTTGCCGTTATTTGTGATCGGGTTTACTTACAATATCAGCGCGCAGGAAAATGAATTCGGAACACTGCGTATGCTTTTGTCCGAACCGGTGTCCATTACAAAAATAATCGCTGTAAAGTTTGTCTTTCGTTTCCTGCTGACATCTGTGCTGCTATGGACATTGCTGGTCCTGCTGGCGTTGGTCAGCAAGGTACCCTTACACGATGGAAGATGGTTTCAGTTTGCGGCGGGTGCAGGTTGTTATACCCTGCTTTGGTTTGGCGTATCCTGGCTGTTTAATGCCTGCAGCCGGAAAAACTCCGGTACAACAGCCTCCCTGCTGGCGGCTTTCTGGCTCTGCTTTATCGTGCTGGTGCCGGGCATTATCAATATGATCGCAACGGGCAGATATCCCATGCCGTCCCGTATTGATCTCATTACACAAACCCGGGAGGCCGCTGCCGATATCAGTAAAAAGAACAGTGATGTTTTGGGAAAATACCTGCAGGATCACCCGGAACTGGTGAGCGACACCGTGGGTATGAACTATAACGATTTTGCCGTAAAAGCATTTACGGCGGTGGTAGAAACGGAGAAAATAACGGCGCCGCTGCGGAACTTATTTGATGAGCAGTTGGGCAGCCAGCAAAAAATAGCAGCAACCCTGGGTTATTGCAGTCCGGCATTGGTGCTGCAGCAGTCATTCAACTACAGCGCCGCTACGCACGAAGATGATTTTCGTGCTTTTAAAGAACATGTTGGCACATTCTTTACAAAGAACAGGACATTCCATACCAACCGTATCATCTCACAAAAGAGGTTTACCAGTGAGGAATTGTCATCGTTACCGGAACCGGGAGCATTTGAGGTAGCGGATACAAAAAAGAATACTTACATCTACTTCGTGTTGTTTACCATGGTCTGTCTGTTGAGCGGGTGGGTGCTGATGAAGAGGAGACTATATTAACGTGATAAAAATAAAACGTATACAATATGAAACGCAGATCATTTTTCAGGAACGCATCCCTGACGCTGGCAGGAACAGGTCTGTTTGGTTCTTTGCCGTCTATTGCGAAGATGAATGAGCGGAGCAACCACTTTTCCGGGAAGAAGGCCAGGAATATCATTTTTATGGTAAGTGATGGAATGAGCACCGGCACGCTCAACCTGGCCAACCTGCTTTCGCACCGGAAGTTCGGCAGATCCACTACCTGGATCAGTTTATACGAGCAGCAACTGGTACAGCGAGCCCTGATGGATACCGCTTCTGCGAATGCGCTGGTAACAGACTCCGCTGCTGCCAGTTCTTCCTGGGGTGGCGGTGTAAGGGTGAACAACGGCTCTTTGAATGTGTCACCGGATGGAAAGCATAACAAGCCTATCCTGCAAAAATTCAGAGATGCCGGCTGGGCGGTAGGTTGTGTTACCTCTGTTCCCATAGCGCATGCTACCCCTGCCGGATTTTGCATTATCAATGAAAAAAGGGGCAACCTGGATGATATTGCGCAACAGTACCTTCCTTTACAATTTGAGGTGATGCTGGGCGGCGGTAAGGACAATTTTCTCCGGGATACCCGGAAAGATAAAACCGATCTGTTTGCTGCATTTGAAAAGAAGGGATATACAGTTTTGAAAAACAGGAAAGAGTTGCTGTCGGCGCCTTCCGGTAAGCCGGTTATGGGCGCTTTTCATCCGGGCGGTATCCCGTTTGAGCTGGAGCGCAACCAGGATGAAAAGCTACAGCAGGAAGTACCGACCCTGGCTGAAATGACGCAAGCGGCCCTCCGGCGCCTCGATAAAAAGAAAAATGGTTTTGTATTACAGGTAGAAGGCGGAAAGGTGGACTGGGCCGCTCATGCCAACGACACCGGCGCACTGATATACGATCAGCTGGCTTTTGATGACGCGGTGAAAGTAGCGGTGGATTTTGCCCTGGCGGACAAGAACACCCTTGTGATCATTACTACGGATCATGGCAATGCCAATCCCGGACTTTTTTATGGTAACAGCGGGTTTGATACCATCCAGGCGTTCAGGCATACCAATGAGTGGGTACTGAACCGGTTCAGCAAAAATACCAATGTATCCGAAGCAAAGGATACCATTGCGTTTGCACATGGACTGCATTTTTCCGATGAAGAGATAAAAAGCATTTTACAGCATTATGAAAACCTCAATGAGGAGGGATTGTATAACCCGAGGAAGCTGCCTTATAAAGAGCTGGCGTTGATACAGGGCAAATATACCGGCATCGGCTGGGGCTCGATGGATCATTCTGCCGACTATGTAGAGCTGGCCATGCTAGGGCCCGGCAGTGATCTGATAAAGCCGATCCTGAAGAATACGGACCTGCATTACCTGATGTTGCAGGCGGCTGAAGTGGAGGATACGGCCTGATATGTACAATGGAAATCAGGGAAATTATCAACAATCTTATCGGATATATTTCAAATTTTCCGGTCGATGAGACGCCGATCGGTACTGGGAAGATAGTTAGATCTACAGACGGGTGGTGACACCCGCCTGCGAAAAATTGAACTTTTCTCATAAAGGTGAATGCCCCTATATCATAATAGTAAACAGAATATAATAATGCAAGATAACAGGTTACCCGTAACCGTTCTCAGCGGTTTTTTAGGTGCAGGAAAAACAACCCTGCTCAATCATATATTACGCAACAAGGAAAATCTTCGTGTAGCCGTTATAGTAAATGATATGAGTGAAATAAACGTGGATGCCCGCCTGGTTGAAAATGAGGGAACGCTGAGCCGTATGGACGAAAAGCTGGTAGAAATGAGCAACGGCTGCATCTGCTGTACGCTCCGGGAAGACCTGCTCCAGGAAGTGGAAAAGCTGGCAAAGGAGAAAAGGTTTGATTATCTCCTGATAGAAAGTACCGGTATCAGCGAGCCCCTGCCCGTTGCACAAACATTTTCTTATATAGACGAAAACCTGGGGATCGATTTAAGTAAAATAGCAAAGCTGGATACCCTGGTAACCGTGGTGGACGCGTATAATTTTTTAAAGGACTACGGTAGCAGCGATACCCTGAAAGGCAGGAACATAACAGACATGGAGGAAGATCACCGGACGATCGTCAACCTGCTGAACGACCAGGTAGAGTTCGCAAATGTGATCATCCTGAATAAAACCGATATGGTGAGCAAAACACAACTGGGACTTTTGCGATCCATCATACGGAAATTAAATAGCGACGCTGTCATCATAGAAAGCACGTTTGGAAAAGTGCCGGCTGGCAGTATACTGAATACCGGTTTGTTTGATTTTGAAAAAACCAGTGAAAGCGCCGGTTGGATCGCGGAGCTGAATAAGCCTGTGCATACACCGGAGACCGTGGAATATGGGATCAGCAGCTTTGTATTCAGGAGCAGGCGTCCTTTTCACCCCGAACGTTTCTGGCATTATCTTAACCATGCATGGCATTCCAATATCTTTCGCAGCAAGGGATTGTTTTGGCTGGCTTCGCGGCCTTCCGATGCCATTAACTGGAGCCAGGCGGGCGGCAGCCTGCGGGCGGAAAAGGCCGGGGTATGGTGGAGCAGCATGCCTTTCAATGAACGGATACGTTATCATACATTTATTGACAACCGTGAACAGATCGAGAAAAACTGGGATAAGCGGTTTGGAGACCGGTATAATGAAATAGTGATCATCGGGCAGGACCTGAATAAAGGGCAAATATACAATGAGCTGGAGGGCTGTCTGTGTACGGAAGAGGAAGTGACGGCAATGGAAAAGGGCGTTTTTTTTGAGGATGCTTTTCCGCTATATTGATATTGCCTCTTGCCAATGATAAACCGTATTTCCCCCATCGGCTGTTACTGTTCTGCCACCCATTTGTCTTTAGGTTCAAAATACTGCCACAATAATTTTGAAAGTCTGCGGGTAAGTGTCCAGGCTTCATTGCTGTGCTGCCAGCTCGTATCCTTATTGTTCCTGGTAAATATGCTGAAGATATAAGGGTTATTCGGTGCATTAACTATCAGCACCTCATTACGTACGGCATTGACACAGCCGTTTTTGCTGAACACTTCTATATAGGGTGGTATCTGCGACAATGCCTCGTCCACATCCCACATATTCCTTCCCAGCATACGCATCATCCTGTCGCTGGCAGCAGGTGTGTACAGACGGCGCAGGTATATGGTTTCAAAGAGCCGGGCTATCTCTGCGGGAGTGGTTTGCCCCCACTGGTAAATGGCGCGGTTGGCTTCCCGCCCGGGCACGCGGGAATTTACACGGGTGTTTGATAAGCCGAGACTGTCCATAATGTCGTTGATCCGGGCGCCACCGCCGGCAAGGGATTGCAGCCAGAGGCTGGCGGTATTATCGCTGGTGGTCATCATCAACATCAGTATTTTCTTCAGGGCAATTTTTTCCCCGTCTTTGAAAGACCCCAGGATATCTACCCCTTCATAAAGCAGGGAGTCTTTGTAAACGAAATTGGAGTCATAACGCAGCTCCCCCCTCACGATCCTGTCCATTATACCCGTCATAATAGGCACTTTTATGACACTTGCCGTTGGGAACAGGGTATCTGCATGGATAGCAACCGTTTTGCCGGTACGCAGGTTCTTTACATATATGCCAATATCGCCATTGAACCCGGCTATTTCAGCCAGCAGTTTTCTTTCAAGCTTTTTATCTGTTTGCTGGGCAAAAGCAGGGGAATAAATGGCCAAAGCCAGGAAACAAAGCGTCCATTTCATTTTCTCTTTTTTGCACTCTAAATTAAATCATTTCGATCTTTGGTCTAAGATGAACTTTCTACGGCTTTAATTGCCGGACGGAAAGTATATCCAGCACTTCTTTTTTCCTGCGCCTGGATACGGTAACGGAACTGCCATCCTGCAACCAGATCAGGTTGTCTTTATCCAGTCTTTCTACATAACGCATATTCACCAGGTGAGACTTATGAACCCGCAGAAATCCCTGGTCTGTCAGCATTTCCTCAAAATCTTTAAGTGTGTGGGATACGATCAGGGGCCTGGCCTGCAGGAAATAAAAATGCGTATAATTGTTATCTCCTTCACAGCGAACAATATCCTTTACCGAATAAAAATGAGCACCGTCATTGGTTCGCAGCGCCAGCTTGAAAGCGTGGGGATCTTTCTGTTGCAGGTTGTCCACAAGATTTTGGATAAGCTCATTTGACACTTCGTTCTTATGGAAGTATTTGATGTAATGCCGGTGCATGGCATTTTGCAGATCAATGATATCAATTGGTTTAAGCAGGTAATCCAATGCGCTGAACCGGATGGCTTTAATGGCATACCGGTCGTAGGCGGTGGTGAAGATCACATCAAAATTCCATCGGGGGATCCTGTTCAGCAGGTCAAAACCGTTCAGGTGCGGCATTTCAATATCCAGCATCAACAGGCTGGGTTGAAAGGTTTCAATAAGGTCGAACGCCTCTTCAGCGGAATGGCATACCACAATTTCTTTTGGTACCGCTACATGACGTTCCAGCAATATTTTCAATATATTGGAGGCAGAAGGCTCATCATCCACTATCAGAATACGCATCATTCGTGCTGTGTTTCAGGTGAAACAATCGTTATATTTACGCGGGTGCCTGCGGCATTCCCGGCTTCATTCCTGCAATCGATCATTTCCAGGCTTCCGTCTATCAACGCTGATGCTCTGAGCGCATCCAGCCGTTGCTGTGCCAGTAAGATACCCCGGGAATCATTTTGTTTGACCCCTATCTTATTCCGCTTTATTTGCACTGCTTTTTCCCTGCCAACACCATTATCGGTAACAGAGCAAACCAGGCCTTTCCCGTTTTCCTGTACCCGCAGCGTTATTTTTTTTATCCCCTGCTTATGCAGTAATCCGTGCCAGATGGCGTTTTCAATAAAAGGCTGCAGCAAGAGCGGAGGGAATAGAATATTTTCCGTTTCCAGTTCTGCGTCCACGATAATATTGTATGTAAAGGAATGCCTGAAACGCAGTGATTCCAGCTCCAGGTACAACCGGCAAAGATCCAGCTCATCCTGCAGCGGTACCAGGTTTTTTTCGGAGGCATTCAGCACCTTTCGCATCAATTTGGAAAAGGTGGAAAGATACTGGTAGCCTGCTTTATAGTTTTCTGTGATAATTAATTCCTGGATGGCGTTGAGGCTGTTGAATATAAAATGAGGGTTCATGCGGGAGCGTAATACCTGCTCCTTCAGCTCGCTCATCTGGATCTGTAAAGCTGCCTTGTTTTTTACGGCTTTTATTTTTTTCTTATAAATGTAGCCGGAGACAGCAAGTACTATAATAACTGCCGACAGGAGGAACCACCATGACTGCCACCAGGACGGCGCTATGTAAAATGAGAACGCCGCTATATTATCAGAAGCCTTTCCTGTGTAATCTTCTGCCTTCACCCGGAAAGTATAGTGCCCGGGTGCCAGATTGGTGTACTTGACAGCTGTATTATTACCATGGGCGATCCATCCAGGATCATAACCTTCCAACTGGTATGCATATCCTGTTTGTGAGGGGTGCAAATAGCTGAGCGCGGCAAATTGAAATTCAAGATCATTGTTATCGTAGGCGAGCCGCTGTACGGGGAACGGATTGGTAATATTCAGTGTACTGTCTCTTTTAGTGGTCACCGATGTAAGGATCACCGGGAAACCGGCGCTGTTAAGATTTTCTTTCGGCGTAAACCGGATGATCTTATTGGAAGAAGAAGATATAAAGCTCCCGTTTAAAGAAGGATAAAGCGTATTGGTCAGTCCGTTGGAGAAAAAACGTTCCATTCCTTCAAACCTTTCAACCCGTCCCGTAGCTTTATCGATCCATGATATACCTGAGAAAGTAACGGCCCACAGCTTATTATCTATGCCGGGCAGCAAAGCATATACGGCATTGCCGGGTAATCCTTCTTTAAAGGATACATTCAACAGGTTACCGGAATGCCGGTTGATGAAAAAAATGCCCTGGTTGTAGGTTGCGATCCACACTCCGTTATACTTGTCCGTTTTAACATCTGTTACGAGGGAAACATTTTTATATCCTGCATTTTCAAAAACGGTATCATAAGCATGTATTTTTTTTGAGTCCGTATCAAAACGGTAAAGCCCCGTGCTGAATGTTCCTATCCATAAATAGCCCCCGTTCATTTGAAAAGCAAGCGATGAGGTATGCGGGAAAGCGTAGTTCAGGTCATTCTCTATTTTCCGGGTAGTATTGTCAGCAGGGGAGTAGTGGTACAACGCATCGTTGAAAGCGGCTATCCAGAAATTACCGGCGGTATCTTCGGTCATGGCGGTAAAAGTAATGGTGGACGGCCCCGCCATAAATCCCGTCCTGGTAAATTGCCGGGTGTTCCTGTTGTACCGGAACGCCTGCCGGTTTGCCAGTATCCATAAGAAACCCTTGCCGTCTTCAAAAATAACAGAGCATCGTAACAGGGGTATGCCTTCTATGCTGCTGATCACGTTTTCTTTTCCGGTTATTGCATTTTTGATGATCAAACAGTTCCCCGCGGGTGAGCTGATATAGTAGTTGTTATCCTGCGGACTGTATATAACAGAATGGATGGGCTTTTGTGTGTTGATATAGTCGTGCTGGACAATGGAAGGCAGCTTGTTCAGGTGTTGCACAGGCAGCAGTGAAAAGAAGCGATCTCCCGGACTGAAAACAGCTATGCCGTTGTGTGTGCCTGCCCATACTATTCCCTGCTCATTTTGATAAACCGCTGTAACCTCCCCTTGGGGAAATGATTTGGCATCATCCACGATATGCGCTATTTTATTCACCACTCCCTCACCCGGTCTTATCTCAAGCAGACAGTTGTTATAAGGCAGCCAGTAGGATGTTTTGGTACCTGTATGCTCTTCAAAATGCCTGGGAGATTCGCTGTCTTTTACGGGTATCCGGTGTATTACCTGTTCTCCCAGCTTTACTGTCCCGGCAAAGTGCTCTCTCTTTTTTTGTACGAAGAAAACCTCCCCGTCGTTGCCGGGTTGCAGGCTGACAAAATCTCCGGGCTGACTACCATTGTAACCGGTAAATTTTTTTTCTTTACAGTTAAAGCTAAACAGGCCTACGTTGGTTCCGATCCATAATTCGGTATCGTTTTTCGGGGCTATTTTCTGGATCGTTATGTAGGAACCTGCCGGCAGGCTTACATATTGAAGGGCAAAATCCATCCATGGAAAGGTCTGCACTGTATGAGAGCGGATATCCAGCAAACAAAGATCCCGGTAATCGGATGCGATCCACACCCGGTCCTGTGCATCAATATAAGTGTCCCAAATAAAATCAGAAGGAAGAACTGCAGTAACGTCTGTTTTGTCTACCGAGGCTGATGAATAAACAATGGTGCTGCCGGAGAGAGGGTCGATGACGTTCAACCCGTTTTGTGTACTCACCCAGATCCGTCCCTCCGTGTCCTGTTCTATATCGGTAATATGGGGGTTGGAAAGATATTGGTGGTTGTTACGCGGACTATAGATCTTATACCGCTTGCCATCAAACCGGTTCAATCCCTTTTCCGTACCGATCCACATCAGCCCGCTCTTATCTTTTAAAAAGCAGGTAATATGATTATCGGATAACCCATCCTGTTCGGTGTAGTGCGTAAAATGAAGATTGCTCTGTGCATGACCAATAATGCCATACACCAACAGGCAGAGAAAGAGCATGACCCGGCACAGGAACATATTACAAAGATACTATTATGCAGATGTATAGTATTACCGTTTCCTCAATGGAATGAACCGTTACCTCGTCCGGTTGCATTGCATAAATGAAGGTTGCCGTTCGCTGGCTGGCAGTCGCCGGTGCCGGGTGCAGCACAGCCGGATACCCATGGAACTCACTGGTTCATTATTTCATCTGCGGATATGGCAAGCCGGTTGCGTGAAGGTACGTAGCCGGACGAAACGCCGCCCCTGCACGTGTTCTGACTTGCAGTTTGTGAAGGATCTTTCTTACTGCAGGTAAATACACTCCCTTTCGAATACGTCTGTATCGCATCTCCGTTTTTTTAAGTATATTAACTGCCGATACAGCGTTTCATGGAATATTATTACGACAAATTTTTTGCCTATATCGGCAAGATCATGGAGATCCCGGAAGCAGACAAAGAACTGTGCCGGAAGTTTTTTGAGCCGGCCTTTGTGCCCAAAAACACCATTTTAGAACCTGCCGGCTCTGTGCCCCGGTACCATAACTTTATCGTATCCGGTCATATGCGGAATTTCCATTTAGATGAAGAGGGAAACGAGATCACGAATGACCTCAATAACGACAGCCGGTTTTTTACCTCCTATTTTCATTTTATGAACCGGACTGTTTCTCATGAAAGCCTGCATTGCATTACCGATTGTCATTTATTGCGGATCTCAAGAGAAAATGTAGATGTGGGTGCCCGGTTGGGTATCACCCAAAAAGATTATACAGTAGAGATCCTCAACCAGCACCTGGAAGCCAATAAACAACGAGCCCTGGATATGGCCAATCTTTCAGCAGAAGAACGCTATGAAAAGTTTGTGCAGGAAAACCCCAATATTATCCGCAATGTACCGCTGCAATACATCGCATCCTACCTGGGAATTACCCAAAGGCATCTAAGCCGTTTGCGAAGACCCTCCTGAGCGCCCGGTTCTGTCATTCTTTTGAGCCACCTGCCTTTATTAGACATTTGTCTGGTGACCGGTACAGCAATGCCCGTTAATATTGCGGATAAAAACGGATTATCATATGCAGGTACTTACGGGACCTAAAAAAACACTGGATATAATTTGCGGCATATGCTTCTGCACCATTACGATTGGATTGTGGTTGTTTGGCGCCTATATCATCGGATTTTATTACAGATCGGTATTGGCGGGAGATCTTCAACGATGGAATGAGGTTTTGCCGCATGGCTATGTCGTGGGGGAATGGTTCGGTAATATGCTGGTAGCTGTTCATGTACTGCTGGCATTGATACTGGTGGTTGGCGGTCCACTTCAGTTGATGCCTTTTGTGCGCAACCGCTACAGGAAGTTCCATCGTATCCTGGGAAGGGCTTATGTTTATACGGCCATTTTGGTAAGCCTGGCGGGGTTGGGAATGACATGGACGCGTGAAAGCGCGGGAGACCTGATCATGTGGATAAGCAATAGTATACAGGCGATTTACATTATCATTTTTGCCATTATTACGATCCGTTTTGCTGTAAAGCGAAATATCGGAAAACATAATTTGTGGGCGGTACGGTTGTTTCTGGTTACCGGCGGTGTTTGGTTTTTCCGGGTGTTCCTGATGGCCTGGCTGGTCATTCATGGCGGACCTGCCGGCTTTGATGCTGAAACTTTCACCGGTCCTTTCCTCACCTTTTTGTCTGTTTTTACCTATGCAGTACCTGTTACGTTATTCGTTTATGAACTGTATCGCAGGGCTATGCATGGTAATAAGAAATGGCTGGTCTATACCGCTTCGGTTATACTGCTTCTAAGCACCGCGATCATTGCTCTCGGTATTTTCGGCGCCTCCATAGGTATGTGGTTTCCTGTGATGGGCAGGTAGGAGTTGCTTCAGGAAGAGTTGACTGTCATATCGATCGCAGGGAGATATCTACTGATCATAGACGAGTTCCTTTCCACATAGATTTCTCGTTGCAGACGTACTTCTGTCAACTCGAAATGACAACGGAGGGATGATAAGATCTCTCTCGAAGACTGCATTTATCAATCAAATACGTGTTGAGGCGATGTGCTTTCTCTTTTAAACCCCGGTCTTACCGAATCACTACCGGGAATTTGATCGCATCCGCTTCCAGTGACCTGATTTGCTGCAGCGAATGATTGTTTTTGCAACCACAGCTTTGTATGCTGGTAACGGCTATGAACAGCATGCAACCCATTATGAGCCGTTTCATGGTTGAATGCCTGTAGTGAATTACGTTATTGCTCATACTAATAGGTTTAATGGTGCGGGCAGCTTCTGCCATACCGCCAGTTGGCGATATGCGCCACCAGGATACCGGTAACACCGGCAGATTTGAAAACCAGTTCCGACGGTTCCCATACCGTCGAAAGTATATTACCCAGGATCAGCGCTGTCATCGAACATACAAAAAGCAACAGCGGCCATAACCGGCGGTGGTGTTTCCTATAGCCTGCATATAAAGCGCTGCAGCCTGCCAGCAGGGAAACGGCAATGGTAACGATCTCCAGCGTCATATTTTCCATCAGCTCTATACCCAGTAAAGGCAGGGTGGAAAAAAATACAGGGAGCAGCAAACAATGGATAGCACATACCAGTGATGCGCTGATGCCTACGGCATCCCATTTGATATGATACGATTTCTTTTCTGTCATATAGGATCATGTTAAAGAGGATGTAAAGATATATTATTTGCAACATTGTTGCAAATAAATTCAATTATTTATTTGCAATTCCTGCAGGTTCCTTTAACCACGATCGTTTCTGTATGATTGCGGAAACCGGAAGGTAGTGATATCCTTACCAGGTTTTTTCTCCTGCTCCGGAAAATGCTGTGGCATTTGTCACAAAAAATGATCACTTCCATCATATGTTTCAGGTCATCTTTATGATTATTGATTGTGTAATACAGCTTCCCGTTGGTGTCCGGTATTTTCAGAATGAGATTTTTATGAACAAAAAGATTCAGGTTCCTGAATATGGTAACCCTGTCCATATCCGGGTGCAGTGTATACGCTAATATACTGAAGTCAAGCAGCTTGTCAGATTGTAAAAAGGTCTTCAGCAGCTCCACCCGGCTTTGGGTGATATAGACCTCTTTTGTCTTGAGCATGCTTTTTAATATCGTCTCCATTGTGCTAATATTAAAAATTATTTGCGGACTTCTTCGGCATCTTCCAGTATATAATAAAACTCCCTGATATCGGTGGCGTTCAGGCGAAGCGTGCCCCTGAAGAGCCTGTAATTATCCGTTCGGTATTTTTTGTTGGGTGTCTTCAGCTTCACGGTCATTACAGAAGCAGGGCCTGCCTTTCCGCAGAAAAAACAGGAGGCAAAGGGATTGGCGGAGAGCACTATGCTTTTGCCTTCTTTATCAATAGGGATAACAAAACCTCTTACCTCCACCGTTTTACCGGCCAGCGATCGCAAAAGGGCTGTGAATTTCGGGAACAACATATTTCCCTGCACTTCTTCTACATACTTTTCCTGGAAATCGAGGCTCTGCAGGGTTTCCCAGGTGACGTATTGCTGCTGTCCCCGGCCAATACCCGACAGGCAGATCAGCAGCCCCGTTATCATTATATATTTACGCACCGGCAAGTGTTTTTGAAATGTTGATATGCCAGGCTTTCAGCGACGGAATCAGCGCGGCTGCAAGTCCTATCACCAATGTGACGAATAATAGTACCCATATGTCTTTTGACAGAAGGACAGAAACGCCTGTATCAAGCCTGTTAGCGAAAACGGTGTTGCTGCCCAGCCATACAGATCCGGCAGCGCTCAAAGCCATACCTGCCACAAACCCGGCCACGCATATGAACAACCCTTCCAGTAATACAATGGTAAACAGCTTTATCCTGCTGCAACCCATGGATCTTGCCAACGCCATTTCATACTTCCGTTCAGCCAGGCGACTGTACAGGGAAATAAAAACGCTCAGTCCTGCTATCAGCATCAGCATCCCGGCGATGGCCTGCAGAGCGGTGAAGCCTGTTCCCATCAATCCCATCAGGCGATTGATCTCCAGCACCGGTGAAGCGGCCTGCATATTGGTTTGCTGGTTGATGAGCCGGGGCATGGTGATCTGTGCGGTAGGTGTCCGGAACTTCAAAAGCAGGGCAGTAAGCTCCTGTTCTGCTTCGCTGTGCGTGTGGTCGTGATCATGATGATCATCTTCATCATGATGATCGTGCTCTTCATGCGACTGGTGCACCAGCCATACAGAGGCCACAGGTGTAATAATGAGGTGGTCCAGTACGGTATGCGTGGGTTTCAGGATACCTGTCACCTTATAATTATATCCTTTGTGCAGATGCCCTTCTTCACTGCCCAGCCCGTGTGAGCCGATGAAAAAATTCCCCAGCTTCAGTTTTTTTCTTGCCGCCACTTCGCTTCCCAGCACTACCTCCATCGGCTCGGTAAACAACCTCCCTTTTTGTATAACGGCATTATATTTCACCAGGTAATTGCTGTCGGTGCCCACGATGCGGTATCCTTCGTAAGAATCGCCATATGCCAGGGGAATTGCCTGCTCTATCATCGGGTTTTTTATGATCTTTTCCGCATCGGTCATTTTTATATTCCCGGTGGGAGCATCTATATGATACACTGCCGACAGCACCAGTTGCAGCGGACTGCCTTTGGCGCCCACCACCAGGTCAATATCTTTCAGGTCATTGTCTATTTTTTGCATTACCTGCTTTTGCGTGGTCATCACCAGGCTGATGATAGCTACGCCGCTGCAGAGCAGTATAATGCTCAGTAAGGTAGCGCCCCACCGGTACAGCAGGTTTTGTGTGATGATCTTAATCAGCATGAAGATTCAGATTATTGGAGAAATATTTTTTTACCCGGTAGTCGTGTGTAACGATCACCAGCGATGCTCCGGCTTCAGAAGATTGTGCTTTCAGAAGCCCGATCACTTTTTCGCAGTTATCGTCATCCAGGCTGCTGGTGGGTTCATCCGCCAGCAGCAATACGGGTTCATTTATCAGGGCCCTCGCGATGCCCACCCTTTGCTGCTCGCCCAGGCTGAGCGCAGCCGGCTTCTTTTGCAGCAAGCCGGAAACGGATAGTTTGGCTGCCAGAACATTGATAGCCTGCACAGTTATTTTTTTGCCGCTGAAATAGGCGCTTGCCGCGATATTATCCGCCACGGATAATGCCTGCATGAAATGAGGCTGTTGGTATACAACAGATATATGCTTTCCCCTGAACCTGTCAGTTCGTGCTGCCGACAGCAAGGCTATATCGGTTCCGTTGATGAAGATGTTACCGCTGCCGGGCTTTAACAGGCCAGCCAGCAGGTGCAGGAAAGTGGTTTTACCGCTGCCCGATTTTCCCGTGATCAGCAATGGATCGGCGGGATGGCAGTATACCGGCGGAAACCTGAACGAGGCTTCTTTTGTATAAGAAAATTGTATTTCTGATGTTTCCAGCATGTGACAATATTTTTTAACGGTTCCTTTTTTTTTCACTGAGCATCGTCTTATTCCATTGCAACCAGAGTCCGGTGGCATTGAACCCACCCCGCTTGTTTATATACCGGCTGCGTTCTTTTTTATACCGGTCCAGCGTCAGCATGGCCTTCCTGTAAATAACAGAATCCGTTTCATCGGGCTGATGTCCTTTAGGCATGGCATATGTAAAGTGTCCTGTTGGTCTTTCCCATACGGGTATGGCAAAGAAATCCCTGGGAACCAGTCCTATACTGGTATCCCTGTCAGACCGGATGGCGGCATCCACAAAAAAATCAACTGCGTAGTCGGGGTAGCCGAAAAGGTACCCGTATGCGCGGTAGCGGTCATATTTATTTTCGTATTCAATAACAGACAGTACAGTAGCCGGGTCGGCGTCCGCGGTAAAGCCCCATTGTCCGAAAAAATGACTTTTTTGTTGTAAAAGCTGCCTGAACCGGCTTTTTCTGACAACATATATTTCTATGTTACGATAGCCATCGTCTGTTCTGGCAAACGGATTGAGCACAAACTGCCAGTCGCCCCTGCTGAAGGCATGGCATATTTTCTGGTACGCTGCTATGGCATGTAATAAGCTGTCGTGCCTTACGATGTTTTCTGCCCCGGCTGCTGTGGCGCTGTCCGCAGCGATCCGGTAACGCAGGAACCTGACACTGCTTATGGGCTTTAGTGTATCGAGCAGGGTATAGATCGCTTCATGATCCAGTGCATACGCAAACATGCTGTCGGCCAGGGCCTGGTCAAATCCTGTATGGATGGCGGTGGGGCTTTGTCTCGTTGTGGTGCAGGAAGCTGCAATAAATATGAGGGCGGCTAATAGTATCCTGTTCATTAGAAAAAGATTGAGTATTGTAGTTCGTAATTGGTTCGTTTCAGATCGCCGTTCAGCGCGGCAAGCCGGCCGGCGAGCAGGCTGATGGCATGAATGGTATTGTTTTTGGCACGGTATTCCAGTTCGGCTTTTATACAACCCTGTAAACGGTTGGTTGTAAAATACCGGTAGTCCGGAAGCACCAGGTGTTGTGTGACCGTATTAAGTGTTGTATGATGCCATTGATCATTTATTACAAAGCTTCCGTTTACAGATGGGCATACGCCCAGGACAAGATTCCGGCGCAAGGGGACGCGGTTGTTCATTGACAGCTCAACTCCCGCCTGCTGCACATCAAAGGAAGTCTGGGTAGCATGATCTGCCACCCGCCTGTCCCATAAAAAAGGAACAACTGTCCAATGCAGTACTGTGTTGTTGTAATGGAACCACCGGCTCATGTTGATCCTTATATCACGTGTGGTATGGCTGGCATTTTCTGCCTGGTAAACATGATCATCGGCATAACCGTTGATCAGCTCAAAAGCGATCGCCAGCAGGCTGCCCTTCGTACTATTTCCTGTATACAACTTACCATATGCCTGCCATGCATAGGCGGTATAATCACCTGTAACGGATCTCACCGCTGTGCCTTCAAAAACATGTTCTGACCGGGCACTGAACCGGCCGCCTGCCAGGGTACGGAAAGTTCCCAGGTCCCTGTCGTAGTGAATGCCCATACCTGCTACATGCCCGCTTCTTCTGCGGGTGCCGCTTACCATGGGCGACTTGCTGAAGGTGCCGTAACCTCTCAACCGGAACAACAATACGTTATCATGACTGTATTGCCCGATCTCATTTTCTTCCTGTACAAAGGAGAACAGCCCGGTGATCCCCAGGTTGTTGCCGGACGACGGCTGCCAGTATATACCGGGTTGCAGCAACAGGTCCCTGATCCTGTAAAAAGGTTTGGGCTCATTGGTTCTGGCGCCGGAGCCGATGGTGTAGTCAATTGCCAGTCCGGTATTCAGTTGCCTGCCTATCGCAGGCGCCGCAATCGCAACGGCGGCGTTCACTTCATCCCGCAACCATTTCCCGGTATTGCTATCCGCCCACAGAAACGGATTACCTTGATAGGCATTGTACACGTTGCTCCAGGCGAGCGCTTTATCAAAAGTTTTTTTATAGTCAAAATGCCCTTTGAATCCCCACCCCGCTATTGCTTTGTAACCCCCTGTGGCAGCGGTTGCTGTTCGGGTACCGCCCGGTTCCATCGGTCGCCGGAGGTCGCCGGAAGAGTTGCTGCCAGACAGGTAAGCATAGCCATGCGTAACCGGATCGTCCTTTAGCAGCATACCCGGGTTATTCGTGTATGCATACCTGTCATATAACCTTTGTGCTTTCCATGCCTGCAGGCTGTCTGCCTTTCCGGACTGCGCCATGCAGTACTGACAACACAGGAAGGCGTTATACAACACAAGGCAATTACGGAGATGATATGTTTTCTTCAGTATCCACATCGGAGTGTGATATTATTCCGGCAACCCGGTACCTGTGTACCGGGTTGCCGGAAAGGGCTTTAATCAAAAGACCCAGGCATGGGCGTTGCCAGCTTTTCAAAATCGTTACTACTGTTGTTGGTATCCTGCAATACGATCCGTCCGTTAACGGTAGAGGCTGTTTTTCTTCTGAAGCTTTCTGCCGTATACGTATCACTGGCAAACACAAAGCCGGCATCCAGCGCTGCCGGGATACGTTTAAACCCGGCGCTTTCAGCATCTTTCAGCGCTTCAAAGGCATCTATCACCACTGCATTGGGAATTTTGATCCGCGGGTCAAGCGAAGAGCCGGGAATGGGCACCTGCTCCAGCTTGTCGAAGTCTTCTTTAAAGATGACCAGTCCCGGTCCGAACACGGTGATCAGCCAGTCGAATCCACCGGTAAAGTATACCCGCTCCAGGTTAGGCACCGGGGAATCCGCATCCCTTCCGTCTTCTCTTTCATTATAGGTTTCCCAGTCGGCAGCGGAGAGGTCTACCGGACTGGCGGGATTCAGCAGCTCGTCTTTGTGGTTTACGCCATCCTGGGCAATAATAATGCTGCTGCCCGGCGCCAGCGGATGATCTTTGCCCGTACCCGGAATGCGCCAGATGCTGCTCGCATATACGTGGTCGTTATCATCCTGAAAAGGGGAAGGGGGATTGTCGGGATTGATCAGACCCGAAACACCATAGATATCGGCAATGCAGAGACTGTCGAGATAAATGGTGTCGGTAGCGTTGTTGTAAATTTCTACAAACTGGTCACTGAAATAGGTGCCGCCGGAAGGCGTACGGCTGCCGGTATAATATACTTCCTTTATAACGAGGTTGCCTAACGCGCTGCCCTGCAGTTGCAGCTCAAAACGGGCATCGAGTCCGCCGGTAATGACCGCGTTGTTCTGAATAGCATTGAGAGAAACGGCCTCGCCGATGCCGGTCAGTTGCTCCGCATCGGCTGCCGAAAGATTATGGGCAGCGCTGATGCTGTAGGTGCCGGGCAGCATATTCGTAAAAGATGCCTCCCCGTTACTGCCGCTAACGGCTGTTTTTACCTGACCGTCTGTAACGCTGGTAAGTGTAACGGTAACGCCTGCTGCCTGCTGCTGGCTGTAAGCCGGGGGATAGAGGATGGTCACCACTACTCCTGAAGTGATGAGCTCATTTTGTTTATCTCTCTTGCAGGAGACCAGAAGAATAACGGCAGATGCCAGACATGTCATAAACTGTTTCATGTACGTGTTGTTGTATTTAGTTATTAAAGAATTGATGTTACCTGATCTTATGATGATTATTGCCTCCCAGTACTACATTAAATTCCGCAGAGAAATACAGCGGCTCATTTCTTTTTACATAAGCACGTGTAGCCTGGTTGTAGTGCAGGGGACGGTGATTGACGAAATTGTTTACCCGGAATGAAAACTGGAAACCGCCTCTCCATTCCCTGGTAAACTGGATATTCAATAAATGCAATGGCGGATAGGTGGTGGCAACCGCTTCCGGAATAACTCTTTTCAGCGCTTCATTTTCAGGTAGTCCTGCCTGTTCCCTGGTCAGGGTGATGGTTTCTCCTTTTTTGTTGACGTATGCCACGGGCATGGGGTCGAGGGCCACCGGTCTGTTGGCGGTAAACCATATAGTTTGCCACAAAGCCGAGAACACTAGGTTGAGCTGGGGAATACGGTGGATCAGGCGGAAAGCAGTATTGAACCTTTCACCGATCACCCTGTTGCCGGTTTGATACACGCCTACTCTTGAAGGCGCGGTAGTGCTTTGGTAAGCCCTGTCTGTATCCGTTACGGTTCCGTTATCAAAACTTTCCGTATGAATATAGGCACCGGTGATATGAAAAGATGTCCTGAAAGGAACCACTTCCGGTATGGTAACAGCGAATTCCGTTCCTTTATTATAGATCGCCCTGTTATTTACCGGTATATCATAAGGGGCAAAAAAGGTATCCACGCTTAATGGCTCGGTGCTGAGTATGGGCGGTCTGCCCGGCGGGGCTTCTGCTATCTTCAGCTTGTTATAGGTGAATGTCTGCAATTGCCGGTTATAGCCGATGGCGCCCCTGGTAGCCTCATGAAAAACGGCAAGATTGATGATAATTCCTTTTTTCTCTACATCCAGGCCCACCTCCCATTTGGAAGCGGTATAGGGATCAATATGCTGATCATCGAGGTTGATGGTCCGGGTCGTTAGTATTACCAGTCTTTCTTCCGGCTGAACGGCAAAATAATTGAAGCTGACCAGGTCGAAATAACGGGTACCCGGGTACAACTGGCTCAGGGTGGGCGTTTTGGCGCTTACGCCATACCCTGCCCGGATCCATATATCCTTCCATGTTTCGAAAGCTGCATTTACCCTCGGTGCAACAATCGTTTTGTATTTGCTTTTAAAAGCACCAACAGGCACAAAATTATCCAGGCGGACACCCGCCTGCAGGATCAGCCGGTGGTTGCCTATGTCTGTGTGCATACGGTCTTCTATATAATATCCCAACTGGTGTATTGCGGGTATACCCGCATACGACCGGGGACGATCACCCATGCTGTAGTTCTGGCGTGGCGGGGTAAGCGGATCAAATAGCCTCCCTGCTCCTTTGTTCATATCCATTCTCCATTCGCTGCCGAGCATAAAGCGGTGTGCCTGGTCTCCTATTTTTTTAAACAGTGTCATTTCTATTCTTGCGTACCCGTTCAGGGGCCTGCCGTCCACCGTAGTTTGGTTGAGGTACTCACTTTTTCCATACACCCCGGGCTGCACAGTATCCTTCATCGAATTTGACAATGGAAACAGATCGCGGGTGATCAGCGACTGATAGTAAGATTGCTGACGGTTATAGGTAAACGCTGCTACATAATTGACAGTAGTCAGCCACGGTAGCGCGGGTCTCCATTTTCCTTCTGTGCTGGCCTTCACCGCGTAATCATTGGCATAGTGGCGGCTTTGATAGCGGACGTCATCGGGATCCTGCTTCAGTTTATCCAGCGTGTTATAGCCTGATATGATCGTTGTGGTGATAAATTTTTTGTCCGGGTCCCAGGCTCTTCGCCAGGCAAGCTGCCCCTGCAGCCGGCTGTAACGGTTGAAGTGATCCCGCACGTCGTTTTGCGCCGTCAGCACATCCGTACTGATATTGTAGCTGTTTTCGTTCCTGTTTTTCCTGAATGAACGGTCGCTGAAGCCGGTAATAAAAGATGCCTGTGCCAGGTCCGGGTTGAGCCGCACCCGGATCTCCGGTGGCGCCGCGCCAATCCTGGAATGCACAATGATCAGCCCGGAAGTAAGGTCACCGTATTTGACAGAAGGGATGCCTCTTATCACTTCTATGCTTTCTATGTTATCCGCGGGTATCTGCCGCAGGTCGTTTCCCATGCCGGCGGCAGAGGAAAAAGGTGGAGAAGCCGAAGGGGCTGCATTCAGTATGTTTACATCGGTCTGCATATTGGCGTTATTGGATAGCGGTACACCGTCCAGTACAATTTGGGTACCCAGCGCATTGGCACGACCGGCATCGGTTGTGGAACCCACCTGGCGCAGGTTTACCTGGTTTACACTGCCGGGATTAGGGTTGGTGGCCAACTGGCCCGGCACCAGTTGCAGCACGTCTGCCAGACTGGTGGGCTGGGTATGCAGTATCGCGGTTCTGTCAATAACGGAGGCAGAACCCAGTTGCTTCGATCCGGCAATCACCGAAACCTCTTTTAACCCGACAATTCTTTGCTGCAGGTATACAATAAGCGCCTGTGTTTGGGGCAGGTGTACATCTGCTGTCTGTGTCACAAAACCCGCCATCGTCAGGCGGAGCTGAAACTGCCCGTTGGGTAAACCGCTGAACACGAATTCTCCTTTTGCATTGCTGATGACGGTCTCTTCTGATGGAAGGAGTTGCACGGTCACATTCTCCAATGCGACTGAATCGGCTGAAAAAACAGTTCCTTTCAACATCTGCGGATCATATTGCGCATAGCCCGGTTGTGCTCCTGAAAATACATGGAGAACAATTGCTATAGCGCATCTGTGCCATATGAGCATAACGATGGATTCTGATACAGGCGATGAAAGAATAAATGACTGCTACCGTGATAACACTGACAGGTTACCACCGGCATTCACGAGGGCAAACAAATTGTTGCTACAGGATGGCAGGTGGTCCCCGGTCTGCAGGCCGGTCGCCGTGAAAATGAAGCAGATGAGCAGTATGCCGGGATTGAAAAGTTTCCCCTTCAAGAAATATCAGCAGAGGGGATATATCCGGTATGAAAACCTGAAACGTACCGGTCATATGGTATTCACATACAGGGCATGCATGGTGCACGTGGGCTGCTGTAAAAAAAGATTGTTCGCTTACCCGCTTATCTGCGGTTGAAGCATGTTCGTGATGGGAATGAACTGATTGTACTCCGGAGAACGTCGACCATATCAGCAGCAGGAAAAGCGCCGCGATCTTCTTTATATATGGTTGACTGAAAAGGTACATCGGTCCAAAGATAACGCAAATAATTATATTTGCAACAATATTGCAAAAAATGATCACCCCGAAAACATACAGGTATATGACAGCAACTTTTTTGCTTATCCTGTATGTTTTCATTTGTTTACCTGCACATGTATGGCATCATCATGAAAATGATTTCTTTCCGGATAAAGGGTCATCTGCTTCTGACGATCTGACCATAATAAAGAAAGCCGCTGATGCTCCGCAGGAAGATTGTGCTGTTTGTGCCCACCAATACTCCGGCTACAGTAATGATAGCTGTATTCCCCTGGTTGCTGTTGCTACCGATATCCCTTTTCTGAACGGATATTGCATCTTTTCCTATCCACCTGCTTTTTGTGTTCAATCGTCGAATAAAGGGCCGCCGCACTTGCCAGACCTCACAGGTTTTCAAAACCAGTGAAGTGTGGAAAATCTGCGAGGGGGGGAAAGATTTTCAAAATATATTAGTTAGATTAATCTAACTTTAGTATTTTTGTGTACTAATAAACATAGTAGTTGTATAAAATATAGAAATATTATGATGAAGTATTGTGTTTCCTGTTTCATTACATTATTTTTTTCGCTTGGTGTTCCGGCTTTTTCACAGTCGGGGAAGATAAAAGGGAAAATAACCGATCTCAATGGTCAGGGCATAGAAGCGGCAACCGTTTCCATACCTAAGCTTGGTAAGGGAGGGATTTCAGATGCATCGGGGATATACCAGATAGAAAGTGTTTCTTACGGGACGTGGCAGTTGGAAGTAAGCTTTTTGGGGTATCAACCTTATAAGATCACTATCACGGTTGATCAGGAAGAAGTCACACAAGATGTTGTGCTTAGCCCCTCTTCCGAAGGCGACCTGAGCGAGGTGGTTATTTCAGGCACCATGAAGGAAGTTTCAAAGCTGGAGAGTCCTGTGCCTGTTGAAGTGTATACCTCAAAGTTTTTTAAAGCGAACCCGGTGCCTTCTATTTTTGATGCGCTGCAAAATATCAACGGCGTTCGCCCGCAGTTGAATTGTAATGTGTGCAATACAGGGGATATCCATATCAACGGGCTGGAAGGCCCCTATACCATGATACTGATAGATGGTATGCCCATCGTAAGCGGACTTTCTACTGTGTATGGGCTCAGTGGCATTCCGCAATCGCTTATTGAACGGGTGGAAATCGTTAAAGGCCCCGCATCCACTTTATACGGGAGCGAGGCTGTAGCAGGCCTGATCAATATTATTACTAAAAAGCCGGGCAATGCTCCCCTTATAGCCGCCGATGTGTTTGGTACCACCTGGGGCGAAGTAAATACTGACCTCGCTGCGAAATTTAAAGCGGGAGAAAAGGCGCAGGCCCTGCTGGGGGTGAATTACTTCAATTATCAGAACGCCATTGATCATAACCATGATAATTTTACGGACGTAACTCTCCAGAACAGGATATCCGTTTTTAACAAATGGAGTTTCGACAGAAAACAGAACCGTATTTTTTCTTTGGCAGGCAGGTATGTGTATGAAGACCGCTGGGGGGGAGAGATGAACTGGTCAAAAAAACACCGTGGCGGAGACGAGGTATATGGAGAAAGCATCTACACCAGCCGCTGGGAGCTGTTTGGAGTTTACCAGCTACCGGTAAGAGAAAAAATACTGTTCCAGTTCAGCGCCAACGGGCATGACCAGAACAGTGTGTATGGTGATATGCCCTACCTGGCCGATCAGTACATCGGCTTTGGGCAGTTCACCTGGTTCAAAACCCTGGGTAAGCATGACCTGCTGACAGGCATTACCTATCGTTATACTTATTATGATGATAATACCCCCGCTACGGCAGACGCGCATGATGCCAATATAAACAAACCTACCCATACCCGGCTTCCGGGTGTATTTCTGCAGGATGAAATTGAGCTCAATGATAATAACAGGCTGTTGTTGGGTATGCGGTATGATTATAACTCTATCCACGGAAGTATTCTTTCTCCCCGTCTTAACTACAAGTGGAGCTCGAGCAACAGGAATAATATATTACGCCTGAGCGTGGGTAACGGGTACAGGGTGGCCAATGTATTTACAGAAGACCATACAGCCCTTACCGGTGCCAGGCAGGTAGTGTTCATCAATGATCTGAAGCCTGAACGTTCTTGGAACGGCAACCTGAATTTTGTAAAGAAGATCTATGCAGGCAGCACCCTGATCGGCCTGGATGTTACCGCTTTCTATACATATTTTACCAATAAGATCATCCCGGATTACGAAACAGACGCCAACAAGATCATTTATGACAACCTGGATGGATATGGCGTATCAAAAGGTATTTCTTTAAATGTGGATGTAGTCTTTCCCGGCGGACTTAAGATACTGGCAGGCGCAACAGCGATGGATGTATACAATACGGAAGAAGGGGAAAAGCGGCGTCAGTTGTTCGCAGAGCGTTTTACGGGCGTATGGAATATTGGTTACACTTTCAGGCGTATAGGACTGTCTGTTGACTATACCGGGAACCTGTACGGTCCTATGCGGCTGCCCCTGCTGAGCAATACCGATCCCCGTAGCGAATATGCGCCCTGGTGGAGCATCCAGAATATCCAGTTTACCAAAAAGATAGGGGATAAAGTAGAAATATACGGAGGTGTAAAAAATTTATTGAACTGGACACCTAATAAGGGAGTGCCGTTCCTTATTGCCAGGGCGCATGACCCGTTCGATAAAAATGTACAGTTTGACGCGGATGGCCAGGCAATGGTAACACCGGAGAACCCTTACGGACTGACATTTGATCCGTCCTATGTGTATGGACCTAACCAGGGCATCAGGGGCTTTTTGGGGATCCGGTATACCCTGTTGCGATAATAAAAGTGATGACCGGCATCAGAAAATATATATGGTTAACGGCATTTGTGTTGTCAGCAGTCAGCACAGATGGTATGGCACAGGCAAATAGCCTGCCCGCTTCCAGGCTGGATAGCAGCATGCAGGCATCAGCCCGGCCGGTCCTCATGCTTCTTTCTACAGACTGGTGCCGGTATTGCCGGATGCAGAAGTATCAACTGCTCCGGAATAAGAACTTTTCGGAACAGGAGAACCTTTTTTATTATGTGGAATTCAATGCGGAAAGTAAAGAAGAAGTCATTTTTCAGGGACGCCGTTACGGCTATAAAGCTACAGGAATATCCACCGGTATACATGAATTGGCAATGGCTGTCAACGGATCGGAAACAATATCTTTTCCAACCTGGATATTACTTGATAAAAACTCCCGGGTGATCTTCAGGTACAACGGCGTGTTGGAACCGGGGCAGATGAAAAGCCTGCTGACAGTAATTGAGGAGATGTAAAGGTAGTATTTCTGATCTTCGATTTTGCTTCCGAAGGTCCGGAGGCTGGTTTGGAGTTTTCCTGTTCTTCATTCCCGTTTTCACAGTGTCTTTGCCCCGGCCTTGTGTGTTGGCAGCTCGCTGTAGTTGGAACTCTCCCGCAACGTTCCCTCCTGCGTACAAAGCCTGCCAAAGGAGAGATATTGCGGTGAAGTAAATATACAGAGATATCAGGGGAAATACAGACCAGACCGCAGCAGGCTCAACCTGAAACAAAATAATATGAGTGACGTCCGCATACATCGTATAGCGCTTTACTGGAAAGCAAAACTCCTGGCTTCAAACGAATATTTTGACAAACGTGAATATGAAAATGCCCTTATGGGGTACCATAATACGCTATACTGGGCGTCCGTATTAAACGAATATCCGTCTGACTGTTTGCGATTGCGTATTCCGTATATGCAGGTATATATCATCTCATGCAATAATTTATCCAATACCTATTGTGCATTGGGATACCTGGAAGAAGCTGAAAATATGCTGAAGCAGGTAGTGTATTATCTGGTACATCTTTCCGGTCGGCCGGGGGTGAATATAGAAGAACTGCAGCGTGAACTGAAAAGGGCAGGTGCTGCCCTTCTCAGTTTTGCCTGGGATAATGGAGGAAAAGAGGAGCAGGAAAAATTATTTCTTACAATAAAAGAACTTCTGGTAAAGAACCGGTTGATTAAACCCTGTAATGATTGAAATGTATACGGGCATCAGCATTTCCCGTTCTCCGCAGAAGCACTACGCACTGATACGACTCTATGGTCATAGTTGGAGTAATGAGACTCTCTCCGCAATGTCTCCTGCTCTCTCGCAAAATCTGGCATGGGAAGACATGGCGGAGAACCTAAAGTCAAGAATCCGCTTTTTCCAATAATACTGTTTTGTTAAGATAGTTTTCTTATATTTGCAACAATAGTGCATAAATTGAAAGGAAAGCAACTATATCAAAAAAGCCTTGCTTTTTTTATGCTGATGATATATGTGTTCATCAGTACACCTGTAAATTTATGGCACCACCATCATTTTTCTGCAGACACAGAAAATGCTTTTGCATTTTCCCTGGCGGTAAATACGGATGAGCATCAACTTTCCTCAAATATCTCTTCTGAAGAGAATTGCCTTATTTGTTCACATCACTACGCTGCCTATCGCGAAGCAGGATTTGTGACTATTCCGGTGCTGCAACCGGAGGAATCCCTGTCTCACATAGTTTATTATACAGACAAAAGGTACCAGGCAGTTTCCCATATTTTATCCAACAAAGGTCCTCCCCATTTAGGTTAGTTACTATCAATTCCCATTACAGATGGATACCTGTGCTGATTTCAATTGCTGAAAGTTGTATGGCAGCTTTGCTGATCCATGCACTGGTGTTTTCCACTATTGCTATCCTTATTGATGCGTCAACAGATATGATCATCGGTTGGCATTGTAAAGCATAACAAACTAAAAAACCTGAACATGTTACAGCCCGTTGGACCCGGCGAACCATACTCCCTGTTATTACAAAAGAAGTATAGTATCCCTTTTTCCCATAACCTGGTAAAATTAATATTATGGATCATGTTGTCACTGGCAGCTTTATTCACCCATGCACAGTCCGGAAGGATAGCCGGTACGATTTATAGCGGGTCTAATGAAATACTATCCAATATTACCATAAGCCTGGAAGGGCAAAACAAAGTTACCCAAACTGACCAGGAAGGAAATTTTGTACTGGATGATGTGCCGGCCGGCACCCATATTGTATTGGCTACAGGCGTTGGCTACAGCGCTAAAAGTAATGCCGTTTCAGTCGCAGACGGAAAGACAACCTATATACGGTTAGTGCTGGATGTCAACAGGACGACACTTACGGAAGTGGTGGTACGGTCTCCCCGGAAAATAATAGTACAATCCGCATCGGCAACCCGTACGAACACGCTGTTGAAAGACCTTCCGCAGTCCATACAGGGTATATCCAGGGCGACCATTGAAGAGCAACAACTTTACCGCCTGGAAGACGCATTGAAAAATGTAGCAGGCGTCAACATATCTTCCTCTTACGGATCATATAATTTTCGTGGATTCACAACAAATTCTGGCAGCTTTTTAACGAATGGCATAAAAGGCTCTGCTTATCCTGAAGGAGTGTCTCCGTCTTTGGCCAATGTGGAAAGGATAGAAGTGTTACGCGGACCTACAGCTATTTTGTACGGAGAAAATGCAGCCAGCGGCAATATAAACCTGGTAACAAAGCAGCCTAAGAAAATTACGACCATACAGGCAAGGGCATCGACCGGCAGCTTCAACCTGTATCGTGCACAGGCCGATCTTACGGGCAGTCTGAATAAAAAGAAATCACTTTATTATGTTGCCGGCCTGGGATTTGAAGACGGGGGACGGTTTACAAAGCATTTCAAAAATAACAACCTGCTGTTGTTCGGGTCACTCAAATGGGAGGCAGGACAACGTACCACCTGGCAACTGAATGCGGTGTACAACCGCGACAGGTCTTCCGGTAATTATGCGCCTGACCTGCCTTTTTATGAAGGGCAATTGTTTTCTGTGCCTGCTACATTTTTCACCGGCGCTTCAGATGCCCGGTATAAAGGAGATTCCTATCAGCTACAGTCTATATTATCGCATCAGCTATCCGGCAACTGGAGCCTGAATCTGCTGTTAGGCTTATCAAAATCCAGGGCAGACAGAAGACATTATGATCATTATGATTTTGTGGACCCGGTTACCCATGAGGTACCACGCGGTAAATACGTGTCGGTAATGGAAGAGCCGGTGAAAGCAATAAACTTATATTCGAACGGGAATTTCAAAACCGGCAGCATCCGGCATACGCTCACTGGTGGAATCGACCTCAATTTTTACAACGGCTCCTATCCCGAAGGTTTTTCAAACTTCAGCGCTTCGTCCATTCATGTGATCAACCCGGATCATACGCCCTATATACCACCCCCCGGCTTCCCGGACTGGTACTATGCTTCTTACGAAAAATTCACTACCAACACGTATGGTATATACCTGCAGGATCAGGTATCTCTCGGGGAAAAGTGGAAGGCGGTGCTGGGCGCCCGGTTCAATCATTATCATTTCTATTACCGCGCGGATAGTGTAAGTTACAATGACTTTGAAACATATATTGAGGAACCGGAAAATACAACAGCCTTCATCCCCAGGGCAGGAATTGTGTTTCAGCCATCTGCCTTTGTATCCCTGTATGCAGACTACAGCACCGGGTTTATTCCGCAGTATTCCAACATGAAGATCTATGGCGGACCTTTTGACCCCGAACGTACACACCAGGTAGAAGTTGGTTTTAAAGGTGATTTCTTACAACACCGCCTGGTACCTACCATTGCGGTTTACCAGATCATAAAAAACAATGTGCTGAAAAACGATCCCACGCCCGATCAGCCCATGAGGCAAAGACCACTGGGAGAAGTGACAAGCCGGGGTGTGGAAATTACCATTACGGGAAATATAGCAAAGGGGCTAGACCTGATTGCCAACTATGCGTTTAATGATACCAGGATCACCAAAAGCAATGAGGCCGATGAGGTCGGTACCCGTTTTGACAATTCACCCAAACATGTTGCCAGCCTCTGGGCAACCTATACTCTTCAGGAAAAGTGGATCAAAGGATTACAATTGGGCATAGGTCACCGGTATACCGGCAACCGGTATATAAGCAACCGGCGACCGGACCAGCAGAATGTGCTAATGCTTCCCCAATATCAGGTAACAGATGTAATGGTGAGCTACAGGTATAAGCAGTATAGTCTGGCATTGAACATCAATAACGTTTTTGATAAAACATACGCGTTGGGTAGCTACTGGTCGCGCAGCTATTTTCCCGGAGCGCCCCGCAACTGGTTGCTGACCCTTGGTTATTCCCTGAGATAAACCGGACCTCTTTGTTCCGGGCTTTTAACTGATAAAACTGCAACTATGATGCTATCAACAATTGTTAAAAACGAATGGCGGAACCTGCTCCGCAGCAGGATCGCTTCCTGGCTGCTGGGTATCTTATTCATACTGTCTGTATTCACCATATGGCAGGCAACCGGTAAAGTAAAAGAGGCTCAGCATCACCGGCAGGAGTCACGTGCCTATATGCGTGAAAAATTTACGGGACAAGGAGAAGTAAACCCACATGGCGCTGCGCATTACGGTCATTATGTTTTCAAGCCTTTGAGCACACTGAGCGTGCTGGACAATGGCGTGAATGATTTTACAGGGGTATCACTATACCTGGAGGGGCACCGCCAGAATGAAGGAGCTTTTGCGCCGGCGCAGAGCAGCAGTTCCCTCGTGCGTTTCGGGCAGTTGACGCTTTCCCTGGTATTGCAGGTGTTGCTGCCGCTGTTTATTATCTTCGTTTGTCATAACGCCATTACGAAGGAGAGAGAAACCCGGACGCTGGCTATTCATCTTGCACAGGGAATCCCGCTGCGAACCCTGGTATGGGGTAAGACAACTGCTTATACGGTTTTGTGGATATCCTTCTTAACAATTAACCTTGCCATACTATGGCTCATGACCCGGTCTGCTGCAGAGCCGGTATCTCCTGCCCGCCTGGGCGGTCTGTGGCTGTTATATGCCGGCTACTATTTTATCATTACGGCTTTATCTGTATTTGTTTCTGCCGCCGGTAAAAGCTCGGGCAATGCATTGTTGAAGCTGTTGTTTGCATGGCTGCTCTGTACTGTTTTACTGCCTAAAATTACCGCCAACCTGGGGGATAACCTTTCACCTCTGCTGACCAGGATAGAACTGGAAGAACGCATCAGTACGGATAAGAAGAATGGTATTGACGGGCACAATCCATCCAACGAAAGAACACAGCAGTTCAAGGACAGCCTTGTTAAAGCTTACCAGGTCAGTTCGCTGGACTCTCTGCTGGTAAACCTGGACGGCCTGCTGATGCAGGAAGATGAAGAATACAATAATATCGTGTACGACAGACATTTTGGAACGGTTCAGCAATTGATCAAAAAGCAAAATGCTGCTACGGCGGTAAGCAGTTGGATCAACCCGTTTGCTTTTGTCCGGAACCTCAGCATGGGACTGGCGGGTACCGATGTTTATCATCATTTTGATTTTACCGGGCAGGCAGAAGCTTATCGCCGGGTGATCATCAAAACAATGAATGATGCGCAGGCTTACGGAGGCAGTAAAACGGGAGATTGGGATTGGACCGTTGCAGCCGATTTCTGGGACAAAATTGATGATTTTGCTTACAAAGCTCCTTCATTAGGTCAGGCGTTGCAAAACAATAAAACAGAAATTGCATCCCTGCTGCTATGGGTGGTGCTTGTCGTCCTGCTTATTCATTTTGGGTCAAACAGATTAAGTTTTGGCCAATGAAACGCCTTATCCAATGTCTCATACAGGAGAATTATAAAAGGTGTTCCTCCCGGTCATTAGAAATATTAAAAATTTACGGATGAAACATATATTCAGATACGAATGGAAATTATTCCTCCGGAACAGGACCATGTTATGGGCATGGGTACTGATGCTGGGTATTGGTTTGTACGCGATATATTACGGCTGGTCGTTCAATGATACCCAATCACAGCTTATCACGAAAATTGATACGGCGTATCAGGTAAGAGTGCAAAAGCAGCTTCGGCACTTTTCTGCCGATACAACTACCAAAGAGGGAAAGTCGGCATATGCAAACGCACATGACCCTTATATGAACGAGTGGTATGTCCGCCCGGTGGTATGGAAGCGCCCGGACGGGCTGCAGGCGCTGACTCTGGGACAAAGTGACAACCAGCCTTTTTATTACGACCTGTGGGTGTATAATAATGTGTATAACACAAGGCAGATAGAATTGAGGAACCCGGATAAGCTGCTAGCCGGAAATTTCGACCTGGCATTTGTCATCATCTACCTGCTTCCGCTGTTCATCATTGCCTGTTCATATAACATCGTCAGTACAGACCGGGAAAACGGCATTACCGGTTTACTGGCGGTGCAGGGTATCTATAAACGAAATCTCGCTGCCGGGCGCCTGCTGTTCCGGTGTTGCCTGGTGCTGGCGCTGGCATTGCTGCTGAGCATTACCGGTATGATCATAAACGGGGTTGCGGCTGTGCCGGCTGTTGCGTGGACGGGTATAACGATCGGTTACATCCTGTTCTGGTTTGCATGGGTGTACCTGTTTGTGGGTTTGAACCAGTCCGGCGCTGTCACGGCTTTAAAGCTGGTCAGTGTGTGGATCATACTGCTGATCCTCGTTCCATCAGTATTAAACAGTCTGCAAAAGAATAATGAGGATGCCAGGCTGGAAGTGGCAGACGCCAGCCGCGAATATGGCAGCAGGATATGGTACATGGATAAGCAACTGCTGACAGACACCCTTTTTCAGGTAAAGCCTGATTGGAAAGAGAGCTTTGCGCGGAAGCTGGATACCAATGAGCTGAAGAGTGTTGCTTACACTTATTTCACGATGCAAAATATGAACAACGTGGGCAGGCGTATTGACAGCATAGCGTTGCAGCAGCAATCCCTTATTGAAAAACAGAATGTCATTAATCCTGTTTTTGCCGCACAGCTTCTTTACAACAAATTGTCGGGCACAGAACTGAACAACTACATTGAATTCAGAAAAGCCGCTTCCGGGTACCAGGAACAGCGATATGATATCATCGGCAGTAAACAGCTTGCCGGCGAACCACTCACAGAGGCGGCATTTATGTCCTATCCGGCATTTACGCCACCTGCAGCAGGGTTCTCAGTTAAAGAATGGCTCGCCGGTATGATCCCCTTGTTATGTTTTACCCTTCTTTGCCTGTTACTCGGAAATTATTACTGGAAAATAAGTCATCATATAAAATAATACTACTATGACGTACGCATTAGAAGCCATTGAGCTTACAAAAAAATATGATACGGCTACTGCATTAGACAGGCTGACACTCTCCATTCAGCCGGGTGAAATATTCTGCTTGCTGGGGCAGAATGGCGCCGGTAAAACCACGACGATCAACCTTTTCTTAGGTTTTACACAAGCCAGTTCCGGCAAGGCATTTATTAAAGGGCTGGAAGTATTGCCCGGCGCATCTGATACGAAAAAGTTCATTGCATACATACCTGAAGTGGTACAGTTGTATGGCAGCCTGAACGGTATAGAGAACCTTGATTTTTTCAGCCGGCTGGCCGGTTTTAAATACGCAGATGAAATGCTGAAAGGCTTTTTAAATAAAGCCGGTTTACAGGAGGAGGCGCATAGCAAAAGACTTTCCACCTATTCGAAAGGTATGCGGCAGAAAGTAGGCATTGCCATTGCCCTGGCGAAAAATGCGGATGTCATCCTGATGGATGAGCCTACCAGTGGACTGGACCCGAAAGCTACAGCCGAATTCACAGCCATTTGTAAAGACCTGGCAACAGCCGGGAAATCCATCTTCATGGCAACCCATGATATTTTCAATGCGGTGAATGTAGGAACAAGGATCGGCATTATGAAACAGGGCGTGCTGGTACATACGCTTTCTACGAGCGAGATAACCGCCGGCGAATTACAAAAATTATATCTGGAAACGATATAAAGGCAATTTATGAGATTGTTTAAATGAAATGGATACATCATATTGATCTTTCCGCTGCTGCATCTGTAGCCCCATATCCTGCTAACGGGCTCAGATCGTATGATATGTCCTGCAATGTATGGAACCGGACAGCTACCCGGCTTTATAATAAAAAAGACACAGCCTTTATCAGTACCGATGCAGGAATTGTAAGAGGTGGCAGATGCTGCTATTATCCTGAACAAATACGCTGGCAGTTACAGGATCTGTTTCGAAATAAGATGATGCAGGCAAAAGTGCTTATATTCTTTTTATTTTTTTCTGTTGCAGCATGGGCGCAAAAGGATAGTTCCTCTGCTGTCAATTTTCCTCCTCCGTCCATAGCCCCGGTTGTATATGCTATTGAAACAACGGAAAGTATGAACGTGGATGGAAAATTGCAGGAAGCGGTCTGGCTGCAGGCGCCGGTTATCAGTAAGTTTTTCCGGATGGAGCCACGACAGGGTGGCAAATATTTGTATGAAACTTTTGTGAAGGTAGTATATGATAAAAGGAACCTGTATTTTGGCGTGTTTTGTAAAGACAGTCTGGGTGCGAAAGGCCTGCGTGCACAAGACCTGCGCCGCGATTTTACCTTTAGCAATAATGACGCTTTTGAGATACAACTGGACCCGCAGAACCTCAAACGATATTGCGTATCATTTCAAACAACGCCTTACGGTAACCAGTCTGATTTGCAGGCTTTTGACGATACCAACCGCGACAACCAATGGGATGCTTTGTGGAAAGTCCGCACGGCAAGAACCGACAGCGGCTGGTATGCCGAATTTGCCATTCCCTTCAAATCTTTGCGCTACGACCGGGAATCTGCTGATTCTGCCTGGTGGGGCATTACACTGGCGCGCCTGGCACGCAGGGATTATGAGATGACCGCTTTTCCTGCTATTCCGCAATCTTTTTCCCCTTTTCGCATGACCTATGCTGCGCAACTAAAAGGGTTGAAACTGCCACCGCCATCGGCCAATATCAGACTGCAACCTTATACCCTCTATCAATATAACACAGCAAGAGATGCTGACAATATAAAATCAAAAAGCGCCGAGTTTAAACCCGGCGGCGAAGTAAAATGGGCGATTAATCCAAGAGCTGTTTTAGACCTTACGTTCAATACCGATTTTGCACAGGCTGATGTGGACGTAGCTGTAAATAACCTTACCCGCTTCAATGTACTCTTCCCGGAACGACGGCAATTTTTCCTGGAGAACAGCGGCGTGTACGCCGGCGCCGACGTCACCAATATAAAACCTTTCTTCAGCCGTACCATTGGGCTTAGCAATGCGCAGTTCAATGCCGAAACCGTACCGATTGATGCAGGTATTCGTTATACTGACAGAACAAGGAAGCGAACCATTGCCGGCCTATATGTGCATCAGCGGGCAACAGACTATCAAAGCGCTGTGAACTTCGGTGTGGCCAGATACCTGAAAAACTACGGAACACAGAACAATGTAGGTTTGATGTTGACGCATCGTCTCGATGAATCTGATATCGGCAAGGGCTTCCGGCAGCGCAACAACAGCACCGTTACATTAGACGGATTGATACGTCCGAAGAACGACATTACAATTCAGTACCTCGCTTCGGCAGCGAGAAACAACAGCAATGACAGCATCGGGCTTGCAGGCAGCTTTTATGCCGGGTATTTTCCCAACAAATGGTATTTGTATTACTGGACGGATATTGTTTCAGAAAAATATGTGCCGGGCATGGGTTATGTATTTGCCGGCAACACTATCAGGCAAAGCACCGGCGGCTATTATATCTGGCGGCCCAAAGGTAAGCTCGGGAAGCATATCCGCCGTTTTGACCCCGGTGTATTCGCCACTGCTTTTAATGATTACAAAGGCCTTGACTTCCAGCAGGCTGAATTATATTTTTTCCCGGTGTATATCATTTTACAAAGCGGCGGGTTTATACAGTATGCGTATTATCTTAACTGGCAAAACATCAATTTTCCCTTTTATCAGTTGAGTATTCCCCTGGAGCAGCGCAGGTATTATTACACACGTCACCAGGTAGATTACAATACCGACCAAAGCAGGAAACTATCACTCGCAAGCAGGTTTACCTGGGGTAATTATTATAATGGCAGACTGGAAACGCTTACGGTAACCGGTCGTGTAGCGCCGCTGCCTCATGTTGCCATAAGCTGTACCTACGAACATAATAATTTTCGATCGCTTGGTATCAGCAACCAGAGCCTGGAAACCGATTTGATTACAGCATCGCTCAGGCTGGCCTATAACCCCCGCATACAGGCTTCGGTATTTTACCAGTACAATTCGTTCGACAAAAGAGGAAGATGGAATGTAAGAGGCAGTTGGGAATTTGCGCCGCTGAGCTTCTTATACCTTGTATTTAATGAAACCAGCTTCCAGGACTCACCGATAAGGAATCAGTCGGTTATTTCGAAATTGACTTACCTGAAACAGTTCTAAGAGATTTTGAAACGGCATTTAATAAACATACAACGACGGAATATGGCAAACGGTAGAAAAAACGACGTAATTATCATAGGCGGAAGCTACGCAGGGCTTTCTGCGGCAATGGCGTTAGGGCGTTCGCTGCGCAGGGTTTTGATCATTGACAGCGGGCTGCCCTGCAACAGGCATACACCGCATTCACACAACTTCATTACACATGATGGAGAAAAACCTGCCGCAATAGCAGCCAAAGCCAAAGCGCAGGTTTTGAATTATAACACTGTTACCTTCCATAACGATCTTGCTGTTAGCGGAAAGAAAACCGGAAAAGGTTTTTCAATTACAACACAGAACGGCGCGGTCTTCACAGCCGGGAAACTCATTTTTGCTACGGGCGTAAAAGACATTATACCTGATATACAGGGTTTCACGGCATGCTGGGGGATATCCGTTATTCATTGTCCATATTGTCATGGATACGAAATGAAAAATGTAAAGACAGGGATTCTGGCCAACGGAAATTTTGCATATCATTATGCGCAATTAGTACGGAACCTTACAAAAGATCTGGCCATCTTCACCAATGGAAAGGCTGAATTTACACCGGAACAGGTGGAGAAGTTTACCCGGCATAATATTCAGATAGTGGAAAAGAAAATTGTGGCCCTGCAACACAAAAACGGTAACGTTCAACAAATCGTTTTCAGGGATAATTCAACCTTTGAACTTACAGCAATATATGCACGACCGGATTTTGAACAACATTGCAGAATCCCTGAAACACTGGGCTGCGAGCTGACCGAACAAGGGCTGCTCAAAGCAGATATGTTCCAGAAAACGACTGCAGCAGGTGTTTTTGCCTGTGGGGATAATGCGAGTCCGATGCGTTCCGTAGCCTTCGCCGTAGCAACCGGAAATATTGCGGGTGCTATGGTAAACAATGAAATGGCTGAAGAGGAATTAAGTGCTGCCGGCCCTGATCATTAAGTTGAAAAATAAAAGAAGTTCGTTTTCCGCAAAGTTCCAGCTCAGCACCTGTGTATTGACTGAATATTGTGGCAGGGGATAGTGATACTCCTGCCTTATTCTCTATATACAAACTTTGCACAGGATACTACCCGATCAATGTGCTATTGACTGCTTCCTTAAAACTGAGTCCCCCGTCCTTAGCCGAATACCTGATATGTACGATCACATCTGAAATGGTGTTATAGTCAAACTGTTTTACGGCTATGACAGGTAATTCCAGCTTCCAACTGCTGATGGCGCCGCAACCTTCAAATGGCAGGTATCGTTCATCTCTGAAATTCAGCTCAAACATGCCGCTGTCGTTCTGTGCATGACTGGTGGCAATGGATTTAAAACTGTTGCCAAAGCTTTTTACAAACCTGGGATCATCCGGCTGCTCGGCATAGCTATCCGCATTGCTTATGTCCTTACGGTATTTGCTGCTTACCAGTGTAAGGGTGGCGCTTATGCTGGTATAGGGTCCTGCTATACACGGAATGCTGATGCTCACTGATTTGATACGTCTGCGATAGTGACCGGCAAAATCCCGGTCAAATATTAATTCGGGAAGATCAAAGGTACAGGCCCCGGAAGTTTTCAATGTTTCCACAGTATCCCCGCTGAGCTGAGTAAGCGAAATATGTTTCGTGATCTCCATCTCTCTTGTGTTTTGCTCCATATATGCATTTTCCAGCAGCCGCAGATCCAGTTGCAGCCTTTCACCGCTTAGCAGGCCCTGTTTCAGGCTGGTCCAGTAACCGAACTGAATATAGCTGGTGTTTTCAACTGCCAATTCATGCTGCATACATTTTTCAGATTTTTTAGCAGTGCTGTATGCCAGTTTATAAGATTGAAAATATACCGTAGACAATTGTCCCAGCATCCAGTTATACAAATCTTTATTGCTGAACTTTCCACGCATATAATCGTCCGCTTCCCGGCTTTGTTCGGTTTGCAAAGTATGATTCTCTATGTCCTGCTCGGCAATGGCCAAGCGTATTTCCGCAGCCGCTATTTGTTTGTCTATTTGTCTGAGCTCCAGTTCGGCGGATCTGGCGTGGAATTGCCAGTCGTCCATGCGACGGTCGTAACTTCCTTTGATATTTGATAATTCGGCTTCAGTTTTTAAGAAGGATACTGTGGACTGAGCTGATTGAATAGCAGCCGCAGAGGCTTTACCTAAATTTGAACCTCCATAAGTTGCTCCGATAGTAAAGCCAGAACCAATCTTAAAATCTGAAATGGCATAGAGAATACTTGTAAGCATATTTTCGACTGCCAAGCCTTCCTGAATTCTTGAGGCAGATAAATTCATTGACCAGTAATTTTCCTCAGGGCTATTTCTATACTCCCGTGTTTGATAAAACGAATATCTTTCTTCAATCACTTTTCTGCTTTCATTCAAGCTATTCAAACTTTCCTTCGCTTCATCCCTTTGCAATTCCTTCATCCGCTTTATTACGCCCAGCATATTCAGTTCATGTGTGGAGCGCAGCAAAGCCAACCCCTCCGCATCTTTTTTCTCAATAACGGACAGTAGCTGACTGCCGAGGTTTTTTACGTCACTACACAATTCATTGGCCTTTTGCAGCATTACCTGGAAGCGATAGTGAGGCAGGGACACCGGTGTATCCAATACCTCTGAAATGGTTAACCCCGCTGCAGCGGCCCGCACCAGCATGGCAGGATCGATAGGTGGCTCAAACAATGCCAGGGAACGCACCTGTCCGGAAATGTTCATACAGTGGCGGATCTTATATAAGCGGTCTTCAATGGTATCCCAATATTTGAGCAAGTGATCATTTTTAGGCAGGCAGAAATAAAATATCCGCAGGTGGTCGCTCTCACTGTTTCCCGAAGGGATATAGGTTTCAATTTCAGTTGCTGCATTGCTGAAAGCATCCAGGTCGTTTTTTATATCTGTAAATGACCGGGTGGCCGGTTTGATTCTTTGCGGAATGGTCTGTACTTTATCGCCTAAAATTTCGCCTGCCAGCACATACAGCAGGGTGGCTTCATTAATAGATTCAATGGTATCTTTTCCAAATAACTGGTCGCCCCATTTGATGAGGTTGTCTATATACAGCAATACGGTTTTCCGCATATAAGCCGATACCCTGAACCGTGCCACGGCATGCGGGTTGAAGGGATGGTCTTCCCAATGATCCAGTTGTGTGGCCAGCTCTTCCGCGTACGCTTCATCCTGTAAAAGCGCTTCTATATTCACAGGGTTACCAGCTTCTTCCCGGAAGGGTTGGGTGATCCAGAAACGTTTAGTACCCTCCGCCTCATTACCGGCTACTGTCGGATTGAAAATATAATGCAGCCATTTCCGGGCATCTTCAAATTGCTGATTTTGCATTAATTGACTGGCAATGGTGAGGGGAATATGAAAGAAGAGTTCCCAGTTGTAAAGAGAGTAGGCGCCATAGATTGTATACTCCAATCCTGCTACGGGATATGGTTGTTTTACCAAAGGAGCTGGATTATATTGGGTATCGGTAAACAATACCACGGGATCTTTTATTTGAATTTCCTTTGTATAAACAGACGAAATACCATCCTCACGAATGCTTTTAATGAACGGGCATATATACGGATGGTAAAAAGATTGCAATATATATTTTCTTTGAAAAAGTGGAATTTGAACGCTTGGCATTGACCAGTATGAAAGATCAGTATTGACGACATTTGTTGTTTTAAGGTTCATATTGTTTACACTTTCGGCATATCCCATTTCCTGTGAAATCCCATCAGTCCACGAGAGAATGGAATCTTTCAAATTCGGGATGCCCTTTATATGAAAAATATGTGATTGATTTTCAAACATTAAATCAGGTATGTGGTATTGATCTAATTGGTGTCTGGAAATCGTGAGAGAAGAGTTTAAATTTATTTTATTCAATACAGGTACTCCGACTGGTCGCTGCGCTAACCAAAAATAATGATACCCATTTAACGTAAAGGGTATTCCCGCCTTTGTAGTAAAGTGGTTATTTACATGTTCATGTATCGAATATAATGTATTAATCTGATAAGAATTTTTATCGTCAAATGCAGGCGCACTATTACATCCATCAAATTCAAATTTTCCAATAAAGAAGAGTTTAAATTTTAAACGTTCATCCCATTGGTGAATTCGTATAAACAACTTTCCATTAAAATAGGATGAACTTAATGAAATTTGGGAAATGGACAGGGCTGATCTTGGAGTAACCTGGATTTCTGAAACATTATTAATATTATGATTGGGGTTAGTAGGTTGTGCAGTTTCACCATCTGTTGCGTCAACAATATTTTTTTTTGCTACAACTGAATTAAAAAACAGCTCTGGCACCTTTTTAACTTCGCATACATCTTTCGATATTTTCTTCCCCCCCCATCTGCCGTTCTTATATTCACTCCAGGCCAGTTTCATTTCATAATAAATTTCAGGTTCCGGAGATGACATGGTCAGGCTTGCATTGGAGCCCAGGTTACCTTCAATCTTCGTGTTGCCGGAGTTCGATTTTTGCTTTTCTGTAAATTGCCCCCAGAACAGCATCAGCCTCCCGTTCCATACAACGGGCAGGATATGGTCACCCTCAATATCCAGTTCCACTTTTTCCCAGGAACTCCAGATGTTTTTGTACTGGGTACGATAGAAATACTGGTGCGGTAAATTATGGGTCCTGCCGAATACATGCAGTGTACCGGTCTCCTCGTCGTTGAATAAGCCCACCGTTTCCAGTTTGGCAATCGTATCTAATTTTTGCAGGTAAGTAAGCAGGGCTTCCTTAGCCGTTTCTTCCGTTACTTCGTTTTGCTTCAGTTGTGATTCCAATTCTTCAAAGAAAGGGCTTTTATCATCCCGCAGTTCCGGCTCTATCCAGTTTTCGGGATAAAGGAATATTTTACGATTGGCTTCCCATACCCGGTACTGTTTGCGCCATTCGTTCCATTGTTTGGCAAAATCATCACTCAGCGATATGCCGGTTTCCAGTCCCATCAGGCAACGGTCGATATACAACTGCACGCTGCTGATGGCCTGCTTGAGGCGGGAGCTATCCATGCAGGCATCCATTTCCGGGTCTATCAACAGGTACTTATAGATGTCTTCCGGTTTGTTCCAATCAGGGTTTTGGGTTATCAGCCAGGCAACCAGTGCGTCCCTTCTTTTTCCGCGCATAGCATCACTGATCGGCGTTATGGTTTTCAGCCAGTCTTCGATGCTGTATTTGGATTTTAAAAGATTCCGGACTGTAGTTGCCATAGTTCCATCGGGTTCGTCGTGCAGCAAAGCATCCAGTTGTTCCGGCGAGGCGCCTGTTGTATGTATAGCAGCGGTCGCGTTGATAAGGGCAATTATATTAGCCGCATCCGGATGATCACCCGGAAATTCAAGACCCAGTTTCGCAGCAGCCTGATTCCACAACTGGTCGGATATGCCATATAATTCGGTAAGCAGCTTAAACATATGGGTTTGCAGGTCTTCGGGATCGGTCTCTTCACCAGGATTGATCACCATATCGAACAGGGCTGTCCAATCCTTTTCATTGCTTAACGCTGCTACTTTGTTCAACCGCGACAGGAAAAACAGTTTCCGGTAAGCCTCGTAGATGCCGGGTGTTGCAGCTGTGATATCAGGATTCCAGAGCGCCGATATACCCATCGGTTCCCGGTTTTGCCTGAGCCATCTTATTTTTTCGTCATCAAAACCAAATTGTTTGAATACGACCGGCAGCAACTCATCGTTCATATGTGCTTCGCAAACAGCGAGCAGTTCCTCCAGCTTGCTAATCAGTTCTGCGGCGCTAAGTGTCTTTAGCAATATATGATTGTTGCTTCCGGTGAAGTCATCTATCAGCCTTTTCAGTGTTTTGTCATCATTGCTCTTTGCAGTCTTATCATCCATCCAATGTATATTCTCCGGGAATAAGTTGATCAGCTCTTCAATTTTAGTAAGGGTTTGTTCATTTCTTTCCGTAATATCTTCGATGGCGGTGATGCTTTCAAACTCCGTGATCTGGCCGTTAATAAAGGCTATGAATTCCTCACTTATTTCGTATGCGTGTGGATCTCCTGTTCTGCTTTGAAGGAACTCGTAAAAACGGGCAGGCGGCAAACCCGATGCATTGACAATGACCGCTTCATCCGCCAACTGCAGGATGCCAGGGGCATCCCATTCACCTGTAATGGTCAGGCTGCTCCCGGTAATTTCAAACAGGGTCTTTAATTCCGCTACCGGCAATCCCAGCTTTTTCGACAAGAGGATGTTCCGGTAAACCATACTTAATGCCGGTATATCTGCATCTGCCAATGGAATATCGAGGTTAGTAATTTCTGAAACACTTGTTTCCAATGCGGCTGCGATTTTTTCCGCAGGATTTGTTGTTCCTGGATCGCTGAGCATGGGGTTTTGGAACAATGACTGGTATAATGACGCCATTACCGGTTGTCCTTCTTTACGGTGATCCCGGTAAGTATACTCATCTATATTCTTCAGCAACGCTAAGGCCTGTGATCTTGTGATCCTGAACCGCTGTTTCAGTAAATCGGTTTGGTATAATGGAATCAATACTTTTTCGTCAAAATCATCTGTTGCAGGAAATTCTTTCAATTCAAAAGCTGTAAATGCCCTGTCAAGATCAAACAGCTCCCAGTCGGCGATCTTCCAAAGCCGTATAAATCTGGCGGCTTTTTTCAACCAGGTGGCTGTAATTCCTTTTACAAATAATTTATTAAGATTGCAGGTCAGCAATTCATCTTCCGCTGCCTGTACGGTGGATAGTGTTCTTGTTCCGTCAGCTTTTAGTGGATTCAGGAAACGGGTTTCCAGCAATTGCAATAGTTCCGTGTATGTCAGCTTCATAAGGGACAGCACTTCACTTAGCCTGCCACCTCCGGGTACCGGTATTTCCCAATCGTTGTTTTCGCTTACCGCCTGCCATGCTGATCCTGATGCGCCAAACCAGGCTTTGGCCGGGCCGGCGTTGCTGTACTTCGCAACCGGATCAATGCCGGAAAACATGGCTGCAAGCGCATGCCTGTTCCAGCCTAACTTTTCCGTGTATAGTTTTACCTGTTCCAGCGGTTCGTCAAACGGGAGCTTATCACTGAAGGCCAACGCTGCTGTGATCGTCTTTATATGTGTATAGGCTTCTGTATGGTTGTGTTCCGGGAATGCCTGTAAAATATCAGCCGCAAGGGTGGTTTGAAAAGACTGATTTTGTAAGGCCCTGAGCGCAGTACCTGTTAAGACATTACTTAGTACCTGCTTTTCCAGCAACTCGTTCACCAGGTCAATATAGGGCAGGGCGGTATTGGTGTTTTCGCAGGTGAGATGGATGTGTTCCAGGTCGGGCCGCCTTTCCAGTAATTTTTTGTACACGGTACTGTTTCCCTCAGCATCGGTTTCCCCTTCCTTACGGATGCTGCGGAGCATATCCACAAAGTAAGCAGCAGGACTGTACACGCTTTGGCAATGTTCGCAATCGCAGAGCTCCCCGTCGGAAAACATGTCGTGGTAACCGGGTGGCATTTTATACAGCCGCTTTCCTTCATTTTCCGGGTCAGCGATCCTGTTGTGTGTTACGGCAAGCGGTACATCGTAAGCCGATTTGTAGCTCACGAGCAAAGCCATGGTGCGATTGCTTACCGATGCCGCTTTTTGGTAAGCAGCTGTTGCGGCGTTTTCTCCGCCCAATACAGCGGCAAATTCTTTGGCAAAACCCTGCCTGCCATACCGGTTTACAATGAGACCGGCACTGTGCAGCCCCTTGCCTTGCAAAGCATTGACAGCGGCATAGTTATTGCCCGCCAGCTTCTGCAGGCGGCTGATAGTTTTTACTGCAGCTTTCACTTCTTCTTTTTTAGTGATACCGGTAAGATCGGCAGCTTCCAGGGCTTTTGTGATGCCGCTGCCAGCCAGATCAAAGGACGGATTTTTGGCAAAAAATTTATCCAGGTCGGCTTTGTTGGTAAAGGCGGAAGTTTTGTCGGCTTTCAACCGGTCAGCAAAGAAAGCGGTGGGATACAGTTCTCGGAAAAGGCTTTCAAGCGAAGCAGCATAATGGGTTGTTTTCTCCTTATCGTTTTCGCCGGCAATACCCGACGGAAAGTTTTTTACTTTGGCAGTCGTAATTTCTTTCTCCCAATCCGCTGCGGATAAGGCCGCCAGGGTACTGATATCCTTGGTTTTGTTGCCGGTAGTGAGCTTTTTATACAGGGTATTGGCTAATTCCGGCTGGCCGGCCGTAAGGGTATTGAGCTCGAAAATGCGTTGGGTATTGTCGAACAAATCGCCGGTTTTAAAACCGGGTTGTTTCTTCAGTTCATCCCAAAACTTCTCCGGCTGATATTCGTTGTCATACCAGGTCTGAAAGAATGTTTTTTGATCCTTTGCTTCTTTCAGTATGGCTCCGGCGAGGGCTTTGAACTGAAGGATCTTTTCCGACTTTCCTTCCTCCACCTGGTTCAGGGCAAGACTGTTCAATCCGGCAACGGCTGCCGGTATTTTTTCTAAGAATGCGGAAGAGATAATATTATCGTTTACGGCCTGCTCTACAGCTTTGCGGATGCTATCGGACTGCATATCAAGAATGGCTGATAATGCTGGTGGAAAGCCCAAACGCAGCAGGGCGTACAATATTTCTGTTGTTATTTTCGATTCAATAAATAAGCGGTGGGCCTGTGTCAGCGCGTTAATGGCAGCAGGGTCTTCGCCTGTTTCACCGCTTAGAAAGCTGATGTCTTTATTCTTATCGGTTTCTTCCAGTTGGTCGAAACGGAGCTTGCTCTCTGTTAATAAGGGTGTAAGCAAAGCTACCAGCCGGTCAAATTCGTTGATATCCGTTACCGCCGCATCGCCCAGCCGGTAGTGGATGGTGGTTTCCGGTTGGATATTAAAATAAACGGGTGATGTGCCTGATATTTTAGTTGCACCGGAACGAATGATCTTAATACAAATATCCGGCGATTTATATTCAATATCTGTTGGTTGGGTGGTATAGCTGAAAGTGTAATGCCCGCTGGCATCGGTAGCTACTGTGCCCAGTAATGTTTCTCTGCGCAGATCTACTTCATAAATTTTTACCTGTGCTTTATTCAGTGGGCTGTTGTGCTCATCGTAGACGGTTCCGTTGATGCTGTATTTGATGGCTTCCGGCATGGTATATAGTTTTAAGGTGAATTATTTTATTGATGCAGAAAAATGGATAAACAAAACAGGATGGAAAACACGAGTGTAAAACCCAGGCAAAACCATATCAACCGCTTCGCTACGCGAGGTACGGTGGTGTCCACAGGCTGATCAGGCGCAAGGTCCTGCTGCACTTTAGCGGCATCACTCAAAAACCAGATCTCAGTCAGTCCCTCTATTTTACGGCGTACTTCGCCAGCGCGATTCCACATGCCGCGGATATGGTCGCCGTATTGCCTGATCATAAAAGCTGTGTAAACAGATAAAGCTATACCCATACCGGTAGTGATGGCCATCGTAACATGATTATGCACTACAAGCCTTCCATCCGTTGTGTTGAAATGCTTGCCAATAAAAGCCAGTATACCACTTTGCAGGGTAAACATCCAGGAAGCGCTTACCCACATGCGGTCTTTTATTTTGGCCGCATCTTCTGTGCAGTATTTCCAGAGATCGACTAGTATATCGTGTGTCATGTTTTTTGTTTTTATTTTCGCCTTCTTTGTGTTTTAGGTCGTCGTGTGCAGGATTGACTGCGCTGTTTATGTTGCTACTTGTTGCTATTTCAGGTTAAGTAATGCTAAGACAACAGGTCAGCTAACACACAAAACCAATGCTGCAGACCTGCGCTAGAACTGGGGAATTGACGAACGCCGAAATTGTCTCATTCTTTAAACCGTGGTATTCCTTAAATATCTCCCCTTTTTTATTCACAGATCTTGAAAATCCCATCATTCTGCGGATCCTGATCCCGACAATTATTGCATCTTTCGTTCAGCATTTCCAGAGATCAAGATGGCTTTCTTTTGTCCTTTTGATATCTCTATTTTATTGCTACTACTTGCTCATACTTCTTGTTGATGAAAACACCAATAAGGGCGAAAAAATTATCGATCTGGAGTCGAATATGCACTATAACAATAGGCTCTAACACAGAGTTGTGTTGGACTTGATCTTGCCTCCAGTATTTGAAACCTAGAGACTTGAGTTGCATCTCGAACATCATAAACTCGTGTTGAAACTGGGAGCCTTCTACTTGTCATAACGTCTTCCCAATAAAAGTTAGGTTCAAGTAAGCTAGGGTCAGAAATTCCAGTCCGCCCAGACTTACTACCATGAGTGCCGGATAATATCCTAACATCTGTGATGTCTGAGTTAATACTTAGTTGCCTTCTAATTGCTGATTCTACATGCAATACATTTGTTCTTGTTTCCCATGAGATATTATTGCCATTTATTCTATAGATTGCACCATTATAAGTCTGGCCCCCTGGTTGAATTACAAATGGAAATTGATCGTCCGGAGAACTTCCTATATTTCTAGCAACATCATCTGCCTGTCCTGATAGCAGAAGTGAGTCGGAACGTTGTGCTGAATGCGATGTCGTCCCTCTGCCAGCTTTGTAGATTTTGCTAGCCTCTGAACCAGCACTGGCAATTCCTAGTAACCCCATCATATGAGGATCATTTTCATCTTTTGCTTGAGAAAGTGTCACAGCTGAAGATATTCCGGGAAAATAAATGGAAGCTGTAATAAGAAGTATAATCCCAGCGTATTGTAAAAGTGGTTTTCCTGATGTTAAATAGTCTAAATATTCCATTCGCATTCGCCCTTCTTCTGTTGACATGATTCTTTCTATATCTTTAGCAGCATATATAGCTCGCTCATATTGCACTTGATTTAATTCGATCCAATCTTCATCTCCTTGATAATATACATAATTTATTCGCCAAGTGAGGCCAGAATCAGAATCAAAAAACTGGCTATATTTAAACCAAACATTACCGATATTATATGTTTTTTCAGCCGATATTGTTGTATTTCCGGTTATATTGCTATTAGTGGCGAGCCCTTCCATCCCCTTTATATCTGTGTTTACGGATGGTCCATTCCCACAATACTCATATACATTCATCCCCCCTTCAATCCCAATCGGATCTGAACTCAACCACCTGCCCAACCACGGCAAATAATACCGCGCACTATGATATTCCAGCTCCGTTTCTTCATCCCGTTCCATACCCGTATAGCGGTAGCGTTTGGCAGTGGCTTTAATATTGGTGTTGTTGGCCTGGTAGGCGGTAGTGCCAAAGGGGTGGTATTCTTCGTAACTGATGACCTGTGCAGCGGCATCCAGTTCCAGCGCGGCAGAGCCCAGGTGGTTATGGAGTTGGTAGCGCACCAGCCTCTCCCCAGCCCTCTCCAAAGGAGAGGGAGTAGGCAACTCATTCTTCAGGATTGTTTCCACTATTACAAACCTATGGTCGCCATCCATCATACTCAGGCAGTTCCTTTCAAAGTTTACCGTGTTGTTATGGTATGTCCTGTAGGTTTCATAACCGCCTATATAGATGCGTTCATCTTTCCTGGTGGGTGTGGTGCCGGGGCCTGCCTGGTTTTCGGTGATCTTACGGATACGCTGCCCGCTGCCATCGTATTGGTAATATGTGGTTTCAGGTATGCCCCCATCACTGCGCCGCTGGCGTATGGTGCGTATAACTTCTTCCTTAAAGTTCCAGTTGATCTCTTCCAGGTGGGGTAATGCGGTGATAAAACCGTGCTGCGCATGGTGAGGGTAGCTGAAATTATGATCACCGATAGCGGAACTTTTCAAACGGTTGCTGTTGGTTTCGTACACAGTGTTCCTTGTCCAGCTCCCACTATCGGCAGTATGCTTTATCTGTAGTATATTGCCCACGGCATCGTAGTTATACTGCTGCGTGTAATTGCGCATGGCCATGGCATCGCCGGGGTTACGCTGGTGCATAAAGGCAGCATCGTTCCAGTTATCCTGCACAAAGTTCAAAGCCGCATTGTTCTCCCTGCCGGTAGCTTTTACCAGGCGGTAAAGCACATCATAGCTGTATTCATTCACGCCTTCCGTTTTCTGGTTGTTGAAGAATACCACCGGTATAGCTTTGTCTGCTATATGGGTGATATTACCAACCGGGTCATACGTATAATACAGATCTTGCAAAGGGTCTCCATTCAGTCGTTTGCTTTCCAATCGTTTGAGACGGAAGGTCTCTTTATCGTAATAGAATTTTGTATTTACATCATTGCCATAAATGATCTTTTCCCGTTGCCCTTTTTCGTTGTAGTCTATGTTTTTTATGTACACAGCCGGTTCAGTGTCGCCGGGGTGTAATACTGTTTCGGCATCCAACAGGCCGGCTTCGTTATAGGAGGGCTCGATGATGCTGCCGTCCGGCGCCCTTTGCCGGATGATCCTGCCCAGGGCATCGGTGTCGGTGGTAAATGTGAATTCATCCTTTTCCAGGTCATTTGTCAGGTTGGCATCCGTCCAGTTGGCCACTTCTTTATACTTACTGAACAGCCTTCTTGTGACACTTAGCGGTTGTCCTTTGAGATCATATCGCGGCGTGGTGATCATCCCGCCGGTATCCCATACCTTTATGGGTTGCCCCAATATATTGTCCTCCTGTAAGGCTGCTTCATTGGTGCGGTTTGTTGTTAATAGGCTTTCGCCATAAATGATTTTACTGAAAACATGATCCAGTGATGCGTCGCTATCGCGACATAATACTTTACTATAGGTGGGCCTTTGCAATTGATCGTAAAAATATTGGAACTCGTGCCGGCGTTCATCCCAGGTGCGCAGGGGATTGCCGGTAATGTTCAGCAGCAACCAGTGCTGCCCGGCATCCATGCTGTTCTGATATACCTTATTGCCCAGCATATCGTATTTGTATTGCACCACGGTATTGCCGCGGGCATCGGTCACGCTGCGCAGGTTACCCTCGGTATCCAGTTGCACCATTGTATGGTAAAATTCATCCGCACCCTCAGGGGTTTTATTATGTTCCACGGAAAGAATGGGTCTGCCTAAAGTATCAACATGCAGGGTGTTGGGTGTATCGGCATGGGCAGCCGCTTTGGCCGCAGCCTGCTGTTCTCCGGCATCGGCAATATAAAACAGATGGATGCCGTCGGTCCGCCTTTTGTACCAATCCGATCCCAATACGGTATCGTTGGCATCGTACACTACCTGTTTCCATGAATCAAATTCCATTTTTGAGAAACTGCCATCCGGCATTTCGGTCCGGATCAGCCTGCCCGCCGCATCGTAATACAGCAGTGGTGTGACACCGGTTTCCACCAGCTCCTTATAGCTTTCATATTGCGGCGTTACGGAGAAATAAGGATCGTACTGTTTTACGGGATTGCCCTTATTATTTTTAATGGTTCTGCCGTTGCCGATCCAACGAAGACGGGCGCCCGTATCCACTTCGTTTATTATTATCGTAACATCGGCAGGGTTTACCTGCACCTGTTTGGCCCGGCCCGGTTCTGCCTGCGCTTTCTGCATCACCACTTCGCCTATACCATTGCTATACTCAAAAGCCACCTGCAGTTTGGTTTCGGGATTCTCCGTGCCATCCGGCCTGCGGAAATGCGTCTCCCGGCTGATGGCGGCAACCACCGTAGGTTGGTCCGTTGCAGCATAGGCATCCCAATTGTACACAAACCGGGCAGTGGCATGTCCTAACAAAGTTCTCCCTATGTTGTGAATGGCCACAGAATCTTCTGTGTTGAAAATATCCTGTATAAGGGTTTGTTCAGCTTCTGTAGTCTCTTCGCTCAGACCTGACAGATCATCGGCCTGTTCTCCTTTACCCATAACCGCCATGGCTTTCACCATTCCCAGTTCATCGCTGATGGCTTCGGATACATTGGCATTGATATCTTTCATGCGCTGCGGTGACAGTGTACGGAAATTGAATTTTTCCACACTGCCTGTATTGCCCAACGCATCTTCTGTTCGTTCAATGAACAAAAAATAATCGCCATAGTAGGTTACTTTGGTAACGGCCCCATAAGGATCGGTATAGGATACGGGAGCATAAAACCGGGCAGCGGCATCGGCGGCGGTTTCCCCATCGCTCAGCAGTTGGGTGGTGCCGGAGCGTATCCACCAGTTGCTGTCGTCTTCGCTGTGGGTGAACCTGCCCTCCTCCAATAGATCATCAGTTACCTTGTCGCCAAAAATATCCGTAACCAATTCCGGGGTATAAGCCAATTGATAACTTTCATAGGGAAGCGCCAAGGATGCCAGTTGATGCAGGGGAAGTGGCTTCGCCAGGTCATTGCTGTAATAGGTGCTGCGGACATGTTCTATCAAACGGCGCTGGGCCCTGCCGGAGATGGCAGGTTTATCTGTTTCATGATAAGCCGCTTCATCGGAAAAGGTATCATCCAGTATGTTCCCGAGATCTGTAATACTATAGTATTGGTCCGCTTTGTTTACATGCTTCAATTCATAGGTCTGCATCTCCGATGGCAGGCGCAGGCGGTACACGGCATCTCCGGTTACATCATTGGTGAACCGGTTCCGGGAATAAAGGATCACCATCCGGGTCTGTGCTTCTTTTGTCTGTTCCGGGAGCGTGTTATCGGCTACCCGCCTGGGATATACCACGGCAGCCGATTCCAGCACATTACCGTGTTCATCCAGCCGGATGTTCAGGTTATGCGTTATGCGCGGGTCTTCCGGATCCCGTTCGTAATTATAAGTAATCGTTTCGCTTTCTTTTACTATGAATACGGCGTGTTTATTCCTGCCTTTCGGTTGCAGCAATTCCACCACACAATTGTGGGTGCTGGCCGAAAACGGTATAAGCTCTTTTCTCCCGGCGGCTTCGGCATTACCGGCTTTTACGGCATCCCGTGCAAACACTTCGCTGCGCAGGGGCATACCTTTACAACTGCGCAGGGCCTGCTGCCATTCATCGGTAGAGAATGTTTCCGGTAATGCGGAATCCAACCCGGGCGCCGTAACTAGCTGCGCATCGGGTAATTTTTTTTCGTGGTGTGTTACCGGGTAACCGTAACGATCCATTTCATTGTACCAGTAGTCCTGCTCAAACTGACCCAGTATTTTGTCCTTACGCAAAAATGCACCGGTATGGAACCAGGTTTTGGAAACCACCGGCTCCTGGTGCATGGCTTCTTCCGTAATATTGGCGGCGCCGGTTTTGACCCAATGCTCAAAGGTTTCGGCATCGGTTTGCTCCACCATGCCAAACCCGCGGAACTCCCGCTCGGCATGGTCATAATACCCGTGATGGTATTTATAAGCGCTCTCAAACCGGTAGCCTGAAATTTTGTCTTCCGTAATGGTCCGGGAAATGCAATGCACCGGGAAATGCAGTTTGGTAACCCAGGGCTTGCCGGCCAGCTTATCTTCTATATAAAACTGTGTGGAAGCAGTGTATTCCATCCGTACTTCCTTGCCCATATTGTTTTTATAGCCGGTCATGATATGTGGCTTCCTGCCATTCATCAGGTCTATATACTTCAGGGGTGCGGCGGCATCTTTTTCGAGCGGACTGCCCCATACAATACACGCTACGCCATTGCCCAACAGGTCGGCCACAGTAACGGTAGCCAGGGAATGTATTTCCGGGAAAGGGCTTATCTCGTAAGGACTTGCTCCAAACCGGTTGCCACTCAGGTTTTTGTAGCAGGTGAATTTGTTTTTACCGAGATAGATGATATCCGTGGTGCCCGATCCGTCGATATCTGCCAGCCGGATATAGGCCGGGTTGAAAGCGGCAGGTTCATCAAAGACCGGGGCATTGTCCATTGTGATCTTTGCGCCGAATTTTCCATAACCGAGATTGGGCCAGTAGCAGACCTCACCATTGCGTATACGGACAATATCGTTCATACCATTGCCCGACATATCGGCAAGAAAAATAGTTTGCAGCACTTCACTGAAAACAAGCGCAGGACCGGTTTCTTCATTAAACGCTTTTTCCGTTTTAACAGCTTTCGTAAATCCTTTCCTGCCGGCTGAAGGATACCATGTAAACACTTTTTCTTCGGAGATGACCAGCTCCGGCCTGCCATCCCCGTCCAGGTCGAACATGCGGGTATTGGCATCCCCGAAATCTACATTGGGCATTCCCTGGAATGATCTAAAATTTTCCCATTCGCTATCATCGTTCAGCTCAAAAAAACCGGGCGTGCCGTTATGGTAATGTACCAATTGCCGGCCGCCGTCAGCACCCAGGTCGGTCAATTGTAATGCTGTACCCAAGCCGGTAAATGATGGCTTTGGTGAAACAAGCCTGGCCGCTTCAAATGTAGCATTCCCTAAATTGTGCTTATAAAACCAGCTGTTCCCCTGCTCGGTAAGAATACCGCTTAACCCTTCGTTAAACAGGTCGGTAAACTGGTACCGGGGATCGCCTATGCCGCAAGGCGCATGCAGCAAGGGAGCAGACTCGACCGTTTTCACCTCGCTATTCCATTCATGCGCCTGGTAGCTGAATTCCATGGGCGGCAGTTGTTTCCGCGAATAGCGGCCATCAGTGTTTTTAATATAACCGCAGGCATGTATTTTTTTCAGGAAGGTAAAATCCTCCGTACCGGTATCATATTCAAAATTGAGGGAACGAACCAGTCCCTCGTATTCATTGGCTCCTTTGAAATGATGGAACAGCAATACCCTTTTACACAGCCGGGTCGTCCGGATCTCAAATCCCGCTTTATAGTCCGAAAAAGCATCCGGGCGAAAATCCCGGTCCTTTAAGATATCAGGCGCATTATCATTTTTCAGAGTGCCGTAGTCGAACCGGGTGGAGAATAAGAAATCATCTTCCCCGGGATAGGGGTTGCCGAAAGCGGTATAAGGTGTTTTGTTTCCATATAACACAGCTTGCAGGTAAAGGTTGGTATATACGATCTGTTCGCCTTGTAATCTGTTCTTATTGTGTAGTGCGCCAAGATCTATCCCCGCAGCGTCTTCGGCTTGGTAGATATAACGGCAGCAATTACCTCTGTCGTCGAATGTAAATTCGGGAAGCCATTCAAAAATACGGGCGGCATCTTTCGGATCAGCAATGCGGGAGCGCGTACTCCAGCCAAACAGTGTGCTGACATTATCTCTCGTGGTGATCTTCCATTTTATTTCAGATGCATCTTTAGCTCTCCATCTTTCTATGCGTGCAAACAGTCCTTCTATACGTGGCCGGTAATAGCGGATCAGGAATACGCCGTCTCCGGATTCCTTTTCATCAAAAACATACCCGTCGTTATGCAGCAGAAAGCTTCCGTCCTCATTTTTTTTAAAGCAGGGCACGAGGTCTTCGGCCTCGGAGAACAGGAAAATATCAGAATCTTCCTCATCCAGGTATTCAGGGAGCTTTTTATCTGTTTTTCTCCGGATAAAGGACAGTCCGAGATTCCAGCCCAGGCCGAATATACTGTTGCCGTTCCCCGAGTTATAGGAGAGGCTTAATGCCGGTGATGCCCCACGGGCAGGGGAAAAGGGCAGGGGAAGAGAAAATCCCGCCGTACCGTTTATCGCATTTACTGCAAACTTTTCATCAATGCCCTTGATGGCGCCGCCGCCTTTGGGTAATGAAACAGAAGGGATGCTGATAGCAATGGATTGGGTTTTACCACCATCAGGCGTAAGCGATAATCCCTCGTTTGCTGCATAGTTACTATTCTCAACTGGTTGCATGTAAACCGTTTATTATTGTAACAGGTCAACCTGCTTTAATAAAATTGATAATTGCTTTGAGGAACGGGTATGCCTCTTGCAAGAGTTTGCCGATAAGAATTTTTTGAACTGGATTAAAACAGAGATGACGCACTCCCGGAATAAAGGAAGTCAGCCGGTTGACCTCCATCCAAAAGTGGGAAATATATTTGGCAGAAAATTGTAAAAAATCAAGATTTTTTGTAGTTTACTGATAAGAAAAATTAAATATAATAACTGTGAACCCAACTGTTTTTACACAGCATATATTGCCGGACGTCAGGCTCCGTCCCTACATTCGTTACTTTGCCATCCGGACATTTGATACGGGAGATACGGTTTTTCCTAAAACACTTATTTCGGATCACGAGACCATCTTTTCCATTTTTTTGCGCGGAAGATCTATGGGGGTCCAAACCACAACGCAAACCGGTGAAGCGGTACTGGCTGCTCAATATGATCCGACAGAATGTTATTTCACCGGCATCCAAACTTTTTCAAAAGGGGATATTATTTTCAAGGGTAGCACCACTATCCTGAGCATACACTTTTCCCCTACGGGACTCTATCATATTTTTAACGTCAGTCCCAAAGAAGTAATAGAAGGTTTCGGAAGGTTGGAGGCCATCCTGTCTTACGATGTAAAACAGTTGTTTGAGCAATTGCTGGACCAAAAAAGAACAGATAACCTGATCAGTGTAGTGGAGAAATATTTATGCTGCCGGCAGGCGAAGCAAAAAAAGCGTTATAAGCATCCGGGTATACTTCCGGCTTCAGAGATGCTGATCCGGCGTAAAGGACTATATCCCATTCATCGGCTTGCTTATGATCTGAACATGACCCTGCAAACCCTTGAAACACAATTTGAGGAACAGGTGGGAGTAGATCCTAAATTGTTCTGCTGCCTGTTAAGGTATAATAATGCAGTTACTACTAAGTTGTATAATCCAAAACGAACCTGGACTGATATTGCAGGTGCCTGTGGTTATTATGATCAGGCACACCTGATCAAGGAGATTAAAAAATTTACGGGGCTTTCTCCAAAGGATTTTATGAGCCGGGTGCAGCCCCCGGTGGAAACTTTTATATGAGTTACCAGGGTTGTAAAGTTCGTAAATAGGTTCTTTCCCTATTCGAGTTTATTTCAATAGCATTAGACAACATTTGTTTACTCAGATATAACAAATGGGAAATGTTACAAAACCAAATAATCAACACACCAGATCCCTCTGAGAAAAGCTTTTTTCCTGTTTCTTTCTGCTATTCCCGCATGGTTACATTTATCTCGCTACAACGATGCGCATGGTTTCTCCGGTAGAGAGGCGGAAAAAATACAAGCCGGGAGCCAGCCCCTGAACGGAAATGTTTTCCGTGGCATTAACCATTCGTCCCTGTTTTACTGTTTTTCCTGAGATATCGGAAAGAAGCCAGTGCAGGGTACCCTGGGGCCTTTGCTTTAAGCGGATGGTAAATGCGTCTTTTGCAGGATTGGGCGTTGCGGTAATATGGGCTGCCTGATCATTTTTGAGCATCACTATATTGGAATAGTGCCATACGTCTGAATGTGGCGGCTGCCATTTAACGCGGTATAGATGAGCAGGGGCGTCAATATCTTTGTCGTGGAAGCTGAACTTCTGCGCCCCCGTTGCCGGACTGAAGCTATGATCGGCGATCGTGTTCCAAATGCTGCTGCCGGACGTCTGCCGTTCCAGATAATAAGTTACCGTGTCCTCATCATTTTCAATGGAAAGATTGAGTACATTTTGACTGGCTGGTATATCGGAGTGCCCGGAGAACGACAGTAATACCAGAGGAAGTATCACATCCGTATTTTTTATCAGGGCGATTTCTGCTGGCATTCCGTCGGCCGGGTTAAACTGAATAGTGGTTTCTGTTCCTTGTGATGATAATACATTGGCATAGGTAGAAGGTATGTCGGGGGTCTTCGACCAGCTACCGTATAGTGTTAATGTAATGGGTACTGCTGTGCTTTGATCATCCACCAGGTTCAGATCAGGATTGACCAGCGAGATGCGCAGGGTATCCTCCTTAAGCTGCATGACAGTCACACAGGGTACATCATTAGCTTTAAGGATCTCGTTGGAAAGAAGGTTGTCGTTAGGTAAAAAGAGACTGAAGCCGGTAACATTGCCGGCGTTCTCACGAATGATATGAGCTGCAGTGTCCTGCTGTAGTATATCGAAGGCCCGGGTAGCCGGCGATTGCATATTGGTGGCAAAAGCGGCCATGTCCTGCGCTGTGGTATTGGGTGCAATAGTATAGACGTAGTTGCCACCAGCGGGTGCATAACCGTGGTCTATATAGGCGTTGGCGAAATTGTCGGTAGCAGTGGCGCCGGAAGCGTATTGGTCGGGGCTCGTTTGAGCTAGTCTTTCCACATGTATGGTATTGCCCGGTTGTACATAGTAACCTGTTTGATAGGCGTCTATGAGCCAGTGGTGTTCTGTTTGGGAAAGATCTTCGGATTGGGAAATACCGGTTTTTGTCATTCCGTTTATTATGGTTGGGGTACCTGAAGAGGGTAAGGCGCCCTGGAACAAAGTTGTAATGGTTTTATGTGTCGCATCATCGTTATTGATATTGCTACCCAGGCAAACGATTTTATCACCAAAGCAAAAGAATGATTTACGGAATACAAAACTCGGGTTGTGGGTGGCTGTGGTCGGCATTTGTTTAAAATCCAGGGCGAACATACCATAATCGCCGTGCAGGTCCGCCAGGATCACATCGGAAGGTGCATTTGGAGCAGGTGTGCCGAATTTTACCCCACCTGAAAAGTTGAGTTGGTTACGCTCTTCTAAAGCGGTTTTTGCGGGGTTGAGTAAGTCGAAGGGAAACACAATGGAAGTAGTTCCGGGCGCTTTATTCCAATCCCATCCGGCAGCGCTTATACCGCTTGCCGCAGGCCCGCCGGGGTACATGATTTCCACTGCTCCATAACTTTGATATCTGCCGTAATGGTTAGCCGTCGCGTAAGTTTCAGTTCCCCAGAAATAGTTGTTGATGCCTTTGATGGTTGCAGCCCAGTTGTTCCTTCTGTACATAGCCAGGGGACTGTAGTTCATTTGCCAGAACCCGGATGGAAAGGGCTCGGCGGGCGTGTCAGCGAATGCGGCATTCGGGTTATAAATGCGTTTTTGGATGCCGGCAACAATAGGATCATAGGGCATGTTGAGGATATCTCCTCCGATAGTTGCCAGATCCAAAAAATAACTACTATAAAATGATGTATGGGTAACAAACGGATGCCTTCCGCTTAGGCTGTTGGCAAATGAAGTGGTATTGCATGTTATAATTTGAGAATACACTACCTTTCTAAGATTATTATAGGCTTCTTCACTGACCATAAAAGACGTTCCCCTGAATGTAGAGAGAATGGGTCTGATTAATGTAGAGAACGCATACATATATGCGTTATAATGTGTTTTATGATGAAAAGATGTTCCGTCCGGTTTTAAGCCATCTGATGTCCCTTTCTGAATGGTTAAAAATTTTTCAAGATAGCTTTTAAAGCGGAGAACGGCCTGCAGCGCATGCCTGTCATCAGGGCTAAACAAAATGGTATTGAAAAAAGCGTCATAAAGTACGAATACATTATCTGTGTTGAAGAGACCATTCGTGTCTTCTTTCCATCCGAGGTTAATGTCTGTACTCCATTGAAGCCAATCCCATATTTTGTAACGGAGTTCAGTGTCTGCAAACTGTTCAACATTGATAAGAGATTGGAAAAAAGCACGGTCTCCATATCCTCCTGATCCTCCGGCGAACCACCTGGCACTACCGCCGGCTACTCCATTGTCAAACATAAGGCGCAGCAAATTGACGATTTTATCCCTGCTATCGGTACTATTCGTATGAATAAAGTTTCGGGCCAATATTACAAATATGTCCCTGATTGACTCCGGGGCGGATATGTCCCCGCCTTTTATAAGATTATCGTTGAGCTCAATGTTAAAAGAGTCATATTTATTATTTGCATCATTTAATTCTTCAGCGGAAGGTACATCACCTATTGATAACCCCCTTTCCCGTATTCGCTGACGGATTAAATTGATATCTGCAAGTTGTTGTGTGGTTGGAGATTCAAGAGCCACCGTAGGTTCAAGTATATCTAACTGATAGTAAAAATCTCTTGAATGATTTCTAATCTGATCGTTGGCCAGTGCATGCAGATCCGGCATGGTGCGATCTGATTGTTTTAGCTCACGTTCACGCATATACTGTATATTGTCAAGGAAAACAAAACCGTTGCCGGTAAGAGGCGCTAAAATAAAAATCTTGTCAACGTTCCATGAGCTGTTGAAATTATTGAATCGTTTTAACATGTCATGACGATAGCTTCTGATCAGCCTTCGCCAGCCTTCATAGTTAATGTTGAACCGGAAACGGAACTGGTCGAGTTCCGCTGTATTGATAAATTTCACTTCGAACGTATCCTTTGATGCTGATTCATTATGTACCCACATCTCAAAATGGTTCATGCCCAATTGGAATAAATATGGATTCACTAAGTCCTCCTCCTCCGGAGTCAGGTCTATTATCAGGGTGTCTCCACCCACCCAATCCCATCTAAGAGATTGTTCTCCAAGGCGGTAATGCCTGTCACTTATCGAAAGTGTACCCTTGGTTGCTGTATAGTTGGCAGGAACATCCCTTTCAAGGTCCGGCTGCGCGAAGCATACATGATGAAAGGACAAAAGCACAAAAAAGCAGGTTGCCTTTTTACAAAATCCAACAAAAAAAGGAACAGCCTTTAAAATAGCAGTCATGGGTGGATTTGGATTTAATTGGACTCAGATAGAAATTGCTTGAACAGTTGATTACTTAATTTAATGCATTGTTATTATTACCCACTTGTATGCAATAATCATTCCAGTTGTTAGCTATATGCTACGGTTATAAGAGCAATGAAACTCCCTCAATGTTCCCAGCCTTTGCTCGGGGACCCGGAGTAGTATTGCTGATTTTTACTCAGAATGTTCAGAGGCTGATTTCTGATTTTGTGGTCCTTAAAAAAATCAGCGATCCCTTCTGTCTTCCCAACTGCAGTTTTACCCCGGAATTTGTGTATTGGTCGTAGGCTCGGCGTAATTCAGCAGTATTGCTGATTTCTGATTTGATGTTCTTCAAAAAAAGCGGTTGCATAATTTTAGCCACCGTTCTATTTTTTTTATATATTTTATTAGGTGAATTAATTTGTAATATACTGTTTATCATTATTAAATATATATTATTGGAAAACCTATGTCTGAGGTCATAATTTGTAGTTGCGCATTTTTGTAAATTGAGTAAGATTTTTTGTGAAATACCATTCTAATTAATGCAGTTATGGATTCAAAAGTTACAGATGCTTCTCCCCGCGTTGTTGACTGGGATGAAGCCCTACAAATGAGTATTAAATATTTTAAAGGAGATGACCTCGCAGCCCGTGTATGGCTGAATAAATACGCGTTGAAAGATTCGTTGGGTAATTTATTTGAACGATCTCCGGAGGATATGCACAGGCGTATTGCAAAAGAGATTGCCCGGGTTGAATTCCGGTATCCGAACGCAATGGACGAAGAGGAAGTCTATGATCTTATCCGGGACTTCAGGTATATCATTCCCCAGGGCAGTCCTATGACAGGCATCGGCAATCCTTTCCAGATCGCGTCTTTATCCAATTGTTTTGTGATCGGCAATCCGGGTGCTTCCGACTCATACGGTGGTATTATGAAGATAGACCAGGAGCAGGTACAACTGATGAAGCGCAGGGGTGGGGTAGGACACGACCTTTCCCATATCCGTCCCAAAGGATCGCCGGTAAAAAATTCGGCATTGACTTCTACCGGCCTGGTGCCTTTTATGGAGCGTTATTCCAATTCCACCCGCGAAGTAGCCCAGGATGGCCGTCGCGGGGCGCTGATGTTATCAGTGTCCATCAAACATCCCGATGCGGAAGCATTTATTAATGCAAAAATGGAACAGGGCAAGGTAACCGGCGCCAATGTATCCGTGCGTATCACGGATGAATTTATGGAGGCAGTGAAAAAAGGCATTCCTTACCGGCAGCAATACCCTATAGACAGCGACAGCCCGAAATTTGTAAAAGAGGTAAATGCAACAGAGATATGGAAAAAGATCGTTCACAATGCCTGGCGTTCCGCCGAACCGGGTATTTTGTTCTGGGATACCATCATCCGCGAGTCCGTGCCGGATTGTTATGCCGACCTGGGTTATGAGACACTCTCTACCAACCCCTGCGGTGAGATCCCGTTGTGTGCGTATGACTCCTGCCGTTTGCTGGCGATCAACCTGTTCTCTTATGTAGACCATCCCTTTACAAAAGAAGCCTGCTTTGATTGGGACCTGTTCAAAAAGCATATCCATGCGGCTCAAAGAATAATGGATGATATCATTGACCTGGAGCTGGAAAAAATAGAAGCTATATTGCAAAAAATTGCCGACGATCCGGAAGAAGACGAAACAAAATACGTGGAACGCCGCCTTTGGGAAAATATATATAAGAAAGCAGAAGAAGGACGCAGGACGGGGATCGGTATCACCGCCGAAGGTGATATGCTGGCAGCGCTCAGTATTAGATATGGCAGTGAAGAAGGGATCGCTTTCTCTACCGAAGTACATAAAGTATTGGCACTGGAGGCTTACCGTTCATCTGTGCATACGGCAAAAGAGCGGGGCGCCTTTCCCATATTTGATATAGAGCGGGAAAAGGAAAACCCGTTTATCAACCGGCTGAAAGCGGCTGATCCCGGGTTGTACTTCGACATGGCGGAATATGGCCGGAGAAATATTGCGCTGCTGACGATCGCGCCCACAGGCACTACTTCGCTGATGTCTCAAACCACCAGCGGGATCGAGCCGGTATTTATGCCGGTGTACAAGCGGCGCCGGAAAGTGAACCCCAATGACAAAGATGTGAGGGTTGATTTTGTGGACGAGGTAGGCGATAGCTGGGAAGAATACATCGTCTTTCACCATAACTTCAAAAAATGGATGGAGGTAAATGGATATGATACTTCTAAAAACTATACACAGGAAGAGCTGAATGACCTGGTAGCGCAATCTCCTTACTACAAGGCTACCTCCAATGACGTGGATTACCATGCCAAGGTTCGGATGCAGGGCGCGATTCAAAAATGGGTGGATCACAGCATCAGCGTCACGATCAATATGCCGAATGATGTTTCCGAAGAGCTGGTGGGTGAGCTGTATATGGAGGCTTGGAAAAGCGGCTGCAAAGGTGTGACCGTATATCGCGATGGCAGCCGGAGCGGTGTGCTGATAGCGGCGGATGAAAAGAAAAAAGGAGATACTGTTGCCGGAGCGCTCAGTGAGCATTCGGATGCTCCCGTTTTTCCCACTTCGAGGCCGCAGGTGCTGAAAGCGGACATCATTCGTTTTCAGAATAACCGGGAGAAATGGATCGCGTTCATCGGGCTGATAGACGACAAACCTTATGAGATCTTTACCGGTCTGGCAGATGATGAAGACGGTATATTATTACCCCGGTGGGTAAACGAAGGACTGATCATCAAAAACAAAAATGAAGACGGCTCCAGCCGCTATGACTTCCAGTTCCAGAACCAGCGGGGCTACAAAACCACCATAGAAGGACTGTCGCATAAGTTTGACCCCGAGTACTGGAATTATGCCAAGCTGATATCAGGTACGCTGCGCTATGGTATGCCTATTGAAAAAGTGGTTGACCTGATCAACGGGCTGCAGCTCGAAGAAAATATCAACACATGGAAGAACGGGGTAGCCCGTGCCCTGAAAAAATATATTGCAGACGGCGCCACCACCACAAAAGCAAAATGCGCCAACTGCGGCGGCACGAATCTGCAGTACCAGGAAGGTTGCCTGACCTGTAAGGATTGCGGCAGCTCGAAATGCAGCTAGGGAAGCATTGCGGAGAGTCAGGGTTTCCAACTTTCCAAAGGTTGGAAACCCTCTTTCACTTCATCGGGTCTTCCTTTCCCCGCAGTGTCTCAACGTCGGGTTATGTGTGTAGCCTGCCTGGATGCTGCGGTTGCAGGTGGAACGATGGAGCTTGGCTGTACACAAACCTGGTACAAGAAGACATTGCAGAGAATCGAATTTTTCAGCAGGCATGATACATGTTTACATACGGGAACATATGAATAGGAAATGAATTTTTCCGGTAAATTCCAAAAAAGTATAATCCGGGAAAGAAAGGTTAAAATATTTCGGGTATCTTTGCGTTATTCCAACATTACAGGGTTCTTGCCTTATTTCTTGCCTTCAATTATCTAACAATTTTGCTGTCTGATTTTTTGTAACTGTTGCTTCCATATTACATTATTCTAAAAATGATATAATATGAAAAAGACAGGTTTTTTAATTGACATGGACGGGGTTATCTATAAAGGTTCGGAACCGATCCCCGGCGCAATTGATTTTATTAACGGACTAAAAACGAAAGGTATCCCTTTTCTTTTCCTGACCAACAACAGTCAGCGTACCAGCAGGGATGTGTGTTACAAATTACACAAGATGGGCTTCAATGTAACCGATGAGGATATTTTTACTTGTGCTATGGCTACGGCCCGTTACCTCGCTTCCAAGACGCCCTATGGTACAGCCTATGTGATTGGAGAAGGCGGACTGTTGAATGAGCTGCACAAAGAAGGATACTCCATTGTAGATGATCATCCCGACTATGTGGTAATAGGCGAAGGTAGAACTATTATGCTGGAGTCGGTTGATAAAGCTATCAATATGGTTATGAACGGCTCAAAGCTGATCGCTACCAACCTGGATCCTAATTGCCCGGTGGCGAACGGCAGGTACAGGGCAGGTTGCGGTGCTTTTGTGGCCATGATAGAGGTGGCGACCGGTAAACAGGCCTTCAGCGTTGGGAAGCCCAGTCCGGTGATGATGCGGATGGCAAGGAAAAAGCTGGGGCTGGCAACCGATGAAACTATAATGATCGGTGATACCATGGGAACGGATATACTGGGGGCCGGATCGATGGGCTTTACAACAGTACTTACTTTGTCCGGCGTTACCCGGCAGGGCGATCTGGACCAGTTTGGTTATGCACCGGATTTTATTATTCCTTCCATTGCATCTTTGCTGGATGAAGAGCTTTTTGTGAATGTTATAGAAAAACACGGTCAGTGTGAGTTTTTGCCACAATAAGATCAGCATCTTTTTATAATCCCGGAACCCGTTTTATTTGAGCTGGGCGTATCTTTCAACGGATAGGCCCGGCTTAATAATAATCACTTTCTCCACAGTGTCTCTACTACCGCCCATGTGTGTTGGCAGGACGCTGTGGTTGTAGGAGCGATGAACGATGGAATTCTTTCCGCAACGTCCCCTGTCTTCGCACACAAGCCTGGCGTGGGAAGACATTGCGGAGAAGAGGCCCCAATAATCTACTTTTCATTATCTTGCATTCTTTCTATTATTGAAATAGTGAAAAACATTTTACATGTTGATATTCCTGCCAACAGGAATTTTGGATTGGATATTGTCCGTTTTCTTGCCATTGCGGTTGTATTGATCGAACATTCAACAGTTGTTTTGCCGAAGCATTACTACAACTTTTTTCATTCCTTCGTTTTTGATGGCGTGAATGTTTTCTTTGTTTTATCCGGGTTTTTAATCGGCCGTATTTTTATCCGTGACTTTTCAGAAGGTTTTTCATTCAAAAAGATGTTTCATTTTTGGAAAAGACGCTGGTACAGGACCTTACCGGCCTATTATTTCACCATTATTTTGATTGTCTTAATATCCTTCATAGTTGCCAGACCCATCCATCTTTCGGCATTATCTAAATGCATGATCTTTATTCAAAACCTGTTTGTGATGGAGGATGGATTCTTTGGAGAATCCTGGTCCCTGGCGGTTGAAGAGTGGTTTTATCTTTTACTGCCGGTTTTTTCATTTCTACTGTATCATTTGTTTAAGGTTTCAATTAAAACAAATATTTTGATTACCGGCTTGCTGGTGATTGTATATTCTGTTCTGTTACGATTTTCGATATGGAACACCGGCATAGTTACAGAAATAACCGCATGGGCCAAATACCTTAGAAACCCGGTTTACACCCGGTTGGATTCCATGTTCACCGGGGTGCTGACAGCCTGGATATTTTCCTTTAAAAAAGATTTTTTTCAATCAAAAAAGCTTCCTCTTTTCATTGCGGGATTATCTGTTTTTGCTTTTAATAAGATCACCATCATAGATCTTAAGATCATCGAAAGAGGTTCTCAGTATGCATCTGTTTGGTATTTTTTAACCAATTCCATCGCTATCGGAATGATGTTGCCTTTCTTCTATTATGTGAAATCTTCTCCAAAAAGCTTTTTATTCAGGTTTATTACCGTTGGCAGCATCATCTCTTATTCCATGTATCTTTTAAACCTTACCATTATCTCAGATTTATTTCTGAATCAGTTGAATATTAACCATTGGTTTAAATTCCTTTTATTCTGGATGCTGACCCTGGGTTGTTCAATCTTAATGTATAAGTATATCGAACGGCCGTTTATCAGGCTGCGGGAGAGATGAAAACAAGAGATCTGTAATAAAATATTGCCTTGATCTCCGACCGTTGTTCGGAGTAATGATTAGGTTCCCTGTTATTGTTGGGTGTTATGCTGAGGGCATAATATATAGCTATCCCGTTCTCCACAGTGTCTCTACTCCCGACCCTGTGTGTTGGCAGAACGCTGTGGTTGTAGAGGAAGGAAACTCCCCGGCAACGTCCCCTGCCTTCACACAAGGCCGGACACGAGGACACATTGAATAACTTATGACTATCAAATATTTAAATATCATATATAAGTTTGTTTTTACAAATGAATCGTAATACGTATTTTCGATAAAAACACACGTGCTATGAATACCAAATTGACTTTAACAGTAGAGAAATCGGTTATTGAAAGAGCAAAAAAATATGCCGCAGCAACCGGCAGAAGTTTGTCTGATATTGTTGAAAGCTATCTAAGCTCATTAACTTCCGGAGCGAGTGACGATGATATATCTCATAAGCTAAAAAGGCTTGTGGGTGCTGTCAAGCTTCCGAAGGATTTTGATGAAAAGGAAGCCATCAGAACCTACCTGGAAAATAAGCACCTCAAATGAAAAGAGTTTTTGTTGATACAAATGTTATTGTTGATTTGGTTGCTGACAGGCAACCTTACAGCAAATTTGCTATTGAAATTTTCAAGCGGGCGGAAGCGAAGAAATTACGACTATTCACTTCTTCCCACTCAGTGGCGACAACACATTATTTGCTGAAAAAATTCCTGGAAGAAAAAAGCTTAAGAGAGTTATTGTTATCACTGATGGACTATCTGACAGTCATTCCCGTAAGCGAAGACATTTTGAAAAAAGGACTTCGGTCAAAGATCAGTGACTTTGAAGATTCAATTCAAATTTATTGTGCAACTACCATTGACAAAATTGACTGTATCGTTACCCGGAATGTGAAAGATTTTAAAAATAGCGAGATAGCTATTATGACTCCCGATGAATTCTTACACCGGCAGTAACTGCCTGTTATTTACAGATAGCTTTTGGAGGATTGGAACTGCAGTGAAGTTGAGTATTTATGCAGTAGCAAATAAAAAAAACCGCAACGCCCCCGGCCTTCACACAATATCTTGCAACGGGAGACATTGCGGCGAACAGAAGTCTACACTGACAGCGAAAACAACCTTGTTTCCGGTACCTTCCTGTGCAACCGGAGATCAAATGCCATACAGATATTCCGGATAAAAGCCTTACCCCTTTCTGTTACGGTAATGGAAGATTGCGCTCTTGTGAGTAAGCCGTCTGTTTCCATTTCCGCCAGCTTATCCAGGATAGCCGGTATCTCTTCGAGGTATAGATCCGGATCCTCCCAGGAGGTATAAAACCGGCACATCAGGCTGAGTATATGCCTGCGGATGATAAGATCTTCTTCTGTCATCAGGTGACCGCGGGTAATGGGAAGCCGCTGCTGATCCAGCAGCCGGTAGTAGGCTTCCACATTCTTTTCGTTCTGGGCAAATCCATACCAGCTGTCGCCGATAGACGAAACCCCCAGTCCGATCATCAATTGCGTCCGGGATGCTGTATACCCCATGAAATTCCTGTGCAGCTTTTTATTTTCAAACGCTGTCGCCAGGGCATCGCCCGGCAGGGCAAAATGATCCATGCCTACTTCTATGTAGCCGGCATTGAGTAACCTTTGCTTTGCCGCCAGGTACAGTGCTCTTTTTTCATGATCCCTGGGCACGTCTTCATCTTTGAAACCTCTTTGACCGTTCCCTTTTATCCAGGGCACATGCGCATAGCTGTATAGCGACAGGCGGTCGGGGCGAATGATCAGTGTTTTTTCTACGGTATCGAGTATGTCGTTCAGTTGCTGAAAAGGCAGCCCGAACACCAGGTCATGGCTGATGGACTTATAACCGGTCTCTCTTGCCCAATCTGTAACCTGTCTGACATTTTCAAACGGTTGTATCCGGTTGATGGCTTTTTGTACCGTGGGAGAATAATCCTGCACGCCGAAGCTGACCCTGTTAAACCCAAGTCCGTGTAATGTGGTCAAATGCTCCTTACCGGTATTATTGGGATGCCCTTCAAAGCTGAATTCGGGGTGCTCGTCTGCAACGGCTGCCTTGAATATCCCTTCTATCAGCTTTTGCAGGTTATCCGGAGAAAAAAAGGTAGGCGTACCGCCCCCCAAGTGCAGTTCGCTGATACGGGGTGCGGATCCGGACAGGCTGTGGTACAATTTCCATTCCTCCAGCAGCGCTTCTATATAGGGAAGCTCCACATCGTGCTGCCGGGTGATCCGTTTGTTGCAGCCGCAGAAGGTACACAGGCTTTCGCAGAAGGGCAGGTGAATATACAGGCTTATCCCGTCTTGCTTATTGCTTTCTTCAAATGATCGTTGCAGCGACTCCAGGTACCGGTCATATGAAAAGCTGTCTTCTTCCCAATACGGTACCGTGGGATAGCTGGTGTACCTTGGGCAGGGGACATTATACCTGGCTATAAGCGGATCAGTGGCTGGCATTTCTCCCATAATGCGGGCAAAAATAGGATAATTGCCAGCCGTAATAGTATGACCCTGGTTAGTAAGCCGGATAATATTCCGCATCCGGCGTAGGCTAAATGAATGCCCCGAGAAGGTGTCAAAGGCATGTTTGCAACGAACTGGTAGCCAATCGTTATTCCAGGTATCCAATTAGTGGCTCCTCAACCATTGAGCCGTGACATGGTATAGTCAATGATAATAAGTTGGTTGATCTCTTTATTTATATAATGTATCAGGGTTCCATGGCTGAGGGTACAGTACTAAAGCCTAATCAAGGCTCCCGAACGTTCGGAAGCGCTATGTTCCATTCGGGATGATGAAATTTCCTGATCAGCCTATACCCGGCCGGTATTATATTTATGCTTTAATTGTTTGGAATATTGGACAAAGTCGAAATCATTACAGCCATCAAAAAGCAGGTGGAAGACACGGTAAAGATGCATGAGCATAGCCTCGGGGAAATACGTGCCAGCATTGCCAACGAAAGTAAGCGGACGGCCGGAGATAAGCATGAAACAGCCCTGGCTATGCTACAGGCAGAGCAGGAAAGAACAGGCAGGCACCTGCAGCAGGCGAGGGAACAGTTATCCGTTGTTAATCACCTGCTGTTGCAACAGGGCATTGCGGCAGATGGGAAAGGACGCCTGGTGCATACAGATAAGGGGATATTCTTTTTAGGCGTGGCGGCCGGCAGAATTGTCGTTGGTGACAGCCATATTTTTGCCATCTCCGTGATGGCCCCTGTTGCCCGGAAGCTACTGACAACACCAGTGGGGGCATCATTTAGCCTGAACGGTCAGACATATAAGGTTACACATAAACAATAGGAAGGGTACGCAGCATGCATATCGCAATTTTAAAATAAAGTTGATCATTTCACTTTATTATCATATCTTTGTCCGGACATTTGAGTTATATCGCTCTTGTAATCAATCTCACTCTTGTTTTTTTACATCTGCTATCTTTCTCAGACATTTATTATTGAACAATTTACATTGTAATGAACATTTATGTATCAAACCTGGGCTATAGCCTTCAGGATGAAGATTTGAACAAACTTTTCGGAGAATATGGTGACGTTTCCTCTGCAAGAGTTATCACAGACAAATTTACGAGCAGAAGCAAAGGTTTCGGCTTTGTTGAAATGCCGGACAAACAGTCGGCAGAAACCGCTGTAAAACAACTTGACGGAACAATGCTGGACGGTCGTCCTTTAAGAGTATCCGAAGCAAGGGAAAGAGGCGAAAGGCAAAGCAGCAGCAACCGTTCCGGTAACCGCTGGTAAGGTATGCTTTGCTGGTTTGATAAAATTATTATACACTGCTTTATACAGTAAAATGGATATAGGAAGAATTGAAAATTATATTAAAACCAGCATTCGTAATAATACGACCGTTACAATTCATTTTAGAGGCCGGTTACCCGTAACCGGCCTTTTTATTCGCGCGAATGATTATAATGAGCTGAAGTCAAAAAACTTCTGGCGTGTAGTGCATGCTTCGCAACTGGAGCAATGGCTGGAAACAAAGGATATTAATGTAGCCAGAATATTTAATGGCGCTTCATTTACCTCGCTGACGGAAGCAGCTCTTACCTGAAATGAGACACAGGCTGGAGCGACAAAAGAATAAAAGACAAGGGAACAGCACTTATTTTCATATCCTCCCTCTTCCGGTGAATATGGAAGCTGCTGTTTGAATATGGAACAAATGGATATACCGCTGTAAATGTTTCAAAAGAATCCTGTTGATCAACTACATACTACCCGTAATAATTTCTCATCTTTGCTAATGGATGAAATACTTCCCTCCAAAGAATAACTTCTGCAATGAAAAAAATCACTTATAATAACAGGAACGCTGTATTTTTTACATCGCTCAAAAAGTCTGTAGATCAATATTTTACCCAAAACAAAAAAAAGAAGACAGGCAATATTCATCTGTATGTCAAATCAGTCATGCTGATGGCGACCGCAGTGTGCCTGTATGTAGTGTTGCTGTTTGTCCAGCTTCCTGTAATGGCGGGCATATTCACCAGTCTCATTTTTGGGATCGTATTGGCCTGCATTGGTTTTAACGTGATGCACGATGCTAATCACGGCAGTTATTCATCACGCAAATGGGTAAATAAAACCCTGGGACTTACACTCAATGCGTTGGGCGGAAACAGCTTTATCTGGAAGCAGAAACATAATATCATTCATCACACCTATACCAATATTGACGGTGTGGATGATGATATTGCCAAAAGTCCGTTTATACGTATGTGCAGCACGCAGCGTTGGACACCGGCCCACAAGGTACAGCACTTATATACCCCTGTATTATATGCGCTAAGCTCTATGATATGGATACTTTACCAGGACTTTGACAAATATTTTAAAAGAAAGATCGTTGACACACCGCTTAACAAAATGTCGGCCGGGGATCATTTTATTTTTTGGATGAGTAAGGTGCTTTATATTGGGTTTTATATTGTAATACCTGTGCTGTTGCTCGGCTGGCCATTGGCCCTTCTTTACTTTGTATGCATGCACGTTGGCCTGGGGCTGACGCTGTCCATTGTTTTTCAGTTGGCGCATGTGGTGGAGGAAACGGAGTTTGTGTTTGCAGGCGGTAACGAAAAGCAAATAGAGAATGAATGGGCCGTACACCAGGTAAAAACAACTTCCAACTTCTCGCCGAAGAGCAAGTTGATTTCCTGGTTTGCTGGAGGGTTAAATTACCAGATCGAACATCACCTGTTCCCCCGCATCAGCCATATACATTACCCCGCCTTAAGTAAGATTGTCCGGGAAGAATGTCAATTATTCCAGCTTCCCTATAATTGTCTCCCTACATTTATGTCTGCTGTGAACTCACACTTCCGCTTTATTAAGACGATGGGATACAAACCATAATGGTAAATGCAAATATGCAGGAAGTTTACATGGAATTTATCCTTAGCCGGAACTCCGTAAGTGTGTATGCGATCTGTGCTGAAAAATCCCGTCTTAATGTATCATTGTGGATTCCGTCTCCATGTTGGCCGATAAATTTCTCAGCCAGTTGGGCCAGCTCTCTTTTTAATTCTTCCTCATAACGGCTTTGTAACTGCCGGAATACATTTTCATCCCACTGCCTGTCCAGCTTTCGAACATTGTGTTCAAACGCTTCCGTCAGCCGGAGGTATATCACGGAAATCTCTTCCCTGAAAGCAGCGTTTATATTTTCAATATCTCTTCTCATGTGATGATATGCCCGACAATATAGATAATTTATTGATAAACATTCAGGTCTAATCACTTACAACTTACCACTTGCGTCTTTAATCCGCCGCTATTTCAGTTTTAGTATCGGATGGCTCAAGCCATTTACTTCTTTTTTTACTATTTTGTATTTATCTATACTCTCGAAAAGCCGGGTCAGTGTTTTAAAGCCGTAGGTCCTGGGGTCAAAACTTGGATTGATCCTCCTCAGGGCAAATCCCACATTTGAGATATAGGCTTCCTCATCTTCATTGGCTGATATATCAAACGCTTTATCGATCAGGCTTATGTCAATTTCCGGTTTGGGGACGTCTTTTACGGCATCCGGTTTGGATGCTGTTTTCTTTTTGGCTGTCTTGATAACCTTTTTAGGACCGGCGTTATCCTTTGCAGCTTCCGGTTCATTCTCCACGAGGTTCTCGGTGTAGGTAAATACCTCGCAGGAATTCACAAAAGCAATGGGCGTTATTCTTTTGCCGATGCCCATTACAAACAATCCTTCTTCTCTTATCCTTTTAGCCAGCCCGGTATAGTCGCTGTCGCTTGAAACGATACAAAAGCCCTCCACCGCTCCGCTATGCAGAATGTCCATGGCCTCTATGATAATAGAGCTGTCTGTGGAGTTTTTTCCGGTAGTGTACGAAAATTTTTGTACCGGGTTGATGGAATATTTATTGATGCTGTCTTTCCAACTGTTCATCTGCGACTTGGTCCAGTCACCGTAGATACGCCTTATGGTTGCCTTGCCGTATTTGGACACCTCTTCAATGATCTCCTTGATCAGCTTCGCCTGTGCGTTATCTCCGTCAATTAAAACGGCTATATTGAATTTTTTATCACTCATATCCCGATAGTTACTGCTAAATTAATTATTTGCCGGCTCAATATGCATATATCACGGCATTAATGTTCATGCCGGCGCCTACGGATGCCAGCATAATGACGTCTCCGTGCTGCAGAAAAAAGCCGGGTAACTGGCGGCTGATCACCTGGTGCAATAAGATGGGTATGGTTGCCACGGAATTATTTCCCATCCAGCCGATATTCATGGGCATTACATTTTCCGGCAATTTATCTGTTCCGTAAAGCTTATAGAATTCCCTGATGATGGCGGCATCCATTTTTTCATTGGCCTGGTGCAAAAAGATCATCTTTAATTTATCAACAGGTATACCCGCTTTATCAAGACACTCTTTCATGGCCCGGGGGACATGAGACACGGCGTATTGATACACTTTCTGTCCTTTCATCTTTAAATAAAGAGAATTGTTATCTTCCGGTACGTTGGACGGGCCGCTATAGATAAATCCAAGCTCATCCAAAGTATCCGAACGAACGGAGGACGTTAGAATACCCGTTTGGCCGGATCCTTCCCTGCTTTGTACTATACATGCACCTGCTCCATCAGAGAATATCATACCATCACGGTCAGATGGATCGATCACTCTTGAGAGTGCATCAGCCCCTATGACCAGGCAGGTGTGCGCATGCCCGGATCTGATATAAAGATCTGCCTGGATCAGCGCCTGCAACCAGCCCGGGCATCCGAAAATAAGGTCATACGGAATGCACAACGGGTTCTTTATACGCAAATGGTGCTTCACCCTGGAGGCCAGAGAAGGTACATTGTCTCCTGCCGTGTTACCTGCCGGTCTGTCCCCATAATTATGGGCTACAATAATGCAGTCAATCTTTTCAATATCAACCCCGGAGGATCTGATAGCTTCTTTTGCAGCAATGGCAGCCATGTCGGAGGCGCATACCCCCGGCGGCGCATATACTCTTTGCCGGATACCGGTGATCTCTCCAAACTTTTGAATGGTGTCCTGAACCGGAGTATCTATTTTAATATGTTTGTCTGTAAAAAAAGTATGGGAAAGAAAATCTTCGTTCTTTTTTACATTTTCCGGGATATACGCACCGGTACCTGTAATAACAGCATTGATCATCAAAGGGAGTTATAATTTGTCAGATCCAGGGCAAATAAGCCTGTCTGTAAAAGTCTATTTTATATTGTTCAACCTTGTGAAGCTGTTGCCATAGAAAATACAGGTCAGGTCAGCATTCAACGTTTTTTTGTATTCCTGCAATTTAGAATCAACGACTACACGCCAGAAATTTTTGGATTTTAATTCGGCATAGTCGCTTGCCATAATGAAAAGTCCTTTGACAGTATTCCTTTTCCTGAAGCTGATCTTAAATACCGGGTCAGACTGGTGTTGTACCAGTAGGTCTATTTGTTCGTTTGTCATAAATAAATTTTATTGTATTCCCCATCCGTTTTGTCTTAACCAGTTAAAAACAGATATCTCACTTTTCATTTCGGCGGGCAATTCCGAGTGTATCTTTTCTTCCATTATTCTTCCCTCTTCCGGCGTAAAGCCTTCGATAAGGGAAGCGCAGCAATTGATCAGGAACAATACCTGGTAGCCGTTCTTTTTATCAAAGATCCGCCGGGAAGGTTCCCCTTCGTAAAATACGTAACCCTGATCCGTCCACATGTACCGTGGCATTTCCATATTGCTTTTTTGAAATGTCATAACATTTTTAATTTTAAGCGATACCCGGCAATATATTTTAAAAATAGTAAGGACCACCTATGTTTAGATCCGTCTTATTCCATATAAATATAAAATATTTATTACACCGGGTTGCAATTATCCGGCCCTTACCCCCTGCCAATGATTGAGATATACAGGCTAAAAAATGGCGACAATAAAAGAAAGAGGGGAGTGTTATTTAACTCTTGCTAATGGTGAAGTCACTTATTAACTTAATATATATAAAGATATACTATTTACTGTTAACGTAAAAATAAAAATATGTTCAGTTTAAACCCGGTTTACAAGCCTATTCCTGCTCTTACTGATATCTCAGATCCTTCGGCCAGGAATACGGAAACCGGGCTGGCAGTTGTAAGGAAATCAAAATTTGTTCCGTAGATATGCATAAAGTTCACATCTATATTGTAGCCTGTTACCGGGTATACCCGCACAATCCTATGTGAGGGTTCCCGGAAAAGGTATATTTTACAGTTCCGTCAGAAGTGGCGATAGCGTTGCTAAAGATCAAAATATTGGGCACATTACAGACGATTTCGGCAACCTGCTTTATCAAATCACCGCTCCTGTAAGCGGAATTGTGCTGTACAAGGTAGGAACACCGCCTGTGAATAGCAGGTGAAACGCTGTTCTGTATCGGCCATTAACCCTGCCTGAAAACAAAGTCCTGTGACAAAGTGTAGCGGTTTAAAAATTTATCCGGCATCCTACACTGCTTGTGAAGCCGTTTGCATATATAGGCGCAGCGGGTAATTTATCCGCTTTTGCACCGGTACCCATCGCTCCCAGTTCTGCATAATAACCAAACTTCCCGGTAGCCCAAAACTCAAATCCGAATAGCCCGTATCCTCCCCAGTGCGTTTTTTCTGTTGAGAAATTACTGTTGGGCAGCAGCACCGTGCTGCCCCCTTCTCCGTACAGGTATATCTTATCTTCAATGATCGGCTGCCTGCCCCTGATACCAAGCTGGAAGCTGCCATACGGAGACCAGGTTGTTTCATTGTCTTTAATATGCTGAAGCCACTGAAGGTTGGCCCCCGCTCTTATCGCCACTTTATTATTGGCGAAATAAGGACTGACCAGGTTCAGCCCGATACCAAAATCCCTTTGAAACTGGTTGATGGCTATTCCGACCCCGGGGGTATTGGGTTGCTGGGCTGATGCGATAGTACTGAAAAGAAGTAATGCGGTTCCGATGTAAAGCTGTTGTATGCTCATATGTATCAATTTTAGTTTGCAAGCTGCGAAATATCCTGTGTTTACTAAGCTTTTCCCGAGTGGCAGGGCATTTCCGGGGAGTTGTGGAAAGGAAATAAATCAGCACCAAAATGATGCCATCGAAGCTCCGTAAAGTTAAAAACCCATTAAAATGCACAATAATTTTTCGTGACGGTACATTTTTTATTGCCCTCCCGATATTGTAGAGAAAAATGGTTCTGTACCCGGTATTACAATATTTCCGGTACCTTAGTAGCACCGCAAAACAGGATGTATAAAACCGGATATACAACAATGGAGATCAAAAAGTTGCTGTTTACGATAGGTGCTGTTGGTTTGCTGTATGCAGGATATGGACAATCCTCCACCCGCCCCAACATCATCTTCTTTCTCGTTGATGACCTGGGTTGGAACGATCTGTCTCTGCCTATTTCCGGCGAGGTCACTGCCAACAATAAAAAGTATCATACACCGCATATCGAACAATTGGCCAGGAAAGGGGTTATATTCCGTGAAGCTTATACGGCACCGGTATGTACACCCACCCGGGTGAGCCTGATAACGGGTGTCAATGCGGCGCGCCACAGGGTAACCAACTGGACATCTCCACGGAAAGACCATAATACCGATGCGGAAGATGAACAATTCAGTCCTGCTGCCTGGAATATCAATGGTTTCAGCCCCGAGCCGGACATTCCGCGCAGTTTTTATGGCACGCCGTTACCGCAGGTTTTAAGAGATAACGGTTATTTTACCATCCATATTGGAAAAGCGCACTGGGGCCCGAGAGGAACACCTGCATCCAGCCCCCATAATGTCGGGTTTATAGTAAATGTGGCGGGTCACGCTGCCGGTCACCCGCAGAGCTATCTGCCGGAAGAGGAATACGGAAATATTCCCGGCAAGGGCAGCTTTCAATCGGTGCCGGACCTGGAACCATATTACCAGACAGATGTTTTCCTGACCGATGCGTTGACAAAAGAAGCCCTGAAAGCTATTGAATACCCGGTATCGAGGGATCAGCCTTTCTTTCTCAATCTCGGCCATTATGCGGTGCATACGCCTATCATGGAAGATAAAAAATACCTGCAACCATACCTGGACAAAGGACTGGACAGCGTAGAAGCCCGGTATGCATCACTGGTAGAAGGTGTGGATAAAAGTGTAGGCGATATACTGGCTTATCTGAAACAAAAGAATATAGACAAAAGCACGGTGTTTATTTTTACGAGCGACAACGGAGGATTGTCGCTTACGCCTCCCCGTGGTGGAACGGCTCATACGCATAACCTTCCCCTGAATGTTGGAAAGGGCTCTGTGCATGAAGGCGGGATCAGGGTACCGTTGATCGTGAAATACGATGGTGTGGCAAAGCAGGGTGCTGTCAGTAAAAATTATGTGATAGCAGAAGATATTTTTCCTACTTTGCTGGAAATTGCCGGAGTTCGTGATACTAAGGTCATTCAGCAGGTGGATGGGAAGAGTTTTCTCCCATCGCTGCGGGATACAGATCTGACAGATCAGGAAAGGGTATTGGTGTGGCATTATCCCAATAAATGGAGAAGCCCGGATGGCCCCGGTATCAACTATCATAGTGCATTAAGAAAAGGCAAATGGAAGCTGATATATAGTCAAAGGAACGGGAAAGCGTACCTGTACGATATTCAGCAGGATACAGGGGAAACGAATGACCTGTCCGGTAAAAACCCCGGGCTGACAAAAGAGCTCACCCGTTTGCTCGGACAAAAGCTGGCGGAATATGATGCGCTGATGCCCGTGGATAAGAAAACGGGAAAACAGTTGGCTTATCCTGAATAGAATAAACCATTAAGGTATTAAGAAGCATTAAGAGGAAACCTTAATGACCCTTAACTTCTTAATGCTTAAAAAAATAATTAAAACTATCTTCCGCATGAAAAAGAATCACGTGTTTACATTAGCAACGGCATTGGTTACACTGGTATTTGCCGCCTGTGAAAGCAAAAAGAATGGGACAACTGCTGATAAACGACCCAATATCGTGTTCATCTTTTCAGACGACCATGCTTACCAGGCCATCAGCGCTTATGGCAGTAAGCTGGCAAATACGCCCAACATCGACCGCATTGCCAAAGAAGGTGCGTTGTTTAAAAATACGTTTATCACCAACTCCATCTGTGGTCCCAGCCGGGCGATACTGCTCACGGGTAAATATAGTCATGTCAACGGCTATACCGTCAACGAGCGGAAGTTTGATGCCACGCAGGATGTTTTCCCCGAGCTGCTGCAGCAAAGCGGTTACCAGACTGCCTGGGTGGGAAAGCTGCACCTGGGTGCCGTGCCCAAGGGACTGGATTACTGGAATATACTGCCCGGACAGGGACATTATTTTAATCCTGATTTTATCAATACGCAGTACGATACCACCCGGCATAAGGGTTACGTGACCGATATCATCACCGATTTCTCAGTGGACTGGCTGAACAATAGAGACACTACCAAACCTTTTTTCCTGGTAGTAGGGCAAAAAGCCACCCACCGCGAATGGCAGCCGGCGCTGGAAGACCTGGGCGCATACGATTCTGTTACCTTTCCTTTACCGGAAACTTTTTATGATGATTACAAAGGCCGGGAAGCGGCCGCCAAACAGGATATGACGATCGAAAAAACCATGCGCCTGCTGGAAGACCTGAAGGTAGACGTGGATTGGGGAGGCTTCACCGCTGATTTTGAAGAGAGGAAAAAGGAGTTGCTGAAACAGCGGTTTGGCAATAATACTCCTACACCCGAACAGGAGAAGCAGGTGGAGAACTATCTCCGCAATGGTATGTTTACCCGCATGGATGACGGGCAAAAGAAGATAGCTGCCGAATACTATGCAGGCATCAGCAAGGAGTTCAAGGATAAAAAGCTTTCGGGCAAGGCGCTGACCGAATGGAAATACCAGCGTTACCTGAAAGACTACCTGGCAACGGCCAATTCACTCGACCGGAATATCGGCAGGATACTGCAATACCTGGACGAAAAAAATCTGGCAGAGAATACTATTGTGATATATGCATCCGACCAGGGATTTTACATGGGTGAGCATGGCTGGTTTGACAAGCGGTTCATTTACGAGCAATCGCTGCGTACCGCATTCGTATTGCGTTATCCCGGGGTGGTAAAGCCGGGAACGGTGGTGGATGATTTTGCTATCGGGCAAGACTGGTCGGCAACCCTGCTGGATGCAGCGGGCATTACAGTGCCTGAGGATATCCAGGGCACATCCTTATTGCCGGTATTAAAGGGTAACAATGCGAACTGGCGCAAAAGTATCTATTACCATTACTATGAGTTTCCACAGCCACATCATGTGTACCCGCATTTCGGTCTCCGCAACAGCCGGTATAAGCTGATAAAATTTTACGGTGGTGTGGAAAACTGGGAATTATTTGACCTGGAAGCAGATCCCCACGAAGTGAATAATATCTATGAGGCAAAAAAAGAGGATCCGTTGGTCACTGACCTGAAAGCTGATCTGAAAACTTTGATGATCCAATACGGAGATACGACCGCTTTAAGGATATCCGGGTTGTAAGGTTTTATTATCACAGGAGGGAGATTTGTTCAGAAGATCACTTACTACGTAAAAATGAAAACAGGGTTATTGATCATATCGGGTTGTCTTTTGCTGTTGTTTTCCTGCGACAGTTCGCCGGGAAACAGTAAGTCTTCCGCTGCGGTTACAGGTTCAGTTGCAGATACCGCCACGATACGATCCTGCTGCAAGCCGGCGTCCCGGTCCGGCGCCATTACAGGTGGTATCCGTTTGGAGAAGGATACGGTCAGGTGAATTTTTTCCTACGTTCCTACGTTATTCCAATGCATCCGACGCTCCGAAACGTTCGGGGGAGGGTGAGGAGAAATCTTTCGAAGGTGTACAGTAGTTCATTTAAAAAAAGAATCGTTTATGGTCGTAGGACCTCTCCCTGCAGTCGAGGTGACGATCAAAGAGTAAAATTTCTCCATGCGGTCTAAATGATGACACTAATTCTTCAGCGAAGCCATATCAATCACGAAACGATACTTCACATCACCTTTTAACAGGCGTTCGTAAGCATTGTTGATATCCTGTATTTTGATCAGCTCAATATCTGCCGTGATGTTGTGCTGTCCGCAGAAGTCGAGCATCTCCTGGGTTTCTGCGATACTGCCGATGGTTGATCCGGCAAAATTTTTACGGGCAGGGATAAGGCTGAACGGTGCAATGGGCAGCGGATGTTCCGGAGCGCCCACCAATGCCAGGGTGCCGTCCACCTTTAACAGCTGCAGGTAAGCATTTACATCATGCTGGGCGGAAACGCAATCCAAAATAAAATGCAGGGTGTTTGCATGGGCTTCCATTTGCCCGGCATCCGTTGATAAAACAACTTCATCCGCTCCCAGTCGCCTGGCATCGCCTGCTTTTGAAGGGGAAGTGGTCATCGCCACTACATGAGCGCCCATGGCTTTCGCCAGCTTAACGCCCATATGTCCCAGACCGCCGATGCCTACGATACCCACTTTTTGTCCGGGGCCTGTATTCCAGTGTTTCAGTGGCGACCATGTGGTAACACCGGCACATAATAAAGGCGCTGTTGCTGCCAGGTCCAGGTTGTCGGGTACGCGCAATACAAAATCCTCATCCACCACAATGCGTTCTGAATAGCCGCCGAAAGTTTGCCGGTTCAGATGCTTATCATGACCGTTATAGGTCTGTATATTTCCTTTTTCGCAATATTGTTCGCTGCCCTGTTTGCATTGCCCGCATTCCCGGCAACTGTCTACCATACATCCCACCGCGGCCAGATCACCAACTTTGAATTTAGTAACGTCTCTGCCTGCTTTTGTGATACGTCCTACAATTTCATGTCCCGGCACATTGGGATAAATGGTGCCATGCCACTCGTTACGGGCGGTATGCAGATCGGAATGGCAAACGCCGCAATACAGGATGTCGATCTCCACATCTTTTGCTATTACCTGGCGGCGATCTATATTCATTTGTTTTAAATCAGCTTCGGGCGCTTCTGTCCCGAATGCTTTTACCGGAAATGTATGCATAGTTTGTTTTCTTATAATGAACGATCACTCAAAGTACATCTATTATTTTAAATGTTCTTTAAAAAAGGTTTCCAGCTTATTAAAAGGGATTATATCAATCTTATCGTACAGATCAACGTGAACAGCGTTGGGGATGATCATTAATTCCTTCGGTTCAGAAGATGATTTGTAGACATCTTCGCTCAAATAACGGGAATGTGCGTTTTCGCCCGCAATCAGAAGCATAGGTCTTGGCGAAATCTCTTTAAGATAGGTCAGGAGCGGCGCATTCATAAACGGCAATACATTCGTCACCGTCCACGAACCGTTTGAGTTTAAAGAACGTTCGTGATAACCCCTGTCTGTTTTATAGTAATCTGCATATTCTTTTACGAACTGCGGCGCATCATCTCCAATGCCTTCCAGTGATCTCGGCCCCATTTCAGGTGTTCCGTTTTGGGCATCTTTCCAGCGCTGTTCGCCTAATTGCTCTAATTGTCGGGTCCGTTGTTCCGGAGTGGTGGCATCAAAGTAACCCTTTGCATTCACTCTCGACATATCGTACATACTGGTAGCTGCAACGGCTTTTACTCTTTTGTCTACAGCAGTAGCGTTTAAGCCGAAACCGGCAAAGCCACAAATTCCGATAATACCTATCTTGTTTCGGTCGATGTTTTTCTGTATGCCGAGAAAATCCACTGCTGCGCTGAAGTCTTCCGTGTTAATATCAGGCGATGCCACATGACGGGGTTCTCCACCGCTCTCGCCTGTATAAGACGGATCAAAAGCCAACACAGCAAAACCCCGCTCTGCCATATTTTGAGCATACAGTCCCGAAACCTGCTCCTTTACCGCCCCGAAAGGACCGCTGACAGCAAGTGCAGATAAAGGTTGATTGACTTGATCTTTCGGAAGATATAGATCGCCGGTCAGCCTAATTCCAAAGCGGTTTTTGAAGGTTACTTTTTCACGGGTCACTTTTTCACTTAACTGAAAGGTGTAGTGTTCCGGATTCTCTGTATTTTTTATAGCTTCTGTGTTTTTGTTGTTTGTATCTTGATTGCAGGCCTGCCCTAAAAACATAATGGAGAAAACTGCTATAATGGCTATTTTTTTCATCTTTTTTGTTATTATTTTACTAATTCAAATGTTCCACTATTGATGGTGCCGGGGATATCAAAAGCATCAATACCCCGGGTTATCCTTCCTATCCTGATGAGATCACGGGAACCGGAATAACTTCCATAAAAAACGGCAATGTTGCCCCAGGGTGCATAAACATTAATATCTCCAATCTTCGGGTCACTTACAGCTTTGCGTTCGGCAATAGATAGTTTTTGAGGGGGATAGAAAATCTTTTCTTTTCCGGCGAAGTCTTCCATTTTGACCGTTAATGGAAGCTGAGCAATAAAATCCTTTGTTGTCGGATTGTCATACAAAATTGCTGTGGCTGATTTGCCTCCTATGGTTATTTTTAGATTCATCGTATCTGTTTTTGAAACCTGCCTGGCAATAGGAAAGGCATTTTTTTTATCTCCTGATCCTTTGAGATTAGCATCGCCTTTACAGGCATCTGCCTGCGAAACAGGAAGTACAATTGTCAGTAAATACAATAGCTTTTTCATTTCTGGTCAATTGTTTTAATGATTTTCGCAGGAATACCACCAACGACCGTATTGTCGGGGACATCTTTTGAAACGACTGCCCCCGCTGCTACAATGGCATTTTCTCCAATGGTTACGCCTTGCAATATGGTTGCTCCTGCCCCGATCCAGGCGTTCTTTTTAATGTGGATATGTCCCACTGTTAGCGAGTGCCTGTCCCAGGGAGACGCAGGATGTCCTTCCGATAACAAACTGACTTTCGGCGCTATCAGCACATTGTCTTCTATGGTAATACCTCCGAGGTCAAGGAAAGTGCAAGCAAAGTTGATGAATACGTTTTTACCGATCCTGGTATGTTTTCCGTAGTTGATATGGAGGGGGGTAAAGACTGCCGTGCTTTCGTCAATTTCACTACCCGTGATCTGGCGTAACAGATCCCTGATCTCCGCCGGGTCTGAAGAGCTGTTCATCTGCACGAGCAATTTTTTCGTGGCATAAGCAGCCACTCTCATTTTATAAGCCTGTGAATCATCCGGTGATATGGTTTCGCCGTTCCGTAATCGGTCGAAAATATCGGCTGCCATTACTTCTGTTTGCATTAGTATCCTTTATTTATCCTGCAAAATTAAAAAGCAACGCTCTCAACCGGATTGCTGAGCGGCTCAATCTTCTTTGTTGTCAGGCTCAATGCGGGAAATGTGAAAATGTGGGAAAAGCGGAAAACGTGAATCCCGCAACTGCGGGATGAAAATTTGGAACGCTACGTTCTACCTGAGACCTGCATCTTGCTACCTGCGACTCGTACCCTCCACGTGCCGTTTGAATAGATTGATTCTTGGCGGGGTAGTCATACTTCCGTTGGCGGAATGCCGTATCGCTGCTTAAAAGCGGTGGAAAAATGAGAGGCATTTTTAAACCCCACTTCCATGTATACGTCCTGTACTTTCTTACCCTCTTCTTTCAGTTTTATATAAGCGGCTTCCAGTCGTTTTTTTATCAGCCATTTTTGCGGGGTGAGACTGCTGATCTTTTTGAAATCCCTCTTGAATGTTGCCAGGCTGCGGCCGGTATATGCCGCGATCTGCTCCATGGTAAGGTCGTCCATATAGTTGTCGTTGAGAAACTCCAGGATATCCACTTTCCAGGGCTCGGTAAAGTCGAACAGTATGGGGAAAAACAGTTCGGAGTGATTCAGCAGCGCATAGATCCCCTCCTGCAGTTTCAGGTGGGCTACTCCTTCAGTGGGTTTTACATTATCATCAAAATAGGGTGTCAGCGACCGGAACAGGCTGGTAATATCAGCACGCGGTGTGATCTTATATACGTTCTCATCCGGTATGGTAATATGCTGAGGCAACTCATTTTTGCTGAGCTTATTGTAAAATTCCCTCAATAGGCCGCGTTTAAAGGTAAGAGAAATGCCTTTGTACAATTCCTCTCCCCTGCTGTTTTTGTACATGGTAATACGGTGATCGCGCCGGATAAATGCACATTCTCCTGCCTGTATGGTGATCCGTCTGTTCCTGTCCTCGATCACCTGTTCACCGGAATACAAATACAACAAAACGTGCTCGGGGGTGGCGTGGATACATTTTTCACTGTAATCTGAAAAGCACGAAAGGAATATGCCGGAATAGCTTATGGTCCTCAATTTTTCTGCCTGTTCCATTGTGGTAGCCTGCTGTTTATTTTGCAAAACTAATCATTGGTTCGTCCATTTCTTTGTTGTAAGGCTCATTTAATATTGCTGACAGGCTCACTATTGTAGCATTGGGAACGGGTCTGTGCCCCCGGTATTATCAACAGCACATGGCCGGCGCAGGCCTGTAGCAGAAGCAATGTGCGGGAGCCCACCGGATGCCACAACTTTACTTATCCTGCAATAATCGTAAGCATAGCATTTCAGTCGGCAACTGCGTAAAAGAAAAAAGGAATCGGAAACATGCCCTGGCGAAAAGTGTAATGATAGCAGGGAATTTACCATTGGAAAGCTGCTATGCAGGAGCAGACATACGAATACCGGACAACAGCGTTCAGGCTTTTTTCTTAATTTAGTCCAAACACGGATATTAATATTAAAATAGAAGAACATGCAGACAATCGGACTTATCGGTGGCATCAGTTGGGTTTCGACAGTTGAATATTACAGACTGATTAACCAGGGAATAAATGAAAACTTGGGTGGACTTAACTATTCTCAATGTTTGATATATTCATTCAACTATGCGGATATTAAAAGAAACAACGACGCAAACGATTGGGAAACCACATTTAAAATGCTCACAGATGCCTGTAAACATTTAAAATCCTGCGGTGCAAAGGGCATACTGCTATGTGCGAACACAATGCACGTTGTAGCAGACAGGATTGAAAAAGAAATTGAAATACCCATCATTCATATTGCAACGGTTACTGCAACAGCGATTGCAAAAAGAGGATTAAAAAAGGTCGGACTACTCGGGACGAAATTTACTATGGAGCTTGATTTTTTTACGTCCAAATTATCAGGCAAAGGAATTGAAACAATTATTCCAAATGATGAAGACAGGTCGTTTATACACAGAACAATTTTTGACGAATTGGGAAAAGGCATTGTGTCGGATGGAACGAAAGGACGGTATTTGGAAATAGCCGGGCGTCTTATAGAAAAAGGAGCAGAGGGGATTATACTCGGATGCACGGAAATTCCGTTAGTCATTCAGCAAGCTGATGTAAAAGTACCCATATTCGACACTGTTGTATTACACTCAAATGCGGCAGTTGAATTTCAACTGGGCATACAGTAAAAATTATTCCCGTTTGAAAATCTGAAATAGTCATTCTTAATATCGTCCCAACCCGATCTTAACTTTTCGGGAACCTCAAGAGAGGTTCCCGTCCTGCTCTCCCGATGGTTGTACCGGGGACGCTGCGGGGAATAAGGTTTCAACCTTCGAAAGATTGTTTGTTCATTGTATTCTGTTTGAGTACTGTTTGCAGAAATTATTTTGTAGTTGCTGTCTTAACTCTTTTACTGATCTCACTCCAGCGATACTACCGATTCACCTTTCTACCTGTTTTTGTTCGGATGCCGGGTAACGGTCGCCGATGATAGGAATATTTGCCAAGGCTGTTTCAAGTTCGTTCCACTCCTGTGAGCTACAAGTAAATTCGGCTGCCCGCAGGTTTTCTTCCAGGTGTGAAAGTTTGGTTGTTCCCGGAATGGGGACAATATACGGCGCTTTTTGAAGTAACCATCCCAGGGCTACCTGTGCGATGGTCATTCCTTTTGTGCGACCGAATTTGTTCAGCTCCTCCACAATCCTGAGGTTAGCCCGTATGGCTTCGGGGGTAAACCGCGGCAGGATATTACGGTTATCATTACCGGAATTGAAGCTGGTATATTCGTTGATAGCTCCTGCGAGAAAACCACGGTTCAAAGGACTGTACGGCACAAAGCCGATACTCAATTCTTCACATACGGGCAACACTTCTTTTTCCACTTCACGCCACATCAAATGATATTCGCTTTGTATGGCCGTAACAGGTTGTACGGCATGTGCCTTACGGATAGTTTCTGCGCCAACTTCACACATACCAAAATGTTTTACTTTCCCCTCGGTAATAAGGTCTTTCACCGTGCCCGCCACATCTTCAATGGGTACATCGGGGTCAAAACGGTGCTGGTACAGCAGTTCTATCACATCAATTTTCAGGCGCTTCAGGGATGCTTCTACCATTTCACGGATACGTTCGGGACGGCTGTTTACTCCTGCGGGCATTTCGTTTATTTTGTTCCCTGTATAATTGAAACCGAATTTTGTGGTAACGGCAATCTTATCTTTAAACCCGCTTAATGCTTCTCCGGCCAATTCCTCATTTATGAAAGGACCATAAGTTTCAGCTGTGTCGAAAAGGGTAACGCCACGCTCCACTGCCTGGTGCGCCAGCTTTATCATCGCTTGTTTATCGGGATGTGTGCCACGGTGGTAATTCATTCCCATTACACCAAAGCCCAATGCCGAAACTTCCATGGCGGCAATGCCTTTCCCTAAAGTACGGCGTTCGGAGATGGCAGCCGTATTGCTTTCGTCCTGATGTTCATTTGAAGATGTCGTTTTCTCTTCTGTACAGCTTTGTACCAATAGGGCAGGAGCGCAGGCAGCCGCTCCCCAAAGGGCTGTATTCTTTAAGAAATCCCGCCGGTTGGACGGGTTGGAGCGTCCGTTGTGCTGAAGTCCAGGTTTATTATCCATATCGTTTTTATGTTTTGTTGTTGTATACTACCAATTTACAAAGTTCCTGCATTAAACAGTAAAACATACTTATATAATCCACGGATTATGCTACCATTTTCACTGATTTTCACTCACCTTCATAAAAAGGAGGAAATAAACGGTAAATTCATATTGGTTTTTAAATTTTAAAAATGAGCGAAATTATAAGAATTGATACGGTAAGCGAACACGATGCATTTTATCACAAAGAGAACCTACATCCCCTGGTAAGCATTATGGATTTTGACGGCAGGGTGCCGGAGATCTATGCGTATAAAATGAATTTTGGTTTTTACGCGGTGTACCTGAAGGAAGTGATGTGCGGTGATATGAAATACGGACGGCATACCTATGATTACCAGGACAGGACATTGGTTTTTGTTGCCCCGGGACAGATCATTAATGTGAATATCAATAAGGATTACAAACCGCAGGGTTACGCTTTGTTGTTCCACCCCGACCTGATTCGCGGAACCTCTCTTGGCAGGCATATTGATGAATACACGTTCTTTTCTTACGAGACAAAAGAAGCTTTGCACCTGTCTGAAAGGGAAAGAAAGATTGTACTGGACTGTTTCGACAAGATCAGGTATGAACTGGAGCGGGGAATGGATAAGCACAGCAAAATGCTGATCGCTTCCAATATCGAGCTGTTTTTAAATTACTGTGTTCGTTTCTACGACCGTCAGTTCATTACCCGGTATGATGCGAACAAGGATATGCTGGGCAGGTTTGAAAAGCTGCTGAACGAATACTACCAATCCGATAAACCCCAAACAACCGGTTTGCCGTCTGTTACATACTGTGCTGCACAATTGAATCTTTCCACTAATTATTTCGGTGATCTGATAAAAAAGGAAACGGGTAAGACAGCATTGGAATATATACAGTCGAAGATCACGGATCTGGCAAAGCAAAAAATACTGGATAACCAAAAAACCATCAATGAGATTGCTTACGAATTAGGATTTAAGTACCCGGCGCATTTTACAAGGGCTTTCAAGAAAAATACCGGGGTTACGCCGGTTGAGTACAGGTCGCTGAATTGACGCTGTACTCCGGCTCTGCGGAGTACAGCAGAGATAATGGACCTGATGCCATGGCTTTACTTATCCTGCAATAACCCAGGATATGGCATTTCAGTCAGTTGTTATGTAAAGAGAAAGTGGAATAGGAATTAGAAAACATACATTAGCAGAAAGTAATGATAATGGGACTTTTGCTGTTGTTGGTGATGCTGTATACAGGCGATCGCACGAACACAGATACCGGTATTTAAGACGCTTTCAATAGTTACCGGATGCTTTGAATATCCAGCTAATACTGCATACTTTGCAAACCTTACTTATATCATCTTCAGTAATGTCTTAAATCATATTATTTTACCCAAAAAAGTAGCTATTTTCGTTTTTTGTTAGGCGACGACATTTGACCCGATGAATATATTAATTTATCCGGCAGGGAGATGAAGGGGGTTTTTGTACCTTTGCAAAAATTATAGAGTAGTAAGTATTATTTGCTTGAAACAGTTATCAAAAATAGCAAGCGTTTTTGTAATATGTATTATGCTTTTAAGCATGATGAAAACTTCTGTTCTTTATACTATTTATGAGCATGACAAGGCGTTTTTTATAGAGCTGTTTTGTATAAATAAGGATCGCCCGCAAATGGAATGTAACGGTCAGTGTAAATTGGCTCAAATGCAGCAGGAGAAAAACGAAAAAAGCGCAGACGATATCCTTAAACAATTACAGTCAGAAACTGTCTATTTTTCTCCTGTATCAATGTCATTAATAAGCTATGACCGCTCTTTGATGACCAATAAAACAAAGCTTCCTTCCTGCTACAATCACCTGTATTCATTCCTGTTTATCTCCAAACTATTAAAGCCCCCGGCAATACACCTGGCTTAGCAATACAGCTAACATCTTCTTTTTAAACGGTAAAAACGTCTGTACGCAATAGTGTGCAGGGCATATTATGTCATGCATTGTCAGGTATATACATATATATGCCGGCGAGCCGTTTACTGCCCGTTTACCTGGTTTCCTGTATATAACCTTGATACGGCTTAAGAGCGTTTAGCCTGCAGAAACCTCCTGCCGTTCAGTTATTTTTCACAAGACTTTTGTCAATAATGGAAAAAGCAATATTTTTTCTTGCCATAGCATGCCTGGCGGTGATGTCATGCACAAAAGAAAAAACGGATTATCAAGCAGAGATAGATACGGTCGTTGGAGAACATTCTGAGTTTAAAGAAGCTGCTTCTATCAGCAGTGCCGGTTATCATATCAGCATCGAAGCATTGAACGGAATCTTCTACAAAGGGTACAACGAGATCCGGTTGAAAATTTCAGGTAGTCAGCCCAATGAAAACCTATCTGCTGTAACTTTTTTGCCGGTTATAACCAATGCTGAAGGGAGCAAAACTTCCTGTCCTCACCGCTACAACCTGGTTTATAGCACTGACGACAAATATTTCCCCGGATACGTTGTATTTACAAGTGAAAGCAGTACAAACGAAACCTGGGAGCTTCATATCAGCTTCACCGGTAATGATCAAACCTATTCGGCGAGGCAAAATATTACTGTCCGGGAGCAAACCAACAAAAACCTGAACATGACGACTTTTGTGGGAAAAGATGGCGAGCAGTATTTCATCGCGTTAGTAGCTCCACAAAAGCCGAAAGTTGCTGAAAACGAGCTGGTAGCCGGGATATACAAATTCAACAAACCGGATGCCCCTCCATCCGGGAATTTTCCTGATCCTTCGCAGTTCTCCTACACAGAAGTGAACGGATATGCTTTGCAGCTCGATCCGCGCATGCCGGAGCCTTCTATGGGAAATCATTCTTCGCCCAATAATAAAGACCTGGCACAGCAAGATGATGGCTTGTATTACGGTGTTGTCAATTACACCATGACGGGGAACTGGACGCTGAATTTTATCATGCTGAACCAAAACGGGAAGATCCTGAAAGGAACCGAAGTACCTGCCGATTTTACCCCCGGTGTGGAAGGCGTAAAAAGCGAACTATACATAGACATTTTATTCTAAGGGTTATGAAGCAGCTAAGTATTATTTTTTGTATTCTTTTTCTTGGAATAAAAGCAAATGCTCAACAGGCACAGGAGGAAAAGGACAGTACACAGGTGCTGGAAGAGGTAACAATAGTGGCTAAGGCTAAAAAGAAAATTGAAACAGATATGAAAATGGCGGTATCCGTTGATGATTATCTGGCTTCATCCGATAACATAAGCTTTATAAAACGGGGTGCTTATGCCTGGGAGCCATTGCTCAATAATATGAGCACGGAGCGCTCCAGCATTACTATTGACGGCATGCATGTTTTTGGTGCATGTACGGATAAGATGGACCCGATCACTTCCTATGTGGAAAGTAACAATCTTTCTACGATTGATATTAAGTCCGGACAGGAAGGAAGCCTGCACGGTGCAACCGTTGCAGGAAGCATTGACCTGAAAAGGAAGAGTACGCCATTCAGCCTTGAAAAGAAATACAGCGGGGCTTACCAAACTGGTTTTGAGTTCAATAATCAACAACTTTTCAACCTGGGCAACCTGTCTTATTCAAACGATAAATTTGTGGCGGACGGAAGCATTTCCTTCCGGAAAGCAGGTAATTATTATGATGGGAATAACGAGGAAGTAAAGCATTCACAATATAATAAATTCAATACTTCCCTGGGGCTGGCATATAAAACAAGCCCGCTTTCTGCAGTACGGGTGGATGCCATCTTTGATAAGGCGAAAAATGTAGGGTTCCCCGCGCTTCCGATGGATCTGTGGCTTTCAAGAGCCATTATTACATCAGCATCTTACAAACAATTATTTGAAGAGGGCTTTATAAGGGTTTGGGATACAAAATTGTATTTTAATGCGGTAGAACATTATATGGATGATACCCGGCGCCCTGAAAACCTGGTTCACATGGATATGCCGGGCTGGAGCACCACTTATGGGTTGGTTTCCCGGGTAAATATAAAGCATGGTGACTACGCTTCTGAGATACAGTTGAACGTGTACGATAACTTATCCATTGCAGAAATGACGATGTATCCACAAGACCGGAGTAAGAAAACCATGTTTGCATACAGTTGGCCCTGGGTCACAACACGTTTTGCAAGTCTTGCTATGAATAATTCTTTGGATTTTTCAGAGAAGAGCCGGTTGAATTTCGGCGGTTCGCTGGGTTATAATTATAATCATTCCAGATATGCGGAGTTCAACCGGATCTTCCATCCCGGAACACCACAGGAAAAAAGCCGGATATTGCCGGGACTACATGCCAGCTATCAGTTGAGTGTCAGACAATTTGACTTTTCTGTAGGAGCCGGCTACGGGCATAGAGCGCCTTCTGTTTCGGAAGGTTACGGGTATTATATCTACAACAGCTTTGACCGCTACGATTACATCGGCAATCCCGATCTCAAAAACGAAATTTCTTATGAAGCCAATGCGAGCGCCGGGTTTAAAAATGAAAGGATGGGTGTAGAAGCCAAAGTGAATTATTTCCATATTCAAAACTATATCATCGGAAGGATTTTGAACCTGGGAAGCCCGATGAATTACCAGTCGGTGGGTGTGAAAGGATATACTTCATTGAACCATGCCAGCATCTTCAACATAGCTCTGAATACCAGGTACGATATTTTGCAACATTTACATTGGAAGGGAACGCTTACTTACGCGCGGGCAACGGACGATAAAAAAGGGAATTTACCCTTCATTCGTCCGCTCAGCTATCAGACCTCCCTTCATTTTATGCATAAAAGAATGGGTGTCCAAACCTCGCTGAATGGTGATTTTGCACAAAGAAATTACAGCCCGGAATATGGTGAAGACCAGACACCGGCTTACATGATCCTGAATATTTCTGCGAATTACACATTCAGTATCAAAAATTGTAAAACCGTTTTGCAGGTGGGGGCAGAGAATGTATTGAATGAGTATTACAGCACTTATGCAGATTGGGGCAATATCCCAAGGATGGGACGTAATATTTTCACTTCTTTAAAATTCAGTTTTTAGGAAAATGAAGATAGCTTATAGTATTTTGTTATTGGTGTTGTCCTTGCTGATCGGGTTGCAGCAAGCGATAATTGTTGTGCACTTTAAGCTGAACCAGGATGTTATAGAACAAAGGTTTTGTATAAACAAAAACAAGCCCGAATTGCAATGTCACGGAACATGTCATTTGAAAAAGAAATTACAGGAAACGGAAAATGCCGACCCCGCTCCGGTCCGTATTTACCCGGGCATTGACATAGTCCCGGTTTTGATCGCTGAATGGGAGATAAAAAAATCAATAACTGAAATACGAAGTGAAACACCGATTTACAAAGAAATCCTGTATGTAGCGCCTTACCGGGAAGTCTTTGTACCACCACCTATTGTCTGACCTGTCATCATAGGTATGATCAAAATGATCATTAAATCACAAATCTCAATTTAACAAAACAGAAATGAATAATCTGAAAAAATATTTATTGGTATCCGTTGCTTTATCGGTATTGATATCCTGCAGTAAGGATGATAAAGATCCTGTTGCCAACAACATCACCCTGCATTTCAACAACACGTTCAAAAGCAATACCATCCTGCTTGGCGATGGAGCTTCCACTACCGCTACATCGAACGCTTCAGCAGAAGGACAGGTGCATCATTTTTCCGAATTAAAGTATGTGATAAGCAATATCCGTCTTGTAAAGGCAGATGGTGCTGAGGTACCTTATAACATCAACGACCTGGATAAAGGTGCAACCGTTGTAAACCATGCAAAGCCACAAACCCTGGACTATGTGCTGAGCAATATACCGGCAGGTGAATATAAGCAGATAAAATTCGGATTGGGCGTTAAACCGGAGCTGAACACCCTGGATCAGGTTAAGTTCCCCAAATTTTATGCGGAGGCGGGTGCTAACGATACAGAGATGATGTGGGAATGGGGAACCGGATATCGTTTTACAAAATTGGAAGGTTTTTATGATACCGACCATAAGGAAATGTCCATTCATACAGGAAGTACTGTAGAGGGAACTAATGGCGATCCGTCAACTTATACGCAGGGAGTTGACGCATACAGGGATATTACGTTGGGGCTTACAACCAATGCCGTGGTAGGCCGCAATGCCCCCAGGATCACAATTAAGGCAGATTTTGACAAGCTGTTGAGTGGAAAGACCAACACGATCACATTGGGATCAGGGAATGCAACACCCAGTATCCATACGGCGGTCAATATGGTAAAATTTGTTGATAACCTGGGTGGAAATGGTTCAAGTGATATTACCGGGATGTTTTCTATTGATAACGTAGAAAATTAGCATACTGTTACGAGCCGCCGAAGTTCACGGACATGGCGGCTCTTTTTCAATTTTTCCGATCAGGCTCATTTTGAAATGGAATGAACTCTGGACTACTGTCCACCAACCGGCGAAGGATTTTAAAGGCGGATCTCCAAATAGAAAAATAAAAGACACACATGAAAAAAGTATTCGGCATAATATCATTTTTTTTCTTGTTACTATCCTGTGGCAGGGATGATATTGCTGAGCCGGACGCTTATGACAACCCGGAACTTTCGCTGAATATCCCATCCGGATTCCCTGCGATAAACAATTCGGTAAATGCAAACAAGCCCACTAAATACGGCGTGGCATTAGGCGAAAAACTCTTTAATGAAAAAAGATTTAGCGCTGATAACACCATTTCCTGTGCCAGTTGCCACAATAAACCAAATGCTTTTGCTGATAATAATATTCAGGCAGTAGGGATTTATGGCAGGGTAGGGCTTCGCAACACACCTCCTATTCAAAATCTGGCATTTATGAAGTTCTACAATTGGGATGGAAATATCCTTCAGTTGGAAAAACAACCTTTGGTTCCTATTATCACACATGAAGAAATGAATTCTTCTATTTTAGAAGTTATCAGTAAAATACGGGATGAACAGGAATACAGGGAATTGTTCAGAAAAGCATTTGGTGATCAAAGCATTACTCCCGAAAATATTTACAAAAGTATTGCGCAATATGAATATACACTTATCTCTGCCGGTAGCAGGTATGATAAAGTAAAACGAAACGAAAGTGAGGCCTTTACAGAAAGTGAAGTAAGGGGTTACCGGGTTTTTCTACAGAAGTGTGAGAGCTGCCACAGTACAGAATTGTTTACCGACCAGAGCTTCAGAAATGTTGGTTTCCCTTTGAACCCCGGTACACAAGAGGCAGGGCGTGCCAGGGTAACAGGGGCTTCTGCAGATTACATGCGTTTCAGGGTACCCTCTTTGAGAAATGTTGAATATACCGCACCATATGGAAGTTTCGGCCAGTTTCCTACATTGAGATCCGTTTTAGACTATTTTGACAATGGCGTTTTGGATGCCGATAATCTTGACCCTGTTTTAAAAGAGAATGGTAACAGGATACCACTAACCGAACAGGAAAAACAAGATCTTATTTCCTTTATGAAAACTTTGAGTGACAGTTCGTTTGTCGGGAAGTAATTTGAAAGAACTATTTCTATTTTGATGGTTATTGTAAACAGATGCGATACTATCTTAAATACTTTTGGCGCCTTCCGTTTTGCATTACGTGCATACTGTAATCACCTGCTGACCCAGGTCTATCAGTGACCGCACTGCCCATAGCCCGGGGCCGTCCGAAGAGAGCGTGTAATGAATATCCTCACCTTTTTATTAAACGATGCAAAATTTTGATGTTACAGCTTATACCTGTGTTATACATTGAAAATAAAAAACCCCTTCAACCGAAAGATTTGCTTTGCTGTGCAGCCCGGTTATTTTGGCAAAACAGGTGCTTTTGTGAGCCTGCCCCAGGCAATGAAAACAGCAAGCACCAACAAGACCAATGCAGGAACGAACGGCTCACTATTTGAGATGTGGTAAGCACAGGCCAGGAGCATAATGATGGCAATTCCAACAGCGGCCAGCGGCGTAAGCACCGGTTTGACGCGCAAAGCGGCCGGTAAGATCAGCCCGATGGCTCCCAGTAATTCGCTGATACCGATGAAGCGCGCCATCCCAACCCCGTAAGAATTTACGTACGACATACCACTCTGCACCAGTTGTTCTGCCGGTGCGGTTGTTTTCATAAAACCCACCATTCCGAAAGCTGCGGCCAGGAGTGCCTGCACAACCCACAAACTGATGTGAAGTCCTTTTGATGTTTTTTGTTCTGTCATTTTTTAATTGTTTTATGTTTGATTTAACTGTAAACAACATTACCGTATTTGCCCTTTCGGGAATCGGCATAGGCTTCATCAATTTCTTCCTGCGTACTCATTACAAACGGTCCCTTTGCTACGAACGGCTCGGTATATTTTTCACCGCCAAACAAAATAAACTCCGCTTCCGATACCGAACTGTTGAGGACTTCAATGACGCCGGCCTCTGTATCAAAACCTATATAATCTCCCGGTGTATATTTTGCACCGTTGACGGTTACATCTCCTTCCAGGGCAAACACGGCATATTCCAGGTCTTTCTCAACAGGAAATACAAATTGTTTCCCCCCGTTAAGATGTATATGATAGAGATCCTGTTTGGCATAGGTCGGTATCTTTGAAGCATGGCCTTCATATTCGCCCACCACTACCTTTATTGAACCGCTATTGTCTTTTAAGGGTAACAGAGGAAGTTCGTCTGACTGAACAGCCATATAGTCCGGGTCTTCCTTTTTATTTTTTGCCGGCAGGTTGATCCAGAACTGGAAGCCGTGTGTATATGGATCGCCTGTTTTTGTGTCGGCATTTATCGTTTCATCGTGGAGAATGCCATTTCCTGCCTTCATCCATTGTACACCGCCTGAATAAACGGTGGCACGGTGTCCACGGCTATCGTAATGCTCGGCTTCTCCGTTCAAAAGGTAGGTGAGCGTGGCGATACCGCGATGCGGATGAGCGCCTCCCAGGTTGGCCATCATCCTGGTTTCTTTTTTTATACGCGGAATATAATCCAGGAAAACAAAATGACCTGCGTGGTGCGCATGCCGGTTGGGCAGTATGCGCCAGACGGTTGTTTCCCCGACATCGGCGCGAAAGCCGCGTGTGCTATATTGAATCTTTTTTTTCATGACTATTATATTGTGAGTGAAATTTTTATAATGATACAAAACTATGTATTTTTGGTTTCCTATTGTAATCAGTTACCTTTAGGTAATCAAAAATTGCACAATGAAGAAGAAAGAGCATAAGGAATGTTTATCGGCATTGTTACCGGTAAAGGACACCCTGGATATTATCGGCGGCAAGTGGAAGATCCTGATCCTGATCTCTATTTGGGAGGGGAATAAGCATTTCAGGGAGATAGAACGGAGTATCCCTAAGCTCAGCACAAAGGTTTTGGCAAAAGAGCTAAAGGATATGGAGGTGAATAAACTGATAAGCAGAACAGTCGTCAATGGTTTTCCCGTGCGTACAGAATATGCCCCGACCGAATATTCCAAAACCCTGCAAAAAGTGATCAAAGAACTGCAGAAATGGGGATTGAACCATAGGAAAACGGTTTTTGGAAAGTAGCTGTTTTGTGATAGTTTCCTGTTAAATATAATAATGAACCATATAGAAATAAAATATAAGCTCGCTGAATCACTGATCGAATTTGAAGAGGGCAAAAAACTATTTAAAGCGTATGCAGATTCCCTGCCTTTTGACCTGGGTTTCCAGGGATTTGAGGAAGAACTGGAGGCGATAGGGAAAAAATATGCGCATCCGGAAGGTGCATTGATTGTATGTTATGCAGGTGAAGAACCGGCAGGATGTGTGGGTGTAAGAAAAATCGAAGCGGGTATAGCAGAACTGAAGCGCCTGTATGTACAGCCCGGGTTCCGATCGCTGAAGATCGGGGCAAAGCTTACGGAGCTGGCATTGAATGAAGCGAAAAAATTAGGGTATGATCGTATCCGCCTGGATACGGTTGCTGAAATGCAGGCAGCGATCGCCCTGTATAAGAAACTGGGGTTTTACGAAATTGAAGCGTATTGCTATAATCCCATTACAACAGCCATTTATATGGAAAAGAAATTGTAAGCTTTCTGCAATAGAAAAGGGTTTCCGACCTTCGAAAGATTGGAAACCCTTTTGTTTTTGTTATTGTCTTCCATTATTGCTCTTTACCTGGCTGCACTGATACGTTCTGCCTTTCCAATGGTTTTGAATTCAACTTTTACTACCGGCGATTGATCTCCTGATACTGCACCATCTATTAAGATCTTATTGGCTCCTGCTGCCGCAACGGGCGCCTGTTGTACAACTACCTCTTTGATCATATGCCATTCGTGATCATATAATATTACCTGTTTCCCGTTGCAAACCAGCCATTGTCCTTTTGAAACAGCGAACGGTATTTCGAACCTGGCATAATTGTTTATTTCAATCGAGGGCTGTTCCCACGAAGCAGATGCGGATTCACCTGCAATGTATGCAACAAATTGTAATGGCTGTTCGGCAAACGGGTTATTGAAATTGTATTCGGAATAAACAGGCTCACCCGGTTGCCTGATCTTTTGCTGATGTTGTATAACGGTATTATTAACCGGGAAAATATCCCAACTGCGATCATCCACTTTTGAAAGGTGAAATTCTTTATTGATATCCCTTAGCGCATCTTTTTGTTCGGATTTAAAGGCTCCCGATAACCTTGCCTTTTCCCACTCTGCAACGGTTTGAAGCAACAGATCGACCCGGCCATGTTTCTTCAGCTCGGCTAATGAAGTAGACAATGCGAAGCCCGCATCAAAACCTGCCGCCCTGGCCAGCAGCCATTCCATATCTTCCAGCGTGGTTGAGCTTCCCAGTTTGAACCATCCCAGCATACGAGGAATTAAATTCCTGTAATAATAATCCTGGTTTTTCAGCCTGTATTGTGTCTGGCTTTCCCGGAAACCGGCGTACCACGGCTCACCCCAGTTCATTCTTGTGAAGGTATGCCAGAAATAATGGCCCGGCCCGCTGGCATCGTTGATCACCTGCCCTTTTAATTCAGGCTTCAACAGGTCGTACCATTTCTTCACAAACAACTGTGTGGCATACTGTCCCATGCCGGTAGCCCAACTGCCCTCCAGACCGTCAAACGATATTTGCTGTAAGCCTGTTTCGTTAAATAACCGGGCAAGCGTGGCGGCCATCTCATCCTGCAGTTCCATATTGGGTAGAAAAACCTTATACCCATGATCCATCAGCTTTGCAATGCTATCACCCTCGTGGTGACTTTGTGCTTTCGTTCCAAATGCCCCTCGTACGCAATCTAAAAGCTGCCAGGGAGCGTTCTGCGATACATCACGGTACCGGATCAGCTCGCTGCCCAGCATTACCGTTTTGAGGTTGTTGTTTTTCATCTGGTTGAAAAAATCCGGAGAGGCAACAGGTATGATCGTTGCACTTTCATCAACCGGCGAAGTAATGATGCTGGAACCTACTTTTGCCAGGCGTTTGTCGGGTACGGGCGTAACAAACGGATCGTTGGTTGTAATGAATGAAGACAATGTATGTACACCCAGACCGATGCCTTTTTTTGAAGAAAAATCCACGCAACGCTTCATGCTCGTCCAATCATCCGGGAATTGTTTTTTATTAAGTCCAAAATGTCCCCATGTTTCAAAAGGACCGGGGTGATACAAATATTTCAGCCCTGCCTTTTGTGTAAGATCAAGGGCTTCTTCTATTGTTTGCTCGCCAAATCCCATGATGAGGTAAGAAGATGTTGCCAGCGGCGATCTTTTAGCCCATACACCGTTAATGACAGGATGCGGGAGGTTTTCCTGCAATTCAATCTTTTCTATAACCGATAATAGCATTTCCTGCGGAGATCCCCACAGGGCGATCTTAGAGCCTGTTACGCCTCCATCCTGCGGGTAGGCAGGAGCTACATATTTTTCGTGCCCCCAATTTTCGACAACCCGCTCTTTATAACGGTTACGGCAATATGCCTGAATGATACTGCCAAAATCTGTAAGCTTTGCCGTTTGCCCGCGGTATAGCACTTTGTGCTCAGGGGAAATATCTTGCAATCCGCTGCTTTCCGAAAAAATATCAAAAGAGGGTTCGATGTCATTCTCCTCACTGGGGAAGCCTCCTAGCGTTTTTATATTGAGCGCCTGCAGTCCTATACCGAATGCCTGGTCCCATACGGTTCCTACCGTTTCCCCAATTTGTTTGGTGATGATGGTAGGATAAGGGCCCCACACAATGTAATCGACCTCTTCATTGTTACTGACTTTCACTAATTCCAATGTAATATAATCCGGCTTTTCCAGAACCTTAATACTTATCTCTCCTTTCCAGTCCGGGTAAGTCAATACAATGGTTTTTGATGCGTTTTGCCAGCGTAATTTTTCGGGAGCGAGCAATTTACCACCCGTAAAAACAGATAGCAGGGGTGCAGGTTGTGAGGGAGCAAGGTATTCTTTTCCTGTTTTGCTTCTCAGTCCGGATATTTCCCCCCTGGCATTCAGTGAAATGGTCAGTTCCTTTGTTTTGAAATTCACCTGGGCAACAGAACCGGTAAAAAAATGTGCTGCAGCCAGCATCAATAGGATTCGGTATAAGAGAAAATGCCTGTTCATCATGATGTGATTTATTATATAAATACCAATATTACATTTGCAAGCCTGTACTTAATAAATATTTTACGAATAAAAAGCCGGCCTGGCAATCGAGACTCAGGCCGGCGTCAATTTATAACCCCCAAAACTAACTGCCTTACTGTAATGCCGGGTCAAAATCACCACCCCAGTCTTTGTTTTGCTTCAGGCTTGGGTTTTTTTGCAACTCATCCTGTAGCAAAGGAAAAAAGTAATAGGAATCCGGCGCCACCATTTCCCTGGGTCCACTGGTAATCAATTCCAGGACAGAATAGTTGAAATCATCTGAATTAAAAAAGTTAGCCGGTTTGCCTGAAGGGTCAAGTCCTGGCTTTAATTCCGCCAGCAAACCATATTTCCGGGTTCCGTTCAATTCGTTCAGCCTACGGGTCCTGCGAAGATCCCCAAAACGCTTACCTTCGAACGCAAACTCAATATATCGCTCAAGCATAATTGCGTCCCGCAACTGCTCCCTTGTCATGTCTGCATTTAATCCATACATATTATCTCCGCCCGGCTCAATGCCTGCCCTGTGGCGTATGGCTTTCAGCATTTCAATTGCTTCAGCAGCATGGTTGGTTTCATTGGCAGCCTCTGCAAGATTCAGCATTACCTCAGCTACTCTTATTTCGATCCAATCCACCTCGTTCAATCCTACCTGGGCCTGCGGCAAGGAATTGTCAACACCTTTACGTGTGTAGAAGCCTGACCTGGAAAAGGTTTGCCCTGGCCCGAAACCATCGTCCAGGCCACCTAACTGCAAATCGGTATATTGTTTGCGATCTGAACTTACTCCCAGTGGAAATATAGCGCCGTTATAAGCTATTGTAGCATCAAACCTGGGGTCGCGGTTTAGCCAGAATGTTTGTATATTATAAGTATAGGATGACTGTCCGGGCATCTTTCCATCTTTCATCGGATATGACTCTACAAGATTCCAAATAGGATTGTCACCGCCTGTGCAGTCTTTAGACTGGGTAAGTGGGCGCACGCAGTGCTCCTGCCTGCCATTTTGTTTAGCGGTATTGGCTTTGTATGCCACGATCATTACGTTTTCGTCATGCTGCTTGTTCATAAATATCCCCTCATAAGTAGGGTACAGTCCATACCCGTTGGATTCCAAAAAGTCATATGCTTGCCTGTTAACCGTATATGCGTCCTGCCAGTAAGCGTTGTCATAAGGATTGGAAGGGTTAAATTGAGGACTGGCTTTATATAGCAATACTCTTCCTTTGAATGACATTGCAGCTGCCTTGTCAATTCGTCCATATTCTGCACCCCGGTATTTGTTGTCCAGCCCTGCAATAGCAGCATCAAGATCTTCCATTATAAAATCAAAACATTCACGGGTTGAATTGCGCGGCACCATCAGGTCGTCTGTCAGCAACTGAGGTTCCTTTATGATGGGTACTCCGCCGTGGTACACTATTGCTTTGAAATAATGGAAAGCCCTGATAAAATGAGCCTGGGCTTTGGCCAACTTCTTTTTGTCATCCGCTAAAGTTCCACCATCTATTTCATTCAATAATATATTCACCTTTCGTATCTGCATATATGGCCAATATTTAAAAGTGGCGTTATTGGGATTTACAGCATTTGCAATCAATATGCCGACACCTTCATCCGCATTATTCCCGTCATTTACGGGCCAACCCGGCAAGGTTGCGTACAAATCTACCAGGTATGCATCTGTCAATCTCTCATCATTCCACACATCATCGGGATTGTATACATTTGGGTTTTGAAGATCAAGGAATTTGTCATCGTTACATCCTGCAGCAATAGTGAGTGTAAATGATGATATAAGTATATAGATCAGTCTCTTTTTCATGATTTGTACAGTTTAGAAGGTTATGTTTACGCCGCCGGAAAATGTTTTCATAACAGGATATGAATCGAGAGTGGCTTGCTCGGGATCCATTTCCTTTATGGCAGATAGTACAAAAAGGTTGGTGCCGTTAAAGAACAGGCGGAACGACTGCATTTTGAATAGGTTGCCCCATTGCCTGGGCAATTCATAAGAAATATTCAGATTGCGTAAGCGCAGGTAAGCACCATTACGCATCCAGAAGGAGGAGGTAGCAGCACCGTATTCTTCCATCCAGGCCCCTGCCCTGGGGTATTGTGCGTTTGGATTAGACGGAGTCCAGCGTTGGGTCCACAACTCAAAATATGGCCGATCTCCTGTCTGGAAAACACCGCCGCCATTGATAGTGCTCAATACCCTGTCGTATGCACCCACGCCCTGGAACAAGGTGGAGACGGATATTCCTTTCCATTGAGCACTTAAATTCACGCCATAATTGATGCGGGGTATTCCATTGTTTGATAAAAACGTCTGATCAAAACCATCTACGGTACCATTAGGAGCACTGTTTTCCCAATCATTGCCTCGCAGGTCCTTATAAAGTATAACACCCAGTTGAGGTGCTCTTTCCCATTGAACAAATCCCGCAGGTAAAGCATCCAGTGCCCGCTGGTCCCGTATAATACCTTCGGAGACATAACCGAAAATTGTATTTCGGGGTCTGCCAATTGCTGTACGCCAGGCCGGAAGAGTTTCAGGCTCATCGAGGTACAGCACTTTGTCTTTAGCAAAACCCATATTTGCACCTACAGTATATCTTACATTTCCTATTTTGTCGTTATAGTTCAGCGATACTTCAAATCCCCGCACATCCATTTCTGCATAATTTTCGTTGCTTAAAGAAGCACCGTAAGTACCCGGTATCACACGGATCCTGGAAGAAAAGATGTCGTATGTTCTGCGGTAGAAGTAGTCAAAATCGCCGCTTAATTTTCCATTTAATAATACAAAGTCCAGTCCTCCATTATAAGTAATGGATTTTTCCCAGGTAATCCCCACATTGGGCGGAGTGCCGGCAGCAATTCCATTTCTCACAGCATCACCAAGAACATACGCAACTGAAGGGTTAAAGTTGTTTTGGAACTGATAAGCTGCAATATCACCATTGCCGTCATTGCCCAATAATCCAACAGAACCTCTGACCTTTAATTCTGAAATGAACGGTACGTCAAAGAATTTCTCCTTTGATATCCTCCAGGCAGCAGAGCCTGACGGAAAAAAGCCCCAACGTGTTTCAGGAGGGAAAAGATATGATCCATCCCGCCTGAAAGAGAACTCGGCGATGTACCTGTCGTCATATTCGTAGTGAAGCCTGCCTACCCATGACGCTCTTGCATTGTGAAACTCATTACCACCGAAAGTTCTTTTTGTCGGGTCTGTAGAAGCATTAAATATCTGGTCGATAGAAGTTGTCAACAGATCGCCGGCAGAGCCATTAAAAGTATTGCCGGTTAATTTTTGCCTTTCATATACCAATAAACCGGAAAGCCCATGTTTGCCAAAAGACCTGTCGTAATTGAGATACCAGTTTAGCTGATACGATTTATCGAAAGTGGCAGCCTGTGTCACACGCTCATAAGTGCTGCTCAGGTTATGTATGTTAATATCATTCAGGTTGATGTCACCCAACAGGTAGGGATTTTCCGTAGAGGGACGGGCAAACCTGTACGATTTGTTATGAAGAATGAATGCTTTGGCATTTCTGTCACCGGCTGTGTAGTTATACTGGAAGCTGGTGTTTAAGCCCTCAATAAACGGGATTTTGAGGTCAAATCTTCCTATTCCGTTAAGCGTACGATAGGTGATTTTTCTATACCCTCCATTCATAACAAGTTCAACCGGATTCCAGCCCCCCAGCGCTACGGGATAGCCGTTCCTGGTATCCATGGTAGGCGTGCCATCCGTTTCTGCAAAAAAAGGAAGCAGCCTTGACCAGTTAAATGTAGACCTGTAAAAGTCACCTACTGTTTGTGATTCTTCTGCATCGTAGGGCCAGTAAAAACGGTCAATTACCCGCTGGTTGCCACTCAGGTTAAAATTGAGCTTCATATAGTCATTGATCTTTGCAGTCACATTTGAGCGGAAATTGTAACGCCCGTAATCTGTGTTCTTAAAAGAGCCATTGGCTTTGTTGAAGCCGCCCATCATGTAATAAGTGATGTTCTCTCCACCCCCATTGATACTAAAATCATGTTGCTGCGATACGGGGTTCTTCCATATATAGTCCATTAGCTGGAAGCTTTTGTCGCTGAAATAGTCCAATTGTTCCTGTGTTACGGGATTGGGGTTACCAAAAGTTTCCGCCTGGTCCTTGCGGTATTCCAACTCTTCCAAGGCTGAGTAACTCTGAACGGGGCGGGTAGTTCGGTCGGTAGACAAGATGCCGGAATAGCTGAAGACCGGTTTTTGCGCTTTACCTGATTTTGTTTTTACCACCACCACTCCATTCGCAGCCCTTGCACCATACACGGCTGCGCTGGCTGCATCTTTCAATATGCTTATACTCTCTACTTCATTTGGATCCAGGGCATCGAACAGGGTTTTGGTTTGTACTACTCCGTCTATTACATACAAAGGAGCTGTGCTGTTAAATGTTCCTATACCACGTATTTGAATAGATGAAGTGGCGCCTACTAACCCGGAATTGTTAATAATAGTGGCGCCGGGAATGCGTCCGGCCAATGTGTTTGACAAATTGGCAACAGGAATGGAAGCAATATCATTTCCCTGCACGGTGGTAACAGCCCCGGTTAGGCTTGCTTTCTTCTGCGTGCTATATCCCATTACCACCAGTTCGTTCAATCCTCTGTCAGCAGCAATCAGTATTATTTGTAAACTGGATTCATCCGTCACTACTATCTCTTGTGTTTCAAAGCCTACAAAGGAGATCTCCAGACGATCGTTGGTGTCTGCCTCGATGCTAAAAACGCCTTCGTCATTGGCAATGGTGATTTGATTCTTTCCTTTAATCTTCACACTGGCCCCCGGTAGGGCATTACCCTGCTCATCCGTGATCTTGCCCCTGATCGTTACGGGAGGCACTTCGGCAGATGCAGGTTCGGATACAGTAATTACGGCTTGTACGGCCTTTTTACGAATGACTACCGTTTTGTTTATAATTGCAAAATCAAAGGGCTGCCCGGCAAAGCAAATTTCGATCGCTTTTTCTACCGGAACGGCATTCAGCTCCACCGAAACATTGCGGGCGTTCCGGATAAGCCTTTTGTTGAAAAAGAACTGGTAGCCGCTTTGCCGGGTTATTTCCCTGAAAACCGATTCACAAGGCATATCTTTTGCCTTGAGCGTGATCTGCTGGGCATAACCTCCGGCGCTTACCTTAAGGCAGGCGACCAATACAAGAATGACTGTAAGTCTCATAATCAACAGCATTTTTTTTACCTGCTGAAACTGCCGCGATGAGAGGACCGGCAGGTGATGGGTTTTGGTTTTTGTACTGTTATGCGTACAAGAATAACAGCACAGATACGCAGTAAATTGCATAACTTTGGTTTGTTGGGTGATTAAATAACAGTCTTCGCCGATTGTATATAAATTGACCCACATTATCGGCCAGCAGTGTTCCACCACTACTGGCTTTTTTATGAGCCAGCTTAAAACCTATTGTTTGTCTGTCGTGGACGGCATGATCTCTACCACTCCTTCATGAATAGTAGCCCGGATATCGCTGTAACGTATGATATCCAGGAATTCAGATAGCTTTACGTCACGGGAAATGCCACCAACCAGGGTATCCCTGGGAATACCCAGCGGATATTCCACCCTGATGTCATACCATCGCTCTGCCTGACGCATTACCGTGCTTACATCTGCATTTTTAAAGTTGAATGTCCCGTTTTTCCATGCCATTACCAGTTCCAGATCAACCTCCTTATTTATTTCAATATTATTGCTCACCCTTGCCTGCTGACCGGGCAATATCCTTACGGGGCCGGCAGGAGTGGCACTCACACTTACCGCTCCTTCCAGCAAGGTCACTTTCATGTCAGGCTCGTCGTCATAGGCGTTGATATTAAAATGAGTACCCAGCACCTGCACCTCGGCAGCATGACCGGAACCGTGATTGGCCTTTACAATAAACGGAATCCTGCTTCCTTTCGGATCCCTGCTTTCCGCCACCTCGAAATAGACTTCTCCCGAAACCTCCACTTTCCTGGAATCACCGGTAAAATAGACGGGATAATGAATAGAGGAGGCCGCATTCAGCCATACCCGCGTTCCATCAGCCAATATAAGCTTGTACTGCCGCCCCCTGGGCGTTACAATAGAATTGTATGCGATGATGCCTGGTGTGCTATTGATTTCATCATAGATCAGTGTTCCGTTCCTGTTGAGAATGGAATGCTCTCCCTGCACCTGTATGGCGCCGTCTGCGGTGGTATCAAGGAGCAGCTGCTGCCCGTCAGCCAATGTGAGAATGGCGCCGGTTTTGCCGGGCAATGCATCATTTACCGGCTGCTTCACAGCAATTGTTTCCGGCTTTATTTCTTTGTCACCGCTGCGGCTCACGGTAAACCATACGAGAAATGATGTACCTGTCAATAGTACGGCTGCTGTGATCTTCCGCCAGGAAAATGCGTTTTTCATACGGATGGTCTTCTTATCCCTGTCACCTGCTATCTCCGCCATTATGCGCCCGAAGAGCTCTTCGTCAAAAAGAGTTTTTTCCTCATCCGTCCACTCCCAGGTATTTTTTGCTTCCAGCGATGCATACCATTGTTCTACTATTTTTGTCTCTTCCTCTGAGCATGAACCTTCACGGTATCGTTGAAGCAAAGCGATTGCCTTTTCAGTGGTCATGATAATGGAGTTTTTTGTTCCTCAGTCAATAAGTTACATGAACAGTGAAAAAGTAGTATGCTTTTTCTGAAAAATTAAAAAAAGTGCATATTCAGGAAGAAATAAACGGAAACTGCCAGTTCTTTGACAGATCTGCGTAAGGTTTTAAGTGCGTTGCTTAATTGTTTTCTCACAGTATTTTCAGCAATTCCAAGATGTTCGGCTATTTCCTTATAAGACATCTTTTCCCTGCGGCTAAGAATATATACTTCCTGCATTTTTGCGGGCAGTCCGGCGACTACTCTCTCAATTTGCTCCTGAAGCTCCTTGGTTTCATAATATTGTCCGGGATCAGTACGGTCCGATTCAGCAGCAAGCGAAAGTGTTTGAAGGTATTGATTGCGGGTGATATTTTTCTCGATATGACGAATGGATATATTGCGGACGCTTCTGAGCAGGTACCCGGCCAGAGAGCTTCTCAATTCTATTTCTTCCCTGCGCCTCCAAACAGAAACGAACACCTCCTGAACAATATCCCTCGCATCTTCTTTAGAGCCGATCACTTTCAGGACATGCATTGTCATTCTTTCCCAGTACCGCCGGTATATCTCTGCAAATGCAGCCATATCACTGTCACGCAGTAATCGCATCAATGCCTCATCAGATAGTTGTTGGTACATGAGAGATTAAATTTAACAAGCAACAGTCAAATTTATATAAAATAAAGATTATTAACCATCATGAATCTTCATGTATTTATGAAGAGGAGATTATCGAATATATCAGCTTGCTTTTATAAGACACTTGTTTTGAACGGGTTTGATGGTGGCTGCGGCATTCCCGGAAAATTTTATGCAAACGATTGCCGGGAATTGAATTACCTCCCGGATTCCGTGGTGTATATAGGGCTTTACTCTTTATTCTAACAATGTTGTTGAACCATGAAAGAGGGGACAGACCTGCAATTGACCAAAATAAATGTTTCAACAAGGTGTTTAAAAAAATGATTCCCAGCAATACTGGTAAAAACGTCTGTTGTCAGTGATGCCTTGCGCAGATTGCAGGCTAGTTAGCTAGGAGCCAAAAGATATATACCCGGATGTTTTAATGATGGCTTATTACCGGTCCGTGTTTTATAAAGGGTACCAAATGCAAAAGATTGATCTCGTTTTCCGATCCCAATCTTAACCGGCTCAGGAAGGTACCGGCGCCCTGTGAAACAAAAACAGTGGTATTATCCTGCCGGTACAGGCCTTTGTTGAAATCAAACAATAGGTTGGCAAGATAAGTGAACGGGAAGACCTGCCCTGCATGGGTATGACCGGCTACCATTAGATTGACGCCTGCTGCTGTAGCATATTTTACGCCTACCGGGCTATGGTGCATTACAATAACCGGCTTATCTTTTTCCCATGTCATTTGGCTCAACACCTCCTTAATGGTTTGTTTGTTATTTGAAGGATGCATATCAAAAGTGTTTTCATCAAGGTTCATATAGTCAAGCCCTATAATTTGAACGCCTGAGGTATCTGCAATTTTATTGTACAGGATGTTCACACCATTCTCAGCAATCAGCTTTATGGCTTTCTGTTCGTCAATCGCTTTTTCGTGGTTACCCGGGACGTAGTAAACCGGCGCCCTGAAGCCGGAAAGCGGACGAAGGATGTCGGGAAATAACGCTGCTTCCGAATCCATTAGATCGCCTGCCAGCAGTATGATATCCGGATTTCTTTTGTTGGTTTCTTCCACGATCTTTGTAAGGTAATTTTTGCCCCGGTGATGTCCCAAATGTACATCGGCGATCAGCATTATATCAAGACTTTTGCTGAGCCCGGTCATTTGAATAGTAGCCTCGTTTACCTTAAAATAGGATGCCTGTATGGCGCCTGTGACAATCGGTATCAGAGCCAACACTACGGCTATCCATCCGCTCACGGCATTGGGTAGTTTGAATACCGGTTGCAACAGCTGTGCGACTAAAAGAAATACCAATAAATAAAAGCTGAAAACGAGCATATAACCACCGGCAATACTAAGTCCGCCGATAAAACCGCTGGTACTTTTTACCGCACCAATGATCATGGCTACCGAACCTATTATGGCAATCGCTACGCTGATAGTTACTATCCATTTTGGCTGCAGGCTGAAATGGGTACGCAAACGGGCGCTGATATAGAATATCACCAGGACAATCAATCCTAAAAAAATAAATGGGATCATCCTTGCTAAAAGATTATTCATTACGCGGAGAGTGGTTTACAATTTTATAAATATGGCCTGACAATTTTCATACAGTAGTCCCAGACAATTTTTTCGTTTTCAACCGAATAATATTTATCGTCCGGTTGTTCTTCTTTTTCCCTGCTGTTAAAAAACTTACCTGTTACCTGCTCTACTTCCGGGGAGATAGCCAGGTAAACGCCCGTCATGGCGCCTTTTTCGGGCTTATCCATGAACAGCAGGGCAATTTTGAAAATAAGGTTGATCAAAAAGCCTTTGTCGGCCTCCTGCCCGAAACGGGTGGCCACTGCGCCCGGGTGGAAAGCATTGGCCGTGATATTGGTGATCCCCTTTTCTTTTAATTGCTTTGCCAAATGTCTTGTTATCCAAATGAGATACAATTTTGAAAGTCCGTAAGCCCTTTCGGGTTTGTAACTTTTCTCCAACTGGAAATCGTTAAGATCGGGCTTACCACCCCGTTTGTGCATGGCAGAGGAAACATTGATGATCCTTGCTGAACGGCTTTTTGCCAAAACGTCTGACAATAATTGTGTCAACAGAAACGGGGCAAACAAGTTAAGTGTCATTGTTTTTTCAAAGCCCTCTTTGGTCGTTTCCCTTTTCTTATTGAAAAAAGCACCTGCATTGTTTATAAGAACATCCAGGCTGTTATACTTTTTCCTTAACTCCGCTGCCATTCGTTTTACATCTTCCAGTATAAGTAAATCGGCAACTACATAATCAATTTTGTTATTGCCTGTTTCGGATTGCAGGTCTTCACACACTTTTTCTGCTTTCGCTTTGTTTCTTCCGTGGATGATAACGGTATGCCCCTGCTTTGCCAGGGCTTCTGCAGTTACCTTCCCGATGCCGTCCGTACTTCCGGTGATCAGTATTGTTTTACTTTCCATTATTCCAATATTATAACAGTTTTCTTTGTTGTTGCAAAAGTATGTGTTAGTTTTACAACTAACAAGTATAGACTATACTCTATACTTTTATTTTTTTTTGTTAAAACTGAATAAATAATGCTGATCAAAGAATTATCCAAACGGACAGGTGTAACCATACATACCATACGGTATTATGAAAACCTGGGTCTGGTACAAGGGGCGACAGATGAAAATGTGAAGACCAACAACTACAAAAATTACGATGAAACTGTAGTAGAACGGTTGGAAATAATAAAGGCCGCCAAGGAAGTGGGCTTCACACTTTCGGAGATCAGGGAATTAATGAATACCTGGTTCAGCGAGACTTCTGCTAAGGAAGAAATATTGTCTTTCTTTGAAAAAAAAGTCACAGAGATAAACAATAAGATCAAAAAGTTCAAACAGATCAAAAAACTTTTAGAAGGGGTGATGAAGGATATTGAAAAGGGGGAATGTTAGCCGTATATGCGCCCGGACAAAATCAAAAGAAATTAATCATGGGCCGTCCTGACCTGCTGGATGCCCTGCCGGTTCAGTGGCGGAATACCCAGGGGATAGCTGTTCCTTTCCACGCCCAGGCTGCCGGAGATGGAGAAAGTCCTTTCGTCATTTACATACATAAGACCTACTTCCGCCCTGGAAGACAACCCGAGGTTGCCCATCTGGTAAAAATTATTATGTCCGTTGCTGAAATGGGAGCCGGTAAATGCCCGGTTGAAATAAACATAGTTGGGTGCAGCGGAAATGCCTGCAAATGCGAATAGGTTATTGTTGATTCTCCTGTTGAGCTGTAACCCGATAGGAGCGGCCACAAAATTAGCAGTGCCGCCATTAAAAAAGCTCATACCGGCGGTAATGCCGCTATACCGGGAAACAAACCATTTTTTGCCTGAGTTGAAACCGGAAAGATCACTGTTAAAGTACCTGTTTTGCAGGTAGTTGTGGGTACTGTTGAAGGGCAGGTAGGTCTGTCCCTCCGCTTGTATGGTCACCAACAGGATGATCACAACTAAAATTTTCCTCATACACCACATTTTATCCCTAAAAATACGGAATTTTTTTTAGTTGCAAGTCTTGTATCTATTACCCTTATTACCCTGCGTCTTGTATCTTACTTATCACTTACTACTTACCACTCTCCTACATCAGCACAGGTTGACCTGTCTGAACAGATTCATCGCAGGCAAATGCAATTTTCAGGCTGTTCACGGCATCGTCCATGTGATCGGTCAGGTCCATATCTTCCCTGATCGCTTTGAGGAAATACAATTGTTCCCGGTTGCAGAGTTCCTGGTGGTCAGGTTCGTCCGTCAGGTCGATGTATTCATCTTCTTTTGCAAATTCTTCTTTATCGTTCAGTCCGGCGTGGTGCACCAGGAGCGATTCTGTTTTGGTATGTGCTTCAATAGAGTCTGATTTACCGGCGCCGCCTGCGTTTTTAGCCACTATGGATACGGAACCTTTCGGGCCAAACACATCCTTCACAAAAAAAGCGGTTTCGCTGACCATGGGTCCCCATCCGGCTTCGTACCAACCCACGGAACCATCTTCAAAACGGATCTGCAGTTGCCCGTAGTTATAATTTCCTGCGGGGATCTCTTCTGTGAGCCTGGCTCCAAAAGCATTAACCTGAATGGGTTTGGAGCGGGTCATCTGGCACATTACATCTATGTAATGCACGCCGCAATCCACGATCGGGCTCAGGCTTTTCATCAGGTTGCGATGCAGGGTCCACATCCTGCCGCTGCTTTGCTGGTTGAGGTTCATACGCATCACCAGCGGTTTACCCATTGTCTGCGACAGCTCAATGAATTTTATCCACGAAGGGTGATGGCGCAGGATATACCCCACTACCAGCTTTTTATTGTATTTTTTGGCGGCCGCCACCACGTTCTCAGCTCCCTTTACGGAATCGGCCACCGGCTTCTCTATAAAAACATGACAACCGTTCTCAAATGCCTGTATGGCAAATGCCTCATGCGTGTCAGGATAAGTGGAGATACAAACGGCATCCGGTTTTGTTTCCGCCAGTGCTTTTGTGTAGTCGCTATACAGGGGATAGCCACCGCCCAGCTTTTCGTTGAGTATTTCTTTGGTTTTGCCGGAAGATACCAATCCGACGATTTCAAAGCCGTCCAGGTGGTGGTAAGCCGTTGCGTGGGAGGCCCCCATATTGCCACAACCTACTACCAGTACCCTTATATTTTCCGTTGAAGCTGCCATAACAAATGATAATATTATTTGATTGTATAAGCTGTAAACTTACTTAAAATTGCTGATTGCTGATATAGGGATTTCTGGTTGGGTATACTGTATTACATCAGAAATCTTCCATCAGAAATCAAAAATAACTTCTTAGTTTTAGCACCCTAAAATATTGCACGATATATGAAAGCTTTCTTTTCCCTGCCGGTGTTCCTGTTTTTGCTGTCTTGCGGTACAAAAAAACAGGAGATCGTTTGTGAGCCTGCCGAGAGAAACCCTTCGCTTGCTTTGATTGATACGCTGGCTGCCAGTCTCGGTTGGCCGGAGGAACTTGAGATAACCGGCTTTGCCGGGCCGGATATCGTACCGAGCCCGTCCTGTGTATCGGTAGCGCCTACCGGCGAGGTGTTTGTAGGGGTGGATATGATGGGGTCGCTGGGTAAAAGACCCAATATGGGCCGGATCATCAAAATTACGGATTGTAATAATGACGGCATACCTGACCGTTATACTGAATTCGCCAAAGTAGATAATCCCAGGGGCATCATTGCCATGGGCGATAAGGTGTATGTGCTGCATACCGTTTTTACAGACACACTGGCTACCGGCATGGACCTGATCGTATTTGAAGACGAGGACAACGATGGCATAGCGGATGGACCTTCCCAGCCTTTGATACAGCATATCAGCTCCTACCGGTTCATCCAGAGCCGTGGCACAGACCATGCTACCAACGGTATACGCATGGGCATAGACGGATGGATCTATATTGCCGTGGGTGATTTCGGTTTTCATGACGCGGTAGACAGGGAAGGCACCAGGCTGACCATGCTGGGCGGAGGCATTGTAAGAGTGCGTCCCGATGGAACGGAGATGGAAGTGTTTTCACACGGGCTGCGGAATATCTATGATGTGGCTATTGATCCCTATATGAATATTTTTACGCTGGATAATACCAACGATGGCGGCGGCTGGAATACCCGCTTCAGTCACCAGCTGCAGCATGGCGAATACGGTTATCCCGTTTTATTTAAAAATTTTACGGAGGAGATCATTCCTGCGCTGGTAGATCTCGGTGGTGGTTCGGCCACAGGTTCCCTGTTTATGGATGACCCCGCGTGGCCGGAAAAATATAACCATGTGCCGATGATGGCAGACTGGGGAAGAAGCCAGTTGTATATTCATCGCCTGACCCCCGCCGCCGGCAGCTATACCCAGCAACGCGAAGAATTCATCAAGCTGCCGCAGATCACAGACCTGGATGTGGATGCTTCCGGCAGAATGTATATGACGGCCTGGGATGGCGCGGGGTATACCGGTGATTCTACTAAAGGATTCATGGTGAGGGCTGTTCCGAAAAACTGGGAATATAAGGCTTTTCCTGACCTGGAGGATGTATCCGTAAGTGAACTGAAAAAGATCCTGCAATCCGAAAGCGGCACTGCCAGGCTGCATGCCCAGCAGGAACTGCTGCGGCGTTCACCCAAAAAAGCGGCTGATGCCGGCTGGGCGCTGGCTTCCGACAAATCGCTTCCGCTGCATATCAGGGTAGCCGGTATATTTACTTATGCACAGGGCGCCGGTAAAAACAGTACCAAAAAGCTGCTGGAACTGACAAAGGAAGACGATCTGAGGGAATATGCCCTGAAAGCCCTGACCGACAGGAAAGCCAACCTGGACAATGTACCGGTGGAGCCTTTTGTCGCAGCATTAAAAGATCCATCCCAACGGGTACAGATAGCCGCTATTATCGGACTGGAACGTTTGGCTAAACCGGAAACTGCTGCTGCACTGCTGGAAGTGCCGGTACCGGCTTCCTTTGTAGCGCCTGTAAAAGGAGAAGAGGGACCGCATGCCACGCCTAACCCGGAGATCATCCCTGCACACCTGGCCGCCAGCGCACTCTCTGCCATGAACGCGGTGGACGCCTGCCTGGAGGCAATAGGTGGAAAGAACAGTACGCTGGCATTGTGGGCGCTGCGTACGATGCACGACACCAGGGCAGTGGACGGGCTGATCGCAGCTTACAATAAAACAGCAGATGCCGGCTTGAAACAGGATATTATGGTGACGCTCGCCCGCCTGTACACCAAAGAAGCGCCATACGACGGATCATGGTGGTGGAGCACCCGTCCAGATACACATGGCCCTTATTATAAGGCGGTTCCCTGGGAAGGTTCCGAAACGATCCAGGCTTTCCTGCAAAAGGAGTGGGAACAGTCGGATGCGGTTGCCAAAACCGCCTTTGCCGATCTGAACGAAAAATTCAGAATGGGCATCAACCGGTTTGGCGGTGGTGACCTGGCGGAAGTAAAAGAGGAAACAAAAGTAGACCTTGAGAAGATCAGGAATACCAAAGGGCAGATCGGCAAAAGTTCTATTGAGGACGTGATGCTGGCAATAGACAAAATCCAGGGCGACCCCGAGCTGGGCAAACGATTGTACACACAACAGGGTTGTGTTGCCTGTCATAGTATTAAAAAAGGAGAGTCGCTCAAAGGTCCCTTTATGGGGCAGATCGGTGCTATTATGAATCGCCAGCAGATCGCAGAGTCGATCCTCAAGCCGAATGCCTCCATCTCGCAGGGATTTGCCACCGTGCTGATCAGTACCAAAGACGGGAAAAGTATTATGGGCTTTATCACCGGCGAGTCAGGCGATAAGCTTACGTTGCGAGATATCACCGGCTCCTCTTATACGGTGAACACAAAAGATGTAGCAAGCCGTAAAGAAATGGAAACCTCCATGATGCCCCCGGGATTGGCGGATGCATTGTCTTTTGAAGAATTTGCTTCGCTGATCACTTACCTGTCGCAGCAGAAGGGGGAGTAATGGCAAGTCGCAGATCGCAAGATACAAGTCGCAGGGAATATCCACCTGCGACCTGAAATTTGCATCCTGCAACCTGGAACCCTGCACACCTGAGTATCTGCACGCCACTATCTGCTCTACCAGATAAAATATTTATCTTTCAGACCCTGTTAATAGAACAAACAACCCGCTGCAGGAAAAAATATCTAAAATCATCAGCATATGAAACCAATCGTACAGATATCCCTCGACCTGACCAATATAGACGAAGCGCTGGAGACCGCAGCCCTGGCTATGCGGGCCGGGGTAGACTGGCTGGAAGCCGGCACGCCCCTGATATTAGCCGAAGGTTTGCATGGTGTAAAAAAACTAAGGGAAGCATTTCCCAACGTGCCTATTGTGGCCGATCTGAAAACCATGGACGGCGGCTACCTGGAAGCGGAGATGATGGCGAAAGCCGGCGCCACCCATGTAGTGGTGATGGCAAGAGCTCATGAAGAAACCATTAAGTGTGTAGTACAGGCTGGAAAGGATTTTGGAGCAAAGGTGATGGGCGATAACCTCGGCTGCCCGGATATGGTGGCCGGCGCCAAATGGCTGGAAGACCTGGGCTGTGATTATGTGATCCACCACATCGGGTACGACGAAAGAAGAGGGATTGCTGCCCGCGGTGAACGCATGCCCAGTCCGCTGGATCAGTTGAAGGAAGTGGTAAATGCTGTCAATATTCCTGTGCAGGCGGTGGGTGGGTTAACGCTGGAACAGGCAGTGAAATGTCCCGAGTATGGCGCTCCGTTAGTGGTGTTGGGCGCCCCGCTGACCATTGATGCCGACGCTTTCAAAACCGCTGACGGTGATCTTGAAAGCTCACTGCGGCTGATATGCGAAAAAGTGCATGCCTACGGCAATGTCGGTAATTTCTAGGATACTTTGTTGCACTGGTGTTCCTGGAAAAAGAATGACAGGAATATCTGCCTTTATTGTCCGGGAAAAGGGTTCGGAATTTTCAAAACCTTATTACATTAGTAACCTGCCACCAGGACCGTCTGTTCCTCCTTATTAACCATTTGCCTTTTTTTCCGCGTCCACCCGGGGTCTGGCGTAACCGACCCCGGGATCGCCAGGTGTTAATGTTTATGAAAACGGTAGAGCGGAATATGATATAATAAGCTGATGCGGATCGGGGAAGTGAATAGCGTTCCATACCTCCAGGGTCGGTGCTGCCAGACCCCGGAGAGACATAAACCTGTATCCCACGAATAAAGGTTTCCAAACTTCCAAATGTTGAAAACATTTCCTTATCCTTATTGTTTTATTACAACCTGAAATGTATGCCGCCCATCACGCCGATATATATACCATGGAAATCATCATCGCCCCTGTAGCTCCATAGGTAACGATTCACCAGGTTGCGCCCCTTGTCTTCCTCATAATGTACGTGGTTTATAGTGGGACCTGCAAATATTTCACATCTCCCGATCGTATAAGCCGGTAATACCCGGATCACTGCTTTATAATGCTCCCCGCGTTCCCATTCAAAATGAAAAACAGAAGCTGCTTCAATATTGGTTCTGAAATTGTGGGCAACAGGAAAGTGCGCACCCAAACCCACTTCAGCAACGTATATATTGTCGTTGCTGTATTTAAAATTGTACCCGGCGCCAATGATACCATACAGTACACGTCCGCCCGACCTGAACGAGACCATGGAGGTAAGCGTCTCATCCGTGCTGATACCGATATATTTTTCCCCGTTTTTCACAATGTTGATAATACCCACCGGGTAATCGCTGCTGTCGGCAATGTTGATGAATCCTGCCACCTGCACACCCTTTACGTTTTTGGCGATATTGATAAAGCCGGCAACCTGTGAGTGGATGTTTCCTGCTTTATTGGCAAACCCCGCTACTTGCCCGCCTGTACCGTGGGCACGAAGCACATTGGCAAACCCTGCAGCCTGCCACCCGTTGAGGCTGCCGGAAAGATTGGTGAACCCGGCCAGTTGAGCGCCTTTCGAATGGTTCCTGGTAATATTCGCAAACCCTGCTGCCTGTAATCCGTTCACGTCATTACCAACCACATTGGCAAATCCCGACAATTGAACACCGTTCACATTGTTTTTTACGACACCCGCCAGTCCATACAGGGATAAACGATTTTCATTTTTTGATAACCCGGTGAGTGCATGCGCTGAAAAATTGTTAGAAATATTTCCTGCCTCAATACCGTTGGTGCTGAGTGGATAGGCAAATCCTATATGGAATTCCCTTGTTTTTTCTGATTGTGCGAACGAGTGTACTGTTATTGAAAGGAAAGCAAATACAATGCTGCAGATCTTATTTATCATAACTATCGATTTATATTGAGACAACTGCGGAGGCATATACCCTTATGGGCGCTAGCGGGATTTCCCAAAAAATGACGGGGAGTCTTTTATTTTTTCGCTTCAAAACAGGAATACCAATAATGCTAATTCTCTAAAATGCATCGCACGGTCCGGGAACCTTATTATCTGAGTAACAGGTCTGTGTCACATCCATTCAGCCTTATTACCTTGCCAATGCAAATAATGTAATAAGGCTGCATTAACAATTGGTCTTTCTTACTAAGGTTATAAGCCCGCACCCGGGCGAGCCATTTGAACTTTTATTGCGATATTTATTTATCTCTGGTTTTGCCGCAATGAGGATAGTGCTCACCGCGGGTAAATCTGCCCGATGCCGTGCTACTACCGTCCTTTTTTGTACTTTGGGGATTCTCCGGACTACAGATGTATGAAAGATGCTGATACTTTTGCTGTGATTGATCGTACTTTTCAAAAAGGTATATACAGCCGGGTCCCTGTTTAAAATAATGTTTATGAGAAGCTTAATTACTATTCTGTTGATTTTGATGATGCACAGCGCTGTTGGGCAGGTGCATTTACCCGTTGCAAGAAATATTCAACAGGCCTTTGATAGGGGAACCCGCAGCAGCAGCGGACAACCGGGCAGCAGGTACTGGCAGAATGCCGCGCAGTATGACCTGGATATCCGGTTCGATCCGGTTACCCGGTTGATCAGCGGCACTGCGGATATTGAATACAAAAACCAGAGCCCGGATACACTCACCAGAATCGTGTATAAGCTTTTTACCGATCTGTATAAGGGAGGCGCCATGCGGGCATACCCGATAGAGGAACAGGATATCAGCAAGGGGATGGCCATCCATAAAATGATGATCAATGATATACTGCAAAATCCGGAAGATATACAGAAGCTTGGTACCAATATGATCGTACCGGTAAAGCCGCTGTTGCCCGGTCAATCCATTCGTTTCTCTATTGAGTATTCTTATATACTGAACAAAGGATCGCATATCCGTACGGGTGAGATAGCGGAAGGCGCCTATTTTATCGCGTATAGCTTCCCGAGGATCACGGTGTACGATGATGTAGACGGGTGGAATATGGCAGAATACCTTGGCACCTATGAATTTTACAACGACTTTTGCGATTTTAATGTGTCTGTGACGGTGCCCCAGCATTATGGCGTTTGGGCCACAGGTGACCTGGTGAACTGCGCGGAAGTGTATTCTCCTGCGGTTTGCGAACGGCTGCGCAGGGCGGAAACAGAAAATGAAGTGATACTGGTAATAGACCGGGATAATCTTGAAAAGAAAGATTATACGGCAGGCGGGGCCGTCAATACATTTCGTTTCCGGGCCAAGAATGTGACGGACTTTGCCTTTGCAACCAGCAATCATTATATATGGAGATCCACCAGTCTTGTAGTAGACTCCGTAACAGGAAGAAGAACCAGGGTAGATGCCGTGCACAACCCGGCACATACGGATTTTGATGAAGTGATCTTTGAAGCAAAGAAGACCGTTGAGCTGATGAGCTTTGTTTTCCCCAAATGGTCTTTCCCCTATAACCATGAAACGATCTTTGAAGGACTGGATAAAATGGAATACCCGATGATGGTGAATGATGTGCCCATAGGAGATAAGGTGGGCAGCTTCTCGCTCACCTGCCATGAGGTGTTTCATACGATGTTTCCTTTTTATATGGGTACCAACGAAACAAAGTATGGCTGGATGGATGAAGGTTGGGCTACCCTGGGAGAGTGGTTGTTAACTCCGATGTATCTCCCGGGTGAGACTGACAGCTTTGCCATGGCTGCTTATGAGGCAGCAGGGGGTAAAGAGGTAGACCTGCCGGTTATGACCCTCTCTACGCAACTGCAGGGAATTTATTACGAGAATGAATCTGGATTCTCATTGAACTCCTATCCGAAACCTGCGTTGGGATATTGGTATGTGAAGGATCTGTTGGGCGATGAGGTTTTCTTTAAGGCGCTGCATCATTATATCCGTACCTGGAACGGGAAACATCCGCTTCCGCAGGATTTTTTCAACAGCTTTAATAAGGGTGCAGGCAGGAACCTCGACTGGTTCTGGAAAATATGGTTCTATGACACCGGGTATCCTGACCTGGCGATCGGGGACGTGAAGTCCGGAAAGATAACGGTCGTGTCGAAAGGAAATAAGCCAACGCCGATTGATATTGCCGTACACTTCGCAGATAATACCGTGGAAAGAATACACAGAACGATAGGTGTTTGGGAAAAGGGAAATAAGTCGGTGGTGGTTCCGGTAAGTTCTTCCAAAAAGATCATAAAGGTGGAATTGGGTAGTTTTTATAACGCTGATGTTGACAGATCCAATAATGTATGGATTGGTAAATGATAGCTGTTACTACTGTCATTTCGACCGAGCGTCACGAAGTGCAGTGAGGGAGAAATCTGCTGATGGCATGTATAACCCTATAACCCCAGGCTGCTCAAATAGGCGATCAGGTCGCGCAGCTCTTCCTCGCTGATGCCATCCAGCAGGCCGGATGGCATCAGCGAACCTTTTTCGGTAATCTGTTTTATGTTGTTGACAGATATCCGTTCGGTTTTGCCCGCGGCATTCGTCAGTACGATGGTCTCTTTGTCTTCCCATACCTTGTTTCCCTGGAATATTTCATTGTTGCGGGTTTCCACGCTTATGAAGTTATAGCCTTCCTTAATATTCTGAGCGGGCCATAACACTTCTATCAGGATCTCTTCAGGGGATAAGCCTCTTCCCAGCGCGGAGAGGTTAGGGCCGATATTTCCTCCTTTTCCATTGATATGATGACAGGATGCGCAGACCGGGTTAGCAAGATATACCTGCTCGCCCCTGGCTGCATCTCCCTTCTCTTTCACTGCTTTTACAATTTTTGCCGTATAGGCCCGGTCATAGTTAGCCGGTACCGTATTTTGATTGCCGGACAACACGCCCAGCTTGTTTCGCAGCACCGGCACCTCCAGCCCCATAACCGCCAGTGTTTCGAGCAGGGTTTTGGCCAACGCGGGTGAGATGGTATGTCTTTCCAGTCCCTCCGTAACGGCTGCTATGCCGCCGCTTTGACCGGTTACCGGTGTGATGTAGTCCTTTACACGGTCAACGGTAATGGGTAGTTGCTGTATTTCCTTTAGCGTAATGTCAACGGCGGCAGGCAGATCCAGCCCGCAAAGGCTTTTCAGGGCTGCCAGCTTAAGCATGGCCGGGTTTTGCTTATTTTCTGCCTGGGTTTTCAGAAAATCAACAGCCTTTGTTCCTTCGAGGCGGCCCAATGTCAGCAGGCCTTCGGCGCGAACATTATTGTTCACCCCGGCGTCCTGCACCAGGCGGCTTACCGCGGCAGCGGTTTGTTTCAGATCCCAGTTCCGGGCCAATTGCAAAGCACCCCCCAGCACCGGCGTTTGATTACGGGTATTGCCGAGCAATGCATTGATGGTAGTGATAGCTTCCTTCGGCACAGCCGGGAGCTGCAGGTCGGCAAGTCTTTTTAACATAGCCGCATCGTGGGAAGCGGCTGCTTCCTGCAGTACGTAACCGAGATGACTGTTGTTGTCTGTTTTCGCAAGCGCCATCAGCAGGTTATTCTTTACGGTGGCGGGTATATCTTCCCGTTTGGTCAGCGTTACCAGTTGCCCCGCAGGAAACCAGGAAGGCGGATCATTATGGATGATCTGTGCCAGGTGTCCGGGGTTGGTAATTTGCAGGCTTCCCTGCTGCAATGCTTCTTCCCAATAGGGGCGCAATGTAAATACTGTTTTATCCCAGGCATACCGGATGAATTTATCGGTCGGATGATCGAACACCTGTGCAGCTATCGACACAGCTGCAGGATGATGCACATAGCTGAGCGCTACCAGGGCATGCAATCTTACCTTCCCGCTGGTATCGTTTACCAGTTGTTGTAATATCGACAGGGGATCCTCCAGGCGATCCTGCCATTTGGATATTACCTGTGCGGCATAAGCCCTGGCCCCTGCCTGTTTACCGGTGACCAGCAGATGAAGTATATCTTCGTTTACAGTGTTATGACTTTCATATATACCGGCTGCTTCCAGCAGGTTCCTTTCGTAGCGTGCATCCCGCTGATCAAGCGATCGTACCCACTCATCTGTGGCGGGAATTATTTTTTCAGCCGGCATTGCAGCCAGTAGTCGTCTTACCTGGTAGCGTACCCAGTACTCATCCGATCGCAGATGATCCAGCAAGCCGGTCACCGTCTGGTTCTCCAGGTCCGGACGTTGTATAAGTGGCCTGCTGAGGGCTGTGATACGCCATATCCTGCCGTGTAGCTTATCTCTCTCCGGGTGCCTTACCGATGCCTGGTAATGCCCGATGATGGGGTTGTACCAGTCGAGCACATAAATGGCGCCATCGGGTCCCATGCTCACTTCTACCGGGCGGAAACTTCTGCTGGAGGAAATGACCAGCGGTTCTGTCAGCTGCGCCTTGTAGCCGGACGAATCATTGCTGACTTTCATCCTTTCGATACGGTTGTTATAGTAACCGGCTAACACAAAATCTTTCCGCAGGTCATCCGGTATATGCCCGGAGCGCGGAATAATGATGCCGGATCCCTTAATTACGAGTCTTCCGATATCGGGCAGGTAGTTCCGGTTGGATTCTTCCACCAGTCCCGGAACCGAATAGAATACTTCCGGGTCATTCGCTTTGTGAAACATTTCACCCCAGTCGTTGAAGGTCATGCCCCATGGGTTTACGCTTGCGGTAGACCAGTTAAAAAAGTTGTCCAGTTTTCCTGTTGTAGGACGGTAGCGCCATATGCCTGCCCGGTTAGCTCTTTTTATACCCCAGGGGGTCTCTATACGGCTGTAGATATTATGTCCCTGCGAAAAAAACAGGTCGCCACCGGGGCTCCAGGTAAAAGAGTTAAGGGTCTGGTGCAGGTCGCCGGTCCCGAAACCGGAGAAAAGAACAGAACGCTTGTCCGCTTTGCCATCTTTGTCCGTATCTTCCAGGAAGATCAGCTCTGTTTGTTCGCCCAGGTACACGCCACCGTGACCCAGCTCAAAACCCAGTGGGATATTGAGGCTGTCCGCAAAAACGGAAGCCGTATCCGCTTTTCCGTCTCCGTCCCTGTCTTCGAGTACCAGCAATTTGTCATCCGGCTTTTTTCCCGGTTCCGGGTGGGGATAGGTAGTGGTACACAATACCCATAGCCTTCCTTTCTCATCCCATCGCATGGCCACCGGGTTGGCTATGCCCAGTGTTTCCGACGCAAAAAGCTCGATCTTATATCCGGGGGCTACTGTAAAGGAAGCCAGCTCTGCTTCAACGGAGTCATCTGCTTCGGGAGGTGCAACCGACATGATGTTTTGCGCATTGTGCTCACCGGTCAGCACAAATACGAAGATCACGATCCACAATTTTTTTATAAAGCCGAAAAGATAAACAGGAACACGATGACGCATAAGGTTTACAGTTTTCGTTTGGCATTTTCTACGCGCAGCTCCGCGCTGTCGAGATATGGACCGATGGCATTTCTTTCTTCCGGCAGTATCCTGTGATCCCTGTCTTTCCAGTCACGGCTGAATTGCTGCACATATTCACCGCCGTATATAAATGCCCAGTTACCTGCCCGCCAGTACTGGAACCAGAGATTGTTTTTACTTACAACCTCTTTTCTTAACGGCTCCCAGTTATTATTATAGGTGGATGGCAATTGTAATTCCCGCATAATAATTTGAGCGGCTGCTTTATGACCGCTTTCCGTGAGGTGTATTCCGTTGCTCGTATAAGGACTGTCTGCGTTTGTAAGCTGTTCATACAGGTTCACAAAAATATATCCTTCGTCCTCCGCCAACTGTCGTATGGCATCGGCATATTTGTCAACAGGGGCGTTGACGATCGGAACCGAAGCAGCCTGTGCTGCCGGCAACGAAAGGGATGCCGGTTCAAACGGGATAGGAGAGAGGAGAACGATCTGCCTGTTATTTCCTCTGGCAGCAGCCAGCAGCTTTTTATACAGCTCTATAAAGCGGGGGATGGCAGCTTCGCCATCCAGCGATTCCATTTGCCCAAACTGGGCAAACACGATATTGGCCTGCACGCTGTCAAGGTGCCCGGACCATTCGCCGAAGCCTTCCTCACGATATTGCTCATAAACGGTATCGCCTTCCCACCCCATATTCCGGAAGTACAGCTTCTTTTTTTTGTTGGCCGCCAGCAGCATGGTCTCCAGGTAGCCGTTCTTCCGGGTATTGGAGATATTCGTGCCACCCGTAAGTACCACTACAGCGCCGTCATGGAAACGGACTTTCCTGCCTGCGGAACCCCCGCAGGATACCAGTATACAAATACCGATACAGGGTAATATTGTTTTCAGGTAACCTTTCCGGTTGTGTATCTGCAAAAGCATCGGTGAAGTTAATGCGTTTTGAGATGAACGGTGTTGCCGGATTTTAACGAAATAGTCGGTTATATTATCTATTGCTGCGGCACCAGTCGTACCGTACAGTGCTCTATCGGTCCCGAAACCGTTTCAAGGCGCAGGAATACATCGTTGGATACTTTACTGCCGGGTTTCAGCGAAACGGGTAAGGTCAATTGCCTGTTTTTTTTGAGCACCATGGGAAATTCTGGTAGCTTTACGATGAACCGGTCCCCGTTTTTGCCCATCAACTCCACTGCGATGATCTCTACTGCGTCACCGGTATTGGTGATGTCAATATTTTGAGGTGTATAGGAAACATGTATTATAGAATCATTACTCGTTAACACAGGGGCATTGGATACAAACTTCAACGGGCGGATATCTATCCTTCTGAAAAAATGTTCGGCCCCTTCGCTTTGAAACTGCAGCTTGCCGCCGGTTGACTGCCGTTTTATGTCTTCCCGGAAGATATTATACAGGCGATTTACAACAAATCCGTTTACAATGAACACGGCATCTGCATGACGGGCAACCAGTTCACTGCGGGTCCATTCTCCATGCGGACTTTCAAAATTTCCGGATCGATGCACCCGCCACAAACCTTCTCTTTTCAATGGCGCCAGGGCATCGTACTGCTCCACTTTTTCATTAAGGGGAGATCGCCCTTCACTGACAGGAATTTCCGGCTTACCGCCGCTGACATCGTAATAGTCACCGATATTACTTTCCTCGATCTGGAACTCCACGCTTTTCATCCAGGCCTTAAAGGCAAAATCAAGAGGACCGGTGCAGTGAAACAATAAGCCGGCGTCGCGTAAAGCGGTATCTTTTGGATAATATTTTAAGTCACCCCATTTGGTTTCAAAACGGAGGTGATAATTGCTGTATGATTTTTTAGAGGTGATAGCACCCCATACTTCACCGGTTATTCTTAAAATACCGTTGTTGATGGTGAAAATATGTAACGGGTCTTTATTGAGCCCGATAGATTCGGAATGGGTACTATCCACATATCCTACCATATCAGGTGGGCGCAACCATGTATCCCAACCGGTCAGATCTTTTCCGTTGAACAATTGCGTCCATCCTTTTTGTGCTGTAGCCGTGAAGCCGGAGAGGAGGTAAACTGCAATTATAACAGCAAACCGGTATAGCTGCAAACGCTTGTTTATATTCATAATTCATTCTTTATTTGATCAACAATTGCTTCCGGGGATCACAATTACATTTTTTGAAGAAATGCAATCAGATCAGCCATCTCCCGGTGATTTAACTGCCCGGAGAAAGAAGGCATCAGTGAAATGTCCAGGGTGTTGAATGATTTTATATCCTGGCGGTTAATTGTTCTTTGTACACCCGGTGCGCTGGAGATGGTAATGGCCCCCGGCGTTTCACTGCTGATAATGCCCTGTATTTTTTCGTCATTGTTCAGCGTCACCTCCCTAACGTCGAAGCCGACTGCCAGCGAAAGAGACGGCTCCAGGATATTGGCCATGATGTCTTTGGACAGCCAGCTTTGAATGGTGCCCAGGTCAGGTCCGAAGGCTGTACCTGCTTCTCCCCGTATCTGGTGACATAGTGCACAGTTCTTTTCGTATACAATTCGTCCATTGATTACATCTCCTTTTATTTCAAGCGCTTTTTGAAATTCTTTTATGACTTTTTCCTGGTCCTTGACCATGAACAGTTCTCTCGCTCTATTGCGCATATTGTCGTCATCTTCCTGCATCAATTGCATGCTTCTGAACCAACCGACACTGGATGCCTGTATCCTGCCCGATTCAACGGCCGCCAGCAGTTGCTTTTTCCGGTTGTCGGAACGCATAAAAGTTTGCAGGGCGTCTTCCCTGACAGCCGGCGTAATGCCCGCCCATTTTTCAATGATAAAACCGGTAACTGTTTCATCGGGAATTGAGCTAAGTGCCCGGATAGCCGCCTGTTGTAAAGAAGGATGCACCTTCGGATCCACCAGTTCTTTCAGTAAGACCGCATGCGCAGCCGGATCTTTTAGGGAAAGTATATTGACTGCATCAATCCTTTTTTCATCGGGCAAACCAGGGTTGGCGGCATTTGACACCGCTCTCTGAATAGCCTGCTGTAACAATATTTCGTTCGTGATGCCCACGGTTTTGATCAGCCCGAAGGCTGCTTTTCTCATCTTGTCGTCGGGATGATCGAAGCATGCTTTCACCAGCATAGCCTGTGCAATATCATGTAACCCGGATTTCCTGTTCCTTAATCCTTCTGCCAGGCCTTCCAGTACCGGGGCTTGCCAGGATTGTACTTTTCCTGAAACCACCGCCTGAACCATTGAATCCAGGTTTACGGAGGGCCCCGTCATAGCAGCCAGGCGTTTCAGTAATGATGCGTAAGCGGGCTTATCCTGTTTATAGTTGCGGATAACAGCGCCGATCATTTTTTCCGGTTGCAGATAGCGGGATGACAATGCGGCTACCTGGACCCATTTATCATCCAGGTCGCGAAACAATATTTTTTCACTGGCAGCGGCAGCTTGGGCCGAGCTGATATCACCCAACGTACACAACAGCTGAAAGCGTACTCTTGGATTGGGGTCATTTTGTAATGCCAATAGCGCTACGACCAATCCGGGTGATGTTTTCAGGTGCAGTTCTGCCAGCTGTATGGCATTTTCTCTTACCCCTGCTTCAGGGTCTTTCAGTCCTTTTTCAATAACAGCGGGCGTTAAAGCGTTTAATCCCTGGAGCGTCCATAAGGCGTGTAGTCTGCCTTCCGCATGGATGGCATTGTCTACCAGCCCTTCCAGTTTTGGAGCAATGTTTTGATTGCCACGATCTACCAGCAGACGTTGCGCATTCATACGCCACCAGATATTGGGGTTATCCAGGTATTCAACCAGGGCTTCGTCGCTTTCATCGCCGAGCTTCAGACCTTTTGTCCATTCCGGCCCTGCGGCGTCGGTTGCCGTTACCCGGTAGATCCTTCCCATGTCTATACCATCATACAATCCTCCTGCCTTTATCGCTTCATCACTCATCCATTCAGGATGTTCAATAATCCGTCTGTAGTAATCCAATACGTATAGAGCGCCATCGGGTCCTACATACAGGTTTACGGGTCTGGACCATGCGTCCGTGGAAGCAAGGAACTCTTTTCTTTCCCGGCCCACCCTGCCGGCAATAAAGGTGGAGCCGTTTTCTTTCAGTTTATCGGCGTGTACCAGGTTGCTGACTGATTCGCAGATAAATGTTACATTCTTATCAAAAGGAGCCGGGAAAGCGCCACCATTGTAAGCCACTATTCCGCTGGCGGCTGTCATGGTACCCGCACCACTGAACATCTGTCTTTCGGGGTTGGTGGTGATCTGGAAAATCTCTGCCGCGTCTCCGTGATCGGAAATCGGTTCTGTTGCCTGCGACACCATCAATGCCGGATTTCTTTCCAGGTAGGGAGCAGCAATACCTTCTGCGTAGGCATGATTTTGGTTGTCGCCGAACAAATGGCGCCCCCAGGTGTCAAACGTATGTCCAAACTGCGCCTTAACGGAAGTCAGTTCTATGGTAAAATTGTCAGGGCGGAAACGAACGGACCGGCTGTCTGCGTTCCTGGGTAGCCTCGGACCATCAGGCTTTTGGTTAAAATATATTTCATCTCCCTCATCTCCGAAAATGTCTCTGTAGCTCCTGGTCAGCAAATGACCGCGATGCGCCAGGTGGATCCAGTTATCCAGACCATATAAAGGGTTGTTTACGTTAATATGTGGGTTAGAGAGAGAAAAGCCTGTCAGCAATGTATCTCTTATATCTGCTTTCCCGTCTCCGTCTGTATCTTCAAAATATAATACATGGGGTGCGTCCGTTACAATTACCCCCTTCTTCCATCGCTGAATGCCGTTCGGCAGCACCAGCCGGTCTGCGAATACCGTGCTTTTGTCCATTCTTCCGTCGCCGTCCTCATCTGCCAGGAGTTTTATTTTTCCACTACCGCTCTTATCCAGCGGGTAACCATGCATTTCTACTACATATAACCTGCCGTACTCATCAATCTCCATATCTACCGGGTCTGCGATCAGGGGCTCTGCTGCTACCAGCTCCAGTGTAAAGCCCGGTTCCAGCTCAAACGTACCCGGGGCTTCATCCGGCGGAACAGCCCCGTTTTCATACCTGATCTTTCCGGTTCCGCAGGAAAGGAAAAACAAACAAAGTAGAATGAATAAGGGTGAGGGAGCGTTTTTATACAATGAAATTGATTTTGAGGGCGTAAGCTTGCTTATCCGTAGCATTTAGTATTATTCTTTGTTGTTTCTTTCCTTGTTAAATGAAGGCATGTCAGGCTTTCTTTAAAAATGAAATACCCCGGCTATTCAACAGGACCATAAAATTATATGTTTGCCTGTTGATAAAATGTAGCTGATTTAACCATTTACGTAGTAAAATTCACAAGCCTCTTCCCATTGCTTTTTGCCGCGGTCTGTGATATGCTGAATTTTGCGCTGATAAACTTGTTGCCGGATAAACGCTTTAATATTACCTTTAAGTTGATCAGCCTGCGATATCAGTTCTGTTTACATTATCTGACAGGCTGTGTATATGAATGATTGCTGTTTGCCAGCTCCGTAATCATCTCGCTCCGACGGTTCCGGGGATATTGGGATATCGGTTGAATCGTTCAGAAGTAGTTGTCGAATCTCCTCAATTGGGGGGAATGTTATAAATTTATCATCTTTTTAAACCGAAAACCAGCTTGAGTAATTGTTCATATACAGATGACAGCCTTTTAACCCTGTTTTCAAATGGAGACCAGGCTGCTTTTACAGTATTGTATGAACGTTTTTACCGGCAGGTTTTACAATTTGCCCGCAGATATACAGACGAAGCTGAAGCACAGGACATAACAGCGGACGCTTTCGTTCACTTGTGGCGTAAGAGAGAGCAGTTTACCCATATAAAAGCGGTTTCCACTTTTCTTTTTGTTATTACCCGTAACCGGTGTTATGATCTTATCCGCCATAAAAAAGTAAAAACCCGCCATGAAAATGAGCTTCGTGCAATGATGGATGATCATTACTGCAATGACTTTTTTCTTGAACAGGTTCGCCTGGAGCTGGTGAAGCTGTTGCGAAGTGAAATTGAAAAGCTCCCTGAAAAAATGAGAGAGGTTTTGCTGCTCTCATTCAGAGAAGGGTTGAAGCCTGCACAAATCGCGGAAAAGCTGAATATCAGTGTAAAAACAGTCAGCAATCAAAAACTTTCTGCTATTAAGATCCTGAAATCGGCGCTTCATCAATATCCTTTGGAATTAATGTTATTACTGTTTCCTTACCTGCTTTAACTCAATGAGCTGTGCAGCACCGGGCTGACGTCGGATTGAAAAAGTTTCCGTTCAACATTATCTGCTGTGCTATTATTATACCAGCTTTACATCGCTACGTAATCAATCTCCAGGAAGTCCGTTACGCCGGGAATCCAGTGGTTTTGAATAAATGCTGTGTGTATCGGGTGATGATTGTATATATCATATGATGCCTGGTTATCAAAGACCATGGATAAACCGTAATCGAATTTGTTTTTATTGCTCACCTGTCTTAGCTGCTCGAAAGCTTTCACGCCGGTTATTGTTGCCAGTTTGCCGGTTGCCGCAAAAAAAGCGGATTCTTCCGGTGAGCCTTTCTCATATCTGAGCCTGAAGATCACAGAGTGCCTGATCATTGTTGTTTTACTTTTGATGTTTGCAAAATAATAAGAAAATGGCAGAGAATGCTTAACCGGGTGAAGTTCATGGCACTCAAAGATGATAACAAAGTATTTCAGGGTACATAATAACTTTCGTGTTATCATTCCAGCTGTTTTAAAACGACCCACATCAGAACAGGTTAATTCTGCTACAAAAGCTGCTAAGCACATGACATTTTATACAAAGTTTTACATCTAAGTTTATATTTTATTTCACTTTACCAAAACTGAATAGCTCATGCCCGATCACCGTGCCTTGTAAAATCAGGCTCTGATATAAAATCAAATTAATACATGAAGTATCTGAACAACGCGTGTTTTTTTCTACAGCATTCCTGTCTGCTTTTGTTGATCGTATGCACAACAGTATCCTGTGGTGCAGGAGGAGAAGGATCAGCAACTGCTTTCGACAGCCTTACAGAAGATCAGAAGAGATTGCCGGAGTTCGCATTAAAAGGGCTTGCCGTTGCTGAAGACCTGGAAGTAACACTAATGGCTGCGGAACCGATGTTGAAAAATCCCACTAACATTGATGTGGATGAAAGAGGACGGGTATGGGTAACCGAAGCTTACAACTACCGGCCATGGCCGGGAAGGTTACTGACACCGGCCGGGGACAGGATCATTATACTGGAAGATACGGATGGCGATGGGGTAATGGACTCAACCAAGGTATTCTATCAGGGGCCGGAGATCAACGCGCCGTTAGGAATATGTGTATTGGGTAACGAGGTAATAGTATCACAGAGTCCTTATGTATGGCGCTTTTTCGATGATGACGGTGATGACAAGGCAGATCGCAAGGAGATCATGTTTCAGGGCATTGGTGGAGAGCAGCACGACCATGGTATACACAGTTTTACATTTGGTCCAGACGGAAAGTTGTATTTTAATTTCGGCAATGAGGGAATAACGTTGAAGGATAAGGATGGTAAGGTAGTGCTTGATCAGGATGGCGATGAAATAGGGCCGGATAAATACAGGCAGGGAATGGTTTTCAGATGTAATCCCGATGGCTCGCAGGTTGAATGCCTTGGTCATAACTTCAGGAACAACTTTGAAGTGGCAGTAGATAGTTACGGAACCATGTGGCAGAGCGATAATGACGATGATGGTCGTAAAGCTACCCGTATCAACTACGTTATGGAATATGGAAATTATGGATTTACTGATGAAATGACAGGGGCAGGGTGGCCTGCACACAGGACCAATATGGAGGATTCTATTCCATACCGTCATTGGCATTTAAATGACCCTGGTGTGGTACCGAACCTTTTGCAGACGGGAGCCGGATCGCCAACAGGTATGGCGATTTATGAAGGGGCGTTGTTACCGGAAATTTTCAGGGGACAGATGATACATTGTGAGCCCGGACATAATGTAGTTCGTTCTTATATTGTCGAAAATTCAGGGGCTGGTTATTCCGCCGGGATAAAGAATATCCTGAATGGTGAAAAAGATCAATGGTTCCGCCCTGCTGATGTTTGTGTGGCGCCGGATGGTTCATTGATCGTCGCTGATTGGTATGATGCGGTAGTAGGCGGTCATGATGCGGAAGATCAGGAAAAGGGACGAATTTACCGGATCGCTCCTAAAGGAAAAAAGTATGTAATTCCAAAGTTTGACTATAAGTCGTCGGCGGGCGCTGTTCAGGCGTTACAAAATCCGAATCTGGCGATAAGAAGAAAAGCCCGGATCAGCTTGTTGGACATGGGAGAGCAGGCGATACCTGAATTGGAAAAGCTCTGGCATTCCGCGGGCAATCCGCGAATGCGTGCACGGGCATTGTGGTTGTTATCGAAGATGAAAGGAGGGGATAAGTATATTGAAGAAGCATTGGATGACAGGATACCTGAACTAAGAATAACGGCATTGCGTGCCGCCAGGCAGTTGAACAGTATAGATTTAAAGGCGGTTGCAAAACTGGTAAATGATAAAGATCCACAGGTGAGAAGGGAATGTGCTATTGCGCTCAGGCATAACCCCGCTCCTGAAGCGGCTGAACTATGGGCTCAACTGGCTGTTCAATATAGTGATAGTGACAGGTGGTATCTGGAAGCATTGGGTATCGGTGCCGATAAGCAATGGGATCGTTTCTTTGAAGCTTACCTGCAAAAGGTACCGGAACCGATAGGAACAGCGGAAGGGAAAGATATCATCTGGAGGGCCCGAACTCATAAGGCTCTGCCACTCCTCGCCAGGTTGGCTGTGGATGAGACAACCGGATGGCAGGAACGCCAGCGCTACTTCCGGGCTTTCGATTTTCATCCCGATGAGAATAAAACTGATGTATTACTGACACTTATAGCCGGTAATACGAAAAATGACATTCAGCTAAATACATTATTACTCCACCATCTTTATCCCGATGCCGTAAAGCGGTCCGCCGCCGCGCAAAAAGCGTTGAGATCTGTTTTAGTCTCGGTGTATAGTACAGATACTTATATTGATCTTGTGAAGCGATATGGAGTGAAGGCGGAAAAGCAGAAGCTGCTGGATCTGGCTCTTAACCGGTCAGGGGAGCGTATAGCGGGCGAGGCAGTAAAACTGGTACTGGCATATGGAGGAGAGCATGATTTTAGAAAAATTCTTGCTGTTGGCGGGGATACGGCAAAGATGGTAAACCTGTTGAAGGCATTTGGTGATGTGGGGTATGAACAAACCTTGGGTTTGATCGGGGAGGTACTACTATCAGAATCTTATCCTGCGAATGTCAGGAAGGCAGCTGCCTTGTCACTTGGTAGAACATACGGCGGTGAATACAGGGTTTTGGACATAGTAAAAAGCAAAAAGTTACCCCCGGAATTTGTCGATCCATTGATGCTGGGAATGAAACATGGACCTCGCAAAACCATGTACCAGAAAGTAAACGATTTATTAACTGACTCAGTAAGCGCTAACAAACCGGTGTTTGATAAGGATGCTGTGCTTGGTATGAAAGGAGATCTTGTCAACGGTCGAAAAGTTTTCTTCGAATACTGCTCTGTTTGTCACCAGGCTAACGGTTTGGGCGTTGATTTTGGTCCGAAGCTTACTGAAATCGGTAGCAAGCTTCCTATGGAAGGGTTATTAGAAGCTATTGTAGATCCTTCGGGAGGTATAAGTTTCGGTTATGAAAGTTGGGAACTGAAGCTGAAAAACGGATCGGTGTTGATGGGGATAATCGCGAGTCGGACAAATGATGAGATTTTGTTGAAATATCCGGGAGGGAATGGAGAAACCATAAAACGCTCGGATATAGAAACAATGGAAATGAGTCGGGATTCATTTATGCCTGCTTTGCAGGATGCTATGACGGCTCAGCAGATGGCTGATCTGCTGGCTTATCTTTCATCGCTTATAAAATCATAACACAACATAATCATATGATCAAATATATGCAATGGCTTTTGCTTTCCTGTTCCATCCTGCTGACCGGCGCGTGTGGCGGGGCATTAAAGGAAAAAGAACGTTCGTCAGACGTCGCCAGGAAAAAAATTGTGCTTATTCCCGGAACGGATAGTCACGGTCCCGGCGAGCATGAGCACCTGGGAGGTTGTATATTGCTGGCAAAATTACTGAACGAATATGTGCCGGGGGTGGATGCTGTGGTGACGGAGCAAGGATGGCCGAAAGATACTACTGTGCTGGATGATGCGGACGCCATTGTCATGTATAGTGATGGGGGGGATGGGCATATGGCAATTCCACATCTTGATCACCTCGACCGGCTGATGAAGAAAGGAGTCGGTCTCTTAAATATACACTACGCGGTCGAGGTTCCGGCGGGAGAAGCGGGGGACTATTTTTTGAAATGGGTTGGAGGTTATTTTGAAATCTACTGGTCAATAAACCCTTTCTGGACTCCAAGGTTCGACAGTTTCCCAAATCATCCTGTAACACATGGAGTTCCTCCCTTTGAAGCGAGAGATGAATGGTACTATCATATGCGCTTTAATGAAGATACAAAGGGTTTTGTTCCCATTCTGAAATTACATCCTCCCGTGTCCACGCTTGATCGAAATGATGGAGCCCATGAAGGCAACCCGCATGTAAGGGCAGCCATTGCAAGAAATGAGCCGCAGGTAATGGCATGGGCCTACGAAAGACCTGATGGAGGAAGAGGCTTCGGCTTTACCGGAGGGCACGTGCATAATAACTGGAAAATAGATGGTTTCAGAAAGCTGGTGGTCAATGCCATAGCATGGGTAGCGAAAATAGAAGTCCCCGATACAGGATTTGACACATCAACCCCCACTCAGGAAGAGCTGGATGCATTACGTAAGAATTCTGAGTAAGAAAGAGATCCTTTCTTATCCCGGTAGGATCAGGCAAACGCTATCTATCGGAGGATAGCTTGCAACAGTTCAAAAAAAATCAACAGATATTAAAAATGAAAGAAGTAAAAATAGCAATGATACAGATGCTGGTAAAGGGCAATGATATGGCAGCCAACCTCTCCAATGCGGAGAGATGTCTGCAGGAGGCAGCAGAAAATGGTGCTGATATAGCGGTATTGCCGGAATGCATGGATATTGGCTGGACCCACCCGGGCAGCCGGGAGGCTGCCGGAACTATACCAGGCGGAGAAGTGTTCACCAGGCTAAGCGCTGCTGCTGCAAGGTTGAAAATATTTGTGTGTTCGGGCCTGACCGAGAGAGAAAATGACAAAGTATATAATACCGCGGTACTGATAGACAGCAATGGTCATTTGCTGTTAAAGCATCGTAAGATCAACGAGCTTGATATAGGAAAGCCGTACTATGCCACCGGAGACAGGATCAATACGGCCGATACAGCATTCGGACGGCTTGGGGTGATGATCTGTGCAGATGCGATCGTAGAGGATAGATCTATTACTACTGCACTCGCAAGGATGGAGCCGGGTATTATCTTATCCCCCTGTGCCTGGGCGGTACCGCCAGGCTATGATAACAGTATACAACCTTACGGCGATCTGTGGAGAGAAGCCTATATGCCCGTTGCGGAAAAATTCGCCACCTATATCATAGGGGTAAGCAATACGGGTCATATGGAGGCCGGCCCCTGGAAGGGCTGGGACTGCATCGGTGCTTCTATTGCCGTTGATAATACAGGAAAGCAAATGATGCAGCTGCCATTTGGGGTAACCGCGCAAACCATTGCTTATGTGCACTGCTTCATCCGTTGAGTAGATAAAATCACAAAAATTTTCGGTAATCCACAGGAGGTTTTCCAAAAAGTTGCTTTTTACATGGGAAGTTTTGCAGTGATGTACGTTTATACCATTAACAACTTATACATGGCATATACAGAACAGCAAATTGCACAACTGATCTTAAAGCATTTCAGGGAAGAAATAACCTCTCCTGAAATGGACGAATTAGAGCGCTGGCTTTCGGAAGCACCTCAAAACCGGCATTTTTTTAACGGGCTACGCAATGAAGACGACATCATCCATTTAATTGAGGCGGAGGAGCTGGATATAAAAAACAATGTGCAGGAGAAGATCCTTCAGGAGATCCAGCGGAGAATACAGGAAGAAGAAGAACTTGTTGATATAAGCCATACAACTACTCCTATATTGAAGCGCAGGGTGTGGTATGCTGCTGCAGCAGTACTGGTATTGCTATGCGCCGGTAGTTTGTGGTGGGCTACGGGTACTGCAACAGAGGACCAGCCGGTAAGCCCTGCGCTTATTAAATCGGGAAACGATGTTTTGCCCGGGTCAGATCGTGCGATCCTGACTTTATCCGATGGAAAACAGGTGGAACTTAACGAAGACGGGACACAGGTGATTACAGACGGTGACCTGGCTATTGCCAATGCCGATGGTGAGCTCGTTTATTCAGCAGCAGGACCTGTGGTTTTTAATACCATGACGACCCCTAAAGGAGGGCAATACCGGGTGGTATTGGCAGACGGTAGTAAAGTATGGTTAAATGCTGCTTCTTCTATTACTTTTCCCACACGCTTTGATGGCAATACAAGAGAAGTGAATATAACCGGGGAAGTGTATTTTGATATTGAAGAGGATAAGAAGAAGCCGTTTATTGTAAAAACCCAGGGCGGTATGCTTGAGGTATTGGGCACGCAGTTCAATGTAAACTCGTATGAAGATGAAGCTTATGAAGCCACTACGCTGGTGGAGGGGCGTGTAAAGGTGACCATCGGCGCGAAGGAGATCGAGTTGAAGCCGGGGCAGCAATCCCGTGTGTTAGAGCAGTCTGAGAAGATAGGCGTTGTTGAAGTAAATGTAGACGACGTAACAGGCTGGAGAAATAACCTGTTTATTTTCAATAATGCAGATATCCCCACCATCATGCGGCAATTGGGCAGGTGGTATGACCTGGACATCAGTTACAGGGGAGTGGTGCCCAAAAAGCCGTACAAAGGCAAAATTCCCAGGGACTTCACGCTGGATGAAGTATTGAATGCGTTGAAGCTGGCGGGTGTAAACCTTGAAATCTATGATAAAACACTGATAGTAACGGGAGTTAACTGAACTGGTTGATCAAATAAAACCGCCCCGGTGTGCAGACCGGAGCGGCATAAAAGTTTGATTAACAATTGACATATGTAGGTCATAATTATTGTTAAACCAAAACTGGAACAAAAGTATGCAAAAACATGCAATTTTTGTCTGGTTATTGCGCGATTGCAATACCAGAGCGGTCACTAAATTTTTATTAGTGATGAAACTAACTACTGCGATATTGATAACTTGTTTACTGAATGCCAGTGCAAACGGCATCTCCCAGACTGTTACCTTCAGTGGAAAAAATGTGCCATTTGAAAAAGTCATCAATGCGGTGGAGAAACAGGCGAATGTGTTCTTCTTCTATGAGGCAGATTTGCTGAAATTGGCTAAGCCGGTTACTATAAATGCCGCCAGACAACCGGTTAGTGAATTCCTTACTACTTTGTTTAAAGACCAGCCGCTTGATTTTCACCTGGAGAACAGGCTGGTGGTAGTGACCCGTAAAAGAGAATTGTCTTTTACGGCAGAACTGCCATTGGCTGTCACGCTTGATATACCTCCACCGGTGTTGATCAGGGGACGGGTTTTAAACGAGACCGGTGAGCCGGTTACTGCATCGGTGGTGGTAAAAGGAGGGGCGGCAGGAACCACTACCGACGCCGGAGGCTTTTTTGAATTGACCATTCCGGCAGAGAAGGCTACATTGATAATCAGTGGTGTAAACGTGGAAACTACCGAAATTGCAGTGGATGGAACTACCAATAAGCTGCATACCATAACGGTTAGTACAAGGATAGTAGAAGGATTGGAAACCGTTATTACGGGTTACTCCGCCCAGCGTAAAAAGGATATTATCGGTTCTGTTGCCGTGGTGGATGTAAAAACACTCAAATCTATTCCGGCCGGTTCCGCATTACAGGCCTTGCAGGGACAGGCATCCGGTGTAAATATTATTACCTCAGGTTCTCCCGGCCATGCAAGTAATATAAGAATTCGTGGTATCACTTCAATGGAAAATACGAATCCCCTTGTGCTTATTGATGGTGTACAGGGTAATATCAATGATATTCCCGGTGATGATGTGGAATCTATCCAGGTATTAAAAGATGCCGGTGCAGCCGCTATTTACGGGGTTCGTGGCGCTAATGGTGTTATCGTTATTACTACCAAGAAAGGAAAATCGGGTAGGGCGCAAACTACTTATGACGCCTACTATGGCATACAAACTCCTATAATGAGAGATCCGGACATGATGACTCCCAGGGAGTATGCTGAAACATACAACAAACTTCGTCCTGCTAACAGCCCCTATTTAAATGGTCTTCCCGAGTACGGATGGAGAGGACCTACAGGTGCTGGTATTGGTTATGGTCTTGCCAATGCAGGCGATCCTGCTGTAGATCCTTCCAGGTATTTTCTTGACATATCTGATCCGGTTAATAATTATCTTATTCAGAAATTAAACTGGGATGGCAAAGGAACCGACTGGTTGGATGAGATCTTTAGTCCGGCCCCAATGATGAATCATAACCTTTCTGTCAGTGGTGGAAATGACAGGGCGAATTATATGCTCTCTATGGGGTATATGGACCAACAGGGCACCCTGCTGAATACCTATATGAAGAGATATTCAGTGCGTGCCAATACGGAATTTAAGCTGAGAGATAATATTCGTGTGGGTGAGAATATTTATTTCATGTATCGCGATAACCCGCAGGAAAACCCTAATCACCCCTATTTAGCTATCAATAATGCACGCGGTAGCCTCAGTCAGATTCCTGTATATGATATTATGGGCAATTTCGGTGGTGGTTATGCCGGTTCGCCGTTATTTCAATTTCAGGGTAATCCTTATGCGATGCGTGTAGGAGCAGCCAATAACAGGAGCCGCGAAATGGCAATCACCGGTAATGTATTTGCTGAAATTGATTTCTTTAAGGACCTGACTTTCAGAACCAGCTTTGGCGGAAACGTGAATAATTTTTACCGCCAAACCTACACTCCACCCCAATACTGGCACGGTGAGGGATTCCAAATGAGAAACAAACTGGAAGAAAATAGCGGATATAACGCGCTGACCATGTGGACCAATACATTAACCTATAAAAAAACCTTTGGTAATCATAATCTCACCGCGCTGGCTGGTACAGAAGCGATCAGGATGACCGCTCGTAATCAAATGGGCAGCAGAGAAGGATTCGCGTTTGAGGATTATAATCTCCTTGTGCTGGACTTCGGACAATTCAATTTTAGCAATGGAAGTATTGAGCAGGACGATACTTTCTATTCTATGTTTGGACGAGTGGATTATTCTTACGACGACAGGTATTTGTTAGGGTTAACACTGCGCAGGGACGGATCATCAAGGTTCGGTGCGAATACAAGGTTTGGTACATTCCCTTCTGTTACTGCCGGTTGGAGGATCAGCAGTGAAAAGTTTATGCAGAATGTTCACTGGATCAACGATCTTAAACTGAGAGCCAGCTATGGTATACTGGGAAATGCTAATAACGTTACCAGCACTAACGCTGCCACTTTTTACACTCAGGCGCTAAGTTCCTCTTATTATGACATCAACGGAACCGGTACAAGCGTTGTGTTGGGATACCGACCTAATAATATTGGAAATCCGGGAGCACAATGGGAGAAAAATATCATTACCAATATAGGTATTGACGCGGCTTTATTTAACAACAAACTGGACTTCTCTATTGAGTATTTTGAAAAGAAAATTTCAGGATTATTATTCCCTATGGGGCTGCCTTCAAGTATTATAGGTACTGCCCAGGCTCCTGTTGTGAACATAGGAGATATTAAAAACACAGGGGTTGATATCTCCGCTGCCTATCATGCCAGGTTGGGTAATGATACGCGCCTGGATATCGGGGCAAACTTTACCACCTATAAAAACATGATTGTCCATATTCCCGGCTCTGCAGGATATGTTGATCCACCCTGGACTCCCAGCAACAGCGTGCGTAACCAGGTTGGACAAGCTGTTGGTTCATTCTTCGGATATGATATAGTAGGACTGTTCCAGGATGCTGCTGATGTAAACAGATCTCCAACGCAGACGGATGCTGCTCCGGGCAGGTTTAAATACAGGGATGTAAACGGTGATGGTGCGATCACTCCCGATGACCGTACATTTATCGGTAATCCTAATCCTGATTTTGTATATGGATTTAACCTCGGTTTCTCCTATAAAAAATTCGATCTGTCCGCAGTTTTTTATGGTTCACAGGGTAATGATATCTGGAGCGAAACGCGCAAGGCGACCGATTTAACTTACAGTAGTGGAAATAACTTTAGCAAAAGAGTACTTGACGCATGGACTCCCCAGAATACCAATACTATACACCCTATAGCGGAAACAACTCCGAATTTCAGTGTAGCAAATGTGGCTAATAGCTATTTCATTGAAGATGGTTCTTATTTAAAAATGAGATCATTATTGCTTGGATATAATATTGACGCGGATGGATTGAAAAAAATTGGTATTAATAAATTCCGTGTTTATATACAGGGTTCAAACCTGTTCACGATTACCAACTATAGCGGATTTGATCCTGAAATTACCAGCTACAGAAACCTGACATTTGGTATTGATGAAGGATTTTATCCGAATTCGAGAATAATACTCGTTGGTCTTAATGTTGGATTTTAATATTTACTGATCATAATATTAAAACATATTCAAAATGAAACGAAGCTTAATAAAGTTTTTCACACAGGAGAATGTGTACGCGGAGTTCTCCCGCAGGTGCGGGACGACCATTGAAAAAACAAAAAATATACGAATGAAACTGATTAAAAATAAACTAATACTTGCATCGGGCCTGGTGTCGCTGGTCATTAGCGTGGGTTCATGTAATAAGTCTTTTTTGGAAAAAGTGCCTATAGGTGGTATCAGTGAGAATACCTTGCTGACGAAGCATGGTGTAGAGGGAATGTTGATAGGAACCTATTCAATTCTTAACGGAACAGCACGGTTCAATGCAAACGACTTTAATAATGGTATATCTAATTCCCTGGTAGCCAATATCGCTTCGGATGAAGCGAAAAAAGGATGTATTTATACCGCTGGCCCGGAATGGGATGCAATAGAAAATTACACCGTGAATCCGACTATGGTACATATTGCAGACAGATGGAAATCTATTTATACCGGTGTGCATCGTGCGAATGAAACCATTCGTCTCTTAAGCAAACTGCCTGAAGGAGTATTTACGGCTGAAGAGGCGGTACAGGTATTGGCTGAAGCCCGCTTCCTGCGTGGTGTGTATCATTTAGAAGCGGTAAAGCTTTGGAGAAACGTTCCCTATATTGATGAATCGGTAGTTTTTGGCGCCGATGATATTTTCAAAAGCAATGAAACTATTCCCTGGGCCTCTGTTGAGGCCGACTTCGAATTTGCAGGAAATAACCTTTCGGTAACAAAAGCTAATATAGGAAGAGCCAATAAATGGGCAGCCAAATCATTTCTGGCTAAAGTCTATATGTTCCAGAATAAATGGACAGAAGCAAAACCGGTTCTGGAAGATGTTATCGCTAACGGTGTAACCAGCAACGGTATAAAATACAAGCTGGTAGATAAATACGGAGACACCTGGAATCCCAGGACTAAAAACAGCTCCGAGTCGGTATTTGCCGTGCAAATGGCTGCGGTGCCTAATGACGGAGGATATAACGGCTTTGCCGGCGAAGCTTTAACAACTCCTGTTCCTTATGGGGGTAACTGGTATCAGCCTTCTTTTAACCTGGTTAATTCCTTTAAAACGGATGCTGCAACAGGACTGCCGCTGCTCACTACATTTAACGATGTGCCTATGCATAGCGATATGGGTGTTGGACTCACTGATCCTTTCACTCCTTATGCCGGCACTATTGATGCCCGTCTCGACTGGACAGTAGGAAGAAGAGGAATTCCCTATCTTGACTGGGGTATTTTTGATCTTTCCTATTTGATTAACCAGGATGGCGGACCTTATTGCCACATAAAAAGCGCCTTCTGGGAGGCGGATAAAGAGACTAGTTTAGGATCTTTTGAAGGATGGGCATTCGTTACTTCAACCAACTATACCATGATCCGTTTCGCGGATGTATTATTATGGGCTGCTGAATGTGAAGTGGAAATCGGTTCATTGGCAAAAGCAGAAGAATATGTAAATCTTGTTCGTGCAAGAGCTGCTAATCCCGATGGATTTGTAAAGACTTATATCAATAATAACAATCCGCAAGGTGGGTTCACCAATACTCCTGCTGCAAATTATTTTGTAGGACTGTATAACGGAGAGTTTGCAACTAACGGAAAGGAGTTCGCCCGTGAATCTGTGCGCTTCGAACGTAAACTTGAATTCGGCATGGAAGGACACCGTATCTTCGATCTGCAACGTTATGATCTTCAGCAACCTGGCTATATGGGAACGCTGTTGGATAAGTATAATGCTGACGAAAACCGGTTTTATATGGACTTAACCGGCCAACCTTACCTGATTACCAACGGATACACTTTTCCAAAGGGTAAATCTGAAGTGCTCCCTATTCCGCAAAGAGAGATCGATTTGAGTGTTACTACGGTGGGTGGACAATCAGTGCTTAAGCAAAATCCAGGTTACTGATAAACCTGCAATTATCTTCCACCGCTTCAAAGCGGTGGGGGATGATTGCAAAAAAATTACAGAATTACATTTCATGAAAAGGTTCAACCTACAGCTTGCCAGTCTTGTTTATAAATTCCTGTTGACTTTTTTCTGCTGGGTTAGTATCGGTAAGACAAGTGAGGCACAGAACCTGTATGTGGGTACCGCAGAAGTTGATATCAGCCCTAAACTGCCAATAGCACTGGCAGGCCAGGGGCATTTAAGAGTAGCTACTGAAGCCGAAACCCCTCTGCAGGTAAGTATAATGGCCATCGAATCCCGGAAGGGAACGGTAACAGCGGAGACTGTTTTTTTTGCAGCTTGCGATTTGGTGGACATACCACCGGCATACCAGGCAGGGGTGCGAAAAGCAGTGAAAGACCTATTGCCTTCTATTGATACGGCAAAGGTGATACTTACGGCTACGCATACCCATACAGCGCCGGTAATGGATACGCTGTTTTCTAAATACCCCATACCGCCGGAGATTACCCAACCTTCAGCGTTTGAGAAGTTTTTTATTGAACGGGTGAGTGCAGGAATGGTAAAAGCCTGGAACAACCGTGTTGAATGCACAACCAGCTGGGGACTCACGCATGCAGTTGTAGGATACAACAGGAGGAGCTCCTATTTTGACGGAACAGCGCTGATGTATGGTGGTACGTATTTTCCGGGTTTTGCGGGCATAGAAGGGTACGAAGATCATGATGTGAATACCCTGTTCTTCTGGAATAAAAAGCAGGAGCTGATCGCAACGGGTGTCAGCGTTGCCTGCCCCGCACAGAAAACAGAAAATGGAACAGCAGTGAATGCAGACTACTGGCATGAAGTAAGACTGGCGCTCAAAAAGAAATTTGGTGATCAGCTGTGTGTTGTAGGATGGATCGCAGCGGCGGGAGACCAGTCGCCGCACGTTATGTACAGGCATAAGGCGGATGTAAGGATGCATACCTTATCCGGGCGAAAACCGATGGAAGAGATCGCAAGGCGTATTTCGAATGCAGTAATAGAAGCCTATGATATTGTGAAAAAGGATCAGCATAAGCAGATCCCGCTGGTGCATAAATATGAAGACCTGCAGTTACCGGTACGTATCATTACACATAAGGAATATCTTGATGCAAAGAATACCCGGGATGAAGTGGCTGCAAAAATCGCTGCCGATAATAAGCTGGCGGAAAAACTAAGAGGCGAACAGTATTTTAACGACAAAATTGTAAAGCGATACGAAAACCAGCAGCTGGGAAAACAACTGATTCTTCCCACGGAAATTCATGTGGTTCGGTTAGGGGATATTGTTATTTGCACCAATCCTTTTGAATTGTATACTGAATATGGTATCAGAATACAGGGTAGAAGTAAGGCGCTGCAGACATTTGTAGTGCAGCTTGCGGGCGAACAAGGCTATCTGGCAACAGAAAAAGCGGTTAAAGGAGGTGGTTATAGCGCCACGGTATTTAGCTCGATCGTGGGAGCAGAAGGAGGGCAAATGCTGGTGGATAGAACGGTAGACCTGATAGCGGAGATAATGGACGCAAAATAGAATTATTTAAACGGATGATATTGTCATGAAGTTTTTTTTGATTGCTTTATTGCTGGGCTGTTCGCAGGTGTCTGCTCAACATCAGGGGCATCACCAACACGAGTCGTTGGAGCTGGTTAGAGATATTTCTCCACAGCCGGTAATTGCCCAGGCTGTGCGTTTAAAGGAAGCCCTGGCCTATGTTGGGAGTCCTATGTCTCCGGAAGACGAAAAAAAAATTGATGACATCAGCAAAAGCAGTTTTGACGAAACATCTGTTGAAAGAATTCAGCAGGTATTGGACCCCTACTGCCTGGCATTTGTGAACATCAACCCGGAAGCCCGGGTGAAAGTAGAGCGTGGGCCGGCAACACCCATTCTGATGCAGGGCGGATGGACCAGCTTTCTGGTAAAGGTGCACAACGAGGGGATGGTAACCGCTCCCTTAGAAGTGGAAAGTCCCAATGCAATAGAGCCTTATAATAAGCTGGTGTATTGGGGCGATAGAGTGCATCCGGATATCGTGGTGCAACCGGGTGAAGTTGCCAATCGTTTCCTGGATGCCCAGATGTATCGGGGCAAGCCATTGAATAAAAATCTCTCGGGGTTGCCCCTGGAATATGCCATCGTACAACTCTACAGCAAGGATGCCGGCATGCGGGATGTGGAGATCGGGTTCAATGTGGGACAAAGCAGCAGGGATATCGGCTTCAGGAATACAACCAATATGGTATTCAATATTAAAAAAGCAGTGAAGGTTTATTTTGATGTACTGGATGACGATGGCAAACCCATTATGGGTAAGTTTATTATTACGGATAGCGTGGAAAGAGCGCCTGGTAAATTGTCTTCGGTCTATCCCCTGCCGTCAAGAAGGGTGGCTGAGTATGATGTATTCCCTGATTTTTTCTTTCAGCAACAGGTTTATAGAAAGAGCGGTGAGTATGTGATACTTCCGCCGGGAAAGTTTACGGTAATGTATTGGCGCGGCCCGGAATACGAAATCCAAAAGAAAGAGCTAACGGTACCTGATAACGCAGATAGTATAAGGGCTGATTTCAGGTTGAAACGATGGACCAACCTGTCGAAGCTGGGATGGTACAGTGCCGATCATCATGTGCATGCGGCCGGATGCAGTCACTACAGTACGCCCAGTGAAGGCGTAAAGCCGCAGGATATGTGGCGGCAATCCTTAGGCGAAGATCTGAATGTATCTGCTGTATTGAACTGGGGTCCAGGGTGGTATGCGCAGAAAGAAAATTTCACCGGTAAGGATCACCCCTTGTCAAACAAAGACAATGTTATGCGTTATGATATTGAGGTTTCGGGTTTTCCTTCCTCACATAGTGGTCATGTGGTGTTGCTGGGACTAAAAGAGGATGAATATCCCGGTACTAAGGAATTGAGAGACTGGCCAAGCTGGACATTGCCTGTTTTAAAATGGGGGCGCAGTCAGGGTGCTATTGCCGGATATGCGCATTCCGGTGACGGACTGGCGCCACTACACACTACCAATACCTGGTTGGATACGACTATTACCGACGAGGAAAAGCTTAATCAGCCGATATGGCGGGTAAAGCACGATATTTATACCAGTGCATTACCAAACTTCGTAACACCACGCATGGATGGTATCGGGGCCAACGAATACATTGTAACGGCCCCGCACGGACTGATAGATTTTTACAGCGCTGGTGATATGCCTATCGATTGGGAACTGAACATGTGGTACCATACTTTGAACGCAGGTATGAAGATACCGCTGAGTGGTGAAACCGATTTCCCCTGTGCATCTGATGAAAGAGTGGGGCACGCACGCAGTTATTTCAAAACAGATGGTTCCGTGAGTTATGAAACTTACCTGGACGCCATTAAAAAAGGGCGGAGTTATGTTTCTGACGGGTTTTCACATATCATCAATTTTTCGGTAAATGGACTGGAGCCAGGTGTGAAAAACAGTACCCTTAATTTAAAAGGACAACAAAAAGTGAAAGTAAAAGCAGATGTGGCTGCTTATTTATCAGCAGTTCAGTCGCGGGAAGAAAGGGTAGTTGCCCGGAGTTCTTTGGATAAAAAGCCGCACTGGAATATTGAAAGAGCCCGTATTGCCAACCGTAAAGTAAATGTAGAATTGCTGGTGAATGGTTTTGTGGTGGATAGGAAGGAAATCGATGCGGATGGAACATTCACAGCAGTGGAGTTCAACCCGGAAATTACTGAATCTGGTTGGGTAGCGCTGAGGGTATTCGCCAGTTCGCACAGCAACCCGGTATATCTGGAATTAAATGATCAACCGGTATTGGTAAGGAAAAGTGTGGAATGGTGTATGAAAGCATTGGATCAATGTTGGCTGACAAAAGAACCCAATATCAGGGAGGAGGAAAAGAAAGCTGCGAAGGAAGGATACGATTGGGCCAGGAAATGGTATGAAAACAAGCTGGCGGGAAAAAAATAATGTGACATGATTGTTTTATTTATTAAATGATTTTCTATGAGATACTTATTGTTGGCGGCAGTGATGATGATAGTACTCCGGGTGATGGGGCAACACGACCATAACAATCATAAGACACATGAGCAGACTGCTGCCGGCAAAGCCCTTTCTCTTGAAGAAGGGGTACAGGTGCAGCCGTTCATATCACATGCTATCCGGTTAAAGGAAGCCCTTGCTTATATCGGTAGTCCTTTATCCCCGGAGGATGAAAAGAAAATTGAAGCCATCCGGCATGCTGCCTTTACGGAAAAGTCGATGGCGTTGATACAGGAAATACTGGATCCGTATTGTATAGCCCTTGTGGATATCAATCCTGAAGCCAGGGTAAAAGTTGCAAAAGGAGCGGCAGTTCCCCGGCTGATGCAGGGCGGATGGAAAAGCTTTTTGGTGAAAGTACAAAATGATGGGCGTGTAACCGGCAAACTCGAAGTAGAAAGTCCGAATGCACTCCATCCATATAACCGCCCCGGCTGGGGAAAGCATACCAGCGATCCGGTTTCTCCCGGTGAAGCAGCCAATCGTTTCCTGGACGCACAAATGTATACCGGCGGCACTATGAACAAACACCTTTCCGGCATGCCGGTAGAGTATACGATTGTACAGTTATACAGCAAGGATGCCGGCATGCGGGATGTGGAGCTCGGCTTTAATGTGGGGGTGAGCACCAAAGATATCGGCTTCAGGAATACCACGTTTATCATGTTTACCATTGACCCCGCAGTAAAATTGTATTTCGATATTACAGACGATGATGGCCAGCCCGTAATGGCGGCCGTTACCATTACAGACAGTATCGAAAGATACCCCGGTAAGCTGGCCAATGTATATCCGCTTCCTTCAAGGCGGGTGGCAGCTTTCGATGAATACCCAGATTTCTTTTTTCAGCAGCATGTATATCGTAAAACAGGGGAGCATGTAGTATTACCACCCGGAAAATTCACGATCAGGTATACCCGCGGACCCGAGTACCTGCCGCAATACAAACAGATAACCATACCTGAAAATACGGACAGTGTACATGTGAGCCTGCGATTGAAACGGTGGATAGACCTTGCAAAGCTGGGCTGGTACAGCGCCGATCATCATGTGCATGCTTCGGGGTGTAGCCATTATGATAGCCCGGAAGAAGGTGTGAACCCCGCGGATATGTGGCGGCAGGCAGCAGGAGAAGACCTGAAGGTATCATCAGTTTTGAGCTGGGGACCGGGCTGGTATCACCAGAAAAATAATTTTACCGGTAAGCAGCACGAACTGTCTACCAGGAACAATATTATGCAGTATGACGTGGAAGTGTCCGGTTTTCCTTCTTCTCATGCCGGTCATGTCGTATTGCTTCGCCTCAAAGAAGACGATTATCCCGGTACGCAAAAAATAGAGGATTGGCCGAGCTGGACAGGACCTGTTTTGCAATGGGCGCACAACCAGGGGGCTATTACCGGGTATGCGCATTCCGGCGATGGTCTGAAGCCAATGTATACAGAAAATCACCGGTTGAACCCACCCGTTACCAACGAGGAAAAAGTACATGCGCCGGCGTGGAGAACTTATGAAGAGATCACTACAGCGATACCAAACTATATCGTGCCGGAGATGAATGGCATCGGCGCCAACGAATATATCGTTACGGCGCCACACGGATGGGTAAACTTTTTCAGTGCCGGCAATACAGGACTGCACCGCGAACTGAACATGTGGTATCATACTTTAAACACGGGTATCAGGATGCCGATCAGTGGTGAGACAGATTTCCCGTGTTTGTCTGATGAAAGAGTAGGCTATGCCAGGAGCTATTTTAAAACGAAAGGTGGGGTGAATTACAACAACTACGTAGAGGCGATCAAAGCTGGGAGGAATTATGTGTCAGACGGTTTTTCGCATATCATGAACTTCTCCGTGAATGGCGTTGAACCGGGTGAAAAGAACAGCCTGTTGAATCTGAGGTCAAAACAAAAAGTGACGGTTAAAGCGGATGTATCCGCGTATTTACCTGCTGAGCAGGATCGTGGTGGAGAAGTGATCGCCATGAGTCACCTGGATGTGTTCCCCTGCTGGAACATAGAACGTGCGCGCATTAAAAAAAGCCGGAAAGTGAATATTGAGCTCATCATTAACGGTCAGAAAGTGGATGCAAAAGAAATAGAGGCGGATGGCAAGGTACAGCCTGTACAATTTACCCCGGAGATCACGGAAGGAAGC